>NZ_QXGJ01000001.1 GCF_003952005.1 Bifidobacterium callimiconis
TTTCAAGGTTTTGCGGCGGTCATGGCCCAGGGGAGACGCCCGGTCCCATTCCGAACCCGGAAGCTAAGACCTGGCACGGCGATGGTACTGCACCCGACAGGGTGTGGGAGAGTAGCACACCACCGCATCAAAACGTTATAAGCCCGGTGATCGACACGATCACCGGGATTTTTTTATGTATACCTGTCTTTCCCGCTGATCCTTTGTCGTATCGGGTGGGGTCCATTCGACCACATTGGTCGAGGATTCTGGTTTGTACGAAACATATTCGGTTCTCTTGAATAGCGGCAAACTACCGGTTCAAGGAGGACACCATGACTCAGAACAACGATGATCATCGTCGAATGCGGCTGTTCCGATTGCTGCGGGGGCGAGATCGTGAACGGCAACGGCAACGAAGAAATCTGGTTACCGGATTGCTGCTCGTTATGCTGACGTTCATGGGATTCGCTGCTTTCCCGTACGGGGATCTTGCATATGCGACGATGGGATGCGGGATGGGGTTCGGCTGGCCGATCATGGTTGAAGGGAATCCGAATCTTGTTCAACGGTTTGACAATCCACCGAAACCTTGGCTTGCCGGACATCGCGGCCTTGATCTTCAAGCGTCATCGGGAACGGAATTGTTTTCGCCGTCATCGGGGATATTGACGTTCGCCGGACAGGTCGGTGGGAAGAATGTGCTGACCATCGATCATGGGGATGGAATATCGACAACCTATGAGCCAGCAACGACGATGTTGCCGGTCGGAACGATATTACGGAAAGGGGAGTCCTTCGGCAGGGTCGATGGGCATTCCGATCATTGCGACGGGAATTGTCTTCACTGGGGGCTGCGCCAAGGGAAGCGGCAGTATCGGAATCCCGAGCACGCGGTCAGGCCGCAGCGTATCGCGTTGAAACCCGTAGATGACAATTCATGAGCGTATACATACGAAAACGGCTGTGATGCATTTCCGCAATAACGGGCATCACAGCCGTTCCCATGTACGATCACGAAACGATTTCAGGAAAATCAGATCTGCTCGTAGGGGGTCACCGCTACGCCGCAGCGCTGGAATTCCTTGACATCGATGTAGCCGGTGTAGGCCATCGCGCGACGGAGCGCGCCGATGTAGTTCATCGTGCCATCGGTGCGGTCGCTCGGCCCGAATAGGATCTGGTTCATGTCGCCGACGGTGCCGACATGGTAGCGGCATCCGCGCGGCAGTTCGGCGTGACGGGCTTCGGCTCCCCAATGTTCGCCATGGCCGGGGGCCTCGGTGGCACGGGCCAGCGGCACGCCCAGCATAACGGCGTCCGCGCCAAGAGCGAAGGACTTGACGAAATTGCCGGAGGTTCCCATGCCGCCATCGGCGATCACGTGCACGTAACGGCCGCCGGATTCGTCCATGTAGTCACGGCGCGCGGCAGCCACGTCGGCGATGGCGGTGGCCATCGGAGCGTGCATGCCGATCGTCGTGCGCATGGTGGAGACAGCGCCGCCGCCAATGCCCACCAGCACGCCTGCGGCACCGGTCCTCATCAGGTGCAGTGCCGCCTGATAGGTGGCGGCGCCACCGACGATCACCGGCACGTCGAGTTCATAGATGAACTTCTTCAGGTTCAACGGCTCATGCGTACGAGAGACGTGCTCCGCGGAGACCGAAGTGCCACGGATCACGAACAGATCAACACCGGCCTCGATCACGGTGGAATAGAACTCCTGCGTACGCTGCGGAGTCAAAGCACCGGCCACGGTGACCCCGGCCTCACGAATCTCATGCAGACGCTGCGTGATCAGGTCCGCCCTGATCGGAGCCGTGTACAACTGCTGCATGCGAGCCGTGCTCTCCTCGGCGGGCGCTTCGGCGATCTCCTTGAGCAGCGGCTCGGGATCGTCGTAACGAGTCCACAGACCCTCGAGATCAAGCACTCCCAGGCCGCCGAGCCGTCCAAGCTCGATCACGGTCTTCGGGCTCATCACGGAGTCCATCGGTGCACCGATGACCGGAATGTCGAACTCATAGGCATCGACCTGCCAGGAGGTGGAAACATCCTCGGGATCGCGGGTTCGGCGGGAGGGGACGATGGCGACATCATCCAGCGAATAGCACATGCGGCCGGACTTTCCCAGGCCGATTTCAGTCTCTTGAGTCATGCATCCTAGGCTAATGCGGCGTAGCGACGGAAAAGTGCGAATCTTACGATTTATGGACGTTTCCGACGAACGAAACATGAATCCGGTATGAAGGACACTGTCATTGTGACCCAATCAATGATCGTGCCTTGAGTAAAAGGAGCAACGTTCATGGCGAAAATCAAAGTCGAAGGCAAGGTCGTCGAACTCGACGGCGACGAGATGACCCGCGTCATCTGGAAGGACATCAAGAACCGTCTGATCCTGCCGTATCTTGACGTCGATCTCGACTATTACGACCTCGGCATCGAAAACCGCGACGCCACCGATGACCAGGTGACCATCGACGCCGCCAAGGCCATCCAGCGCGAACACGTGGGCGTCAAATGCGCCACCATCACGCCGGACGAGGCCCGCGTGGAGGAATTCGGACTCAAGAAGATGTGGAAGTCCCCCAACGGCACGATCCGCAACATTCTCGGCGGTACCATCTTCCGCGAGCCGATCGTCATTTCCAACATTCCCCGACTCGTACCCGGTTGGACCAAGCCGATCGTCGTCGCCCGTCACGCATTCGGCGACCAGTACAAGGCCACGGACTTCCGCGTTCCCGGAGAAGGTCGTCTGACCATCACCTTCACCCCCGCGGACGGCAGCGAGCCCATCGAACACGTCGTCTTCGACTATCCCGGCTCCGGCGTGGCCCAGGTCCAGTACAACCTCGACGAGTCGATCAAGGGCTTCGCCCGCGCATGCTTCAACTACGGCCTGCTCCGCCACTACCCGGTATACCTGAGCACCAAGAACACCATCCTGAAGGCCTACGACGGACGATTCAAGGACCTGTTTGCCGAGATCTTCGAAACGGAATACAAGGAACGTTACGAACAGGAAGGCCTGACCTACGAGCACCGTCTGATCGACGACATGGTGGCCAGCTCCCTGAAATGGCACGGCGGCTATGTATGGGCGTGCAAGAACTACGACGGTGACGTACAGTCCGACACCGTCGCCCAAGGCTTCGGCTCCCTCGGCCTCATGACCTCCGTGCTCATGACCCCCGATGGGCAGACCGTCGAAGCCGAAGCCGCCCACGGCACCGTCACCCGCCACTACCGTCGCTGGCAGAAGGGCGAAAAGACCTCCACCAACCCGATCGCCTCCATCTACGCCTGGACCGGCGGCCTCAAGCACCGCGCCAAGCTCGACGGCACCCCGGAAGTCGCGCACTTCGCCGAAACCCTGGAACACGTCATCGTATCCACCGTCGAATCCGGCCGCATGACCAAGGACCTCGCCCTGCTCATTGGCCCCGACCAGCCATGGCTCGACACCGAAGGCTTCATGGACGCCCTCGACGAGGAACTCGCCAAGGCCCTCGCCTAGGACACACCCGACCAGCGACCCCGCTGATCAGCACGACACCAGAATGCCGGTCGACAGACAATGCCGACCGGCATTCATTGTTCCGAGTCGGGAAAATGCCCTAGAATGCCCATAGCCAGCTTTGACAGACACGGGATGACCCGGGTCCTACCGAAGGAAGTGATGTTGTGCGCGGAAGGAACGATTGGGGTGCGAAAATCATCGCGCTGCTAACCGGAACGGCAATGCTATGGTCTCTCACAGCCTGCGGCCAACAACAACCCGACCCCACACCAACCACCACGGCCTCCACAACCACCGACACCGGACAGGCCGCAATCCTCCTGCCCAACGACGGCATCACCCTCTCACAGAGCACCCCGCTGAACAAATGGACCAAACTCAGCGCCGCCCTCGAAAACGCTCTGAACGACGACGGCTTCTCCGACAAGGACATCACAACCGTCAAATCCAAAACCCTCGACGACCAAACCAAAGCCGTCACCGACTACATCGACAACCGTGACGACAACCGACCCGCAACCATCATCATCGCACCCGTCGCCCAGCCCGACGACACCACCCGCCAATACGGCGACTACATCACCCAAACCCTACGGACATCCACCGACGACACCACCGGCGACGACACCACCCAGGCCCAACAGGCAGCCAGCCTCTCCCAGGCCCTCGCCAAAGCCAAAGACGACGGAATCCACGTGATCCTCGTATCCAACACCATCGACGGCTACACCCCCGACGCCTACGTCGGCATGTCCACAATCCGGGAAATCGCCCACACCCAGGCATCCCTGCTCGCAGACAAACTCGTCCTCTCCAAAGCCACTAAAGACAACCCCAAAAGCATCGAAATCCTCCTCCCCTCCAACGGCGACGACACCGCCGACCAGGAAGCCTTCGCCGGCATATGGGAAGTCCTCGGCCCCTACTTCGCCACCGGAGCCGCCGTCAGTCCATCCGGCCTCCTCAACACCACCAGCGACGAAACCAGCTGGAACCAGATCACCTTCACCGGAACCGACAAAGACTCCGCACAAGCGGCACTCACCACCCGACTGAAAACCGACACCCACACCCATCAGCCCATCGACGGAGTCCTCGCCATGAACGACCTGGTCGCCTCAGGAGCCACGGCCGCGCTCGCGGACCTCGGCTATGAGGGAACCGCGGCCGACATCAACCCGAAGATCACCATCGGCGGCATCGTCGACAACATCGCCGGCAACAAGGATCTGAAGAAGGAAAAGGTTCCCGAGCCCCAGAAGACGGAATCCGAGCAGACGGAGGAGCCGGACGGCGCTGAAGACACGTCCGGTGATGATCAGAGCACTCCGGTCGTGGATGATCCGGCATGGCCGATCGTGACCGGATACGGCGCCTATCCGTCGAATCTTGCCGCGGTGGTCAACGGCCAGCAGTGGAGCACCGGTCTGGAACGTCGTGACGACTATGCGAAGGCCATCGCCACAGCGAGCGTAGCCCTGAACGACGACAGAAAGCTGACGTCGGTGAAGGACCTGTCGTTGTCCGGCACCACCGAGATGAACGGCACGCAGGTGCCGACCATTCATCTGTCGCTGCAGAGCGTGTCCGCCAGCAATCTCAAGAGCGCTCTGATCGACGCGGGGTACATCAGCGCCGCCGACGCCGGGCTCTGATCGTCGATTCATTACTAGACGTCGTGTTGTTCGGTAATGAATCGACGGTCCGAAGCGGGTGTTGACGGCGCGCCGGCGCCCGCGAAAATGTGATCTTGCGGACAAAGCACGGAAATATCCTGAGATTTATCCACATTTTATGAAGCGCGAGTTGACCGAGACCGGCAAAGGGGGCAATCTGTGGACGAAGGGGGATGCACGGGCAGTTCCGCTTGCGTGTAAATCCCCCTATAAAGGAGGACCGAGATGAAGGGCAAAGAGCCTGATTCGGCAGAGCAATTCAATTCACGCTTCAATGAAGAAGACATGGCGTTTTCGTTTGTCGTTCCGAATTTCTATGGGGAGAATGCGGAGGGCGGCGTCCGTATGAGGGTAAGCCGCCTCGTGCCGAAGGACATCGGCATCCAGGAAAGCATGGATCTCGCGGTCAAGGCGTGCCGGCTGGCATGTCTGGGAGCCGATGTCATTCGTGGCCGTCTTCCCGGACGTATGCTGGAACGCTTCGTCACCAATGACAGCCTTGACCGCATTCTGTACTTCTCGCAGCTCGTGCAGGGCGACGCCAACGAGGGGCCGCTGCACCGGCATATGCCGTCGGTGCCGACATATCTGTTCGGCACCGTGGTCAACCGCGACTGCTTCGATGCGTGCGTCGGCCTGTCGGTGGGGTATGACGACTACCGGGTGAGTCTGGTGTTGCGCCGCAGGGGCGGTCGCTGGCTGTGCACGGTGCTGGACTTCGGCTGATCGGCTTCCTCTCCTCGATCCGGTTTCCTTGCACGAAGATGCGGCGCCATCGACGCCGGTGAAGCTATGATGGTGCCTATGCTGCGTGAATATTCGGTGGATGTCATTCATCCCACCACGGAAAAGGACACGATCTATTCGCTGCTTGCCCACAGGGTCGAACGGGATCCGGATGATCTCATCGCCCAGTGGCAGGATGAGTCACGACAGTGGCATGATGTCAAGGCGGGGGAGATGCTCGATGCGGTCCGTGGGGTCGCCAAGGGCCTGATGGGTCTTGGCGTTCACCCCGGGGATCGCATCGTGATCTATTCGCCCACCTGCTACCAATGGGGTGTCGTCGATTTTGCGTGCGCGGCCATCGGCGTGGTCAGCGTGCCGATCTACGAAACCGATTCCGCCAAGCAGGCGGCGAACATCATCGAGGATGTGGAGCCGCGAATCGCCTTCGCCGGCGATCATGAGCACGCGCAGACGCTGGAGCTGATCCGCAAGGATCACGATTCGTTGGGATACGTGTTCAACTTCAAGGCCGACGGCGTTGCCGCGATCTCCGACTTCGGCAAGTCGGTGAACGACGATGATCTCGACGAGGCCATCGCCCGCGTCAGGGCGGACGATCTTGCCACGATCGTCTACACGTCCGGTTCCACCGGCAAGCCGAAGGGGGCGATGCTGTCGCATCGCAACTTCACCCACACCGTGCTCAACGGCTATGAGGTGCTCAACGACATGCTCTACCAGCCCAGCAGGCTTTTGCTGTTCCTGCCGCTGGCGCACTGCTTCGCCCGGTACATCCAGTACGTGGCGATCGGTTCCCATGGCGTGGTCGGCTATATTCCCGGCGCCAAGCATCTGCTGGCGGATCTGCGCGGGTTCAAGCCCACCTATCTGCTCGGTGTGCCCCGAGTCTTCGAAAAGGTGTACAACGCCGCATCGCAGAAGGCCGGAACCGGTATGAGCGGCCGAATCTTCGCCAATGCCGTCAACCATTTCGTGCAGTGGTCGAAGCAGGAGCAGGAGAACGGGCATCATTCGGTGGCCGACCGGATCCGTCATGCGTTCTACATGAAGACGGTGGGCTCCTCGATTCGTTCCGCGCTCGGACCGAACCTCAAGTATCTGGCATGCGGCGGCGCTCCGTTGAACATCGATCTGGCGCATTTCTTCAACGGCTTCGACGGCATCACGTTCATTCAGGGCTACGGCATGACCGAGACCGCGGCGCCGTGCATGGTGAACTTCCAGGATGCGAATGAGATCGGTTCTGTCGGCCTTCCCGGATGCATGGAGGTGAAACTGGCCGATGACGACGAGCTTATGATCCGTGGCGCGAGCGTGTTCTTGGGCTATTACCGTCAGCCCGAGCTCACCGCCGAGGTGCTGCAGCCCGACGGATGGCTGCACACCGGCGATCTCGCCCGTATCGACGACCGCGGCTTCACCTTCATCACCGGCCGCAAGAAGGACATCATCATCACTGCGGGTGGCAAGAACGTCTCTCCGGCTCCGCTGGAGGACACCATCGCCACCTGTCCGATCGTGTCTCATGCCGTCGTGATCGGAGATGGTCGTCCGTTCATCTCCGCGTTGATCGCATTGGATCCGGACATGCTCGCCTCGTGGATGGAATCCCAGGGGCTCGATGGCTCCATGACCCCGGAGGAGATCGCCGACAGCGATGCTGTACGCGCCTTCGTCCAGCAGTACGTGGATCAGGCGAACGCCACGGTCTCCCGTGCCGAATCCGTACGCAAGTTCGTCATCCTCGATCGCGACTTCAATCAGGATGACGGCACGCTCACCCCGAGCATGAAGGTTGTTCGTCCCGCGGTGCTCAAGCGGTATGCCGAGGTGATCGACAAGGTGCTGTATGCCCCGAAGTCCGGTTCGCGTCCCCAGCCGACCGCGTCCGCCCAGTTCCTGGAGAGGGTGCAGGAGAACGCGCTGCCCCGCATCAAGGAGGCCGGCGAGCGTCTGGAGCCGGTCATCGATCAGGCGAAAAGCATGGGCGATTCCCTGAACGTCGTGTCGAAACGACTCAAGTCGTTCGATGAGGACCAGGAGGCCCGGGCGGGGGAGTCCGGTACGCTGGAGGATGGCGAAAACGCCGACAAGACGAGTGACAAGGAGTAATGCCCCGTGGCTATCAGGCAGATCAGAGTGGTTCCCGACCCGGTTCTCCGCACCCCGTGCGATGAGATCACGACCATCACTCCGGCGATTGAGAGACTGGTGACGGATCTGCTGCAGACCGTGGACGATCCCGGACGTGCGGGTCTGTCCGCCAACCAGATCGGTGTGAGCCTGCGTGCGTTCTCATACAACATCGAGGGCAGGATCGGTTATGTGCTCAATCCGGTGCTCGAGGAGACGAGCGGCGAACAGTACGGCGACGAGGGATGCCTGTCAGTTCCCGGCCTGTGGTACAAGACCCGTCGCGCCGACTACGCCAGGGTCACCGGCATCGATCTGGACGGCAAGCGCGTGGTGCTTGAGGGCAAGGGGCTTATGGGCCGCATGCTGCAGCATGAGTGCGATCATCTTGACGGCCATGTCTACCTCGATCGTCTGGAAAAGGAGGAACGTCGCGAGGCGTTGCGACTCATGCGCTCCAGGTGACATTCCAGCGTGTCTCATGATATAATCGTGACTTGCGTGTCATTTTGGTCATCCGTGTAGTCGCAGACGTGGATGACCTCCCAAGTATTCCCTAACCGGCACGTGATTACGCGCCATGTCGGCGACGGCCTGTGTCGGTCGGCTTCCCGTTGGAAGTTGCACGCAGGCGCGCATGGCCAGGAAAGAACCGACAAGAAAGGTATATCATGGCACAGATCACCATGAGCCAGATGCTCAAGGCTGGCGTTCACTTCGGACACCAGACCCGCCGTTGGAACCCCAAGATGAAGCAGTACATCCTGATGGAGCGCAACGGCATCCACATCATCGATCTGTTCAAGTCCCTCGATCTGATCGACAAGGCCTACGACTTCATCAAGCAGACCGTCGCCCACAACGGCACCGTGCTGTTCGTCGGCACCAAGAAGCAGGCCGCCGAGGCGATCAGCGCCCAGGCCACCCGCGTCAACATGCCGTACGTTTCCGAGCGCTGGCTCGGCGGCATGCTCACCAACTTCCAGACCGTGAGCACTCGCGTGGCCCGTATGAAGGAACTCGAGGAGATGGACTTCTCCGACGTTCACTCCTCCGGTCTGACCAAGAAGGAGCTGCTGCTCCTCGAGCGCGAGAAGGACAAGCTGGTCAAGCAGCTGGGCGGTATCCGCAACATGAACCGTACCCCCTCCGCTCTGTTCGTGGTCGACATCAACAAGGAATCCCTGGCCGTCGAGGAAGCGCACAAGCTGCACATCCCCGTGGTCGCCCTGGTCGACACCAACACCGATCCCGATCTCGTGGACTACCCGATCCCGGCCAACGATGACGCCATCCGCGCCGTTGAGCTGCTCACCTCCCTGATGGCCGACGCCGTGGCCGATGGTCTGCTGGAGCGTTCCGGCAAGGCCGGCGCCAAGGCCGACGGCAAGGCCGACGCTCAGCCGATGGCCGAGTGGGAGACCGAGCTGCTGAAGAAGGAGGGCGCCGAGGAGGCTCCCGCCGCCGAGGCCGCCGAGGAATCCAAGGCCGAGTGACCTGACTTCAGCCGTCCGCCGAAAAGGGGACGGCTGATGTTTATGATGGTAGCGACCGTGATAACACGGTCGCCTATGTACTGAGGAGACAACAAGCTATGGCAAAGATCACTGCCGCTCTCATCAAGCAGGTTCGTGAAGACACCGGTGCCGGCATGATGGACGTCAAGAAGGCTCTTACCGAGGCTGAAGGTGACGTCGCCCGCGCCAAGGAAATCATCCGCGCCAAGGGCATCCAGGCCGCCGGCAAGCGCGAGGGCCGCAAGGCTCAGGAAGGCACCATCGCCTCCACCGTGGTCGATTCCGCCAACGGCCAGGTCGGCTACGCCGCCGAGCTCAACTCCGAGACCGACTTCGTGGCCAAGACCCCGAAGTTCGTGGAGTTCGCCGATGGCATCCTCGCCGACGCCGTCAAGGCTGAGGCCGCCGACGCCGAGGCGGTGCTGGCCGCCCCCGCCGAGGATGGCACCGTCAAGGAAGCCATTGAGGAAGCCGCCGCCCTGTTCGGCGAGCACGTCAAGCTCGGCCAGTTCGCCAAGCTCGAAGGCCCGCACGTGGAGATCTACGCCCACAAGAAGTCCGCCGAGATGCCGCCGAGCATCGTGGCCATGATCGCCACCGACGAGGCCGGTGCCGCCGTGGCTCACGAGGCCGCCCTGCAGATCTCCGCCATGGATGCCAAGTGGCTGACCCGCGAGGACGTTCCGGCCGACATCGTCGAGTCCGAGCGTCGCGTGGCCACCGAGAAGTCCCTGGCCGAGGGCAAGCCCGAGAAGATCGTGCCGAAGATCGTCGAGGGTCGTCTCAACGCCTTCTTCAAGGAGAACGTGCTGCTGGAGCAGCAGTTCGTCAAGGATCCGTCCAAGACCGTCGGCGACCTGTTCAAGCAGGCCGGTGGCCAGGCTCTGGCCTTCGCCCGTCTCGAGGTCGGCAAGGGCGCGGAGGCCTGATCCTTCGCACGCGGCAACATCGCGACCGTCGGATGCCGGTGATCCATCGACAACCGTCCGGTGAATGAGAGGACGATTCCGTCTTGTGCGGGATCGTCCTTTTTCGTAGTGTCGGTACCGATGATGTCAGCGTTCACGGTTACGATTAAATACGGTTTTTGCACAGACGAAAGGTGTGGTATGTCTGACAACTGTTCCCATGACACGCATAGCGGCGGTCAGAACGGACGCAGGGTTCTTCTCAAGCTTTCCGGCGAGGCATTCGGCGGCGGCCATGTGGGCATCGATCCCAAGGTGGTCCGTCGTATCGCTTCCGAGATCGCCGCTGCCGTCCGACAGGGCGTGCAGGTGGCGATCGTCGTGGGCGGCGGCAACTTCTTCCGTGGAGCCCAGCTGCAGCAGGCCGGTATCGACCGTTCCCGCGGCGATTATATGGGCATGCTCGGCACGGTGATGAACTGCCTCGCGCTGCAGGACTTCCTGGAGCAGGAGGGACAGGCCACCCGAGTCCAGTCCGCGATTCACATGACCCAGGTCGCCGAGCCCTATATTCCGCTGAAGGCCATCCGCCATCTCGAGAAGGGTCGTGTGGTGATCTTCGGCGCCGGCGCCGGCATGCCGTACTTCTCCACGGACACCGTGTCCATCCAGCGCGCCCTGGAGATCCACTGCGATGAGGTGCTGATGGGCAAGAACGGTGTGGATGGCGTGTACACCGCGGATCCGAACAAGGATCCCGAGGCCCGCATGTTCACCAAGCTCAGCTACAATCGCGCGCTTGTCGACAATCTGGCGGTGATGGACGCTTCGGCGCTGTCCATGGCCAGGGACAATGCCATGAACATTCGCGTGTTCGGACTCGAGGGCGCAGGCAACGTCACCGCGGCGCTCACCGGTCAGCCTCTGGGCACGCTGGTCGGCGCGGTGGACTCCGAGACGAAGTAGTCCTCGTTCATAAAGATTTCAATTGTACGCCTATGGCGTACCGGCAATAAGGAGACAACATGGCAACCATCGTTGATCAGGCGACCACGCAGATGGGCAGGACGGTCGAGTCCACCAAGGAGAACTTCGCGGGCATCCGCACCGGCCGTGCCAATCCGGCGCTGCTCAATGGCATCGTGGTGGACTACTACGGCGCCCCGACTCCGCTCAAGCAGATGGCGACCATCGGCGTTCCCGAGCCCCGCACCCTTGCCATCACCCCGTTCGACGTGTCCCAGGCATCCGCGGTCGAGAAGGCGCTGCGTGACTCCGATCTCGGCGTGAACCCGAACCGTGACGGCAACGTGATTCGCGTCACGCTGCCCGAGCTGACCGAGGATCGTCGCAAGGAATACGTCAAGCTCGCCAAGGGCAAGGCCGAGGACGGCAAGGTCGCCATTCGCAATATCCGCCGCAAGACCAAGGAATCCATCGAGGCCGCGGTCAAGGACGGCGATATGGGCGAGGACGAGGGCAATCGTCTGCAGAAGGAGCTCGACAAGGCGACCAAGAAGGTCACCGACGAGATCGATGCCCTGTTTGCCGCCAAGGAAAAGGAAATCCTCGAGGTCTGATCGTCTCGACACGCTGCAATGAGCACATCCAAACGCAAGGAAGAGGCCGAGGAGGCCATCGACTCCATCAACAAGCGCACCGGCAGGAACATGCCGCAGGCCATCGGTACGGGAGCATTGCTCGTCGTACTGATCCTGGCCAGCCTGTTGATGAGCGTCGATGTCTTCGTCGGCCTCGTCGTCGTCTTCATGATCCTGGCACTGTGGGAGCTGCGCGTCGATTTCGCGACGGTGGGCATCCGCATCCCGGTGTTGACGCTGTGGCTGGCGTCCGCCGTGACGCTGGTCTCCACCTACGCGTTCCCCAACCACATCGCCGCGATGTCGGCGACCGTTTCCGTGGCTCTGGTCGTCGTGGCGCTTACCGCCTCGACCCGGCTGAGCATGGTAGGACGCCGGGTGTCCATGGCGGTCGCGTCGAAACTGTCGAACGCGGACGCGCAGATGCGTGAGTTCTCGTCATTCAATGTCGATGCGGAGTCCCATCAGGTCGCCCGTCTGACGAATGTCAGCGTCTCGCTGTTCACCATGATGTATGTGCCGTTCCTGGCGTGCTTCATCGTTCTGCCGCTGACTTGGGAGCATCCGGTGGCCCACGCGTTCTTCCTCGTGTTCGTCCCCTCGCTGGGCGACATCGGCGGACTCGTGTTCGGAGCATGGCTGGGCCGGCACAAGCTGTCCCCACGCATCTCCCCGAAGAAGTCAGTGGAGGGTCTGCTGGGATCCATCCTGTTCTGCTTCCTTGGCTCTCTGGTCATCTTCCTGATCACCTATGATCAGGCGGTCTGGACGAGCCGCTGGTGGGTGACCGTGCTGCTCGGTGTGCTGGTCGGCGTGGTGGGCACGTTCGGCGATCTGTGTGCATCCATGCTCAAGCGTGATCTTGGCATCAAGGACATGGGACACCTGCTCAAGGGGCATGGCGGCGTACTGGACCGTGTCGACTCCATTCTCATGGCCGCTCCGTTCATCTGCATCACGCTGGCCGCGACCGGCCTGTGATAGGATGTCCGGTCGGTAAAACGCATATAGGTGATAAGGCGAATAGGGGAGAGCATGAACGAGGAGATCGAGACCGGCATCACTTCCGGTGGCGCCGAAGGCGCGTTCAGGGACATTCTGTCCAAGGACCATGCGCGACGAGGCAAGCCGCCCGTGCACTTCGCGGACATGACGCAGGACGAGCGCATCCAAACGGCCAAGGCGCTCGGTCTGCCGAAGTTCCGCGTCAAGCAGCTGGCGAACCATTACTTCGCGCACTTCGACGTCAACGCCGAGGAGTTCACCGATTTCCCGGCCGCCAAGCGGGGTGCGGCCGCGGAGGCGTTCTTCCCCACGCTGATCACGCCGATGCTCCAGCAGAAGGCCGATCAGGGCATGACGGTCAAGACCCTGTGGAGCCTGTTCGACGGTTCCCGTATCGAATCCGTGCTCATGCGATACCCCAACCGCGCCACGTTGTGCATCTCCAGTCAGGTGGGCTGCGGCATGGGCTGCCCGTTCTGTGCGACCGGCAAGCTGGGCCTGACCCGCAACATGTCCACCGGCGAGATCCTCGAACAGGTGCGTGTGGCCGCGGCCCAGATGCGCGACGGCGAGATCGCCGGGGGACCGGGGCGTCTGAGCAACGTAGTGTTCATGGGCATGGGCGAGCCCATGGGCAACTACCGTTCCGTGCTGTCCGCCGTCCGGCAGATCAGCGCTCCGGCGCCGGAAGGATTCGGCATCTCCGCCCGCAACATCACCGTCTCCACCGTGGGCGTGGTCCCCGGCATCAGGAAACTGGCGGCAGAGGGGCTTCCCGTACGTCTCGCGGTGTCGCTGCACGCGCCCAACGACAAGCTTCGCGACGAGCTCGTGCCGATGAACCGCCGGTTCAACACCACGCAGGTGCTTGACGCGGCGCACGACTACTATCTGGCGACCAAACGCCGGGTGAGCATCGAATACGCGCTGATGCGCGGCATCAACGACCAGGCCATCCACGCAAGACAGCTCGCGAACCGGCTCAACCATTACGGTGACGACTGGGCTCATGTCAACCCGATTCCCCTGAACCCGATCGAGGGATCCAAGTGGACGGCCTCGGACCCGCAGGACGAGCGCACGTTCCTCGACATCCTGCACCGTGCCGGCATCACGGCCACGCTACGCGACACCCGAGGCTCCGACATCGACGGCGCATGCGGGCAGCTCGCCGCCAAGACCATGGAACGGCACGCATGATCCCGGCGCGATGACGCGCACCATCCCGGCGGTTTCACCATGTGGGCATGAGCCCGGTGAAACCGCCGAACCGTCTGAGAGTGACGTTAACCTGTTGCCCAGTGCACACGATTACAAGCGCAAAGGGGTAAACATGTCGCTGGCGGTGAGAGTGATTCCATGTCTTGATGTGGATGCTGGACGTGTGGTCAAGGGCGTCCATTTCGAAAACCTGCGAGATGCCGGAGACCCGGTCGAGCTCGCCGCGGAATACTATCGGCAGGGTGCCGACGAGCTCACGTTCCTCGACGTGACGGCATCCAGTTCACACCGGCAGACGATGTACGACGTGGTCCGTCGTACTGCCGAGGAGCTGTTCATCCCCCTCACCGTGGGCGGAGGCGTGCGTACGGTCGACGACGTCGACATGCTGCTGCGCTGCGGCGCGGACAAGGTCGGCGTCAACACGGCCGCCATCAACAATCCGCAGATGATCAGCGACGTTTCCACCCGGTTCGGACGCCAGGTGCTGGTCCTGTCGGTGGACGCCCGCCGCGAGCGCGGCGAACGGCACACCAAGTCCGGATTCGAAGTGACCACGATGGGCGGTCGCAAATCCACGGGCATCGACGCCTTGTGGTGGGTCAGGCGGGCCGAGGAGCTCGGCGCCGGCGAGATCCTGCTCAACTCCATGGACGCCGACGGCACACAGAACGGCTTCGACCTCGAGATGATCGAAAAGGTCCGCAACGAGGTATCGATCCCGATCATCGCCAGCGGCGGCGCCGGCAAGGCCGAGGACTTTCCACCGGCGATCAAGGCCGGCGCCGACGCGGTACTCGCCGCATCGGTCTTCCATTTCGGCCAGATCACCATCAGCGACGTCAAGAAGGAACTCGCCGCCCACGGCTACGAAGTCCGATAACCAGCCGATATCCGTCCGTGATGTGCGACGCCGGACGTCGCATGGCAGACGATAGACGGACAGATACAACACACGATATAGAACGACAGTGCAGGACATGATGCAGGAACAGCGCAACGACTACGACAACACCACCAGCCTCGACCCCAGGATCGCGGCACGACTGAAAAAGGACGCCAAAGGACTGGTGGCCGCGGTAATCCAACAATACGACACTCGGGAAGTGCTCATGGTCGGCTACATGAACGAGGAGGCGCTCCGCCGCACCCTGACCACCGGACGCGTCACCTTCTGGTCCCGCTCCCGTCAGGAATACTGGCGCAAGGGCGATACCTCCGGACACCGCCAGTACGTCAAGAGCCTCGCCCTCGACTGCGACGGCGACGCCATCCTCGTCGAAGTCGACCAGGTGGGAGCCGCCTGCCACACCGGCAAACGCTCCTGCTTCGAGGAAGGCGGCCAGCTGCCCGTCGTCATCGGCGAGCGCGACCAGGACGACAACAACGAGGAGGCTCAGGCATGAGCGAGAACACCAACAGCGTGAAGAACCTGCACTGGGGACAGACCTGGCCGGATCGCGACACCTTCCACCGGCTCGCCGCCGAAGGCTACCGCGTGATCCCCGTGGTCCGCCGCCTGCTCGCCGACTCACTGACTCCCGTCGGCTTCTACGAACGTCTCGCCGCGGGGCGCAGCGGCACCTTCATCCTCGAATCCGCCGAATACGGCGGCTCCTGGAGCCGATACTCCTTCATCGGCGTCAACTCCATCGCACAGCTGCGCTCCAACAACGGCCAGGCCGACTGGCTCGGCACCGTACCGCTCGGCGTCCCCACCGAGGGCGACGTACTCGACGTGGCCCACGCCACCCTCCGACTCCTTACATCACCCCGAATCGAAGGACTGCCCAGTCTGACCAGCGGCCTCGTCGGCAGCGTCGGCTGGGATGCGATCCGCCACTGGGAGCCCACGCTGCGCGCCCAGGCCCCCGACGAAACCGGCCAGCCCGAAACCGTGCTCGCGCTCGCCACCGACATGGCCGTCGTCGACCACGTGAACGGCTCCGTATGGCTCATCGCCAACGCCGTGAACTTCGACGACCAGCCCACACGGGAGAGCGACGCCTACAACGACGCCGTACGCCGTCTCGAACACATGCAGCGGGACGCGGCCACCCCCACGGCCAACGAATCCAAGGTCAACGTCCTCGACCCGACCGTCCCGCAGCCCGAACTGCGCTTCCGCACCGCCAAGAGCGACTACGAGCACGCCGTCGAAACCGCCAAACGGCACATCGTCGACGGCGACGTCTTCCAGGTCGTCATCTCCCAGAGGCTCGACATCGACTCGCCTGCCGACCCCTTCGACGTCTACCGCGTGCTGCGCACCCTCAACCCCAGCCCGTACATGTACTTCTTCGCCCTGACCGACGCCCAGGGACGCGACTTCAACGTCATCGGCTCCAGCCCCGAAACCCTCATCAAGGTCGACGACGGCCACGCCATGACCTTCCCCATCGCAGGCTCCCGCCCCCGCGGCGCCACACCCGAGGAGGACGCCCGACTCGCCCGCGAACTGCTCGAGGACCCCAAGGAGCGCAGCGAGCACATCATGCTCGTCGACCTCGCCCGCAACGACCTGTCCCGGGTATGCGAACCCAGCAGCGTGGAGGTCGTCTCCCTCATGGACATCAAACGGTTCAGCCACATCATGCACATCTGCTCCACCGTCACCGGCAAGGTCCACAAGGACATGACCGCCTTCGACGTCTTCACCTCCGCCTTCCCCGCAGGAACCCTGTCCGGAGCCCCCAAGCCGCGCGCCGTCGAGATCATCGACGAGATCGAACCCGCCGACCGCGGCATCTACGGCGGCACCGTCGGCTACTTCGACTTCTCCGGCAACATGGACATGGCCATCGCCATCCGCACCGCCTTCCTGCGCGACCACGAGGCAAGCGTCCAGGCCGGCGCCGGCATCGTCCTCGACTCCGTGCCTGCCAACGAATGGCAGGAGACACGCAACAAGGCCGAAGCCTCCGTCGAAGCCGTGCAGATCGCCGCACAACTCAAAACCGTTAAATAAGACAACCGCACAGACCCCGGCGCAAACTGTGCTATAAGAAGGGTGACAACAAGCAAGCTCGCTAAAGGAGAACCATGTCGGTACTGGACGAATTGGTGGCGGGCGCACTGGAGGACCAGCAGTCCCGCGAGCGCACCGTATCGCTAGAAGCAGTAAAGAAGGCCGCGCTCGCGGCCCCTGCTCCGATCGACGCGACACGATGGCTCAAGCGCGCCGACGGCATCCCCGTGATCGCCGAGATCAAGCGAGCCTCCCCGTCCAAGGGACATCTGAGCGACATCCCCGACCCGGCCGCGCTCGCCCGCGAATACGAACGCGGCGGCGCCAGCGCCATCTCCGTGCTCACCGAGGGACGCCGCTTCCTTGGCTCCCTGGACGATCTCGACCAGGTCCGCGCCGCCGTGCACATCCCCGTGCTACGCAAGGACTTCATCGTCACCGACTACCAGATCTACGAGGCCCGCGCCCACGGCGCCGACCTGGTGCTGCTCATCGTCGCCGCACTCGACGACGACACGCTGCGTCACCTGCTCGCGCTCGCGCACGATCTGGGCATGACCGTGCTGGTGGAGACCCATACGCGTGAGGAGATCGCCCGCGCCGTGGCCGCCGGGGCGAAGGTGATCGGCATCAACGCGCGCAATCTCAAGAACCTTAGGGTGGATGTGCGCAAGTACGACGAGCTGGCCGCCGATCTGCCGGACGACGTGATTCGCGTCGCCGAGTCCGGTGTGTTCGGCGCGGTGGAGGTCGAGGACTATGCGCGTGCCGGCGCCGACGCGGTGCTGGTGGGCGAGGGCGTGGCCACCGCCGACGATCATGAACTTGCAGTGGAACGACTAGTGAAGGCAGGAGCAAGAGTGAAAGCATCCGAAACCACTCCGTTGAGCGAACATCAGGGACCGTGCTGGGGGCAGTTCGGCGGCCGATACGTGCCCGAGGCGCTGATCACCGCGCTGGACGAATTGGAACGCGTGTATGAGGAGGCCAAGGCGGATCCCGAATTCCACAAGGAGTTCATGACGTTGCAGCAGCGGTACGTGGGCCGTCCCAGCCCGCTGACCGAGGCTCCGCGCTTCGCCGCGCTCGTCAGGGAGAAGACCGGGCTCGACGCGCGCATCTTTCTTAAGCGTGAGGATCTGAACCATACCGGTGCGCACAAGATCAACAACGCGCTGGGACAGGCCCTGCTCGTCAAGCGCATGGGCAAGACCCGCGTGATCGCCGAGACCGGTGCCGGCCAGCATGGCGTGGCCACCGCCACGGTGTGCGCGATGCTCGGCCTGAAGTGCCGCATCTACATGGGGCAGATCGACGCCCGCCGTCAGGCGCTCAACGTGGCCCGCATGCGCATGCTCGGCGCCGAGGTCGTGGAGGTCACACTCGGCGATAAGATCCTCAAGGACGCGATCAACGAGGCGCTGCGCGACTGGGTCACCAACGTCAAGGACACGCACTACCTGCTCGGCACCGTGGCGGGACCCCACCCGTTCCCGGCCATGGTCCGTGACTTCCAGAAGATCATCGGCGAGGAGGCCAAGGAGCAGCTGCGCGACTGGTACGGCATCGACCACCCCGATGCGGTGTGCGCGTGCGTGGGCGGCGGATCCAACGCGATCGGCGTGATGAACGCGTTCCTCGACGACGATCGCGTGAACCTGTACGGCTACGAGGCGGGCGGCAATGGCCCCGAATCTGGCAGGCACGCCATTCGCTTCGCCCCCGGCACCGGCCAGCTCGGCATGTTCCAGGGCGCCAAGAGCTACCTGCTGGAAACCGACGAGGGTCAGACCCTCGACACCTACTCCATCTCCGCCGGACTCGACTACGCGTCCGTCGGCCCCGAACACGCCTGGCTCAAGGAGATCGGCCGCGTCAACTACAGCTGGGCCACCGACGAGGAGGCCATGAACGCGTTCCGCGATCTGAGCCAGACCGAAGGCATCATCCCCGCCATCGAATCCTCCCACGCCGTCGCCGGCGCCTACAAGGCCGCCGCCGATCTCAAGGCCAAGGGCTACGACAAGGCCGTGATGATCGTCAACATTTCCGGCCGAGGCGACAAGGACATGGCCACCGCAGGCAAGTGGTTCGGATACCTTACCGACGACCAGGCCGCAGCACTCGACGTCACCGGCGCCCACGGCAACACCGTCGCCTGAAGACCAGACAAGGCTAGACAAGGAACGTGAACATGACCAATACAGCAACCACGCCATCAGGACAGCCGTTGGGCATCAGCCACAAGCCCAGCGCCACCGAAACGATGTTCGACAAGCTCGCCGGCGAAAACCGTCCGGCCTTCATCGGATACCTGCCCTACGGATTCCCGAACCCCGACACGTCTCTCGACGCGCTACGCACCATGGTCGAACACGGAGTCGATGCCGTCGAAATCGGCCTGCCGTACTCCGACCCGGTCATGGACGGCCCGGTCATCCAGGCCGCCAGCCAGATCGCCCTCACCAACGGCGAAAGCATCACCAACGTGTTCAAGGCCGTGGAAACCGTGGCCAACGCCGGCGGCGTCCCCCTGATCATGAGCTACTGGAACCTCATCTACCATTACGGTGTGGAACGCTTCGCCACCGACTTCGAAAACGCCGGCGGCGCCGGCCTCATCACCCCCGACCTCATCCCCGACGAGGCAGGGGAGTGGATCGAAGCATCCGACCGCCACGGACTCGACCGCATCTTCCTCGTCTCCCCGGACTCCTCCGACGAGCGACTCGCCATCGTCTCCCGCAACGCCCGAGGATTCGTCTACGCGGCCTCCCGCATGGGCGTCACCGGCGAACGCGCCACCATCAGCTCCTCACCCGAACAGCTCGTCGAACGCACCCGCAAGGCAGGAGCCAAGCACGTGTGCGTCGGCATCGGCGTCTCCACCGCCGACCAAGCCGCCAAGGTCGGCGCCTACGCCGACGGCGTCATCGTCGGATCCGCACTGGTGCACACCCTGCTCAACGACGACAACAAGACCGCCCGAGACACCGCCGAAGGCCTCAGCCTGCTCGCCGCCAAGACGGACGAACTGGCCGAAGGCGTACGCAACGCCCGATAGGCGAACCGACAATCAACGACAACACCGTGCGGCGGCCGTGGACATCCTACGGCCGCCGCACACGTATGAGCACCATCAACAGACCAACAGGACAGACACGATGAACCTGGCGTATATCCCATCCCCAACCTTCTCCGAATTCCACCTCGGACCACTCACCATCCACATGTACGCGATCTGCATCCTCATCGGCATCTGCCTCGCCGTCTGGATCCTCACCACACGATGGAGGCGATACGGCGGCACCTTCGACCAAGTACTCGACACCACACTCGTCGCCGTCCCCAGCGGCCTGATCGGCGCCCGCCTCTACCACTGCGTCACCACACCCAGCGCCTACTTCCCCCCAACCGGCAACCCCATCAACATCATCAAAGTCTGGGAAGGCGGCATGGCCATCTTCGGCGGCATCATGTTCGGCGCGCTCGCCGCGTTCCTCTGGTGCCGACACAAGCACTACCCATTCGCACTCCTCGCCGACGCGCTCGCACCCGGCCTCATGGTCGCACAGGCCGTAGGCCGCCTCGGCAACTGGTTCAACCAGGAACTGTACGGCAAACCAACCACCCTGCCCTGGGGACTCGCCCTCAACGACGCCGACGCCATCGGCAAAACCCAGGTATGCTACGACGGCCAGCCATGCCCGGTGGGCACGCTGTTCCACCCCACGTTCCTATACGAGATGATCTGGAACCTGATCGGCGCCACGCTGATCGTGCTGATCGGCCACCGCCTGACCGGCGTGCTCAAGGCCGGCCAGCAGTTCGCCATGTACCTCATGTGGTACGGCGCCGGCCGCACCTGGATCGAAATGCTGCGCATCAACTACTCGACCATCATCCTCGGCCTGCGCATCAACGTATGGACCGCGATCCTCGTATTCATCCTCGGCGCCGCACTATTCACCCTGCTATGGCGGAAAGGCGCCGACACCAAGGAACTCTCCCGCCATCTGACAGCCATCACCACCGACGAACGCGAACGCATGGAAGCCGAACAGACCGCCAGCACGTCAGCGAAAAACAGCCGCTGATGCCAAATACCGAGAAGAAACACCATCACGGACGACCACTCGTCGCTCAACATCCCTAGAATGGGCCCTATGACGATTCAAATTGCACCAAGCATTCTGTCCGCTGATTTCTGCAATCTCGAACGCGATCTCAACGCGATCGCCAACGCCGACCTGGTCCACGTCGACGTCATGGACCACCACTTCGTACCCAACCTCACGCTGGGCGAACCCATCGTCAAGCGCATCTGCGAAGTAAGCCCCCTGCCCGTCGACGTACACCTCATGATCGAAGACCCGGACCGCTGGGCCCCCGAATTCGCCAAATGCGGCGCCCAGTCCGTAACCTTCCACATGGGCGCCACCCACGCACCCGTCCGCCTCGCCCGCCAGCTGCGCGACATGGGCTGCAAAGCCTGCTTCGCCGTCCGCCCCGCCGAACCCGTCGAACCTTTGTTCGACATCCTCGACGAATTCGACATGATCCTCATCATGACAGTCGAACCCGGCTTCGGAGGCCAGAAGTTCCTCGCCAACCAGATGGCCAAAACCCGCCGCCTGCGCGACGAAATCACCCGCCGCGGCCTCAACACCCACATCCAGGTGGACGGCGGCGTCAGCCGCAACACCGCCCACATCGTAGCCGAAGCCGGCGCCGACGTACTCGTGGCCGGCTCCGCCGTATACGGCGCCGACGACATCGCCGCCGAAATCGACCTGATCCGCTCCAACGCACAGGCCGCATACCGAAACTGAACGACACCCAACCGGGCATCGTCCACACGGCCGACGGACACCAACACCGCCGGCCGACCACCATAAAGGAGAACCCCAAGTTATGAAGACCTTCGATTCCTTGTTCGAAGAACTCAGCGCCAAGGCCGCAACCAAGGCCGAAGGATCCCTGACCGTCGAGGAACTAGCCAAAGGCACGCACTTCATCGGCAAGAAGCTGGTAGAAGAAGCAGGGGAAAGCTGGATCGCCGCCGAATACGAAGGAGCCGATCGCACCGCCGAGGAACTCAGCCAGCTGCTGTACCACATCCAGGTGATGATGATCGACCGCGGCATCAGCCTCGAGGACGTCTACAAGCACCTGTGACCCTCAACCCAACACGCGCCACAACGCACCAACACAAAGGAGATCGATTCCAATGCTGAGAATCGCCGTTCCTAACAAGGGAATGCTGTCAGAACCATCATGGAACCTGCTGCAAGAAGCAGGATACCGACTGCGCTCCAATTCCCGCCAACTCGTCGTCGAAGACCCGGACAACGGCATCGAACTGTTCTACCTACGCCCGCTCGACATCGCCGTATACGTCGGCCGCGGCACCGTCGACGTCGGCATCACCGGACGCGACCTGCTCCTCAACTCCGGCACCGAAGCCATGGAAACCATGGCACTCGGATACGGCGCCTCCACCTTCCGCTTCGCCGCACCAAACGAATCCGACATCACCGCGCTCGCCGACATTGACGGCAAGCGCGTCGCCAGCTCCTACGACAAGCTGGTCCACGATTACCTGGAGAGCCGCGGCATCCACGCCGACATCATCCACCTGGATGGTGCCGTGGAGTCCTCGGTCCACCTGGGCGTCGCCGACCTCATCGCCGACGTGGTGTCCACCGGCACTACGCTGCGCAACGCGGGACTGCGTATTTTCGCGGATCCGATCCTCCACTCCGAGGCGATCCTCATTCGCTCTCCGCGACTTGCCGAAGGCAACGACGAGCTCAAGATCCTCTCCAGGCGACTCAAGGGTGTGCTCACCGCCCACAGCTACGTGCTCATGGACTATGACATTCCCGTTGAGAAGGTCTCCGCGGCCGTGGCCATCACCCCGGGATTCGAATCCCCGACCGTCGCTCCGCTTCATGATTCCCAGTGGGCCGCGGTCCGTGTCATGGTGCCGCGTGCACAGGTAAACAAACTCATGGACGATCTCTACGAGGTGGGCGCACGAGCGATCATCGTCACCGCCATTCAGGCGTCCCGAATGTGATCACGACTCCATGAGCCGACAGCCAACACACACCAATGCGGAGGAGGAAGCGTTCAGTCCGGAGCCCCAGAACATCATCTGGACCGTGCCGAACGCCATCAGCTTCCTCCGCATTCTCTCCATACCCGTCATCGCCGTACTGATCTCCAAACGTTACCTTGTTTGGTCGCTCATCATTCTGGCCGTCTCCTCGGCATCGGACGGCGTCGACGGCTACATCGCCAGACGGTTCAATCAGGTCAGCCGCATCGGGCAGATTCTCGATCCCATCGCCGACCGACTGCTCATCATCTGCTCCATGCTCGCTCTTGGATGGGCCGATATCCTCCCATGGTGGCTGCTTATCGCCGTGGGATCGCGGGACCTTGTCATGCTGATCGAGGTGCTCATCCTCTCCAACAACGATTACGGCCCATTGCCGGTGCATTTCGTCGGCAAGGCGGGAACCGCGCTCCTGCTCATGTCCGTCCCAGTGCTCATCGTCGCCGACCTTGCCGTCACGCCATTCTTCATGGTGCTGCACTTCATCGGCGTCGCTGGCGCCGTATGGGGTGCAGCGCTCTACTGGACCGCCGGCATCATCTACATCACCCAAGGCGTCGGTCTCCTTGACACCGCACGCACCACCGCCGAAAGCCGTCATGTCCATGTCCGGTGACCGCGCCCCCATATCCTATCCGACAGACACCGGGAATGCGCCGATACACCGTCGGTCGGCGCACTCCCGTTCCGTCTTCGGTCTGATCAATCGCCACGCCATCCACGACGACACCCACGTCGTTGGACGATCACGCCGACGCCGTGTCGTCGACGAATCACTCCACCTCATCGATGACCTCACCAACCGGCCGATAGACCCGCTTTTCGAGGATTCCACGCTGGTCGTTCAGGAACAATCGCCGGCCATGATCTGGATCACCAAGATCCTCACATTCATCTTCTGCGTCATCGTCGGCGTATCCGGCTGCGTCATCGTTCAGGAACTGCATATGAACACCAGGCAGAAGGTGCGTCAGGAACTCGCCAGCCAGGTCGCCTCGCGAACCGCCGAACAGCATCAACTCGAATCCGACGTCGCCTCGCAACGCTCCCAGATCGATACCCTCACCCAAACCCTCAACACCGGCAACGAGGACTCGCAGACCACCAGAGACGCCATTGCCAATGGCACCATCGCCGTTCAGGGCAGCGGCATCATCGTCACGCTCACCGATCCCATCGCCGCCGAAGACCAGAAAGGCGACCTGCCCCGAGACAGCAACGGCCATGTCATCCGCGTCGTCTCCGACACCGACCTTCAGGCCTTCATCTCCCAACTCTGGGCGGCCGGCGCCGAAGCCATGGCCATCAACGACGTCCGCATCGGTGTTCAATCATCCGTACGCGTCGCCGGACAAACCATTCTCGTCGGCGTCACCTCCATACAAAGTCCGTACAAGATCCAGGCCATCGGGGATCAGAACGCACTGGCCTCCGCCGTGGGCAAGCAGAACAACGCCGACCTGTACCAAGCGCTGGGCGATGTCGGCATTTACCCGAATGTTTCGAAGTCGTCTAAGCTGTCATTGAAGGCCTCGGGAGCTCCCGACCTCAAATACGCGAAAGGGGTGAAGTAATGCCGGCAATCATCGGGCTCATCGTGGGCATCGTCGTGGGCATATTCATCAAACCGGACGTGCCCATCGCCCTGCAGCCGTATCTGCCGATCATGGTGGTGGCGGCCATCGACGCGCTACTCGGCTCGGCGCGAGCATATTTCGAACGAAGCTTCTCCGATCGTGTCTTCGTCATCTCCTTCCTATCCAACGTCGTCACCGCGGCGCTGCTGGTGTTCCTCGGCGATCAGCTCGGCGTGGGCTCTCAGTTGACCACGGCCGTGATCGTCGTGCTGGGCATTCGTATCTTCTCGAATGTGTCGGCCATTCGACGCTTCATCTTCCGAGGCTGATGCCGATGAAGCAGATTCAGCATGACGATGGGGGAAAGGCCTCGCAGAAGCCGGCGTTCAAACGATTCTGGCATCAGGAGATGGCCGATGAACTCAACGACGACCTGTCGACGGGTACGTTCCCCCAGGTCAAGAAGAAGCCGCCGAAGACCAGACGGTCCGGCCGGGCCAAGATCCTGACATCGATACTCATGACCCTGCTGTGCGCCCTGCTCGGATTCGGCTATGTCACTCAGCTGCAGAACTCGCAGTCATCGTATTCCACGCTCAGCGAGGACGAACTGGTGCGACTGCTCGACGAGACAAGCAAGCAGATCGACAATCTGGAAAGCCAGAAATCACAGCTGTCCGAACAGCTCAAATCCATCCAGTCCGCGGCCGACAAGCAGAAGGAGGTCGAGCGTGTGGCCAAGGAGAACGAGGAGAGCAGCGGCATTCTATCCGGCAGGCTTCCGGCACAGGGGGAGGGGGTCGTCATCACCATCGGGCAGAAGGACAAGCACATACCCGCATCCACCATGTTCACGCTGATCGAGGAGCTGCGCAACGCCGGGGCCGAGGTCATGGAGTTCGACGGAGTGCGGGTCGTGACCTCCACGTCACTGCTCGACACCGAAAACGGTCTCAACTGCAGCGGTCAGAACGTGGAGCCGCCGTATGTGATCAAGGCCATCGGCGATCCTTCGTCATTGCAGAACGCCGTGCAGATCGCCGGCGGTGTCGGCTCGCAGCTGCGCGTGAAGTACGGTGCCGGCGTGACCGTCAAACAATCCGACAATGTGCAGATCGACTCAGTGAGACAATCAACCGACTATAAGTACGCCAAGACTGTAGAATAGAACCATGACTGATCCGATTCCTACCGCCGGAGAAACCACCATCATCGGTATCCCGGCCATTCATATTCCGATTACCAGCACGGGGGACAGGCCCCTGACCCAGCAGGATCTGGACACCATCGCCCGCCTGAGCGACGACTCCGCACTGCTGATCTCCACCCGTGGCGCGGTGTCCGGATCCCGTTACCTGCTTGACGAGGACACCGTCAACGTGGGTCGTGATCCGCGCGCCGACATCCTGCTCGATGACTCCACCGTCTCCAGGGCACATGCCGTCTTCCATCGCGTCAACGGCCAGTTCACCGTCCAGGACGCCGGTTCACTCAACGGAACCTACGTGAACCGCCAGCGTGTGGACGAAGCCGTGCTGCACAACGGCGACGAGATCATGATCGGCAAGTTCCGTCTGGTCTTCTTCACCAAGTCGGCCGTCGTGACCGCCTGACCCAGTCGTCAGCCGATCTTCGAGGATCGAGAAACCCTGCCGTGTCGATTCGGCCGATGAATCGACACGGCATTGCTATATTCGGTGCGTTCCTACATGATGATCTAAACTGGATAATGCAGTCCGATTCAGCATCACGTGGAAGGGGCTTCAATGACCGAAGACTCCACGAACACCAGTTCCGCGATCCGATTCCGTCTGCATAGATCAACGAACGAACGGATGGAGGCGGCTCCTCGTCATGCCGTTCAGGGATATCTTTTCGAGATGGCGGGGGAGACCGCATGCAGCGGGGGATACCGGGGGAGTACTGCGGCCAAGGTGGCGGGAATTTCCCTTCGACAGCTTGACTATTGGGCGCGTAAACAGATCGTGACCCCCTCCATCAGATCACTCGGGCCGACTGCGCCGTCGTCGCATGGTGGCATGCAGGGTCTCTATGTCTTCAGGGATGTGGTGATTCTGGCGGTTTCCAAAAAATTGCTGGACGCCGGTGCGAGCCTGAGGAATGTGATCACGGTCATTGACAGCCTGAAACGGCATACGACCGATGATCTGTATGACATCATCATGGCGTGCGACGGCGAGACCGTATACGAATGCACGACGGACGAACAGCTGATGCGGCTGATTCATGATGGACGGACGATCTTTGGCATATCGGTGGGAACGGTATGCCGTCAGGTCGGTGAGGCATTAGCGTGCGAGGAATTCGTGGTGTCCGGGACGGAACCGAACTCCGTATCGGGCACCACATCATCCGCAACGGCGATGGAATCGTGCGAACCATTGGACGAGTTCACTGCACGGCGTTTGCGTAGACAACGGGAACTGCGTACGGAACAGGCCCGTAATGCTCGACTGCCGCAAGCCCAGAGGGAAGGACTCGAGGCATAGATATGACGGATATGCGTGACGATCGGGGATGACTCCAATATATAATCTGACATAATGTACATTATCGGTACGATAGATATCATGATGAACCTACGAAAAACGCGCTCATGCGATGTGGTGTCATGCACCATGATGAGCGCGTTTCTTTGTGTCAGATGTTGACGTATACGTCGACGCGTACCGGATGCACCGGTCGAATGAAATGATCAGTCGGCGAAATACTTCGTTACCGCGTCGAACAGCTGGTCGACGGTATCGATGATCAGCGTCGCCTTGTGCTTCTCGAGCTCGTTCGGCTCGGCGTAGCCCCAGCGGCAGCCGATCGATCCGATGCCCGTCGCCATGGCGCCGTCCATGTCGGTCCAACGATCGCCGACCATGACCGCCTTGTCGCCGGCCGATTCGTCGTAGCCGATATGCTCGAAGCAGTATCGGATCACCTGATCCTTGTCGAGACGCGACGTGTCCATGCTGGCGCCATACACGCCGTCCACCATGCCGGTCAGATGGAAATGCTCGCATACCGGAATGGCCTGCGGTTCGGGCTTGCAGGTGGCGATGGCGAGGTAATATCCGGCTTCGCGGAGCTTGGCCAGCTGCTCGGGAATGCCGGAATACACGGTATTGAACAAGCGTCCCGGAACCTTGTTGCCCGGCTCGTTCGGATCGTCGAACACCGCGGCGTCGGAATAGTAATGGCGATAGATCCTTACGGCACGATCAAGCTCATCCCCCGCCGGAATGCCATTGCGCTGGAAGGATTCCATGATCGACGGACCGATGAACCGATGCAGCTCATCATTGTCGGGCACCGGACGTCCCAGCTCTTCGAACGCCTTGGTCACCGAGGCGATGATGCCGGGATCGGACTTGGTCAGGGTGCCGTCAAGATCAAGCAGGACAACGCGTGACGGATGGCTGAGCATGAGAACTTCCTCTCTGTTTCAATTTGTTCATCGATTTGACATTGGTATGTGGCGTATGCGGAACATCGTCGCAGTGATCATCTCGGTGCTATGGGATTTCATATAACGATCCTGCTATTTGACGATAATCACGACAATGCCCGACCACAGTGATCGTGGCCGGGCATTGCAGTCCGCTTATTCGTAATCCGGGATCCAGCCCTCACGGTGCATCTTCAGACGCTTGTCGAGCAGCTCCTTGAGCTCCTCCTCGCTGCGGCGTTCCAGCAGCATGTCCCAGTGGGTTCGCGTCGGCTTGGCGATCTCATTCGCCTCGGCATCCTCAGCGCCCTCACGGTGGGCGGTCTGACCGCAACGGCACTCCCACTCGGCGGGAATCTCCGCACCCTCGGCCAGCGGCAGAATCGTCCTGTGGCCCTTCGGGCAGACATATGCCACATCGTTACGCGCGGCGAAATCGACGTTGTCGTCCGATTCGAGTGATTTGGCACCGATGCTCATACCACGAAGCGAGCGTTCAGCCATGCTAGTTCCTCCTGTACCTGTACAACCGTATCCACGCTACAAAACAGTGCAGACCTTGATATTATTCCCGGCCTTCCCCGAGGACGGTCCCGTCAGTCAACGCCCGAGTAGGCGACGATGCCGCGATTGATCAGATCCGCGGCCTGACGCGCCGTCGTGGCCACGTCCTCGCCGTCGACAGCGAGATACGGACCCGTCTGCGCCACCTGACCGAGAATGTCGGCCAGACGCTTGCAGGTACGGACGAAATCACCGCCGGTCATATCGCTATTCTGCAACACGACGGACAGATCACTGCCCTTGGCCCATTCGTAGGCGATGTCGACCATGCCGAAATCCAGCTGACGTGGCGCGTCGAGACCGGCATCCTCGCAGATGACGTTGATTCGCGACCAGACCCGCTTGGCCTGCATCGCCACCTGCTCCAGATTTCCGGGATAGCGACGAGGCTCCCCCGAACCGCCACGTCGAGCCTCGTAGACGAACGCGCTGCACAACGCGGCGACCTCGGCGGGCTTAAGATCGGCAAACAGACCGGATACCAGGCACTGCGCCAACACCAGATCAAGCTCGCTGTACAGGCGACGCAACAACTGTCCACGTTCGGTCAGCACGTAATCGGCGGGACGATCATCGAGAGGCTCCCCCGTGGCCGAAGACGCCGCCACGCCCTCCAAATACCCCAGATTCTCAAGAATCATGCAGATCGCATCGAATCGGCGTGCAACCGAACCGGTTCTTGAGTCATACCGGTGCTGCACACGCTCCAGTTCACGACTCTCCCTCATCCAACGATGTCCCCAACGCATATGCTGAGCCAGATCCGGACAGGAACGGCAAGGATGATCACGATCCTTCTCGCGAAGCTCCGCGATACGGCGATCCAGATCACGGAACGCCTGGGAACGTTCCTGCTCGGAACGGAAGTTACGGTGCTTGAGCGCCTTGCGCTCACCACGCTCCAGATCGGTCAGACGCATCCGCACCTGCAGAAAATCACGGAAGTCTCCCCTGTCGCAGACGAACGCGCGTTCATATCCATCCAATGCGGTGCGTAACGTAACGATCTGCGACTCCAGCGTTTCGGCGGACTCATTGGCCTCCCACTGCGCGAAGGAATGATCCAACGTGGCGCGCGCCGTCCGATAATCACTCGAATCCAGCAGATTCACCGCCATGTTGAACGTCGGGCGGAAACTCGAATGCAACGGGTACACGCGCTTCGACGACAATGCCGCCGCCGTAGCCGCCTGAAAATCACGATGATCCACCACCACCGCATGGCCAATGGAATCGATGCCTCGTCGGCCCGCACGGCCCGTCAGCTGGGTGAACTCCCCCGGCGTCAGCGGCACATGACCGGTACCGTTGAACTTGTCAAGCTTCTCCACCACCACGCAGCGCGCCGGCATATTGATGCCCAACGCCAACGTCTCGGTGGCAAACACCACCTTCACCAGACTCTCTTCGAACAGGCGTTCGACGATCTGGCGAAACAGAGCGATCATACCCGCATGATGCGGCGCGAACCCCTCCTCCAACGCAAACCGGAAATTGGCGAAATGCAACGTGCGCAACTCATCACGAGTCAGCTGCCCATCGACCATCTCATCCACGATCTGACGGATACGACGGGCCTCCTGCGGCGTGGTAAGCTCCAGACCGGCATTAATGCACTGCTGAACCGCCATATCACAGCCATTACGGGAGAAAATGAAATATATGCCGGGCAGCAGATCGAGATAATGCAGCTCATCGACCACAGCCCACCGTTTCGGCGTATACCGTTGCGCACGAGACTCACGACGGTCAGAATGCCCGCCACGACCCCGACCATGGGACCCGCCACGACCCCCGACACGTCGTTCCGCAATACGATCCAACTCCGAAATCCGCGACACCAGATCCGGATTCAACTGCGTACTCGTTGCCGAACGATACAGGTCATAGATCTCCGGTTCATGACGCTCATCCCGCTGCACCATCACATGCTGCTCCAACGGCACAGGACGCCGCTCCGACACCACCAAAGCGGTATCGCCCCTTGTCGACTCTATCCACGCGGAGAAATCCTCCACATTGGACACCGTCGCGGAAAGGCCCACCACACGCACCTGCCGGGGAAGATGAATGATGACCTCCTCCCACACCGGTCCACGGAACCGGTCGGCAAGATAATGCACTTCATCAAGCACCACATATCGCAACGCGGTCAGCGTCGTGGACTGCTCATACAACATATTGCGCAACACCTCGGTGGTCATCACCACGATGTCCGCCTCGGAATTGATCGATGTGTCACCGGTCAGCAGGCCGACCCTGTCCTGACCATACAGTTCAACCAGATCATGATACTTTTGATTGCTCAGCGCCTTGATAGGCGTGGTATAGAACGCCTTGACATTGCGCTCCTGAGCCAGAAACACGGCGAAATCCGCGACGATGGTCTTACCCGCACCGGTAGGCGCGGCAACGATCACATTATCCCCCGCCTCCAAGGCGTTGATCGCATCAAGCTGAAAATCATCAAGCGGGAAATCAAGCGTCTGCGCAAAACGGTGCGCCGCGCTCGCGGAATGCTTCTGGCGCTCGCGGAATGCCTGATACCGTGCAGCGGGACTGTCGGGCTGCTGCATCGTGTTGTCGGCCTCGTCGGTGCCGCTGCCGTGCTTGTGTCGATGACGACGTGCCATCAGTGTTCCTCCCCCGTATGGCGATTGTCTTCGATGGTGTTCCAGCGCTCTCGCACCATGGGAGGTACGAGTAGCCGAAGTGCCTTGCCGTGTGCATCCACAGTGACCGGCAACATGCCGATGCATTCGCCGTCCGACATCAGCACCGGTGGGGTCTTTCCCTCATCGATGGCGTCGATCGTGATCGAACGGATACGCCGATAGCCGATCACCGGTTCGTTGAGATGCATGCCGCGATACGCCTTGGCGAGAATTCGCAAAGCTTCGGAGGCGGTGGGAAGCCATTTGGCCCACAGCATTTCCAGCAGCCCATCGGCGAGATCGGAATCCGGCGACGCCTGAATGCCACTGCCGATATACGGCGCATTGGCCACGGCCAGCAACGGTGTGAGCAGATCATGGTCGTTGACGGAATGATCCTCGTTCGTGACCGAAACATGGAATCCGTAGTTGCCTACGTGTGATGCCTCACGGATGCCGGCCTCCAGATAGCGAAGCGTACCAAACGGCAGACTCGACTGGTTCGCTCGATCATTGATGGCCGCGTCGATAGAACAGTTCAGCATGCCGGCAAAGAACGTATCGATGCGGTGTCCGCCATCCTCCGGGGAATAGGCGTGTCCGAGATCCAGCACGATCGTCGAATCATAGGAGAGCGCGGCTGCGATGCCCTCGGCGCTGGTTTCGATACGGCCGATCGGCAGATCAAGTCCTCTGGCGAAATCATTGCCCGAGCCGCATGCGATGATGCCGAGCGGCACGTCACAGTCGGCCACGGCGTTGACGCCGATCGATACCATGCCGTCGCCTCCGACGACGATCAGGGCCGCGGCATAAGTGATCGCACGACAGGCATTCTCCAGCGATTCCTCACGGCTATGGCCGGTGATGTCCACCACACCGAAGCCGTGCCGTCCACAGGACTCTCTCAGTGCGGAGATGGCATGGGAAGCCGCACGTGATCCATGTCCGTTGTTCGCTGCGGGATTGGTCAGCACTGCGACGATGCCACGACGATGCGACCGGACCTTCCCGGTGTCGTGGTCAGCGACCGAGGTCATTGAACGTCTTCCAGCGCTTCCAAACGGTAGCATGCCTGCTCCTTGTTTCCTCCTGATGCCTGATCACCGCGGAATGGGCATCGGCGTATCGATCGGCCGATACCTCAAGCGGCAGAATAAACGACGGCGCCTCGGCATCCCCCGTCGTCGGTTCCTGATCAAGACGCGCGAATATATCGGCGATGCGACCGCCCGTCTCATTGACCGCGTGCAGCGCCGCCAATGCACGTCGAACCGCATATACGGATCCCGTGATCAGCATCGCGAGCAGAAAGATCACCAGCAGTACCCATACCCATCCCGGCATTCGTGCGTCTCCTTACTTCAAGGCCAAAACCAAATTGGCCCATCATTCAGACTACTTGGTCCTCCTGATGGGCGTGATGTCGTTCGTCACTGGGCCGGCGATGACGATTGCGTGGACGATGCATTATCGCCCAGCGACAGCTCTCTGGTGGCCCGAGCCGTGATCATGGAACGCAGTGTTCCCGGTGACACCGCCACGATATGACGGGCATGGGCGATGCAGAACGCGACGAACCACGAATCGGACGAGACCGTCAGATACACCTTTTCGCCATTGCCGCACTTCTCCACACGAGCATCCTGCAACGAATCGATGAACGGCAGATCAGGCTTGTCGGTGACGAACGACGCCGCAGTACCGTTGTCGAAGCTCCACTGCCGCAGTTCCGAGATCGGCACATCGGGCACTTCGATCGGCTGATCGGGCTTGACGACGTCGGCGCGACTGATACGGGCCAAGCGCAGCACCTGCCAGTCCCGGTGCCGCTGATCGGCGACATCCGCAGCCGGAATGTTGAACGACGATTCGGTGGCACCCTTCCACACGGCCGTGTAGTACACGCCCTCGTCCACGAAGATCTTCGCCGGAGCGACGAGCTTCTCCCTGACGCGGCCAGCGCCGTCGGTGTACTCGATATTGAGCAGCGACTTGGAATGAATCGCACTGTCCACGGCCTGGAAGCACTGCGGCTCCATTTCGTAGCCGGTCAGCGACAGCCACGGGGTCTCCCCCGGTTCGGTATGTTCACGCAGCCGGGCATACAGGGAACCGGCCTGACGTCGCGACTGCGGCGGCAGGAGCGGCGAATGGGCAAGATAGCTCACCGAGGCGGTCAGCAGACTCAGATACTGGGGTGAGATGCCGGCAAGGCGTTCCAGTCCCAAGGAATTGGTGGCGCTGATAATGCCTTCGGCCTCGAGCAGGGACCAGTCGATGTCGAAGAACTGGCTGCCCGCCATTTCGCCGTCATCGGAAACCGTGGTCAGCGTGCCGATATCCTTGCGGATCACGGCGACAGACTTCTTCAGCTCGTCCTCGTTCTTGGCATGACCGATAAAACGTTCCGCCAGATCGGTCATGGGAAATTCCTCACCGATATGCGCGGAAAGGAACAGCATGAGACGCAGTCGACGATCCACCTCAGAACCGGTCTGGAACGACGCGCTCAACGCCTTGCGCCCCTTCGACTTGCTCTTGGCGTCCTCGGTCTCGGCATTGTGATCGTTCGCAATGGCCAGATCGCGCCTGGCCTGAATCGCCTCCTCGGGATGATCGGCCGACCCCAGCTGGGTGGCTGCATGAAGACGGCGATTGAACGCGTCGGCAGCCTCCTGAGGGCTGACGATCGAGGAACCGGGATGCTCAAGCACGAACATCGCAAGATCATCGGAATCGGTGTAGGCCACGTTGATGTGCTCGCCGTCCACGTCAACGGTCGCGGCGAAGCGGCGGGAATCGATGACCTTCACCAGCACGTCAGGAATCGTCTGCGTGCCCAGACCGGGCGCAATGGAGTCCAGACCAAGGCCGGGAACCGGCATCTGCGGTACGCGCGGTGCGGTTCGAGAAACCTTGGTGTTCTCCTGGGACTCCATGCGCTGCGAGGCGGATGACAGCGAGATTGACTGTGCGAGATAATTGGCCGCGGCGAGAACCGGAAGATCCTCCTGCTCGAACCGCATGCGAATCCTGGGCTCGTCACCGAGCTGCAGGCGGTACGACGCGAAATCCTGTCCTTCGGACTTCGACGAGTACTCCGGCTGCCGGGACTCGATGGCGATGCCCATAGCCGCCAATTTGGCGCGATCTCGCTGGAACTGCTTGGCGAACGCCGCCTTGGCCGCCTGATCGGCCAACTCACCATATGAATCGGCATATGCCTTGACTCGTTGGGCGATTTGGCGAGAAGTCAGCCATTGGGGGAACGCCGATGAAAGTACGGCCAGCACATCCAGCTCATGCTTGCCCCATTTATCGGAGAAACGGCGCCTTCCGTTTGAAGCTCCCTCAGCCATCTGTCCTCACGTCTCGTTAACGTTGATAGTTGTATGTAGGCGCAAGAGCGCCTGTAGACATTCTACGGGTATTTCTTCGTAAAACCATGGTTTTTATGAAAAATTACCCTAATGGGCGATTTCTCGCCCATTGTCATTTACAACCAGTCGTCCGGTTCGACGCCCAGAGGCCCGATGAATTCGCCGTTTGGCACGTACGCCGGATCTCCCTTGTCTTCGAGCAATGCGTCCGAGAAGCATTTCACATTCTGACCGAACGTCCAGTCGCCCTTGACGGTGAAGGACTTGGCTGCGGCCAGGGACGGCACGCCATAGGGGAAACGCTCGTCGAAATCGGCGATGTTCTTGTAATAGCGAGGATCAAGGTCGACCTCGGGGAAGATGTAGTTGCCATCCTCCATCTCATAGGAATCCGTCAGGTGGAAGCGATCGGAACGCATGATGAACAGATCGTTGGTCGTCTTCACCGGAAGGAATCGAGGACGGTCCACCTCGATGCAGGTGGCGCCATCGAACAGCGAGATGGCGGCGCCCATGGCGGTCTCAAGCTGGATGACCTTGGTGGTGGAGGAATCGGTGGGGTCCACGGTCTTGCGATTGCGGATGACCGGCAGCTCAAGCACGCCGTTGGTGGCGGCCAGCTTCTCACGAAGATCACGCACACGCACCCAGATGTTGTTGGTGTTGAAATACGGGTGCTTGGCGATATTGGTGGCATCCGCCTTGTCATCCGGGTGCACCTGGCTCATTTCGCGCAGCGAAAGACGACCGGTCTTCTTGTCGCGCACGATGTGACCGCCCTTGCGGTCGGCCGGAGTCTTATGCGCCACTTCGACCATGAACGGGGCTCCGGACTGGGCGAATGCGCCTGCCAGCGTGGTGGACGGGCGGGCACCCAGATTGTCGGAGTTGGAGATGAACAGGTATTCGATGCCATGCTCCAGCAGGGAGTCCAGCAGACCGGATTCCCACAGCGTGGCGAACACATCACCGTGTCCCGGCGGACACCATTCGAGTTCGGGATTCTCCGGATGCTCGACGGGGGCGCCGGTGGCGGCATCGATCTTCGGTTCCACATGCTGGATGATCTCCATGGGAATGTCGTCCTGGTGGAAACGACGGTTGTGATGCAGCACGGCCATGGATTCCTTCGAGGTGCGGAAGGAGTTCATAAGCGTCAGCGGCAGCTGCACGTTCTCGCGGGTGCGTGCCGTGATGACCTGTCCCAGAATAATGTCAAGGAAGCGCATGCGCTTCGCCTTGTGACGGCGGACGGGCAGCAGCGACTTCGGGCCGGCCAAACCCATTGAGGTTCCCAAGCCGCCGTTGAGCTTGAGGAATGCGGTCTTGCGGAACGCTTCGAGCGCCTTGTCGTGGTCGATGGTGTGATGGATGTCGCGTACGGCCGGAATGTCGGTCAGAGGCTCAACGTCCTCCTCGCGGATCCACTCGGACTGATCGGCCTGCCATGTGCGGTAGAGTCGCTCGAACTGCGAAATGGCGATCTCGCTCATGCCATGTTCGCGCATCTTGGCGGCGGACAGGCTAAATGAATCGTTGGACACGGTTCCCCTTTCGTTTGGACACAGGATTTTATTTTATAGGACAAAAGCGAATAAGGGGGTATGGATTGCCAAAAAAGATGGTTGTCGTTCACCGTCCGTTGGTTTTGAATGAATGACGACGTGGATGGAATGCCGTGTCGAGGATCGGACGGCTGCCCGGCAACGGACTCGTGGATGAAACAAAAAAGCCCGGAATCATTCAGATTCCGGGCTTCCTGGTCGGACCGGCGGGATTTGAACCCGCGACCCCTTGACCCCCAGTCAAGTGCGCTACCAAACTGCGCTACGGTCCGATGTTGCCGTGGCAACGAGTAGATAATCTAGCACATCATTTCCGAAGGTGCAAAATCGTGTGTCGCTGTCGGAGTGTTGCAAGGAATTGCAACGTTTTCCTGTCATGGATCAGACTCCGAACCGTATGAGTTCGCTGGCTACCATGCAGATGGTGTCGTCGATCAGCACGCTGTTCACCGCCCTCTGATCGAACATCTCATCGACCCATACCCGATAGGCGTCGTAATCCGGGTCGTCCGGCAGCGGACTGTGGGAATGCGAGTCCATATACGCCCGCCAGGATTCCTTGGTGTAATGCATTGGATTGGGAAATGCGCGAACCGTAGGATTGCGAAAGAACAGGGACTTCGTATCCGAGAAGTGCTGGATGCTGCCCGTGATGACATCCCCGTATTCGTCGCGCCGTTCCCTCCTCATCGCTGAGTCGAAAGACGTGACGTTGTATAGCGAAATCAGCAGATACCGTCCGTCGCGCGCAATACGACGACATTCAACGGCGAAGTCATCGGGGTTGAACCAGTGCATTGCCTGCGCCACCGTGACCACATCCACGCCATGTACAGGCAGAGCGGTGTGAGCGGCGGTGCCGGATACCACGGTCACGTTGTCGAGTCTTCGCGTATGGTCGATCAATTCCGCGCGCATGTCCGCATCCGGTTCGACCGCGTACACCGGCAGGCCAAGACGGGCCAGCGGAACGGTAAGTTTGCCCGTGCCGGCGCCGATATCCGCGATCGTCGTCTCGCTGTCGTCGATCGCAGAAGGCTCCTGCCGGATCAACTCGTCGATGTATCGGATCGCGACCGCAGGATAGTCCGGTCTTCCGGCATCGTACGCCTGCGCCTTGCCATGAAATTTCGTGTTCCCCATGCACTCCAGCATAGGAGCGATCGCTTGTCATGATCCGTTGATAATCGGGTTTCCGAAGTGGGATTGACGACATTTTGCCGGCTCCGCTGTTGTCTGCGCCGGGGTCTGATTGCCGTGGTCTGGTGTCGGAGGATACAGGAATGCCCCCGTACATGGCATGACGCATGAACGGGGGCATTCTCCTGCGGCTGACCGCTACTTGCGGCGCTTCTTCTCCCTGATCTTGACGGAGATCTGGATCGGTGAGCCTTCGAAACCGAACTCCTCGCGAAGGCTGCGCTCGATGTAACGGCGGTAGCCGTGCTCAAGGAAGCCGGTCGCGAAAATCACGAAACGCGGAGGACGGTTCGACGCCTGCGTGGCGAAGAGAATACGCGGCTGCTTGCCGCCGCGCAGAGGATGCGGATGCGCGGCCTGCAGCTGGCCGAGGAACGAATTGAGCTTGCCGGTAGGCACGCGCTTGTCCCAGGAATCCAACGCGGTGCGCATGGCCTTGGCCAGACGGTTGGTGTGCCAACCGGTCTTGGCGGACAGGTTGACGCGCTGCGCCCACGTCACACGGTCGAACTCGGTGGCCCACAGACGCTCGACGCGCTGACGGCCGAAATCATCGAGCGCATCCCATTTGTTGAACACCAGCACGACGGCTCGTCCGGCGTCCACCGCCTGACTCATCACCTTGAGGTCCTGATCCGAAATCGGCTGGGACACGTCGAACAGCACCAGGGCGAGTTCGGACCGTTCCAACGCGGCCTGGGTGCGAAGCGTCGAATAGTATTCGGCGCCCGACAGCTTGTGCAGACGACGCTTGATACCGGCGGTATCGATGAACAGCCAGTCCTCACCGTCCACGGCCACGATCTCGTCGACAGGATCGCGAGTGGTGCCGGCCAGATCGTTGACCACGGCACGGTCCTCGCCCGCCAGACGGTTCAGCAGGGACGATTTGCCGACATTCGGACGGCCAACCAAGGCGACACGGCGCAGATGCGACGGCGTAAGCAGACCGGAGGTCTTTTCAGCCTTCTTCAGCTTGTCCAACGCGGCGTCGAGCAGGTCTCCCACTCCCCTGCCGTGCATGGCGGACACCGAATACGGCTCGCCCATGCCCAGCTTCCAGAAATCGGCGGCAAGATACTCGTTGGCCTGCGAATCGACCTTGTTGACGGCCAGCGTCACCGGCTTGCCGGACTTGCGCAGCATTTTGACGATACGCTCATCGCTGGCGGTCATGCCCACCAGACCATCGACTACCAGCACTACGGCGTCGGCCATCTGCACGGCGATCTCGGCCTGATTGGCGATCGACGATTCGATGCCTTCGACGTCCGCTTCCCAGCCGCCGGTGTCAACCAGTTTGAAATCGGTTCCGGCCCATTCCGCATCGTAGCTGACGCGGTCGCGGGTCACACCGGGGGTGTCCTCCACCACGGCGGCGCGACGTCCCAGAATACGGTTGACCAGCGTGGACTTACCGACGTTCGGGCGTCCCACCACGGCCAGTACGCCCACGGCCTTGGGGCCGGTCTCGCGTCCGCCTTCGTGGAACGCGCCGTTGATCAGGCTTTCGTCCTCGGCGTCGAGCTCATAGTCGGCGAGATTCGCAGCATAGCTCTCATATGCCTGAGCCTCCATGGCGTCCTCGACCAGCTTGACGAGCACGTCCAGCGTCTCTCCGAAATCCAGATCGGAGTTGTCGACGGTGGTCACGCCGTCCGCGGCGCTCAGGAAGTTGGTGACCTTCGAATCGGCGCGGTCGCGGGCGGCCACGTCATCGACGCCCACACCGCCTTCGGCATGTTCGGACTGGGCCGACTGTGCGGCACGGCGCTGGGCGCGCACCTCCTCACGAGCGGTCAGCAGTACGCGAACCTCCGCGTCGGGAGCCACCACGGTGGTGATATCGCGCCCTTCGGCCACAATTCCGGCGCCGTTCGAGAAGGAATCGGGGCCATCTTCACCGGCGATGAACGCACGCTGCGCGGCGATCAGCAGACGACGGACGGACGGGATCGAAGACACCACCGAAACGTGCGACGACACTTCGGCGGAACGGATCTCCTCGGCGATGCTCTCGCCATCGGACAGCACATCGGGGTCATCCGGGTCCACGGAAATATCGAAATGGTCATCGGTGAAGAACCGTCCCACGGTGGCGGTGATGAGATCGGCATCCGGCTGTTCCGCATCAAGATCCACGCCCTGATTCAGACACCACCACGTCGCTGCGCGATACATGGCGCCCGTGTCGAGATACGCGAATCCGAAGTACTTGGCCAGCGCCTTGGACGTGGACGACTTGCCTACGCCGGCGGGACCGTCGATCGCAACGCGGATCACAGGCCGACCTCCTTCTCCAGGGACTTCACTTCGGTGGCGGACAGTACACGGTACGAACCGGGCTTGAGCTCACCGAGCTTGATCGGGCCGATCTGCGTGCGGATCAGACGACGGACCGGGAAGCCGATCGAGCCGAAGATGCGACGGACGATGCGGTTGCGCCCGGAATGCAGCACGACGCGCACCATGGTGAATTCGCGGTTCTGATCCAGGATCGAGCACTTGTCGAGCTTGACCCAGCCGTCGTCGAGCTTGACGCCGGTACGCACCAGACGTCGGCAGACATTGCCGCCAAGACGTCCTTCAACGGTGGCGATATAGGTCTTCGCCACCTCATACTTGGGGTGCATGACGTGCTGCGACAGCTCGCCGTCGTTCGTCATCAGGATCAGACCCTCGGAATCATAGTCGAGCCTGCCCATGTGGAAGACGCGCTCGTACTTGTCACCGATGATGTCACGCAGCGTCCAACGGCCCTTCGGGTCGCTCATGGTGGACAGCACGCGCTTCGGCTTGTTCAGGGCAAGCGTCACATGATGGTCGTCGATGTGGATGCGGGATCCGTCGACGAGAATCTTCTGACGCTTCGGATCGACTCGGGTTCCCAGCTCGGTCACCAGTTCGCCGTCGACCTCCACACGGCCTTCGGTGATGATCTCTTCGCACTTGCGACGGGATCCGAAGCCCGCCTGGGCCAAGACCTTCTGCAGACGAATGTTTTCGGAATCTCGATCGGAGCGACCGGATGATTTCTTGGAGGATGAATACTGTTCTGGCATCGTTCTCCCAACGTGGCCTTTCATAACTTGCATATCTACTGCTGTTTTCACAGATGATTCTCAGGAAATCACAGTGGTTACATTCTATCGGTACGCCTGAACCACTGGTAGCATATGAGACGTTTTGTCGGACTATCAAAGGACTTTCATGTCACAGACAACTCCGTCGGCACCCGTGCAGGAAACGGTGCCGGACACCGAGGACACCATCGTCGAACAGCCCGTTTCCGCGGTCGGCTCCCCCGTACCATCGGCCGACGCCATTCCGGCACTGAGCGCCTCCCCCATTGCCCGCGCGCTCGCCGAGTTTGCAGGTACGTTCTTCATCTGCTTTGCCATCTATGCCGTCAGCACCTATGGCACCGTGCTGTACGGCATCAACATTCTGCTCATCGCCGCGGTAATCGGCGTGGCCTATGCCGCTGCCACGGCCGCGTTCTCCCGTTTTTCGGGAGCGCACTTCAACCCCGCCATCACTCTGGCCGCAGCACTGACGTCTCGGATCTCCTGGCTCGACGCCCTGCTGTATCTGGTGGCTCAGGTGCTCGGCGGCATTGCTGCAGGCGCCGTGATCATCGCGATTCTGCCGACCACCGAGACGGTGGCGGCCAAGGCATGGCTCACCTATACGATCAACGGTTTCGATACCACGTCCCTGTCCTACCTGTCGAACAGCACACTGCAGCAGGCCGGATTGAGCTTCGGGTCCACCATGGCCATCGTCGTCGAGGTCGCCATGAGCCTGCTGGTGGTCGCCGCGGCCATCGTGACGATGCGCGAGGACGGCACGCCGTCGACCAACCGTACGACTGCCGTCGGTCTTGCCTATGGCGTTGCCGCAGCCGTCACCTATCCCATCACCGGAGCCGGTCTCAACCCGGTGCGATCCACCGGCATCGCGCTGTTCGCGCAGGGCAAGGGCCTGACCGTCGAGCCGCTGAGCCAGCTGTGGCTGTTCTGGATCTGCCCGCTGCTCGCCGGTGCCGTCGTGGCTCTGGTCATGCTGCTGAGCTCCACGTTCTCCGAAATGCTCGCCAAGAACGCCATGGCCAAGACGGCCGCCGCTGGTCTTGACTCCGTCGAGAACGTCGACGATGCGCCCGCTGACGACCAGTCGGAAGAAGCCGTTGCTGCCGTCGATGCTTCGGAAGCCGCCGACGCTTCCGATTCGACGTCTGCGACGAGCGAATCCGCGGATTCCGCCGAGTCCTCCGCAAACGAGTCGGCCAAGTAAAGCAATTCCAATCGCAAAAAGGGCTTGCACGATATTCTCGTGCAAGCCCTTTTTGCGTTTATCGGCATGGATCCGAACGGAAGATCACAGCAACACAATCGCCGCCCACGACGCCATCAGCCCGATCCCCAACGCGAATCCGAAGAAGGAATCGAAGCCGACGGATCGAATCTTCCACGGACTTCGCTCACGAAGCACCAGACGTACGGTGGCACAGACGATCGACGCTGCTGAAATAAGCAGCGTGGCCGCCAGCAGATGACCGAATGCGGCCAACACCGCGGAGACAAGCACGCAGGCCGCAACCCCCCATTCGAAGGGAGGCTTGCCTTCATGTGCCTCCGACACATACGGATGCGACTCCGCCCGAACTCCGTTCGGATCCTTCCGTGGTTTCACCTTCATACCTTGCCGAATCCCGCCGATCAGTGGAAGAAGTGACGGGTGCCGGTGAGGTACATGGTCACGCCGGCCTTCTTCGCAGCCTCGATCACCTCTTCATCGCGAATGGAGCCACCGGGCTGCACAATCGCCTTCACGCCGGCCTTGATCAGGATCTCGGCACCATCGGCGAAGGGGAAGAACGCATCGGATGCGGCAACGGAACCGGTGGTACGATCCGCGCCGTCGGCCAGCGTGTTCGCACGCTCGACGGCAAGGTTGCAGGAGTCCACACGATTCACCTGACCCATGCCGATACCGACAGTGGCCTGATCGTGAGCGACCAGAATGGCGTTGGACTTCACGCAGCGAATGGCACGCCAGGCAAACACGAGATCCTTGAGGGTCTCGGCATCGGCGGGCTCACCGGAGACGAGCTTCCAAGCATCCGGATCATCGCCGACGGCGTTGATGAGATCCGTGGACTGCACCAGCAGACCGCCGTCGATCTGACGGATCTGACGCTTGGCCTTCGGCGGCTCAGCCACCTTAAGAATGCGCAGGTTCTTCTTCTTGGTCTGCAGCAGCTCCAGAGCCTCGGGCTCGTAATCAGGGGCGACGATGACCTCGGTGAAGATCGGGCGAACGCCTTCGGCCATTTCCAGCGTGACCGTGGAATTGGCGGCGATCACACCACCATAGGCGCTCATCGGATCGCAGGCGTGCGCCTTCTTATGAGCCTCCGCCACGGTGGCACCGAGAGCCAGACCGCAGGGGTTGTTGTGCTTGACCACGGCGACGGCGATCTGCGGGGCGAAATCCCACACCGCACGCCACGCGGCATCGGCATCCACGTAGTTGTTGTAGCTCATCGGCTTGCCACCCAGCTGCTCGGCATGGGCGAAACCGTTACGGTTCAGCGGATCGAGGTACAGCGCGGCCTGCTGATGAGGGTTCTCGCCGTAGCGCAGCACGTGGGTGCGATCCCAGGTCTCGGTGAACGTGGCCGGGAACAGCTTCTCGTCGATCTGCGGTTCGTCGTTCGCCTCGTCCTTGATGAGGGACTGCGGCTTCGGCCACTGCTTGGACGTCCACTCGGTGATGGTGGCGTCATAGGCGGCGGTGTGGGCGAATGCCTTGGCGGCCAGGTAACGACGCTCCTCAAGCGTGAATCCGGTGCCGTTCTCCACGCGCTCGGCTACCAGGGCGTAATCGGCGGGATCGGTGACGATGGCCACGGTGGCATGGTTCTTGGCCGCGCCACGGACCATCGACGGGCCACCGATGTCGATCTTCTCGATGGTGTCCGCCTCATTGGCTCCGGAACGCACGGTGTCGGCGAACGGGTACAGGTTCACGACCACCAGGTCAAAGGGCTTGATACCAAGCTCGGCGAGCTGGTTCACATGCTCGGGGTTGGTCATATCGGCGAGGATACCGGCGTGAATGTGCGGATCCAGCGTCTTGACACGACCGTCAAGGCTCTCGGGGAATCCGGTGACCTGCTCGACGGGCGTGACGTTCACACCGAGTTCAGTGAGCTTCTTGGCGGTGGAACCCGTGGACACGACTTCGGTGCCGGCGGCCACGAAAGCCTTGGCCAGCACTTCGATGCCGTCCTTGTGGAACACGGACACCAATGCACGCTTGATGGGACGCGCGGTGTTTGACATTACTTGTCCTCCTTAGTTGTCGGATTGACGGATTCCGCCGAGGAAACGGTGCGGAAAGTCTTGGCTTCCACTGTAGAGGCAGTGGCGGATTGCGTGTCCGTCTTGCCGCCGCTGGCTACGGTGCGTGGCGTTCGCTCGTCGTCCGCCACGGCTTCCGTGGACTTGGTACTGGCCCTGTTGACGGAATCGGCATGCGTACGATTGCGGATGGTTTGCGACAGCTTGGCGATGCCGTATCGCGCCGCCACCGAGACGAGGCCAATAAGCCATGCGGCGAAGAATCCCAAGGCGGTGGGGCGAGCTAGCGCCTGAGTCGATGCGGCGACGTCCACACCGATGTGTGCCAGACGGTCATACCCCAATGAGCCATTGGACATGGCGAAGACGATCGGCAGCAGCACACTGATCAACACGCAGGTCAGACAGAATGCGATTGTCGGCGGTACGAACGTGTATACGGTCTTCCAGGAAACGAGCTGCGGCGTGTCGGCATCATCGGCATTTCGCGGCGGTGAGAAGGAGCTTCTCTGCTTGCGACCGAGCACATTGAACCGGCTGGAGGCAAACAGCTGCCACAGTCCGAGAATCATCGCCAGGGCAAAGGGGATGGCCATGAGCACGATTCGGGCCCATGGCAGTTCGACCGATTCGGGGAACAGGGCGAACACCGGGATGGTCGGCAATGACTGCGCCTGACCGTTCCACAGTGAGAACGTGGCAAGGGAACCGATAGAGAATCCCGCTCCGCTCACCCAGGACAGAGCCCATGCCATGAACGTCGGCAACCAGATCAGACTGGCGATCGTAGTCATGATCGCCGACCCCGTTTCCATGCCCATGCTGGAGAGCAGACGGCTCATGGCCGGATGATTCATTACGCTCCAGGTGCCTACCGTGATGAATGACATGAGGGTGAAGCATACGGCGATGATGACCGTCAACCGTACAGCGGCACGAACCGCCATGATCATCGACTCCGGCAGGAATGTGATGGCATCCCATGTGAAGTGTCGGGTCAGATTGGTACGGGGAATCAACGCCCATAGATACCCGACCGTGTACACGGCACCGGTCTTGAGCATGACGATGGGTATGGCGTCGATGATCACCATCTGTACCGTGGCGGCCATCCACGCGTGCATGGCCACCCAAAACACCAGCCCGGTCAGGAATCCCGACCATGAACACCCCAAACGGGCGGCCGCCGAACGAATCAGCACGACAAGCAGGATCGTCAGTCCCCAAGGAACCAATGTGAGTCGAACGGACTCGAATTCAAGTCCGATGCCCTGCGATAGCAGCATCACCGATTCGGTGAAGTCCATGGTGTAGTCGGTAACGCCCTGGCCGCCTTCCTCCATGGAGATGATCAGCAGCATCAGGGCGTTGAAACAGGCCAACGCTATGGCATACAAGGCAAGGGATAGTGCGGATACGCCCAGTCCCTTGCCAAAATCCTTCGGGGTCGGCCTCATGCGATGTTGTTCGCGGCCAGAATCTCGTGCATGATCTGGGCGGTCTGACCGGGAGTGCGGCCGACGCGGATGCCCACGGCCTCCAGCGCCTCCTTCTTCTCCTTCGCAGTGCCCTTGCCGCCCGAGACGATGGCGCCGGCATGGCCCATCTGCTTGCCTTCGGGGGCGGTGAAGCCGGCGATGTAGGCCACCAGCGGCTTGGTCATGTTGTCCTTGGCCCACTCGGCGACTTCCTGCTCGGCGCTGCCGCCGATCTCGCCGATCATCACAACGGCCTTGGTGTCCGGGTCGGCATTGAATGCCTGCACGGCCTCGAGCAGTGTAGTGCCCACGATGGGGTCGCCACCGGCGCCCAGCGCCGCGGTGAAGCCGATGTCGGACAGTTCGCCCATGAGCTGATAGGTCAGCGTTCCCGACTTGGACACCAGGCCCAGCGGGCCGCGCGGCACGATGCCATCCGGGATGATGCCCAGATTCACGCCATGCGGATCATCGCCGCTGCCGAAGGTGACCAGACCCGGGCAGTTCGGTCCGATGATGCGCACTCCCCTCTCCTGGGCAAGGGCCACGAAGTAGGCGGAGTCGGCGACCGGAATGCCTTCGGTGATGACCACGATCAGTTCGATACCGGCTTCGACGGCTTCGACGACGGCTCCCTTGGCAAAGCGCGGCGGGACGAAGACCACGCTGGCCTTGGCGCCAGTGGCCTCGCGTGCTTCGGCGCAGGTGCCGAACACCGGAACCTCAATCTGCTGGTCGCCCACGGTGAACGGTACCTTGGCACCGGCCTTACGCGGATTGACGCCGCCAACGATATGAGTGCCGGCCTTGAGCATGCGCGCGGTGTGCGTCATGCCCTGATGTCCGGTCATGCCCTGAACGATGACCGGAGCGCCATCTTCGATAAACAGTGTCATCGTGCATCTCCCTTGTTGTTCGCTGCGAGTTCGGCCGCCTTGGCCGCGGCCTGTTCCATGGTCTCGGCCACAAGAATGTGCGGATTGTTCGCCGTGGCGAGAATACGCAGACCCTCCTTGGCCTTGTTGCCATCGAAACGCACCACGATCGGTCGGATGCTGTTGATGGAAGAGATGGCCTCGAGAATGCCGTTGGCCACGTCCTCGCAGGAGGTGATGCCGCCGTACACGTTGATGAACGCCGAGTTGACCTCCGGGTCCGACAGCACGATCTCAAGGCTTTCGGCCATCACGGCCGCGGAAGCGCCGCCGCCGATGTCGAGGAAGTTCGCCGGCTTGATTCCGGTGCCCTGGCTTTCTCCGGCGCCGGCCACGGCGTCGAGCGAGCTCATGACCAGTCCCGCACCATTGCCGATGATGCCCACCTGACCGTCGAGATGCACGTAATGCAGGCCCAGTGCACGAGCCTGATTCTCCAGCGGGTCACCGGCGTTCGGGTCCACGAAGCGCTTCCAGCCATCGTGACGGAAGGCGGCGTTGTCGTCCAAGGAGATCTTGGCGTCAAGTGCGCACAGCGACTTCGAGGATTCATCGTCGGGATCGCCGATCTTCGCCAGCGGGTTGATCTCCACCAGCGTGGCGTCGGTGTCGCGGAATGCCTTCCACATGTTCAGCAGGATCCTGGCTGCCTGATCGCCATCGGCATGATAGAAGCCGATCTGCTCGGCCATGCGCTTGGCCGCATCCAGATCGAAGTCCTCCAATGGTTCGATGTGCAGACGCTTCACCGATTCGGGGTGGGCCTTGGCGATCTCCTCCACTTCGGTGCCGCCGTTCGCGGTGGCGAGCACGTCGTAGTCGCGAGACGTACGATCCACGGAAATCGACACGTAGTACTCGTGAAGAATGTTCTTTGCCTCGGCGACCAGCACGCCGTTGACCTTATGGCCATGGATCGTCATCGGGAACAGCTGCTCGGACAGCAGAATGGCCTCGTCGAGGTTATGGGCGATTTTGACTCCGCCCGCCTGGCCACGATGTCCGATCTTCACCTGAGCCTTGATCACGCAGGGGAAGCCGATCGTTTTCGTTGCCTCTGCCACATCATGGGAGTTCTGCGCGAAAATCGCGCGCGGCGTGGGGATGTCAGCCTCTTCGAGCAGCTCTCGCGCCTGGTATTCGTAAAGGTCCATGGGACGACCTCGTATTTCCTTTCGTCTCTAGCAAGTGGGAATGAGTCAATCTGCCGAACTCCGGAACCTTAAAAGATGAATTCCGGAAAACGGATTCCCGTCAGGCGGGCATGGTCAGCAGCGAAGACCGCTTGTGCCGACTGATGGACGCCGGCGTGGGAATGCCGGTCAGCTCCATGACAAAGCTGAATCCCGCCACGGTCGCACCGTGCTCCTGAATCAGCTTTTCAGCCGCCTGTGCGGTACCTCCGGTGGCAATGAGATCGTCGACGACCAGTACGCGTTCGCCGGGGCGAATGGCCTGATCCTCGACTTCAATGGCGGCGGTACCGTATTCGAGAGAATACTCCATACGCTTGGTGGGCGGCGGCAGTTTGCCCGCTTTGCGGATGGCGACGAATCCCTTGCCCAGATGAAGGGCCAGCGGAACGCCGATCAGAAAACCACGCGACTCCAGTCCGGCCACCACGTCGAATTCATCCGGGGAAACCGGCAGGGCCTTGGCCAGAGCGTCGATAAGAATGGAAAGCCCCTTCGCGTCGGCGAGAACGGGCATGAAGTCCCTGAAGTTGATGTCTTCCTTCGGGAAACCGGGAATGGTGCGGATCAGAGACAGCAGATATTCCGCGTTCTCCTCCCCCACGGACGACAGCTGGTTGACGGTGATATCGGATGTCATTGTCTTCACCCCTGACGAAATATATGGCCGGCACCCAAGGGAGCCGGCCACGGTTTGCCAATATATCGTTTGGCGGACCCGCGTCCTACTTGGCGGGCTCGTCCTTCTTGCCCTCGGTATCCTTGTCGGATTCCTCGGACGTTACGGTTTCGGTGTTCTCATGAGCGTCGGAAGGATTGACGTAATCGGCCGATTCGTTGGGCTCGTCCTTGGTGTCCGCGGCCTCGGCCTGATCGGCCTCCTCGTTCTTGGCCTTCTGTTCGCGCTCGTACTCCTCATCGGACACGTAGTTCGGCACCACCGGCGGTTCGGTGATCGCCTGAATGCGCCAACGGCTCAACGTGCCTTCGGAATTGATGACGATCTGGTCGGCATCGAGATCGACCTCTTCAACAACGCCGATCAGACCGGAGAACGTGGCAACCGGGTCGCCCTTCTTCAGGTTCGTGCGGAAGTCCTGCACCTGACCCTGCTTCTTCTTGGACTGGCGGGACTGGTACCACATCATGCCGGCGAAGACGACGATGATGGCGATGAGCATCATGGTGTTTGAATTACCACCCATAATGTTTTGATCTCCTTTGCAGGCTAGTCGTGATGTTCCCAAGTGGTTGAAAACCCTCAGGAACCAACCCATTCAGGCTAAAACAGCACATTGACATCATCTGGTGGGGTAATCCCCAGATGCTCCCATGCGCGGGAGGTGGCCACGCGCCCCTTCGGTGTGCGAACAAGAAAACCCTCGCGCACCAGATACGGTTCGCAGACGGTCTCCACCGTCTCCGATTCCTCACCCACCATGGCCGCAAGATTGTTCAGTCCCACCGGGCCGCCGTTGAAGCTGCCACAGATGGCTCTGAGTACGGCGATGTCCAGCCGGTCCAGCCCCTCCACGTCGATCTGATACAGGTCCAGCGCCTCCTGCACGGCTGTCGCATCGACATGATCGAGATCATGCACCACGGCCCAGTCCCGCACTCGACGCAGCAGCCGGTTCGCGATTCGCGGCGTTCCTCGAGAACGGCGCGCCAGCTGATCGGCGGCGTCCTCGTCGATGCTCACCCCCAGCACGCCTGCCGAACGCAGGATCAGCTTGCGCATCTCGTCCTTCGGATAGAAGTCCAGATGCGCAGTGAAACCGAATCGCGCTCGCAACGGCGACGGCAGCATGCCCTCACGGGTCGTGGCACCCACCACGGTGAACCTTGGCAGGGTCAGCGGGATGGACGAAGCGCCCGGTCCCTTGCCCACCACGACGTCCACGCGGAAATCCTCCATGGCGATGTACAGCAATTCCTCCGCGGCACGGGGAAGGCGATGGATCTCATCGATGAACAGCACCTCGCCCTCTTCCAGGGACGACAATATGGACGCCAGATCCCCGGCATGCTGGATGGCCGGACCCGAGGTGATACGAATCGGGGAATCGAGCTCGTTCGCCACGATCATGGCCAACGTGGTCTTGCCCAGACCGGGAGGGCCGGCCAGCAGGATATGATCCGGCGGCACCCCCCGCTTCATGGCGGCGTTGAGGAATAGTTTCATCTGCGCCTTGAGGCGCGGCTGGCCGATGAACTCGTCGAGCCCGGACGGGCGCAACTCTTCGTCGCTGACCTGATCGGTCCCCATGGGAGTCGCGGAGACCATGCGCAGGGACTCTTCCCTGGCGCCGTCGTTGGTCTGCATGTTGTCGTCCATCATCATCGACTACCTCCCCCTATCCATGGATGCCAGCGTGGTCTTGAGCAACTTCGGCACGTCCTTGGACGTGATCGGACCTTCATGATGCTCGCTTTGCAATACGCGACGCACCGCCTGCACGGCGTCACGCTGCTGCCAGCCCAGCGAGACCAGCGCCTCGACGACCTGCTCGGTACCGGAATCCTGCGCCTCCTCCGGCACCTGCGCTCCGCCTTCGATCTCATCGAGGTCGATCGAGCCCTTGAGCTCGAGAATGATCTTTTGTGCGCCCTTCTTCCCCAATCCCGGGGCCTTGGCCAGAGCGGCGGCATCTCCGCTCGCCACGGCGCTCATCAGTTGCGTGGGGCCAAGTGTCGAGACAATGGACAACGCCACCTTCGGGCCGACTCCACTGACCTTCTGCAGACTGAGAAACAGATCCTTCGACGCTTTGGACAGAAATCCGTACAGAGCGATGGCGTCCTGCGAAACGGTCATGCGGGTGAAGACCGTCGTTTTCTGCCCGATGTGCATGGAGGCCAGATCACTGCCCGGCATGCGAACCTCGTAGCCCACTCCCCCCACTTCGATGATCGCGGCGTCCTTCATGACCGCCGCAATCGTGCCGTTCAGGCTTGCGATCATCGGCTACCTCATTTCCCAACGATAGATTTCGAACATCTGTTCGTATTGTAGCGGAAGGTGAGAACGGTGTCTACATGCCACGATGAAGCATGTTGCCCCCACGGTTCGCCTTGCGCGTCGCCTCGGCCCACTGCCGTTGCGCCTGGGTGAGATGCTGTTCGCGCTCGCCACCCTGCAGAGCCCCGGATGGACGGAGGGCATGGCAGATGGCCAATGCCAGAGCGTCGGCGGCGTCCGCCGGTGTCGGCATCGTGTTGAGATTGAGAATGCGGGTGACCATGCGCTCGACCTGGATCTTCTGTGCCTGTCCGTTGCCCGTGATGGCCAGTTTGGCCTCGGTCGGCGTGTGCAATGCCACGGGAATGCCGCGCTGTGCCGCAGCCAGCATGGCCACTCCGGCCGCCTGGGCGGTGCCGAGCACGGTATTGCGGTTGGCCTGGGCGAACACGCGCTCGATCGATACCGCGTCGGGGATGAACTCGTCGAGTTTCGTGCACAGTCCCCGGTATATCTTGAGCAGTCGCAGATCCTGCGACTCGTGTGGATCGGAACGGACGACATCGACGTGAATAAAGGAAAGCCGGCGGGATGCGCCGGCTTCCACAACGCCGACTCCGCACCTGGTGAGTCCGGGGTCGACTCCAAGAATGATCATGAAATGAATCCCTTGGTTGTTTGCTGGAGGATCGTATTACTCCTCGTCCAGCTGGGCCATGATCTCGTCGGTGGCCTTCCACGTGCTGTAGATGTTCTGCACGTCGTCGAGGTCGTCGAGGGCGTCGATCAGCTTGGACACCTTGCGGGCGCCTTCGAGATCGAGCTCGATCTCGTTCTGGGCGACCATGGCGGTTTCGGCGGAATCATAGTCGATGCCGGCATCCTGCAGGGCCTTGCGGACGGGGATCAGGTCGCTCGGGCTGGTGGTGACGGTGAACACGTCGCCGTCCTCGGTCACGTCCTCGGCACCGGCCTCGGCGGCGATCTCGAACAGGTTGTCGAAGTCCACGCCTTCGGCCGGGACCTCGATGAGGCCCTTACGCTCGAAGTTGAAGCTCACGGAGCCGTTCTCGGCCAGGGAGCCGCCGTTCTTGGACAGGGTGGAACGCACGTCGGCGGCCGCACGGTTGCGGTTGTCGGTCAGGCATTCGATGATCAGGCCAACGCCGCCGGGAGCGTAGCCCTCGTAGACGATGTCCTCATAGTTGGCGCCGCCGGCTTCCTCACCGGAACCACGCTTGACGGCACGCTTGATGTTGTCGGCCGGCATGGAGTTCTTCTTGGCCTTGACGATGGCGTCGTACAGGGCCGGGTTGCCGTTCGGGTCACCGCCGCCCTGACGGGCCGCGATCTCGATGTTCTTGATGAGCTTGGCGAAGAGCTTGCCACGCTTGGCGTCGATGGCCGCCTTCTTGTGCTTCGTAGTCGCCCACTTGGAATGTCCTGACATGACTCTCCTAAGAATTATGAATGGTTAAACAGTGCGATTTTATGGTGGTATGCCGACAACGCCGGCCCAGGGAACGCATATGGTCGTCTTGCGGACCAGGGGCCGGCGTTGTCGGGTGCCGGAATGGATACCGGCATGAAAGCGGTCGAGTGATCAGTCCTCGGTCGCCGCGGCGAAGTCGTCGGCGGAGTTGACCTGCACGCGCTTGGCGATCACCTTGAGGATCGAGGCCTTGGCCTGGTCCACCGGCACGCCGTTGAGCTGGCTGCCGTCGCGGAAGCGGAAGCTCACCGCGTTCTTGTTCATGTCGTCCTCGCCCACGATGAGCGTGAACGGCACCTTGGACTTGGAGGCGTTGCGGATCTTCTTGCCGAAGCGATCGTCGGAGGAGTCGATCTCGCAGCGCACCATGTTGTCCTCCAGCTCGTGGATGAACTTCTCCAGATGCGGGGCGAATTCGTCGGCCACCGGGATGCCGGTCACCTGCACGGGGGCGAGCCATGCCGGGAACGCGCCGGCGTAGTGCTCGAGCAGGATGGCGAAGAAGCGCTCGATGGAGCCGAACAGCGCGCGGTGGATCATCACGGGGCGCTGGTGCGTGCCGTCCTTCGCGATGTACTCGAGCTTGAAGCGCTCGGGCAGGTTGAAGTCCAGCTGGATCGTGGAGACCTGCCAGGTGCGGCCGATGGCGTCGCGGGCCTGCACGGAGATCTTCGGACCGTAGAAGGCGGCGCCGCCCGGATCGGCCACGAGTTCGAGACCGGACTCCTTGGCGACCTCGGCCAGCGTGCTGGTGGCCTCCTCCCAGATCTCGTCCGAGCCGACGAACTTGTGCTCGTCCTTGGTGGACAGCTCCAGGTAGAAGTCGTTGAGGCCGAAGTCCTTGAGCAGGCCGAGCACGAAGTTCAGCAGGCTCTTGAGCTCGTCCTTCATCTGCTCGCGGGTGCAGTAGATGTGGGAGTCGTCCTGGGTCAGGCCGCGCACGCGGGTCAGGCCGTGCACCTCACCGGACTTCTCGTAGCGGTAGACGGTGCCGAACTCGAAGAGACGCAGCGGCAGTTCCTTGTAGCTGCGCTGGCGGGACTTGAAGATCAGGTTGTGCATCGGGCAGTTCATCGGCTTGAGGTAGTAGTCGAAGCCCTGCTTGGTGATGTTGCCGTTCTCGTCGCGCTCCTCGTCGAGGCGCATCGGCGGGTACATGCCGTCCTTGTACCACTGCAGGTGGCCGGAGGTCTCGTACAGGCCGCCCTTGGTGATGTGCGGGGTCTGCACGAAGCTGTAGTGGTGCTTGCGGTGCTGCTCGCGTGAGTAGTCCTCCATGGCGTTGATGATCGCGGCGCCCTTGGGGTGGAATACGGCCAGACCCGGTCCGATCTCATCCGGGAAGGAGAACAGGTCCATCTCCTGGCCGAGCTTGCGGTGGTCGCGCTTGGCGGCCTCCTCCAGCTTGGTCTGGTAGTCCTTCAGCGCCTCCTTGGTGAAGAAGGCCACGCCGTAGATGCGCTGCAGCATCGGGTTCTTCTCGCTGCCGCGCCAGTAGGCGGCGGCGCTGCGCTCCAGCTTGAACGCCTTGATGAAGCGGGTGTTGGGCAGGTGGGGTCCACGGCACAGGTCCTTCCATACCACGTTGCCGTCACGATCCACGTTGTCGTAGAAGCTCAGCTCGGATTCGCTCACCTCGGTGGCTGCCTCCGGGTCGAGATGCGCCTCCTTGTCCTTGATCAGCTCGATCTTGTACGGCTGATCCTTCTCCTCCTCGAGGGCCTCCTCCTCGGTGACCGCGCGGCGGCGGAAGGTCTGGCCGGACTTGATGATGCGCTGCATGCGCTTCTCGATCTCCTTGAGATCGGCAGGGGTGAACGGTTCGTCCACATCGAAGTCGTAGTAGAAGCCGTTCTTGATCACCGGGCCGATGCCGAGCTTGGCCTCGGGGCGGATCTGCTGCACGGCCTGAGCCATCACATGGGTGGCGGAGTGGCGCATGATCGCCAGACCGTCCTCGCTATCCAGGGCGACGGGCTCGACCTTGTCGCCGTCATGCAGCGGCGTGTACAGGTCACGCAGCTCGCCGTTCAGACGCACGGCGATGATGTTCTTGTCGTCGGCGAACAGTTCGACGCCGGTGGTGGTTGCTTCCACCTCCTTCGCCTCATCGTCGACCGTGATGGAGATGGTAGCTTGCGCCATGGTATGTCCTTTGCTATCGGGGGTCCGCGTTACTAATGTGCAGGCCTGGACTGAACTTGACGATGCAACTGTATGTGTCGTCGGCGACAATCGCCGCGCCTCGTGTGAGCGTGCGCAATCGTTGGAATCACGCTCAGAGCTGCCGGTGGATATAGGCGGCCATGCTGCCGCGGGACAACACCACGCATCCCAATGTGAGCAAGGTCACACAAGTCAGCATCGATGCCATCGCGAACATGGCCGATCCCGTCGGCTCGAATATCGTGCGTTGCACCCAAGCAAGGATCAGCATCGCCCACGCCAAGCCAATGCCGTGACCAAGCACCGTCAGCAGCGTGTTCGCCACAATATAGATCAGAGCCGTGGGATTCTTTCCGGCACCAAGACTGCGGTACAGGGCGAACTCATGCCGACGGAACACCAAGGGCAGAAACAGCAACAGGAACGCCAAAGCGCCGCCAGCCGCCCACAGGAACCGGGTGGGACGGGACATGTACCGGTCAAGTAACTTGCCGGCGTCGGACTGCGTCATCGGCGTGACCGATATGGTGGACCGACCGTCGTCCAACGCCGCCGACAGCCATCCCACCGCCTGTTCGTCATCCGTCATCGCACCGGGAACAAACTCCACATAACAGTCGGTGAGACTGCCCTGCGGCGCCGTATACGACCACAGCTGCGTCGTATCGGCAAAGCCGCGTTCCGCCTCGACCACATGGGCCGTGGCGGTCTCAACGGAACCGTCATCCATTCTGATCCGCACATTATCCCCATCGGATACGCCGATCTCCGCGGCCGTTCGACGTTCGATGAAGAATCCATCGTCGTAATCGGAGGCATTCTCCGCCGACAGGATTCGGGTGATGTCGCCAACCACGGGAACATAGGAGAAATGCCGTCCGGGAGCCTTGACGATCGTCACCGCCCGGGATCCGAATACCCCAGCCGCCGCATTCACCGACGGATTCGTGTTCAATGACGCGCACAATGCGGCGCTGATCCGTCCGGTACCATCGTCACCCGCGGCATGCGCATGATACACGTTCAGCCCTGCCGAGACCGCCTGATCATGCTCGGCCATGATCTCGTACCGCGACGAAGCGTCAAGAAACGCGCACGCACCCGTAAGCACGGCCATCGCAGCCACCAGCAGCAACGTCATCAGCCGTTGCGCGGCCAACGTCCGTCCCACCTGACGCAGCACCACGCGAAACGACCACTCAACATCATGTTGTTTAGTAATATTTCGTGTCACGACACCGTTCCGGGCATTACGTCGCCCATGCCGTCCCCGACCAGCATCTGAGCTACTCATCGGAAGCCTCCGCCACCATGTCGCAGTCATCCATCCGATGTGCATCCCCACCCTTGACGGAATGAATCCGCCCATCCTCCAGGCGCACGACGCGCTCGCAGTACGAGGCCACATACTCGTCATGCGTCACGATCACCATCGTCGTGCCATGGCCGCGCGCCTTCGCGATCGCATTCATCACCAACGTGGTGGTCGCGTGATCCAACTGGCCGGTCGGCTCGTCGGCCAACACCACAGGCGGCCGACACGCTAGGGCGCGGGCGATCTGCACGCGCTGCTGCTGACCGCCCGACAACGTGTTGACCCGATGATCGGCATAGCCATCCAGACCCACATCGGCAAGCATCTCCTGTACACGGGCCTCACGGGTCCGCGCGTTCCATGGCGCGGTGCTGATCGCGATGTCGATGTTCTGCCGAACCGTCTGCCGGGCCAACAGCATCGGCGTCTGAAAGATCCACCGCATACGACCAATCGACGTATCGCAACGAACCACGCCTTCACTTGGCTTCAGAATGCCGCCGATGATCTGCAGCAACGTCGTCTTGCCCGACCCGGAGGGACCGACCAACGCGATCATCTGACCATCCGGAATCGTCAACGTCACCCCATCCAGCACCGCCGGGCCCAGCGGCGAATACCGGAAGCGTACGTCAATCATTTCGATGGGCATTGCGCGCCCTCCCCCATGATCGCCAACGGATCGGCCAGCACATAGAAGCCCGCCAGATCGTCGGTATACTGCACGTGCGTCTTCCCCAACGTGCCGCTGGTCACCGTCACCGAAACGGCACGATACTTCGCATCCTTCGACGAATACTTGCCATACACGCACGTACCGCCACCATCCTTATCGGTCAGCACGGCGGCGGACGGCACCGACAACGCCTGAACCGGCTGCTCATACCGCAACGACACCTGATACTGCCTCGCATCGGCATTCGACGAATCATCCGCCTGCAAACGGCTCAGCAGATCCTGATTCACATCCTCGGCCCTGCTCACCGTGGCCACATCCTGCCCATTCTGACTCAACACATATGTGCCGTTGAACGCGAACGGGCCACCAGCAGTGGCCGTACTGATCGCATCCAACGACGAAGCCGAAACGAACACCGGCTCCCCCACGGCCGGCGCCTGCTGATTCACCTGCACGTTCACCGAACCGACCGCCAGCTGATCGGCCGGAAGCCACACCAGCCAACCCGGATCGAACACTCCGGACGGGTCCGTGACCCCGATACGCTTCTCCAACGCGATCACCGCAACACGCGTGGCATCATCGAACACCGTATTCGGCTTGCGCTTGAAATACCCCAACGTCTGCAGCACCGACTCCAGATCGCGCACATCCTCGCCCTTGTCGTTCACCGTCAACGACCGGTAGAACGGGGACGCGCTCGCCGCGGCCAGACGAGCCACGCCATCGATTTTCAACAGTTCGGTTCCGGTGGACACAGTGGCGCCAGGCGCAATGGACACGCCGGTGACCGTTCCCTGCCATGACGGCGCGAACACGGTCATGCCCTGCTTATAGGTGGCGGTGATGGTGGCGTTCACCGATCCATCATCGGTGATGGTCGTCGGCTTCTGGAGAATCGCCGTGGGTTTGGGCGCCAGTTCCTCGGGATCCTGCGCCTGCACCCAGGAGAACACGCCCACTCCTACCAGTGGCACTACCGCCAGCATCACGATGATCAGCCACGACACCACACGCTTCATTGCGCTAATCCCCCTTGTCGCCGTCGGTTTTCGTCGGTATTCAGACGGCTGCTGCGTCATTGAGACTGTTCCGACAGCTGCCCTTTGGCTATCAGGTCCTTACGTTCCTGCTCAGTGAGCTGATCCAATGGTTTGGATGCGACGCCGAAGGTCTCCGGTGCCGTCGTGTAGTACGTCTGGCAGTTGGTGAGTGCAGTCTGATCCTCTGAGGGAAGATCCTTCTCATGCGAGGAGATGAGTTCGCTGAGTTTGCTCAGACCATCGCTGTCATGCGGCCAGGAATCATCGATTGCGTTTTGCAGGGACGGAACACGTCCTATGACGCAATCCACCGTAGCCTCGTACTGGTTTTTCGCCAAGCTATCCCAATCGGCATGGCTTTCCAAATACGTGGATATGGGATTGAAGACAGAGTCGCAGGAACCTTTCTTCTTGCTATAGGTTGCCTGGATCTTCTCGGAAAGCTTCTTCCCCGCTGCGGTGCTGGGATCCAGATCCATATATCGGAAGTCGGGGCTGTCGTATGAGATTTCGCCGTCGCCGATGAGAATCCAATAGTCGGTTGCGGGGTCATAGTGATACTTCCCGCTCAGCCCGGCTTCGGTCAGACATTGAACATATGACTCCGCCGACTGCTTTGCCTCCGCGGTCGTCACTTTTTTATCCGCCATAACGTCATCTACTAAGGTCTGATAATTTCCCGTATCCGACGATTGCCCCTCAACGAACTGTTCGGCCTGTTGCTGGGAGTTGCCGCAGCCTGGTAATAACGCTATGCATATTCCGATACTGATGAGCGCTGAACAGTGTCGCATGACGGAACCTTTCGCCGAACCGCTTCCCCGATCTTCCTCGATGGGGGAAGATAACTCCAGCATATGGCATGCGAAATCGACAACACGCGTTTGATCAGAAACGGTCAGATAACAAAAAACCGCTCCGAAGAGCGGTGATGGAGCGGACAACGGGACTCGAACCCGCGGTCTCGACCTTGGCAAGGTCGCGCTTTACCAACTAAGCTATGTCCGCAAAAGATGACCGACTGGCCAAATCGTGGGCGATACAAGATTCGAACTTGTGACCCCTTCCGTGTCAGGGAAGTGCGCTACCTCTGCGCCAACCGCCCGGTTGTGTCGGAACCAGTCGATCACTCGACCGATTCGAGAGCGGACAACGGGACTCGAACCCGCGGTCTCGACCTTGGCAAGGTCGCGCTTTACCAACTAAGCTATGTCCGCAAAGTACTGCTGCCAGTACCGGTGGGTGATGTAGGAATCGAACCTACGACCCCTTCCGTGTGAAGGAAGTGCGCTAGCCGCTGCGCCAATCACCCAAACTGAACCTCTTCAATTAGTCAAATCGGCTAGGCCGATCTGGTGGGCGATACAAGATTCGAACTTGTGACCCCTTCCGTGTCAGGGAAGTGCGCTACCTCTGCGCCAACCGCCCGGTTGTGTCATGCCAAGAACTTTCATTCCCGACATAAGAGGTGGGTACGAGAGTCGAACTCGTCTATACGGCTTTGCAGGCCGCTGCCTAACCGCTTGGCTAACCCACCACTTGCGGTCCTTTAGGGACTCGAGCGGACAACGGGACTCGAACCCGCGGTCTCGACCTTGGCAAGGTCGCGCTTTACCAACTAAGCTATGTCCGCATGTGATTTCAACCCCGACCTGACTGGCCGGTGCCGTAAGCACGAGTAATTAATATAGCGATCACCTTGGGTTAGCGCAAACTCGGCGTGTCGCGCCACTGTATGCGGTGCCTGTATGAGCGGTGGACCCGTTCTCGCTGGGCATACTCAACCGTTGGAAACACAGGGCTGCGGTAGTGTGGGAGACATGAGCGAGAGTATGAGCAAACGACGTTTTCTGATCGCCGCCTTCGGTGGCTGGAACGATGCCTGTCAGGCTGCCACCGACACGGTGCGCCATTTGCTGGATGCCTACGAGTCACGGGAGATCGGTCATATCTGCTGCGACTCCTATTACGACTATCAGACCTCAAGGCCGATGATGTGCACCGTGCAGGGGCGCAAGCGCATCGTTTGGCCGGAAACCACGTTCTATGAGGTCACGATTGATGAGAACACCACCATCTATGTGGAGATGGGTCCCGAGCCGAACTTTCACTGGTCCGATTACTGCCAGCGGTCGCTGCGCTTCGCTGACGAATGCGAGGTGACCGACGTCATCACGCTCGGCGCCATGTTCGCCGACTGTGTGCATACCAGGGCATTGCCGGTCAGCCATTCCGACGGTGACGATGACGACCCCCAGAATGACTCCTACTGCGGTCCCGTGGGCATTCCCACCGTACTCAACTACGCGGCCGCGGAAGACGGTTTCGAGGCTCGTTCCCTATGGGTCTCCATCCCCCAGTATCTCGGCGGCGACGATTGCCCGGCCGGAACCATGCGACTGCTGGAGGAGCTCGGATCGATCATCGGCGTGGGATTCGACGAGACCGATCTGGCCGCACGCGCCGAGAAATGGCGCAGGAAGGTCGACATGCTCACCCGGTGCAACGACGATCTGAGTGATTACGTGCACCATCTTGAACGGATGATGGACGAGGACGGCGAGCAGGACGTTCCCACGCCCCATGCCAAGCAGCTGGTCGAGGAGACCGAGGAGTTCCTGCGGTCGTTCGATCATCCCGCGGCGCCGGAAAACTGACGGAACGACAGCGGTACTCAACACGGAAGCGGAAAGCGGATATAGAAAGGGCGGCTGGTTCATTTCGGAACCAGCCGCCCTTCTGTGTATTTATCGCGCCCCGGCTAGGCTGCGGCCGCGACGGACGGATCGATCGCCGGCAGCACGCCGGTGATGAGCAGGATCGCCACCACGACGGCAAGGCCGATACGGTAGATGGCGAACGCTTTGTACGAGAACGTGGACACGAACTTCAGGAAGCCGATGATCACGATGTAGCCCACGAAGAACGACACGAACGTGGCAGCGATCGTCGGACCCCAGCCGGGGAACGCGCCGATGGCCGCGCAGGCCTCAGTGGCGGCCTTACCGCCGGCGGAACAGGCGCTCACGTCCTTCACCGCGGAGACGGCCTCGAGGATACCGGCACCGAATACGGCGGGAATGGCCATCAGGAACGCCACGCGCACGGCAGCCTCACGAGTGTATCCCATGGCACGACCGAAGGTGATGGTGCCGCCGGAGCGGGAGACGCCGGGAATCAGCGCGAGCATCTGACCAATACCGAAGATGATGGCATCCTTGGCGGTCATACGATCCATGGTCTTGATCTGCTTGGAACGGGCATCGAACACCCACAGCAGCACACCGAAAACGATGAGCACGGTCACCGTGATCCACAGATTACGGAACGTGGTCTCGATCACGTCCTTGAGCAACAGGCCGGCGATGAGGATCGGCATGGTACCGATGATGATGTACCAACCCATCTTGGTGTCCTCGTTATGAGCGCCAAGACGACTCTTCCAGTCCTTGCCCTCCTTGCCGAACAGGGAGCCGAACCAGGCACCAAGAATACGGATGATGTCACGACGGAAATACAACAGCACAGCCAGCTCGGTACCGATCTGGATGATGGCCGTGAACGCGGCGCCCGGATCCGAACCGATCATCAGATCACCGACGATACGAATATGCGCACTGGAAGATACAGGCAGATACTCGGTCAATGCCTGTACCAGACCAAGGACGATGGCTTGGAAGAAATTCATATACCCCTCGTTGTCCCTTATGTCTTTTCGATTGGTTATCTACAATACGTTGCAACACAATAGCCGCACCCCTCTAAGAAACGATGAAGAAAGGGGTGGGTGCTCACGTAACGGACACGCGATTGCCACGAGCATGTCATACGGACATCGGATGTGGAAACGGGGGTATGGGATTGCGTGGTTGTCAGCGACACGACCGCGGTCCTAATATGAGTCGTGTTTTCACCAAGGAGGAATGTGATGTCCAAATATCGCAAGAGCCGCGTCATGGCACCGGAAGGATTCTTCGAATGCGAGGGACGCGGCCTGCAGTGGCTGGGCGAGGCCCAGTCCAAAGGCGGTCCCCGCGTAGTGGACGTATACGAATGGGGCAAGGACTATCTGGACATCGAACGCGTGGCATCGGCCTCCCCCACCGCCGACGCGGCATACGCGTTCGGCGCGGCCCTTGCCCGCATGCATGACGCCGGCGCCCCCTATTTCGGCTCGGCGCCGGAAGGATACGAAGGAACCTGCTACTTCGGTCCCCTGCAGGATCCGGTTCCCATGGACACCGGCAAATGGACCGACCCCATCACCTACTTCGCCGAAGGCCGACTGCTCCCGATGGTTCGCATGGGCATCGAACGCCGCGAACTCGACCAATACGACTACGAGATGACCCAGGAAGTGGTGGACGCCATGCCCGACCTGATGGGCGGCGCCGCCAAGGACAAGCCGGCACGAATCCACGGCGACCTGTGGAGCGGCAACGTGATGTGGACCAAGGACAAGAACGGCAAATCCGAAGCGGTGCTCATCGACCCCGCGGCCCACGGTGGCCATCGCGAGGAGGATCTGGCCATGCTGCACCTGTTCGGCATGTCGTATCTTGGCCAGATTATGGACGGCTACCAGTCGGTGCATCCGCTCAAGGCAGGATACGAACAGCGCTACACGCTCTGGCAGCTCTACCCCATCGCCGGACACTGCGTGTTCTTCGGCGGCGGATACGTCAGCGAATTCCGGTCGATGTGCCGGTCGCTGCTGCGATAACAGACCAGGAAGGGAATCAGTATTAGGCTCCCCTCAGTCCGCACGGCGAACAGCTCCCCTCTTCAGAGAGGGGAGCCTGAATGTCTGAGCGTCAGCTCAGCGCATCCTTCAGCTTGCTGAAGAAACCACCCCTCTTGGAGGAACCGCCGGCCGGACGCGGCTTGGACTGCTGCGTGACATGCTGGGCGTCGCCATCATGGGACTCGGCGAACTCCTCCATCAGCTTGCGCTCCTTGTCGCTCAGCTTGGTCGGAATCGCCACCATGATATGCGCGATGATGTCACCGCGCTCTCCCTTGGAACGCAGACGCGTCACACCCAGGCCATCCAACGTGACCGTATCCTCCTGCTGACTGCCCGCGGGAATGCTGATGGTGCGTGAGCCGTCGAACGTGTCGATCTCGAGATCATGACCGAGCACGGCCCAGCTCATCGGCACCTCGATCCAGCAATGCAGATCGTCGCCGTCGCGGACGAACGTCTTGTCCGGGGCGATGCGCACATCGATATACAGATCGCCGGCGGCGCCACCGCATTCGCCGACCTCGCCCTGCGAGGTGAGACGCAGACGGGTGTCATCGGAGATGCCCGCGGGCACGGAGACGCCGACGTTGCGCTTGGAACGGATACGACCATGGCCCATGCAGGACGGGCACGGATTCTGAATGATCGTGCCATGGCCCTCGCAGCGCTCGCACGGCGCGGAGGTCATCATCTGGCCGAGCATGGTGCGCACCACCTTCTGTGCGAATCCACGTCCCTGGCAGTCCGGACAAGTCACCGGCTGCTCGCCCTTGACGGCGCCGCTGCCCTGGCAGTCCGGGCACAGCGACATCGTACGGATGTCCACGTGCGCGGTGCCGCCAAACACGGCCGTCTTCAGATCGATGGTCACGTTGGCCAGGGAATCTCGGCCCGGCTGGGTGCGCGGAATCGGACCCTGGGATCCGCCACCGAAGCTCTGGCCGAAGAACTGGCCGAAGATGTCGCCCATGTCGAAGCCCGCCGCTCCGCCAAATCCGCCGGCGTTGGGGTTGTTGGGATCCACGCCCTGGTCGTACATACGGCGTTTGTCCGGGTCGGAAAGCACCTCGTATGCGGAGTTGACCTCCTTGAACTTGTCCTCGAATTCGGGGCCCGCGATATCGGGATGGTATTTGCGGCTCATCTTGCGGTAGGCCTTTTTGATCTCATCCTCGCTGGCGTTGCGGTTCACGCCCAGCACTTCGTAATAATCAGCCACTTCCTGATCTTTCCTGTCGTCGGTATGGGTATTGAAGTTGAACTAGTTGGGTAGGGTTTTGCTGTCGAATATTGTGCCACAAGGTATGGCGGGATCAGTCCGTATCGTCGTCCGTTTCGTCCTCCCCTTCTTCGTTCAGCATGAATTCGGTGAGATACTTCGCCACGGCTCTGACGGCGGGGATCGTGCTTGCGTAGTCCATATGCGTGGGACCGATGGAACCTACGAACGCCACAGGCTCGACCGTTGTGGAATCGGAGGATGCGTCTCCGGTGGTCTTGGAGGCGCCGGCCGTCGATTGACCGTAGCCGGAGGTGATCACCGAGGCGTGCATCAGACCGGGTGTGTGGGTTTCGGAACCGATGGCGATGCCCACACCATGCAGTTGCGAGACCTCGGTGAGCGCGGTCATCAACCGCATCAGCACCGCCTGCTCCTCCAACGCGTCGAACAGAGACGCCAGCGACGCCATGTCGGAGACGGAGCGATGCGCCAGCTGCGAGGTGCCGGCCATGTAGAGGTTGCTGGTCTGCTCCTGAGTGGCGAGTTCGTCGAGCACGCGTGCGACCGCCTCCAGGAAGGAACGCATCGGAGCGTCGGGCTCATCCTGCGAGAAGAGACGGATGCCATCCGCCGCCCGGCGAAGTGATTCGCCCTGGCATGCGGCGTTGATTCGGGAGCCCAGCTGGTTGAGGATGTCTTCCGACGGCCGGGCCGCGGTGACGATCGTACGCTGCTCCACTCTTCCCGTATCGGTAATGACGACGACAAGCACGGTGGCCGACGACACCGGAACCATTTCGATATGACGCAGCGCCGAACGGGCCAGCGATGGACTGGCCACCACGGCCACCTGTCCGGTGATCTGAGCGAGAAGACGCGCCGAGCGACGCAGCGTGTCGTCGAGATTCACCGAACCGGAGAGAAATGTTCGAATCCCCCGCTTCTGCGCCTTGGATAGAGGCACCACCGTGGCCAGCTTGTCCACGAAATACCGGTAGCCCTTCTCGGTAGGGATTCTGCCGGCGGAAGTGTGCGGCTGCACCAGATAGCCTTCGTCCTCCAGCGCGGCCATGTCGTTGCGTACCGTGGCCGAACTCACTCCGAGTTTGTGTCCGCGTGTCAACGCGCCGGATCCGACCGGTTCCTGTGTGCGAATATAGTCTTCGATCACGGCACGGAGAACCAGCATGCGTCGTTCGTTTGCCATGGAACCTCCTTTGAAAATCGCCGTACTGTACCTTTTTAGCACTCGGCGGTGTCGACTGCTAGCTGACGGAGAAAACCGAACTTTTGAACGGTCTTAAACGAACAAAAAAAGACATATTTGAACATTTAGTTCACAACTCGCGTAAGGAAATGCTGAGAGAAGTCTCCATACTGGGTTAGCATAAAAGGGCAAATGAAGCCAATGCGCACGTTCTATTCGTCCGTGCATGCACGGCGGCCGGAACGGGCGCGCTGGTTCCATCCGATTGGAAGGAAAGTTGATCCATGACCGAATTCAAGGAGACCGAACTGGACGAGCGCGCCATCAAGATGGCCAAGGTCCTTTCGGCTGATGCGGTCGAGAACGCAGGAAGCGGCCACCCCGGTTCCCCCGTCTCGCTGGCACCTATCGCCTACACCCTTTACCAGCATTTCATCAAGCATGATCCGAACGATCCCAATTGGGAGGGTCGTGATCGCTTCATCCTTTCCGGTGGCCACGCCTCCCTCACCCAGTACGTCCAGCTGTACTTCTCCGGCTATGGCCTGACCCTGGACGATCTCAAGCACTTCCGTGGCGGCGCCGACACCCACACCCCGGGCCACCCCGAGTACGGCCTGACCCCGGGCATCGAAATGACCACCGGTCCGCTGGGCCAGGGCTTCGCCTCCGCCATCGGCTTCGCCTACGGCGAGCGTTTCCAGCGCGGTCTGCTCGACCCGGAGACCAAGAAGGAAGACTCCCCCTTCTACCACAAGATCTGGGCCATCTGCGGTGAAGGCGACATCGAGGAAGGCATCTCCGGCGAAGCCGCCGCTCTTGCCGCCAACCAGAAGCTCGGCAACCTGACCGTGATCTTCGATGCCAACCGCATCCAGATCGAAGGCGACACCAACCTGGTGCTGGCCGAGGACGTGCTCAAGCGCTTCCAGGCCTACGGCTGGTACACCGACGAGTTCAGCTTCATCCAGCCCGACGGCTCCTACAAGGAGGACATCGAGGGTCTGGCCGACGTCATCGCCAAGGCCGAGAAGGAAGCCCCCGATCAGCCGAAGCTCATCAAGGTCCACTCCCTGATCGCATGGCCGACCCCGGGCAAGACCAACGACCCGTCCTCCCACGGCTCCAAGCTGGGCGCCGAGGCCGTCGCCGGCCTCAAGGAGCTGCTCGGCTACGACCCGGAGAAGAGCTTCCAGGTCGACGAGGAGGCCCTCGCCCACGCCCGCAAGGTCGCCGAGCGCGGTCTGGCCGCCCACGCCGAGTGGGACAAGAAGTACGAGGAGTGGCGCAAGGCCAACCCCGACAAGGCCGCTCTGTACGACCGCCTGAAGGCCGGCGAGCTGCCCGAAGGCTTCGACAAGGCCATCGATGATCTCGAGGCCACGTTCGAGGTGGGCAAGAAGGTCGCCACCCGTGGCGCCTCCGGCTCCGTGCTCAACGCCATCGCCGCCGTCATGCCCGAACTGTGGGGCGGTTCCGCCGATCTCGGCGGCTCCAACAAGACCGATCTCAAGGGCGCGGCCACCTTCGCTCCCGAGGAGTGCGCCACCAAGCAGTGGCCGGTCTGCAACGAGTTCGGCCGTCAGCTCCACTTCGGCGTTCGCGAGTTCGCCATGGGCTGCATCACCAACGGCATCCTGCTGGGTTCCCACACCCGCCCGTTCGGTGGCACCTTCTTCATGTTCTCCGACTACGAGCGTTCCGCCGTCCGTCTGGCCGCCCTCATGGAGATCCCGAACCTGTACATCTGGACGCACGATTCCGTCGCCGTCGGCGAAGATGGTCCGACCCACCAGCCGATCGAGCACCTGGCCTCCTTCCGCGCCATGCCGCAGCTTGAGGTCGTTCGCCCGGCCGACGCCTTCGAGACCGCCGAGGCCTACCGCTACTTCTTCGAGAAGAAGAACACGCTGCCGTCGGCTCTCGTGCTCTCCCGCCAGGGCGTGCCGGTGCTCGCCGAGACCGCTGCCAAGGCCAAGGACGGTGTGAAGAAGGGCGCCTACGTGCTCGTCGACACCGAGGGCACCCCGGACGTCATCCTCATGGCCACCGGTTCCGAAGTGCAGCTGGCCGTCGAGGCCGCCAAGACCCTCGCTGCCGAAGGCGTGAAGGCCCGCGTGGTCTCCGCTCCGTCGCTCGAGTGGTTCGAGGAGCAGGACGCCGACTACAAGGAGGCCGTGCTTCCGGCTTCCGTGAAGGCCCGCGTGTCCGTCGAGGCCGGTGTTGCCATGCCTTGGTACAAGTACCTCGGCTCCTACGGCAAGCCCGTGTCCATCGAGCAGTTCGGTCTGCAGGGTGACGGCGCGCAGAACCTGATCGACCTCGGCATCACCGCCGAGCACGTGGTCGAGGCCGCCAAGGCGTCCATCGCCGAGGCCAACGCCTGATCCGTACCGGTAACCGGCAATAAAGATTTTCCGTCTCCCCTTTTTCCGATCAAGGGGAGACGGAATGAAAGAAACAAGGAGAAAAACACTATGACTGCTGCAACTCAGCGTACGTCCGATTCCGGCGTTTCCATCTGGCTGGACGATCTGTCCCGCACCCGCATTGAGTCCGGCAACCTGCAGGAGCTCATCGCCGACAAGAACGTCGTCGGTGTGACCACCAACCCCTCCATCTTCCAGAAGGCCCTGAGCCAGGTCGGTCCGTACGACGCCCAGCTCAAGGAGCTCGGCAAGGTCGATGTTGAGACCGCCATCCGCGAGCTCACCACCACCGACGTGCGCAACGCCACCGACATCTTCCGCGAGATCGCTGAGAAGACCGATTTCGTCGACGGCCGCGTCTCCATCGAGGTGGATCCCCGCCTCGCCCACGAGACCGAAGCCACCGAGAAGCAGGCTGTGGAGCTGTGGGAGAAGGTCAACCGTCCGAACGCGATGATCAAGATCCCTGCCACCCTGGAAGGCCTGCCGGCCATCACCGCCACCCTGGCCAAGGGCATCTCCGTGAACGTCACCCTGATCTTCTCGCTCGAGCGCTACGAGCAGGTCATCGACGCCTTCATCGAGGGCATCGCCCAGGCTGACGCCAACGGTCACCCGCTGGAGCACATCGGCTCCGTCGCCTCCTTCTTCGTCTCCCGCGTGGACACCGCCGTGGACAAGAAGCTCGAGGAGATCGGCACCGATGAGGCCAAGGCCCTCGAAGGCAAGGCCGCCATCGCCAACGCCCGTCTGGCTTACGAGCTGTTCGAGAAGAAGTTCGCCGAGGATCCGCGCTGGGCCGCTCTCGAGGCCAAGGGCGCCAAGAAGCAGCGTCCGCTGTGGGCCTCCACCGGCACCAAGAACCCGGCCTACTCCGATTGCGTGTACGTGGACGAGCTCGTCGCCCCGCACATCGTGAACACCATGCCGGAGAAGACCCTGAACGCTCTCGCTGACCACGGCAACGGCGCCCCGACCATCCCGGGCACCTACGAGGAGAGCCACGCCGTCATGGCCAAGCTCGCCGACCTGGGCATCGACTTCAAGGCCGTCACCGACAAGCTCGAGGCCGACGGTGTCGCCGCCTTCATCAAGTCCTGGGACTCCGTGCTCGCCGACGTGCAGGCCGGTATCGACCGCGTCAACGGCTGAGACTCCTGACCGTTATGCGATTCGCCTAATGCGAGTTGCATAACAATGGACCAAGGGCTCCGATCCAATTGGATCGGAGCCCTTTTGCATATCCACTGAAAGTGTCAAGTGTCCTACAGACTTTCCAGCCATACGCGCATGCGGCGTAGTCCCTCGGCAGTGGCCTGAGCCGTGCCCACGTACGACATTCGCACGAATCCCCTGCCGCGGGAGCCGAATCCCGACGCCGGGGTGACCACGACCTTGCCCTCATGCAACAGCCGAACGGCGAACTCATGGTCGTCCATACCCGTGGCGGAGACATCCACCAGCACATAGAACGCGCCATCCGGTACGTTGCAACTCACCAACGGCATGTCGGCAATGGCGGATACGACCATATCCCGGTTGGCCCGATACGCCGTCTTCATCGTGGGAAGGATATCCGAACCGTTTTCCAGGGCGGCCGCGGCGCCGGTCTGCAATGCGCCGGGAACGCAGGATACGACGTTCTCCTGCATGATCGTCATCTGGTCGATGATCGATTTCGGACCGAATGCGCAGCCGATGCGCCACCCGGTCATGGCGAACGTCTTCGAGAACGAATCCACGACGATGGTCCACTCCCCCATATCTGGCATTGACGCAATGGACAGGCAACGGACGTCATCGTCGTAGACGAAGGCCCGGTATACCTCATCGCTGATCACCCACAGGTCATGCTTGACCGCCACCTCGGCGATGGCGGCGAGTTCGTCGGGGTCGATGATCGCGCCGGTGGGATTCGACGGGGAATTGAGCAGCAGCACCTTGGTCCTCGGAGTGATCGCCGCTTCGACATCAGCCGCACGCATGCGGAATCCGTGATCGGCGAACAGCGGGACCGGCACCACGTTTGCGTGGACCATGCGTACCTGTCCGAAGTAGTTCGCATAGCCGGGGTCCGGGATGAGGATGTCGTCGCCGATGTCCAGCGTGGCGATCAACGCCAGATAGATCGCCTCCATGCCGCCGGCAGTGATGATGATCTCTCCGTCCGGATCATAGTCGAGCCCATCATGCGAACGACGATAGTCGCACCAAGCCCTGCGCAGGTCGGCCGCACCCCGGTTTGGCGTGTAATGGGTATCGCCACGCACGGCTGCGGCATACGCCACATCGATCATCGAACGCGGCGTATCGAACCCCGGCTCCCCTATCGCAAACGATATGGCGTCCGGCTCCTGAGCCGCCAATTCGAACATCTCTCGGACGCTGGGATACAGCGCCTCACGAGCACGTTGAGACACAATCGGCATGCGGCCCTCCCTGTTCGTTCATTCATATGACAATCGCAAGGGCATTGTATACACGGCGATGTTGCGGGAGCTCATATTGTCCTATGTTCTTCGGAGTATTTTTCGCAGACCGGGCAATCAGTCTATGTCGAGGAAGGTCACGGCCGGCGGCTTCCAGAATCCGTAATGACGGAGGAACCAATTCGGTTTGTCAAGTGCGTGAACATTCCGAGCATAGGCGATGGGAACTCCGCCAAACGTCGAACTGTCGAATCTACTGGCGGTAGTAGCTGAGGAAGTCGGTGAGCTTGGCGGTGGCGTCCTTGAGGACCTCGATGCGGGGTAGGTAGACGATGCGGAAGTGATCCGGCTCGTGCCAGTTGAAGCCGCCGCCGCGCGTGATCAGGATGCGTTCGTCGTGCAGCAGGTCGAGTGCGAACTGCTCGTCGTCGCTGATGTTGAACTTCTTCACATCGAGCTTCGGGAAGATGTAGAACGCCGCCTTTGGCTTGACCGCGGTCACGCCGGGAATCGAGTTCAGCGCGTTGTAGATGTATTCGCGCTGCTCGTAGATGCGACCGCCGGGCACGATGTAGTCGTTGACGCTCTGATGGCCACCCAACGCGGTCTGCACGATCGACTGTGCGGGCACGTTCGAACAGATGCGCATGTTCGTGAGCATGTTGATGCCCTCGATGTAGTCCTTCGCCACGTTCTTGTTGCCGCTCAGTACCATCCAGCCGACGCGATAACCGGCAATCATATGGGACTTCGACAGGCCGGAGAACGTTACACAGAACAGGTCGGGGGCGAGCGACGCGATGGAGATATGCTCCAGACCGTCCATGACCAGACGGTCGTAGATCTCGTCGGAGAAGATCATGAGCTGGTGTTCGCGGGCGAGATCGACGATCTGCTGAAGCACTTCCTTCGGATAAAGTGCGCCGGTGGGATTGTTCGGGTTGATGACGACGATCGCCTTGGTCTTGTCGGTGATCTTGGCGCGCATGTCGTTGATGTCCGGATACCATTCGGACTGCTCATCGCACAGGTAGTGCACGGCGGTGCCACCGGCCAGGTTGACGCAGGCGGTCCACAGCGGATAGTCGGGGCTGGGGATGAGGACCTCGTCGCCGTTGTCGAGCAGCGCGGACATCGACAGGTTGATCAGCTCGCTGACGCCGTTGCCGGTATAGATGTCGTCGATGCTCACGTTCGGCAGGTTCTTCAGCTGCGAGTACTGCATGATGGCCTTGCGTGCGGAGAACAGGCCCTTGGATGCCGAGTAGCCTTCGCAGTCGGGCAGCTGGTGGGCCATGTCGTAGATCACCTCGTCCGGGGTGCGGAATCCGAACGGCGCGGGGTTGCCGATGTTCAGCTTGAGCACGTGCGTGCCGGTGGCCTCCATTCGGGCCGCTTCGTCGACCACCGGGCCTCGTACGTCATAGAGCACATTGTCGAGTTTGGTGGATTTGGTGAAGCGTCGCATGAGTCGTCCTTCCGGGATCGTGGTGTTTGGTGTGGTGTGATGCGTGTTGGAGGTCTTGGATGGCGCGGGTATGGTGTCTGGCGTCGTTCCGTCTGATACCGACGTCTGTTCTGTGATGCCGGCATCATTGGACGAATCGTTCCGTTCCATGGGGACGTCGTCACCGTGCAGCCATTGGTCATTGACGTTCAACGTGGCGGCCAGGAATCGCAGGGTGTCGACGCGAGGCACCGTCTTGCCGCTGACGTATTGGCTGATGTGACTTTTGCCGAGTTTCAGACCCTGTCTTTGTGCGGCACGCACCACGTCGATCTGTTTCATATGACGTAGGGACATGGCGGAGTTCAACCGCTTGGCGAACGTTTCCCGACTCATATCACTCCTCGGAAGTTCAACTTATTGAAATGCTGGTTCAAAGATTAGCACGAGGGAGGTAAAGGAAACGCACGGGTTCGGAATATGGACGTTGCAAACGTGGTCATATGAAATCATGAGTTCAATATTGAATTTACATAAGCTGTAAAAAGAATGAAAACCTTGAAAAGCAATGGTGACAACGTTTGTATTGATATATAAATGCAAGATTTTGATTAACAACTATGAAAAAATGATGACAACAACGTATGTAAATTGAACTCTCAAGTGAATGACTACATTATGTGACAAAACATGAATGCAAGTAGATTCCCCGCGATTGCACTATACGTGCGTATATCCATCCTCTCGGAGAGAGGGATCCGACATGGGCCGGAGTCTCGACGGTCTAGTTCAATTTACTTTCGATCCATTGCGCAACGCCGTCCTCATTGTTGGACGGGCAAATCTCGTCGGCAATGTTCAATACTTGTGGCACGGCATTGGCGACGGCGACTCCCCTACCGGCTCGTTGCAGCATGGTGATGTCGATAAGATCGTCGCCGAACGTTGCGGTGGAGTTCAATGGGATCTCAAACTTGGCGCACAGCAGATCCAACGCATGGCTCTTGTTGGCCAGCGGATTCATGAGCATCCACATCACGCCTTCGCTGATGCTGACATCGAAGTCAGGAGGAATCATTGTGCGCAGTCGATCCCATTGTTCCGGCTTCGGTAGGATGATGATCTTGTCGGCGGTGCCTTCGGGTACATCGGTGAAGTCGGTGTACCGGAACGTCTGTGTTTTCCAGAGTTCACGAACATCGAAGTTAGTGTATCGGATATCGTTCATTACGATGCCGATACGAATGCCGGGAAACTCCTCCAGCAGGAATCGGCAGACCTCGCAGGCCCGTCGTGAGGAGAAACCGAGTCGGAGCAGATGTCCGTCGTCGGGAACGGCGCCGGTGGTGAGCATGTCATAGTCGGATCGTGTCGGATCAAGGTCGATGAGCGCGCCGTTGAGATAGGCGCAGGCGTCGACGGGGAGACGATCGACAAGTTCGAGTGCGGTGCTGACTGGTCGTGCCGTTGCCACGGCGAACCGCACTCCCCTATCGTGCATGCGGTTGATCGCGTCGATGGTCCGTTGCGTGATGAATCGTCCTTCGAATGTGTCGGAATCATGCAGCAACGTGCCGTCGAGGTCGGCGACGATCAGGCGGGGAGTTTCGAGGTCGGTCATGACAGCGGGTTCTCCTTATGACAAGCTGACTGGCGTTTTCCGGAACCGGGCCCGTATGGGATAACGGACAAATGACAAGGCCCGCGGCAAGATCAGCCACGGGCCCTGAAACGATATGAATGGGATCAGATGAGACCGTACTTGGCCATGAGTCCCAGCGCAATGATGATAGCCACCCAGATCAGAGCGACGATAACGGTAAGACGGTTCAGGTTCTTTTCCGCCACACCGGAAGTGCCGGCGTTCGCGGTCAGGCCGCCGCCGAACATGTCGGACAGGCCGCCGCCCTTGCCCTTGTGCATAAGGATCAGCAGGGTCAGCAGAATGCTGGCCAGCACGACGATGATTTCAAGAACGATCTTGACAATGGCCACGGTTACCTCCGAATTACGACTCTTAGCAAGGATACCCCACGTATGGGATAAATGCCGATGTTTTGCAGGAAAAACTGACGGGAATCCGGTTAGCGACGGTTTCGTGCGGCCTTGGCCGTCAGACGTGCGATCGTTGCGAACTCGTCGGCATCGAGAGAAGCACCTCCGACGAGGAATCCGTCGATGTCACGTCCCTCCTGCATGAGCTGGGTGGCGTTCGAGGCGTTCACGGATCCGCCGTAGAGAATACGGACCTTGTCCGATACCCCTTCGCCATACACTTCTCCCAGATGGGATCGGATGGCGGCCGCGGCCTGCTGCGCCGATTCGGGTGTGGCCACCATGCCGGTGCCGATGGCCCAGACGGGTTCGTATGCAATGAGCATGCGCTCCGCCTCCTTATCGGAAAGGTCACGGATCACATCCTGTACCTGGCCGACGGCGAATTCCAGTTCGATGCCCTGTCGACGTTCCTCGAAGCTTTCGCCCACGCAGAGGATGGGACGCATGCCGGCCGCCAGCACGGCACGTACCTGATCGACGATGTTCGCGTCATCCTCAGGATGGTATTTGCGGCGTTCGGAGTGACCGACCAGTACATAACTGCAGCCGAGGCGGGCGAGCATGTCGGCCGAGACGTCACCGGTGAACGCGCCCTGATTGGTCACCGACACGGCCTGTGCGCCGTAGGTGAGTTTGAGACGGTCCGCGTCGATGAGCACTTGGACGCTGCGGATTGAGGTGAACGGCGGCATAAGCGTCACTTCGCAGCGTTTGAAGTCGAAGTTGGCGTCACGGAGTGTCCACGCCAGTTTCTGTACGAAATATGTGGCTTCGAGATGGTCGAAGTTCATCTTCCAGTTGCCGGCCACCACCGGTGTGCGTGCCATGATGCTCCTTGTTGCTGCGCGGGACCGATGCCGATCGAATGCCTGATCGACGGAAACGCGATGTTGATGTTGGATTGGGACTGATATCGGCTCGATGACATGCAGACTCCCCGACAGTCCGCACGCGCGCGGCGGCGCAGACGGACTGCCGGGGAGTCAGCAGAAAGGCGAAACTACTCGAGAACGCTCAGGCCCGGCAGCTCCTTGCCCTCGAGGAACTCGAGGGAGGCACCACCACCGGTGGAGATGTGCGAGAAGCCATCCTCCGGGAAGCCGAGGTTACGCACGGCGGCTGCGGAGTCGCCACCGCCGACGATGGTGAACGCACCCGCGTGGGTGGCGTCGACCAGAGCTTCGGCCACGGCCTTGGTGCCTTCGGCGAAGGTCGGGATCTCGAACACGCCCATCGGGCCGTTCCACACGACGGTCTTGGAGTCGACGATCTTGTCGTGGAACAGCTTACGGGTCTCCGGACCGATGTCCAGGCCCTCCTCGTCGGACGGAATGGCGTCGGCCTTGACGACCTTGGGGTCGATGACCGCGTCATCGCCGGCCGGGAAGCCGGGGTTCACGACGATGTCGATCGGCAGCAGGAGCTCGACGCCGTTCTTCTTGGCGGTCTCCATGTAGCCCTTGACGGTTTCGATGTTGCTCTCGTCGAGCAGGGAGTTGCCGACCTCGTAGCCGAGGGCCTTGAGGAAGGTGTAGGCCATGCCGCCGCCGATGATGAGGCGGTCGACCTTGCCCAGAAGGTTGGAGATGACGCCGAGCTTATCGGCGACCTTGGCGCCGCCGAGCACGGCGGTCAGCGGACGATCAGGGTTCTCGGTGGCCTTGGACAGTGCGGTGACTTCCTTCTCGACCAGCAGGCCTGCGGCGGCCGGCAGATCGGCGGCAACGTCGTAGTTGGAGCCCTGAGCGCGGTGCACCACGCCGAAGCCGTCGGAGACGAAGACGTCGCCCAGAGCGGCGATCTTCTTGGCGTACGGGGCACGCACCTCGGGATCCTTGCTGGTCTCCTCCGGGTTGAAGCGGACGTTCTCCAGCAGCACCACGTCGCCATCGTGCATGGCAGCGACCTTGGCCTGAGCGTCCTCACCGTAGGTGTCCTTGGCCAGCGGCACGCTGATGCCCAGCAGCTCGCCGAGGCGGGCAGCCACGGGGGCGAGGCTCAGCTCGGGGACGACCTTGCCCTTCGGACGGCCGAGGTGGGCCATCAGAATGACCTTGGCACCCTGCTCGCGCAGGTTCTTGATGGTCGGCAGGGCTGCCTTGATACGGCCATCGTCGGTAATGGTCGTGCCATCAAGCGGAACGTTGAAATCAGCACGCACCAGAACGCGCTTGCCCTGAAGATTTCCTAGATCCTTGAGAGTTTTCATTGATATCCTTTCCTGCTGCGGCGCGGACAAAACAATCCGCATGTGCTGCGCCATTAAGGAATCTTACCGTGCCAGAGGGAAAAAACCTATTAACGCGGCGCCTGATGTCGCGTATTCACGGATTTCGGGAGTGGCGCGAAAATCCATGCAAACGAAAACGGGTGCCGTTCCGGACCATGCCGGACGACACCCGTTGACGACTGAGCGAACGCATGGCCTGGTGACTCACATGATTCATATGGTCATCGGCCTGTTCAAGCGAGAATGGCGTATCACTCCTGTTCGGCGGCCGCGGCGGCGGCCCGCTGCTTCTCCACCTTGTTGGCGAGCTGCAGGAGACGACGAATACGGCCTGCGATCGCGTCCTTAGTCACGGGCGGATCCGCGAGACGACCGAGCTCCTCGAGGCTGGCGTCACGATGGTCAAGACGAAGCTGCCCGGCGGCACGCAGATTTTCGGGGACGTCGTCGCCCAGGATCTTGAACGCCTTCTGCACCTTTTCACTGGCCTCGACGGCGGCCTTGGCGCTACGCCTCATGTTCGCGTCGTCGAAGTTTGCCAGACGGTTCGCCTTGCCGCGGTATTCGCCGTCGTTGCGCTTGCCGCTCCATTCACGGGCCGTGCGCGTGGCTCCCATCAGGGTGAGCATGCGCTCGATCACGTCGGGGTCGCGCAGCGTCACACGTTCGGAGCTACGCACCTGACGTGCCTTGGCGGTGATGCCAAGACGTCGTGCCGCACCGACGAGAGCCAGGGCGGCTTCCGAACCCGGGCAGACGATCTCGAGATAGCTGGCCTTGCCAGGGTCGGACAGTTCGCCGTGCGCAAGGAACGCACCGCGCCATGCGGCCTTGATCTGGGCGATGTTGCCGGAGACGATCTCCGCGGGCAGGCCGCGGACGGGACGCTTGCGACGATCGAGAAGACCGGACTGCAATGCCAGAGCGCCACCGGCCTTGAGCACGCGCACCGAGTATCGTTCGACGGTGCCGGTGGGGGTCTTGCGGGCCACCTTGATCAGATCGGCCTCATGTCCGTAGACTTCCTGAATGGTACGCTGAAGCCACTGGGCTGCATCCAGTGAATCAAACTGGCTTTCGACGACGATGTGACGTTGGATGAGGTGCAAGCCGCCTCCGAAACGGATCATCGCAGCCGCTTGCGCCTTCTTGGCGGCAGGCAGTTCGTCATCGATTGCGGCCAGTTCGCTTTTGACTTCATCAACCAGAGCCAAGAGCTAACCTCCTTTAAATTGTACAGCTTCAATGGGGGTGTCGATCGAGTATCGCCGTTCGGGCTGTCGTATGCACCGATCTTCTGTGTTACAGAATCAGGTGGACAAAAACGGTGTTCGTACCGTTCCTCATCCAAAGGTTTTCAGGATGTGAGATAACGGGGAGAATCCGACCCGGCGGGACCGGGTCGGGGGGATCGGAGTCAGTGGTGTTTCTTCAGCTCTCGTGCCGAGACGGTGACGTTGAGTCCCTTGGCGCTCAGACGCTTCGCCAGCGCCCGGCTCATGGCCACGGAACGGTGCTGGCCGCCAGTGCATCCGATGGCGATGGTCACGAAGTGCTTGTCCTCCCGCGAATATCCGGCGATGGCGGTGAGGATGGCGTCGGTGTAGGAGTCAAGGAACTTTGTGGCACCGTCGCTGGAGAGCACATAGTCGCTCACTGCCTTGTCGTTGCCGGTGAGTTCACGCAATTGGGGAACCCAGAATGGGTTGGGCAGAAATCGTACATCGGCGACGAAGTCGGCATCCAGCGGGATTCCGTATTTGAATCCGAAACTGAAGATGTGGACGGCCACGGTCTGCGGTCCCTTGCCGAGCAATGCGTCGTAGAGTTTGGTGGACAGCTGGTGGATGCTCAGCGTGGAGGTGTCGATGACGATGTCGGCACGCTCCTTGAGGTTCTCCAGAAGTGCGCGCTCCTCTTCGATACCGTCGATCAGACGACGACCGTGCTGCAGCGGATGGGGGCGGCGGACGGACTCGTAGCGTTGGATGAGCACGTCGTCGGCCGCATCCAGGAACAGGATGCGGCATTTGACGCCCAGATCGTCCAGATGGCTGAGCACCTGGGCGAGATCGTCGAAGTAGGATCGGGACCTCACGTCGATGACCGCGGCGAGCTTGTGCACCTTGGAACCCGATGAGGTCATCATGTCGACGAGCGGGACCAGCAGGTTCGGCGGCAGATTGTCGACCACGTACCAGCCCATGTCCTCCACGCTGTCAGCCGCACGGGAACGGCCTGCACCGGACATGCCGGTGATCAGCAGCACCTCAAACGAATCGGCGGGCTGCGGGCGTTCTTCCTCGTTTACTTCGGCACCGTTCATTACAGCACTTCCTCCAATGCGTGACGGATGGTCGAATCAAGATTGGCCGGCAGGGCGTCGAAATCGGTGCCGGTCATGTAGGCGATCTGTGGAATGGCCTGGTACAGGAGCATTTCCTCGCCGCCGAGCGCAATGCCGCCGAGACGACGCCAGGCGGACATCAGTGCGGTGGGACGGGGATCATAGACGACGTCGAGCAGTGTGCCGCGTACGCTGCCGGGACGGAGCGAGGCCAGGCCGGCAGCGGTGGAGTCCGCGGCGTGCGACGGTAATGTGCTGACGACGATCTGCTCGCCACCGACGATCTCCGGAATCTGTCCGAGGGCGATCACGTCGACGCTCATGCCGAACGTCTGCGCCAGAGGTGCCAGAGCGTGCGCCTTGTCCGGATGACGTGCCGCGATGGTCACATGCTGGATCTGCAATGTGGAGAACGCGGCGATCGCGGACGTGGCGGTCGAGCCGCTGCCGATGACCAGTCCCTTGCCGCGGATATCGTCGGGAACCTCCCCGCCGTCGCGTTTCATCGCATTGGTGATGGCGAGATTGATGCCGGCCACGTCGGTGTTGTACAGCTTGATGTCGGGGCCGCTCGCCTCGGGACGCCAGCGGAAGATGGCGGTGTTCGCCACGCCGAGCTTCTCGGCCCAACGGTTGCTGGGCTCGCCCATCGGCATGATCGCCTTCTTCAACGGCATGGTCAGGCTCAGACCGCTCCACCGGGGATCAAGCTCGCCGATGAAATCCCCCAGCGTATGCTCGTCCACCTCATGACTGTCGTAGAACCAGCCGTCCAATCCCATCGCCCTATAGGCGGTGTTGTGAATGATCGGGGACAGGGAATGCGATATGGGCTTGCCCAACACGGCCGCGCGGTGCCTGATTTCTGTCATCGAATGCTCCTTGCTCTCTGGGTCTCATGCTAGCCCATGGAACCGATTATCCATGGATGATTGTAGATGCGTCCGTATGACGTCATGATGACGTTCGACCATGTTCGTCGGCATGCAGGGCGTCGTAGATGGCCTGAGCCTTCTTCGTTCCGATGCCGGGAACCTCCATCAGATCCTCGACGCTCGCTCCGCGCATCGTTTTGACCGAACCGAACCGTTGCAGCAGTTTCTTCTGATAATTCAATCCGATGCCGGGAATCGCGTCCAATGCCGAACGCAGACCGCCCTTCGTTCGCGCCTCACGATGATAGGTGATGGCGAACCGGTGCGATTCGTCACGCACGCGCTGCAGCAGATACATGCCCTCGGACTGTCGTTTGAGAATGACCGGATAGTCGTCATCCGGCACCCAGACCTCCTCCAGACGCTTCGCTAGACCGCACAACGCCACATCATCCACGCCGCAGTCCGCCATGGCACGGGCGGCGGCCGCCACCTGCGGTTGACCGCCGTCGACCACGATGAGGTTCGGCTTGTATGCGAAATGCCGACGATCCGTGTTCTGCTGCACGACCGCATCCGACGGCGAGTCCGCCGCGGATCGTGCGTCGGCGGCACGGTCATTCATGGACGAGGCGACGCGACGCTCATTGTCCATGCTCTCGCCGGAATCTCCCGCGATGTTGCCATGACGGAACCGGCGGGTCAGCGTCTCGTACAGGGCCGTGGTGTCGTCCACCGCTCCCCTGCCGTCCTTGCCGCGAATGGCGAACCGCCGATATTCTGATTTCTTGGCGACACCGTCCTCGAACACCACCATCGACGCGACCTGATAGATGCCGCCGACCGTATTCGAAATGTCGTAGCATTCGATGCGCAACGGAGCCTGCTTCAACCCCAATGCCCGGGCCACGTCGTTCATGGCCTCGGTGCGGGTGCCCACATCCTTGATTCGGCTCATCTTGCTGCGCTGCAACGACTGCTTCGCGTTCGCCGTGGCCCGGTCCATCAGCTCCCTTTTCTCGCCGCGCGATGCGACGCGAATGGTGACCACGGAACCACGGAGACCGGAAAGCCACCGTTCCAATTCCTCACGACGGGACGGTTCGACCGGCACGATAACCTCCCGCGGCACCGGCGCGATCGGCGCCAACAGATCGGCGCGCCCGGTCAGTTCCTGACGGGAATTACGCGAACGCGTGGCCTGAGCGCGGGCCGACGCATCCACAGCGGTCACACGCTGCGTGGGACCGATCGCATCGCGACTGCGCGACACCGCGACCGCGCCTGCCGACGAGACAGGCGCCATAAGCTCCGTCGATTCTCCTGCCACATCGGCATACACCTGCGTGATCAGATCGGCGATCAGATCGGCGTCATCCACGTCCTCCACGCGTTCCACACTCCAGCTACGCTCGCCGCGAATGGCGCCGGACCGTACGAAGAACGCGTGCACACTGGCTTCGAGCTCATCCGCATCATAGCCGAACACATCCGCATCCACATCGGAGTCGAACGCCACCGCATTGCGCTGCAGTACCGTGTTGAGCATCGTGATCTCGTCACGGAGCCTGGCGGCCCGCTCAAACTCCAGTTCGGCGCTTGCGGCCTTCATCTCCGCGGTGAGTTGGGCGACGTACGATTTGCCGAGACGCCCGGTCATGACGCCGACGAGGCGCTCGCACATGAGCCGGTGTTCGTCGGCGCCGACGCGTCCCACGCATGGCGCCGAGCATTTGCCGATCGACGCGAGCAGGCAGGGGCGGTTCGTCAGACGGGCCTTGCGGAACGCGCTGTCCGTGCAGGTGCGGACAGGGAAGCTTTTGAGCAGTAGGTCAAGCGACTGCCGGACCTCCCATACCTTCGCGTACGGCCCGAAGTATCGGGTGCCGCGACGGTTGCGGCTGCGGGTGATCCAGACGCGGGGATACTCGTCTCCGACCGACAGTGCCAGATACGGATAGGTCTTGTCGTCGCGGAACACCACGTTGAATCGTGGATCGAATTCCTTGATCCACGTGTATTCGAGGGTCAGGGCCTCGAGCTCGGTGCCCACCACCGTCCATTCGAGGCTGCGGGCGGTGAGCACCATCGTCTGGGTGCGCGGATGCAGTTGGCACAGCGGCTGAAAGTAGTTCGTCAGACGGTTGCGCAGGTTCTTCGCCTTGCCGACGTAGATCACGCGGCCTTCGCCGTCACGCCACTTATAGACGCCCGGCTGCGTGGGAATGTCGCCGGTTTTCGGGCGGAACAGGTCACGGGAGTCCCCGAGCAGCGGGGCTCCGTTGACGTTGACCGCGGAGTCGGTGACATCGCCGGGATCGTTCATGGCCGTGCTCTCCTGTTGACGCTGTAGTTGTTCGGCGGCCTTGCGCCATGTGCCGGGCGCGTGTCGTTCGATCATTCCCGACGGCATGCGTCACCTCGTCGATGTCGCCGTTGCGGCCAGCATCGGCTTGAGGAAGCGGCCGGTCCATGATGCCTCGCATTGCGCCACCTGTTCGGGCGTTCCCTGGGCGACGATGGTGCCGCCGCCGTCACCGCCTTCGGGACCGAGGTCGATGATCCAGTCGGCTGACTTGACCACGTCGAGATTGTGCTCGATCACGATGACCGTATTGCCCTTGTCGACCAGGCTTTGCAGGACGCCGAGTAGTTTGCGCACGTCCTCGAAGTGCAGGCCGGTGGTCGGCTCGTCGAGAATGTAGATGGTCTTGCCGTCCGATCGTTTTTGCAGTTCGGTGGCAAGCTTGACGCGCTGTGATTCTCCGCCGGACAGCGTGGGGGCGGGCTGGCCGAGGCGAATGTAGCCGAGGCCGACGTCCACCAGCGTGTTGAGGTACCGGGAGATGGACGGGTAGGCCCGGAAGAAGTCGGCGGCCTCCTCGATGGGCATGTTAAGCACGTCGGCCACGCTCTTGCCGTTGTACTTCACCTCCAGGGTCTCGCGGTTATACCGCTGGCCGTGGCAAACCTCGCAGTCCACATAGACGTCGGGCAGGAAGTTCATCTCGATCTTGAGCGTGCCGTCGCCGTGGCAGGCTTCGCAACGGCCGCCCTTCACATTGAACGAGAACCGTCCTGGTCCGTAGCCGCGCACCTGCGCTTCGGGGGTCTTGGCGAACAGCTGGCGGATCTTGTCCCATACGCCGGTGTAGGTGGCCGGGTTGGATCGCGGGGTGCGGCCGATGGGGTTCTGGTCCACGTGGATGACCTTGCGCAGTTGGTCGACGCCTTCCACTCGCGTATGTTTGCCCGGTACGATGCGCGCGCCGTTGAGACGATCGGCGAGCACCGGGTAGAGGATCGTGTTGACCAGCGTGGATTTGCCGGAGCCGGATACGCCGGTCACGCACGTGAACACGCCCAGCGGGAAGTCGACCTTGATGTTTTTGAGATTGTTTTCGCGGGCGCCTACGACGGTGAGGCACCGGGTCCTGCGTACCTTGCGCCGCTGTTCGGGAACCGTGATGGCCCGTCGTCCGGCGATGTAGTCGCCGGTGATGGACCGCGTGGCCTCGGTCAGATGGCTCGCCGGGCCGGAGTAGACGACCTCGCCGCCGTGTTCGCCGGCGCCGGGGCCGATGTCGACCAGCCAGTCGGCCTCCTCGATGGTTTCCTGATCGTGTTCGACCACGATCAGTGTATTGCCGAGGTCTCGTAGATGATGCAGCGTTTCGATCAGGCGTTCGTTGTCGCGCTGGTGCAGTCCGATGGATGGTTCGTCGAGCACGTACATCACACCCACCAGTCCGGATCCGATCTGCGTGGCCAGTCGGATGCGCTGCGCCTCGCCTCCGGACAGGGTGGCGGCCGCGCGTGACAGGGTCAGGTAGTCGAGGCCGACGTCGTTGAGGAATCCGAGCCTTGCGCGGATCTCCTTGAGCACTTCACCGGCGATCATGGCGGCCGAGCCGGTGAGCTTCAGTCCGTTCACCCATGCCAGTGCCTTGCGCACGGGCATGTCGCACACGTCGAAGATGGATTTGCCGGCCACGGTTACGGCAAGCACCTCGGGTTTGAGTCGCTTGCCGCCGCATTCCTGGCAGGGCACCTCGCGCATGTACGACTCGTAGTACTGCTTCATCGCATCGGAATCGGTCTCGTCGTGGCGACGCATCAGCGTGCGCACCACGCCTTCGAATCCGGTGGAGTATTCGCGCAGGCGTCCCCAGCGGTTGCGGTACGACACCTTCACCTTGAAGTCGTGGCCGTACATGATCGCCTGACGGATATCCTTCGGCAGGTCCTTCCATGGGGTGTCCATGGAGAATCCGAGATCCTCGGCAAGACCTTCGAGTACGTGGCCGTAGTACTGCGAGGTGGTCTTGGTATTCGACCATGGTTCGATCACGCCTTCGGCCAGCGACTTATCCGGGTCGGAGATGACCAGTTCCGGGTCGATCTCCAGCTTGAATCCCAGTCCGGTGCACACCGGGCAGGCGCCATAGGGCGCGTTAAACGAGAACGTACGCGGCTCGATCTCGTCGAGCTCCAGCTGATGGCCGTTCGGACAGCTGCGCTTCTCGGAGAACGGCTGACGACGTTCGGGACTGTGCTCGTCCACGTCCACGAAATCGGCGATCACCACGCCGTTCGCAAGCTTGAGCGCCGTCTCCACGGAATCGGTGAGCCGCTGGCGGATGCCATCCTTGACCACGAGACGGTCCACCACCACCTCGATGGTGTGCTTCTTCTGCTTGGTGAGCTTGATGTCATCCGACAGCTGCGTCATCGTGCCGTCGATGAGCGCACGGGCATAGCCATCGGAGCGAAGCAGCTCGATAGTCTCCACGAATTCGCCCTTGCGCCCCTTGACCACTGGGGCGAGGATCTGGAATCGGGTGCGCTCCGGCCTGGCCATGAGCGTGTCGACGATCTGCTGAGGCGTCTGCGCTGTGACCAGCTCGCCGCATTCGGGACAGTGCGGGATGCCGGTGCGGGCGAACAGCAGACGCAGGTAGTCGTACACCTCGGTGATGGTGCCGACGGTCGAACGCGGGTTGCGGTTCGTGGTCTTCTGATCGATGGACACGGCCGGGCTCAGGCCTTCGATGAAGTCCACATCGGGCTTGTCCATCTGGCCGAGGAACTGCCGGGCGTAGGCGGACAGCGACTCGACGTAGCGACGCTGTCCCTCGGCGAACAGGGTGTCGAACGCCATCGAGGACTTGCCCGAACCGGACAGGCCGGTGAACACGACCATCCGGTTGCGGGGAAAGACGAGATCCACGTTCTTCAGGTTATGCTCGCGCGCGCCCTGCACCACGATCTTGCGGTCGTTGGGCAGGCCGGACAAGTCCGCGATCAGGGATCCCTCGGCTTCCTTGCCGTCGTGAAGCCATGTGATGGAGTCGGTGGTGTCTGCGTTCGCGCGTATCGCCATTCCTGTGCCTCGCTGTCCTCATCCCCCCGTAGAAGTCCCCTTCGTGCGGGATTGCCATGCCGTGATGTTTTCCGGACTCAAGGATAGCGCAATTCACCCCTTGTTTCGAACGACTGTTCGACATCGGCGAAGATGTCCAAAATGCGGTCCAGTATACGGACAATATTTCGCGATGCGACCTTTTTGCCGTCATGTAGATGAATTTTCCCTAAATGGCATTGACAATCAATTTCCTCCAACGTACCTTTATAAACCAGAAACGCAGAGCCGCGTTTCTGTAAGGAGAAGGGGCCATGAGCAAAGTGGCTGCAAAGGAAGGGATCCCCTCCTACACCAAGGAGGAAGAATCCCGAATCATCAGAAACAAGCAGGGCGTCCCGGTCGGCGTGGAACCCGACTACAAGTGGACACCGAAAAAAGTGGCGATCTGGGTGGTCATCACCGCACTGGGGGTGCTCGCATGGCTGATGATCGCCGTGATCCGAGGCGAGGAGGTGAACACGCTATGGTTCGTCATCGCCGCCGTATGCACCTACGCGATCGCCTACCGCTTCTATGCGCTCTACATCCAGCAGAAGATCATGCGGCCCGATGACCGCAATGCCACACCATCCGAACGCATCAACAACGGCAAGGACTTCGACCCGACCAACCGCGTCGTGCTCTACGGACACCACTTCGCCGCCATCGCCGGCGCCGGACCTCTGGTCGGACCGATCCTGGCCGCCCAGATGGGCTACCTGCCCGGCACGATCTGGATCATCGTCGGCGTATGCCTCGCCGGCGCCGTACAGGACATGCTCGTCCTGTTCTTCTCCATGCGTCGTGGCGGTCGCTCCCTCGGCCAGATGGCCAAGGACGAGATCGGCAAGATCGGCGGCTCCGTCGCCACCATCATCGTGTTCGTCATGCTCATGATCGTGCTCGCCGTGCTCGCCATGATCTGCGTGAACGCGCTCGCCGCATCCCCGTGGGGCGTGTTCTCCGTCGGCTGCACCATCCCGATCGCCATCTGCATGGGCCTGTGGCTGCGCTATGTGCAGCCCGGCAAGATCACCGAGGTTTCTATCGTCGGCTTCGCCGTGCTGATCTTCGTGATCATCGCCGGACGCTGGGTGTCCGAATCATCCTTCGGCCAGTATCTGCATCTGTCGCCCACCGCCCTAGTGTGGTGCATGGTGATCTACGGTTTCTTCGCCGCCATCCTTCCCGTGTGGCTGCTACTCACGCCGCGTGACTACCTGTCCACGTTCATGAAGGTCGGCACGATCTGCATCCTCGCCCTCGGCATCGTCATCGTGCGTCCGATCGTGGAGATGCCGGCCGTCACCGCGTTTGCCACCAACACCGAAGGCCCGGTGTTCGCAGGTGCCATCTTCCCGTTCCTGTTCATCACCATCGCTTGTGGTGCGCTGTCCGGCATGCACGCCATGGTCTCTTCCGGCACCACGCCGAAGATGATCCAGAAGGAGAGCCAGGTGCGCATGATCGGCTACGCCGGCATGCTCATGGAATCCTTCGTGGCCGTGATGGCCATCGTGGCGGCGATCTCCCTCAATCAGGGCATCTACTTCGGTATGAACACGTCCGAGGCCACCAGTGAGAAGCTCGCCGGCCCGGCCGTGGTGCAGGTAGCCACGGACAAGGAGGACATCATGGCCGCCGCCGTGCAGAACCTCGGCGTCACCGATGTGCACGGCAACAAGATTCACGCCGAATGGGACTCCTGGGACGAGAACGGCAACGACAAGGTCTACAAGGACGCCGACGCCTACCGTCAGTTGGCCAAGGATGTCGGCGAGCCTTCCGTCGTCTCCCGTACCGGTGGCGCCCCGACCCTGGCCGTGGGTATGGCGCACATCCTTCACCAGATCGGCGGCGGACGGACGATGATGGGCTTCTGGTACCACTTCGCCATCATGTTCGAGGCGCTGTTCATCCTCTCCGCCGTCGACGCGGTGACCCGAGTGGCCCGCTTCCAGCTGTCCGACGCGTTGGGCAACATCTGGCCCAAGTTCAAGGATCCGTCATGGCGCATCGGCGCATGGTCCTGCACGGCCGTCGTGGTCGCCGCATGGGGTTCGCTGCTGCTTATGGGCGTGACCGATCCGCGAGGCGGCATACAGACGCTCTACCCGTTGTTCGGTATCGCCAACCAGCTGATCGCCGCCGTGGCCCTGCTCGTGGTGACCGTGATGGTGGTGCGCAAGGGCTACGTCAAGTATGTGTGGATCCCTGTGATTCCGCTGGTGTTCGACACGGCCGTCACCTTCGTGGCCTCGTGGCAGAAGATCTTCTCCACGGATTCCGCCGTCGGCTACTGGCAGCAGTGGCGTGACGCCAACGCGAAGCTCGCCACGCTCACCGACCCGGCCCAGATCGAGATCGAGAAGGCGATCGTGCGCAACACGTTCATTCAGGGAACGCTGTCCGCGGTGTTCCTCGTCACCGTGGCGTTCGTGATGGTGTGCGGTCTGGTGCGCATCGTGCAGACTGTCCGCACCAAGGACACCACCACCAGCGAGGATCCGTTCGTCGAATCGAACTTCTTCGCCCCGGTGACGATGATCCCGTCCAAGCTCGACCGCAAGCTCGTCAAGGAGTATTCGATCGTTGGCGACCCGGAGCTCATCCCCGGTCTCAGCCGCGAGCAGCGCGACGAGCTGGAAGGCAAGGTCAAGCAGCCGGCGTGATGAACGTTCGGTCGTGACCTGATCCCAATGATCCATTGTGGCCGTCGGAATGGCATCCAGCCGTTTCGACGGCCACAATGGTTTTGGTTATCCATGAAGGAGACGAACAATGAACATGGCTGTCATCCGTACCACATGGCAGGAGTTCCGTGCGTTCTGGCGGGACCTCACCGGAGAAAACGCCTACGATCGGTATGTGGAGCGGCATCGTCGCAACCATCCCGATCACGAGCCGATGAGCGAACGCGAATTCTGGCGCGCCCGCGACGACTTCAATGAGACGCATCAATCGACCGGCTGCTGCTAGGCGACTAGGCAACTAGGCAGCCAATCTCTTGCTGACGGGTCATCTCACCATGAAGGTTCGTTCTCCGGGGAGTGCGGGCATGCGGGTTACGGTGACGTGCTCCACTTGGCTCCATCTCGGACCTTTGCGGAGCTGCCCGGTGAATTGTCCGAGCGCGTCGGCCTGGCCCTGTGCTTCGATTTCGACGGATCCGTCGTGCTTGTTGCGTACCCAGCCGGTGATCCCGTATTGCCGGGCTTGGATTGTGGTGAAGTAGCGGAATCCCACTCCTTGGACGAGTCCGGTGACGATGATGTGTATGCGGGTTGTCGTGTCTCTGCGAGTCATGATGTGGTTGCGTCGGTTGGTTGTGGTCTCTGGTTTAGTATCCGTGGGCATGGAGGTAATCGTCGTCGAAACCGAAGTAGTGACCGATTTCGTGCATCACGGTTTTGCGTATCTGCGTGACGAGTTCCTCATGGGTGGTGCAGATGCGTTCGTGAGGGCCTTTGAAGATGGTGATGATGTCCGGCATCACTCCCCCGTATCCGTTCGTCCGCTGTGGCAGTGGAATCCCCTCATATAATCCCAGCAATTCGTCGTATGCGCTCTCCATGGTGGCGAGTTCGCGTTCGTTCGGCTCGTCATCCATCGCGATGCCAATGTTGTCCAACGCCCGATGGAAGCGCGCCGGAATCAATTGCAGCGCTTCTTCGATGGCCTTCTCGAATTCCTCGTCGCTGATGCGCATGCCGTCTCCCATCCTCAATGACGCCTGTTGCATCCACTGTTCTCCATGCCGGAGACTTTTCGATTACGGCCAGTGGATGAATGTCCAGACTCATGCGATTAACTTACCCATTGGAAAGCGTGAGAACAGGAACGGAGAACAGAGGCGACTGATGGATAGCGAACTGTTTGAGAGGGCGCCGATCCCCAAGGCGTATTTCAGTCTGGCCATGCCCGTGGTGATGAGCATGCTCGTCACCCTCGTCTACAACATGGTCGATACGTATTTCATTGCCCACACCGGCGATGCGAACATGGTGGCGGGCGTGTCCCTGTCCGCGCCCGTGTTCATGGTCATGATTGCCATTGGCGACATCTTCGGTCTTGGCGGCAGTTCCGTCATCTCCCGGCTTTTCGGTCAGCACCGGTACGCCGATGGCAAAAGACTCAGCGTATTCTGCTTCTACGGAGCGTTGCTCGTCGGCATCCTCGTCATGGCATTCGGGTTGATCTTCCATGATCCGATCCTGCGTCTGCTCGGCGCGAATGATGCCACCTGGTCGTACGCCTCCGCATACTATACTTGGATCCTCATCGGTTCACCGCTCATCATCGTCTCCATGACGCCGGTCAATCAGCTACGCACCGAGGGGCATGCCGTACCGTCCATGATCGGTCAGATCGCCGGCACTGTGATCAACATCATCCTCAACCCGCTGTTCATTCAGGGATTCGGCTGGGGCGCCGCCGGCTCCGCGTTCGCCACCGTATTGGCCAACGTGTGCACTGATGCATACTTTGTCTGGTTCCTGCTGTTCCGCAGCACCAACCTGTCGATCGATCCGCGGCTCATGCTGCGTTCCAACGCCGATACCGGCCGCGCCGCGCATGATTCCGGCAAAACCTACGGCAGGGCGTTCGAGGAGCATCCGGTGCCGGTGCGCCGCCGTCTGCTCAACATCACATCCCTGGAGATCAAGGACATTCTCGTCATCGGCATTCCCTCGGCCATCACCAGCTTCACGCAGAGTTTCGGCATCATCATGGTGAACCTGTATCTGCTGCGTTACGGCAACGATCCGGTCGCCGCCATGGGCATCGCGTTGAAGGTCATCATGATCGCCGTATCCGTGTTCGTTGGTTTCGCGTTCGGCGCTCAGGCGCTCATCGGCTACAACTACGGTGCGCGCAACATGAGGCGTCTGGCCGGAATCCTCAGATTCTCCTATATTTTCCTCAGCTGCTTCGCCATTATCATGACCGTCTTGCTCAGCATATTCGACCGTCAACTCATGGGCTTCTTCATCAATGACCGGCACATCATCGATCTGGGTGCGGGCATGCTGCGCGTGCAGCTGCTCAGCCTGGTGTGCGTCGGCATCATCATGGTGACCACCTGCACGTTCCAATCCACCGGCAAGGCGCTTGGCGCATTCATCCTGTCGCTCAGCCGTCAGGGAGTGGTGCTGGTCGTCGTGCTGGCGGTCGCCTCCCGCATGGCCGGATACGATGGGGTGATCGCCGCACAGGCCATCTCCGATCTGATCACCGCGATCATCGCCATCGTTCTGTTCATCGTGATGCTGCCGGAACTGCGCGGCGGAAAGAGGAAAGGAGCCAACGCATGACGATTCGACTGCTGGTAATGGATGTGGACGGCACGCTGACCGACGGGCGCATCTGCATCGGCGCCGACGGCGAGATGATGAAGACGTTCAACTGCAAGGACGGATACGGGATCAAGCATCTGCTGCCCGCCGCGGGGATCACACCGATGATCATCACCGGACGCAACTCGACGATCCTCGCTCGTCGCGCGGATGAGCTCGGCATCACCGAGCTGTATCAGGGCGTGCACGATAAGCTTCCGCTGCTGAGACGTCTCATGGAGGAGCGTGGACTCACGCCGAACGAGGTCGCCTACATTGGCGACGATTTCAACGATCTGGAAGCCATCCGATTTGCGGGACTGTCCGGATGCCCGGCCGATAGCACGCAGGGCATCATCGACGTCGTCGACTACGTCTGTCGACGGGACGGCGGCCGCGGTGCTGTTCGTGAATTCATCGAACATATGATCCGACTGAACGAGGCCGAACGCTGATGTTCTCCTTCGAGGACATCCAACGGTTCAACGACACGGAGACCGGTATCTACCGGTATGTGATCGCGCATACGGAATCCGTGGCGTACATGACCATTCGCGAGCTTGCCGCCGCCACGTTCGTCTCGCCGTCCACGATCCTGCGCTGGTGCGACAAGCTCGGATACCCCGGCTATACGGAGTTTCGCAACGCGTTGCGCGAGGAGAACGAGAGACGAACCGTGCCTCGACTGGAGCCTCGGCAGGATCTGCACGATCTGGCGTTGTTCTTCGATCGGGCGAACTCCCCCGCGTTCGAGGAACATCTCGACTCTGCCGTACGACTGATCGGCGATGCGGAACCGATCGTGTTCATCGGCGAGGGTTCCTCCGGGGTGATCGCCGAATACGGGGCCCGCCTGTTCGCCAATCTCGGCATCTTCGCCGTCGGCATGACCGACGCCTTCTATCCGGTCTCCGCCTATGCGCGTGATCACATGGCTGTGATCGCGGTATCGGAAAGCGGAGAGACTCCCAAACTGGTGAAGGCCGTGGAGGCGTTCCGAGCAGCGGGAAGCGTGACGCTGGGTGTGACGAACAGCGTGCACTCCACACTGGAGCGGCTGTGCGACTGGTCATTCAGTGCGGGGCTGCCGTCACAGCGGGTGAACGGCGGATACAACGCCACCACGCAGGTTCCCGCACTGTTCGTCATCGAATCGCTGGGACGTCGTCTGCGCTAACGGTCGTCGTCTGTCGTGGCGGATTCGTCGTCGTTGATCCGGCGCAGAACACGACAGGGGTTGCCGACCGCGACCACATTGGCCGGAATGTCCCTGGTGACGACCGATCCCGCGCCGATCACCGTGCCGGCGCCGATGGTCACGCCCGGCAGCACGATCACGCCGCCGCCCAGCCAGCATCCCCGGCCGATTGTGATGGGCCGGGCGTAGGTATGCCACCGGTATCGGGCGTCTCCCGGCGTCCAATCCTCGCGCAGGCGATCATGCAGTTCTACCGGATGAGTGGCCGTGTACAGCTGCACGTTGGAGGCGATCAGCGTGTCCGAGCCGATAGTGATGGTGTTGCAGTCCACGAACGTGCAGTTCATGTTCACCGACACGTTCGACCCGATGTGGATGTTGCGTCCGTAGTCGCAGATGAACGGCAGTCCCACGGACACGTTTTCTCCGATCGATCCGAACAGTTCGCGCAGGATCGTGGTCTTGCGCTCCTTTTCGTCGTAGGCGAGCCGGTTGTATTCGGCTAGCAGACGGCGGGCATGGTTCTTGTAGTCGAGGAAGATCGGATCATGGCAGTCGTAGATCTCCCCGGCCATGCATTTGTCCAGTTCGGTGTGCTCCGGTTTGCTTGCTTCCATTGTGGCCCTTCTATTCCCACACGTCGAGGCGACGGTTCTTGAAGTAGTATTCGCGGTCCTTCTCGCCGATCTCGCGAACCGGTCTGCACGGCACGCCGACCGCGACCACGTTGGCGGGGATGTCGTCCACGACCACCGAACCGGCGCCGATCACCGAATTGTCGCCGATCGTCACACCGGGCAGGATCGACACGTTCGACCCCACCCACACGTTGCGTCCGATATGCACGGGAATCGCATACGTGTAATGGTGTTCGCGCAGGATCGGCAGGATCGGGTGCCCGGCCGTGGCGATCGTGACGTTCGGGCCGAACATGGCGTAGTCACCGATCGTGATCTCCGCATCATCCACCATGCTCATGAACGCGTTGATGTAGATGCCGCGACCCATGCGCACGCGACGGCACCCGTTGTTCGCATGCAGCGGCGTCTCCACATGACATCCCTCTCCCACCTCGGCACACATGTCCTTCAGTAGGTTCTGCCGTTTCTCCTGCTCGGTGGGTTTGGTCTGGTTGTATGCCCACAGCTTCTCCTGCCAGGCCAGCTGACCATCCATGATCGCCGGATCGTCGTAGTGGTACGGCAGCCCGGCGTCCTTACGCTCCGCGTTGGTCAACGGTCGTTCTACGCCATCCGTCTGTGGATTCGGTCGATCGGGTGAACTCGTATCCGCCATCATGCGTCCTTTCGTTCGTTGTCGACACCCATCGTAGAAGCGTCGTAGTCGACTTGGTTGCCGGACGGGACATGTGGAACATCCTGTTTCGGGAATGGAACGCATGCGCCGTTGAGCAGGGCGTGGGCGTAGTGGTGGAGTTGCTCACGGGTGAGTGCGTGGCCGCGAAGGTAGGCCCAGTCGAGAACAAGCATCAGCGTGGAGGCATAGTGGTCGGCGATCAGTTCATCGGGCAGGTCGTGTCGTCCGTGATCGGTGCAGGCCTGCATGAGCATGCGCGCGCGTTCGGCGATGAATGCGCGCAGGCTTATGAACAGCGGACCGTCGGCGGGATTGTGCTCCAATATGGCTGCGAGCAGGTCCGCGTTCGATTCAAGCAGGTCCGCCATTGCATCGAGGGCGACATCCACGCGGCGCTCCGGTTCGATCGATTCGAGGTCGGTCATGTTTGCCCGCCCCGCCAGCGTGGTCCAGCAGTAGTTCACCAGATCGTCGCGATCGTCGAAGTAGTTGTAGAACGTGGCACGTGGGTAGGAGCTCGTCTCGCAGAGCTCGTTGATGCTGATCGCGGTGAGGGGCTTGGTGCGCAGCAACCCTGTCATCGCGTCGAAGAACGCGTCGAGCGTGCGGATGGTTCCGCGTGTGAGCTTGCCGCTGAGATCTTTTTTCATGGGGCTCCCCTCGGTGTGTTGCAAGGCATGGCAATGGTTTCACGCTAGCGCAACGTCCGTAATTTTGCAACTGTCTAAAAATCGACTACTCTCAAGTTTAGACAGTTGTACAACTGTAGACATTCGCAAACAGATGGAGGAAGCCATGACGAACAATCACGCGCCCAGAGTCGCCGCACCACTCACGTTGCCCTGCGGTGTGACGGTGAAGAACCGCTTCTACAAGTCGGCGATGAACGAAGCGATGGCGGGTCGGAACTGTGCGCCCACCGAGAGGCACGTACGCCTCTACCGTACGTGGGCCGACGGCGGGGCCGGCGTGCTGGTCACCGGCAACGTGATGGTCGACCGCACCCAGCTGGGCGAGCCGGGCAACGTGGCGGTCGAAGATGAACGCGATCTTGCCATGCTGCGTCGCTGGGCCAAGGCCGGCACCAGCAACGGCACCCACTGCTGGATACAGATCAACCATCCAGGACGACAGTCCCCCATCACCATCAACCAGCATCCCTATGCGCCCAGCGGAGGAAAGCTCGAAGGCGACTACGGTCGATTCTTCGCCGAACCGACCGAACTGACGGTCGAGCAGATCCACGACATCGTGCGTCGGTTCGCCAACACCGCCCGTATCGCGAAGAAAGCCGGATTCACAGGCGTGGAGATCCATGCCGCCCACGGCTATCTCATCAACCAGTTCCTCTCCTCCGCCGACAACCGTCGCACCGATGAATACGGCGGCGATATCGAGCATCGCGCACGCTTCCTGTTCGAGGTGTTCGATGCGGTGCGCGAAGCGGTCGGTCCTGCGTTCCCCGTCGCGGTCAAACTCAACTCGAGCGATGTGCCGATCGCGGTGAAGACCGGTGCCAAGGATGTCGTGTTCGCTGGATTCGACGAGACGGAGTCGATCTGGGTCATGAAGCAGCTTGAACGACGAGGCGTCGACCTCATCGACATCTCCGGCGGAACCCTCGAACAGCCGGTCATCCAAACCACCAGTGGTGCCGTCGAGGATCGTAGGCGTGGCGTGTACTTCACCGAGTTCGCGCGCCGCGTCAAAGACGAGCTCACCGTACCGATCGCGCTGACCGGGGGATTCCGCAGCGTACGCGACATGGAGCGCGCACTCGACGAGGACATCACGCAGATGATCGGCGTCGCTCGTCCCTTGGCGCTCGTCCCCGATCTGCCCAAGCGCATCATCCGCGACCATTGGGAAGGAACCGTCGATCTGCCGTGGGTGACGACCGGCCTCAAGGCGCTCGACAAGGCATTCGGCGGCATCCTCGTCATCAGCTGGTTCGAATTGCAGATGAACCGCATCGGACGCGGACGGAAACCGAATCCCCGCATTGGCGGAATGCGCGCACTGTGTTTCGCGATCGGCAAGCACGGGCCTGCCGCGCTGACGCCACGCCGTCGCAAAGGCCGCCAGTAGCACACGACGAGTCGCGTAGTTACGCACGTTTTCCGGGTCCGTAGCGTGCGTAACTACGCGAAACCGTCGTGACGGCGCGGAGTTATGCAGCCGAGTTATCCACAATGGCGTGACATTCGACCACATGCTCCGATCCGCCTTGCCGCGACGTTCTCTGATCGTTCATCATCGTTGCATGAGAACGAACAACGATATTGAACGACTCCGCACCCAGGCGGAACGAGCCCGACGCTGCTTTTATCCGACGAGTCGATCACAGCAGCAGGCGGCATACGCCAGAACACGCGTCGGACAACTGGTGCGACCGTACCGCAACATGTATGCGGACTCGGAATACTGGAGCACGCTGCCGCCTCCGGAACGCTCGCGACACATCATTCGTACGATGGCGCAGCAGTATCCGGGTCGTGTGTTCGCCGGACTCAGTGCCGCCGCAATCCTGAGTCTTGAGTATCCATGGGGTCTGCACGCCGATGGTCTGATCTACATTGCCGCGCCCCGCGGCCGTTCGGCGGGTACCCACCCGCAATTGCGGCACATCGTCCTGACGGACACTCCGGTTCGCACGGTGGTTGACCGTATCGATGGCGGGCGGTTCGGGACGCTCATACTGCCGGACCCGGCAACGTATGACGGAATCGGCGACGTCGTCAACACTATGCGTATCACGACACCAGCCCGTACGCTGGTTGACTGCGGATTGCGGTATCCGTTTGTGCAGACGCTGCCGATGTTTGATTCCGCACTGCGGCGCAATCTGGCCACTCGGGAGGGGCTCCTCGAACTGTGCGATGGGTTGCGGGCAGACTGCGGACCGGTCATGCGACTGTTGCGGTACACCAATCCCCTCAACGAGAACGGTGGCGAATCGCTGTGCTATGGCACGATCATCGAAGAGGGGTTCGCGGTACCGGAACTGCAGCACGTATTCATTGATCCGGATGATCCACGGGTTCGGTACCGTGCCGATTTCGTATGGCATACGTCGGATGGACGCGTGATCGTGCTGGAGTATGACGGTACGCGCAAATATGTCGATCCGGCCATGACGAACCGGCGGGACGTGCGGGATGTGGTACGCAGGGAACGGGCAAGGGAGGACGCGCTGCGACGTGCCAAGGTCACGGCCATCATCCGCACGGACTATGACGAGGTGATACGACGCACTCCCCTACGTCGTAAACTGCTGACCGCAGGCGTGCCGATGGCCGTCGCCGACCCGCGGTATGAACGTCGTCTCGACATGCACGGACGGGAATGGTGAATATGACGAAGGTCGCGCGTAGTTACGCACGTTTTTCGGGCCCGTATCCTGTGTGACTGCGCGCGACCGTCGTGACGGCGCGGAGTTATGCAGGATTCGTGGCGGCATCACCACTGTTCCGATTCGGCAGACCGTTCGGTATCATGGTCGGTTGGACTTTACGAGAGAACAACGAACTGACGGCAGGTGAACCATGGCAATTGACGCACAGGGACTGGAAATCCGCATCGGCGCACGTACGCTGCTCAACCCCACGGACTTCCACGTGGCGAAGGGTGACCGCATCGGTCTGGTCGGCCGTAACGGCGCCGGCAAGACCACCCTCACTCGCGTCATCACCGGTAGCATGCTGCCCACCGCCGGCAAGGTGCGCGTCACCGGCAAACTCGGCTACCTGCCGCAGGACACGCACACCGGCGACCAGGAGCAGACCGCGCTCGACCGCATCATGAGCGCCCGCGACATCAACACCATCCTCACCCGCATCCGCAAAGCGGAAAAGGACATGACCAACCCCGATCCCGACATCATGGACAAGGCCATGAAGCGCTACGACAAGGCGCAGCAGGACTTCGAAAACGCCGGCGGCTACGCCGTCCAGTCCGAAGCCATCGTCATGGCCGAAAGCCTCGGCCTCGACCAGGAAGTCCTCAAGCGCGAACTCGGCACCCTCTCCGGCGGCCAGCGTCGACGCATCGAACTGGCTCGCATCCTCTTCTCCAACGCCGACACCATGATCCTCGACGAGCCCACCAACCATCTCGACGCCGACTCCATCGAATGGCTGCGCGACTACCTCAAGAAGTTCCAGGGCGGCTTCCTCGTCATCTCCCACTCCACCGAACTCCTCGACGAAGTCGTCAACAAGGTCTGGCACCTCGACGCCCAGCTCGGCCAGATCGACATGTACTCCCTCGGCTGGAAAGCCTACCTGCACCAGCGCGCCGTCGACGAGGAACGCCGTCGCCGCGAACGCGAAGTTGCCGAAAAGAAGGCCGAACGCCTCATGAAGCAGGGCATCCGCCTCCACGCCAAGGCCACCAAGGCCACCGCCGCGCAGAACATGATGCGCCGCGCCGAGAAACTCCTCTCCGAAACCAGCGAAGCCCAGAAGCAGGAAAAGGTCGCCGACATCCGCTTCCCCGAACCCGCACCCTGTGGCCGCACCCCCATCATGGCCAAGGACATCTCCAAGGCGTTCGGATCCAACATCGTTTTCGCCGGCGTCAATCTCGCCATCGACAAGGGATCCCGCGTCGTCATCCTCGGCTACAACGGCGCCGGAAAAACCACCACCCTGCGCATCCTCGCCGGCATCGACAAGCCCGACACCGGCGAAGTCGTCTTCGGGCACGGCGCCAAGATCGGCTACTTTGCCCAGGAACACGACACCCTCGACAACGACGTGACCGTGCTTGAGAACCTCACCCACGTCGCGCCCGAACTCAACGACACCCAGGCCCGCAGCATCCTCGGATCTTTCCTCTTCTCCGGAGACGACGCGCTCAAACCCACCCACGTCCTCTCCGGCGGCGAAAAGACCCGACTCGCACTCGCCACCCTCGTCACCTCACGCGCCAACGTACTCCTCCTCGACGAGCCCACCAACAACCTCGACCCCGCATCCCGCGACGAAATCCTCAAAGCCATCGCCAAATACGAGGGCGCCATCGTCCTCGTCACCCACGACGAAGGCGCCGTCAAAGCCCTCAACCCCGAACGCGTGCTCCTCATGCCCGACGGGGACGAGGATCTGTGGAGCGACGACTACCTCGACCTGGTTGCCGAGGAATAACGGAGCGTCAGCCGCGTTGCTCCTCAGTCGACGTACCGTTGTACGTCTTCCTTCGGTGCGCCTTGCTGCCGCACGCGTTATTCCTCGGCAACCCACCTGGGGGTTGAAGGCCTTGGAGCTGAGCCGCTAGACCGGTAGTTGAAACGAGACAGGTCCGGACGAACGTGCGCGATCACAACGTTCGTTTCGACTACCACATCACATATGAGCCACGGCTTGGCCACAATCCCGCGAAACCCGACATCCCAGACGCGACAACGGCATATACTGAATGCTGTTTACGCAATCAATGTCAGGGAAGAACGGGGTGAACCGCCATGGACGAATCCACGGATTCGGCTACACAGGCTACAACAACCAACACCAACCACACGGCACCCAAGCCGGTACAGGAAAGCAAGCACGCAGGATCAGCCGTCAAAGCCGCACTCGCCGCCAACATCGGCGTAGCCATCGCCAAACTCTGCGCAGCAGTATTCACCGGCTCATCCGCCATGCTCTCCGAATCCGTACACTCCATCGCCGACTGCTCCAACGAAATCGTCCTCATGATCGGCGGACGATTCTCCCACCACAAAACCGACGGCGACCACCCATTCGGCCTCTACCGCGCCAAATACCTCGCATCATTCGTCGTCGCCACCCTCCTCTTCTTCGTCGGCGGCTTCTTCTCCACCTCCGAAGCCATCAAAAAGATCGTCGCCGTCGCGGAAAACCCGGCCATGCGCGACGCCAATCAGGGAGAACTCCTCGTCGCGCTCGCCGTCGTTGCCATTAGCGCATGCCTGGAAGGCTACGGTCTGCATCAGAGCGCCAAGGAAGCCAACGAGCGCATGAAGCGCACCAACACCCCGCACATGGGGCTGTACAAGTTCTGGGGACGCACCAAGTCCGCCGAACTCGCGGCCGTGATCATGGAGGACACGCTCGCGCTCATTGGCCTCGCCTTCGCAGGCGCGGGCATCGGACTGGCTATTCTGCTCGACAACGAACTCTGGGATGCCGTCGGTGGTCTCATGGTCGGCCTGGTGCTGATCTGCGGATCCCTGCTGCTCGCCTTCAAATCCGGATCCCTGCTGATCGGCGAAGCGGTCGACCCGGACACGCGTTCCAAGATCGTCGATGCCGTCAACGCGACGCCCGGCGTAACACGCCTGCTCAACATGCAGACCGTGCACATGTCCGAAAACGACATCCTGCTGTGCGTCAAGATCGAAACCTCGAAACTCGACCGCGACTTTGATGTGCAGACCGTCGACAAGCTTGAGACCTCAGTGCGCAACGCCCTGCCATGGTACACGTTCGAGATCTACGTGGAACCCGACATCTACCGCAAGGACCACAGCAAACCGATCGAACTGTAAACCGACCCGGTCGAACGTGAAAGGCGTCATGATTGCACGGACAATCACGACGCCTTTCCCTATAGGTGGACTACTGCGCCGAACCGTTGTCGTCCAGTAGGACCTCCTGTAGGTAGGAGCGGGAGGTGTCGGGATCCTTGTAGGCCACGTAGGCCTTCGAAGAGACCTCGAGAATCTCCGCTGTCTTGCTTTCCGGAGCGGATACGATGACCTGGAATCCCAGCCGCGGCAGCACGGACAGCGCACGTTGCGTATACCGGCCGTCGGCCTTGATCAACGCCTCGTCCAGGAACAGCGTGGTGTACGTGGGCTGGCCGGTCACGTCGCCACCCAACAGGTAGATCAGCGCGGCGCCGTACACGAACGAGGTGAGCTCCTGCAACGCGCCACCCGACTTGCCGCCGGTGGACGTGATGCGCTCGTCTTCGCCGTCCTTGTGATGCACGACCGCGTAGAACGATGATCGGCAGCGTGGATCCAGATTGCGGGCGCCGTAGCTGCGGATGCCGTTTGCGTCACGTACCTGCTCAAGCTCGGTTCGGAGACGGTTCACCAGTCCGGCGCACCGGGCGAACACCCGCCGATTCTCCTCCGGCGTCGAAACGCCGCCTGCCTTCCATTCGTTGAGCAGGACCATCGTACGCTTCAACGGACCGGTGAATGCCGCCTCCGGACGACGGACATCCGCGCCGATGGACAGGCTGCCATGCTTGGGCCCGAACTGCTGACCGCGCAGCATGGCGTTGATCTTGTCAAGCTGATCGCCGATGTCACGAGCGTCGGCGTCGATCGCACGATTGAGCTGAGTGAAGTCCATGAGCATCTTGTCCAGACAGTTCACGTACTCCTCGTTGGTGGCGTTCACTGCGGCCAGTTGCGATAGACTCCTCAGCTCCTCCTGATAGAACCGATAGTCCCCCACGCTGGCCGTGACCGTATCGTCATCCGGCACATATAGTTCGCAGTACGTGGCCATGCGATCCTCTACGGCGGACCGTGCGGAACCCACGCCGGCGCGCAGCATGCCGATCCGCTGACGAAGGTCGCTCTCCACGCTGGCCACGGTGCTGGCGACGAACGACTTCCCCGCACCATCGGCATCGGTCTTCCCCGCGCCCGCCATGACGATTACATGGGCGCGGTCATCATGGTTGAGCACGCTGGAGAATGCACGCTCATAAGCCGCATCCAACACCTGACGAACATCGTCGGCAAGTACCGGTGTCGTCGTTCCCTCCTCCGACGGGCGGGCGGTATGCCCTACGTTCGCGGTGGCGGAAGCGGCAGGAGCATGCGCTTCCAGCCACCGCTGCGCCGACTGGATCGCCTGTTCGGTTCCCTGCTTTGCCATCTTGGCTTCGACGGCGTGTTCACGGGCCTCGTTCAGCTCACGTACAAGGCCCTGCTTGATGTCGAGCAGCCGGGCCAGTTCGGGATCGTTACGAATCGCATCGATGGTCGCCTCGAGATCAGCGATCCGCCGTTCTGCGCCATCGACGTCGACCTTGTCCCACGGCGTGTACGACAGCTGCTCGGCCAGATCCTCCCTGGCCCGCAGCGTCTCCAGGTCGTTGCTGGCCGTGCGGTACTCGTCGTCGGCGGAGACCAGTCTGGCTTCCGCATCGGTGACCTGGTCGCGTAGCTCCTCAAGATACGCCTCGGTCACGAAGCCGATGACCGGGTGCATGCCCTTGCTGCCATGATGGCCATGCTTGCCGGACTTGACCTGTCCGTCACGCTGCACCTGCCGCGTCGAGCGATCCTCATCGTCGATGGCATCCACGCACAGGGCGTCCAGCCGTTCGGAACACGTCTGGGATTTCAGCCAGTCGGCGAACGGGGAATCCTCCCGATAGCGCAGCTTGCCGGACATCCACGCCTTCTCGCTGTCGGAGATGTAGTCCCGCGTGGTGTCCACGAACGTCCACGTACGACGAACCATCAGCTTGGGGTCGATGGCGCTCACCTTGGCCGCGAATCCCGGTTCGTGCCGCTTGTCCACGAGAATGGTCTGGGCCAGCTGGCCGTACACCACGTTCATGGCGTTCCGCCATTCCTCGGCGTCCTCTCGTACGTCCATGAGCTCGGCCACATACGGTAGCTCGGCCACGGATAGGCCGGTGGCCTTGGCGATCAGCGCGCGGGCCTCATCCATCGGTTGGGAGATGCGGGTGCGCTGCGTGCGCTGACGCTCATAGTCGCGACGCAGCACGGCCAGTTCGCGTTTGATGCCGCCGCTCGTCTCCACGGCGGTGTTGCGTCGCTCCTCCAGTTCGGCCTTGTGCTGCGCGAGATCAGCGTCGAGCGCGGCGAGACGAACGCGGCATTCCTCCCACGACTGCCGATCGGCAGGCATGGTTTCACCGGCGGATGTGAACCGTGCCTGCATGCGTTTCCGCTGCTCCCGTACGTCGTCCAGCGCATGCTCGGCCTGCTCGAGCTCCGTCTCCAGACGGCTCAGATTACCACCGTCGCGCTCCTGCATCTGCGATTCGATCTGTGTGACGCGCTCCTGCAGATCATTGACTTTGCGCTGCAGAGATTCAAGCTCCTGCTCCTGACGTTGCAACGCGAGCTCGTCAAGTGGCAGCTGCGCGCGCACCTCACCGGTCATACGGGACGTCACCCAGGCGGCAACCGTCGCATGCCCCTGCCGCTCGTCGTCGGGGTCCACCGCAGTAAACGCACGTTCCTGCTGTACGGCGTCGACGTAGGCGTCGTGGCTGGTCTGAATGTCCCTGAGCTTGGCGATTCGCTTGGCCTTCTCCTCCATGCTGCGGAAGTTCGCGTCGTATCGCTCGTAGTCCGTGACGGCGGCCTGGGCGAGTTCGATCGCCTTCGGTACGCCGAGCACACCCTGCTTGAAGATGTCGTCGAGCCGGGATGGGGCATCCGCCGACTGCAGCTTGTGCAGCAGCCGGCATGCCTCCGCGCTCAGACCCATGATCTGCCAGATGTGCGCATGGAACACGTCGGCGTTCGGGAACGTGTCGCACCCGTCGTACGTGTTCTTCAACTGGGTTGGGGTGAACGGGGTGTCGCGATACCGGTCCATCAGCCGAGGATCGATGGCATGATCCCATGTGACGTACTGGCGGCGAACCTCTCCCTGACCGTCTCCGGCGGACAGATACAGGAACTTGCCGCACGACAGCGTCTGACCGGTCGTGCGGTTCACGTAGGTGTCCACGATGGCGCCCCACACCGGCTGCGGTGTGCCGTCATCGCCTCGACCGCGCAGGAACACGGGGACATCCCCGCCGCCGCTGTTGCCGTAGCCGAGCATGCCGCGCAGATACGTGTAGTCGCTGCGTTCGGAGCGGCCGGCATTGGACGCTTTGTTAAACGGCGTGCCTGTCGGGTACAGCAGGGAGATCTGCGCGTCCACCAACGTGGATTTGCCCGACTCGCTGGCGCCGGCGAGCAGGGTCACCGGAAGCTTGTCGTCAGTGGACGGACGGAACTCGTGATAGCCGTCGTACGATCCCCAGTTGACGATGCGGCGACTATCCAGCATCCATCGGTCGGCGATGATCTGCATATCGTACGACATGGTCACTTCCCCTCCTCATCGTTCACGGTGTCTGCGGGAACGTCGTCATGATCGTCGTCCGCGTCGTCGAACAGTGTTATGGCGTCGTCCGTAACTGCGCGATGCTCGGCTGGCTCTGTGGTATCCGTTTCCACAGCGTCGTCCTCGTACGATTCATCCGTTCCCGCTTCCAGTGATGTGGATTCAGACGTGTCGGTGGCGGTGGGATTCGCGTTCAGCCATTCGTTGGCGAGCCGACGATCCAAGACCACGGGCACCAGCGGCGTGATGCGGTACATGCCTTCGTCGTTCTCCACCGCAGTCAGATATCCGTGGGTCAGCGCCATGGAGACGGTAATGGACAGCTTCTTCAGCACGCCCTCCTCGTCGTTGCGCGCGGCGAGATATCCTGCGCCGGTGGTCAATGCGGCTCGGATCTCCTCAAAACCGACGATCCATTGGTCGACGTTGGTATTCACGTTCTCGTACTCCAGCACTCGAATACGCAGGAACGCGAGCAGCGCAGCCTCCTCGCGGGTCAGGCTCGCACGGGTCTTCAACGACCGGATCGTTACGTCCGGACCACTGACCGGTGTGGCGTACATGATGCGATACCGGTCGTTGACCACCAGTTCCAGCATGTCGTTGTTCAGGGAACGAACCACTGCATCTCGATTGTCCAATACCGTGTCGTACAGGCTGCCGGCGATGTACCGATCGCGCTTGAGCGCAATGGCCGCCATGCGGGCGTCGGCAGGCATAGTGCTGAGATCACCTTCGAACAGGGCGTTCGGATTGACGTCGTTGACGGCATCGTCGTCGTCGATCATTCCGGTCATCGTTGCGTTCATCCTTCCTCCATGATGTCGTCCAGCAGATGTTCGTCCACCATTATCGGACGGGTTCTCCAGGAGCGTTGCGCACCATTGAGCGTGACGCAATGCCAGGTCACGTAGTCATCGCCTTCGGCGCGCATGCTGCCCAGAAAGCCGATGATCTCGCTTTCCCGCCGTTCCTCCGCAGGCAATTGGTTGAAGCTGGCGGCCATATCCACCAAATCGCCGCGCTTACAGGGGTTTTCTCGGATGAGCGAGACCATGCGTTTGAGACGAGGGCCTCCTACTTCGATCATCGAACGAATATCGGGAGGCGGGGTCTGAGCGTCCGTACGATCGTCCAGCCCCGGTGTTGTGGCGCGCGTCATGGGCTTGGCTGGCCGTGTCGGAAGGCCTGCAAGACGGACGAATGCCGTATCGGTCTCATATGGCGCGCTACTGTCATCCGGGTCGGCTTTCGCCTCGGTATTAAGTTTGACGAACAGTTTGTTCAGTGTGTCGAGCATGGTGCGATACCGGGTGTCGGTCTGCTGCCGGACCAGACGGCTGACCGCCTCGTCAGAGACGCGCATCTGGCGGCGTACGTCCTCGATGCCGTCGTAGATATGCGCGAGCTCCGACTTGACCTGTCCGAGCAGTGCGTTCGTCTCCCCTGCCAGATATGGGGTCTTGGCGATGGCACGCATGGCGTCGTCGATCTGCTGACGGCCCTCGTCGGTGACGATGACCTGGAATGCGTCCTCGAAACGGCGGCCGCTGTCGGACTCGCGGAAGGCCCGACGATATTCGTCATGGTATGCGGTGAGGATCTCATCCACGCTCATGCCGCCGGATTGCATGCGCCGCCGTAGCTCGTCGCCGTTATCGCGTTCGGACAATGCCAGTTCATGCAATTCGACGGGTACACCACGCAACGTGTTGTGGATCACCGCGATGATGTCGTCCACATCCTGTTCGGACAGCCGATTGTCACTCCGCCCCTGCAGAATGCGCTTGATCTCATGCTTGCGGGCCTTGATCTCGCGATTGAGCAGGGTGATACGTTCCCGGGGGTCCTCGGTCAGCTGCATGCGCGCATGCTCGACCTACATGATGATGCTGTTCGCCTGTGCGCCGGACAGGTTCTGCGTATCGTCATCGAGTCTGGTGAGCGCGTCGATCGCACGATGGGCGCGGGCGGTGAGCCGGTACAGGAACCGATGTGTTCCCACATCCAACGAGTTGGCGAGCCATGCGTAATCGCCAGCACCCTCACGAGTGAGCTCGCCAAGAATCAGCCGCGAGGCCGACTGATAGGTCTGGTCCTCGGCAAGCGTGTAGTCACCGATCTCCGCAAGCCCGCGCAATCCCTGAGCGAGACGATCCTCCAGGATCTCACGAGGCAGCTCCGTGGTCAGCGGATCGAATGCGGAGCGCAGCAGCGCCACGTACATCCTTGAATTGGTGCGGAGAAGCAGTCGCAGCACGCCGGTCTCGTACACCGGTCGCAGCCGTTCCATCTCCTGTCTCACATCACCCAAAACCGACCTCGCTCTTCCATACGTCACGTGTGCGATTGCATATAGAAGCTAGCATACGACGTCATATGCGGCATGACACGGAACGACTCCCACAGGGCCGTCCAGCCATCCTATCCACGCTGGTAGTACAGCGCGAAACCGATCCGCAGCGCCTGCATCAGGCAGACCACGATCCCGCAGGTAAGGCCGATGGTGCCGAGCACCACGCTGTGATATATCGGCAACAGCATCAGCGTTCCGACCATCACGATGACCAACGTCACCTCCAACACCTTGGCGGTCATGGCATTGGCCTGGGAAATGATCTGCCGATCGCGTTCGTCGAACGGCAGGGTGGCTTCCGTGGCAAGCGACATCTTCTCGGAGAATGCGCTTGCCAATTGCATCATGCCGGCAACGAGCCACAGGGCCGGAAGGGTCCACTTGAAAATGCGGTCGAAAATCGGCATTCCCGTATATGGGGCGGTGACGAACACCGCCTGAATCAGAAAGAACGCCGCCGCGAACAGGCTGATCACCGCCCTGTGCAGCGTTTTGCGTCCGTGGATCTTCATGATGATCACCTCTCGTCTTCGAGTCGTCGGTTTTCCTCGAGCAGACAGAGATCCTCGACCGTGGTGCCGAATACGCGGGCCATGCGATAGGCCAGCATGAGTGAGGGATTGTACTGCTCTTTCTCTATGGAGATGATGGTGCGGGCGGAGACGAATACGGCGTCCGCCAGTTGCTGCTGTGTCATTCCCGCTGCTCTGCGGTATTCACGTACCTTGTTTTTCACCGATTCGCCTCACCTCCCTGGTGAATCGCGCGGATACAAAAAACTGAAGCTTACTTCATGTGAAGTTAACTTCAGTTTATATGATTCGATTGCCATCGTCAACGCGTGACCGGGATCTCAGTCGTCCGCCGACCGTTCCTCGGACAGGTCGAAGTCCGGTTTGAGGATTTTCTGCAGATCGGCCAGATACCGGTCGAACGCCGCCTTGCCTTCGCGCGTGAGCTTCACATGCGTCGCCGGAATGCCGGTCGCGGAGAACGACTTGATGATCGTGATGTAACCGGCCTCGTCCAACTTCTTCAGCTGCACCGAAAGATTCCCCTTGGTGACTCCGAGTAGCTTCACCAGGCGTTTGAATGAGATGCGTCGCCCCACTCCGAGCTCCGCCATGGTGGCCATCACGCGCAGACGTGTCGGAGAATGAATGATTTCGTTCAAGGCCCTCTCCTCTCGGTGCAGTACTGGGGTGGTATGTGACGTTGTTTGGGCAGTTGCTTTGTGGTTGGTGGTGTCGTAGGTTTTTATTATAGAAGATGTCTGTGATATAGACTTGTCTATAAATGATGGGTTTTCCTTGTCCGCTAATCATCTCGTTTGGCAACACCGACATACTCCCGCTGCTATTGGCCCCTGTACACAGTTCGGGGTCATGCCTCATCCTTGTGGAAGGCACGACCCCGAACTACCGCTGTTGACGATGTCGATCGGTTCCGTCAGTCCCCTATCACCGCGTTGACGATGCCGGAGACGATCGACATGATCAGCGAACCGATCACCGCCCACAGGAACCCGTGAATGATCACGCCCACGTCGAACAACGACAGGGCAAGCCACGAGGCAAGCTCCATGAACAGCCAATTGAGAATCAGCGCGAAAATACCGAAGCTCATGATCGACAGCGGCAGGGCGATCAGATGCACCACCGGCTTGATCGAGGCGTTGATCAGCGCGAGGAACAGCGAGAATGCGGCTACGCCGAGAATCGGCGGCTCCCCCACCGCTTCCATGCCGGGCAGGATGGCTACCATGACGCCGGCCGCGATGGTGAGCACAAGCCAACGGGAAAGAAATCGTGTCATGCCCCGATTATGGCATCACAGCACCAATAAAGGTGGCATGGCAACAGACTCTCCCCATTTCGTACACTTGTTCGATCGGCGGAATGATGACCGTGCCCGCTCCCCTATCCTTCGAGCGCGGTTGTTTTGTTTGTGGGGTTGTGGTGGGTTTTAGTCGAGGATGGTGTTGTTGTCGATGATGGTGTTGTCGAGGAACCAGTAGTCGTGGGGGTCTCCGCGGAGTGCGGTGAATGGTGTGAGTTCGATGTCTTGTTGGTGGGCTTGGTTGATGAGGTAGGCGCGGATGATCCAGGGGTATTCGAGTCGGTTGGATTGGAGGTTGATGATGCGTTCGATGGTGTGTGGGGTGACGTTGAATGTTTGTGCGAGTTGTTGGGTGGTGAGTCCGAGGCGTCGCATGTTGTCTTTGAATTCTTTGATGGTGGCGGTTCGTTGTGTGGTGGTGAGTGACATGGTGGTTCTTCTTTTCTGGTGTTGGTTGTGTGTCTTGTTGTCGGTTGTTGATTGTAGGGCGGTGTTGTTGGTTGTGTGTGGGGTTTTGCCGTGGAGATAATGGTGGTTCGGTAGGCTGGAGCGTGCAGTGGTGCCTGGGAAAGGATGAGTATGACGGATAGTGGTGGGCGTTCGTGGCGTGAGCGGGCGCGTACGTTTGGTAGGGCGATGAATTTGGAGATTCATCAGCATAAGGTGTCGTTTGCCGTGTATGCGATTCTGCGTTTGCTGGTTATTGCGATGGCTGTGTTGCAGTTTTTCAATGGTGATTATGAGAATGTGTTTTTGTGTGCGTTGACGTTGTTGATGTTGATGGCGCCGGCGTTTGTGCAGGTGCGGTTTCGGATTGAGTTGCCGTCCGTGCTTGAGGTGATCATGTTGTCGTTTGTGTTCGCTGCGGAGATTTTGGGTGAGATCAGTGCGTTCTATGAGATCTTTCCGTTTTGGGATACGGTGTTGCATACGTTGAATGGTTTTTTGGCGGCGGCTATTGGTTTTTCGTTGGTGGATTTGTTGAATCGGTCGGAGCGGGTCAGGTTTGAGTTGTCTCCTGCGTATTTGTCGTTGGTGTCGTTTTGTTTTTCGATGACGATTGGTGTGGTGTGGGAGTTCTTTGAGTTTGCGATGGATTTGGTGTTTGGTCTTGATATGCAGAAGGATACGGTTGTTCATGTGATCAGTTCGGTTGCTCTTGATCCGGCGCATGGGAATACGCCGGTGCGTGTTGATGGGATTACTGCTACCAGTGTTAATGGGGTGGATCTGGGTGTTGGTGGTTATCTTGATATTGGTTTGATCGATACGATGGAGGATCTGCTGGTGAATTTCATCGGTGCGGTCGTGTTTTCCGTCATTGGTTTTCTGTATGTGAGGAATCGTGGTCGTGCTGATGCGTTGATCGATAGTCTGGTGCCGCGTCGTAAGTCGGAGGATCAGGATTATCTGCGTTTGGTGCGTGATGGGGATGAGGGGTTGTCGGATGGCGGGGCACGTGTTTAGGTCGTTGTTGTGTCTCGTGGCGTGCGGTCGGTCTTGCTATGCTGGTTAGGCGAAGGGTTTCGGGATTGGGGGCGTTGTGTCCATCACCATCAGGCATTTGAGTAAGCGGTACGGCGAGCGCGAGGCGCTTCGGGATGTGAGTCTTGAGGTGTGTGATGGTGAGTTGGTGTGTTTGTTGGGGCCGAGTGGTTGTGGGAAGTCGACGTTGTTGAACATTGTTGCCGGGTTGTTGGATCCGTCTGGTGGTGATGTGTGTATTGATGGTCGGTCTGTGGTTTGTGTGCATCCTAAGTATCGTGGTATTGGGATGGTGTTTCAGGATTATGCGTTGTATCCGCATATGAGTGTGGTGGAGAATGTGATGTTTCCCTTGCGGGTTGGGGAGCATAGGGTGTCTCGTGGTGAGGCGTTGGTGCGGGCGCGTCGGTTTATGCGGTTGACGGGTATTGAGGATTTGGCGCGGTTGCGGCCGGGGAGTTTGTCTGGTGGGCAGCAGCAGCGGGTGGCGATTGCGCGTGCGTTGGTGCAGGAGCCTCGTGTGTTGTTGTTGGATGAGCCGTTGAGTAATTTGGATGCGCGGCTTAGGTTGTCGATTCGTGAGGAGATTCGGCGTATTGTCAAGGCGACGCGGGTGACGACGGTGTTTGTGACGCATGATCAGGAGGAGGCGTTGTCGATTGGGGATCGGATTGCTGTGATGGATCAGGGGGTGATTCAGCAGTTCGCTGCCCCGCAGGATTTGTATTTGGATCCGGCGAATCTGTTTGTTGCCCGGTTCATGGGGTCGCCTGCCTTGAATACGTTCCGTTTGTCGTATGATGCTGGGCGTCGCGTGTTGGCGGGTGATGATTTTTCGGTTCCATTGGATGTGTTGGATGTGGCGCGTTTTCGTCGGCCTGTTGGTGAGGTTGAGGATGTGTTGGCTGCTGGCGGGTGTGTGCTGGGTGTGCGTCCTGAGCATTTTCATATTGTTGATGGTTGTGATGGTGATGGGTCGGATGGTTTCCCGGTGATGTTCGGGGTGCTGGTGGAGTCGGTGGAGATGATCGGCCGGTATGCGGTGGTGCATTTCACGGCGGATGGCGAGCGCTGCCGGTGTGTGGTGGATGTGCGTCGTGCGCCGCGGGCTGGCGATCGTGTGCTGGTGGGGTTGGATTGTGTGAGCGTGCATGTGTTTGACGCTGATGGTGGGAGGTTGTACTGATGGCTGGTGTGGTGCGTCGCTGGCTGGGTCGGGTTGGCTCGTATAGTGCGGAGCGTCAGCCGCGGGCGTGGCTGTTGTTGTTGCCGGCGTTGGTGTGTATTGGCGTGTTTAATGTGCTGCCGTTGGTGCGGGTGTTGGTGATGGCGTTTCAGTCGGGTACGTTGCGGCATTTGCGGTTTGCGGGATGGTCGAATTTTGTGGCGGTGTTCGCGGATCCGTCGTTTGTGCGCGCGTTGGTGAATACGGGTGTGTTTGCGGTGGTGACGGTGCCGGTTGGTCTGGTGGTGTCGTTGATGCTGGCGGTGGCGGTGGATTCCGGGCTGCGCGGGTCGCGCGTGTTCGAGGCGCTGCTGTTCGTCCCGTATCTGACGAGTGTGGTGGCGGTTGGCGTGGTGTTCCGCTACCTGTTCAATGGTGATTATGGTGTGGTGAACTACGTGTTGTCCCTGGTTGGGTTGGGGCCGTTTGATTTTCTCAATGATCCGCGGTTGAGCATGGTGACGTTGTGCGTGTTCGGCGTGTGGCTGTCGTTGGCGTTCAACATTGTGATCCTGTTGTCGGGGCTGCGTGCGATCGACCCGATGCTGTATCGGGTGGCCGACCTGTATGGGGCGTCCGCGTGGGAGCGGTTCTCTCGGATCACGCTGCCGCAGTTGGCGCCGATGATCACGTTCCTGTCGATCATGGATCTGATCAACGCGTTCAAGGTGTATACGGAGGTGTACGTACTGTTCAATGGCAAGCCTGGCGTGGCGGACAGTGCGGTGACGGCGGTGTTCTACGTGTATGACAAGTTCTACGTGCAGGGCCGGTATGGGCAGGGCATGGCGGCGGCCGTAGTGCTGTTCATGCTGATTCTGGTGTTCACGCTGCTGCAGTCGCTGCTGGTCAGGAGGCTGTCGAAGTGAGACGTGCGGGCAGGGTTTTCGCGTACGGGTTCGTGCTGCTGATGACGGGGATGACGGTGTTCCCGTTCCTGTACATGGTGTCGGCGTCGCTCATGTCGTTCCAGGAGGCGACGGGCGTGCCTCCCGCCATGCTGCCCGCCCACGCCCGATGGTCGAATTTCGGGGAGGCGCTGCACGCGGCCCCGTTCGCCCGGTATGCGGCGAACACGGTAATCGTGTCGGGCCTGTCGACGGTGGGTACGCTGGCGACGACGATACTGGCCGCGTTCGCACTGGTCCGCCTACGGTTCCGGTTCAAACGACTGCTGACCGGCATGATGGTCGCGCTGCTCATGGTGCCGTATGAGATCCTCGTGTTCACGAACTATCGAACGATCGCACAGCTCGGCTTGTTGGACACGTATGCTGCGCTGATACTGCCCTCTCTGGCCAGCGTGTTCTACATCCTCTACCTGTGCCAGTATCTGACCGCGATCCCAGACACATACTACAAGGCGGCGATCGTGAACGGGTGCGGCGACCTGGAATACATCTGGAGGATCATGATCCCGATGTCACGCTCCGCACTGTTCACCATGGCATTGCTGCTGTTCATCTCCGGATGGAACTCGTTCCTGTGGCCGATCCTGGTGACCAACACGACGGACATGCGCCTGGTAGGCAACGGGTTGAGCGCGTTCGTCACGGAAAGCGGCACGGCCGTCCAACTGCAGATGGCGGCGAGCACGATCATCGTGCTGCCGATCCTCATCCTGTACGCGGTCTTCCACCGCAGGATCATCGAAGGAGTGCACGTCAATGGCATCAAACGCTGACCCCACACACGGCAACGGCAGCACAGCGAGCGCGACGACGGTCGGCGAGCGCACGCGGATCACGCTGCTGCGCGGCACGGACACGATCGGCGGGAACCTGATCCTGGTCGACTATGGTCGGGATCGGATCGTGTTCGATTTCGGCTGCGTGTACGATCCGGCCGCCGGCGAGACGCCGCGGGACCTGCCGGGCTTGGTGGCTTCGGGCGTCGTCCCCTATCTGCCGGGCGTGTTCGACCGGGATGTTCCGGTGCCCGGCCACGAGTGGCGTGACGATCATGATCATGTCGCCGTCTTCGTCTCGCACGCGCATTTGGATCATTCGGCGATGATCAATCTCATCGACCCGGCCGTCCCCCTGTACATGATGGAGGACACGCGTCGCCTGGTGCGGGCGATGAACGCGTTCGGCGGATTCTGCCTGCCGGCCGGGGCACGTCATGACGGGTGGGATCATACGCGGCCGATCATCGGCGTGCCCGCCGGCGGCCGGGTGACGGTCGGAGCGATCCAGGTGACGCTCATGCCGGTGGATCATGACGCGTACGGGGCGGCCGGCTTCCGCATCGACACTCCGGACGCGTCCATCGCATACACGGGTGACCTGCGCTTCCACGGCTGGCATGGCGGTGACTCCATGGCGTTCCTCGCCGCCAATCGTGGCGTGGACATGCTCATCATGGAGGGGGTGAGCATCTCGTTCCGCGAGCCCGGCGAGCCGGCCGTGGAAGCGGAGACCAGCGAGGCCGACGTGCTGCGCGAACTGGTCGGCCTGATCGAGGCCAATCCGGGCCGGCAGATCACGTTCGACTACTATCCCACCGACGTGGAACGCGTCCGTCATCTCATCGCCTTCTCGCCGCGCAGGATCGTGCTCGCCGCGCGGGCTGCCGGCGTGCTCGCCGCCGTCACCGGCGAGAAATCCTACTATTATCGGCTGCCCGGCGAGCGGACAGTCGACACGCTGGACCCGGGCATGGAAGTGGACATCGAACGGCTGATCGCCGACCGTCACGACTACTGTTGGCAGTTGGACGCCATGGCGCAGGACCGGGTTTTCGACCGGCTTGCCGCCGGCGGCCTGCACCTGCATACGGGAGCCCTGCCGTTGGGTGATTTCGACCCCGCGTACGAGCCGTTCATGCGACGGTTCACCGACCGGGGCATCCGCGCGTACGACGTGAACTGTTCGGGACACGCGTACGTGGAGCAGGCGATCGGCATCATCGACATGGTCCGGCCGCGTACGCTCATCCCGGTGCACGGGGAACGTCCCGACCGGTACCGCAATCCGTATGGCAGGACGGTCATCCCCCGTCCCGGCATGATCGTCGAACCCTGAACGTCACCCTGACGACAACCAACCGACAAGAGAGGAAACCATCATGAGGATCAGAAGGACACTGCTGCCGGCCGTGCTGGCCGCCACGCTCGCCCTAGCCGGCTGCGGTTCAACCGGCAGCGGACAGGACACGACGTCCGAGGCGACGCCGGACACGACCATCACCGGGAACGTGACCATCACGTTCTGGCATGGCATGACCGGCGACCAGGAGAAGACCCTGCAGCAGATCACCGACGCGTTCATGAAGGAGAACCCGAAGATCACGGTCAAACTGCAGAACCAGTCCAGCTACGACGGACTGCAGCAGAAGCTGACCGCCGCCCAGCAGAGCCCGAAGAACCTGCCCACGATCACCCAGGCGTACTCCAGCTGGATGATCAACGCGATCGACGACGACCTGGTCGTCGACCAGACCCCGTACATCGAATCCAAGGACCAGAACCTCAAGTTCGACAACTGGGACGACGTGCTCGAAGGCCTGCGCAAGAGCGTCACGCTCGATGGGAAGATCTACGGCATGCCGTTCAACAAGTCCACCGAAGTGCTCTGGTACAACAAGGACATGTTCGACGAGCTCGGCCTGAAGGTCCCCACCAGCTTCGAGGAGCTGGAGACCACCGCCAAGGCGATCCACGACGCCAAAGGCATTCCCGGCGCCGGCTTCGACTCCCTGCAGAACTTCTACTCCGTGTACCTGTCCGACCACGGCAGCGAGTTCGGCAAGGACCTCGACGTGACCAGCAAGGCGTCCCAGGACGCGTTCACCTACTATCAGGACGGCGTACGCGACGGCTGGCTGCGCACCGCAGGCACCGACCAGTACATGAGCGCCCCGTTCGCCAGCGAGAAGGTCGGCATGTACATCGGCTCCAGCGCCGGCGAATCGTTCGTCAAGGAAGGCGCCGCCGGCAAGTTCACGTACGCGGCCGCGCCCGAACCGTCCAAGCACGCCATCCAGCAGGGCACCGACATCTACATGTTCACCTCCGCGTCCAGCCAGCAGCGCACCGCCGCCTACCTGTACGAGAAGTACCTGACCGGCAAGGACAACCAGATCACCTGGGGCGTGCAGACCGGCTACATTCCGATCCGCACCTCCGCGATCACGGACAGCAAGTACACGTCCGCCGACACCGCCATCGCGCCCATCCTCGCCGACGCGACCCGGAACCTGATCGCCGCACCCATCAAGCCCAGCTCCGAACAGGCCACCACCGACGTGGAGAAGAGCCTCGAGGCGGTGCTCGCCGACCCGAACAGCAGCGTCAAGGACGCGCTCGCCAAGCTCAAGCCCACATTCGAATCCGACTGGCAGGAATAAAGCCGGCTCGACAATAGGTGTGCGACCGGCCCACCACCCGTCACACGCCTCCCCATGCGGATGGCCTCCCCTCATCACCGAGGGGAGGCCGTCCGCATATCGGGATCCGAACAATACCGACACGTTGCACGAGACCAGAAAGCATGCTATACTCCGGTCTCGTGCATTGATTTTTCATGCCTTCGTTCCTCAGTTGGAACGCCTTGACCAGAAACCGAGGGAGTAGTGTATCCACACGCTCTCAAGGGGACTGGAACAGGACCAACCAACAGGAACGAAAGGATATCATGACGACGATCCAGTCGATCAGCCCAGCACACACCACCAGCATCTCCCCCATCAACCTGTCCGCCCTATCCGAACGCCTCCGCGCATCGACGCGCACCGTGGACGTGACCGACATGGGCAACGGGCTCATCGTCACCGACGAACGCACCCCCTACCTCAGGACCTACATCCGCCCCGACGGCATCGCCCTGCCCCGCTGGGAATACCCGGCACCCGACCGCCGCGGCCGCATCCGCGGCCTCAAGCCCTACGACGTGCAGGCCGTACAGCGGCTCGACTCCCCCACCATCCCCCTCACCCCGTTCACCCTGGCCGGCGACACCAGCCGGCAGACGCTGCTCCTGCGCCTGCACCTCGACCGTCAGGCCAACCGGCTCGCCCCGCACCAGGTGCACACCGCGCTGCGCCTCGACCAGCTGACCATCTCCGTCAACGCCCGCCACGACGTATGGGGAGCATTCCAGCACCTCCTCGCCGACGCGATCGCCGCGGGCGGCACCGACCGCCTGTTCGCCGACGGCCCGGATCGGGACATGCAGATCCTCATCGACGCCATGGCCTCCCCGGCCGCACCGAGCGTCATCGCCGCGCTCATCATCGGCGAGGTCGAACGGCTCATCCCCGACAAGGACCGAACGGCCCGCGACCGCGAACTGCGGTTCATCATCGACGACATCACCTACGACACGGACCCCGACACGCAGACCGACCAGGCCGAACGGCTCACCGACACCGCCGTCGAGCTCCTCTCCCACGTGCGGATCCGCCCCGACCAGACGCGCATCCGCATGATGCGCGCCCTGCTCACCGGCATCGCCAACCGACTGCCCGCCAGCGCGCTCGCCGCCGCCAACGTCAGCCGGGCCAGCCTGGGCGGCACGCTCATCCTCATCTCCTGGTGGCTGGGCCGCGACCTCGACCGGCTCGCCGAATCGGCGCTCCGACTGGAGATCGCCACCGGAACCACCACCGGCACACGGGCCGTACGCAACGGCCGGCCCGGCTGGCTCGCCTGAACCGGCCTCCCAAGGCGGTCTCCCCGGAAATGGGGAGGCCACCCCTCCACCACTGTCCGCCGGAACGCCCTGCGCGAACGCAATGTCAGCTGCGAATGACACGATGTGTGGCACAAACGGCACAGCATGGAGGCGGCATGAGACGACACGCACACTACGGACGGGGCGGCCGGCGAAGCGGCATCGGCACGGCGATCGCGGTGATGCTCACCATGGTCGCCGCACTCACCGCCATCGCCATGATCGTCCTCCTGATCAACCTGCGCCGCACGGACACCACGCCCGCCCCACGCTCCGCGTCCGATGCCTACTGCACGGCCGGAAATGACACCATGCCCCTCAACCCCACGCAGGCGGCCAACGCGGCGCTCATCACCCGGATCGCCATCGACCGGGGCCTGCCCGACCATGCGGCCACCGTGGCGCTCGCCACCGCCATGCAGGAATCCAAGCTCACCAACATCACCTACGGCGACCTCGACTCCGTGGGACTCTTCCAACAGCGGCCCAGCCAGGGATGGGGAAGCGTCGACCAGCTCACGGACGAAACCTACGCGGCCAACGCGTTCTACGACGCGCTCGTCAAAGTGCCCGACTGGCAGACCATCCCCACCGAGGACGCCGCCCAGGAGGTGCAACGCTCCGGATACCCCGACCTGTACGCGAACTGGGACGGGCTCGCCCGCGCCTGGGCACAGGCCCTGACCGGCGAGGTACCGGCCGGCGCCACCTGCGCACTCGAACCGGCAAGCACCTCCGACCATAACGGGCTCGTCGCCGCGCTCGGCGAGACGTTCCCCACGATCAGCGTCACGACGGGCACGGCGAGCGCGACGGCCGATGGGAGCACGGCGAACGGTACCGCCTCGTCGTCATCGTCGGCGTCGGCGTCGGCATCATCGTCGGCGAGCGCGGCGGAGGGGTCGTCGAAGACGCTCACGCTGACGGTGCCGGCCGGCCTGTCCGACGCGGGTGCCACACGGCTCACCTGGCAGGCGGCCACGTGGCTGGTTACGCAGGCCCGTGCGTACGGCATCGACGCCGTACGCGCGAACGGGATGAGCTGGAATCGTACCGACGGCGTGTGGACGGGAAGCGAGTCGGGTCAGAGTGCGCTGAGCGTCACGCTTGTGTGAGGCTTTGCCTGTCGGCCGGGTTGTCGGCCCTGTGGGTGAACCAGCCGGCCCAGTCGGTCACGGCTTCGATGTTGTTGCCGTCCGGGTCGAGGACGAACGCCGAATAGTAGCCCGGATGGTAGGGTCTGGGGCCGGGTGCGCCGTTGTCCGTTCCCCCGGCGGCGAGCGCCGCCTCGTGGAATGCGTGGACGCTTTCATGATCGGGGGCGAGGAAGGCGATATGCGTGACCGGGGTTGCCCGGGTGTCCGCGGGATCGTCGGTATCGATCGGTGAGATGTAGAAGTCGGAGTGCGGGGTGCCGTCGTCGACGCCGAAGCCGAGCGTGGGCTCATGGTGGGCCTTGACGATGTAGCCGAGGGGTGCGAGCGCCTGCCGGTAGAACGCGATGCTGCGTTCCACATCGCGCACGTGCAGGGTGATGTGATCGAGCATGCCTGTCACTGTACGCCGGTCGTGGTCGTGACGGATGGGAAGTTCCACGCGTTCCCGGAACGCCCGTTTGGGGCGGCGGGGCGGGACCGGGGCCGCTTCGGGACCTGTCCGGTCGTCCCCCGACGCCATACAATGGCTGAGCAGGAAAGAAGGTGGACGGGCATGTGCAGGAGATTCGCGATCGACTTGGATTGGAATGCCGTGGCGGAGGGGTTCTCCGTGGATGGGGATGACGTCGATGGTCCCGAACTGCCGGAGCCTTCGTATGATGTCGCGCCCGGGCAGACCATTGCGGTCGTGGCCCAGGGAAAGGATGGGCGTCGTCATCTGACCGGTGCACGCTGGTCGCTCGTCCCCCGGTGGAGCACGACCGACGGTCTGCCGTATCCCACGTATAACGCGCGCGTGGAGTCGGCCGCGTCCAAGCCGACGTTCGCCGAGTCGACGCGGTCCATGCGATGCGTCATCCCCGCGTCGGGCTACTACGAGTGGCGTGGCGTGCGACCGTTCTATTTCCATGCCGTCGACGATGCGCCGCTGTTTATGGCGGGACTGTACTCGTGGTGGCGGGCGTCCGGGTCGATGCCGTGGCTGCTGACGGCGACGATCATCACCTGCGGGGCCGTGGATGGTCCGGCGAGCGTGCATGATCGCATGCCCATGCTCGTGTCGCCCGTGATGCGTGACGCGTGGCTGGATCCGACGGTTGATGGTTCGACGCTGCTGGAACCGGTTCACGAGCATGGTCTGGCATTGTCCCGCGCGCTCGCCTTCCACGAGGTCGCGCCCCTCGACGAGGCCGAGCGTGCCGGCGTGCATGACCGCCGGCTCATCCGGTCCGTCGTCCGCGAGGAGCCGCTGCGCCTGTTCTGACCGTTCCGTCCGAATGGCCGGCGGGGTTTCCGGTGGCTGGTGTCACGGCACGCCGGCCGCCGGCATGATTCATGATTCGGCGGGGAATCGTTTGTTGCGTATCCAGTTCGGTGCGAGCATGCGACCGTCACGCTGCAGGCGGATCAGGATGGCGATGGCGAGACCGCCCAGCAGGATCACCGGGACGATGCTGGCCTCGAGGCCGAAGGATCCGCCGGTCAGCAGGTCCGGTCCGTTCCAGCGTGCGACCAGCCATGACTGCTGCGAGCCGGTGCCGGATACGACGGAGCCGAAGATCGGGCCTTCGGCGATGTTCCACATGGCGTGGAAGCCGATGCACCACCACAGGGAGCGCGTCGCCAGGTAGATCGCGCCGAACAGGAGTCCCGCCTCGATGGCGATCGCGACGCCGCCCCACAGCGTGCCGTCCTGGTTGGTCACGTGCAGCAGGCCGAACACGAGCGCGGACACGCCCACCGCGCCCCATGAGCCGAGGCCCTCTTCGACCAGGCGCAGTAGGATGCCCCGCATGATGATCTCCTCGGCGACACCGGCCACCAGTCCCATCGTCAGCAGGTCGGCCCACGGATTATAGCCGGCGTTGAATCCGACGATCCGATATCCGCCGAACAGGGCGATGACGGTCAGGCATGCCGCCATGCAGGCGAACGCCATGAGCCCGCCCCACAGCAGGCCGATTATGCGCGACGGCCGCAATTCCACGGGATGGCGGCGCCCTTCCATCGCCAACACAACGACCGCATAGGCTGCGATCGCGCCCGTCAGCTCGCCGATCATCGACATCAGTATCTTCGAATCTCTGCCCGTCGTTACGGAGAGAATGACCCCTCCCGTGACCTGGACGGTCACCATGATGCCGACGAGCACGGCCGCGAACGCGAGACCGCGCAACGGCGCCTTGAGCCGCAACGGCTCGCCCACATACCGGCGAACCGGATGATCCTCGGTGAGCAGATCACGATCCCGTATTCGTACCGCATCATCCGTCGGTATCGGACGTCCGCCGCCTCCTCGCCGCGTGGCCCGTCGCATATCGTTCATGGTCATACCCCTTCGTGTGAGACCGATTCAACCCCGCTCCCTCTTTCAGTATGACACTGCAGCGAGCGCGACACCATGGGGATGGAGCCTCATCCTTGAGTATGAGGCGCGTATTCATTCCTGTGATCGATGGATATTCCACGTGGAGGGGAAGACCATGGAAACAGCATCCCCCTTTGGATGCCAATGGTAAGCAGCGTCGTTAGACACGCGGCCGGGGGGGGGGGGCAAGGCTCCTTGGCTTTTGCCTTTGAGACCGTCTTCTTTTGAAAGGTGAATCATGCCAGCTATATCGGCCACCAATCTCTCGATCGGGTACAGGAATTCCCCGATCGTCAGCAACATCAACCTGCAGCTAAGGACGGGCAGAATCATCTGTCTGCTCGGAGCGAACGGCACGGGCAAAACCACGTTGATGAAGACGCTGCTCGGACGGATACAACCCGTGAGCGGGCAGGTCACATACACCCAGACGAATATCAACGAGATGTCCGCGGCAATAGACCACCCCAGTTTCTTCCCCTACCTGAGTGGCAGGCGGAACGTTGAAGTAGTCTCCGCATTCTGGGGTCTGGACGTGGATCCGGAGACGGCGTTGAACAATGCGGGCATCGATCGCACGGCACATGGACGAAAGGCAAAGGACTACTCGACCGGCATGAAGGAGCGTCTGGAACTCTGTCTCGCCCTCGTGCCGCGTCCAAGGTTCCTGTTCCTTGACGAGCCGCAGAACGGCCTGGACCCCGATGGCATGATCGCCCTGTCCGAAACGCTTCGCGCCTATCGGGACAAGGGGAACTGCGTCGTCATCTCCACGCATCTGCTCCATGAGATCCAGGGAGTCCCGGACGAATGCATCATGATCCGTCATGGTCAAGCGGTCCAGATCCCGGATCTGACCGGGGTGGACCTCGCGGATCTGTACCAGGGGAGGTAGGGTCGTGAGTACTGCGTCTCCCATTCGAACGCTGATCGACTACTACTGGAACGTGTGGTATTTCCTCGCCGCGGTGTTCGGCGCCATAGCGTCCCTCCTGCTGGGTGCCTGGATTTCAGGCGCGGCGAACGGGACCCCGATAACCGGTGGGTATTGCGTCTATTTCACCGGCACCCAGCCGCTGATCTGTCTTTCGCTGCTCTTCGCATACGATGACAGGGTCTTGAAGGCGCACTACGGAGGCCTGCCCCGCCGGGTGTATTTCGCTTGGAAGCCAAGCTCGCTCAGAACCGTATTCCGGGCTCTGGTCCTGGCCGCTGTGAACCTGCTCGGCGTATTATGCTTCGACGCCATCATGATCCTGACGGGCGTCGAGATGCACCCGAATCTGGCCATCGTTTTGCGTTGTGTTGTACTGCAAAGCTTCTTGATTGCCCTGATCTACTCGATAATCGAGATCGTTACCGATCCCAAGATTGCCGGGATCGTCTCGGGCGTCCTGTGCTATGTATGGGTTATTCTGCCGGGCGACCTTCCCGACTACGCGACACCCTACGTTGCAGCCGCTCTACGGACCGTCGGCCTGAACCTGAACGGCACCGTAATGTCGCCGGCGGAAACGGGGAGCCGATCGTCTATCGACCCCGTGATGGGCGTGCCGATTGTGGCGCTCTGGATCGCCTATATTGTCGTCTACGTTCTGCTGAGCTGGTTCCATCGCGAAGGAGCGGAAAAGAAATGAAATCCGAAATGAAATCCCTGTTCCGTATTGAACATGTGGCATTGATCCGCTGGTCGACGCTTGCCTTCATGGCCGTGCTTTTTCTTCCGCTGTTCTTTTTGCGTTACGGGAACATGGGCGCGGTGGTGCAGTCGGCGATGGTGATGGCGCTTCCCATAGCCGCGGCAGGTCTTGTCTTCTCCCATGCGAGAGTGCCCGGCTCGTATCGTTCCTTCAGCATCCACGATCGGCTCCTGCTCCGCTTCAGTCTGAAGTCACTGTCGCTCGGCGTCGCGGTCAACGTCTGTCTGACCCTGATATACGGATTTGCCGTCGGATTCGTCGTCAATGAGCGACCGCTTTCATCGCATACCGTCCTGATGCTCGCATTCACCGCCGTTGTCCTTTCCTTGGCATGCTTCGTCCTGCGGGTCTGGACCAGTCCCCTTGTCTCCTGGAACGTTGTCGCTTTCTTCATCGTCGCCGGACTCACGGTAAGTTCCGGCATGTTCGAAAACGCGCCAATCCTGCACGCCGTCATACCGACCACATGGATGCTAAGCGGGGCAGGATTCGCCGGTTACGTGATTCCGGTCGGCATCGCCGTCGCCGCGATAAGCGCATGGCTGCTGCTCAAGGCGGTGAAACGAGTCTAGCTACCGAAACTTCAGCGAATAGGCCGAACCATTGTTCGAGATCGGCGAGCGCGACGGGCTGCTATAGCACTGATAACGTCCCGGAACATCACTCATGCGAAACATCATGAGACCTCGGGAATTTTTAGCGTGAACCTATCGCGAAGTCACGGCTACCAACTATTACAAGTAGCCTTCAATGAGGAGTGATCATGGGTTTTCTGTCGGCGTTTACGGTTCCGTTCCTGTTTGCGTTGGCGTTGTGGCCGGTGGTGTCCATGGCGTTGACCGTTCCGGTGCTGGCGATGCTGTATCACCGCGATAACCGGCTTGGATTGCCGGCGGTCCTGTCCGCGTATGGCACGGTGCTGTATGCGATCGGCTTGCTGTGCTTCACCTTGTACCCGCTGCCGTCCGATCCCGTCGCGTTCTGCGCCGCCCACCATCTGACGCCACAGCTGGACCTGTTCCGGTTCATTGACGACATCCGTACCGACGGGTTGGATGCGGTGTTGCAGATCGTGATGAACGTCATGTTCTTCCTGCCGCTCGGATTCATCGTCAGGCGCGTGTTCCGCCGCGGGTTTTCCACGGCTCTCGTCGCCGGGTTCCTGGTCTCGCTGCTGGTGGAGACGATGCAGCTGACGGGAGCGCTGGGCATGTTCCCGTGCGCGTATCGCCTGTTCGACGTGGATGATCTGGCGTGGAACACGTCGGGCGCGCTGGCCGGGTACGGGTGCGCGCTGGTGTTCGACCGGCTCCTGCCCGTGCGTGAGTCGAATGCGGTGACGGTGACCCGTCCCGGTCTGATCCGGCGTCTGGTCGCGTTCCTCGTGGACATGGGCCTCGTGATGTCGGCGGCCCTGCCGCTGGCCGTCGCGGCGAACGTCGCCCACGCATTGGTCTCGGGCAGCAGGCCCGGTGCGGATGCCGACCGCGTGCTGGGCGGGTTGGGGTTCTCAGGGCTGATGTTCCTGCTCATGCTGTTCGTCTTCGAGGTGCTGGTGCCCTGGCTGCGGGACGGGCGCACGTTGGGAGGCGGCTACACGCATATGACCTGCGAGACAGTCCCGCGCTCGGGCGCACGCCGGGTCCTGTTCTATATGGCACGGTTCGTGGCGTTCGCCTGTCTGACGCTTGCCGGCATGCCGTGGCAGCCCGTGATCGCCCTTGCGCTTCTGGCGTTCTGGAGGGTGTTCAGGCGCATGCCCTACGACCTGATCTGACGATCCTCCGGGCGTGTCGGCGCCCGTGCCGTGAACCGTCTGCGCGTTCCCCGCTACGTAAACCGATGGATACCCGTCTACGATGTGCCGTGGAAGGAGCAGCATACGCAGGATGACATGACCTCGCCCGGTGGGGAGGCGACGCGCGACGAGGATCTGCTCGCGCGGGTCGCCTCCGGGGACGAGCGCGCCTTCGAGACCCTGTACGGACGGTACGCTGTGGCGGTGCGGGCGTTCGTGCGTGCACGCGTGCCGGATACCGGCACGGCCGAGGAGGTGTGCGCCGACGTGTGGCTGGGCTGCTGGCGGTCGGCGAAGGCGTTCCATGGTGACGCGAAGGTGCTGTCATGGCTGCTGGGCATCGCGAAACGCCAGATCTATATGCGTATACGGCGCGTGCGCCCGAACGTGACCGCGTTGGACGACGCGCCCGAACCGCGTGACGATGGCCCGAGCCCGGAGACCGTCGTGCTGTCCGAAGCGGGCATGGACGATCTAACGTCGTTGCTGCGCCGTCTGCCCGTCGAACTGGTGGAGACGGCGACGTTGGCGTGGCTGCATGGCCTGCCGTACCGGCAGATCGCCAGCCTGCTGGACGTGCCGGAGGGCACGGTCAAATCCCGTGTCTCGCGTGCGCGCCGTCTGCTGCGCGCGCAACTCGACCGCCAGAATGATGCGGCTGGAAAGGAACGGTGAACCCTAATGACCGATCATATCGACGAAACGACCGGCCGCTTGACGGACGATGAGGCCGACGAGCGTCTGCTCGCGGCATTGGCCGCCGTGGAACGATCCCGTTCGGGAGAAACGCCTCCCGTGACGGCATTGATGGCGCGCATTCGCGCATCGCGGTCCCCGTTGGATGGTCCCGCATGGTCGTGGGCGCGTAGCCTGCGGTTGTTCATGCTGCTGCTGGGCCGGCAGACGAGGGTGGTGCCGTGGCAGGTGGTGCCGGCCACGCTGGCGTTGATGGCGTTCGCCGGATTGGGGGCGCGGTTCTTCGCGGTCGGCTGGGGGGTGACGGTCGTGTCCCGCGCGTTCTGCTCGATGGTGCTGGCCGGCGTGTTGTTGAGCGTGACGATGGCGTTCGGTGATTCCCGCGCGGACATGATCTCGTCGGCCACCCCGTTGGGGCCGGGGGCGGTCACGCTGGTCCGGTTGGCGTTCGTACTCGCCTGCGACGTCGTGTTCGGACTGTTGGTGACCGTTGTGATGGGCGTGCAGGACTATGGGGCGTTCGGCGTGCTGCTGGTCGGGTGGCTGTCGCCTTTGCTGTTGGTCGCCGGCGTGGGCGCGATGCTCGCGATCCGTTTCTCCACGGGCGTCGGCTTCGGCGTCGGCCTGCTGCTGGTCGCCGTGATCCGCACGGACCTGCTCGGGCTCATGGGCCTGCCGTCCGCGGGCTGGATCGATATGACCCGGACATTCGGGCAGCCGCTGCTGGCCGTCGCGGGTCTGCTGGCGTGCGCGGTGGCGGTGGCGTTCGCTGGACGATTGTCCGAGGCGCGCGTGGCGGCCGCGGCCGTCTGAACGGATCAAGGTCGATGAGTCGGCCGGTGGTCGTTCGGCGTGTCGCGTGAACCATGCGGTCGGCGACCGCTACCTATCTGGTGACGGACGATAAGGAACGGCCGTCGAACTTTCGGACTTCAGGGAGGGACGGCATGTCGGGAATGATTCGCGCGCAGGCCAGGCGCATCGGCCCGGGATTGTTGGCGGCGCCCGTGGTCTGCGGGATTACTGTTGCGGCCGCCGGCATCATGGTGTTCGGCGTGTGGTCGCGTACGCAGACGTTGACGGTGGTGAACTGGCTCGCCCAGCTGATGGTGATCGGTTCGGGCGTGTGCGTGGCGGTCGCGTTGACCGGCGACCCGCTGGTCGAGGCGAGCGAGTCCACGCCCGTGGGCTGGCGGCGCGTTGAGTCCACGCGGTTCGTCCTGACGGCCTTGTCCGGTCTGGTCGGCGCCGTGCTCATGTTCGCGCCGTTGCACGTGCTGGGCTTGTGGCCGCAGGACCTGGGATGGATGAGTCTGATCGCGCCGACGGGCGCGGTACTGGTCGTGGGGGCGGCCGGATTCGCGACCACCGCCATGACCGCGTCCACACAGGCCACGGTCATGGCGGTGGTCGCGGTATGGATGTTCCTCGCCCTCCTGTGGGACCCGTACGTGCTCGACCCGGTCGCGCAGCGCGGCATACCGCTCGCCGCCGCCGTGATCGCCGTCGGGGCCGCGTGGCGGCTGCTGGGCGACGAGGAACGCAACGTGACGCTTGCGAGGAGGAGCATATGAGCATGCGCATCGGTTTCCCGCGATTGGTCCGCGTCCACCTGTTCATCGTGTGGCGGCAACGCTCCCTATGGGCTGCGGCCGTCCCATTGGCCCTGTTCGCGCTCCTGCTGGGCGTGATCTCCCCTGCCGGTCCGCACGACCACGGCGCGGGAGATCTGGCGTTCATGGCCAAGACGATGGCCATGTTCATGCCGATCGCCTACATGGCCGCGTTCACCGATTTCCACACGCGCCACGACCGGCTCGGCATCGGCCAGTTGGAGGACTCCACGCCCACACCCGCGCCCGTGCTGGCCGCGGCGCGCACGCTCGGCGCGTTCCTGATCCTCATCGCCCCGTCGCTCCTGCTGCTGGCCTGCGCCGGCGTCACGCAGACCCTGCACGGCTCGTGGCGGGCCGTCCCGCAGGCGTTGGCCGCCGGGCTTACGATCACCGGGCCGGCCGTGCTGACCGCGATGAGCCTGTCCTCGCTGCTCGGCGCGATCCTGCCCATGATCGTCGCGCGCATCGCCGGCGTGCTCGCATGGTTCGCGCTCGTGTTCTCCTCGCCGATGCTGCCCGTGCCGACCGTCAACGGCACCATCCTCAACGTGATCGGCGACGCCGTCGGCGCCGGATGGTTCGGACTCAAACCCGTCTACCCGGCCGCGGGAGGCATCCTCGCGGTCACCGGCACGCCCGCCAACGCGGCCTTATCCCTGATCGCGCAGCTCGCCGCCGCCATACTACTCATGGCATTGGGCGGATGGTGCTCGGCACGCCCACGCACGGCACGCTGAACAGCATCGGCGGAACCCTCATCGGAAACATCGACACGGGAAGGAAAAGCATCATGTTCATCTCCATCAGCCATCTGACCAAGGACTTCCCGAGGAAGCCCCGCGCACTGGACGACGTGACCTGCGACCTGCCGCACGGCATGGTCGGCCTGATCGGGCCGAACGGCGCCGGCAAGACCACGCTCATGCGCATCCTCGCCGGCATCATCCGCCCCACGTCGGGCCAGGTGCTCATGGACGGCCACGATCTGAAGGACGCGAAAACCCGCCGCGCGCTCAAACGCACGCTCGGCTACCTGCCGCAGGACATCGAACCCTACCCGCAGCTCACCCCGCTCGAATTCCTCGACTACGTGGGCGTCCTCAAAGGCATCGACGACACCCGGGAGCGCATGCGCCAGGCACGCGAGCTCATCGACCGGGTCGGACTCACGGACGTGGCCGACCGGCGCATCGGCGGCTTCTCCGGCGGCATGTGCCGCCGCGTCGGCATCGCCCAGGCTCTCATGGCGGATCCCCGGCTCATCATCGTGGACGAACCCACCGCCGGACTCGATCCCGAGGAACGCATGCGCTTCCGCACGCTGCTCGCCGGCCTCGGCGGCGAGCGCACCGTGATCCTGTCCACCCACATCCTCGACGACATCGCACAGACCTGCCCATACGTGTTCGTCCTGCGCCAGGGCCGCATCCGCTACGACGGGCCGACCGAACAACTCACCGGACACGCCGCGGGCCGCGTCTGGCTCACCCAGCCGGCCAACACCCCGCCACCCGCAGGCATGATCGTCGCCAACGCCGTCACCACCGCACGAGGCGTACGCTACCGCGTCATCACCGACAATCCGCCCGCCAACGCGCACCCCATGGAACCCACATTGGAGGACGGCTACATGACCCTCATCGAGGAACACCCCGACCACCACTGACGGCCGGAGAACCGGCAACCAAAACACCGCCGAACACGACAAAGGAAACCAGCATGACCAACACGACACACGCCATCCGCACCATCACGGCCACCGGTCTCGCCGCCATCATGGCCCTGAGCCTGACCGCCTGCATGGACGGAATCAAGCACCCCGAAAACTACCCGACCGACGGCAGCAAAACAATCACCGCGACCAGCAACCCGCAGGACATCAGCGCCGACCAACTCGGCCACACATGGCCACTCACCGTCGACCACGGCACCGTCAGCTGCACGCACGACACCAAAGGCGACCCCGTCATGCGCTTCACCGCACCCGACGGCACCCAATACGCCCTCAACCAGACCAGCGACAACAAGGACCTGCCCGACATCGACCAACTCCTCGCCAACGGCAAATCCACCGGCACCCTCACTAGCTTCGCCTTCACCGTCTGCGACGTGAAATGAACAGCACAGCCCTCATGGTGAGAGGGCGTTAAAACCGGACCCTTAGATTTGAGATTGCCCGTTCATCAGTCTGCGCATCATATGGGCGAATCCCGGCATGCCGGAATGTTCAAGCCGTTCCAGTTCTTCCCGCATGGTGCGCGGCGGATGCTTCTTTGATGCGACCAGTTCGGTCATGGCCTTGATCGCGCGTTCGGGATACGCCTCGGCGATACCGGTCAAAAACGCGTCAGGATGACGGGCGGATAATCCGATCTTGGCGAGTTGGTTCGCTGGGAAGTCTTTCAGATTGAAGGTGACGATCACGTCCGCATCCCCGTTATGGGCGGCGGCCGCCACATGCCGATCGCCGGCGTCCGGCAACACGACCTCACCGGTCAGTTCCGGAATGGAGGAGACAAGATAATACGGCTTGATATTGCGGATGGCGGACAGATAGCGGTCAACCCAAGCAGGGTCCTTGCCGAGATCATCGACGAATGCCCGGCGGGCTTCTTCAAGCACGTCGTCAGAGTATTCGGGGTCGAACAGGTGATGGTCGGCAAACGTGAGCAGCACATCCGTCAGCCAGGTGTGCGGGAAGATGTTCGCGTCGAGAAAAGCGACTACCAACTCAAATTCCTCTCGTTTTTCAGCTATGACGAGCCAGATAGGCCGAGTAGTCGATGTCGTCCAATCCGCCTTGGCTGGCGGCCTCGCGCATGGCCTCCAACGCCTCGTGGCCGTGGGATTCCGATTTGTCGCGGTAGGCGATGACCTGTGCTCGGGAAACCATGCGGTTGCCTTTCGCACCGTAGCGGACGAACGGAATCTCGCCGGCGTCAAGCATGCGCGCGACGGTCTTCGCTGATACGCCGAGAATCTGAGCGGCCTCGCCGGTGGTGATCATTTCGGTTGAATCGTCGTGCACGATGGCCGCGAACGCGCGACGCAGCTCCTCCGCATCCAACGGATACGCCCTGCCATCACCCGTGGTGATGTATGCGGAGCCTTTGCCGATCTGGGAAATGGGGATCGCCTTGAATGCGGTCATGGCAGTTCCTTTCCTGAAGCCTTATGTTCAGCCTACCCCAGACCAGACATTTCGGCAATATCGGACATATCGGACAATCAGCCGATTAGTTACGCCGCGTATGGAATGCCGATCTGCGTTGAATGCCGCGCGGCCCAGACGATGAGACGGACGCGGTTGATTTGACCGGTTTTCCTGAGGATGTTGCCGATGTGGGTTTTGACGGTGGATACGCTGATGCCCAGGCTCTCGGCGATCTGGTCGTTGGAGTCGCCTTGGACGACGCGGGCAAGAACGTCGTGCTCCCGGTTGGTGAAATCGGGAAGATCGTCGTTCCTCTCATCCGAGGTTTCGCCATCGTCCGCGGATACCATCACCGGTGCCGACGTCTGGACGGAACCGGTGGCGAGACGCCGGTTGAGGCGGTTCATGGTGGTGGTGTCCATGACGGTGTTGCCCGAGACGGTGGCACGTATGGCGTCGAGGAACCGTTCGGCGTTGGTGTTTTTGAGAAGGAAGCCATTGGCTCCGGCGTCGAGCATGCCTATGGCGTAGTTGTCGGTGCCGTATGAGGTCAGTCCGATGATGCGTGTTTCCGGCAGATCGTGGATGATGGTGCGTGTGGTTTGGATGCCGTCGAGTCCGGGCATGCGCACGTCCATGAGGATCACGTCCGGTTTGGCCTGTCGGGCCGTGCGTATCGCGGTTTCGCCGTCCGTGGCCGTGACGATGACGCTCATGTCGGGCTGTGCGTCGATGATGCGTGCGAATCCGTCGAGGATCAGCGTCTGGTTGTCGACCAGCATCACGCGAATGGGCCGTGTCCCGTGCATATTCGTCATCGTCATTGTTGCCGTTCTCCTTGCCTGTGTCCGTCGGCCGTCTCGCCGAATGCCGCCGCCAACGGTTCCCGCTGATGATGCAACGGCCAGACGGCATCAATCGAATAGAGCCCATCCGTCATGCTGACGCTGGCGCGGCCATCGTATTGTTCGCACCTCCACCGAATGCCGTCAAGACCGTGTCCGTGTCGTTGTCGTTCGGTGACATCGGTGTGTGTGAGAGACGTATACGGGTTTTCGCAGTGCAGTCGTATATCGTCGCCGGTGATGGTCAGGGACAGGTCGACGCAGCGGGGTTGCGCGTAGCGCAGCGCGTTGGTCAGACATTCCTCGGCCACCCGGTACACGGCGTGGGACAGTCCCGTCGGCAGATACGGCGATTGCGTATACTCCTGGTGCAGGTCGATGACCAGCCCCTGCTTCCGGTATCCGGCGATGAGATCGTCGAACTGGTTGAGCGTGGGTTCCGGCAAGCGGTCTTCTTTCGTGTTGTCGGATAGCAGGGCCCGCAGATCGGCGACGGCCTCGCGTGAGGCTTGGGAGATGTCCGCGAACACCGTGCGCGCTGTGGAATCGGCGGTGGTTGTTCTGCCGCTTTCGGCCTGGACGGTGATGCCGGTGAGCGTGTGGGCGAGGATGTCGTGCATCTCGTGGTTGATGCGCATGCGTTCCTCCAAGACGGCCAGTCGCGCACGCATGTCGCTGTCACGTTCGGCCATGATCCGTCGTTCCTCCTCCGCCTCAAGTCTCATGTCCTTGACGCGGTTGAGCCGGCCCGCCTGCCATGCGGCCAGCATCAGACTGCCCGCGAACAGTCCTGCCACGGGCATCGTCCAATCCGTCGAGCGGATGATCGCCAGATGCAAGCCGAACGCGACGACGGGCAGCAGACATGACGCCAGACCAACCAGCCGGCAATGCTTCGCCCGACTCGCCCCGCACAGGAACGCGGATACTACTGCCATGAGCTGGCCGATCAACGTGAACGAACCATAGACTGTCGTGTAGGCGAAGGGAACAATGGCAGTCAATACGGCGAATACGGTGAACCGCCGTCTCATGAACACGCTGGAGGCGCCGGCCACGCTCGCCCATATCCAATCGCCCATGCCCGCCGCACCGAACAGTATGCACAGCAGCACGCCGAACAGGGCGATCGCATCCTCTGTACGAACCTTCATGCCAACGACGTTACCCGTGCCGGTTGGCCGATACCATGATTCGCAATGATGGTTTCCCGCATCCTCATCCCACGGGAGTTCATACCCAGGTACCATACGGCTCGTACTTCGGTGCCATGCGCATGGAACGTGATCCGTTCGGACGATACCCCGCACGATTCCGTCCCCGTAGGTTGATTGTGTGCATGGACGATCCGACGTACCGGCAGCCGAATCATCCGCGGAACACAGGAAGGGGCTGGCATGACAGGCATAACAGGAACGAGCACCGGCATGACCGCGTATCCGGCGGCGGTCGAGGCGCTTGACGTGCGCAAGACGTACGGTTCCGGCGTGGCCGAGACGGTTGCGGTGGCGGACATCACGGCCCGGTTCGAGAAGGGCAGGTTCACTGCGATTGTGGGACCGTCCGGTTCGGGCAAGACCACGTTGCTACATCTGCTGGCGGGTTTGGATACGCCGACTTCCGGCCGGGTGGTCATCGACGGCACGGATATTTCGACGTTGTCGGATGACGAGCTGTCCGATCTGCGGCGTGACCGGATCGGGTTCATCTTTCAGGATTTCAACCTACTGCCGTATCTGACGGCGGAGCAGAACATCGAGCTGCCGTTCACGCTGCGCGGTAGGCATCCGGACCGGCAGGCCATACGGGGGATCGCGCGTGAGCTGGGCATCGAGAATCGGCTTGATCACAAGCCGCGGGAGATGAGCGGTGGGCAACGGCAGCGCGTGGCGGTCGCCCGCGCGCTGGCCGGGAATCCCGCGGTGGTGTTCGCGGACGAGCCGACCGGCGCACTGGATGTGAAGTCGTCGCGCCAGTTGCTGGCGATTTTGCGGGATATGGCGTCGCGTCGTGGGCAGACGATCGTGATGGTCACGCATGACCCGAACGCCGCCGCCTATGCCGACCGGGCGCTCGTGGTGCGCGACGGGCTGATCGCCGCGGACATCGCGCATCCGGCCGCGGTGGACGTGGTGCGAGTGCTCGAGCAAAGCGCCGAACCGGCGAACACGGAAGCGGGCGTGCGATGATCCGGGTGGCATGGGCGCAGATCAAGCATTCTCCATCCCGACTGCTCGCCGTCCTGTTGGCGGTGGTCCTGTCGGCGGCGATGCTGGCGGGCACGGTCGTGTTCCAAGGCACGTCCACCGCGAGCATGGCCACGGTCACGGCCGCGCCGTTGAAGCCGGTGGACGTCATCATCGACCCCGGCGACACCGACGTGAAATCATTGAAGCCCTCGTGGGCCGAGGACGTGCTCACCAAGGCGCGTATCAACGACAAGGTGAAGGCGACGGCACCGTATTATGCGGCCACGGTCACCGCATACGGCACGGATGCGCGCGGCACGGCGAACGTGTATTCCGTCTCCAGCGACCCGTCCCTGCGCTGGTTCGGACTGGAAGCCGGCGACTGGCCACGGTCCGCCGACCAGATCGTCATCTCGCAGGATACAGCCGACAAGCTCGGCGTGAACGTTGGGGGCACGGTCACGTTGAAATCATCCGACGGGACGAAACATGTGGTGACGGTCAGCGGTGTCAGTGATGTGCGGTTCAAGCCGATGACCGGCACCGACTACGCGATCTACGCCGACCCGACGTACTTCGGCGACGCGACGCCGGGCGAACTGTTCGTCAAACTCAACGACCCCTCCGACGTCGATTCGGTCGCCCAACGTCTTGCGGCGGCGGCCAGAGCGGATGGCGTCACGGCGGCCACGGGCGCGGAGATGATCCGGCAGGCGTCGGCAATGATGGCCGGCGGCAGCACGCAGCTGACCGTGATCATGGCGGTGTTCGCCGTCATCGCCCTGCTCTGCGCGATGATGGTGATCTCCAGCACCTACCGGACGTTGATCGCGCAGCGCACGCGGGACATCGCCATGCTGCGCCTGATCGGAGCACGCAGAGCGAACATTCGTTCGCTCGTGCTGTCCGAAGCGCTGATCACCGCCATAGCCGGCACGATTATCGGCGCCCTGATCGGCATGGGCGGCGGATACGCGGCCATGACGGTGATGGGGCAAGCGTTCGGCGGATTCGCCGCCAACCCGCTCCTGCTGTCGGGAACGCTGCTGCTGACCGTTGCGGCCACGGTATCGACCGCATGGACGACCGTGCGCCACGCCACGCGCATCCCACCCATCCAGGCATTGGACGGAGTGGCACAGCCCGGCAGCGGAAACAACGACGTGAAGGCGGGTGGCAGGACGCATAACGGCAGTGTTCCGTGCATCGTGTTCGGCGCAGTGTGCGCGATCGCCGGCATCGCGTCGCTGTGGATCGGGGCGACCGGCTTCCACATGCCCGTCGCGTTGGTTGGCGGAATCGCCTTGGCACTCGGATTGGTACTCGCCCTGCCCGGACTTGTCGCGATGCTCATGCCCGCCATCGGTGCGGCATTGTCCGTATGCGGGCTGGCGGGCAAACTGGCCGCGGCGAGTCTGACGGCGAACGCGCGGCGCGCGGGCGGCACCGTCACCGCGGTCGCGTTCGGCATCAGCCTGATCGCCGCGCTCTCCTCGGCCGCGGCCACCGGCACCGCCACTATCAACGCCGACCTCGACCACCGCTACCCGGTCAGCGCCGCCCTCTACACGCCGGACGGCAATGCGCTCTCCGACAAGGTCCTGCAGCATGTCAGCGAAATCACCGACGCGCGAGGCTCCTACCCGATACACACCATCGCCATCGATCAAACGCCGGACGGGGCGAAAACCACGCCCCGGATACTCGACGTCATCCCCGACAAGGCCGCCGCCGTCTTCGCCAAGGACGACCAGTGGCACGCCGGCGAGACGAACGGCTTGCCGGTCGCGCTCGTCCACCCGCGTTACATGAGCGCCATAGGCATCAGGGAAGGCGATACGCTCACGTTCACCGTCGCCGGTGTTCCCGTCACGGTCAGGGCGCACGCCTCGCAGCTCACCGAATCGCCGAAACTCGCGGTCATCATCACCGACAGCCAACTCGCCGCACTACCACACGCCGACGCCATCGAACCGGCATTGAAGACCAGCATGATCTGGTTCAAGACCAAGCCCAATATCGACCGAGCCAAACTCGCCGGCCAAGTCAACCGACTGGCCGTGGCCGACCCGAACGCCACGGTCGGAGGCGGCATCGCCGAAAGCAACGACATCCTCAACGTGCTCAACATGCTGCTCATGCTCTCCTACGCGATGCTCGCCATCACCGTCATCATCAGCCTGACCGGACTCGCCAACCAGCTCGCCTTGTCTGTCATCGAACGCACCAACGAGATCAGCATGCTACGCGCGCTCGGCACCAGACGCGGTGTCATCCGCACGGAAATCGCCATCGAAGCGGTGACCCTGACCATCATCGGCACCCTTATCGGACTGCTTGTCGGATTGCCGCTCGGTGTTGCCGGCATCAAAGCCCAGATCGGCGGCATGACCGGCCAGTTCACCACGCAGCTGCCGTGGACGCAGATCGGCGTGCTCATCCCCGTCATCCTCATGGCGGCGTTCCTCGCCGCGGCCATCCCCGCGCGCAACGCCACCCGAATACAACCAGCACAAGGCCTCACGCATTAGAAAAGCCCGCCGGCCGTATACATGCGGCCGGCAGGTTTCCTCGGCAATCACTGGCAATCGGCGATCAGTCGCCCCACACCTCGTCGGCGATGGACTTGACGAGGGCGATCTTGGCCCACTGCTGGTCCTCGGTGAGCTTGTTACCCTCCTCGGTGGACGCGAAGCCGCACTGCGTGGACAGGCACAGGCGCTCGAGCGGCACATACTGCGCGGCCTCCTCGATGCGGGCCTTGATCACGGCCGGGTCCTCAAGCTCGGGGGTCTTCGACGTGATCAGGCCGAGCACCACCTTCTTGTCGTCGGACAGTTCGGCGAGCGGCGCGAAGTCGCCGGAACGGTCGTCGTCGAACTCCAAGTAGTAGGCGTGCACGTTCTCCTTGCCGAACAGGTTCGCAGCCACGGGCGCGTAGCCGCCGGAGGACAGCCACGTGGAGTGGAAGTTGCCGCGGCACACGTGCGTGTTGATCACCAGGTCGGCGGGCTGGCCGTCGATCACCGCGTTGATGATGTCGAGGTTCTGCTGCTGCAGGCGTTCGGCGTCCTCGTCGCTCCAGCCCAGGCGCTCGCGCACGGCCGGATCGCACAGGCGGGTCCACGTGCAGTCGTCGAACTGGACGTTGCGGCATCCGGCCGCGTACAGTTCGGCGATGGTCTGACGGTACGCCTTGACGATGTCGACGGCCAGCTCCTCGTCGGTGGCGTAGAACTCGTCGTACGGGTAGGCGGCCTTGTTGCCGGTGAGCACGAACAGGGTCTGCGCGGGCGACGGCATGGTCTGACGGGCCACGGTGTTCTCGTCCTCGAACTGCTTGACGAACTTGAAGTGCTCGACGAACGGATGGTTGTGGCCGTCGAGCCTGCCGGTCACGGCGGCGGTGTCGGCGGGGGTCACCTCGTCGTGGAAGGCGACGCGGTGGGCGGCGGCCTTGTGCTCCACGCCGGCGAAGCCCCACATGAAGTCGAAGTGCCACCAGCGGCGGCGGAACTCGCCGTCGGTGATCACGTGCAGGCCGGCCTGCTTCTGCCTGGCGATCAGGTTCTCGATGGCCTTGTCCTCGACGGCCTTGAGCGCCGCCGCGTCGATCGTGCCGGCCTCGTAGTCCGCGCGGGCCTGCTTGAGGGCCTCGGGGCGCAGGTAGCTGCCCACCACGTCGGCGTGGAATGGTGCGTTGCTCGCGTATGCCATGATTGTCTCCGTTTCCTCGGGTTGCTTGCATTGCCGTCGCGCCCGGCCGGGCCGGCGCACGACGTTGACCTTGGTACCTTACCGCGATTTTCCGTGTCGCGTGGAGGCTGCCCTCATCCCGGACAGTCCCCCGGCACCGGTTTTCGTCCGGTTCCCCGACGCTCAGATCCTCACGCCCAGCGAGGCGAGGTCGCGGCGCGCCTGTTCGGCGTCGGTGAAGAGGAACGCGCGGATGCCCGCCACCTCAGCGCCGGTCACGTTGCGTTTGGTGTCGTCGAGGAACACGCATGAACCGGCGTTCAGGCCGAAACGCGTCAAGGCCAGCTCGTAGATGTCGGCGTTCGGCTTGTGCATCTTCTCCACGCCGGAGACCACGGTTCCGCCGAGCAGCTCCTCGATCTGCGGGAACTTCTCGAACGCGAGGTGGAACGTCTCGTGCGACCAGTTCGTCAGGCCCCACACGCCGTAGCCGGCCGCTTTCAGGTCGCGCAGCAGCTGCTCCATGCCGGGCAGCATACGCGGCAGCGCATCATCGTAGTGGTCGATGTAGTAGCGGAAGATGCCGGCGATCTCCTCGCCCTGCTCGCGCACCACGTCCGGGTAGATGTCGTCGAAGTCCTCGCCGGCGTCCATGCGGTCCTCGTACCGGTAGAATCCGTGCGGATCGTCGTCCGCGCAGATCGCGTCGACCGTCTTCTGGGGGAAATGCCCTTCGAGGCATGCGCGGCACTGCCAGTCGAGCAGCACTCCGCAGAAGTCGAAGATGACGTCGGTGATGGGGGAATCGGTGCTCGTGTCGCTCATGGAGGCTCCTCTTCGCTGTCGGCAGGCCGGGTGACGGCCGGGATTCGGTATGACGTCTGACAGTGTAATGCGGAACGCCGGCACCACACGCCTCCGTTCCGAGCAGTGGGCGGCACGGGACACGGCCCGGCCCTACGGCCCGTCTTCGGACGATGGCAGGGGGTAGAGTTGGGGAAAGCATGCCGAACGAACGGCATTGGGGCCGAAGGAGTGTCTAGCCCATCATGTCCGACTGGAATTCAGCGCAGTATCTCAAGTTCGAAGCCGAACGCACGCAACCATCCGTCGATCTGGCGCGCCGCGTCAAACAGATCATCCCGGGACCCAACATCATCGCCGACCTCGGCTGCGGACCGGGCAACAGCACCACGGTGCTGCGCGAGGAGTTCCCCGGCTCGCGCCTGTTCGGCATCGACAACTCGCCGAACATGATCGCCAGCGCCAAGGAGAACCATCCCGGCATCGACTTCATCCTCGGCGACGTACACCATCTGCATGGCCGCTACGATCTCATGTTCTCGAACGCCTGCCTGCAGTGGATCCCCGGCCACCGGCTGCTCATCCCCCAGCTCATGGAGTCGCTCAACCCGGGAGGCGTGCTCGCCGTGCAGATGCCGATGGTGGGCCGCATGCGCCTGTTCAACATCATCAACGAGGTGGCGTGCGACCCGCGCTGGAATCTCGGCGACATGCTCGACGGCCGCAACGGCACGCTGCAGCCCGACGAATACTTCGATATCCTCGCCGCCGTCAGCGCGGACTTCGTCCAGTGGGAGACCACGTACTACCATCGCATGCCGTCGGCCGACGCGCTCGTGGAATGGGTCAAGGGCGTACGCATGCAGGTGTATCTGCACGCGCTCGACGAACGCGATCCGAGCGGCGAACTGTCGAAGCAGTTCGAACGCGAGGTGGCGTGGCGCGTGAACTCCGTGTACAAGCCGCGCCCCAACGGCGAGGTGATCCTGCACTTCCGCCGGTTCTTCTTCATCGCCACCAAACGCTGGTAGCGATCCGAGGGAAGCCTGCAGACGGATGGCCGCATACATGGCATACGTTATGCTCGTTATGCTATTGCAGAGTTTCACGTCACAGGACGGCAGAACAGTAAGGATGCGGGACCGCGTTGCATGCGGCGACGCCCGCACATGAAGGAGACCACGTTCATATGGCATTGACCAAGAAGCAGATCAAGCAGCTGCGCGCCATGGGCCAGCAGCTGAACCCGGAGCTCATCGTCGGCAAGAACGGCATCACCGACGCGTCCATCGCCCAGGCCGACGAGTGCCTGGAATCGCACGAGCTGATCAAGTGCACGCTGCTGGAGGGCTGTGGATATACCGCCAAGGAGGCCGGCGAACTGTTCGCCGAACGCCTGCACGCCGACCTGGTTCAGGTGATCGGTCACCGTTTCGTGCTGTACCGTCGCAGCAACAAGGACGGCGTGAAGAACATTCGCCTCGTACGCGAGTAGCGGATCTGATCGGCCGCGACACCGGCGACCGGCCGACCGATCCGATCGCATGATCGGCATGGAAAAGGGTCCGGCATGACATACGCGTCATGCCGGACCCTTCATCGTATTCGCGCCCGCAACGAGGAACGGGGATGCGATCCTCGCTCATCTTCGTCGGGCTGCGCGAACGTCAGCCGGGAATGCGCGAAAGCATCGTGTCGAGCGAATCCAACGCGTCTGACGCCTGTGCGGCGGAATCCTTTGCCTGATCCACCGCGTCGGTGACCTGTTGCACGTGCGTTTCCGGCAGATCGTCGATGGTGGCCTTCACCCGCGCCATGACGTCAGCCGCATCCTGGATGTCCGTCTTGGTCTCGCGGATCCTCGGGATGGACAGCGTGCCATCGCTCCACGACGTTCCCTGGAACAGGCTGCCAAGATCCGTGTCGACGAGCGTACCGTCGGCGGCCGATTCGATCTTCGGCAGCGCGTTGGCGGACGCATCGGCGCCGGCCGACAGCAGGCCGCGCACGGCCGTGACATCCGACCCGTAGTACGGTACGACGGACGCGATACGCCAGATCGGCGTCTCGGCCTCACGGTGCGCGTCCTCCACGCTGGCACCGGCACGGTCCAGTTGCCTGAGCGCCGTCTTCAGATCACCGTCCTTGAAGCTGGACTGCGCCTGGCGCGCATAGCCGCCCGCCTGACGCACGGACTCCCCCACCGTCGCCGCCGAATGCCAGAACATCAGTCCGAGTGTCACGATCGCCGCCAGGACGATGCCGATGACAGAGATCACGATGATGGGCGCACGACTGCCGCGCGCACGAGTGTTTGCTCTCATGCCGCCCATTATCCCCACTCCTACGGGACAATGAAGAGCCGGCGAAACGGCAATGATTCCAAGGGGTGCATCCGTATTGCGGCATGGGGTCATCCATGGAGGGGCGTGGCGTGGGAACATAAACGAGACCCCGGAGCTAGTGTTTCAAACCCCGGGGTCTCATGGCTGATTTGTTTCCATATCGCCTTTCCTTCAGTTATTGGACGAGCGGTCTCGTCCGTTGGATTATCCATATTCAGTTATCGATTCAACTACCTCTGGGCGTCCTTGCCCGATCATCATCCGCGCGGCCTTACATATTCATTCATCTACTTCTCGTTTTCCTCGTTCGCCGCGCCTTGCCGTCCGCGTCTCGGCCATCATCTTCACATTCCATCTGCCATCGGACGGCTTCCCTGTTCTGTTATCTGTTCCATTATCCTCGTTCGCCGCATCCTCGCGGGTTCCGGAAGATCGGAAAACCAACCATCCTTGGACTCGAATCGAACACGTCATCATGTTCGATTTTCCTTGGTTGATCATTTCCAACCTTCGCTTTCAGTATAGCACACCATCTCAAATAAGCAACTGGAAAACACAATATTCCCAATGGTTCGGCAATCATCTCGCCAGATGTAGAAACCGCTCAATATTGAGCGCTAACGCTGTGTGATTCGCACATACATCACCGTATTTCTCACATTTTCCACCACGGTCGCTTCGCCATGCCCGACGAACGACTGCACACCCATACGTGAAGGAACCGTGATGTTCGAAAGCCCGGAAACATCCATCCACCTAGACTTACTCGAATGCACATCTCCAATCATGTACGATCCATCATGACGCGCGCGGTCGCGTCGATTCTGTCCATCGCATTCCTGTTCGGTCTGGCGGGCTGCGCCGCTGACTCGGATTCCGTCAGCCGGGGGCTCGACGAACTCACCCAGTCGCTGTCGTCCGGCAGCACGCCGACGCTGTCCGACAACCAGTCCGCGGACTCCCCCAACGCCATCGTCTGGTCGCAGCAGCAGTACCCCGACTACTACGTGGTCTCCGGCAAGGCCGACTTCACCAACGCGGGAACCATGCCCGCCAAGGGCGAGATCCGCTACACGGGCCTCGACTCGTACGGTCGCGCCGGCATGGTCGTCGGCGTGATCGACAAGCAGCTGCGCGACAGCGGCTCCGCCCGCGAGCGCGACATGCCCGAGACGATCGCCGGATACCCCCGCCCCAATCCGAAGGTGACGATCGATCTGGGCGGCGGCAAGTCGTATCGCGGTTATCTGTTCAACCGCAGCCATCTGCTGGCGAAGAGCCTCGGCGGCGAGGATGCGGAGAAGAACATGGTGACCGGCACGCGAACCCAGAACGTGGGCAAGAACCAGCCGGCCGGCGGCATGGCGTACACGGAGACCGAGGCGCGTGACTGGCTGGACGACAATCCGAACGGCACCGTGGAGTACATGGCTACGCCGAACTATGAGGGTTCCGAGCTGCTGCCGCGCACCGTGAGCGTGGACATCCGCACGTCCGACGGTTCGATCGACCAGCATGTGATCGTGTTCAACACCGCCAACGGCTATAACATCGACTATCAGAACGGTGGAGTGAAGTAGCGAGCAATCTGCCGCGATTGCTGACGCCGTCATATAAATGTCCCGTCGACCCCCTACCGGGGTCGGCGTTTTTGTTTGCCCTTTCATATGGTGAGATCATGCGGCCCACTCCCCCGTATCCGTCATTAGGGGGGGGTATGTTGCTGATTGTGCGTGCAATGTCGGACGTCTGATCGGCATGCAGTACGCGCATGAAGAGCAGTGAAAGGAAGCGGACATGAATAAGACGCTGAAGATATCGGTGGCGGCGACGGTTGCGGTCGCATCCCTGGGAGCGCCGACGATGGCGATGGCCGATGAGGTCTCCTCCGAGCAGACGGACGCTCAGGTCGCGGCGCAGTCCACGAAGACGACCAGCGTGGCCGACGCGCAGGCGAAGGCCGATCAGGCGGCCGAGAATCTGAACAAGGCACAGTCCGGGTTGGATCAGGCCCAGTCGAAGGCCGATCAGGCTTCGGCCGCGCAGTCGCAGGCGAAGCAGGAGAACACGGCCGCCCAGCAGCAGGCCCAGCAGGCCCAGCAGTCGGCGGAGGCGGCGCAGAAGGCTGCGGACAGTGCGGCCGCGAGCGCGGCCGACGCGCAGCAGCGTATCGACCAGGCGAATGGTCAGAAGGCTCAGGCCGAGGGCGAGAAGACTCAGGCCGAGTCGGAGAAGGCTTCGGCCGAGCAGGATCGTCAGGCGGCTCAGGCGGAGTCGGATCAGCATCAGCAGGCCATCGATCAGGCGCAGTCGCAGGCCGATCAGGCCCAGTCGCAGGCCGATCAGGCGTCGGCGGACAAGGCGAAGGCCGAGGCCGAGCAGAAGCAGGCCGAATCGGATAAGGCGACGGTGGATCAGACGGTCGCCGAGGCACAGAAAGAACAGACGCAGGCCGAGCAGGACAAGACCGGCGCCCAAGCGGAGGCCGACAAGGCCGCTTCGGAGAAGACCGAGGCGGACAAGACCGCGGCCGACAAGCTCGCCGCGTTGAAGAACGCGCTCGACAACGAGAACACCGCCAAGGCGGACAAGGATGCGGCCGACCGGAAGGTCGCGGACCTGGAGAAGGAGGACGGCGGACTCGCCGATCTCGCCGCCCAGCTCCAGGCCGCCAAGCAGGCCGCCACCGAGGCCGATCAGGCGCAGGCTGATGCGGACGCGGCTCAGAAGGCTGCGGACAAGGCGAAGACGGACAAGGCTGCGGACGCGGCGGCCAAGCAGCAGGCTGCGGACGCGGCGCAGGCCGACGCGGATGCGAAGAAGACGGTCGCCGATTCGGCGGATGCGAAGCTGCAGCAGGGCGCGACCTCCTACTATCTCGACAAGGGCGCCCAGCGCGCGTACAAGATCCTCACGGACGGCGACGAGACCATGTACCTGCAGTACGTGCACAACGGCGACAAGGCCGACGCCACGTCGATCGACAACATGCTGCGCGCCCTCGAGTACATCAAGGAATGCAACGAGATCCGCAAGAGCGAGGGGCTGCCCGAACTCAAGGTGTCCGACGAACTGATGGCCATGGCCCAAGCCAACACCGACTACGCCAACGAAAACACTCATCACTCGATGCAGTTCGGTGTGGCCGAAAACCTGGCATGGGGATTCAGCGAGGAGAACAGCCCGTTCAAACTGTGGTACGACAAGGAAAAGGCCATCTACGAGCAGGCGGTGAAAGAGAATCCCGCCATCAAGAACCTTAGCCCCTACGCCTTGCAGTACCAGTACCCATCCCTGTACAAGCAGGTGGGCCACTACCTCAATATCATCGACGGCAACACGGTCACCGGATTCGGCGTCTCTCAGAACGGCACGACCTACGGAACCACCGCCAGCCAGGTGTTCTCCACCAGCGCATCCAACAAGAACGGCAACCGTGTAATGACGGTCGACGACTACATCGCGGACCTGACCGCGTGGAAGGCCGCGTTGGAGAACGCGAACGGCGACTGGCAGGCCGCCAAGGCCACCGCCGACAAGGCCGCGCAGGCCGCCGAACAGGCCAAGGACGAGGCCGCCAAGGCCGAGGCCGAGGCGGAGAGCGCGAAGGCGACGCTCACGGAGAAGACCCAGGCCGCCAAGGAGGCGCGCGAGAAGCTCGCGGCCGCGCAGAAGGCGTACGACGAAGCCGTCCAGGCCAACGCCGACAAGGCGCAGGCCCTGAAGCAGGCCAAGGCCGACCAGCAGGCCAAGACCCAGGCATACGACAAGGCCAAGGCCGCATCCGAAACCGCCCAGAAGGAGTCGGATCAGGCCCAGGCCGCCGCCCAGACCGCCCAGAAACGTCTCGACGAGGCCACCCGGAAGGTCACGGACGCGCAGACCCGCATCAGCCAGGCCAAGGAGAAGGCCCAAACCGCCAAGGAAGCGGCCGCCACCGCCGACCAGCGCATCAGCCAGGCCAAGAACGCGAAGGCGGACGCCCAGACCCGTCTCGACCAGGCCACCGCTGACAAGACGACCGCACTCAAGGCGCTCGACGAGGCCAGGAGCGCGAAGAGCGTGTCCGATGAGAAGGTCGCCCAGGCGCAGGCGCGCGTGGACGCCGCCCAGCAGCGCATCGACCAGGCCCGGGCCACGATCAGCACGGCCGACCAGCAGATCGGCCAGGCGAACACGGACCTGAAGAACGCCGCGGACGCGAAGACCCTGCTCGCCCAGGCCAAGACCGCCGCGGAGAAAGCCAAGACGGACGCGGAGAACGCCCAGGCCAGGCTCGACAAGGCGAACGAGGCCAAGCAGCAGGTGGACAAGGAGCTCGAATCCGCGAAAACCGCCTACGCCAAGGCTCTGGCGGACAAGACCGCGTCCGACGCGGAACTCGACGCCGCCAAGAAGGCCCAGACCGACGCCCAGCACAAGGCCGAGCAGGCCGAGCAGGACAGGAACCAGGCCCAGACCGACGCCGACAACGCGCAGAACGCGCAGACCGACGCCCAGTCGAAGGTCAACACCCTGACCGGCGCCACCACCGTGGGCTCCACGACCACCACCGGCAAGAGCGAGAAGACTGTGGATGCTCCCACAACCGTCATCAAGGAGTATGGCCCGCTCGCTGCCACCGGTGTCACGTCCGAGGCGATGCTTGGTCTCACCGCGATCATGATGCTCGTGGGCACTGGATGCGTGCTCACCCGTGTCCGCTTTGATCACGAGTAATCCCGCCTGACCATTACCCACCCGAAGGTTCCGCTCTGTCATTTCGCAGGACGGAACCTTCATTCATATTCGACGACCATCCTCCCCCATGGCCGGCGCGGCTGCGCGTATGTCGGTTCGGCGTGACGATACTCCGAATCTTCCGGTAGACGACGCTTGTTGCCACGATCGCGCTGGTTACAGCCGATCACACCCGGCCGGTTCCAGCGCGCGTCCTTCTGCAGGTAGGTGGCCGGCCGGCAGCACTGACCCTCGCGTATCCGTTTTGAGGCACTTTTTCCCGGCGTTTCGGAGACGAAAACCGGTTCGGTCGAACAGTGTCCGTAAACCTCCGTTTTCGAGACACACTTCGCTAAACCAAGGATCGCCGGTTCAAAGAGTTCAGACAGGACGTTATCCAGCATATGAAAACCGATCTCTCACGATGTTCGATATCGGCTTCGTCATCCTCCATAGGAGGAGACATCCACGCGCAGCGATCATGACGCAGCTCCACATTGGTAATCCTCATGACCAGCCACAACCGTTACGTTTTCGACTAGCCCCAGTAAGAATCCTTAAAGTCCATTTATCCGAGAGCGGCAGAACCCATACCTTTCCAGCCTCTCATGATCGCTGAAAACCTTACCGAGCATCACCGTTTTTTATACCATCGACAATTTCCGACAAATAGGTCGTACTATCAGCTTTCATCGATTGTTCAAGATCAATAATGCACTGATAAACTCCCAGCTCACGCTCTTTTAAATCCGTCTGATCACTGCCGTATGCCATTTTTAACGATTCGATATACTGTCGAATGTCGTCGACCTCTTGATTCAGGTCCTCTCTTCCGTTGGGGTTGACGACCCTTTGCAGATCCTGAATGCCGATCCAGTCATTATCAAAATTTTGATCCGCTACAGTGAGCGTAACAAGCCTCAGCCAGTTAGGATCAAAATCATTGGATACCAATACCGTATCAATAGGACGTCGTTCACCTCCACTAACGGTAAACATCGATCCACTTTGCATCCCCAGTAATCTCTGCACGTAAAGAAGATCCCAGGAAGCATTCCACGCGGTCTTGGCAATCCGGTTGGCAAGCTCCCGACGCTTCTCCGCTACCTGCGCTGAAGAAAGTCCACCCTTCTCGATCTCCTCTTTGATCGAGTCGGTTTGACTGCGCAATTGATCAAAGTGAAGGAAACTACGCGCCCTCGATCGGTACTTTTCCGACTTATCGCCACCAGACATGTCCCTAGCGGACAAGAACAGGATTATCAAAGATAGAGGGTATGCAAGCACCGATCCGTACTTATTGCGCATCCATCCCCATTCATCATTAAGCATTCGCTTCTTATCTTGCATCGTACGAGGCTCACCCTTCTCAATCTCAATGAGAGAATGGAGGAAATGCAGCAGGATGCCATAAAATGCAAACACCTGCGCCTTAACAGCCCTACATTCACGGCGAATGCGCTTCCGATCCTTGGGCTCAATACCCCGCTTCCGCCCATGCCTAGTCCTACCGGCACGTTCGAAATCTGCATCGTTCATGGTCATTAGCTTTTCTACAGCCGTCTGAGAGTTATACCATCCCTCGTAATGGAACTCACCGATTCTTGGACAATACCTTTCCGCAAGGCCAAATAGCTCAAAAAAGGCAGTCTTGGTAGTCCTGCAGAACGGATGTTGTATCCTTGCTTGCATTGCTCGCGTAAGTACCGAATCACAGGGGCAAACGACTCATCTTGGACCGTCTCAAAAAAGTATTTGTCCATTTCAATCACAACATTTGTATCAAGGATAGGGCAACAAAGATCCAACGGGTCAATTTCTGGCAAATGAATCAGACGGCAGCTCTGAACTACGTCACTACTCTGTCTCCATGAGATCTTCGAAGCCACATCAGAATCCCTAACCACAGAGTCTTTTATTGCCTTGCCAAGCATCGATCGTTCCCCTTTGCAAATACACCTTTTGCCATTATGGGGCTATAGGAACTTTTGTGGTGTTTTAGGTTTGTCTTATCTCTGTTCTGAGTGACGGCCGTGTCCTGTCCTTGCATGGCGTTTGTTCCTGTGACGGGTACTGTGGCGGGCGGGCTGCTTGCCTATCTCAGAGAGCCGGAGGGCAAACAGCGGCGGTTCCGTAATAGCGGCGACGAGTGGCAGCCAGTGTCCGCCGGTGATGCCGTTACCGAATGCCTCGGCAAGGTTGGATGAGATCTGGACGAGCTGCAACAGCGTTTCGACAATTTGCGTCATGCCGGCGTCTATGCGTCCAGCGCGCGTGGCGCCGGCTCAGAGATACGTGGAAGCCGCGATGGTCAGCAGTCGAATCGCCGCCCGACGTGGGTGTGGAACTCGTCCCAGCTGATGCCGGTGCCGTATTCCGGTGCGCCGGTGTCGCCGTCCTCTTCGGCCGGTGACGGTCGTGCCGGACTCCGGTGTTCGGGTCTGATCAGTGATGCGGGGTCCGGGGATCCGCTTTTCATGTAGCGCACCCATTCGCAGGCGCGTCTCATGTGTTCCTCGGGCAGACCGTGGTGGTCGAGGAGCACGTGCTTGAGCGGCGAGTTGACGCCGCCCTCCAGCCGGTTCGTGGTGCGCACCACCGGACCGCCGGCCGTGAGCGCAGGTTCGAGGAACGCGAACAGCTTGCCCTCGCGGAACAGTCGCTCCAACCGCCGGTAGCAGCGTCTGACCTCCTGGTGGGTCCACCACCACTCCCGGCGCGTGGCCTTCGGGTTCGTCGGATCGTCCCTCGCGAAGGTGCGTTCGTTGATGAAATCACCCCACCTGAGATGCCATGCGTTGAGCGCCTCGCCCCATCGGGCCGCCTGTTCGGCGTCGTGCACCTTGGTGAGCCGGTCGGAGAGTTTCTTGAGCTCCTTGCCCGCATCGAGCCTGGGCTTCGACGTGAGATCGGCCCTCGTGTTGCGCTGCACGTGCACCAGGCAGCGCTGGATCCGCGTATCCGGCCATGCGGCGTTGCATGCGGTCTCGGCGCCGTGCAGCCCGTCGGTGATCAGCACGTCGGGCGCGGGGATGCGCGAGAACAGCGCCATGTACGCGGCCTTCGACTCGTGCGCGCACCACCGCAGGCCCAGCACCTCGCCGCTCTCGCCGTCGACCGCGACGATCAGGCACCAGCCGTGGTTCATGTACGTGCCGTCCGCCATCACCGTGTGATGCCTGACGATCGGCGGCGGGATGACGGGCCGGACGTTCCAGCACCATTGAATGCGTTTGCGCAGCGCGCGCGGCCCCGGGCCCATGTCACCCTGCGTCCTGCCGGAAAGCAGCCAGTCGAGGAAGGCCCGCAGATCGGCGTCATGTTTCCTGTCCGGCCTGGGCGCGGTGACCCCCAGTGAGCAGTCCGTGCATTTGCAGCGTTGGGAGCCGGCCTTCGTTCTTCCGTTCTTCCTCATCGGTTTTCCGCATACCGGGCACAGCCGGGCCCTCTTCGACTTCGTCCTCATGCACCCATCGAACAGGCACCGGACGACCGGACCGGCGGTCTTTAACACGACAACGCATTAAAACCACCCCGACACGCCTACTGCTACAAGGCCAAACCCCGGTCATAAACACCACGTTTGGTTCCTATAGCCCCACAAGGGGTGCCGGTTTTTTTGTTGCTCATCGGGATATCGAGATGCATGGGCCGGCGAGCGCCGAACACGTTCCGAGAAAGCTGTTAATAGATGCAGGGGGCTTCCGTTGTTTCTGCGGTTCAGTCACTCGCTTCTTCGCGACTCACCCCCAGGCATCAATAGAAGCTGGGAATCGGTGGGGTCCGGCAGGATGAACGTCTCGCCCGCCCGTTCTCGAATGATTTGATCAGAGTGGATCGCACGGAAGTGTCATCGTCGGGAGAATTGCTGCCCGTTTTGCGACGATGAGTGACCTTACGGCTCAGACGACGATACGCGTCGCCTGAGCGCAGGTTAGACATTATCGAAACTTCCAGTCATGGAAACGATCGTTCGCATCGTGCGGTGGCCGCGTCATTCCATCGTCGAAACCCCTAACGACGTAAGGCATGGCAACCGTTGGGATATCACCGATATCCCAACGGTTGATGGGTGGGGTTTCGCGGGGACTATGGGCTTCGGTTAGGCTAGAGCACGGTGGTTTCGACGATGTGCTGGTAGACGGCGAAGCTGGGCTTGGGCGTGCGCGCGAAGGTTCCGTTTTCGCGGTCTACGGAGCATAGGCCGAGCCGGGAGTCGTAGGCGGAGATCCATTCGAAGTTATCCATGAGGGTCCAGTGGAAGTAGCCCTTGACCGGTACGCCGTCGCGGACGATGTGGGCGAACTGGGCGAGGGAGTCCTCGATGAATCTGCAGCGCAAAGTGTCGTCGTCGGTGGAGGCGCCGTGTTCGGTGACCACGATCGGCAGTCCTGTCAGTTCGTGGATGTAGATGACGGAGTGGGCGAGGGATTCGGGGCGGAATGCGGTGCCCATGCCGTTGACGGGTTCGCCAGGGGCGGGCGGGATGATGCCGTCGTCGCCGAAGACGAGCTGTTCGTAGTTCTGCACGCCGATGAAGTCGTCGCCCTGGACGGCGTCGACCCAGGTGCCGTAGCAGGCGTCGCGTTTCTGCTGGCACAGTTCGCGGCCGTGTTCGGTCACGTAGGTGTCGTCCATCACGGACAGGGACAGGCCGACCGGGACCGTGGGGGCGATCGCGCGAATGGCGGCGACGGCGGCGCGGTGGGCCTTCTTGAATCCGTTCTCGAGTTCGTCGAATTCCTCGGGGATGGCGACGTTGCCGGCGCGGTAGCGTTCGACACCGGTCTTGGCGGATGCGGCGTCGAGGCAGGCGCGCTGCAGTTCGATGGCCTCCGGGGGCAGGCCTCCCATGGCGAGGATGTGGGGCAGGTTGGGCTCGTTGAAGGTCACGGCGAGGGCGACACGGTCGCCGATGCGCTGCATGACGCGGGTGCATTCGTCGGCGAACCAGTCCGCGGCCTGGGGGTTGAGCCAGCTGCCCTGGCGTGCGAACCAGTCGGGCGCGGTGAAGTGGCTGAGTGTGATGGCGGGGGTGATGCCGCGTTCGAGGCAGGCGTCGATCTGACGGTCGTAGTGGTCGAGGGCGGTCTCGTCGATCTTGCCCTGTTCGGGTTCGATGCGGGACCATTCGATGGAGAACCGGTAGGCGTTGAGCCCGTGGTCCTTGATGAGGTCGAGGTCGGTCTGCCACATGTTCCAGCTGTTGTCGGCGAGGCCGGCGGGCTCCTTGAAGACGCTGGGGGTGACGTGTTCGAGGAAGGTGGTGTCGGCGTGCTCGTCGCCGCCGTCGATCTGGTGTCCGGCGGAGGACACGCCCCACAGGAAGTGGTCGGGGAACTGTGCCGTGCTGCTGGTGGTCATGATTGATGCTCCTTCTGGTTGTTGTAATCGTGTCTGATGGTCTGGGGGCGGCTGCCGGTTTACAGGTGGTGTTCGGCCATGAACCTGTCGGCCGCGCTGACGATGAGGTCGGGCATCGGGCAGTAGCCGCGTGCCGAGGCGACGGTGGGCAGTTCGCCGATGGGGTCGTCGAGATAGGCCTTGGCGTTGCCGGCGAATACCACGTCCGCGTCGTCGCCCGCGTACATCGGGTTGCCGCACTGTCGCAATGCGTCGCGCAGCTCGTCGAACAGGGGCTTGTCGTCGATCAGGTCGCGGATCGTGGCGACGTGATGTTCCGGTCTGGTGAACGGGACGGTCCATGTGTGGGTGCCGTGGCCGACCGTGGCATGGGTGCCGTCAGGCAGGGTCACCTCGGCGGTGACGCCGGCGGGCAGGATGATCGTCGCGCTCATCGTATCGTTCTCGAGTCTCCATGCGGTGTCGATCGTGCCGTACGGGGTGGTCTGGCTGGCGGTCGCGTGGCTGAGGTCGCCAGTAGGCTGAGGAGCGAATCCGACCTTACGGTATCCGGGTTCGATGATCGACAGTCCGGCCACGCCGCTGATGAGCCATCCGGCGATGGCGCCGAGCGCGTAGTGGTTGAACGAGGTCATCTCGCCGGGGTTGATGTCGCCGTTGGGCAGCATGGAGTCCCAGCGTTCCCACACGGTCGTGGCGCCCATGGTGACCGGGTACAGCCAGCTGGGGCAGCCGCGTTCGAGCAGCAGTCGCATCGCCAGGTCCATGTGTCCGCTTTTGGCGAGGGCGGGACAGACGAGCGGGGTGCCGAGGAATCCGGTGGATACGCGGAACGCGGTCGTTCGCACGATGTCGGCGAGACGGTCGGCGGCGCCCGTGAACTGGCGGCCGGGCTCGAGCAGATCCCACACGATGGCCATCGCGTACACGCTGGCGCAGTCGGACAGCACGCGTCCGCCGGCGGTCACGTATTCGTCGCGGAACGCGCGGGCGATCTCGTCGGCCAGTCTGGCGTACCTGTGTGAGCCTTCCCTGTCGTTCAGGGCCTCGTGCGCGCGGGCGACGAGGCGTGTGGAGTGGGCGAAGTACGCGGTGGCGACCACGTCGGGATTGGCCTTGGAGCCGCCGGGGTTGTCGGGCGGGGCGGTCGGGTCGAGCCAGTCGCCGAACTGGAATCCGCCGGCCCAGATGTGCGTGCCATCGGTGAGCTCCTCCACGCCGTCGATGAACGCGTCCATCATGGCGATGTTGTCGGCGAGGATCCTGGTGTCGCCGGTGGTCTCGTAAATAGCCCAGGGAACCAGCACGGCGGCGTCGCCCCACCCGCAGGTCAACTGCGGGCCGTCGAGCACCTGGGGCACGACGACGGGAATGCCGCCGTTGTCGCCGCGGTCGGATTCCACGTCGGTCAGCCATGAGGCGAGGAAGCCGCCGCAGTCCATGAGCCGGGTGGCGGTCGGCGCGTACACGGCGATGTCGCCGGTCCATCCGAGGCGTTCGTCACGCTGCGGGCAGTCGGTGGGGATCGTGATGAAGTTACCGATGGTGCTCCACACCGCGTTGAGGAACAGACGGTTGACCTGCGGGTCCGAGCAGTCGAACCGGGCGAGCCTGTCCATGTCCGCGGACAGCACGCGCAACGTCGCGTCTTCGAGTGCGAGTTCGGTCACGCCCTGGATCTCGACGTAGCGGAATCCGTGCTGGGTGAGCTGCGGTTCGAGGACCTGTTCGGGCGAGCCGTCAAGGATGAACGTGTCGACGGCCTTCGCATTGCGCAGGGGACGCACGCCCAGTTCCCCGTGTTCGAGGACCTCGGCGTGACGCAGGGTGACCGTGTCGCCGGCCTTGCCGCCGCGTACGGTGAGCCTCACCCAGCCGGTCGCGTTCTGTCCAAAATCGATGATGGTCCTGCCGGACGGCGTGGTGATGATCTCCCGTGCGGGCAGTTCGTCGATGATGCGCGCCGACGGGGCCGTCTGCGGCACGATCCTTGCCTCGGGCATGGGCAGCACGCGCACCGTTTGCTCGTCGTCGGGCTTACCGAGGAGCGGACGACGGGTGTCGGTGTCCTGTCCCTGATACAGGTCGTTGGCGAGGATGTTGGACTGGCGCCATGTCCAGGTCTCGTCGGTGCCGAGCACGTGCGCGCCGTCTGCGTCGGTCCACCTGAGGTCGGCGAGCAGCCACAGGTCGTCCCCGTACACGTTGGTGCGCATGGCCCAGGTGAGGTTGCCACGCCACCAGCCGTTGCCCAGCAGAACCGCGATCTCGTGCTCGCCCGGCGTGAGCATGTCGGTGACGTCATGGGTGGATGCGGTGATGCGCTTGTCGTATTCGGTCCATCCGGGCGCCAGCTCGTCGTGGCCGACACGTTGGCCGTCGATGTAGGCGATGAGGATGCCGCCTGCGGTGAGCGTCAGTCGCGCGTCACGAGCGTCCGGTCCGACGGTGAACCGTCGGGTCAGCACCGGTGCGGGGTCCTCCCGGCCGACGGACGGGACCGGGGTGACCGGCACGGCATGCCAGTCCGTTTTATCCAGCAGGCCGCATTCCACGGTGACGGGATCCGACCATGCGGACCACGTGTCGTCGGTATCGGGAACACCGATTCTGACCGTGGCATGTTCCAGTGAGGCGAGCGGAGTTGCGGGCCACGGCACGTGCACGCCGTCCGCGTCGTCGATCTCATGGACGTGCGCGATGCCGGCCTGATCGGTCACCTCGATTCTCGCCTGTGTCGGATGCCAGTCGGCCGGCGCGTCCTGTACACGCCAGGACAGCGATGGGGTGGGGTCGTCGAATCCGATGACCGTGTCGGATGCGCGGTGGTGTCCGAAGCGTACGTCCACGACCTTCATGGGAGTGTTCCTTTCCGAAGCGGGTCCCGCACGGGGCGGGACCCTGGTATTCGTTGATGTCTGATTGTCCTGGCGGGCTGGGCGTTTACTTGACGCCCTTGACGAGGGGCATCATGCCGGCGGCTACCAGGGCGAGGACCGCGGCGACGCACCAGTAGAGCAGATAGTTCTGTCCGGCGCCCATGTTGATGAAGAATGGGGCGCAGGCGGGGGCTGCGGCCTGGCCGATGGACAGGGCCACCGAGAACATGGACATGTCCTTGCCGGTGTCCTTCTTGTTCGGCAGTACGGCCACGCACAGTGCCAGATCGACGGTGAGGTACATGGCCTGGCCGATGGCGAACAGCTCCCATGCGATCGCGAACTGCACGAATCCGTGGGAGGTGCCGGCCAGCACGAGGGCGGCGGCCATGCAGATGCCGGCGATGACGACGAGGGGCTTGCGCCGGCCGATCTTGTCGGAGATCCAGCCGGAGACGGTGAAGAAGATCACGCTGACCGGCGCGGACATGAGCGTGAGCGTGCCGGCTGCGGCGCCCACCGAGGTCAGCGGGGTGTCGAGCTTGTCGATGAGGTAGTAGGTGAAGTAGCTGAACAGCGCGGCGATCGTGAAGCCGGACAGCACACGGGTGATCCACACGAACATGTAGTCACGGGCCTTGAAGCCGGAGAACAGGCCGCGGAACACGTCGCTGGCCCGGCCTTCGGGAACTTCGTCCTTGGTCTTGTGCGGGTCCTTGTACAGGATGAGCAGCGGGATCGAGGTGATCAGGCCCAAGGCGACGGGCGTGGCCATGAGCAGCATCGGCCAGCGGACGAGCGCGCCGGCGAGGTAGGAGCCGAACGAGGTGGCGAGAGCACCGAACATGCCCATGAAGCCCATCACGCGAGCGCGGTACTTGTCGGGTACGCCTTCGGCCGGGATGACCGAGTAGATCGAGAAACCGCACTGCATCATCATCAGACCGAGGCAGTAGCAGATGCCGATACCGATGGCGTTCGTGAACAGGCCGACGCCGAGCATCATGATCACCGAGACGATCAGGCAGCCGGCGATCCACGGCTTGCGGCGTCCCCAGCGGCTGGTGGTTCGGTCGGACAGAGCACCGATGAACGGCTGGGCGACGATGTTGATGGCCGCGCCGAGCGCGGTGATGGAACTGTAGATCGTGTTGCGTGTGGCGGCGTCCATGGCGTTCGGCCCGTCGGCCAGCGCGGCGATGCGCAGCGACAGACAGGTTCCCAGTGACATGCACATGATGTACATGCCGATGGCGGCGATGAGGATCAGCGCGATGGTGCGTTTCGGATCGCCGTATTCGGCGACCACGCGACGGTAGTCCTCCTCCTGAGCCCGGTGGATGGCCTCGTTTTCGGTGACGGTTGACGGTGCAGCCATGATGCGTTCTCCTTCGTTCGGACATCATTGTTCCTGCGACGGATCGACGCCGCGTCCGCCTGTGGCGTGGACGGCGCCGCCGTTTCGGATACGTCCGACGCGGTCATTGCATCGGACGCGGATTATGCGTTTCAGCTGTTGACTCCGATTCTGCCCGACCGGCAGGCAGTGCACGGACCCGGTTTCCATTGGATGGAAAAAGACCTGATTTTTCCATCCAGTGGAAAATCATGCAAGCCACGGCTAGACTCGAATGTCATGGGAACAAGCAATGACGCCTGCAGGAACGATGGACGTCGCACGCGCTCCGGGATGGTGGACCGCGTATTCGCGATTCTCGACTGCTTTACTTCCGAGACACCTCGGTTGAATCTTACTCAATTGGCTTCGCGTTCCGGCCTGCCGGTCAGTACGACCAGCCGCATACTCACCGACCTGGAACGCCACGGCGTGGTGGAACGACTGCGCGGCGGCGAGTATTCCATCGGGATGCATCTCATGGAGCTCGCCCAATTGGCGCGTCCCCTGCTGTCCATCCGCGAGGACGCCTCGCCCTGCCTGGACGAGCTGAACCGGATCACCGGCATGCACGTGCAGCTCGCCGTGCTCGACGGCCCGAACGTCACGATCATCGACCGTCGTGACGGCAAGCAGAAACTGCCCATCTACTACCACATCGGCGACTCCATGCCACCCATCCCCACAGCGGTGGGACGCGTGCTGCTCGCCTACGCAAATCCCGCGCTGATCAGCGAAGTGGTCGACCGAGACGACTTCACCTGGCCAAGCTTCGACTCCCCACGCCCCAGCGTCACCGCGGTCCATCGGGAGCTCGACATCATCCGCAGGAACGGCGTGGCCCTGTTCGCCCCCGACGGGGCACCGGTGCACTCCGTGGCCGCGCCCATATACGACAGGACAGGCGCGGTGGCTGCCGCCATCGCCGTCGTAACGAATGCCGAGTCCATGCCCTCGGACCGGGTTGTCGCTCTGGTAAAGGGCGCCGCCGTGGCCATCACCAAACGCCTCGCCGCCCCACCGGCACAAAGGGTGCTGCCCTCATGGGAGGAATCCAATATCAGCATCCGGTAACACAAAGTACGTGCACAGAGATTCCCGGCGAGAGGGACTGAGCCCGTCTGTCCAACACGACGGTGGTCATCGTGAGGTCAGTACAGAACATCTGTTCCCGATAATGGCGTTCCTTCCAACAGAGCGTCCGCCAATCTATGGTCACGACTACGGAGAACGACCGAACACGGCCTCGTCGCCCATCAAGAAGGCATTGGATTGGAATTGGCCCATGGATGCAGCTCCATGCCGTCCATCTGTTGGCCCATGAGTTCGCTATGGCGGACCGGTGAGAGATAATGATCATGATGCTCCTAGCAAGAAGAAAGGCCTTCTATGCTCAATCAGTATTCCGATTTTCTTCGGTTTGCCTGCACGCAGGAGACGTGGGTGACCCGTCTGACGGCGAATGCGCTCAATGCAGGGGCGAATACCTTCTTCTGGCGCGTCTGCTGGACCGTGGTGTGTCAGGGTTGGAGATTCTTGGCGCGAGCCGGAGCTCCCGGTCGAACACAACAGGACCGCATTCGCCGGCTGGTCATACCTGAAACTGCTCAGTCACTGGCAGCGCAAACACAACCGCGCCGCATACGTGCCTTACCTGCGCGAAGACAAGGACGGCGATACCTCGGTTGAGTTTGGTCCGCTCATCACTCTTGGTATCTCTACCAGCTTCGGTCTGTTCCTTCAGGCATTCAAGGACGGCAAGGCTGTTTACGATCCTGGGGATAAGGCCACGCTTACGGACGGCAAATGGACTCCACATGCCCGCAGCCAGTTCCGTATCAACCTCAACGACATCGCCGCCATCTACGGAAAGGTGCGCGAGGTTGATATGCGCGATCCGGAATCGTATTAAAGCGGTTAACTATGCGTCACCTATTCACGGGGATGCGGAACACGAAGCTGCCAACCTTATACCCAGAACAATTAGATCACGTTGGATCGCATGAAAGGCCTGTATCATATGGGCGCCATTCGAAAAGCTTTTAAGGTGAAGAATGCTGTCAGACATCCGGTTCATACCGCGACGAGGCCTGTCCGACGCGCTGTTCGAAAGGCAGTAGTTCCCAAGTCCGTGCGCAAGGCATCGTATAAGATACGTTCGGTAAGCACCGCAGTGCACAATCCTGTTTCAACTGCCGTGCGTTCTTTGGACGGAGACAATCACGGAAGGAGAGCGCCCGGCCGATCATCTTCCCCCAAAACAACATATGGCAGGTCTTTCAAAAGGTCTACAAGGCGAAGCACAAGCATCGGATATCCCGAACACTCATATCCTTTCGAAGGAATGGCATCTGATATAGACGACGTGAGTAACCCCAGAGAGACCGCTCCTGTCGTCTATATCAGCAAAGAGAAGTCGCTTGCCCTGCAATTTCTTGACAGAATTATCGAAGTCGTTGCACCATGGATTCTCCTATTCGCCGTACCGTTTTTGTTTTGGTTAGCGATAATGCCCTTCACTTTTCTTCCGGGAGGAGGAAACTACGACAGATATATTGCGCCGATTCTTGACCATACACAACAGGAATCCATGCCGAGCTACACATCCGTAGAGGAAAAAGCCAAAGCCGGCAGCAACGAAGATCCGGCATCACTTAGGGATAGCTGGAGAGATAATGATCTTGATGTCATTCTGATAGATTCCCAGACCGGTCAGATCGTCACTAATGAAGTGACGCGAGATAATTGGCATACTGACGGACTGATCTCATATTCCAATGACACAATATCCATGTTCGTCAGGTCCAAATAAATCGAATCTTATTCATTGCCCCAGCGAAATTGGATATCCATTTACTGAGAAAGATAAGCATGGACAAAGATACCAAAAAAGCATTACTTCTACTCCCGTTAGCTGTATTGGCAATTGCGGCTATCGTTTTGTCTGTTTCTTTCATAAATTCAAAAACCACTTCCAATGCAGACAATCCAACCACCCAGGCAAAGACATCCGCACAGCAGGGAAATAACGCGGGAAAATCTAATTCCGTCAAACATGTTAGCTCCATCGACCAGCTTGTTAAAGCATGTCCTAGCCTAGAACAAGATTCTTACGGCACTGTTTATGTGACCTATGAGGGCGGAGACAGTGACGGAAAACTCGATTGCCTATTTAATGGCATCGGAATTCCCCCGAAAGACCGTGAATATATTAGAAACGGAAGGGCCTTCCCATCATCAACAAGGCCTACATACACTGATTTCAGTAATGGCACATGGAATGGGTTCGATATTTCATGGATGACCAAAGCCGAGGGAGGTATTTATGGATTAAATGTAAAGGACAAGGACAGCACCAACGAAACAATTGAACTACCCGAGGACTACAAGCGTGGAGAAGAAGCACTCTTCCCCAATGGCTTTTTCAAGGAGGAAACCGTTGCCTCCAGAATGGACGGCGTGCAACAACTACGTGATGAGGGGTGGACCGTCTCCTTCACCGATAAGTCTGAAGATGTTACCAGTAAGGTAGATGCAGCTCCAAATGATTGGCAGCTCGTTGCTTTGGGATTAGGATCTTCTGACGATCGGATAATTTCCGTCCTAGTTAGTGAGATCAAGGACGACGAGCCTCAAAGCACTCCCGGCAATAGGAGTAACGTCTACTACCCCAACTGCAAAGCCGTCTGGAATGCTGTAGGACATGGAATAGGCAGAGGGGATCCGGGATACTCCGCTCACCTGGATGCCGATGGCGACGGCCGAGCATGCGAACAAAAGCCAAACTATTAAAACAGACAATGCTCTATCTGGCATAAACTGCTTATGCGAGAACACTACCTGCCTATTGGCAAATAGTATTGGAATGCAACGGGACTAGTGAGAACAATGTTATTTCTTTATTCGTTCCATATTGCCTATCCGAGGAGGAGATGTGGTCATGTCCATTCCCGTACTCACGCTGCCGGAACCTCTACACCGCATCCAGTCGTGGCTGATGGCCCATTGCCCGCACCACTATCAGACCGGGTACGATCCCGACACACTCCGGCGCTTGGCCGAGCAGGGGCATCGTGACGAGCTCACCGCCTTGTTCACGCATGCCATCGTCCATGCGACGGACCGCTATGACATGGAATACGTGTGGTTCCTACGCGTCATCCACCCCCATGACTTCACCGGCCTGCTGCCCGGCCTGGTCGGGGAATGCCTCCGCACGGTCGACGAACGCGCAGCCATGGGCGTCCGCGATGTCAGGAACCCGGCCCTCGAACGTCTGCTCGTCGAGGAACGCCTGTCGGACGCGCCCCTGCATTATCTGCATCATGTCTCCCGGCCGCCGTACCCGCTGCTGCGCGTTTTGGCGATACGGCATCGTCCTGTCGCCGACGCGCTCATCCTGCGCGGCCTGCCTACCGGCGCCCTGCACGGGCATTGTCTCCTCGCGGACAACCAAGCCGCCTACAGCCGTATTGCACACGTTCTGAACCAATACGCGGACGTGTTCACTCCGGCCGACGCGTCCTGTGTCGTGCAACGGATCCTCGACCGCTACCCCGGCCGGCGGAAACTGAAAGCAATCATCGGCCGCTATCTCAACCCATATCCCGCAAGCACACATCGATCCCATTCACAGCTCTCCTGATCTTCGGCCGATTCTCCAAGGTCGTTCAATCGCCGAAGATGAACTCAACCTTCCGAGGATGCCTCAGCGTCCACGAGACGGATGCGGTTGCGGTAATGCAGATGCCATGGAGGGTAGTCATGCCTTGCGTACCGATCTCCTTTGGATAAACCCCGTTCCGGGTATAAAAACCACCCGTGCGGGTGGTTGCAAAAATGGAGTGAATCGTTAGACGACCGCGCCTTGGGGAATCTTGTACCAGGGGCGTGGCTTGCCTGCGACAAGGCATTCGATGGCCATCTCCCTAGCCTCCTCATCGTTTCGTGGATTCTTTGGATCGTTGAAGTGATAATCGAACACAAGGGCATAGTACGAAAGAACGTCATCCACCGGGAGTGCGGCGAATTCCGGGGACGCATACATGTCCTTCAGCGACGCGTAATCGTCCGGGTCGGGGTAGTATCCGGGGTCTCCTGGTTTCATGACGCCATGCTCCTTATCATGTCTTGGAACATTTTACTGTCCTTTTTTGGAGGAAAGGATGGCTCATGAACAGGGTCCGGGTAATCTCGCCGGCGAGATATCCGGAAAGCATTTCAGCGAGTGCCTTCATGACGATTTTGCCGTCAATGTGTCCCTCGAAGAGAACATCACCGAGGATTCGCAAAACGCCCTTGCCATAAAGGCTTGCCGAAGTACTTGCTTGCATCGTCGTGTTTGATAGTCGGTGCAGATAACGGTTTTCGCGTATCCGCGCTTGCTGGCGTCTCTGCGGATGCTCCCGGGCTGGCGTTGGGCGTTCGGTCTGACTGTTTGAGCTGTTCCAGCTCGTCGATTGCGCTCTTGTTGGCCTTCGCACGCTTCTCCCGCTCATGCGAATGCGAGATGACGTCCTCGCATTTGGCCTTCCAGTCGACCGCCGGGGTCTGCGGCTCGCCGTTCGGCTCGACCACAGACCGCTGAGATTCGGTGGATTCCTCGGCCATGCTTCCTCCTTGGGAAATGGGGCTGGGACCCGTTCCCGGCATAAAAAAACCACCCATGCGGATGGTCAAAGACAAGAAAAAATGGTTATAGGCTGGCTAGTCCTTGGCGGCGAACGGATACTCGTCACGCGGGCGCCCGTAGAAAATACACCAGTTCAGCCAGTCGCGCAGCTTCTTCTCTCCAACGTATGGCCCGTCTTCCCCCATGTTGAAGAACGCCTCATGGAATACGTGCGCGTAGGACGTCAGGAGATCGCCGAGTGGCATGCTTTCGCCTTCTTGGCAGAACTCCTTGAAGAGCTGGTCATCCATTGAGCGTCTCCTGTACCATCTTGTCCACCAGTTCAGCTGATTACGTCAGAAGCATCACCTGAGTTGATCCGGTCGCTCGTCGTCGGCATCGTATTTGTCGACGGCGAGCATTTCCCTCAGCGCGACACGAAACCGCCTCTCGACCTCGTCGTAATCGACTCCTGCAACCATTCCAGACATGTCTACATTTTATTGTCCTTTATCTGACCGGATAGGAGCTTCACACGAAATCGGATTCTTCCTGTTACCAATGTTCCACCGGCTGGCACACGCCACATTGGTCGCACGGCATTGCCCTTACACAACGGTAGGATGAAGGTGTCAACGAGGTAAGGGGGACGTGTGGAATCCTCGAAGGCAAAAGTTCGGATTCCGGTGAGATTGCGTATCTGCCGGTTCGGCGTGACGATGCTCCGAATCTTCTGGTGGACGACGCTGATCGCGACGATTGCACTAATCGCCGCGGCGTTCGTGATGCTACCGCACGATTGGCCTGCATGGCTTGGTGCGACGACGGCCGTGGTGGCGATCGAGTCGGTTGTCTTCTGGATCGGCATCATCGCAGTGTATCTGACGAGCGTGCAGCTGGGATTGAAGATCCGTGTCATCGGCGTCGTCTGCGGGTGGATCCCGATCGCGAACCTCATCGCCCTGCGACTGATCATCCGCACCGTACGCGAAGAGGTCCGGTTCGAGACGGACAAGGAACGGCTCGACCAGTCGCGCGCCGGCGATCGCGTGTGCGCCACCCGGTATCCGATCCTGCTGGTGCATGGCGTGTTCTTCCGCGACACGAAGGTTCTCAACTACTGGGGTCGTGTGCCTGCCGAATTGGAGCGCAACGGCGCGACCATCTACTACGGCAACCATCAGTCTGCCGCCTCGGTCGAGGACAGTGCGAAGGAGCTCGCCGAACGTATTCGTCAAATCGTCGAACAGACCGGCTGCGGCAAGGTCAACGTCATCGCGCATTCCAAGGGCGGACTCGACATGCGTTGGGCGATCGCACGTGAGGGCATCGGCGACTGCGTGGCTTCGCTGACCACGATCAATACGCCGCACCGCGGCTGCGGGTTCGCCGACTATCTGCTGGGATCCATTCCCAAGGGCGTGCAGCATCGTGTGGAGGCCTCGTACAATGCGGCCGCATCCAGGCTCGGAGACTCCAATCCGGATTTCATGGCGGCCGTGCACGATCTGACCCAGGCCGGCTGCGAGCGCATCAACCGGACCATCGGGCTGGACGCGTTCCCCGGCATCGTGTGTCAGAGCGTGGGTTCACGACTGCTGCATGCCACGACGGGCAAGTTTCCGCTGAACTTCACCTACCCGTTGGTCAAATGGTTTGACGGGCCCAATGACGGTCTGGTCTCCCGTCCGTCGTTTCCGTGGGGCGATCGGTTTGTCTGGCTGGAGCCGTCCGGCGATCGTGGGATCTCGCATGCCGACATGATCGATCTGAATCGTGAGAACATCGCCGGCTTCGATGTGCGTGAATTCTATGTGGGGCTCGTCGCCGATCTGAAACGGCGGGGACTGTAGCAGGCGGTATCGTGGGAGTGGATATGGAAGGCCGGAGCGTCTACTCGCATTGCAAATCACCGGTCGGAAAGGACGGCTGATGGCCCGCCTGTCGAGATCCCGGATCGTGGGATTGTGCATACTGCTTGTCGCGGTGATCGTTCTGTGTGGCGGCATCGCGTGGAAGGCGACGCGTCCCAAGCCTGTGCAGACCGTATCCGTGACCGGCTATCTCGGCGGTGAGAAGACGGGTCTGTTCGACGATTCCGAATTCCAGACGCTGGCGAAAAGCGCGGGATTGGATGTGTCGTATCGCAAGGCCGGCAGTCTGGACATGATGGATGCCGATCGTTCGGGCATGGATTACCTGTTTCCGTCCAGTCGCACGGCGGTCGAGTACGGCAAGAGCCGCGGTGTGGATGTGAGCCGTCAGGATATTGTGTTCAACAGTCCGATCGTCGTCTACACGTACAGGCAGGTGGCGGACGGTCTGTGTTCCACCGGTCTTATGTCGAAGGATGATGCCGGCGTGTACCGGTTGGACATGAACCGTGTGGTGGACGCCATGAAGAACGGCCAGTCTTGGGCCGACGTGGGCTGGCCGAGCGGGTATGGCGTGTTCCACATCGAGTCCACGGATCCAGTGAAGTCCAATTCCGGCAACGAGTATGCGGCTCTGCTGGCGACGGTGATGAACGGCGGCACGCCCGCCACCGTCGACAGCGTCAACCGCGACTTGCCGGTGCTGCAGGACATCTTCCGCAAGTCGGGGTGGATGGAGACCAGCAGCGAGGATAGTTTCAGTCAGTTCCTTACGCTTGGCGTGGGGTCCAAGCCGATGATGGTTGGCTATGAGAGTCAGATCCTTGATCTGGCTGCCACCCAGCCGGATGCGTACGCGCAGGTGAAGGATGATCTGGTCATCGCCTACCCCACGCCGACAGTGTGGAGCACGCATGTGTTCATCGCACTCGACGACAAGGGCGGCAAGCTGCTCGATCTCATGCGATCGGATGACGTGAGAAAGCTCGCTTGGGAGCGCCATGGCTTCCGTTCGGCGAACTATTCCGGCACGGACGGCATCAGCCGGTTCCACGTGCCCGGCACGGTCGATCAGGTGCAGCAGGTGGTGGAGCTGCCCGCCAACGACGCCATGCAGACGCTGATCGACGGGTTGAAGCAGCAGTGACCCTGAGATATAACCGCAATCGATGACAATACCTCTGGGTATCATAAAATTTTATGACACTGCTTCAGCTTAAGTACATCGTCAAGATCGTCGAATGCGGTTCGATGAACGAGGCGTCCCACGAACTCTATATCTCCCAGCCGGCGCTGTCGTCCGCCGTCAAGGAGCTGGAGAAGGAGATGGGCATCGAGATCTTCACCCGCTCCTCGCAGGGCATCGCCCTGACCGTGGACGGCGCCGAATTCCTCACCTACGCGCGTCAGGTGCTCGACCAGACCGCACTGCTCGAGGAACGCTACAAGAACGCCAAGCCGCGCAAGCAGCTGTGCCAGGTGTCCACACAGCATTACATGTTCGCCGTCGAGGCGTTCGTGGAGCTCATCAACTCCATCAAGTCCGACGAATACGAGTTCACCATCCGTGAGACCCGCACCAAGGACATCATCAACCAGGTGGCCAACATGCAGTCCGAGGTCGGCATCCTCTACCTGTCCGACTTCAACAAGGATGTGATCGGCAAGCTGCTGCGCGAGAAGCACCTGGAGTTCCATCCGATCTTCCGTGCGGGACTGCACGTGTTCCTCTCCCGCTCCAACCCGCTCGCCACGCGCAAGAGCCTGACCATGGAGGACCTCAAGCCCTATCCGTGGATCCAGTACGAGCAGGGCGAGGAGGGTAGCTTCTACTTTGCCGAGGAGGCCGTCTGGCCCGAGTACTCCCCCAAGCAGATCAACGTGACCGACCGTGCCACGATCCTCAACTTCATTGTGGGTCTCAACGGCTACACGGTCTGCTCCGGCATCGACAACGAGGATCTCAACTCCGAGAAGATCGTGACCGTGCCACTCGAATCCGACGAGAAAATGCTGGTTGGCTGGATCACCAACGAGCGCACCAAGCTCTCGCAGGCAGCCGAGATCTACCTCGAGAAGCTCAAGTCCGTGATCGCCAACCACGGATACACGCTGATCGACTGACCGCCCGCATTTGATCTTTGATCAGACGATTGTGTGAAACCGCCTGACGGTTTGTACGACCGAAATACAAATTCGATGTGAATCACGTATGTAAATGCCCGGGGATTCTCCCATCACAGGGATCCCCGGGCATTCGCATATCATTCGACCGCATTATTGACAACTCTAGCGACGACGCAGGTGTTTCGGGGAGCGCAGGGTTTCCGGCAGCACCGTGTCGTTGGTGGACGCCGGGATCCCGGTCTTCGGAAGTTTCGCGTAGTCTCTGATGGCCTTATCGTCGGGCTGGTATGTGGCGTGTCCATGCGTTCCCTGAACCATTTGTCGCGAACTCGCCCGGATGGACTACGGCACCGTCAATGTCAGAGGCATCGCCAAACAGAAAAGAAAGCTCATAAGACAACGCTGCCCGCACATATGCGCAGGCAGAACGGAAAACCATGTCAGAACAACGTCAGCTGCTCACCGATGCTCCGATGCTCATGAACCCTGACGATGGAAACATACCGCGTCATAAGCCGATTGTTCTCATCCAACGACTTCTCCACGCGCATATCAACACGATAAATATCATTGGCACGCATGGCTTCATCGCCATCAAGCACGCGCTTCTTGAACTGCTCGTCCTCAATCGTCACGAACTGCGTCTTGATACCGTCGGTGATACGCCATTTGCCGTTCTCGCGAAAGGACACGTCCAACGCCTGAATAACGATCTCCACCGTGTCCTCGCTGCTCTCCCTGGCATCAGGATCATAATGGGAAATAGCATCGGCCTCCTCCGTCCTAACCGTCTCATCGCGAGTGCCAGACTGGAACTGCACGAGATCAATGCCATCCTCCAACGTCGGAGCAAAGACCCCCTTGACGGCCTTCACGAGCTCTGGATTCCTCAAAGCATCCACGGATGCCTTCAACTCACGCATTCTCGATCCATCGGGGAAGGTGATATCCACAAGGTCAAGCCCGTTCTCATCCTGTCCGGCATCCTCCGACTTCGCCGGCTTGGCATGCATGGCAAACCGCTTGATAAGCCTCACAGCACCGAAGTAGATGGCCATCAGACCGGACGCGTTAAGCACCGCGGTCACACCATCCCCCGTGAGTAGCCCCTCCGCCTCGTTGACGAAGTGGAGCAGCAGATCAATGGTGAACGACCCCTCACGGGTCGCCTGTGCGTTGAGTCGTACGCGAGCTTCCGGCGCCACGTCCTTCTGCATGATGTCGAACGCCTTCGCAAGCGACAACAGCGCCGGCGCAAGCTGCTTCACGTCCATCTCATGGGTTCTCAGCGCCTCACCGTCATAGCGCACATACAGGGTGTCCACGGCAGTATCGGGCTTACGCTGTGCAAGATCGGTTGATTTCATACCGTCCACGATATCCGTAGATCAATCAGAGACATGCGGGCCAAGCCAAAATCCACAAAACGTACGAGGTAGAACAAAGGCGGGAAACCCGACACATATCCATGAAAACATGGATTCACCAGGAAAAAGATGTTCAAGAATGGTTCGCCTAACACACCGTCCACGACCTGCGACGCACTGCCTAGTCGATCCGCCGTGCACGCCGAAAAGCACTCCCAAAACGAAAAACCGGGCGTCAGCCACACGGCGGGCACCCGGCAGAAACCCTTTACTAGCGACGGCGCGGGCGTGCTTCGCGCAACGCGTCCTTGACGGCGACCTTAGTGATCGCATACTGCAGCCACACGCCCACGACGATGCTGGCCACGGTGATCGCGCCGGTGATCAGCGCGGGGACGATCATCTCCTTGTTCGCCTTGAACGGGCAGACGCGACAGGTGTTCGGCTCGTCATCGTCGTCGAAGAGCTCGGCATCGTACACATCATCGTCGTACACATCGTCGGGGTTCTGGATGGTAGCGTCGTCGGTCATGCATCCTCCTTTGCATAGCGTGATCCGTAGTTCTCAGTCTACTGCGATCACGCCATGCCGGAGGTGACCGAAACGCAACGCGCTCGATCGGTTTCAGCGTGATCAGGCGCCGTACTGGTCGAGGTAGGCGTCGGCGGCGGCCTTGATCTCGTCGGTCACGTACGGCTCGCCGCTGGCGGTGGCGATGTGACGGCCGGCCTCGAAGATCTCACGCACGTTGGCGATGGCGAACACGGGGAAGCCGAATTCGGCCTCGACGGCCTTGACGGCGGACGTGTCGGAGTCCTTGGTCTTCTCCATGCGGTCCACGGACAGCACGAGGCCAACCACCTCGACGTCGGCCTCGGCCTTGAGCTTGGGGATGACCTCACGCACGGCGGTGCCGGCGGTCATCACGTCGTCGACGAGCAGCACCTTCATGCCGTCGGTCAGCTGGGTGCCGACCATCATGCCGCCGTCGCCGTGGTCCTTCTTCTCCTTGCGGTCGAAGGTGTAGCCGATCTCCATGCCGTGGGCGCTGGTCAGCGCGATCGCGGTGGACACGCCCAGCGGGATGCCCTTGTAGGCGGGACCGAACACGGTGTCGATGTCGGCGGGCAGGTTGCCGGCCTTGATCTCGTCGGCGATCTTCTCAGCGTAGAACGCGCCGAGCGTGGCGATCTTGCGGCCGTCGTTGAACGCGCCGGCGTTGATGAAGTACGGGGACTTGCGGCCGGACTTGAGGGTGAACTCGCCGAACTTCAGTGCCTGCGAGTCGAGCAGGAATTCGGTGAAGCGATGGTCGAGGGATACGTTGGTCATGATGCTCCTTATTGTGGTGGCCTTTTATCGTGGTGGCCTTGTGTGATGCCTAATGCCCGATGTGATGGCCGGGACTCCCCTGTCGAATATCGAAAATCCGAGAAGAGCCCCGCCCGGGGAAAGTGATCGCTCAGCGCCAGGTCTTGCCGGCGGCGAGCTTGGCGGCGAGTTCGGGACGCTCGTCGAGCAGGGCGTCGAGTTCGCGAGCCACGCGCAGCGGTGCGATCGGATCGAACAGCGCGGCCGCGCCCACCTCCACGGCGTTGGCGCCGGCGTACAGGTATTCGAGCGCCTTCTCGCCGGAGTCGATGCCTCCAAGGCCGATGATCGGAATGTCGGGCAGCGCGGTACGCACCTGCCAGACGCGGGCCAGACCGATCGGCAGCACGGCCGGACCGGACACGCCGCCGGTCACATGGTCGATGATCGGCTTGCCGGTGCGGGTGTTGATGCGCATGCCCACGATGGTGTTGATTAGGCTCAGCGCGTCGGCGCCCGCCTCCACGGCGGCGCGGGCCGGCACGGTGATGTCGGTGACGTTCGGCGTGAGCTTGACGATCATGGGCTTGTCGGTGAGCTTGCGCAGACGGGTGATGAGCTTGCTCAGCGCGACGGGGTCGGTGCCCACGCTCATGCCGCCGTGGCTCACGTTCGGGCAGCTCACGTTGATCTCGAGCATGTCGGCCGGCGAGTCGGCGAGCTTGGCCACCACCTCCGCGTAGTCGTCGTCGCAGCGGCCGGCCACGTTGGAGATGACGTTCGCGCCGATCTTCTTGAGCTTGGGCAGGTCGTCGACGAGATAGTGGTCCACGCCGGGGTTCTGCAGGCCCACGGCGTTGACGTTGCTGGCCGGTCCCTCGGCGGTGCGCACGCCGGGGTTGCCCTCCCACGGCACCGGGGAGACGCCCTTGGTGCACACGGCGCCGAGCTGGCTGACGTCGTAGAACCAGCGGACGGCGGCGAACTGGAACGTGCCGGAGGCGGTGCCCACCGGGTTCTTCCAAGGCACGCCGGCCACCACGGTGGGGTGCTTCCACTCGTACGGCTCGTACAGGTCGATCGGGGTCGTATCGCTCATCGTCATCACTCCCATCCCAGCTGTTCGCGGGTGAATACCGGTCCGTCGGCGCACACCTTGAGACGTCCGTCCACGGTGTCCGTGGTGCACAGCACGCAGGTGCCGTAGCCGCATCCCATGCGCTGTTCGAGGCTGAACTGGCAGGGGATGTCGCGCTTGGCGGCCCACGTGGCGATGGCCTTCATCATCGGCATCGGACCACAGGAGAGGATGACCGGCGGCAGGTCGGACGCCTTCAGCTCATCCTCGATGCGATCGAGCACGGTGATCACATTGCCTTCGGACTCGTCGATGCTGTGCACGGTGTCCGCGTAACGGGCCACGATGTCGTCGGCGAAATGGTTCTTCCGGTAGCCGAACACCGCGGTGGAGCGAGAGCCTTCAAGCCCGGCAATATGCTGAGCGGCGGCGATCACAGGCGGCACACCAAGGCCACCGGCCACGAGCACGTAGTTGGCGTCCTCCTTGGTCTTGAACGGGCGTCCCAGCGGACCGAGCACGTCGATCACGTCGCCGGCGCGCATGGCAGCGAACTGGCGGGTGCCCTCCCCCACCACGGCGAAAATGAAGCTCACCTCGTCGCCGTTGATCTCGCCGATGCCGAACGGACGCGGCATGAGACGCATGGGATCGTGGGTGAAGAAGTCCACGAACTGCGCGGGACGGCCATGCTGCGCGATGTACGGGTCGCGGATGGTCATGCACATCACGTTCGTGTCAAGTTCGCGCATGCCGGTGATCTCCACCGTGTGGCGCGGGGGGAACCAGCCGTGGCTGACGGCCGAGGCGACCAGGGCCTCGCTGTGCTCCAGCTTCGCCCGGTCGGCGACGGAGACGGTGGGAATGAACGCGTCCGTGGTCATCGACGGGCCTCCTTCAGGGCCGAGTTCAGGTCCTCGCGCATGGCGAGCGCGGCCGTGCGGGCGCTCTGTGCCACGATGGCGAGCGCGTCGTCGATGCTGAGGTCCTCGTTGTAGTCGGGGTTCTTCTTCCACGCGCCGATGATGCCGCGGGAGGAGTTGACGATGGCGCCGGATCCGTTGGTGTCGAACATGCGGGCCACGTCGGCGGCGGTGCCGCCCTGGGCGCCGTAGCCGGGGACGAGGAAGAACGTGTGGGGCATGCGTTCGCGCAGTCGTGCGCCTTCCTCGGGGTGGGTGGCGCCCACCACGGCGCCGGTGCGCGAGTAGCCGTGCTTGCCGATCGTGTTGGCGCCCCAGCCTTCGACCAGGTCGGCCACGTGCTCGTAGACGCGTCCGCCGTTTGCCAGTTCGAGTTCCTGGATTTCGCTGCTGGACGGGTTGGAGGTGCGGACGAGGATGAAGATGTCCTTGTCGTGGGTTGCGGCCGCGTCGACGAACGGGGTGATGCCGTCGGTGCCGAGGTACGGGTTGACGGTGACGGCGTCCTCGTACCATTCGGAGCCGAACTGGAATTCGTCGCCGTTCTCTTCGGCGTCGTCGATGCCGGCGGCGTTGGCTTCGGCGTTTCGTTCCACGTTTTCGACCTCGTCGGGGTCGGCCACGTCGGCGAATTTCAGCGGGAAGCCGCTCAGGTGGTGGGCGTAGGCTTCGGCGGTGGATCCGATGTCGCTGCGCTTGATGTCGCCGAGCACGTACAGGCCGTTGTCCTGCGCGTACTTGCAAGTGCGGGCGTACATCCACAGTCCAGCTTCGCCGAGTGCCTCGTACATGGCGATCTGCGGCTTAACGGCGGGCACGATGTCCTTGACGGCGTCGATGATCGCCGTGTTGAACTTGAGGTACATGGCGGCGAAGTTGATGGACCATGCGGCTTCCGCGCCCATGGGGTTGCCCATTTCGCTTTCGCTGATGGTGGCTTCGCGGGCGTTGTCGATCAGCTGCTTGGGCAGCAGTGCGGGCTTGGGGTCGAGGCCGACCACGCTGGGATTGTCGGCGGCGGTGATGGCGTCGATGAGTCGATCCACGGTGTTCCTTGGTTCCTTTCTGTGCGTCTGTTCTGTGTGCGCTTGTGGCGGTTACGTGTGTGCGGTGCTTGTCTGTGCGGTGGTCGTCTAGCACGCGATGCGGCTGAAGACGAGTCGGGGGCCGATGATGGTGGCGAGGGGACGGCCGGTCACGTGCCAGCCGCCGAATGGGGTGTTGCGCGCCTTGGAGTGGAACTGTTCGGGGTCGACGGTCCAGGCTTCGCCGGTGTTGAGCACGGCCAGGCCGATGCCGGCCGCGGTGGTCTCGTCGAGTGCGCCGAGGTCGAGCGTGCGCTTGGCGCCGGGCTCGCCGTTCCGGTTCTGCTTGTCGAGCAGTGCGGTGACGTCGGTGGGCTTGTGGCCCATGAGGCGCATGGGTTCGACGCCCATGAGTTCGATCAGGCGCTTGTCGGAGATGTGGCCGCCGTCCACGAGCACCTTGTGGCATACGCCGTACGCGCATTCCAGGCCGATGATGCCGTTGGGCGCTTCGAGGAAGCCGAGCTTCTTCTCGTCGAGCGTGTGGGGCGCGTGGTCGGTGGCGAGCAGGTCGACGGTGCCGTCGGCGATGGCCGCGATGGTGGCCTGGCGGTCCGCTTCGGAGCGCAGCGGCGGGTTCATTTTGGCGAGCGTGCCGTATTCGAGCAGCGCCTCGTCGCATAGGGCCAGGTAGTGCGGTGCGGTCTCGCAGGTGATCGGCAGGCCTTCGGCCTTGGCCTTGCGGATCGCGTCGAACGAGATCGCGGTGCTCACGTGCTGGAAGTGGACGTGCACGCCGGTCTCGCGCGCCTTGGCGATGTCGCGTTCGACGACCTTGAGCTCGGTGTCCTCCGGGATTCCGGGCACGCCGAGCTTGCGGGAGACGGGGCCTTCGTTCACCGCACCGGTGTCGTGGTGCTCGCAGTGTTCGATCAGGTAGAGGCCGGATTCGCGGGTCATGGCGAGCACGTCGTCGAGAATCTCCGGAGTCACGGCCGAACCGTCGTCGCTGATCGCGGTGACCGGGTGGGCCAGCTGGTAGCGGTCCTTGGACTCGTCGTCCTGACCGGGCATGTAGCGGCGCCAGTGGTCGAGTTCGGTGGCCTCGTGGCCGACTCGGCCCTTCGACGCGCACACGCACAGGTCGTAACGCACCGGCAGGTCGACCTTGTGGATGGCCTCGTAGTGCTGCAGGTAGTCGATGACGTTGTCGCATCCCGAGTCAAGCACTTCGCGCGCGCCGGAGGCTTCGGGATCGGTCAGGGTCTCGCCGTCCATGGCGGGCACGGTGTTCGGCATGATGAGCACGTCGGTGTAGCCGCCGGAGGCCGCCGCCGCGCATCCGGAGACCATGGACTCCTTGTAGGTCTGGCCCGGATCGCGGAAGTGGACGTGCGGGTCGGCGAAGCCGGGGGCAAGCGTGAGCCCCGTGGCGTCATAGTCGCCGTCGGGCATCGCCGTGCCCTCGGGAATCGTCAGGTCGATGGTCTCGCCGGTGTCCCACACCGTAATGTCGCGCAGGGTGATCATGCGTCGTCCCTTTCCTCAGTAATCGTCAGTCGAACAGTCGTCAGTCGTCTCGTCGGTCGTCCTCAGTGATCGTCATGATCGCAACGACTCCGCCGCGCCGACCAGCCCGCTCGGGGGGCTGGTCGGCGCGACGGAGTCGAACGGTCTGTCAGAGCTTGGCTTCCTCGTCGCAGTAGTCGCAGCGGTATTCCACGCGCTCCGAGTTGGACAGGTGGAAGCGCTGCTTGATGCCGCGCTCGATGGTGGTGACGCAGCGCGGGTTCACGCAGGTGATCACGTTGGTCACGTGCTCGGGCAGCGTCGGGGAGAGCTTCTCCACGATGCGTCCGCCGTGCACCACGTCCACGGTGGCCTGGCGGGCCACGAGGCCGAGCACGTCGAGGTCGATGTCCACGTCGCCCTCAATCTTGATGATGTCCTTCGACTCGTACTGGTGGCTCGTGGCGTTCATGATCAGCGCCAGACGGGTGGTCGCCGGATCGATGTTGAGATAGTTGAGCACCTTGAGCGCCGTGCCGGCCGGCACGTGGTCGATGATGATGCCTTCGCTGATGCTGGTCACCTCCATCAGGCGGCCACCTCCTTCGTGTTGACTGCGTCGATTCCATCGGGGTCGAAGCCGGGCAGCTCGTCGCCCAGCACCGAGCACTCCAGGGCCATGCGCATGAGCATGCCGTTCTTCACCTGTTCGAAGTATGCGGCGCGCGGATCGCCATCCACGTCCACGGAGATCTCGTTGACGCGCGGCAGCGGGTGCAGCACGGCCATGTCCTTCTTGGCCAGACGCATCTTGTCCTCGTCGAGGATGTAGGTGTCGCGCAGACGCAGGTAGTCGTCCTCGTTGAAGAAGCGCTCCTGCTGCACGCGGGTCATGTACAGCACGTCGAGGTCGCCGATCACGGAGACCAAGTCCTTGACCTCCACGTACGTGCAGCTGTCGGTCGCGTTGATGCGGTCGATCACGTACTGCGGGGTCTTGAGCTCGTCGGGGCTGATGAGCACGAAGTTGACGTTGCCGAAGCGGCACAGCGTTTCGATGAGCGAATGGACGGTACGACCGAAGGTCAGATCGCCGCACAGGCCGACGGTGAGGTTGTTGATGCGGCCGAAACGCGACTGCAGGGTGCACAGATCGGCCAGCGTCTGCGTGGGATGCATGTGGCCGCCGTCGCCCGCGTTGATCACGGGGATGTTCACGGCATGGGACGCGACCAGGGCGGCACCCTCCTTCGGGTGTCGGATGGCCACCACGTCCACGAAGTTCTCAACCGTCTTGAGCGTGTCGGCGATGGACTCGCCCTTGCTCACGGAGGCGAGCTGCGCGCCGGCGAAACCGATCACCTGACCGCCCAGACGCAGCATGGCCGTCTCGAAGCTCAGACGGGTGCGGGTGCTCGGCTCGTAGAACAATGTGGCGATGATGCGTCCGTCGCAGGTGTGGGACACGAGCTTGCGATTGGCATCGATGTACTGCGCCTTGCGCAGCAGCAGTTCGATCTGCTCGGTGGTCAGATCATCGAGCGTAACCACGCTTTTGCCGATGAAATCCTTGCTCGGAGATGAATTGGAGCTGGCTTGAGCAGCTGATAATGACATGCGCACGCCTTTCTGAAAACGTAGAATCAAGGCGGCCACAACATCGTCGCGACCTAATCAAGTCTAAGCTGTAACGGGGACGATTGGTACGAAAACCGGACACGCGTTGTTCAGCTTGGGTTTACGCGGCGTTTTCCGTAAGCCAATGATGAATTCATCCGACGTTTGAAACATCGGACTGTTAGAGTCGGAACGTATAAGGTTTTACTCTACGAAGAGACAAGAGGGATTCTTTTCGCCATGGCTGTGCTCACGTTGGTACTGGAGATTCTGATCGCCGTTCTGATTTCCTCGGCTCTCAGCCATTTCATACCACGCGTATCCACGCCTCTGGTTCAGATCGCGCTGGGTGTCTGCTGGTATTTCACGCCGTTCCTGCCGAATCTGGAACTGGATTCGGAACTGTTCATGGTGCTGTTCATCGCACCGCTGCTGTTCCTCGAATCCCGCAACGTTCCCAGACGCGAGGTGGCGAAGAACCTCGGTCCGTCATTGTCGCTGGCGATCGGCCTGGTGCTGCTGTCGCTGGCGGTGACCGGCGTGACCCTGCACGTGCTGTGGCCCGCCGTGCCGCTGGCCGCCGCCTTGGCGCTCGGCGCCGCACTGGGACCGACCGACGCGGTGGCCGTCGCGTCGCTGGGCAAGGAGGCCAAGCTCACCGACCGTCAGCTCAACGTACTGCGCGGCGAAAGCCTGTTCAATGACGCGGCCAGCATCGTCGGCTTCCAGTTCGCCTGCGCCGCCGCGCTCACCGGCACGTTCTCAATGTCCGAGTTTGCCAGCGGCATCACCGCCAGCTTCTTCGGCGGCGTGACCGTGGGCGTGATCATCGGATTCCTGTTCAACCAGCTGGTGCTGCTGCTGCGCCGCTACCGCATGGAGACGATGACGCTGCGCATCGGCATCGAGATCCTCATCCCGTTCACCGCGTATGCCGCGGCCGAGCATCTGCACGTCTCCGGCGTGCTGTCCGTGGTGGCGGCCGGCCTGATCATCACGTTCCAGCGCTACGGTTTCGGCAGCGACATCGCCCGCACGAATCTGGTGTCCAATTCGGTGTGGCAGTTCGTGGAGTTCACGCTCAACGGCTCCGTGTTCGTGCTGCTCGGCATTGAGCTGCCCATCGCCATGCGCTCCAGCTGGGAGAACGCGGCCGTGAGCAGCCGCATGCTGGTGACCGCCGTGGCCGTGCTCACCGTGGTGTCGCTGATCCTGCGATTCCTGTGGATGGCCGGCATGCTGCGCGTGACCAAGGACGCGGCCACCGGCAAGCGCCGCAAGATGACCAAGGATCGCTGGCACAGCGCCGCGGTGATGACGTTCGGCGGCCCGAAGGGCACCATCTCGCTCGCCCTGGCGTTCACGCTCCCCTACGGGATCGACGAGGCCACGCATATTCCGCTGCGCAGCGCCCTGCTATTCATCATCTCCGGCTACATCGTCGTCTCGCTGGTGCTGGCCAACGTCGTACTGCCGCTGCTCGCCCCCAAGGACGACGACGCGCAGGGCGAGGAGTACGCGCGCGTGAACGTGGAGATGCTGCGCCGCACGCTCACCAAGATCGCCGAACTCGACACTCCGGACACGCACGCCGAAGTCCGCGCCGTGATGCACTCGTACGGCGAGCGCATCGACCGTGTGAAGCTGGCCGTGCCGCAGGAGACGATCAAGCGCGAGCAGAAGGTGCGCATGACCACGCTGGAATGGGAGCGCATGTGGCTGAACAATCTGATCGAGGAGCATCCCGAGAAGGAGGAGGCGGCCGAGGAGCTGCTGAGCCGTCTGAACACGTCGCTGAATCATATGGCCGGCCCGGACGGTCACCATATCCAGATCCGTCAGGCCAAGCCGCGTCGTCAGCTCGCAATTCTCATGCGTCGCGCGTGGTCGGTGATCGCGCGTGTGGCACCCGGTCTGAGCTCCAGCAAGGTAGACATGATGCGCGCCATTCAGATCGAACTGTTCAAGGCGACGATCGCGCACCTGCAGAAGGAGGTGCTCACCGACGTGGAGAACGCGGAGATCATCGCCCGTCTGATCGGCGAGTATCGTGCCGCGTTGAGCAGTCTGCACACCAAGACATCGTCGCTGGTGAGTCTGCAGACGCTGCCGTCCCGTCAGGGCGTGGCCGACATTCGTACGCAGACGTTCCGCCTGGAGTTGGAGACGATCCGCGAGATGCTCGACGAGGACGAGATCACCCGCGCCCAGGCGAAGATGATGCGCCAGAACGTCTACCTCATGCAGGCTGACGCCGTGCTGTAATCTCTCTCCGCCCGCTCCCCTTGGTTCTCCCTCCCCATTCTTTTTTGGTTCTCCCTCCAGGGGAGGGAGATGTCCCGGCAAATGCCGGGACAGAGGGAGGGCTCCGATGCGGAAGAGTTTCCTATCCCCTACTCCACCCGAGAATAGTTCACCGCGAAGTTCTTCACCGGCCGCAACACCGGCATACGCAGCAGCGGACTGAACCATTCAGCGTCGTAACGCTGGTAGATATCCAGTCCACGTCCAAGATCGATCACCCATCCCGTATCGGTGCGGATGGAACGGTCATGGATGGATCCGCTGAACTCGTATGAGAACACAATGCCCAATTGGCGATAGTTCTCCTGGATGTATGCGAGATCGTCGTCCTGTCGTTCGTCCGGCGGATTGTCCCGACTGGTGATCAGATGGACGCGGATCTCCTCGGTTCGGTCGGTGAATCGCAGCACGGTTTCCAGAAACTCCGCCAGATTGCGGATCTGGTAGGCCTTGCGAATGTACGCGTCGCAAATGGTGATGCTCTTGGCCTTGCAGATCCAGGGGCCGAACAGTTTGTCGTAGCTTACGCCGTGCTGACCTTCCTGGTATTCCCTGCGGCCGGGCTTTGCCTTGAGCGCAAGCTGTTCGCGTGCGCTCAGTTTTGGCTGAGGCGCGGCATGGCTTTCCGCATTCCCTGAAGCGACAGGCTCGGTTCGGGAAGCCGGGGATTGCACGGAGTCGCCACTCGTGGATTCCGCATCGGTCCCTTCCGTGGTTTCGCCCATATCCTCATCCTCGTCCGGCCTGCCACGCCAGTACAGTCGCGGATACTCCGTCTCCTCCAATGTGCGCACGGCGGTCGCCTCGGCTGCGCCTCGCCGCGTGTAGGAGAAGTCCACCTCCGCCATGGTGGAGTCGATGCGGCACAGCTGGTCCTTGACGCGCTTGCGTCCCTCGATGGCGCAGCGCAGCAGCGGCTCCATCTCGTCCGCGCTGGCCTCCCCCGTTGGATAGATGAGCTTCATCAGGCCGGAGAACGTCTTGCGCACACCGTCCTTGTCTCGCGTGCTCAACGACGACGACAATGTGAAATACCGTTCGTACGCCGCCCCGTAGTCCACGTTCCGCAGATTGTGCAGGATCTCCGCCAGATAGTCGACCACGAAACCGTAGCCGTTGGTGAACATCTCCCCGCGGATCTGCTCGAACTCCCATCCGGGCACGTAGTAGTGGATACGGTCGAGGAACGCCGAATCGTGATACTGCTTGGGCAGCTCCTCGAACAGGTCGGAGTTCTTGAGCATGTACGGCACGTTGTGCGACGTGTTGCCCACGAACACCATGGAGGCCTCGCCCTGCATCATTTCCTTGCCGCGCGAGAACGACTTGTTGGCCATGTAGTTCTTCATGATGTCGACGAGCGCCTTGTCGGCCCGCTTCGCCTTGCCGGCGAACTCGTCGAACGCCACGATATCCCAGTAGCCGACCAGACCGATCTTGTTGTTCGAGTTGTTGACGAACAGTTTCGCGGCGGTCACCTCACCGCCGGAGATGAGCATGCCGTGCGGGGAGAACTCGGAATAGATGTGGGACTTGCCCGTACCCTTTGGGCCGAGCTCGATGAGATTGTAGTTGCGTTCCACGAACGGGATCATGCGCACAAGATGCAACAGTTTCGCGCGGGGGCCAAACATGTCGGGGTTGAAGCCGATCGACTGCATGAGCAGGTCGATCCACTCCTGCGTGGTGAACCGGGAACGCAGCGTCAGATAGTTCTCCCGATCGTCATGGGACATCTGCACCGGGACGAGCTTCAGCAGCTGCCATGGCACCTCATGCGGGTCGCCGGAATACGCGTAGCCGAGGGCGCACTTGCACCACACGCCAGCGACCAGCAGCTTCGGATTCTTCTTCACCACGGCCGGATCGACCGTAACCCCGCTGATCCCGAGATTCGAGAACGAGGCCTCATACCGGTCGTATTTCTCGTTCAACGCCACCTGCACGCGGTCGATGATGCTGTACCGGCCGCGCTCGCGGATCTTCGACTGCACCAGATTGGCTTCCTCACGGTGAACGTAGTTGTCCGCGAGGATCTGACGCACGCGGCTCACGCCCGCATCGAGGCTAGCCGCATCCGTGGTGGCAGCGTACTGGCCGATCAGATATTCAAGCACGTATGAGGGCACTAGGGCGTTGCCCTTGATCTTGCCCACCAGATCCTTGCGCACCGTGTATTCGGGGAACGCGTCGACGATCTTCCGGTCGAGCTCGCTTGAATCGGCCGGAGCCTTGTCGGCGTCCAGTGCCGTGTCATGATTCTGCATCGTGTCATTCATGCCCGTCATATCCGCAACCTTAATCCGTTTTACTGTCTTGCTTTGAATCGTGTCCGTTCGTCTATCGTGTCCGACCGTCGGAAGCGATCGTCAGAAGTCGATGCCGTCGTCGAAGAATCCTCGACGCAGTACGTAGTCGGCCTTCTTTTCCACCATGCGCCGCTGGCTGCTGCCGGGGATCGTCTCGAACACCCGCAGCTCCACCGTCGTGTTGTTGAACCTGTCGGCGTCACTGGTCAGCATGAAGGTGGCGGGAACGTGGCGTTCCCTCGCCTCCGGGCTCTGCGACAGGAACGTCACCGGCACTTCGTTGGAGATGGGCACGGCGTTGCCGTTTTCGAGACCATATAGTCCGGCGAACACCGTTCGCTGGATCACCTTGTCCTGCACCGGTTCGGTCTGCAGGAATTCCACAGTCAGCTGTCCGGTGGTGATGCTGTCGGTCTGCTGCAGGATGCGGAAGCCCACCGGGCGCACGTCCTGCGAGGAGGAGCGGCCCTTGCTGATGTGCACCACCGGCACCACGATCTCCGGCAGCGAGGCCCCGCCATGCACGTATCTCACGCCTCTGCCCTGCAGACGAAGCCGATGGATCGCATTGGGGATCTGCACGGTCACTCCCTCACCCTCGGGATCGTCCAATCCAAGCTGGTCGGCCGTGAACGTGGTGAAGGCCGGGGATTCGGCAAGGTTCGAGCCGATGACGAAGCGGCGCTTCCTGTGCCATATGACATCGCCCTGCGGCTGCTCGCTCAGCCATTCGCTGTCCGCCACGTCGTGGTCCTGATACAGAAATCCGTGGTCCGCGGTGACGATCATGTTGGTCACGTTCGCGTTGGCGAGTTTCTTGACGAGGTTCACCAGTTCGTCGACGCACTTCTCGCAGGCGTCGAACGTGTCTTCCTCCTTGTGTTCGCCGATCTTGTCGATGGCGTTGTGGAATACGTACAGCACGTTGCATGACTTCACCAGCTCACGGGATTCGTCGCGGTTGCGTTTGATGAGATCCTCGTAGGTCACGGCCTTGCCGTTCACCTGCGCCAGGATCGCAGCACGGTTGTCGAGTCCCTGCGAGGAGGTGCCGTCCACGAGCACGTTGTAATGCTTGTCCTTCGGGTCGAACGCCAGCGTCTTGTGCGGCAGCAGGGCCGCCATGCCGAGTTGCGTGTATGACGGCAGCACGCCCAGCTGGGCCTCCGTCCGGGCGCTCCAACGGTTCTGCGAGCGCAGTCGTTCGGCGAATGACTGCGCCACCTCGTAGCGCAACGCGTCGGAGATGATGACGGCGATTTTTCGACCACCGTTGACTGTTTTGCTGATGCAGCGTTCGTAGAAGTCCTGCTGTGCGGGCACACCGTCGATGGTCCAGTGGTCGAGGGTGTCCAGCTGCTTCTGCCAGACGCCGCCCAAGCGTGACTGGAACAGTGAGTAGCGGCGTTCCAGATTGTCGCGGATGCCCGAGCATTCGCTTTGGCGGGTGCTGTTCTTCCACGCGCGGATGAACAGTCGATACGCCTGATCGACCAGATACAGGCGATCGGCGTACAGCGTGAATCCCTGGTTCGGCGAGTCGATACCGTCCATGAGCGGTTCGCTCTCGTCGAGCAGGACGCGCAGTCCGCTTGCGGCGCCGATGGCCTCGTAGTCGTCCCGGTAGTCATCGTACCAGAGTCGCGGCTCGCGTTCCCGGATGATGTCCTGCACGTCCTTGTGGGCGATGGATTCGTTGCCGACGCTCTGGTACAGCAGGGTCACGATCTGCTGGTCCACTTCACCGAACAGGCCACGATCGACAAGCTCCTGTAGGGGCATGGCGAGGATGGTCCGGTCGAGCCCGAGTTCCTCGTACGTTTGTTCGGCGAGGCGTTTGAAGGTTGCGGTGAAGGTGCGGTCGTTGCGCCAGTTCTCGAAGTCACGGCGGATGTTGGCGTACCGGTCCGATCCGGTGTCGTCCTGGGTGAAGTCGTTCCATGCGAGTCGGAACAGCCAGATCACGAAGTCCTTGACGGTAGGCGATTTGTCAGGGAGATTCCCCGGGCATACGTATCCGTAGATGCCGCATGTTCCCTGCCAGTGGAAGTCGGACAGTCCCATCTGCTTGATGCGTTCGATGCCGTCATCGTCGCCGTCGGTGTACTGTTCGAGCAGGCAGCGCCAGATGTCCTGCAGACTGTGCTTGCCTTCGGGCAGGCCGAGCAGCACGGCGATCATCTTCGCCTGCATGGCACGCGCGTCATCGTTGGCGGTCAGGCGCTTCGCAAGCGCGGTCACATAGTCGTCGTTGTCGAAGAACGGCTTGGTCTGCTTCATCACGTCGAGCCATGCCTCGCGGGTTTCGCTGTCGGCGTCCTTGGGCAGGGTCTCGTTGAGGATGAGCATGAGCTTGTCCGCGGAGAATATGGGACCGTAGGCGAGTTCGAGATCAAGGAGCCAGTTGTCCGCGTCTGCGGGATGCTCGTTACCAGGTTCGGTGGTGTTGCGGTAGATGAGGAACCTGTCGTGCGGCTGTTCGATCAGCACCCGGTATTTCACACCGAACGGGTTGGTGTTGGTCAGTCGGATCAGTTCGACGTTGCGTAGTGTCTCGTTCACCGCGTCCGGTCCGACGATCGTATCCACGATGCCGTCGTATGCGCCTTCGTTGTCCTCCCAGAACACGAGACGCCCCTCGCCGTTGGACGATTCATCGTACTGTTTGAATCGCGCCGCCAGCAGTCGGCTCAGCTGCTCGTTACCGCCCATAGGGTCTGCTCTCCTTCTGTCACGAGGGTCATGCCGCATCGCGGCGTGGTTTACGCTTTCGGCTATTTCGTACTGAGACTATTCTGCGTCATCATCAGGAAGTACATACTTGGTGTAGCGTGCCGCTCCAACACGCTTCAACATGTCTTTGGCAACAAGATCGGACAGTAGTGTTTGTGCGCGACGCTCCCGAACCTACAGCAGAGTCTGCACCTCCTTGGCGGTAATCTGACCGTATTCCCCCACGAAGCGTCGAATAATATTCTGTGGATCAGCATCGTCAGTAACATCCCGCACTTTTTCTTCGGCCGGAGCCAGTTCATTCTTATTGGAAGACTCCACGCGGCGATAGATATTAATTAGATCGGCGTCCCCGCCAAGAAACTCCGGTTCCGGTAATCTAGCCTCGCGCACTTCCCTGATGAACTGATCTACTATTCCTTCAGAAGATATCTGATGCTCTTTCCAATTTTATCGTTGTTCAAACGTTCCCGCATTTGTCCAATACTCGCCCCAAGCTGCAATCCAACCCACAATCGCAAAATTATCATTCCCTCCATTGTCACCTCATACATAGTCTGAAAATCAGAACTTTGCGCATCTGGATGTTTATCTCCCATATAAGTGTTCCTCATATCCATCTTCCATTTATCAGCATCAATAAATGGAAAATTGTCTTCAAACTTTTCTATAATAGCGTCAAGCATCTTGCTATACGGCCCTGCTTGCTGCTTTCCTGATCGCTTTTTCATACGTTCCGTCTGCTGTTCGGATTGGACAATATACCATCCAACACATTCAAGGGCCATTCCAGCCAGCATAGTCAAAGTCTCTATAGCCATATGCTCATGATTCTGATCCAAGTGTCTCAAAACAGACATTCCCTGACCACAGTCGGTATTCAACTTTCGCCATGTACGAATCCCCTCAGATCCTATATCAGAGAAATCAAACAAGAAATTCTTCGGACAATACTCATTTCCCTTACGATCAATTAGAGGCTTATACGAAAAAACTGGAGCCCATCGATCATCAATAACCGTTCCAGCCTCAGTCTTTATCGGATCACTTTTACATATAACCGTCATATCAGTGAAGCCCTCTGACATCCAACTAGTTATAGAAATCAAATCCAAAACTTCTCTATGAATTTCAAGATGTTTGGACCACTCTTCCACATCATCAATATTTGTTTCAATATCAACGTTCTGCCGCGAAATAACTGCATTTTTCATTGGCGACATTGTGACATTGAAAGTAGGTCTAACATAAAGTCCAACTTCCTTATCTATAGGCAGAGGATCTTTTACCTCTGAATGAACATCTACGCTTTCGCAGCGACCAACGTCATTCAAAGTTGATCTACATTCCGTAGAAGGTAAATTAAACCATTGTACCATATCAGCACAATTAGTCCTCATACCGTTGATTTGGTCATACTCATCGGTTCTTCCACCATAAACCACATATGTAGGAACAATTTTCCCGGTTCCAGGACCCAAACCAAACGAAAAGGAGCTGGTCATACCAGCATAATGACAGTCGATTAGAATAAACGTTTCGTTATTGTATATGAAACGCATGGAATAAGGAATCTGCGACTCTTCATCTTCTTTTAAAGGGAAGACACCACGATTAAACCATTTTCCACGCCCTTCTTTAAGACTTGAAAAAGGGATTGATAATTCAAAACGCTCCCCTGTATCATACAGCATTGCCGTATCAGCGGTATCTTTATCTTTCAGAACGAGCCAGCCAATCATCGGCTTAGACAGATCCGGCATATTGGTCATAACAGCCTCCCATTCCTCTTAAATGAAAAGAGATATTCCCTCATCCTTCTAGCTTGTGGTGGGGCCAGGTCCAGGTGGTTACTTCTTTGCGTTTGCGTTCCAGGGCGGGGATGGAACGAAGAGCGTCGCCGAGGCGCAAGTAGTTCACCAGCACGCCGTCGTCGAGGTCGATCTCGAGGTTTCGGGTGGCGAGCGGGTAGAGGATGCGGTCCTCGTAGGTGCGACATTCGGTGATCGCCGACTGCAGCTTCTCCCCCTCGCGCACATCACGGGCGGAGTCGGAGGCGAGCAAACGCTTGGACTGGGCGTCGAGCTTGGCGGTGTAGTCGCGCAGGTAGCCGAGCACGTTGCTCGTGGTCTGCGGTGTGTACCGGTGCAGGTATACAAGCGCCTTGAACGAGCCCTTGTTGTCGGTGCGGCTTGAGTACATCCAGTAGATCGGACGGTTCTTGTACATCTTCACGTGATCGTTGTAGAAGTCGTTCACGAAATACTTGCGCAGGTCCTTGCCGAGCATGGATTCGATGTACGCCACGTTCTCACTCAGGTGCTCCTCGCCGTAGACAATACCGAGGAACTTGCGGAAGCGGGAGACGATGTCGTCCTCGAACCATTCATCCGAGGTGACCGGAATCACGTTGTCCTCGTCAGGCATGAACCGCGGCTCCGGGATCTGCGACAGGTAGTCGTCAAGCGTCTCCCCTTGCGAGGCGAGAATGAGTCCCGGCTTGTCGATGCTGTAGCGGCCGAACACGCAACCGACCGCATAGGAGATCAGCTCCTTGACCAGATCACGAGCCATGAGCTCGTCGCGCTCGGCGGGCGTGTTCTTCGGATAGACGAACGCCGGATTCCGCTTCAGTGAGACGCGTTCAATCGGCACGTCGCACGAAACCTCATCACGGACACCATAGGCATCCGCCACTAGCTCATTGTTTTGTACTTCATAAGACTGTTGCTCTCTTGCTGACACCTTACATCTAGTAATACAATTGGGAACAATTTCGGATAAGCTTAAGCCCATATTAAAAGAATCACTATCTGATTGGGAAGATTTCGCATATTTCAAAATTGTCAACCTCGCGAAATCCCACGAGGTTTCATAAGAATCCCAATCGAATCGCGAAGAAGCAATAAGCTTTTCAATAGCATCAATACCGATGTCTCTCTTAATAGGAGCATATCCAACCGGACCTTGCATATAATGCGTAGAGGATCCCAGTACATTTAGCAATTTTACAGCTGTCGAACTATTGAGAATAGATAAAAGAACTTGCAAATTCTCATCGCTTGACGAAGCAAGAAATCCGCTGGTTTGATCACAGATTACCCCCGTACCGTCAAAACGAAAAGAGGGATTCCCGGATGTCACCGTCGACCATGAAATGGACTGGCTAAAATAAAAATCTATATTCTGCGGACGTGACTTAACACGACCTCCACACTCAGTACCAAAAGAACGAATTTCGCTGCCATCTTTTTCCCAGTTTACTAAATAATCTCGATTTCCATACCATTTGCGGAACTCACCACCTTTGTTATATGGAAACCAGCGTTTACCGCTCGCAGCAGCCTGCTCACGCGTATCGCATTTGAATGAACTACACGAATAGTTCACTTCCCACCATAAACGAACAAATCGATTATTGTCCGCTGTTGCAAGTCCCTGACGAGGTGGAACAAAATTCCGAAGAGGTACACCCTTCGAAAAAGCAGCAAGAACCCTTTTAGGCAACCAATAGGCAATAGCCGACTCCGGAATTTGAGTGAAATCGGACTGTGAGACAGTGAAGATCTTCGAAGTGTCACTCCCCTCAGTCGGCCGCGCCGACAGCTCCCCTCGGCGAGGGGAGCCAGCGATCCTCGAGCATGCCTTCGCCTGATTCGCATCGCCTTGTACATCAACCAAACGAATATATGAGCCTCGTTCACCATTTCGAGCCGCGGCACGACGAATGGTAAAAGCCGTGGTCGAAACTACTTCGCCGCCGATCGAGTCGAATGCGCCGGCGCCCAGATGGGCCATCGTTTCGATGGTGTTGGTGGCGAGCAAATCCTTGCGCAGGTTCTCGAACGAGGAGAGGAACATCCAGCTTTGCATGGTGATCATGCCCAGCAGTGCATTCGGCTGGATCAGCTGCAGGTTACGCAGGATGAACGCGGCGAACAGGTCGGCCTTGCCGCCCTTGTAGTTGCGGTTTACGTAGTCCTTCAGCTCGGCGCCCATGTTGCCTGAACCCATGTAGGGCGGGTTGGCCACGACCGCCGTGTATTTGCGGGCAAGGTAGCGGGTCTGAGTGAAGACGATCTTGGCTTTTTCAGCGAGTGTTTCGTGGTTGACAAGGGTGTCGCTGAGGAGCGCGGGCTGCTCCGAAGCGATGCTATTATCTCCCTCAGTCACGTTTGGCGCAAAGGCTTCCGCATCAGAGGAAACCTGGGAAGCCAACGATGCGAGCTGCGGCGAAGGCTGGATGAGGGAGCCGAGGATGTCGGCCTGGGCGTAGGTGTTCCAGATTTCGGGGTCGAGATCCACGGCGTACTGCTGGTTGAGCTCATGCACCTCGTCGTCGGTGAACGATACCGGTTCGATGCGCTGGATGTTGGGGCGCACGTGCTTGCGGAAGAAGCGACGGTAACGGTCGCGGGCCTTCATCGTCAGAGCGAAGGAGGCGAGGTTCGCGGCGCGTTCGTCGATCTCCATGCCGTAGAGGTTGTGTTCCAGGATCAGACCGGGGATCTCGTTGGGACCGTAGCCCTGCTCCTCGTAGATGTCGTAGAGCAGATCGAACGCGTAGGTGAGCATGTGACCGGAACCGCAGGCGGGGTCGCAGACGGTGAGGTCTTCGGGAGTGTCGATGGTTAGTACGGAATCGGAAACCCCCTCCGTCGGCTGCGCCGACACCTCCCCCTGGTAGGGGGAGGCAGAGGACGCGGGGTTCGTTTCGTCCGATACCGACGACGTGGGATCGATGTAGTATTCCCACTTCTTGTAGAGCTGGGATTCGGGGTGGGACTGCATCCAGAGACGACCGACGGTGTTCTGCACCAGATACTGTACGATCCAGTCCGGGGTGAACAGCTGCGTGGCGGCGGGGATCTCGGCGGCGCCGGCCTTGGCACGCTTTCTGAAGCCGGCCATCACCTCATCCTTGCGCTGGGAGATGTAGAACTGGTAGAGCCAGCCGATGACCTCCACGTTGCCGCGGCGCTCGCCGTCCTCGCCGACAATGATGCAGTCCTCGGGAGTCATCGCCTCCAGCGCGCGGCGCGGCACGGAGTCGGAGGCCAACAGGTCGGTGGGCATGAGCAGTTCGTCCACTTTGCGGTCAAGATTCTCCTCACCTTCGAACATCGAGGGGATCGACTCATGCCAGTGGCGGCAGTACGCCTGCAACAACAGACCATACGCCTCACCCTGCGGGTCGTCGCTCGTTCGAGTGCCGTCTATCAGCGCCTCGACCGTGCTCTGCACGCCGGCATCACGGTTTACGCGATCGTTCTCGAACACGTCGGGGTCATAGACGCCGCGCAACGCGTCGGACAGCACCTCCGGCAGGCCGTTCGTGGCCGACACGTCCTCGGCGGAGACCACATGGGCGTCCGTATAGTCGAGCACGTCCATGTAGCGGAAGGCGATGATCCTGTTGAACCACCGGTAGGCGTAACGCTCCACCACGGCCGCACGGCCGGCGTCGCCGCCGCCCGCCTCACGGATGATCTCCTCCAAACGGCCGACCACTTCGGGTACATCCGCTCGGGCCGACGACATGGGGGCCAACACCGTTCGCACTCGGACGGCGATCGAGGCCATCAGCTCGGTACGGGATTCGGAGGCAAACGTCTGAAGCTTGTTCGTGTTCACAGCAGGATCTTCTTTCCTTCATTGATGGCCTGAATAAGGGTGCGCCGGTAGGCTTCGAGGAACGTGTCCACGTCATGCTCGTTCTCCAACGCCGTCACGGGTTTGGGCGCGGGGATCGTGGTGATGAAGACGCTTCGTCGCACCGTAGGCTCCAGCGTCTCCTTCGATTCGGGCTCGGCAACGGTCTTGACATGTCGTCCGGGCTGCACCGCGGGCTCCGCCCCATTGCCCGTGGTCTTCTTCTCGTCGCGAACGGCGGCGTCCAATCGAGTGACGAGTTCCGCATACAGGGTCTTCTGCACGTTGTCGGCAGTCTGCCGGATATCCGCAATGTACTTGACGGACCTCACCTTGCCGGCCGCCGCTTCCAGCTGAGCAACCGCCTGCTTCTGTGCCTGTTCGGTCGCGTTCCCGTAGGATTCCGACTGGACGATGCTCTCCTGCACCGACGTGATGACGGCGAGCGCCTGGTCGCGTTCCTCGGCGATCCTCTGGTCAAGCGCCTCGCGGATCCCGTCCACCTTGGTTTTGAGCTGGTTGATCCGGTTGCCTCGGAACAGCTTCGTATCGCCGGCCATGTCCAGGGCTTCGTCTCGTGCGGTCTGCAGGTCGGCCGGTGCGAGTGTGAAGTTCGATTCGTTGCTCTTCAGATAGTCAACGCAATCGACGAGCACGGTCCTTTGCGCGCCGTTGAGGATCTGCCTGATCGGATCGACGGTATCGTCCTTGTCGTCGAGCAGCTGCTCGTCGTTGTCGTCCTCGCTGCCGGTGACGAACAATTCAAGCATCCACTGGTCGCCATGGTTCACCACCCGACGCAGGCATGCGATGACCGGTTCCAGCTGCCGGACGAACGCGAACCGGGCATTGCGGTCGACCAGACTCTGCAATTGCACGGTCTCATCGCTCAACGCGTTGCGAATAAACCCGGCCATGTCCACCGGGTCGGCAGGCAGCCTGCCGTGGGATGAACTGAAATACTCGTCGTAGAAGCGGCGCAGACGGTTCACCTTGCTCTGGTCGTACTGTTTAGGCACCTCAACGGCGATGGAATCCTGCTTCTTCGAGTTCGTCAGCAGAGTGACGACAGCGGTCCGCTCCACCTTACGACTATCCAGCGTGAGCTGGATCTGGCCAGTGCCATACAGGTGCAGCAGGCACGCCAGGGTGGCAGCGTACGGCCAGCCGTACGGCGGCTCCTCGTAATGGGAGATGATGGCACGGACGGTGGGGCGAATGGTCTTCGACCTCAGCAGGATGAACGAGAGCACGTCCTGCACGGGCGCGTCCAGCCTGGCACGGGCGTCACTCGTACCGGGCAGCATCTCATCGTCCGGGGTCTGCGCGTCAGACAGCACCTTGGCCAGACCCTTCTCGTCGTATTTCACACCGCCGAGCATGCTGAAGTTCGAGTAGAACTTGCCGATCATCATGTCCATGGCCTCGACGATGCGCCCCTCGGCCGTGGACGACTTCGGTTCAAACACCGCACCGTTGTAGGCGAACGTGGACTGCATGATCGTCTGCTGAAGCGTGGCCTTCAACGTAAGACGCATGCCAGTCAGGGCGGCGCTCTTCTCACTGATGATGCGTGCACGCTGCTCGGACGTCTCCTTGTTGCGCAGATTCACCTTCACGTACTTCTCGGTCTTCTCGTACATGATCACGTCGCTGATGAACGTCTTTTCCTCAGGGAGGATAATGCGCACGACGTTGCGCTCACCGGAGCTGCGCAGCACCTTGTTCTCGATGCTGGTATTGTCGCCCGTCATATCGATCAGCGGCGTGACAAGGTGAAGCGCCGTCGCCTGGGCGCGGCCGATGTTCGCGCCGTCGATGGCGATGTTGTACCTGAACGGGGTCTTCTGCGGACCGTGCTCGATCTGCAGACGGCCGCGCAGAATATCCTGGCTGAGAAGCTCGTGGATGAACGATCGGATATCCGTGTCGGCGATGTCGACGTTCTTGATCTCCTTCTCGACCTCCTGCTCCTCATTGGTCAAGTACTCGTAGAATTCGCCGTTGCGATGCACGTAGTTCTCGGTCTCGAGCATGTCGAGCACCCGGGTGATGCGAGCCTCCAGTTCAGGGATGTCCTCGCCGAACCTGTCGAGCACCAGCACGCGGAGATTACGCACCGTGGCCTTGAACCCCTGAACATGCTTGACCATGAGCAGCGCCTTGAGCAGAGACAGCGCCAACGGCTTGTCGTCGTTGTCCGGCAGACGATTGTTCGCCTCGTTGATGCGATAGTTCGCCGAGGTCTGCAGAGTACCGGCGATGCCATCATACAGTTTGCTGAACGGAACGATGCCGCCGAACGGCACGTTCCGGCTCTCCGTCAGCGCAATGCTCACGGTGCTGAGCAGCGAGCGCTCGCCCACGGAACGGTGAGAGCCCTCGAAGAATCCGGAGTCGGACATGCCGCGCATGGCGTTCTGGAACAGGCCGAACTCGTAGTTCATGAACGGGTAGGAGCTGACGAAGTCCTCTTCGGAACCGAACTGGTTCGTGCGGAACTGCTGGGCGCCACCCTCGCCCTGAAAGTCGAACAGGGTGCCGAGATTGCCCTGCTCACGCTGCCAGAGCCGTTCGAGCTCGGTCTGCGCCTCATCGGTCTTGGTAAGCAGACGGCGTTGGATCACCTCGATGGCGTCGGTGCTGCTCAGTCGCATGTTGATGTCGAAACGGCCCTTGATCTTCGTCAGGTCGAGGCCCTGGCTCACGGTGCGGTCCTTCACCACCTTGTCCAGATCCTCCTGCGAGGTGACGAGGACCCATGCCCGGCCGTTGGTGCGGGTGAACAGCTCCTCGGTCACGGACTGCAGGTTGAGCATGCGCTCTGTTTTGTTCGAGATGAACTGGCCGACCTCGTCCACGAGGAACAGGATGCGATGATTCGGATCCTGCGTGTTGAGCCAGGCGTTCACATCGTCGGCGAAGTCGGCGATGGTGGGACGGTACTGCGTCTGATAGTCGGCGATGATCGTCCTGTCTTCGCGCGTGGGCTTGCCGGTCGCCTCGGTGAACGCCTCGCTGATCTCCTCGTCCCAGAACTGGGATTCGGTACGGCCCTCCTCCCACGACTTGCCGGTCTTCTCCTCGAACAGCTGCTTAAAGGTTTCGAGCTTGCCGTTGTTGTCGAGATCATGCTCGAACTTGGCGATGTAGCGGTTCGCTCCGAAATAGCCGCGAGCCTCATTGAACACGCGTGCGAACGCGTCCGCCGTAGCGGTTTCCTTGTTGCCCTGCGACTTGCTGTCGATGTTGAACAGCAACGAGGTGGCGGGAATGCCGAGGCTGCGCTGCAACAGTCCCTCAAGCTCGTAGTTTCCGGCTTCCCTGGCCTTGCGCATCAGCGTGCGAACGGCCTGCTCTCTGGGGATGCGGGCGGCCGGATCACTGACGAACGCATCGGGGGTGTCACCGAGAATATGCGAGAGGATCTTCAACAGGTGGGATTTACCGGAACCGAAATAGCCTGAGATCCACACGCCATTCGTATGATGCGCGCCCGGAGCATCATATTCGCTCAACAGGTTATCCAGACTCTGCTGGATCTCGTTGGTCAGCACATATTCGTCGATCTCGTCCCTGAGGTTCTTGTCGTCGCTGGCCTTGACCACACCGTCGATCCGCTGATCGATGTCCTTGACGAACATGCTCTTCAACGTCATCGTTCCGCTCATCGTCTCATCAGTCATATTCTCGCTCCTTTGCTCGCAATCACGCCATCAATCAAACTTCGCTCTCGCACGGCTATTCGTCGGCGAGCGGATCCTCCATCGCGTTCAGACTGAATGCGCGGTAGTAGTTGCTCGATTCAAGCCGGTCGAACAGGCGCATGGTGGACACCGTGCTCGCCGTCTTCGCATAGGTGCCGGGGAAGAACAGCACAACGGGCCGAGTCTGCTCAAACACCAGCTGGATGCGTTCCATCAGTATGTGCGTGCGAATGTACGGGTACACCTTGCCCACACCGGTGATGAATACGATGTCGCCCTGCTTATGCTCCCGCGCCTGTCGGTATTGTTCGGCGATGGAGTCCATCAGATCATCCTTGTCCGGGCTGAGCTTGTCAATCAACGACTGAGTAAACATGTCGGGTATCTCTCCGTCCGGCGAGGCCCGGTGTAGTCTCGGCTCCTTCCTAAGCACCCGTTCGAAGATCCGGCTGTCGCGCAGCACCTGGATGGCGGTCTCGTACAGGTCGATGATCAGCACGCCAGGAGCGGTTTCGGCCGGGGATGGCATGGTCATGCTTCGCAGACGATTCGCCAGCTGGTCGGTGCGCCGCTCCACTTCGAGCTCCTTGACCGGCGGATACGCGTAAATGTAGTTCGCCGGCTCGCCTGCGGTGTCGCTGCCGGTACGGAAGGACGGTCTGCGCATGATGGCGAACAGGCTTTCGAACTCACGCTCGATGTCTCGCGGATCACGCTGTACCGTATTGCTGACTGCCACGTCGCTGCTCCTCCTTGCTCTTGCCGGCTCATCACGATTCGTATTCGCTCATCGGAAAGAATCCGAACGATTCAGGTCTATTCTTCAGAATATCGGTAACTTCACGGCTCAGCAGGGAAGGCACGACGATATTCCCCTCACGTTCCAGCAGTTTCGCCTCGAACATGGCCTTGAACACGTTCTGACGCAGCTTCTTCGCCGTGGATTCGCTCAGCTCCTCCAGCTCCGGATGCCATACCGTCTTCTTAAGCACGAACCGGTCGTAATCCGCGTAGGTCACGCTGGGCAAGCCCAGCAGATAATGGTCACGCAGCACCTCGTTGGCGAACTCCCCCACCAGTTCGTAGTATCGGCACATCGCCACCCACATGATCGCGTCGCAATCCTCGATGGGCGTGTCTGATGATGCAAGGTATCGCAGCTCGGTCTCGGAAAGCGCACCAAGTCGTTTGATCGTCTCCCTAGCGATGCGCTTGGCGGCAGCCAGCGTTCTGACACCGAACCGGTCACCGTCCAGCACGATCAGACGGGACTGCTCCCAATCCCCGCAATCCAGGAACGTTCTGGCGACGTCTATGCCCTGTCGTGTCAGCAGTCCCCCGACCGTGAACGATAAACGATACCGATCCGCCACCATCACGCTCCTTCTTGATTCACACGAATATTTCAGTCTACATCCCGAATCATCGTCATGGCAATCACGCCGCGGCGCGACGCAGATATTCGCGAAGGAACGGCACTGCGAAATCAACCTCACCGCGTTCGGTCTCCCGCTTCGTTTTATCCAAATTCAAAAGAATCAAAAATATCAAAAGAATCAAAATTCCAGCGGACAGCCATACCTGCTGGGGACGTCGCATCGCTTCCTTTCCCAATCGAACCGTACGGGTTCGACGTGGTCTCCCCTACCGAGACCCGCAATCCCGCCGATTCGCGAATGCGGCACTACCATGGGAAACATTGCTGGAATCACAGCGCACGAAGCACCGTACGGAAGGGGAGGCTCATGAGCGACGACGCCATGACCATCACGAATTTCAATGATTTCTGCGCCGACCTGGTCAACGTCGCACAGTGGGCGAAATCCAACGGTCTGGGAGGCACGCCACTGGTCGCCGTCAGTAGCGACATCGTCGAACGGGCGCCGCAGGAGATATGGGAGGCCATCACTCGTATCAACAGCGCCCGGGCCGATGTGATCGCCGAGCCGGACGATTATTCGAACTTCCTCAGCGAGGAGGATCTGGATGCGCTCGCCGATCTGTCCACCGATGATCCGGACATGTTCGACGATGAGCATGGCATCGATGATCGGCCCGAGGTGATCCGATCGCTGTATACGCTGCTGTGCTCCTATGATCAGCGTCGCCTCGATATCCTCTCGTCACGCATGCTGTCGGATGATCCGAAGACTTTGGATGAGATCGGCAAGGAGCAGAGTATTACGAGGGAACGGGTGCGTCAGATCGAAAAGGAGATGAAGGCACAGCTGTCAAGTCTCCTCAATGAGTCGGAGGTTCCCACGCAATTGCGTGATCTGTTCCGCCATGAGGGAGACATCCTGCCGCAATCCGCGGCCTTCAAACATATGCCATTGCTCGGCGAGAACGTTCCTCTCGTGGACGTGCCGATGTGGAGACTGGTGCAGGAGCTCGAAATGGAGCCACGGTTCGAAATCGCGGACGGGTGGATGGCGGCGCCGTCCATCGCCGATGCGAAACGGTTCGTCAACGAGACGCTGTCGGCCGACGCGAACGGATTCGGTGTGGTGCGTATCGGCGGCACCGCCTCGCACGCGAAGACCGACCAGATCGACGACAGCGCTCGCAATCTTCAATTGTGGCTGCAGTACTGCGGGCTGATCGTGGTGGATGACTTCGCGTTCGTCTCCTGCCGCAGCGTGGAGGACTTCGCCGCGGCCTTGCTGTATGTCAAGGATCGTCCATTGACCCTTGACGAGCTGAGCAGCGCCGATCCCAAACGTCGGAGCATGACTTCGATGCGCAACGCCATGGCTAGGGATGAACGCATCATCAGAGTCAGCAAGGACAAGTACGGGCTGGTGATCTGGGGCATGCCCGAGTACTCCAGCATCCGTGGGGAGATCCAGCGGATCCTCGACCGCAATGGCGGGTCGGCCGATCTCGACCAGCTGGTCAAGGAGATCGCCGGACGGTCCGGCGCTTCGGAGAGAAGCATCATCTCATACGCCGCCTTTCCTCCGTTCCACACGGCTCGCGGCGTGGTGACCGTGGCCGATGCCGATCAGCTGAAGGCCGACAACGACCCGTACGAGGCGCCACGCCTGTTCCGCAGGAATGACGCCTGGATACTGCGCGTCACGCTGACCAAGGAGCATGAACGCGGCAGCGGCAGCGTCCTTCCCTTGGCCTTGGCGAACGTGCTCGGCATCGAGTTCTCCGGCGAGCGCGAACTGCAGTCGCCGGCGGGTGTGCAGCACGTGTATTGGAATGGCATGAGTCCGAATCTGGGTACCATCAAGCGGTTCTTCGGCCAGTACGGTCTGGCTGCCGGTATGCAGGTGTTTCTTCGGTTCGGGGATGATGGCACCTTCGACATCGTGTCGGCGTCGTCATTGAACGGGGATCCGCTGCACGATGTTGTCGCGTTGTCCGGAGTCGAGGAGACCGCCGACCCCGAGGCCGTCATCTCCGCCTTGGCGCAGTCGATCGGTTTGCCGGCCGATTCCGTCGCCGGCGATGTCGCTGCGCGTCTGCGCAAGCGCGATGATGACGACCTCGCCGATCTGGTGGACTCGCTGGCGGAGTAGTCGAGGTCCGACGGAATCACGGATCTGGGTATAACCGCATCACGAAGAGATCGAAAACACGTCCTTCATGATCCGGTTATACCCAAATTCACTGCCACCGTTACGACCGGCCGGCCGCCCCTACTCTGCCTCCTTGCCGTAGAAGAGACGGTCGGTGACCTCGCGGCAGCGGCGCATCACACCGAGCAGCTCGTTCTCGAAGTCCTGTCCGCGGTGGGCGGGGCGCTTGAGCACGGCGGCGATGCCGCCCAGCGAGTAGGCGTCGTCGGGCAGCACGTCGGCACGGTTGGCGCGACCGGACCACAGGTAGTTCGCGTTGCGCGCGTTGGTGGCCATGGTCCACGCCTTGCGCAGGGTGGCGGCGTCATCGGCATCGATCTTGTCGAGCCGTTCGAGCGCGTCGAGCGCCGGTAATGTGGAGACGACCTGCAGTTCGGGATGCTCGTGCGCGTTCTGCAACTGCAGTAGCTGCACGGTCCACTCCACGTCGGACAGACCGCCCTTGCCGAGCTTGAGATGCCGTTCGCGGCGCACGCCTCGAGGCAGTCGTTCGGCCTCCACACGGGCCTTGAGCCTGCGGATGTCCATGAGTTCGGTCTCAGTCAGCTGTCCGGCCGGGTATCGCAATGGTGCGGCGATGATTTCGAGGAAATCCTGCGCGAGCGCCTGATCTCCGGCCGTGTACCGGGCGCGCAGCAGCGCCTGATGCTCCCATGTGCTCGCCCACGACGTGTAGTATTCGCGGCAGGATTCATAGGAGCGGACGAGCGGGCCGTTCTTGCCTTCGGGGCGCAGATCGAGGTCAAGTTCGATCTTGGCCTCGGTGGAGATCGGCCCCATGAGAATGCGACGTAGATCATCCACCACGTTCTTGGCGAAGGTGAACGCGGTCCGGTCCTCCACTCCCCCGTTCGGCCGATAGATGACGATCACGTCGGCGTCAGAACTGAAGTTGACCTCGCGTCCACCGTATCGTCCCATGCCGATGACGGTCAGTCTCGCCGGCGGCTCGTCATAGCCGTGTTCCCGGCACTGGTTGTCGAGCGACCAGTTGAGCGCACAATCGATCAGCGCGTCGTACACGGTGGTCATGGCGTCGAGGCTCTGGATGTCGTCGATCACCGAGCTCATCCATCCCAGACCGATGCGTTCGATCTCGTGCCGGCGCATGGCGCGCAGCACAGTGGCGAAGTCGTTGATCCGGTCGCTGTATCGGGTGCGGGCCGCATGGCATTGGATGTTCAGGCTTTCGCGGGTGCGTGGCTGCATCTCCTCGTCGTGGCCGAGCCAGGTCACCGACTCCATGGACTTGTTCATCGCGTCGCCAAGGTAGCGCGAGTTCGACAGGATGTGGCACAGACGCTGTCCGGCGGATGCGGAGTCGCGCAGGAAGCCCAGATAGTCGCTTCCCTGACCGAAGTTCTCCTCGAGCTTGCGCCAGGCGAGCAGTCCCATGTCGGGGTTCTGACCGTCACCGAGCCACTGCAGCACGGCGGGCAGGATAATGCGGTTGATCTTCGCGGAACGGCTGATGCCGCTGGTGAGCGCCTGCACGTGGCGGACCGCGCTCTCCGGGTCGGCGAATCCGATAGATGCGAAGCGCTCCCTGGTCGCCTCGGCGCTCAGCGTGATCTCGTCCTCGCCGAGCGTGGCGATGTTGGGCAGCATGGGCCGGTAGTAGATGTCGAGGTGGAGTTTGCGTACCTCGCGGCGTGTGGCGTCGTACCGTTCGATCAGTTCCTCGGGGTGCAGGCCGAGCGCGCGGGACAGGCGGCGCAGTTCGGCGTTGTTCTGCACCTCGTCTCGGTCGAGCTGACGCTGCGTCTCGATGCCGCCGGCGTTGCCCTTGCCCAGATCGGGGAACAGGTGGGTGCGCTTGAGCGCCCACATCTGCTGACGGTGTTCGAGCACGCGTTCGAAACTGTAGTCCACGGCGAGTCGCGCCGCCTGCTTGCGCGACACGTAGCCTCCGGCGGCAAGCGCCTGCAGGGAGTCGAGCGTGCTGGCGGTGTGCAGGGCCTCGTCGGTGCGACCGTGCACGAGCTGGAGCATCTGCACGGTGAATTCCACATCGCGCAGTCCACCACGACCGAGTTTGATCTCGCGGTCCTTCTGAGCTTTGGGGATCAGATCCTCCACGCGTTTGCGCATCTGCTGGCAGTCGTAGACGAAGTTCTTACGTTTGGATGCGGACCAGACAAGCGGACGGGTACGGTCGTAGTATTCCTTGCCGAGTTCGGGATCACCGGCGACGGGACGCGCCTTGAGCAGCGCCTGGAACTCCCAGCTTTCCGCCCACTTGTCGTAGTAGCCCAGATGCGAGTCGAGGGTACGAACCAGCGGGCCGTCCTTGCCTTCCGGGCGCAGACCGCCGTCGATCTGCCAAAGCACCGGTTCGGCGACGCCCATGACCACCGACTGACAGACGCGCTGCAGGGTGACGCCGAGCTTGGTGCCGACGCGGATGAGCTGCTCGTGACCAAGTTCGGGGTCGGCGGGTTCGACCACGTAGATGAGGTCAACGTCGGAAACGTAGTTGAGCTCTCGGGCGCCAAGCTTGCCCATGCCAATGATGGCGAAACGGCATCGTTCGCTGCCGGCGACCTCATGACGGGCGATGGCGAGCGCGCCTTCGAGGGCCACATCGGCCAGGTCGGACAGGCATCGGCTGGTGGTGGGTTGAATGGTGAGCGGATCGTCGGCGGTGACGTCCTTGGCCATGATGGCGGCAAGCTGCTCACGGTAGCAGCGGCGCAGTTCGGTGGTGGATTCGGCGATGGGTTTGCCGCTGACCGGTGTGGCGGCTTCCGGATCGGCGCCGATGCGTTCGAGCATGGCCCGACGACGCTGGTCACGGTTCCACAGGTGGGTTTCGTATCCGGTTCCGGTGGTGACGGCCCGAATCAGGTCCGGACGGTTGAGCATGAGGCGTCCGAGCTCGTCGGATGCGCCGAGCACGGCAACGAGCCGGGACAGTCCGTCGAGCCCGGTGAACAGGGATTCGAGTGGCTCGCCGGCATCGTGCACGCGTTGGGCGAGCTCGGTCACGTGCCGAAGCGCGGTGTCCGGGTCGAATGCGGATGACAGGGCTTCAAGCAGTTCCGAACGATAGTATCCCTCCACTCCGAGGGATGTAAGAGTGGCGAACAGGTTCTGCGCCTTGTCCAGATCGGAGATCCCGGCCCTGATGATCTCGCGCAATGGCAATCGTGAAGCTTCCATGGTGTTCCATTTTAGCGGCTGACAACGTTGAAACGACGCAATCGGAACGAATACGCGACGAGGGGTTGCGCTCCCGTCGTGATGTATCGGGAACGCAACCCCTCGTTGTTGTCCGTAGGTATTGTCCGTATGACCGGTGCGGCCGGTGTCCTACGACGTTTGACCGCGGCCGGTGTCGGTCAGATCTTCTGGAACAATGGCTTGACGTTGTTCCAGATGCGCCGGGTGGTGCCCGGATGGTTCATCGAATACAGATGAATGCCATCCACGCCGTTCGCCACCAGATCATTGATCTGCTGCGACGCGTAGGCGATACCCGCCGCGTGCAGCGCGTCACGATTGCCCTCCCACCGGTCGAGAATGGCCTCGAGCGGCTTGGGGATACGCGAAGCGTTACGCTCGGCCATGCGTCGCACCGACTTGGCGCCACGCACCGGCATGATGCCAGCCTCGATCGGCACATCAATGCCGGCGGCACGAGCCTTGTCAAGGAACCGATAGAAATCCTCGTTGTCGTAGAACAGCTGGGAGATTAGATGGGTCGCACCCGCGTCCACCTTGATCTTCAGATTCTCGATGTCCTTGTCCAACGATTCGGCCTGATAATGCCCCTCCGGATAGCAGGCGCCGAAGATCTTCAACGACGGCCTGCGCTCGCGGATGTAGGCCACCAGATCGCTAGCGTGCGGGAACACGCCGACGGACTCGTGGTCGGGAAGCTCGTCGCCACGCAACGCCAGAACGGCGGTGACGCCGGCTTCATCGAACATGTCGAGAGCACGATCGACGACCTCATGATCGGAGTACAACGCGGTCAGGTGCGCGACCGTGGGAATGCCGTATTCGGAGCGGATCGTGTGGGCGATGCGCGCCGTGGCGGTACGGTCCGACTGGGTGCCGTGACCGTAGGTCACCGAAATGAAATCGGGGTCGAGCCCTTCCAGTCCGTCGAGTGTGTCATAGATGGTTCCCACCGGAGCGTTGCGCTTCGGTGGGAACACCTCAAGCGAAAAGATCGGCTTGTGCATGATCACGCGAGTTCGGCGCGCACCTTGCGGGTCGCTTCGACCAGGTGCTCAAGGCTCGGCCAGGTTTCGGCGTTGCCACGAGTCTTCAGACCGCAGTCGGGGTTGATCCACACCTTCTCCACGTCCATCTTCTTGAGGATCTCGTGGATACGGTCGACGATCTCCTCGGTGGAGGGGATGCGCGGGCTGTGGATGTCGTACACGCCGGGGCCGGCCTCGGTTTCGAAGTTGGCGTCGTGGATGGCGTCGAGCACGACCAGATCACCGCGGGAGGCCTCGAAGGAGATCACGTCGGCGTCCATCGCGTCGATGTCGCGGATGATGTCGTTGAACTCCGAGTAGCACATGTGGGTGTGGATCTGGGTGCCGGGCTTGACGGCGGAGTGGACCAGACGGAAGGCGGGCACGGCCCAGTCGAGGTACTTCTTGTGCCAGTCGGAGCGGCGCACCGGCAGCTTCTCGCGCAGTGCGGCCTCGTCGATCTGGATGACCTTGATGCCGGCGGCCTCGAGGTCGAGCACCTCGTCGCGGATGGCGAGCGCGAGCTGCGTGGTCTGCTCCTCGTGCGTGATGTCCTCGCGCGGCCAGGACCAGTTGAGGATGGTCACCGGGCCGGTGAGCATGCCCTTGACCACGTGGTCGGTCTTGGACTGGGCGTAGGAGCTCCATTCCACGGTGATCGGGTTGGCGCGGGAGACGTCACCCCACACGATCGGAGGCTTGACGCAGCGGGTGCCGTAGGACTGCACCCAGGCGTTCTTGGTGAACAGGAAGCCGTTGAGGTTCTGGCCGAAGTATTCGACCATGTCGTTGCGCTCGAATTCGCCGTGCACGAGCACGTCGAGGCCGATCTCCTCCTGCTTGGCGATCACCTCGTCGATCTGCGCGGCGATGAACTTGTCGTACTCGGCCTTGGAGATCTCGCCCTTGCGGAACTTGGCACGGGTGGAACGCACCTCGCGGGTCTGCGGGAAGGAGCCGATCGTGGTGGTGGGCAGTACAGGCAGGCCGAGTTCCTTCTTCTGGATGGCCTGGCGTTCGGCGCGGGCGGGCTGGCGCACGTACTCGTCGTCGGTGAGCTTGGCGACGCGCTCATGCACGGCCGGGTCGGCGGCCACGCGGGTGCCGTCGAACAGTTCCTGGTTGGCGGCGAGCTTGGCGTCGGCGGCGCGGGCGGCGTCGTCCAGATCGGCAAGGTCGGCCACTTCCTTGAGCTCGTCGAGCTTTTCGACGGCGAAGGCGAAGTGCTTGAGCACGTCGGCGTCGAGCTTGTCCTCGCCGGCGGTGCTGAACGGCACGTGCAGCAGGGAGTCGGCGGTGGAGACGGCCACGTTGGCGGTCTTGGTCTTCACGGCGTCGACGAGACCCAGGCTCACGGCGTAGTTGTTGCGCCAGATGTTGCGGCCGTTGATCACGCCGGCGAAGATGGTCAGATCGGCGGGCACGCCGTACTCCTCGATGGCGGCGAGGTTCTCGTCCTTGCCTTCGATCAGGTCGAGGCCGAGGCCGTCGAAGCCGAGGTCGATGGCGGTCTTGTAGGTGTCGGCGATGTGGCCGAAGTAGGTCTGCAGCAGCACCTTCACGCTGCCCTTGGCGGCGAGGATGGTGGTGTACAGCTTGGTGAAGAGGTCGAGGTCGCCCTCCTCCTTGTCGAGCACCAGGTACGGCTCGTCGAGCTGCACCCACTGGGCGCCCAGCTCGTTGAACTTGGCGAGCAGGTCGGCGTAGGCCTTGGCGGTGTCGGCCACGAGCTTGTCGGTGAGCTCCAGATCGGCGCCTTCGGCACCACGGGCGAGCTTGAGGAACGTGTAGGGACCGATCACGACGGGCTTGGTGACGATGCCGAGCTCCTTGGCCTCGTTGAACTCGTCGAACGGCTTGGTGCCGGTCAGGGCGATCTCGGTGTCGGCGGTGATCTCCGGAACCAGGTAGTGGTAGTTGGTGGTGAACCACTTCTTCATCGGCTGGGCGGTCACATCGCCCTTATCTCCCTGATAGCCGCGGGCGATGGCGAACAGCGTATCCTCGGCGTTCAGGCCAAGATCCTTGTAGCGCTGCGGAACGGCGCCGAGCAGGATGGCCGTGTCGAGCAGCTGATCGTAGTAGCTGAAGTCGTTGCTCGGGATCAGGTCAACGCCGGCCTGCTGCTGCAGCTTCCAATGCTCGGCACGCAGCTGGGCGGACGTCGCCTTGACGTCCTCCAGGCTGTTGGCGCCCTTCCAGTAGCCTTCGATGACCTTCTTCAGCTGTCGGTTGCTGCCGATGCGGGGGAATCCGATGACGGATGTCAGTGCGCTCATAATTCTCCAATACGATGTGAGTGAAAACCGCAAAAAGGTTAACAAACTTGGCGCGAATCAAGGATATCCACCGATTTTGGGTGTCGTCATAGCAGGCGTTTATAACAGCAAAACCCTCATTTATGACCGCTCAGTGTTATGCAAACACACGTACGAACGGTCACGAATGAGGGCGAGAGCTGATTGATTACGACTATGCCGCGCAGTCCTTGGGGGTGAGGATGGCGATCAGATGGGCGCTGCGCAGATCCCACTGGGCGAGCGGCTTGTCAGAGCCGAGAATGACCACCGAGCCGGTGGACAGTCCCAGTCCAAGCACGTTGAGCAACGCCGGATCGGAGTCAGGCGAGGCCAGCCACTGAGCCGCGGACGACACCGTGGGCTCATGACCCACGATCATCAGACGCTTCGTTTTGGGCTTCATATGACTCATCTCGCCGAGAATGGCCTGCATGCCGTCCTCGTACAGACTTTTGCGATAGTCCACGCCCGGCTTGTCGCCAAAATACTTGAGCATGCGCTCCAGCGTCTGGCGGGCGCGCGTGGCCCCCGAGCAACGGATCTGATCGGGAATCAGCGACATCACGGCCAGCGCCTTGCCGACCTTCTTGGCCTGCTTGAGACCCTTATCCGTCAGTTCCCGATCCACATCGCTCTTGCCGGATCCGGACTCCGCATTGGCATGACGCATGATGATGAGCTGATACTCATATGATTTGGTCTTTTTGGCGACCTTGTTCAGGTTGACCATTCCCTGCCCCTTTCGACGGACGGCTGCAACGTCCGTGTACTCTATTGTGGCAGATTTTCACCCCGGCCGGTGCTTTTGGCGATATTTGCCACCTGCGTGTCCAGATCCTTGAGCACCTTGCGAAGCTTACGGTCGGAGATGTCACGCAGTTCAAGCTCCTCCAGACGCGCCTGCTGCTGTTCGGGAGTGAGCTCGTCGATATCCGAATACGTGTCCTTGGTGGCACGCTGACGCTTGTGCAACGCCTCGACGTCCGGGGCCATGGCGCGCGCGGTGATCAGGAAGCCGGTGTGGCCGATCATCTCATGGTTCGGTCGTACGGCAAGACCCTGGGCCTTCCATCCGCGTTCCATGGTTTCGCTGATCTCCGGCTCGGTCCACTGCCCGGATTCACGCATCGCCTCGGCCACGCGGCTCAGCTGCGTCGTGGTGGTCACATAGCAGGTGATCACACCGCCCGGGGCAATGACCCGCCACGCGTTCTCCAAACGATTCCACGGGTCGAGCATGTCCAGGAAAATGCGGTCGAAATAGTGCTCGGGAAGATCCTGGGACTTCGAATCGAAATCACCGACGAGCAGGTTCCACCATGCCGGGCGCTCGCCGAAGTACACGGTGGCGTTGGCCTCGCAGACGCGTGCGAACTCGGGGCGCATCTCGATCGTGGTCAGTTCACCGTCCTCGCCCACGGCGTCCAGCAGATGCAGGCCCATGGCGCCGCTGCCGCCGCCGGATTCGAGCACGCGCATGCCGCGACGGATATCGCACACCTCGATGACCTGGGCGATGTCCTTGGGGTACATGATCTGTGCTCCACGAGGCATCGAAAGAATGAAGTCCTGCAGTCGGGGTCTCATGACCGTGTACTGCCATCCGCCGATCTTGCGGGTGTTCTTCCACGGTTTGCGTGGATTGTGACGGTAGGCTTCGGCGGCGCTTTCCACGCTGCCTTCGCTGGTGAGGGTGACGACGACCGCACCTTCCGGACCGCCGATGATGTCATCATGACGGATCACGCCACGCTCGGTCTGGGTCTCCTCCCCCGCCATGAGCTGCACGGTGATCTTCTTGCCCTTACGATCGGTGAGCTGCACCTTTTCGCCGGCCTGCAACGGTCCTCGACGCACCATCGTCATCCTCCTGTGAATTCTCGTGGATCATGGCTGGATCTCGCCTTTTCGCCTTGCACAGATTGGCAAGACAGTGCGACAAACGCCCGAATACACGTGCCGGACATGCCTGCCGGCACCGATTCGGCGTCACTCGGCGAATGCCTGCCAGCGACCGTTTTCGTGTCGTACGGTGAGCGGCAATCCGAAGATGCGCGACACCCGTTCGGTGGTCAGGCCATGCTCCAGGTCACCGGTGTAGATGATGGTTCCCGGCGCGGGATCGCCGCCACGCACCTTGGTCTCGTGCGCAAGCTTCTCGTCGCCCTCGATCCTGCCCATCACGGCGATATGGTCGAATCCCTCGGGGATCTCCTCGAGTCGGTGGGTAACCAGAATCACGGCGCGGTCGCTCTGCTCCCGGCCCAGATCGCCCAGCGTCTTGACGACCAGTTCTCGGCCACCGAGGTCAAGCCCCGTGGTCGGCTCGTCGAGAATGGCGAGTTCGGGATCGGCCATGAGTGCGCGGCAGATGAGCACGCGCGTGCGTTCGCCTTCCGAAAGACGCCACATCTGCTTGCCTTCGAGGTAGTCGATGCCGAACCGGCGCATCAGGTCACGGGCCCGATTCATTTCCTCGTCGGTGTAGGTGTCGCGCCAGCGTCCCGTGGTTGCGGTGAGCGCGGTCACCACGGCGTCGAGAGGATCCTCATCGGGAGGGAACGCTCGGGACAGTTCGGCCGAGGACAGACCGATCCTGTTGCGGTAGGAGAACACGTTCACCTTGCCCAGCCGATTGCCGAGGATGTCCACCGTGCCCTCGCTGGGGTATTTGCGGGTGGCCATCATGGCGATCAGCGTGGATTTGCCGATGCCGTTGGGGCCGAACAGCACCCAGCGTTCCCCTCGTCGGATGGTGAGGTTCACGCCGGTGACGATGACGCGGCGGCTGCGGCGAAATTCGACGTCGGTGAGCTGCAGGGCGATGTCGGTGCTCGCATTGTTCATGGATCAGGTCCTCGTGGTTTCCTCGTGACATGGGACGGGCTCCCGACGTGGGGAGCCCGTCATGATTACCGGATTACCGGCTGTATCCGTCGACAGCGTCTCGGGTCAGCCGTTGATGATCTTGTTGTACACCTCGATGGTACGGTCGGCGATGGTCTCCCAGCTGAACACGTCGCGGGCGCGAGCGTAGCCGGCCTCACCCATCTTCTTGGCGAGCTCGGGATCGCGCATGACCTTGTTGATGGCGTCGGCCATGTCGTGCACGAACTTGTCGGGGTTGGTGGGAGTACCGGTGCCGTCGTGCAGCTGGTCAATCGGCACAAGGTAGCCGGTCTCGCCGTCGACGACGACCTCGGGGATGCCGCCGGTGGCGCTGGCGACCACGGGCAGACCGCAGGCCATGGCCTCGAGGTTCACGATGCCAAGCGGCTCATAGATGCTCGGGCAGATGAAGGCGTCGCAGCCGTGCTCCAGGGCGCTGAGCTCCGGCTTGGGCAGCATCTCCTCGATCCAGATGATGTTGCCGCGCTCCTTGTCGAGTTCGGCGAAGGCGTTCTTGACCTCCTCCATGATCTCCGGGGTGTCGGGGGCGCCGGCGCACAGCACGACCTGCACGTCCTTGTCCACGAAGTGCAGCGCCTGCAGCAGGTACGGCAGGCCCTTCTGGCGGGTGATGCGGCCGACGAACAGCAGCGTGGGCTTGCTGCGGTCGATGTGATAGCGATCGAACACGCCCCAGCCCGGATCATCATCCGCGGGGGTGGCAAACTCGCTCATGGTGATGCCGTTGTACACGACGTGCACCTTGTCGGGGTCGACGTTCGGGTAGGCGGCGAGGATGTCTTCCTTCATGCCGCCGGACACGGCGATAATGCCGTCGGCGTGCTCATAGGCGTCACGCTCGGCCCAGGAGCTCAGGTTGTAGCCACCGCCGAGCTGTTCCTTCTTCCACGGACGGAACGGTTCGAGGCTGTGCGCGGTGATGACCAGCGGGATCTCGTGAAGCTGCTGGGCGAGACGACCGGCCAGGCAGGCATACCAAGTGTGGGCATGGACGATGTCCGCATCGACATCATTGGCGATCTGCAGATCCACACCGAAGGTCTTCAGCGCCGGGTTGGCATCGGCAAGCTCGGTGGGCGTATTGTATCCCACGACGTTGAGGCTGCCCTTGGGCGAGTCGCCGGGGATCGCCGGAATGTCGTCGGAAGTGCGCGGACCGTCGAACGCACGGACGGTCACGTCGATACGTTCCGCCAGCACCTTGGACAGCTCCTCGGCATGAACTCCTGCACCACCATAGATGTGCGGCGGATACTCACGGGTGAGGATATCGACTTTCATTGGCGTCTCCTTTGAACAAATGAACAACATATCCCAGTATATGAAAGAACCGCCGGAAAGTCCGGCGGTTCATCACATGTTTCGCGTGAATTTGCGAGAAGGTCGGTCCAATCAGACCCGACACGCCATACACGCGTTAGACGGCTGTACCGTATTCGTCCAGATTCGGATTGTCCTTGGGATTGCCGGCCACGAAGAACAGACTGAGCACTCCCACGGCGAACACCGCGGCCACCACGATGGTGGCCCATGTCGGCATTCCCGGGATCCACATGACCACAAGGAACGCGATGGCGGACAGGATGATCAGCGCCCAGCTGACAAAGCGCAGCCAGCCTCGCACCCCTCGGGGCGCGCCGGGCTTGCGCATTGTACGAGCGGACGACGCGGACTGCTCAGGCAGGTCCGTGGTTGCCGTGGGCTTCCATTCGGCGGTCTGTCCGTTCTCCAATCGGACGGACCGCTCCTGCAAGGCGTACTCGTCGACCAGTCCCTGACGGGAACGGGCCTGCGGACGTTGCTGCTGGCTGGTGGTTCCACGACGGCTGCGCTTGGCATTGGCGCGTCGTTCTGCTCGGTTAGGCATAATCGCTCCTTTGACGACGTATCACTGACTGCGAGTATAACCCTTTGGTCAGCGAGGGAGCATCATCGGACGCTTCGACGCGGTGATCGGGGCGGGCAGCTCGGTGGAGCCGGTCAGGTAGCGATCCACGGCGGCGGCGCAGGAGCGGCCTTCGGAGATCGCCCACACCACGAGGCTCTGGCCACGGCCGGCGTCGCCGCAGGCGAACACGCCGTCCTGACTGGTGGCAAAGGAGTCGTTCCTTGCCACGTTGCCGCGACGGTCGAGCTCGACGGGCAGCTGGTCCACCAGCGTGTCGGTCTCGGGGTGCAGGAAGCCCACGGAGATCAGCACCAGATCGGCGGGAATCACGCGCTCGGTGCCGGGCTGACGAGTGAACGGACCGTTCTCGCCGGGAGCCACGCTCACGATCTTCAGGCCGGTGACGTGACCACGCTCATCGGCAACGAAACCTTCGGCGGTGGCGCCGTCGATCTCATGCACGTTCTTCGGATCCGTGGCGCCTTCGAACTCCACCGAATCGGTGTCGTACACGTAGGTGCCGCCCTCTTCCATGGAGGAGGTCTTCTGGTAGATGCGGGCGTAGGTCGGCCACGGCTGGTTGGCGGGACGTTCGGAAGGCTCCTTGCTCATGATCTGCAGCACGGTGACGGACTTCGCGCCCTGACGGATCGAGGTACCGAGGCAGTCGGAACCGGTGTCGCCGCCGCCGATCACCACCACATGCTTGTCCTTGGCGGTGATGTCGTTGACCGGCTTCTTGCCCCACACGCGACGGGTGGCGTCCGGCAGGAAGTCCATGGCGAAGTGGATGCCGTCCAGCTCGCGGCCGGGCAACTTCATGTCGCGCGGCACCGTGGAGCCGATGGCCACCACGACGGCGTCATAACGGGAGCGCAGATCGTCCCAGGAGATGTCCTTGCCGATCTCCACGTTGGTCTCGAAGCGGGTGCCCTCGGCCTCCATCTGCTCCACACGACGGTCGATCAGGGACTTGTCGAGCTTGAAGTTCGGGATGCCGTAGCGCATCAGGCCACCGATGGCGTCGGCGCGCTCGTAGACGACCACGGTGTGGCCGGCGCGGGTGAGCTGCTGGGCGCAGGCAAGGCCCGAGGGGCCGGAACCCACGACGGCGACGGTCTGGTCGGTCAGACGCTGCGGCGGCAGCGGCTTGACGTAGTCAAGGTTCCACGCCTGGTCGATGATCGTCTGCTCGTCGAGCTTGATCATCGTCGGCGGCTGGTGAATGCCCAGCACACAGGCGGATTCGCACAGCGCCGGGCAGATGCGGCCGGTGACCTCGGGGAAGTTGTTGGTCATGGACAGCTTGCCGTAGGCGTCCTCCCACTGGCCCTGACGGACCAGATCGTTGAATTCGGGGATGACATTGCCCAGCGGGCAGCCGGTCATGCAGAACGGCGTGCCGCAGTCCATGCAACGTGCGGCCTGCTCCTGGGTCCACGGCTGCAGACCGGACTCGGCGTGGACGTCCAGCCAGTCCTTGATGCGTTCCTGGACCGGACGCTCCGCGAGCTCATGACGGGAACGGACCTTCAGAAAACCTCTAGGATCGCCCATGTTCAGCGCACTCCTTCCATAACCTGCTCGTAGACCTTCTCCCAGGCCCCCGGAGCGTTGAAATCAACATTGTCTTCCTCGGCCTTCTTCATCGCCGCGGTCATGGCGACGAACTGGGTAGGCACGATGTGGGTGATGCGCTCGACGGCGGCGGGCCAGTTGGCCAGCAGCTCCTTGGCGATCGTGGAGTCGGTCTCCTCGGCGTGACGCTTGATCAGCTCGTGCACCAGCTTCTCGTCGTCGCCTTCCAGCGGGAGGAACTTCAGCGCACCGCTCTTGACGGCGGAGGGGTTCACCTTCGACATGTCCAGATCAAGCACGTAGGCGTTGCCGCCGGAGAAGCCGGCGCCGAAATTGCGGCCGGTGGCGCCGAGCACCACGACCACACCACCGGTCATATACTCGCAGCCGTGGTCGCCCACGCCCTCCACCACGAACGTGGCGCCGCCGTTACGCACGGCGAAGCGCTCGCCCGCCTTGCCGGCGACGAACATCTCGCCGGAGGTTGCACCGAATCCGGTGACGTTGCCGGCGATCACGTTGGTGTGCGGGTCGAAGCGCACACCGTCCTCGGCACGCACGATGATGCGGCCACCGGACAGGCCCTTGCCGGCGTAGTCGTTGACTTCGCCGTAGATGCGCATCGTCTCGCCGCGCGGGATGAACGCGCCGATGGACTGTCCTCCGGAGCCGTGCAGGGTCATGTCGATCGTATCGTCCGGCAGGCCCTCGGCCTGATAGCGCTTGGTGATCTCGTAGCCGAGCATGGTGCCGACGGTACGGTTCACGTTGCGGATCGGCAGCTCGATGCGCACGGGCTCCTTATGCTGGAGCGCGGGCTGGGCGAGCTCGATGAGCTGGTTGTCGAGCGCCTTCTCGAGCTCGTGGTTCTGCTTCTCGGTGTTGTGCAGGATCGTGCCCGGAGTCGGGCCGACCTGCTTGAGCACGTTGCTCAGGTCCACGCCTTCAGACTTCCAGCGCTTGATGGCCTCGTCCTGATCCAGGCACTCGACGTGGCCGACGGCCTCCTCGAGCGTGCGGAAGCCGAGCTGGGCGAGGATCTCACGCACCTCCTCGGCGATGAACATGAAGAAGTTGACCACATGCTCGGGCTTGCCGCGGAAGCGGGCGCGCAGCTCCGGATCCTGGGTGGCGATGCCCTGCGGGCAGGTGTTTTTCTGGCAGGCGCGCATCATGACGCAGCCCTCGACGATCAGGGCGGCGGTGGCGAAACCGAACTCCTCGGCGCCCAGCAGCGCGGCGATGACCACGTCGCGGCCGGTCTTCAGCTCGCCGTCGCACTGCACGACGATGCGGGAGCGCAGTCCGTTGAGGATCAGGGTCTGCTGCGTTTCGGACAGGCCGATCTCCCACGGGGTTCCGGCATGCTTGATCGCGTTGAGCGGAGCCGCACCGGTACCACCGTCGTAGCCGGAGATCAGCACCACGTCGGCATGGCACTTGGCCACACCGGCGGCGATGGTGCCGACGCCGAACTCGGACACGAGCTTGACATGGATGCGGGCCTTCGGGTTCGCCATCTTCGCATCGTTGATCAGCTGCTTGAGATCCTCGATGGAGTAGATGTCGTGGTGCGGCGGCGGGGAGATGAGCTCCACGCCGGGGGTGGCGTGACGGACCTTGGCGATCCACGGCGGGACCTTGGCGCCGGGCAGGTGGCCGCCCTCGCCGGGCTTGGCACCCTGAGCGAGCTTGATCTGCAGGTCGGTGGCGTGCACCAGGTAGTCGCTGGTCACGCCGAAGCGTGCGGATGCGATCTGCTTGATCTTGCTGTAGCGCAGCGGATCGTTGATGCGGTCGTCGGACTCGCCGCCCTCACCCGAGTTGGAACGGGCGCCGAGCTGGTTCATGGCGATGGCCAGCGTCTCATGGGCCTCCTGGGAGATGGAGCCGTAGCTCATGGCGCCGGTGGAGAAGCGCTTGACGATCTCGCTGGCAGGCTCGACCTCGGAGATGTCGATGGGCTTGCGCTTGGAGTTGAACTTCATGAGTCCACGCAGGGTCATCAGACGGTTCGAGGTGTCGTTGATGTGGTGCGAGTACTTCTTGAACATGTCGTAGTCGCCACGCTGGGTGGACTGCTGGAGCAGGAAGATCGCATCGGGATCGTTGAGATGATCCTCGCCGGTGCGACGCCACTTGTACTCGCCGCCGGTGCGCAGATTGCGGTGCGGCGTGGCGGTCCACTGGTTCGGATAGGCCACGCGATGACGGATCGCCACCTCCTCGGCGAGTTCGTCGAGGCCAACGCCGCCCACGCGGGACGTGGTGCCGGTGAAGTAGCGGTCGATGACCTCCTGGCTCAGGCCGATGGCCTCGAACAGCTGGGCGCCGCGGTAGCTCATGATGGTGGAGACGCCCATCTTGCTCATGATCTTGAGCACGCCGGTGGAGAGCGCCTTGATGAGGTTCTTCACGGCCTGGGCCGGCTCGACCTTGACGTAGCCGCGACGGGACAGGTCCTCCACGGATTCGAGGGCAAGGTACGGGTTCACGCAGGCTGCACCGTACGCGATGAGCAGTGCCACATGGTGGATCTCGCGCACGTCGCCGGCCTCCACGGCCATGGAGATCTGGGTGCGGGTGTGGCGACGCAGCAGGTGGTGCTGCACGGCGCTGGTGAGCAGCAGGGACGGGATCGGGCCCCACGTGTGGTTCGAGTCACGATCGGAGAGCACCAGGAAGTTCTTGCCGTCGGCGATGGCCTGATCGATCTCGGCGAAGATCTCCTCGAGACGCTCCTCGAGGGCCTTGCCGCCGCCGGCGACCTGATACAGGCCCTTGACGACGAACGGACGATAGTAGCCGCCGAGCACCTTGGCACGGTCGAGACGCTTGAGCTGGGCCATCTCATCGCTGTCGATGACGGGCAGCGGGATGAGCACCTTCTTGGCGTGCAGCTCGGAATCCTCCAGCAGGTTCGGCTCGGGGCCGATGGCGGACTCGAGGCAGGTGACGATCTCCTCGCGCTCCCAATCGAGCGGCGGGTTGGTCACCTGGGCGAACTTCTGGGTGAAGTAGTCGAAGAGCATGCGGGAACGCTTGGACAGCACCGGCAGCGGCACGTCGTTGCCCATGGAGCCGAGCGGCTCCTTGCCGGTGTTGGCCATCGGCGTGAGCAGCAGCTTGAGGTCCTCCTCAGTGTAGCCGAAGGCGCGCTGGCGGCGCTGCACGGACTGACCGGAGTGGTTCACGTGCTCGCGGGCGGGCAGCTGGTTGAGTTCGACGGAGTTGCCCTCCACCCACTGACGGTAGGGGTGCAGGGAGGCGAGGTTGCGCTTGATCTCCTCGTCGGGGATGATTCGTCCCTCGGCGGTGTCGATGAGGAACATCTTGCCGGGCTCGAGACGGCCCTTTTCGACGATGTGGTCCTGGGCGATCTCGTTGAGCACGCCGGCCTCGGATGCGAGCACCACGTAGCCGTCGTCGGTCACCTGCCAGCGGCCGGGACGGAATCCGTTGCGGTCGAGCAGGGCGCCGACCTGGGTGCCGTCGGTGAACACGATGTCGGCGGGGCCGTCCCACGGCTCGATCAGCGTGTTGTTGTACTCGTAGAACGCCTTGATGTCGGGATCCAGATTGTCGTTCTTCTCCCAGGCCGGGGGCAGCATCATGGAGATGGCGTGCGGCAGGGAACGGCCGGCAAGGTGCAGCAGTTCGAGGCATTCGTCGAAGGTGCCGGAGTCGGAGTAGCCCGGGGTGTTGATCGGCAGCAGCGGCTTGAACTCGCCCAGCAGTTCGGAGCTGAGGCGGCCCTCACGGGCGGACAGCCAGTTGCGGTTGCCCTGGATCGTGTTGATCTCGCCGTTGTGGGCGAGCAGACGGAACGGCTGGGCCAGCGGCCAGCTCGGGAACGTGTTGGTGGAGAAGCGGGAGTGGACGATGGCCACCACGGTCTTCATCGAAGGATCGGACAGATCCAGGAAGAAGGACTTGAGCTGCATGGTGGTGAGCATGCCCTTGTAGGTGATGGTGCGCGCGGAGAGGGAGGCGAAGTACACGCCCACCTCGTGCTCGACGCGCTTGCGCACGCGGAACGCCTTGCGCTCCAGCTCGATGCCACCGAGCTTGGCGCCATCGGCATCGGCGAGCACCAGGGTCTTGAAGGCGGGCATGGAGGAGAGCGCCTGCAGGCCCAGGCCGTTGGGGTTGGTGGGCACGACGCGCCAGGCGAGGACCTCGAGGCCTTCTTCCTCGGCGATGGCGGCGATGGCCTTCTCCTGCTGGGAGCCGGCCTCGATGTCGCGATCAAGGAATGCGATGCCGGCGATGTAGTGACCGGCGGCGGGCAGCGCCACGTCGATGGTGTTGCGCATGAACTCGTCGGGCATGCTCATCAGGATGCCCGCACCGTCGCCGGTGTTCTCCTCGGCGCCGACGGCACCACGATGGTCGAGGTTGATCAGCACCTCGATGGCGTCGTCGACGATCTTGCGCTCGGGAATCTTGTTGAGGGTGGTGACCATGCCAACACCGCAGGCGTCATGCTCCGAGATCGGGTCATACATGCCTTCGGGAGTATGGATCGTCAGGTCAAGCGGAGCTTTTGTCACCGAAATCACCTCTGGGCTAGGGCAGGACACACCTGCATTTTGAATTGCCTTGACAGAATACAGCCTCTGTGTATCTTAGAGGCAAATCGGACCCCATATCACAAAAGCCAAAACTTTTAAAGACTTTTCTTTTCTAGGGCTTTGATATGTTCCACATAGTGAGACAGTGTGTGTCGTCGTGGCGTATCGTCTCGCCCGACACGCCCGTACGTAACATTCTCGAAACGCGATATGACACGCCGAAGGGGTATATCGACGTGTCATATCGTCAGAAAAACGGGAATTTTTTTCGAAAGGTTCCCGATGCCCTTCATACGATCGACTTTGCGGGTCAACTCCGCGGATCACCCGACTCTACAGATCGCACAGATCGAAGAAATCACCGATCAACGCGTCGTTCAGCAGACGTCCGCGACGCGTCGGGATCACACGGTCGCCGTCAAGGACGATCAGACCATCATGGGACAACGTGTTGAGCTGTGATCGATCCATCTCATGTCCCAGTTTCGATTCGACACGCTTGAGATCCAGTCCCTCCCGCAGACGCAGCCCCAGCATGATGGTCTCCTCGAGATCCTCCTCCGGGCTGATATGCTCGCTGCCCTGCCATGGCACCCGGCCTTCGGCGATGGCGGTTCCCCAGAGACGGGGGTGCGCGATGTCCCATGATCGCAGCGCATCCGGCGACGCATAATGCGAATGCGCCCCAGGGCCGAGCCCGGCCCAATCCACGTTGCGCCAGTAACCGAGATTATGGCGACTCTCGTATCCGGGCCGGGCCCAATTGGAGACCTCGTACCATTGCAGGCCGGCTTCGGAGAACAGGTCGTCGGCGATCTCGTACTTGGCGGCTTCGTCGTCGTCATCGGGCTTCGGAAGCCGTCCCGCAGCAATCATGCGCCCCATCTTCGTGGTGGGCTCCACGGTAAGCGCATATGCCGAGATATGGTTCACGCCAAGGCCTACGGCCGCACGCACCGAAGTGCGCCAATCATCGAGGCTCTCCCCCGGCGCGCCATAGATCAGATCCACGCTGGAACGCAGTCCCGCATGATCAGCGGCGCGCACGCCGGCCTCCACGTTGGCCGGCGTATGCGTACGGTCCAACGTGCGCAGCACATGCGGTACGGCGGACTGCATACCGAAGGAGATCCGGGTGAAACCGCCGTCGGCGAGCGTCTTGATGTACTCGGCGTCCACCGTGTCGGGGTTGGCCTCGGTGGTGATTTCCGCTCCGTTCTCGATGCCCCAGATGCTGCGGATTGCGTCGAGCATGCGGATCAGATCGGCGGCGGGCAGGATGGTGGGGGTGCCGCCGCCGAAGAAGACCGTGGACACCGCCGGCTCGTCGATCCCGTGATCGAGCTGCCATTGGCGTACGAGCTTCATCTCCTTGATCACCATGGCCGCGTAGTTGCCGCGGCTGGCGCCTCCACCGAGGTCGGTCGCCGTGTAGGTGTTGAAGTCGCAGTATCCGCAGCGCCGCATGCAGAACGGCACGTGGATGTAGATTTCGTAGGCCACTGGCGGTAGGTCAGCCTTCCTTCTTCTGCGCGGCGCGGATCTTGTCCTTGGTGTCGCGATCGGTGGGCTCGTCGGTGGACAGCGCGGCGATGAACGCCTCCTGCGGCACTTCGACGTGGCCGAGCATCTTCATGCGCTTCTTGCCGGCCTTCTGCTTTTCGAGCAGCTTGCGCTTACGGCTGATGTCGCCGCCGTAGCACTTGGCGAGCACGTCCTTGCGCAGGGCTCGGATGGTCTCACGGGCGATGATGCGCGAGCCGATGGCGGCCTGGATCGGGATTTCGAACTGCTGGCGGGGAATGAGCTCGCGCAGCTTCTTGGTCATCATCACGCCGTAGCTGTAAGCCTTGTCGCGGTGCACCACGGCGCTGAAGGCGTCCACCTTCTCGCCCTGGATGAGGATGTCGACCTTGACCAGGTCGGCGGACTGTTCGCCGTCCTCGTGGTAGTCGAGCGAAGCGTAGCCCTTGGTGCGGCTCTTGAGCTGGTCGAAAAAGTCGAAGACGATCTCGGCGAGCGGCATGCGGTAGTGCATCTCCACGCGGTCGGTGCTGATGTATTCCATGGTGCCCATCTGGCCGCGGTGCTCCTGGCACAGGTCCATGACCGCGCCGATGAACTCCTTGGGCAGGATGATGTCGGCGGCCACCATGGGCTCGACGATCTTCTTCACCTTGCCGTCGGGGAATTCGCTCGGGTTCTTGACGATGTGCACGCTGCGGTCCTCCATCGTCACCTCGTACGTCACGTTGGGGGCCGTGGAGATCAGGTCGAGGCCGAATTCGCGGGCGAGTCGTTCGGAGACGATCTCCATGTGCAGCAGTCCGAGGAAGCCGCAGCGGAAGCCGAAGCCCAGCGCCACCGACGTTTCCGGCTCGTAGATGAGGGCCGCGTCGTTGAGCTTGAGCTTGTCGAGTGCGTCGCGCAGGTCGGGGAACTGCGCGTTGTCGATCGGGAACAGGCCGGCGTACACCATGGGCTTGGGGTCGCGGTATCCGGGCAGCGGGTCGGCGGCGCGGCGCGCATCCTCGGTGACGGTGTCGCCCACCTTGGACTGGCTGACGTCCTTCACGCCGGTGATCACGTAGCCGACCTCGCCGGCGCCAAGCGCCTTCGTTGGCTGCATTTCGGGGCTGATCACACCCAGTTCGATCGGATCGTGGGTGGTTCCCAGACCCATCATGTGGATCTTCTGGCGGGACTTGAGCTCGCCGTCGACCATACGGATGTACGTGACGATGCCACGGTAGGAGTCGTAGACGGAGTCGAAGATCAGCGCGCGGGCCGGGGCGGTGGGGTCGCCGTGCGGCGCGGGGATGTCGGTGACGATGCGGTCGAGCAGTTCGGCCACGCCCTCACCGGTCTTGCCCGACACCTTGAGCACGTCGGAGACATCGCAGCCGATCAGGCCGGCGATCTCCTCGGCGTGCTTCTCGGGTTCGGCGCTGGGCAGGTCGATCTTATTGAGCACCGGGATGATGGTCAGGTCGTGGTCGATGGCCATGTACAGGTTGCTCAGCGTCTGCGCCTCGATGCCCTGCGTGGCGTCGACGAGCAGCACCGCACCCTCGCATGCGGCCAACGCGCGTGACACCTCGTAGGTGAAGTCGACGTGGCCCGGGGTGTCGATCATGCCGAGCGTGTACTCGGTGCCGTCGAAGGTCCACGGCACGCGCACGGCCTGCGATTTGATGGTGATGCCACGTTCCTGCTCGATGTCCATGCGGTCGAGGAAGCGGTCGCGCATCTCGCGTTCCTCGATGATGCCGCTCAACTGAAGAATGCGATCGGCCACCGTGGACTTGCCATGATCGATGTGCGCGATGATACAGAAATTACGGATCAATGACTGATCGGTGTAACCGGGCTTGTTCTTCTGCTCAACCGCCAAACTAGTCTCCTTGTCAACCGCATGGGCATACGACGTTTATTCCAAAATCACTAGTCTACCGGCAACCGTTGTCACGCGGTCAACGCACGACGTTGCCGCGGGAGAACTGGTCGGCCCACGACTGCGAGTTCACGTTGGTCGCGGGATCGCCGGAGATACGGCCCTGGGGATCGTGCAGCGCGTCGATGGCGGCCATCTCGGCGTCGGTCAGCTCAAAGCCGAACAGATCGAGGTTCTGACGCATACGGTCGGGATGCGACGACTTGGGGATGATCACGCGACCGGACTGCACGTGCCAGCGCAGCACCGCCTGCGCCGGGCTCACGCCATGGTGCTCGGCCGCCGCGAGCACTGCCGGGGTGTTCATGTCGCCACCATGCCCCAACGGGGAGTACGCTTCCACCGCAATGTCGTGTTCGGCGCAGTACGCGCGCACCTCGGGCTGGGAGAATCGCGGATGCACCTCGATCTGGTTGATGGACGGAGCCTGTCCGGTCTCGTCGATGAGCCGCTGCAGATGTTCGGGGAGGAAGTTCGACACTCCGGCGGAACGCAGCACGCCTTCGCTCTTGAGGTCAAGCAGGGCCTTGAACGTCTCCACGTATCGGTCGATCGCCGGGAACGGCCAGTGGATCAGATACAGGTCGAGCACGTCCACGCCCAGCTTGCGGCGGGATTCCTCGAACGCCACCTTCGTCGGCTCGTATCCCTGATCGCAGTTGCGCAGCTTGGTGGCCACGAACACCTTGCCCGCCATACCGGTCGCCCTGAGGGCAGCACCCACGCCCTCCTCGTTGTAGTAGGCGGCAGCGGTATCGAAATGGCGGTATCCGATCTCCAGCGCCTCCTCCACTGCCCGCTGGGTGTCCTTCGCGGGAATCTGATAGGTGCCGAATCCCACCTGCGGGATCGTCACGCCGTCGTTCAGCCGGATATCCTGCACACCGTCGTACTTGTCTGTCATGGCCTGTCCTTTCCTTGTCCGGAACCGGCGAAGGGCCGGTCCTTCGTTTCTCAGAATACCGTTCCGGCACCGTTGTTTCCGGGATGCGACATGATCGGCAGGAGAAAATCCTCTGAAGAGTTGGCGTCCGTCCTTGCCCGTGGTATACTATTCGCTCGTATGTCCGTTTAGAACACGTCGTTTGGAGTACATAGTGGCAAACATCAAGTCGCAGAAGAAGCGCGTCCTGACCAACGAGAAGGCTCACATCCGCAATGTGGCCTACAAGAGCGAGCTGAAGACCGCCGTGCGCAAGGTCCGCGAAGCCATCGCCGCCGGTGACAAGGCTGCCGCCGAGGCCGCCTACCGCGTCGCCGCCCAGAAGCTGGACAAGGCTGCCGGCCGTGGCATCATCCACAAGAACCAGGCCGCCAACCGCAAGTCCGGTCTGGCCCTCGCCGTGAACGCCCTCTGATCGTCGTTCATAGCCTATAGGCGCTTCGGGATTCACCCGCGATCCACATGTGACGGCGTGAATTCATAGACGTGAAAGCCCCGCAGGATTATTCCCGCGGGGCTTTTTCACATTCTCACCACATGGAGTAGCACAGCAAAAGAACGGAAGTGGCCGGGACCGATTCGCTGTTCGGTCCCGGCCACTTCCGTCCGTTCCTCTCTATTGTGCAATCGGGAGAATCATCACTCTCCGGCGTCGATGGAACGTAGCACGTCGATCATTTCCAGGGCGCCGAGCGCGCAGTCGAAGCCCTTGTTGCCGGCCTTGGTACCGGCACGTTCGATGGCCTGTTCGATGTTCTCGGTGGTGATGACTCCGAACAGCACCGGCACGTCGGTGTTCAGGGACACCTGAGCGATGCCCTTGGCCGTCTCGTTGCACACCAGATCGTAGTGGGAGGTGCTGCCGCGGATGATCGCGCCAAGGCAGATCACCGCATCGTAGCGGCCCGTGTTCACCATGCGCTTCGCGGCGATCGGGATCTCGAACGATCCAGGCACCCATGCCACGTCGATGTCGGAGTCCTCGACGCCGTGTCGGCGCAGTCCGTCCTGTGCTCCGGACAGCAGGTTGGACGTGATGAACTCGTTGAAGCGGGCCACCACGATGCCGATGTGTACCGGTCGTCCGGACTGCGGCTGTGCCTTGGCTACGAGGCTACCTTCGAATACCGTCATGATTGTGTTGCTCCTTTTGTCTGTCTGGTTGGAGATATCGGAAAATATTGTTTGATCGATTGATCAATCGGCGTGTGCGATCGATCAGTCCATATCAGTCCGCGATCGCACCGATGAGATGGCCCATGCGGTGCTGCTTGGTGGACAGGTACCGTGCGTCGAACTCGTTCGGTTCGATGACGATCGGCACGCGATCGGCCACGACGATGCCGGCCTGTTCCAGCTGTGCGACCTTGTCGGGATTGTTGGTCATCAGATCGATCGATTCGATACCGAGATCCTTGAGAATGGCTGCCGCCGTGCCGTATTCGCGCATGTCGGCGGGGAATCCGAGCTCGAGGTTGGCGTCGAGCGTATCGAAGCCCTGCTCCTGCAATTCGTAGGTGCGCAGTTTGTTGAGCAGTCCGATGCCGCGCCCCTCCTGGCTGAGGTACAGCACCACACCCAGGCCGCGTTCGGCGATACGACGCATGGCCTCCTGCAGCTGCGGACCGCAGTCGCAGCGCATGGATCCGAAAACGTCACCGGTCAGGCACTGGGAATGCACGCGGCAGAGCACCGGCTCGGTCACGGCATCTCCCCCGGCGATCGAGGCGAGAATGTCCTTGCCCATCACCAGCGCCACATGTTCGCCGCCGTTTTCGGATTCGTAGCCGACCATGGTGAACCTTCCGTAGCGCGAGGGCAGGTCGACCGTCGCCACGCGGCGAACCGTGTGGGGGAACTCGTGTGAGCGGCGATACTCCTGCAGCTGGGCGATGGTGATGTACGCCAGTCCGTGCTCGTTGGCGAACGCGCGGAGATCGTCTCGGCGCATCATGGTGCCGTCCGTCTTCATCATTTCGCAGCACAGACCGCACGGCTCGAGGCCAGCCAGTCTGGCGAGGTCCACGGTGGCTTCGGTGTGGCCGTTGCGTTCCAGCACGCCGCCAGGGCGGGCCACCAGCGGGAACATGTGTCCGGGACGACGGAAATCGCCGGGCTTGGCGTCAGGGTCGATGCACGCCAGTGCCGTGACGGAACGGTCGCGTGCGCTGATGCCCGTGGACGTGGTCACATGATCGATGGAGACGGTGAACGCCGTCTGATGGTTGTCGGTGTTCGACGTGCACATCGGCGGCAGATCCAACCGTTCGGCGAGCGCTCCACTCATCGGGGTGCAGATGAGACCGCGACCATGGGTGGCCATGAACGCAATATTGCCGGGCGTGGCAAAACGTGCGGCGCAGATGAGATCGCCTTCGTTCTCGCGGCTTTCGTCGTCGGCGACCACAATGATGCGGCCCGACGCGATGTCGTGGATGGCACGCTCCACAGGATCGGCAATACGTCCGTCGGTGGAGGTCGGCTCGATATTCGTTTCGTGATTCATGATTGGTCCTCGAATAAGTTCGGTGATGTAACAAATGAAAATGGATGGTTTGAATGAATGTTGCCAAGCGAATGAACGGTCCGGGAATGACTCGGCCTCGCAGGACAGCGAAACCGCGTCAAGCGGAGCGACGCCGAGCGGGGTGGTCAGAACCCGCGGCTCAGCAGAAAGTCCTCGGTGATCGACGATCTCGACGCTTTGGGCGTGTCCGCATCGTTCTCGATCCGCGGCATGGATAGCAGTCGATCCACGTATCTGGCGATGGGGTCGATCTCGAGATTGACGATGTCTCCGACCTTGCGTTCCGGGAGTACGGTGTGCCCGGCGGTGTGCGGAATGATCGATACGCCGAAGGATCGGTCGTCCGCGAAGGTCACGGTCAGGCTGATGCCCTCCACCGCTATGGATCCTTTCTCCGCGATGAACCGCATCAGGTTGTGTGGGGCGTCGATCGTGTAGACCGTGGCGATGCCGTCCCGGACGATGGCCCGCACAATGCCGGTGCCGTCGATGTGTCCGGAGACGATGTGCCCGGAGAATCGACCGTCCGCGGGCATGGCGCGCTCCACGTTGACGGGGCTTCCCCGGCGCAGCAAGCCGAGGCTTGACCTGCGGAGCGTCTCATGCATGACGTCGGCGGTGAAGGTCGTGCCGTGGATTGAGGTCACGGTCAGGCACACGCCGTTGACGGCGATGCTCTCCCCCAGCAGCGTGCGGTCGGTGACTACGACGTTGGAGGATACGGCGAGCGCGGCGAAGTCGGCGCCGCGGGTCAGCGACTCGACGGTGCCGAGGTCCTCAACGATTCCGGTGAACATAGTCCACGCCTCCTTCGAGCAGGACGTCGTCTCCGATCGTCTGCACCGTGAGGTCGACGATCCGGTAGCCGTCGGCGGGGTCCTCCACGCCGGGGCCGCCGATGGGCGACGGAGCCGTGGCGCCGCCGAAGAGCTTGGGCGCGATGTAGGCGTCGATCTTATTGACGATCCGGGCGTGCAGGGCGGACCATGCCAGAGTCGCGCCGCCTTCGATCATCACGCTGTCGATGCCGCGCTCCCCCAGCGTGTGGATCAGCGTCTGCAGGTTCACGTGTCCGGTGTCGTCGGCGTCGATTGTCAGCACTTCGCATCCGGCGTCGCGGTACGGCTTCGCCTGTTCCTCATCGTGGGAGCAGGTGGCGATGATCGTTGGCGTCTCGCGGGCACTGCGCACAAGTGCGGAGTCCAGTGGCGTGCGCAGCGTGCCGTCGCATACGATGCGCAGCGGATCATGACCGTTTTCGATGCGGCAGGTGAGCATGGGGTCGTCGGCGAGGACCGTGCCCACGCCCACCATGATCGCGGCGAAGCGATTCCGGTCCTCGTGCACGCGTCTGCGGGACGCCTCGCCGGTGATCCATCGTGAACGGCCGGCTGCCGTGGCTATTCTGCCGTCCATGGTCATGGCGTACTTGAGCAGCACAAACGGCGTGTGTCGCACGATGTAGTGCATGAATATCTCGTTGAGGGCGTCGCATTCGTCGCGGAGCACTCCCTGATCGACGGTGATTCCCGCCTGTTCCAACTGACGGATTCCCTTGCCCGCCACCAGCGGATTGGGATCGGAGGAGCCTACGACGACGCGGGAGATGCCGCTGTCGATCAGCGCCTGCGTGCATGGCGGCTGCTTGCCCTGATGGCAGCATGGTTCCAAGGTGACGTACATCGTGGCACCTTGAACCAGAACGCCCTGAGCCTTGGCCGCCTCCAATGCGGCTCGTTCGGCATGCCAGCCACCGAAATGGTCATGGTGGCCGGTGGCGATGATCCGGCCGTCTCGTACGATGACGGCTCCCACCATGGGGTTGGGATTGACCTTTCCCGCGCCCAGTTTTGCGTGGCGCAATGCCACGGACATGAAATCTCTATCGTCCACGTTTCCCCTTTCGACGCGATAGAGCATGTCCAGGGTACGTGGCGACGCATGTGCCGACGATCGTCACGACAAATAAAAAAAAATCCCTGAACTCCGTTGGAATTCAGGGCCGTATGTCCGTGACGACGTCACCGTGCACGATATGCACGGTATACGCGCATATGTATGATTCGCATACGCACGGTTGCGCCGCCGCATTCTTCTTCCATCCAGACTGTAACTGTCGGTACCGGAATCACACCGGTTCACGAACGTCGTAACGTTCCTGCATATTGATTCGATTGCGATCTCAATGCTCGCGGACTATACCGCCGATCGGGAATTTCACCCTGCCCTGAAGATGCGTTGTTGAGTTATGGTTTTGATTGAACACCGTCTTGTCGACATCACATCCCGACAACTACGCTTTTGTCCGCATAATGGACAGCCGATATGGTGATCGAATCACAACGGAGGACGTCCTATTTACACATATAGGTGTTCGGATGGATCTTTCATCTATTCACCGTCATCGTTTCTCACGGTCTTTTCCGAGTCCGGATGAATCACCGGACGCTTGAGATACCGGCCCTGTGACGGCAGATGTGCTCGACGACGCTCCATCGCGCCCGGGAAGGTGATGTTGAATTTCACCGAGATCACGCGCAGGACGAACACGAGGATCACGATGGCCACATCGAGGACCATCTCTCCATTGAGCCCAAGATTCCAATATACGGACGCACGATAGGCGAACACGGTGAGCACGCAGGCCACGCATGACGGCACCGCATACAGATGCTTGTCACGCAGGATCGACGGCACCTCGTTGAGCAGGATGTCGCGGATGGTGCCGCCGGCGAGCGCGGTGAACATGCCCAGGAATGCCGCGGTCATGCCGGACGTGTGGAACGCCAGCGCCTTGGCGGTGCCGTTGACCGCGAACAGTCCTAAAGACAGCGCGTCGGTGACGATCATCGACCATTTGAGGTGTTCGATCTCCGGGTGCGCGACGGCGACGATAATGCCGGAGAACAGGGCCGTGAGCACGAATCCCTTGTCCGTGATGCCCACGGGAGGCAGATCGCCGAGCAGGACATCTCGCGTGATGCCGCCGCCGAGCGCCGTAACCCATGCGATGACCAGAATGGAGAACAGATCGTAGTGCTTGCGGATCGCGGCCAGACCTCCGGAAAGCCCGCAGATGAAGATCGCCAGATATTCGATGCCCATGAATACGGCGTTGCTTTCCAGCGCGACCTGATCCACTGCGCCCCTCCCCTACAACCGCGGGCCCTGCCCTTATCGGATTTCAGCCGATAAGAGCGTAGCACCGTACGCCGGTGACACACTGACACCATGACAGAGTTCGCCCGTTGTTCACTTTCGCAGCGCGGCGGCGGGAAGGCTGTCGGTACGGGATTTTCTGCTTAATCTTCGCCTAGCAACAATCGCCTCGTGCTGTCGGCCAGCGAATAGCGGACGGGACGCATGCCCATCGTGACCACGTCTCCGCTCTCGACCAGCGGATCCAAAGCCGTGTTCACGCGCTTGCGGCCAAACTTCAGCCCATTCTGCAACTGTGGGCGAGTAACCCGATGCGGCGGCGTTCCGAACAGCTCTTCCTGGATGAGTACGCCGACGATATCCACCTGATCATCGCTCCATCCGCGCTCGCGGCTGAGCTCATAAAGTACGGCCTTGGCGCGCTCGAACGCTCCGTATTTCTCGGAAAGATCATCGATGATGCGCCGCTGCGCGTCGCTCACGAACTTCATCATCCGGTAAGAGAACAGACTCGCGTCGCAGCAGTTCAATGGGTGCTGAGCATCCTCGAACGCCTTGTAGTACCGGTCCTTGCCGTCAGAGATCACGGGACTAAGGCTGATGGATGTGGGTACGCTCAGATGTCGTCTGAGCTGCAGGGCGAACAGGAACCGTCCCGTCCTGCCATTGCCATCGTAGAACGGATGAATGTATTCGAACGCGAAATGGCACATCGCGGCACGAAGTAGCGGTGGCACATCCCGGTTCTTCATAAAGGCAAGCCACTGCGTGAGCAGCACTTTGATCTCGGATTCCGGAGTGATGCCCGTGTGGATGCGCCGTCCAGTAGCCTCGTCATCGATGTAAACGGGACCGTTGCGGAACAGATCCCCATCCGGCATGTCACCGTCATCCAATTCCCCGGAGACCACTCGGTCGTAGAGGGCTCGGATATCCTCCAGACTGTGTGGAAGGGCGAGATGTTCCGGGTCGCTGTCACTGAGCGCAAGAAACAGCTTGGCGAACTCGCTGAACCGCTTGTGAGGACCATTTGTCATGGCGGTCTCAAGCGCCTCGCTGATCTCCTTGCGAGTGGAACGCACTCCCTCGATGCTGTTGGTGCTCTGCATCTCGGCACCGATGAGATCCATGATGTAGGCGCGACGGGCAATGGGAGGAAGAGTCTCCCATAGGGTAGTCACCATATTCTCCTGTTCGCGGACACGGTCGAGGATGGCGGCGAGTTCCCGGAAGTTGACCACAAACATCTCGTGACCGCGTAGAACGATGTCGGACCTGAACGTGCTCCATCCTTCCAGCCGTTGCCGGTACTCATGTTCGGCGATGGCCTTGGGCGGCTGCGTGGATTGGCTCATATGCGTCATCTGCCGAATGCTCTTGTACTGCATATGGTCTCTTTTCATGGTTTTACGTCAAAGAATTGTCTGAATTCTACTTCTATTGTTTCTTTTTAGCAAAAAGAAACAATAGACTGCATTCGTAGATGAGTGTATTGTCTCGAGGTATGCTTGACGCATGTCTTGAGACAATGCACCATCAAAACGCGCCAAATCTCACTAAAAACACAATAGCCGCTTGGCCTAATCGAGATTAGGCCAAGCGGCTATTGCTCAACGTTCCGCGGAAGCGACGATCAGCGCTAGCAGACCTTCCACATCCAGTTGTGCGGATCCTCGATCTCGCCGAGCTGGATGCCGAGCAGCTTGTTGCGCAGGGCCACGGTCAGCTCGCCGGAGCCGCCGTCGGCGACGGTCACGTCGAACTTCTCGGACTTGAAGCGGCCGATCGGGGTGATGATGGCGGCGGTACCGCAGGCGAACACCTCGGTGACCTCACCGGACTTGATGTCCTCGAGCAGCTGCTCAAGGGCGATCATGGTCTCGACCACGTCGTGGCCGTCGTCCTGCAGCAGCTGGATCAGCGAACGACGGGTGACGCCGGGCAGGATGTTGCCGGTCAGGGACGGGGTCTCCACGTGGCCGTCCTTGTGCACGACCATCATGTTCATGCCGCCAAGCTCCTCGAGGTAGGTCTTGGTGGCGGCGTCCACGAAGCACACCTGTTCGCAGCCGTTTTCGATGCCGGTGTACTCACCGAGCAGGGAGGCGGCATAGTTGCCACCGCACTTGGCGAAGCCGGTGCCGCCGGGGCCGGTGCGGAACCACTTGTCCTCCACCCAGATGCTCACGGGCTTGACGCCACCGGGGAAGTACGGGCCGGACGGGGATGCGATCACGCAGTAGTCAACCTCCTGCGGGGCACGCACGCCCAGGAACGGCTCGGAAGCGAACATGAACGGACGCATGTACAGCGTGTACTCGCGACGGGACGGCACCCAGTTGGCGTCACGCTTGACCAGCGCGGCCACGGAGCCCAGAAAGTCGTCGATGGACAGCTCGGGCAGGTACAGGCGCTTCGCGGAGTTCTGGAAACGCTCAGCGTTGGCGTCCGGACGGAACAGCCAAGTGGAGCCGTCGGCGTGACGGTAGGCCTTGAGGCCTTCGAAGCACTCCTGGGCGTAGTGCAGCACGGATGCGCCCGGATCCATCTTCAGCGGGGCGTACGGCTCAACGCGGCGGTCGGACCAGCCTTCGCCCTTGGTCCACGTCATGTGGGTCATATTGTCGGAGAAGACCTGACCAAACGCCGGCTTGTCGATGAGCTCCTGACGCTTGGCGTCGGAGGCCGGATTGTCGTTGGGCAGCACGGTGAAGGCGTCGGCCAGCTTGGACAGGGCCGCCGGATCGTGATGAGTATTTTCTGTCATTCTCAGCTTCTTTGTATTCCTTGCCGATCGAGAATCGGCTGTCAGTATGTCGTCAGCGCTTCTGGCGCCGAACTGAGTAACACTTTCTCACATGCCTGTTACCAGCATGGAAGAAAGTTCACATTATGAAAACCGCGGACCGTTCCGACGGAGGTGCGCAAAACACCCCACGAATGCGAAGAGCCCACACGGACGGTGGGCTCTTCTCCGATGGCGTTGACCACCGGTTAGTCGTTCATCGTCGGATGACGATCGGTGAGACTCAGGCCTGAGCGTCGGCAGCCGGAGCGGCAGCAGCATCGGCGTCGGCAGCCGGAGCGGCTGCCGGGGCCTCGGCGGCGTCTTCCGGCACCTCGACGGTCACGACGGACTCTTCCGGGTTGTCGTGCACGAGCTCGACGCCCTCGGGCAGGACGACGTCCTTGGCCAGCACCTTGGTGCCGTCAACCAGGCCCTCGACGCTGATGGTGATGCGCTCGGGCAGGTTGGTCACGTCGGCCTTGACCTTGAGCTCCTGGATGTCGACGAACGCCACGGCAGCGCCCTTCGGGGTACCCTCGACGAAGACCGGGACCTCGACCTCGATCTTCTCGCCGGCGCGTACCTCGTAGAAGTCCACGTGCTCGATCTGCTGCTTGACGGGGTTGCGCTGCACGTCCTTCACGACGGCGAGCTTGGAGTCCTCACCGAACTTCAGCTCGAACAGGGCGTTGGTGTGACGCAGGGCGTTGGTGGTCTCCTTCATCGGGAGCTGCAGGAAGGTCGGAGCCTCGCCGCCGGCGTACACGGTGGCCGGAACCAGCTTGGCGACGCGCAGACGACGGGCCGCGCCCTTGCCGAACTCGGTACGAGCGGCACCTTCGAGAGTGATATCTGCCATGATGTTCTCCTTGATTAGAACTAAAAACCAAAGTTTCGTTTTGGCGCATCGACGCGCCGCGGAGAACGCCGTGCCATATGGGTACGGGGAAAATCACACGTCGAGTCGATAACGGAGGATGACGCAATTCACGTCACCGCTCCCTCGCCAAGACAACAGTCACTTAGTCTACCACATCCACCGAATCATGACCAACCGGGTGTCGCACTCGGGATGTTCCGGAGAATGTGACCACTACGGCGAGCATCACGCATCCGACGCCAATGAGCTCCCAGATGGTGGGGAATTCGGCGAACAGCAGTCCGACCGCCACCGCCATGGCGGGGTACATGGACTGCATGACGGAGAACGTGCCTGGCGTGGTCTTGCGCATCACCACTTGGTCGATCACATAGGGGAAGAACGAGCTGAACACGGACACGACGAGCATGAGCAGCAGCAGATGCAGGATTCCCCATTCTCCTTCGGTCACGAGCCATGTCGCCGTCTGCGGCGGCACGAAGAGACCACGGATGGCAGGCACTGCGAGGAACACCGATTGAATGGCGAATCCGATGCACATGGCGATGGACAGGCGATTGAGCGGACTGCCGGTGTTGGCCACCTGACGTCCCAGAACGATATAGATGCCCCACATCGTGCCACCGGTCAGGATGGCAATGAGTCCAACGAGGAAATGTCCGCCGTCCGGCGAGGCGAGCGACATGCCGGCGAGCAGCACCACGCCGACGGCTGCGATGAGAATGCCGACACGTTCCCTCCAGTTTCGTCCGGTGATCACCGCGACGCCGAGCGGTCCGACGAATTCGATGGCGACGGCCATACCCATGTTCATCTGACTGATGGCCAGATAAAACATGGTGTTCATGGCGACGATGGCGAAGCCGCATCCGGCGGTGATCAGCCAATCGCGACGGGTGGAAGGCAGAGTGTGACGAACCTCGCGCCGCCACGGCCTGCGCCACAGAAGCATGAGCAGCGCCAGGAAGCCGAATCGATACCATGCCGCGCATAGCGGATTGATCTGGGTGAACACACTTTTGGCGGTACCGGTGGCAATGTACATGAGCGCGCCCTCAAGCGCCACGATCACCACGGCCGGGGTCGCATCAAGCGTACGGATAACGAACTTCTTCACACTGCCTCACCCTACATCACCCTATGCCTGACATAGCCTCATCCAATGTCCCCTCACACCCTCGCACGCCCACCGCCCAAAACAAGGCGAGGCCCCGCCCGATTCCTCGGACAGGGCCTCGCCCACATATTTCGTTTCGAAATCCCTCCTACCGCTTCAGTTCCTCTCAGGTTCAATTTCCCCACAGGAAATCACCCCCAACCGAAGGACCTAAAACAATTGAGGGGTAAGGGGTGATCATTCACGTAACGCGTGCGGCTTCGGTCGAGCGGAAGGCGAAGGCGTACGACGGTACGTCGAGTCTTCCGATCGGCCGAAGACGCTCCGTTACGTGAATGATCACGAGATGAGTTCCTTGACGGAGGCGATGATGGCCTGCAGCTCCTTCTTCGCGTCGCCGAAGAGCATCTGCGTGTTGTCTTCGAAGTAGAGCTCGTTTTCGATGCCGGCGTAGCCCTTGCCGCGGCCGCGCTTGATGACGACGACGTTCTGGGACTTGTCGACGTCGAGGATCGGCATGCCGGAGACCGGGGTGCCGGGGCGGCGGGCGGCAGGGTTGGTGACGTCGTTGGCGCCGACCACCAGAGAGATGGTGGCGGTGGGGAACTGCGGGTTGATGTCATCGAGGTCGACGAGCTCCTCGTAGGGGACGTTGGCTTCGGCGAGCAGCACGTTCATGTGGCCGGGCATACGACCGGCGACGGGGTGGATGGCGTAGGCGACTTCGACGCCGCGGCTCTTGAGCAGTTCGCCGAGGTCGGCGAGCTCGCGCTGGGCCTGGGCCATGGCGAGACCGAAGCCGGGGACGAAGATGACCTTCTGCGCGTAGACGAGCTGGACGGCCACGTCGTCGGCGGATGTCTCCTTCATGGTGCCGGTCACGCCGTCGTCGCCACCGGCCGCGTTGTCGCCGCCGAATCCGCCGGCGAGGACGGAGAGCAGCGGACGGTTCATGGCCTGGGCCATGAGGATGGACAGGGTGACGCCGGCCGCGCCGACGAGGGCGCCGGCGACGATCAGGGCCACGTTGTCGATGGCGAGGCCGGACATGGCCACGGCGGTGCCGGTGCAGGCGTTGAGCACGGAGATGACGACGGGCATGTCGGCGCCGCCGATCGGGATGACGAACACGAGGCCGTAGCACAGGGCGAACACGGTGGTGAGCACGGACCAGAGGAGCCGCTGCTCGGGCTGGACGCACAGCATGACGAACGCGGCGATGGTAAGGATGATGAACAGCACATTCCAGAAGCTCTTGCCGGGCAGCTTGAGGTTCTTGACGAACTTGACGCCCTGCAGCTTGCCAGCGGCGATGAGCGAGCCGGTGAAGGTGACGGAGCCGATCATGATGCCGAGGCCGGCGGTGATGAGCACGACGAGGGTGGGCAGCTGCTCGTTGGTGAGGATGTCGTTGAGCGCCACGAGCGCAGCGGCGCCACCACCCACGGTGTTGAACACGGAGACCAGCTGCGGCATGTCAGTCATCTTGACCTTCTTGGCGGACACGACGCCGGCGACCGCGCCGATGAGGATGCCCACGACGAGCACGATCACGGCGGTGACGGAGATGAAGCCCTGCACGAAGAGGTGCACGAACGCCATGACGACGGCGAACACCATGCCGGTGGCGGAGATCTGGTTACCCTTGCGGGCGGTCTTCGGGGAGTTCATGAAGTGCAGGCCCATGACGAACATCACGGCGGCCAGCAGGTACACGAACCATGCAACGATATCGATGGGTGTTGCGGTCATTACTTATCGCCTTCCTTTTCGTCCTTCTTGGAGGGCTTGGAGCTCTTGAACATCTCAAGCATGCGGTCGGTGACCACATAACCGCCGACGACGTTCATGGTGCCGAGCACTGCGGCGAGGAAGATGAACACGTAGGCCAGCGGGGTGTGGGCTTCGGCGGCGACGATGACGACGCCGACGATAACGATGCCGTGGATGGAGTTGGCGCCCGACATCAGCGGGGTGTGCAGGGTCGCCGGCACCTTGCCGATGACCTCGATGCCGATGAGCAGGGCGAGTACGAACAGTGTGATCGAAACGACGAGATCCGGCATGATCACTTCTCCTCTTCCTTGGTGGCCGTGGACTCGTCGCGTCCGGCGACGACCATGGCGTTGTCGAGTTCCTCGTTCAGATCCATGACGAGGCTGCCGTCGTGTACGAAGTGGGTGAGCACGTCGGCCACGTTACGGGCCAGCAGGTTGGAGGCCGTGGTGGCCACGCCGCTTGCCAGATCGGGCGCGCCGATCAGCTGCACGCCGTTGTCGGTGATGATGGTTTGGTTTGGTGCGGATCCTTCCACGTTGCCGCCGAGTTCGCTTGCCGCGCAGTCGACGATCACGGCGCCTCGGTGCAGTCCGTCGACACCGGCCTTGGTGAGCAGCACCGGAGGCTTGCGTCCGGGCACCTTGGCGGTGGTGATGACCACGTCGAATTCAGCAGCCTTCTTGTCCACTGCGGCCTGCTGGGCGGCCTGCTCCTCGGCGGTGAGCTGACGGGCGTAGCCGCCTTCGCCCTGTCCCTTGGAGAAGTCGAGTCCCAGATCCAGGAACTTGGCGCCAAGTGAGAGCACCTCGCCCTTGGCGGCGGGACGTACGTCGTAGGCGGTCACGACCGCGCCGAGACGACGTGCGGTGCCGATGGCCTGCAGGCCGGCGATGCCGGCGCCCAGAATGAGCACCTTGGCGGGACGGATCGTGCCGGCCGCGGTGGTCATCATGGGGAAGAACGAGCCGTAGGCGTCGGCCGCCTTGAGCACGGCCTTGTAGCCCATGACGGAGTTCTGGCTGGTCATTTCGTCCATCGACTGCGCGGAGCTGAGCTGTCGGGGCAGCTTTTCGATGCCGACGCCGACCAGTCCGGCCTTGTCGAGACGATTCACATACTCCTGATCGGTGAACGAACCAAGCATGCCGATGACCCACGAGCCCTTGGGCAGCTTGCCGATGAGCTCGTCATCGGGACGTCCGACGAATCCGAATGCCCGTGCCTGGCTGATGACCTCATCCTTGGAGCCGATCCTGGCGCCTGCCTTCACATAGTCTTCGTCGCTGAAACCGGCGGCGTGTCCTGCGTTGCTTTCGATGACGCATTCGACGGACGAGCGCTTGAGTCGCTTGACGATATCCGGGGTGAGAGCCACGCGGGATTCATATTCCGCGGTCTCATTGAAAATTCCATAAGTGATGGTCGATTGCGTATCTTCCGCCACCTGGTCCTCCCTCGTAATCCTTCTGTAATGGCGTCACAACAATCCGTGACGCCCCGACAAGTCTATATCAAAGTCAACAATTGGCAACATTTGCCCAAGATACGGAAGTATGCGGTACGTCGATCTTCCGAAAGACGTTTGTTTTTGTCGCGCCTACGGTAGCGTAACGAGCGGGACGGGGGCTAAAGTGTGCGAGGAATCTTTAAGTTGAAGGAGAACTCGTGGGTCTAATCGGTTCCGTGAAGAACGCCGTCGCATCGGCGGCGCATCGTGCTTCCAACCTCGGACGTAATTATCAGGACTACCCCGGCAGTGACGATCTGAACGACGATGGTCTGCCCGACAACCCGCAGCCGCAGGAGATGCCTTCCGCCGACGAACTGCCGCACGTGGATTTCTGGGGCCCTGGCTATGCCACAACGACTTTTCTTGATGAGGCCGGTCTGCTGACGGCGCGCACGGATGGCAATCCCCCGCTCGACGACGGCACGAGCATCTACGACATCTACGCCGAACGCGCCGAACGCATGGGTGACAAGCCGCTGTACACCTTCAAGCAGGACGGCCAGTGGGTCACCAAGACCGCCAACGAGGTGCTCGCCGACATCCGCATCACCGCGAAGGGCCTGCTGCACTATGGCTTGAAGAAGGGCGACGGCGTGGCGTTCATGTGCCGCACCAGCTACGCGTGGGATGTCATCGACGCCGCGATCATGGCGTGTGGTGGCGTGCTCGCCACCATCTACGACACCGATTCCGGTGAGCAGATCCGCAATATCGCCAACAATTCCGATGCTCGTCTGCTGATCGTGGAGACCACGGCCATGCGCGACGAGGCGGAGAGCGTGCGCGCCGACTGCCCGACGGTGGAACACATCGTGTGCTTGGAGACCGGCGGACTTGACGAGATCCAGGCGTATGGCGCCTCGATCTCCGACGCCGTGCTGGACGAGCGCATCAGTTCGATCCGCAAGACCGATTTGTGCTCGATCGTCTACACGTCCGGCTCCACCGCCGCGCCGAAGGGCGTGGAGATGACGCATGAGCATTACTGCGCCGATGCGTTCAATCTGCGCGACTATATGCCCGATCTGCTGCACGACGAGCGCAACTCCGTGCTGTTGTTCCTGCCGCAGGCGCATTCCTTCGCCCGCGCCATCAACTACATCGTGGTGGCCAGTGATATGCGCGTCTACATCGCCCAGGGCATCAAGACGTTGATCAGCGATCTGCAGGTAGCCAAGCCGGCCGTGATGATCGTGGTGCCGCGTGTGCTGGAAAAGGTGTACAACGCCGCCTCCCAGAAGGCCGGACACGGCGCCAAGGGTCTGGTGTTCGCCGCCGCGGTCACCGCCGCGCAGGATTACATGAAGGAGGTCAACGACAAGGGCCATGCCGGTGCCTTGACCGCCGCCCGCCGTGCCTCGTTCGACCCCGTCGTCTACAAGTCGCTGCGTGACGTGCTGGGTGGCCGTATGCAGTGGATCGTCTCGGGCGGCGCCCCGCTCGACCCGGAGCTCATGGCGTTCTTCCGCGGCGCCAAGGTGCCGGTGTATGAGGGCTATGGAGCCACGGAGACCACGGCGCCCTGCGCGTTCAACCCGTTGGGCGTGCCGTTCCATCAGGGTTCCGTCGGCATTCCGTTCCCGGGCTTCTCGCTGCGCATCGGCGACGACGGCGAGATTCAGATCAAGGGCGCTTCGGTGTTCCACCGCTATCACAAGAACGACGAGGCCACCAAGTCGTCGTTCACCGACGACGGCTGGTACGCCACCGGAGATCTTGGCCGTCTCGATGGCAATGGATTCCTGTACATCACGGGCCGCAAGAAGGATCTCATCATCACCGCAGGCGGCAAGAACGTGTCCCCCGGCCCGATCGAGGAAGTGATCCAGCGCTGCGAGATCGTCTCCCAGGCGCTGGTGCTCGGCGACAAGCGTCCGTTCATTTCGGCGCTGATCACGCTGGACGAGGAGGCGCTGCGCCCCTGGCTGGAGTCCAAGGGCCTCAACCACGACATGTCGATGGAGGAGGCCGCGTCGAACGCCGCGGTGCGCGCCGAGATCCAGAAGTTCGTCGATCAGGCGAACGACGGTGTGTCCCGCGCCGAGTCGGTGCGCAAGTTCATCGTGCTGCCGGAGGAGTTCACGCAGGAGAACGGTCTGATGACCGCGTCGATGAAGGTCATCCGCCCGAAGGTGATCGCCCGTTACGCCGATCTGCTCAACACGCAGATGTACACGCCGCGCAAGAAGTAGACGACCGCACGCAACCGGCACGGCAGCGATAGCAAGACGGCGGGGTTGGTGTCCACGGAATCATCGTGGACACCAACCCCGCCGTCTTTCGTTCTCCATCGGAGTGTCGCGAATCGGTTCGATGGGCGGCCTCCGATGGTCGGTCCACGTTACCGCTCGAACGGATAGACCTCGCCCCACTGTGCTCGCAGGGAGTCCATGACGCGCATGATGCGCAGCGTCTCCTCGTGAGGCATCTCCGGGCATTCGATGCGGCCGTCGAGGATCGCATGGGCCGCGGAGACCACCTGGTACTCGTATCCCGTGATCTGCTCCGGAACGTCGATGGAACGTACCTTGCGATGGTCTTTGTCGAACACGTCGATGCGTTCGGGATTGTTGATGTTCTCGACGATCAGATATCCGGCATCGCCCTGAATCACGCCCTGTCGGCTGCCGACGGAGACCATGGACGAGTCGATCGTGGCCGCCACGCCGTTGTCGAGCCAGAAGGTGGCGGAGAACTGCTCGTCCACTCCCCTGTCGGTCAGCGTGCAGGAGCTGACCGTCCGTTCGATATCGGCGTTCGGGAACGCCATGGCAATGAAGTTGATCGGGTACACGCCCACGTCGAGCAGCGCGCCGCCGGCCATGGCCGGATCGGTCATGCGCGCCTTGGCGGAGACCGGGTACGACAGGTTCGCGTATGCCTGCCGCGGCGTGCCGATCTCACCGGAGTCGAGCAGGTCGAGAATGAGCTGCCGGCTGGGCATGTATCGGGTCCAGATCGCCTCGGTGCAGGTGAGTCCCGTCTGGCGTGCGAAGTCCAGCACACGCCGGGCCTGGGTTTCGTTTGCGGTGAAGGACTTCTCCACCAGCACGTTCTTGCCGGCCTGCATGCAGGTGATGGTCTGATCGGCGTGCAGAGCGTGCGGGGTGGCGATGTACACCAGATCGATCTCGGGGTCGGCGAGCATGTCCTCGTACGATCCATAGGCGTGCGGGAAGCCGTATTGGTCGGCGAATGCGCGAGCGCGAGACTCATCGGCCCTCGTGGCCACGGCATAGGGGCGGATCAGATCGGAATAGCGTTCGTCCTGGCTCATGCCCTGCAACGTCTGCGCCATGTGATGCGCGATGCGGCCACAGCCCAGAATCGCCACATTCACGATGCCCGAGTGCGTGCCATTGCGATTGCTCATGATGCGTTGTCCTTTCTATGCGAGGTCCCGGAAATCGGCCGTCAGAATCCGAGGCGTTCCAGCTTCTTCGGATCGGACTGCCATTCCTTGGCCACCTTCACGTGCATGTCGAGGTTGGCCTTGCATCCGACGATGCGGTTGATCGGCGTGCGCAGCTTCTTCTTGACGCGCACCAGGTGCTCGGCCTTGCGTCCGATGATGATCGGCTTCTGCGAGTCGCGTTCCACATACACGGAGACATGCACCTGGGCCTTGGGCTTGGGGGCGTTGGCCGGGCGCTGTGCATCGGACCCGTCCTCCTCGTCCTCGTCCGGGTAGTCGATGGAGTCGACGACCACGGCCAGCGAGTGCGGCAGTTCGTCGGTGAGCTCCTCGAGGAACGCGCCGCGAATGAGTTCGGCGATCGTCTCGGAGGGCGGCTCCTCGCTGATCTGATCGTCCGGATACATCTGGGGGCCTTCCGGCATGGCCTCGATGAGCACATGCTTCACCTCGTCGAGGTTGTCCTTCTCAAGGGCCGATACGGGCACGATGTCGGAGAACGCGGCGAACTCGTTGATCTCGATGAGCTTGTCGACGAGCTGCGCATGGTTGAGTTCGTCGATCTTGGTGACGACGGCGATCAGCGGGACCTTCCAGGTGAAGGTGCCGTCGTCGTTCTTGCGGGCGAAGTCGCCGCGCAGACGGCTGAGGATGCGCTTGTCGCCGGGGCCGATGGGCTGGTCGGCGGGCAGCAGGAATGCGACGGCGTCCACGTCGGACAGGGAGTTGTCGACGATGTCGTTGAGTCGCTGGCCCAGCAGCGTGCGGGGACGGTGGATACCGGGCGTGTCCACCAGCACGATCTGCGCGTTGTCGGTGGTGAGTACGCCGCGGATCGCTTTTCGCGTGGTTTCCGGGCGGGATGACGTGATGGCGATATGGGAGCCGATCAACGCGTTGATCAACGTTGACTTACCTACGTTCGGTCGTCCAACGACCGCGATGAATCCTGACCTGTAAGCTTCTTGCATAACAGAACAGTTTAGCGCGACGCCTGCCGCATCCGCCGTTTTATGCGGTCGAGGACGTCGCGCCGGCCATGATCATCGAGGACCGTCACTCATCGTCGTCGTTCTGCTGATCGTCCTTCGCTGTGTCCTTGGCGGAGTCTTTGTCGACGACGCTGCCCAGTGATTCGACCAGAATGGTCGACACCTTCTTACGGCGACCGGCGGAGTCGACCGCGGTCAGTTTGAGCCCGTGCGTGACCGCACTGGATCCGACGAGCGGCACACGGCCGAGCATCTTGGTCAGCAGTCCGTATACCGTGTCGACGTCATCTTCGTCGAGGTCGATCTCGAAGATCTCCTCGATGTCGGCGATCGACGCGCGGGCGGGGAACCGCCACCGTCCCTCGCCGATCCGCTCGGGTTCGGACTTCTGCGTGCGATCATGCTCGTCTTCGAGTTCGCCCACGATCTGCTCGAGCGCGTCCTCGATGGTGACCAGACCGGCGATGCCGCCGTATTCGTCGACAACGATGGCCACGTGCTGGCGCTGACGCTGCATCTGGTGGAACAGGTCGTCCACGGGCTTGGATTCCGGAACAAGCAGCGGGTCGCGGCTGATGGATTCCACGGGACGGTCGGTGGCAGCGGGGTTGAAGGCCACGGCGCGCACGGCATCCTTAAGATATGCCATGCCGACCAGGTCATCGACCGAATCGCCGATGATCGGCACTCGGGAGAATCCGGAGCGGGAGAACATCTTCAGCACGCTGCCGAGTGGCTCGTCACGGCCGATGCAGATCATGTCGGTGCGCGGCACCATGATCTCGCGTGTCAATGTCTCGGACAGCGTGAGCACGTTGCGCAGCATTTCGGAGATCTCCGGGTCGAAATCGTTGGTCTCGACCAGACGGTCGATCATAGCGCGACCCTGCTCAAGATGGATCTTCTCGAGTTCCTCGTCGTCGGAGAGCTCCGCCTTTCCGCTGTTGCGACCGATGCCGTTGACACGGGCGAATGGCGTGAGGAACACGACGATCGACACCACCTTGGCATGGCGGAGCATGATCTGCAACGGCTTGCTGGCACCGGTGCTGCGCGGACGCACCAGAATGGAGATCACACCGACCACCAGGGAGAACAGCAGTCCCACCAGCAGCGTCAGCCATAGCGGAGCGCCCAACGCATCGGCGATGCTGGCCACCAGCACGCCATCCAGGATGTTGCACACGATACGGAAGAACGCGCAGGATCCTGACGTGGCGAAACGGTCGGCCACCAGACGCTGCACCCGATGGATGCGGCCGATCTGCTTCATCTTGGTGAACTGGCTGTCGGATCCGGTCTGTACGTCAAGGATGAGATTGTTCAGGCTGGATCTCGTCACCCTCGACACCGCCCCTTCGGTGGAGGCCATGACCAGAGAGAACCACACCAGCAGCAGTGCCACCAGCGCCAGGGCAACGACTATCGGCAACGTGGGATCGTTCAGGTCCATCATCATCGACTCCCCGGCTCAGCCCTTCCGGGAACGGGCATGGCCGTCGCGGTGGGTGGCGTCGTACTGCGCCAGCAGATCAGGCGATCCCGCAGGCAGCGTCACATCGTCAAGCACGCCGGGACGCAACGCGAGGAAGGTGAGCAGCAGCTGACGCTGCAGACCGAACATCTGGCGTTCCTCCTCCGGTGTGGCATGATCGTACCCCAGCAGGTGCAACGTGCCGTGGATGGTGAGCAGCAGCATCTCCTGAATGGTGGAGTGCCCTGCGGCGCGAGCCTGTTCGGCGGCCACATACGGGCAGATGACGATGTCGCCAAGCACGCCTTCGGGCGTGAACCGGGCATTGCCCGGGCGCAACTCGTCCATGGGGAAGCTCATCACGTCGGTGGGGCCTTCGAGGTTCATCCACCGTTCATGCAGCTGGGCCATGGACTCCGGATCGTTGAACATGATGGTCAGATCGGACTGCACGCTTACACGCATCTGGTCGAGCACCCAGACACCGAGGTCGGAAAACACCTTGGGATCAATGGTCCACGGGGTTTCGTTGGTCACATCCACGCTCATGCGTTGTTCTCCTGATCATTGTTGTTGCGGGAGCCGTCATGATCACGACGATCACGACGATCACGATGCATCTGGTGTTCCTCATCGTAGCGCCCGTAGGCCTCCACGATCCTGCCGACGAGTTCGTGACGAACCACGTCCTGCGGCTGCAGATGCACGAAGGCGATGTCATCGATGCCATGCAGCACACGCTCGATGGTCTTCAGACCGGAGCTCGGCACAGCCAGATCGATCTGGGTGATGTCGCCGGTGATGACCATGCGCGTATTGAATCCGAGACGAGTGAGGAACATCTTCATCTGCTGCTCGGTCGTGTTCTGCGCCTCGTCGAGGATCACATAGGCGTCGTTGAGCGTACGGCCACGCATGTAGGCGAGCGGCGCCACCTCGATGGTGCCGTCGGCCAGATATCGATGCAGCTGATCGGTTCCGAGCATGTCGCCCAACGCATCGTATAACGGCCTGAGATACGGGTCGACCTTGTCGCTGAGCGTGCCGGGCAGGAATCCGAGGTTCTCCCCCGCCTCCACAGCCGGCCTAGTCAGGATGATGCGGTGAATCTGTCCTTCCTCGAAGGCGCGAACGGCCTTGGCCACGGCCAGATAGGTCTTGCCGGTACCGGCCGGACCGATACCGAACGTGATGATATGGCTTTCGATGGCGTTGACGTAGGCGATCTGGCCGGGGGTCTTCGGTCGGACCGGCGCTCCCAACGCAAACGTGATGACGCCGGGCACGCGTGGGCGCTTCCGATCGTTCTGCGTCGACGATCCCCGGTTCCTGTCCGAATTCTCGGAGGACGTTCCGCGTCTGGCGGCCGACTGTTCACGGCGTATGGTGTCGAGATCCGCGTGGGAGTTGGCGAGCATGCGACGCACCGTATCGGCATCCATGGGAGCGCTATACGCCGCATGGATGATCTCCTCGACGATCTCCTGCGCCTTGTTGGCCTGAGCCTCGGTCTGGCGCGAACGCGACATGATCGCCACGCGGTTGCCCCGCACGATGATGGTCAGATCCGGGAACGCCTTCTCAACTTCACGGAGCACCTGATCGGCCGGGCCGAGCACGGCAACGGGATCAAGTTCCGACGGAATCGTAATGGTACGTGTTGTTGTGGCCACGTTAGGTCGTTGTCTCTTTCGTTCGTGTGATGTGATCAGCAACGTGTACGCGGGGTCAGCCCCGAATCGCTCAGGGACGCGGGACTACTCGTCGAGCACCTCGCCGGTAAGCACATGCGCGTGTACATGGAACACGGTCTGGCCGGCGTCCACGCCGGTGTTGAACACCAGACGGTATTCCCCGTGGAACTCCGCGTCGGCAATGGACTGCGCCACCTCCACGATGTGGGCCAGTCGTGCGGGTTCCGCCTTGGCGAGCGCCGCCACGTTCGGGTAATGGTCCTTGGGCACGATGAGCACGTGCACCTTGGCCTTGGGGTTGATGTCCTTGAACGCGTACACGGTATCGTCCTCGTACACCTTGGTGCTCGGGATGTCTCCGGCGATGATCTTGCAGAACAGGCAGTCGTTTTCCTGGCTCACGATTCCTCCTTGCATTGGTGGCACTGCGTCTTCATGCTATCGCGCTTCGCCTGATTCCGTGGAATCTGCGGTCAGGAAAATCGTCCGAGCACGCGGGCCAGCAGGGCGAGCGCCACGGGGCCCGCACTTGATGCGCGCATGATGTTGGCGCCGAGCACCACGGCGGAGGCGCCGGCGTCCACGAATGCGGCGACCTCCTCCTCGCTGATGCCTCCTTCCGGGCCGACGACCACGTAAACCGTGCGGGCACGCCCGTCGTCAAGGCAGCGCTCCGCCATGGCCCTGACCTTGTCTTCGATGCCGTTCCACGTATCGGTGGCGTCCTGATGCAGAACGACCACCATGTCGCCGTGCACGTTGGCGCGGCGGCACATCTCCACGATCTGCTTGCTGGATACCTTGTCGCCGAGCTCCGGCGCCCACGCACGACGGGATTGCTCGGTGGCGGCGTCGAGCACCTGACGCCATTTGGCGGCGGCCTTGGCCTCCTTGCCGGCCTTCCACTGCACGATCGAGCGGTTGGCCTGCCACGGCACCACCAGGTCCACGCCGATCTCCGTGGCGGTCTCTATGGCCTGTTCGTCCCTGCCGGACTTGGCGAGCGCCTGCACCAGGGCGAGACGGGTGACCGCGGCGGGCTCGCGGGAGAATTCGTCCACGCGCACCTGGCGGTTCTCCGGATCGTGCACCGTGGCGAGGATACGCAGGCCTCGGCCGTCGGACAGCTGCAGACGGTCGCCCTCCGCCAGACGCATCGACTTGAATGCGTGGCGGGCCACGGTCTGCGGGAGGGTGAGCACCCAGCCGTCGTGCAGTTCGTCGCTGTTTACCGGGGTTTCGTCCGTATCGGGGTCAATCAGAAAAAGCGGAAACGTCATGGTTCAAACGTATACGACACGCCGGATAACATTCTCGATTTGACAGACACCCCACTGGGGATGGTAGAGTTCCATCTCGTTGCCAAGCACGGCACCTGTCCGGGTGGCGGAATGGTAGACGCGCTAGCTTGAGGTGCTAGTGGTTATTTTATACAACCGTGCGGGTTCAAGTCCCGCTCCGGACACAGACAAGACCCCTTGAAATTCAAGGGGTCTTTTTGTTTTCCAGAATCGTCCGGAGCATTTCCGGGACATCCGCATAGACTTCACCGCTCCCCAAATCCTTCAGGAACGACCCATCGGAATCGGACTGCATCCTTCTCGTCATCATCCTCCTCGTCGAACCGATCCGCCATGAATCACAAATTCCGGATCCGCCATCGGTCCGACCCGACGCCATCGATCATTGCACGGCCGCCGACCATCACGCCCATCCTCTTCTTCGCCCCGGCACACCTACTCCCCGCTGAAATGATCGGCATTGTCCATCCTTATGACAATTACGCGACACGCCGATACGCGATTCCGATTTGACAGATACCCTACCTGTGATGATAGAGTTCCATCTCGTTGCCAAGCACGGCACCTGTCCGGGTGGCGGAATGGTAGACGCGCTAGCTTGAGGTGCTAGTGGTTATTTTATACAACCGTGCGGGTTCAAGTCCCGCTCCGGACACCGATTAACCCGGGAGTTTCGACTTCCGGGTTTTTTGTTTATCCCATCGGTTCCAAACCGATCGTTCATGTCTGCCGCACGGCGGCCCGAGGTAGGATCATGCGCTACATTCACATCGACTCCATCGACGACGAACGACTTGCATCGTTCACCCACCTGACCGAACCGCAGCTGCGCAATCGCCTCGAACCGTCCATGGGCATGTTCATTGCGGAATCCCCCAAAGTGATCGATCGCGCACTCGCCGCCGACGTGGAGCCGGTATCGTTCCTGGTCGAGGAATCATGGCTGGCCGGCATGGAGCCGGAATTCACTCAGGTCGACGAACGCTGGGGCTCCGACATTCCCGTGTACATCGCCACCAGCGAAGAACTCAAGCGAATCACCGGATACCGTCTGCATCGCGGTGCGCTGGCCACCATGCGCCGCTGGACGCTGCCCAGCGTGGAGGATATCTGCCGCAATGCGTCGCGCGTTGCCGTGATGGAGAACATCGTGGACCCCACCAACGTCGGCGCGCTCATGCGCTCGGCGGCCGCACTCGACGTGGACGCCGTACTGGTCACGCCGTCATGCGGAGATCCGCTGTACCGTCGTGCCGCGCGAGTCTCCATGGGCACGGTGTTCCAGGTGCCGTGGACGCGCATCGGCGGCGACGACACGCACTATTGGCCGTGGAAGGGCCTGAAGCAGCTGCACGAATGTGGCCTGACCACGGCCGCGCTGGCGCTCACCGACGACTCCATCGGTCTGGACGATCTGGTGGAACGTCTGAACAACACGCCCGACACTCCGGGACACATCGATCGTCTGGCGATGATCTTCGGCACCGAAGGCGACGGGCTGAGCCGCCATACCATCGCCAACGCCGACCTGACCGTGAAGATCCCCATGGGTCACGACGTGGACAGCCTGAATGTCGCGGCTTCCAGCGCCGTCACGTTCTGGGCGACGCGCCGACGCTGATCACAAGCGCACCGGCGTGTCGCTTGAACATTTTCCCGGAATTTGAACATGGCTGGCGGGTAACGGCACGGCAAACGATTAACGAAAACCCGCAACACCCCCAACACCCATGCACATAATCACGATTTTTGTGAGATTATAGAGGCATTGTTTCAACTCACCGACGAGTAGAAGGCAGGGGATACCCATGAAGAGAAACCCGAAAGTGCTCTCGATAGTGCTGGCAGGTGGCGAAGGCACGCGTCTGATGCCGCTCACCCGTGATCGAGCCAAGCCGGCCGTGCCGTTCGGCGGCGTGTTCCGCCTGATCGACTTCCCGCTGAGCAACTTGGTGAACTCTGATTTCCGCCACATCATCGTGCTCACGCAGTACAAGTCCCACTCACTTGACCGTCACATCTCCCAGGTCTGGCGCTTCTCCTCGCTGCTCGGTAACTACGTCTCCCCCGTTCCCGCCCAGCAGCGTCTCGGCAAGCACTGGTATCTCGGCTCCGCCGACGCCATCTATCAGACGATCAACATCATCGAGGACGTCAAGCCCGACATCGTGGTGATCGTGGGCGCCGATCACGTCTACCGCATGGACTTCCAGCAGATGGTGGAATCGCACATCGAATCCGGCGCCGAGTTCACGGTGGCCGGCATCCGCCAGCCGATCAGTCAGTCGAACCAGTTCGGCGTGATCAATACCGATCCGAACCATCCGGGCCTCATCACCCACTTCGAGGAGAAGCCCGCCACCACGCAGGGCCTGCCGGACGATCCGTCGATGATGCTGGCCTCCATGGGCAACTACGTCGCCAACACCGACGCCCTGTTCGATGCGCTGCGCAAGGACGAGAAGGCCAAGGACACCAAGCACGACATGGGCGGCGATATCGCCCCCTACTTCGCCTCTCGCGGCGAGGCCGGCGTCTATGACTTCACGACCAACGAGATCCCCGGATCCACCGAGAAGGATCACGCCTACTGGCGTGACGTGGGTACGATCAAGCAGTTCTACGATGCCCACATGGATCTGATCGCCTACGTGCCGGAGTTCAATCTGTACAACACGGATTGGCCGATCTACACCTACTCCGGATCGCTGCCGCCGGCAAAGTTCGTGCACGCCGGCCGTGACCGTCTCGGCCACGCCACCGATTCGATCATCTCCCCCGGCGTGATCATCTCCGGTGGTGAAGTGCATCATTCGGTCATCTCCCCGAACGTGCGCATCCACTCCTGGTCGCAGATCGTCGATTCGATCCTGTTCAACAACGTCACGATCAACCGTCGTGCACGCGTGTACAAGGCGATTCTGGATAAGAACGTCGTGCTCACGGAGAACGCGACCGTCGGCATCGACACCGAACGCGATCTCGAGCGCGGCTTCACGGTGACCGCCGAAGGCATCACCGTGGTGCCGAAGGGTACGATCGTCACCGACTGATCCATTCCTGTGAGGACATGAAAAAGTCCGAACCCCCATTTGTCATGGCGGGTTCGGACTTTTTTCGTAGACGAAGATCATACGCCATACGAACACATTACAAAAAGGGGACGCTCCGAAGAACGTCCCCTGTATCAGGATCGTCGATCACGCACCGTACGTGGGCAGGTTGTTGAAGTTGAAGCCCAATGCGGAAAGCTGGGCCTGACCCTCGGGAGTGATCTTGTCGATCGTCCACGGCGGAGTCCACGTCCAATCGATGCGGAACTCCTCGACCAGTCCGGCCAGCACGCTCGCGGTCTCGTCCTCGATGAGATCGGTGAGCGGGCACGCCGGCGTGGTGAGGGTCATGGTGATGATGGCCCTGCCGAGTTCATCGATCTCGATGCCGTACACCAGACCGAGATCGATCACGTCAATGCCAAGCTCGGGATCGATGACCTGATGCATCGCCTCACGCACATCCTTGGCGGTGGCGCGGCCGATGTCGTCCACAGCCTTCAGTTCGATGCCGCCGTCCTCGGGATCCTCTCCCCCGCAACCGCATGCACCGTGGTCGTTGCCGCAGCCACAGGTGTCGGCCGCAGCAGCCGCGGACTCATCGCCCTTGTTCGCCTGCACACTGCCGGCGAGATTCGGGTTCGCCATCACCTGACGAGCCGCCTTCTCATCACCCAGTGCACGTTCCACGGACGCGAAGATCGAATCCGTGGGCTCGGGTACCAGATTGCTGTTATCGCCCATTTACGCCTCCTTTGCGTTCATCTGAGCCAATGCCTGTGCCATGGAGTCCTTCAGACCCTCCCATCCGAGCAGTGCGCACTTGATGCGCATCGGATAGCGGGAAACACCCTGGAAGACCACGGCGTCGCCGAGCTCCTCCTCCATCGCCTCATCGTCAAGACCGGCTCCACGTGATTCCATAAGCTTGTGGAATGCGTGGAACAGCTCCATGGCCTCGTCCACGGTCTTGCCGTCTACAAGATCAACCATAATCGAAAGGCTGGCCTGCGAGATGGAACATCCCTGACCATCCCAGACCAGATGCTCGATGTGCTGGGGTTTGCCGTCGGTACCATCGGAGATCTCCACGCGCACGGTGACTTCGTCGCCGCAGGTGGGGTTGAACTGATGGGACTGCGCCGGCACACAGTACTCGTGGGTCGCGCTCAACGTGCTTTCACCGGCGCTGAGGCTATCCACGCCAATGGTCGCCTGCTGACCGTCTCCGGCGGTGAAACTCACCTTGCCGTGCGGTGTTTTCGAAGCCTCGAGGATGACCTCCTGATACATCTGCTCGAGCTCTTCGCTACTCATTCCGTAATCTGCCATGCCCTCTAACCTAGTGGCGCGCCCTGACTTGGACGCGCCGTACTTCTTCCAGCGAAAATGATGGCGATGATGAACGAGATCGGTCCCGTCCGCGTCTCAGACGCGGAAGAAGGCACGCACCTTGCCGACGGCCTCCACCAGCGCCTGGGCATCCTGCACCGAGTTGTACACGCCGCTCGACGCACGGTTGGACGCGAACAGTCCAAAATGACGGTGCACCGGCTGGGCGCAATGATGACCCACGCGAATGGCGATGCCCTGCGCATCGATGAACTGGCCGACGTCATGCGGGTGAACGCCCTGCACATCGAAGGCCACCGTACCGATGCGGTTCACGTTCTCGCGCGGTCCGAGGATGCGTACGCCGTCGATGTCACCAAGCTTGAGCAGTTCAGCGGCGATGGTCTTCTCATGCGCCTCGATGTTCTCCATGCCCACGGCACGCATCCAATCGGCGGCCACACCGGCGGCCACCACCTGGGCGACGGGCTGGGTGCCAGCCTCGAATCGAGCCGGCGGCGCCATGTACTGGGCCGGCTTGTCCATCCAGGCCAGCTCGACCATCGATCCGCCGAAGTTGGCCGGAGGCAGGGCCTCGAGCAGCTCACGCTTGCCGTACAGGAATCCGACGCCGGTAGGTCCGTACATCTTGTGGGCGCTCCAGGCGGCGAAGTCCACGTCCAGCGCATGGAAGTCCACGGCCAGATGCGGCACGGACTGGCAGGCATCAAGAATGAAGATCGCACCCACCTCATGCGCACGGCGGATGATCGGCGCGATGTCGGTGATGGCGCCCGTGGTGTTGCCCACATGGGTGATGGCCACGACCTTGGTGCGCTCGGTGATCACTTCATCCGCGGTGTCGGAACGTACGCGCCCTTCCTCGTCCAGATCGAACCACTTGAAGGTGGCGCCGGTGCGAGCGGCAAGCTCCTGGAACGGCAGCAGGACGGAATGATGTTCGGCCTTGCTGACCACGATCTCATCCCCGGGCTTGAGTGCGAAGCGCTTCGCCGCGTCTCCCCCACGACCCAGCGAAGCGTTGCCGATGGCGGTGGCCAGTAGATTCAGGCCTGCCGTGGCGCCGGCGGTGACGACGATCTCCTCCTCGCCTTCCGCCGCATTCGCTCCGACCAGTGCGGCGACCTTGGCACGAGCCTGCTCGAACGCCTCCGTGCTCAACGCGGCCAGTTCGTGCGCTCCACGGTGCACGCCGGCGTTGATGGTCCTATAGAACTCGGACTCCGCGTCGATGACCGTCTGGGGCTTCTGCGACGTGGCCGCCGAATCCAGATACACCAGCGGATGACCATGGATCTGCTGATCCAGAATCGGGAATTCCCCCCGAATAGCCGCAAAATCAACCATAATTCCCCCTAATTTATCCTTTTCGCTTCAGTAAGCCAGTAGTTGTACGTGAGCCGAGGGGCGGGACGCATGATGTTCGACTGTAGGCTCGGCCAAACGGCCTTGAGTGTGTCGCACATCATGCGTCCCGCCCCTCGGCGACCAACCAAGTACCTTACGCCAGGGCGCTTTCGGAATCCGCGCCCTCCGGCAGATACTGGTCGTAGCCGTTCTCCTCCAGCTCGTCGGCCAGCTCGGGGCCGCCGGTCTTCACGAAGTGGCCGTCGGCGAACACGTGCACGATGTCGGGCTTGATGTACTTGAGGATGCGGGTGTAGTGCGTCACCATCATGATGCCAAGGCCGGTGTTCTCCTTGGCACGGTTGACGCCTTCGGACACAATGCGCAGGGCGTCGACGTCGAGGCCGGAGTCGGTCTCGTCGAGGATGGCGAACTTGGGCTTGAGCAGCTCGAGCTGCAGTACTTCGGCGCGCTTCTTCTCACCGCCGGAGAAGCCTTCGTTCACGGAACGGGATGCAAACTTCGGATCCATGCGCAGCTTCTTCATCGCCTCGCCGAGCTCCTTGGCCCAGGTACGGATGGCCGGCGCCTTGCCGTCCACCTCGGTCTTGGCGGTGCGCAGGAAATTCGTCATGGACACGCCCGGCACTTCCACCGGGTACTGCATGGCCAGGAACAGGCCGGCCTTGGCACGCTCGTCCGGGGTCATCTTCAGCAGGTCGACGCCATCGAGCAACGCCTGGCCGGAGTCCACCTCGTACTTGGGGTGGCCGGCCAGCGTGTAGGCCAGGGTGGACTTGCCGGAGCCGTTGGGGCCCATGATAGCGTGGGTCTCGCCGGAGTTGACGGTGAGGTTCACGCCCTTGAGGATCTGCTTGCGTCCGTCCTTGGTCTCCACCGAGGCGTACAGGTCCTTGATCTCCAATGTGGACATTTCAAAATCTCCTATTTCGTCGTTACTTGTCTTCGAGGACCTGTGCCATGGCTGCGCTCTCGCCCTTGGCGAGCCTGCGGTCGATGACGGTCATCAGATGTTCGGAAATGGACGGGATGCCGATTTCTTCGATCAGTTCGGCGAAGAATCCGCGTACCACGAGCTTGCGAGCCTCGGTTTCGGGAATGCCACGGGACTGCAGGTAGAACAGCTCCTCGTCGTCGAAGCGTCCGACGGAGCTGGCGTGGCCCGCACCCACGATGTTGCCGTTCTCGATCTCCAGGTTCGGTTCGGAGTCGGCCACGGCGCCCGGGGTGAGCACCAGGTTGCGGTTGAGCTCGTAGGAGTCGGTGCCGGGGGCGGTCGGTTCGATCAGCGCGTTGCCGACCCACGTGGAGTGGGCGTCCTTGCCGTCGAGCGCGCCCTTGTAGACCACGCGGGACTTGCATTCGGGGTGGTTGTGCACCACCATCGTGCGGTGCTCGATGTGCTGTCCGGGATCCACGAAGTAGATGCCGAGCATGTTGAGATCACCCTGGGGACCGCCGAAGTCCTGGTCCATGCGGATACGCACCACGTCGCCGCCGAGCGTGACGACGGAGTGGCGCAGGCTGGCGCCTTCGCCCACATGGATGCGATGGTTGCCGACGTGCTTGCTGGTCTTGTCCCATTCCTGCACGAACGTGGTGGAGATGTGCGAATCCTTGCCGGTGGTGATCTCCACGCCTTCGGCGAGACGGGCATGGCCGGTGTGTTCGATGATCACGTCGCCGTGCGCCTTGTCGTCGGCCTTGATCACCAGATGCAGAGCGTCGAGCTCGTCGCCGGCGCCGGTGATCTTGATGAGCACGGGCACGGCGAGTTCGCCGGTCAGCTCCACCACGGTGGCAGTGGAGCCGGACTGCCATTCGACGGCCGACACGCGGTCGTTCGGCTTGGAGACGGTGCCGGAGGGGGCTTCGCCAATCGCGGTCTGGTACAGCTTCACGTTGTCCGCCGCGAGCTCGGTGCCGTCGATGGTGGACACTTCGATCGTGGTCTCGCCACTGGGCTTGAACACGTCGAAGAACTCCGTGATGCGGTCGACGGGAGTGAAACGCCAATCGTCCTGCTTGCGCGTGGGAACGGCGAAGTCGCCGGCCTCGAACGAACGGATCGCCTTATCCGCGCTGGACGGCATGAGGGCCGGCACGGCGTAGGGATCATTGAGGTCAGCGACGGGAATATTGAGTTCGGCGGCGATGTCACGCACGGTGCCGTCGCCGACGGTTTCGACCTTGTTTTCGTCTGTCATCGGTATCAGCCCACCGATCCTTCCATCTGCAGTTCCACCAAGCGGTTGAGTTCGAGCGCATATTCCATGGGCAGCTCACGGCTGATCGGCTCGACGAATCCACGCACGATCATGCCCATGGCCTCCTTCTCCTCAAGGCCGCGGCTCATCAGGTAGAAGAGCTGGTCCTCGGAGACCTTGGAGACGGTGGCCTCGTGGGCCATGGAGACGTCGTCTTCACGCACGTCCACATGCGGGTATGTGTCGGAACGGGAGTAGTCGTCGACCAGCAGCGCGTCGCAGACCACGGAGGAGCTGGAGCCCTCGGCGCCCTTGACGATCTTGACCAAGCCACGGTACGCGGAGCGTCCACCGCCACGGGAGATGGACTTGGCGACGATGGTGGAGCTGGTGTGCGGGGCCAGATGGATCATCTTGGCGCCCGTGTCCTGATACTGTCCCTTGCCAGCGAAGCCGAGCGACATGGTTTCCGCCTTGGCGTACGGTTCGGCGAGAATGCAGGCCGGGTACTTCATAGTGGCCTTGGAGCCGATGTTGCCGTCGACCCATTCCATGGTGCCGCCCTCACGCACGTAGGCGCGCTGGGTGACGAGGTTGTACACGTTGTTCGACCAGTTCTGCACGGTGGTGTAGCGCACGCGGGCGTGCTTCTCGACCACGATCTCCACGATGGCGGCGTGCAGCGAGTCCTCGGACCAGATCGGGGCGGTGCAGCCCTCGACGTAATGCACGTAGGAGCCTTCGTCGGCGATGATCAGCGTACGTTCGAACTGTCCCATGGCCGGGGTGTTGATACGGAAGTACGCCTGCAGCGGGATATCCACGTGCACGCCCTTCGGCACGTAGACGAACGATCCGCCGGACCATGCGGCCGTGTTGAGCGCGCCGAACTTATTATCCTCCGGCGGCACCACGGTGGCGAAGTACTTCTTCACCAGATCCGGGTATTCACGCACGGCGGTATCGGTGTCGACGAAGATCACGCCCTGCTTCTTGAGATCCTCCTGAATGGAGTTGTAGATGACCTCGGACTCGTACTGGGCGGCCACGCCGGAAACCAGACGCTTCTTCTCGGCCTCGGGGATGCCCAGTCGATCGTAGGTGCTGCGAATGTCGTCGGGCAGCTCGTCCCAGCTCTTGGCCTGCTTGTCGATCGGCTTGACGTAGTACTTGAAGTCGTCGGCGTTGAAGCCGGAAAGGTCCACGCCCCATTCGGGCATCGGCTTCTCGAGGAACGCCTTGTATCCGCGCAGACGCATGTCGAGCATCCACTCGGGCTCGCCCTTGTCGGCGGAGATGGCCCTTACCACGTCCTCGTCGATGCCTCGCTTCGCGGCCTCGCCGGCGGCATCGGAATCATGCCATCCGTAGCTGTAATCGCCGAACTGCGAGATGATCTCGTCATCCTGCTTGATCTTGTCCTCGTTGACGCGGGAACGGTCGGCCACATACTGGCTCATCTCCACGTCAGCCGCCGCGGAGCCCTTGTCCGGGGTCTCCTGCGACGTCATTTCATCCGTCACCTTGAGTTTCCTCCCATCGTCCGGCGTGATCATGGACGCCGGAGCCTTGACGAAAGTGCTTTCTGTCAGTAGCAAACCTAACAGAACATCACGAACAACACTAATCGGCATTCCGTGAATTATCCATCGGCAAACGTGAGAAAGATTACAAAGCCGCTGTGTCCGTCGGACGCGGAATACGACGAAGCCCGCCGTATGCGTAATGCACGGCGGGCTTCATAGCTCATCGGCGGTCGTCGAACCGATCGGTTGGATCATGGATTGACCGACGAGCCCCGATCAGTGCGTGGCCTGATGATCGAGCGCGGCCTTGACCAGACCGGCGAACAGCGGGTGCGGCTTGGTCGGGCGGGACTTGAACTCCGGGTGGGCCTGCGTGGCGATGTAGAACGGGTGCACGTCCTGCGGCAGTTCCACGAACTCGGTGAGCTCGCCGTCCGGGCTCTGGCCGGAGATACGCAGACCGGCCTCGCGCAGACGATCCTTGTAGGCCACGTTCACCTCGTAACGGTGACGGTGACGTTCGGTGACATGCGTGGTGCCATACAGCTGTGCGGCGAGGGAGCCCTCCTCCAGCACGGCCGGGTAGCTGCCCAGTCGCATGGTGTGGCCCATGTCGCCCTTGCCGGCGACGATGTCCTTCTGCTCCTCCATGGTGGCGATGACCGGGTTGGCGCAATCCGGCTCGAACTCGGAGGAGTTGGCATCCTCGAGGCCGAGGACGTGGCGGGCGTATTCGATGACCATGGACTGCAGACCCAGGCACAGGCCCAGAGCGGGCAGACGGTGCTCACGGGCGTACTTGAGGGCGCCGATCTTGCCGTCGATGCCGCGGATGCCGAAGCCGCCGGGGATCACGATGCCGTCGACGTCGGCCAGCGCCTTGGCGGCGCCTTCCTCGGTCTCGCACTCGTCGGCAGCGACCCATTCGACGTTGACCTTGGCCCAGTTGGCGAAGCCGCCGGCCTTGATGGCCTCGGTGACGGACAGGTAGGCATCGGGCAGATCGATGTACTTGCCCACGATGGCCACGTTCACCTCATGCTTGGGGTGGTGCACACGGTCGAGCAGGTCGGACCATTCGGCCCAGTTCACATCGTGGAACGGCAGACCGAGCTCACGCACCACGTAGGCGTCGAGACCCTCGTTGAACAGGGTCTTCGGCACGTCGTAGATGCTCGGGGCGTCCACGCAGTTGACCACGCCCTCCTCGTCCACGTCGCACATGAGGCTGATCTTGTCCTTGATGGACTGGGACAGCGGACGGTCGGAACGCAGCACCAGAGCGTCGGGAGCGATGCCGAGCTGACGCAGCATCATGACGGAATGCTGGGTGGGCTTGGTCTTCAGCTCGTGGGCGGCGGCGATGTACGGCACGAGAGACACGTGCACGAACATGCAGTTGTCGGAACCGATGTCACGACGCACCTCGCGGGCGGCCTCCAGGAACGGCTGGCTTTCGATATCGCCGACGGTGCCGCCGATCTCGGTGATGATCACGTCGACGTCGTCGGACGCCTGGGCGCGCATACGGGACTTGATCTCATTGGTGATGTGCGGAATGACCTGCACGCACTGGCCGAGGTACTCGCCGGCGCGTTCCTTGCGCAGCACCTCCTGATACACCTGACCGGTGGTGACGTTGGCTTTCTGGGAAAGGAACACGTCAAGGAAGCGCTCGTAGTGGCCGATGTCGAGATCCGTCTCTGCACCGTCCTCGGTCACGTAGACCTCGCCGTGCTGGAACGGGTTCATGGTACCCGGATCAACGTTGATGTAAGGGTCGAGCTTCTGCTGAAGCACATGGATGCCACGACTACGGAGGAGTCGGCCGAGGGATGATGCCGTGAGTCCCTTGCCGAGCGACGACACAACTCCGCCGGTGACGAAAATGTGCTTGGTGATGTGCTCTTGCGCGATGCCATGTTTTCTTCTAACCATGGAATTTCACTTTATCATCGCCTTGAGACGCGGCGTGTTCGCAGTCGGCTCAGCGATCGTGTTCATGCACGACCGCTGAGCCGACTGGAGTGAGCGTTATCGAATTCGTTCAGGCGTTGACCGTTCAGCCGTTGACGATGTGCGCCACGGCCTCGAGGGCGAGCCGGTATCCGAAGAAGCCCATGCCGGTGATGGTACCGGTGGCCACGGGGCTGATCACGGAGCGCTTGCGGAACTCGTCGCGGGCGGACGGGTTGGAGATGTGCACCTCCATGAGCGGCAGTCCGGCGTCGCCGACCATGTGCGCGGCGTCGGACAGCGCGTACGAGTAATGGGTGAACGCGGCGGGGTTCATCACCACCGGGGTCTTCTCGTCGGCGGCCTGATGCATCCAATGGACCATCTCGGCCTCGTCGTCGGTCTGACGCACCTCCACGTCGAGACCGAGTTCCGCACCCCACTCGGTGCACAGGCGGCGGAGCTCCTCAAGATCCTGACGGCCGTAGACATCCGGCTGACGCACGCCGAGGCGACCGAGATTAGGTCCGTTGACAACGATGACTTTGGTCATGTTCTTCTCCTTTGCTGCCGTTACCGCTGAATGCGGCGGAAGGCCTCTTCAACGGCATCGGCCGGCGGGTTGTCCAGATGGATGACATGTCCGGGGCGATCGAGCACCACGAAGCGCAGCATGTTGCCGCGGGCCTTCTTGTCTCGGTGCATGAGTGCGAGCACGTCCTCGAAGCTGCCGCCGTCCCACGAGGTCGGCAGGCCGAGCGAGGACAGCAGCGAACGATGGTAGTCCACGAGATCCTGATCGATGTAGCCGAGCAGGTGGGCCAGTTCGGCGGCGTAGACCATGCCGACGGCCACGGCGTTGCCGTGACGCCAGCGGAAGTGCTCGAGCTTCTCGATGGCGTGCCCCATGGTATGACCGTAGTTGAGGAACTCGCGCAGTCCCTTCTCCTTGAGATCGGAGGAGACGTGATGCGCCTTGACCCGCACGGTACGCTCGATGAGTTCGGCGATCACATGCTCGAGCTCGTCGGACACGTGCTCGGGATCGAAGGTGCGCAGCGCCTCGGCGTTCTCCTCGAGAATGCGCAGGATCTCGGTGTCCATGATGAAGCCGGACTTGGCCACCTCGCCCAGACCTTCGACGAAGATGTCATTCGGCAGCGTGGCGAGCGTGGTCAGGTCGGCGAGCACGCCGGCCGGCGTGTAGAACGAGCCGACCAGGTTCTTGCCGGCCTCGGTGTTGATGCCGGTCTTGCCGCCCGTGGACGCATCGACCATGGCCAGCAGCGAGGTCGGGCAGTTCACGTAGCGGATGCCACGCATCCAGGTGGCGGCGACGAAGCCGGCCAGATCGGTGGCCGCGCCTCCACCGAGACCCACCACGGCGTCGGAACGGGTGAAGCCCTCCTCACCCAGACGCTTCCAGATGCCGTTGGCCACCTCGATGGTCTTGCCGGCTTCGGCGTCGGGGATGGTGATGTCGGACACCTGATAGCCGGCGCGACGCAGCAGCGTACGCGCCCGGTCGGAATGTCGCTGGACCGGCGTGGTGTGGATCAGGGCGATGCGTACCGGCTTGTCGCCCAGCACCTCGGCCAGATGATTGCCCACATGTGCGCCAATGCGCACGTCATACGGATCCGCACCCGTGACGTGCACCACACGTTCATTCGCGGAATCGGCGATGTTCTGTGCCGCCTGCATAGGATTCTTTCCTTTCGTATGCACAATGCAATTCGCCAGACGTTCAAATACCGGGCGACGCTGGGAATAGAGCTTCCGCCATTTCTTCGCAGCGCCGTCGGCCAGAAGGGGCCTGTTGCCGGAACGGGATGCGCGGGCGATGGCCTCGTTAGGATCCGCGTCGAGGTAGGCGACGGTGCCGCCCTCCCCGATATAGGACTCCAGCGCGTCATAGACCCGGTCGGTCATCGGGGCGCCTCCACCCAGTGACAGCACACCGTCGAAATCGTGCAGATATTCGAGGATCGTGTCCGCCTCGATGCGACGGAACTCCGCTTCGCCTCGGGTCTCGAAGATCTGAGGGATCTTCACGCCTTCGCGTTCCTCGATCTCCACATCGGAATCCACGAACTCCACGTCCAGCAGTTCGGCCACATCCTGACCGATGCGGGTCTTGCCCGCTCCCGGCATGCCGATGAGCACGGCCTTGGGAATCAACGTCATGTCAGGCTCTCCCCCTAACGCATGTGCTCGGGCCAGGATGCCAGATAGGCCTCGGCGTTACGGCGGATCTCGTCCACCGAATCACCGCCGAACTTCTCCAGCACGAACCGAGCGAGCGTCAGACGGACCATGGCCTCGGCCACCACGGATGCGGCGGGTACGGCCGTGGTGTCGGAACGCTGGTTGATGGCCTGTGCGGTCTCTCCGGTCAGCACGTCCACGGTACGCAGCGCACGCGGAATCGACGGAATGGGCTTCATGGCGGCGCGCACGCGAATCGGCTGGCCGTTCGACATGCCGCCTTCGATGCCGCCGGCACGGTTGGACAGACGGGTGATGCGGCCGTTCTCGTCGGTCACGATCTCATCGTGGGCCTGAGAACCGGGACGGACCGCCTCAAGGAAGCCGTCGCCGATCTCCACACCCTTGATCGCCTGGATGCCCATGACCGCACCGGCCAGAGCGGCGTCGAGACGACGATCGGACTCCACGTAGGTGCCCAGTCCGGCGGGCACGCCGTAGGCCAGCACCTCGATCACGCCACCGACCGTATCGCCGCTCTTCTTGATCTCGTCGATGCGGGCCACCATGCGGGCCTCGCCTTCCTTGTCGAGGGTGCGGACCGGAGACGCGTCGAGCGCCGCCACATCGTCGGGGGTCGGCAGCGGGGCGTTGTCATCAACACCGGCACCACCAATGGAGATCACATGGGCGACGGTACGAATGCCCAGCGTCTGTTCAAGGAACTTGGCGGCCACGGCGCCCAGCGCCACACGGGATGCAGTCTCACGCGCGCTGGAGCGTTCCAGCACGGGACGGGCGTCGTCGAATCCGTACTTGCGCATGCCGGTAAGATCGGCGTGACCGGGACGCGGACGGCTCAACGGCGCATTGCGTCCCTCACGAGGGATATCGTGATCAAGCGGATCGGCGCTCATGACCTCGGTCCACTTGGGCCACTCGGTGTTGGCGATCTCAATGGCGACCGGGGAACCCAGCGTGGAACCGTGACGCACGCCGGTGAGCATGCGCACCTTATCCTCTTCGAACTTCATGCGGGCACCGCGTCCATACCCCAGACGGCGGCGCGCCAACGCGTCCTTGATGTCCTGGGATGTGACGGCCACGCCGGACGGCAATCCCTCGATCATGGCCACCAGCGCCTCGCCATGTGATTCTCCAGCCGTCTGCCAGCGCAACATCTCCCGCTCCTTTGTCAACGTATATTTCCGGTCGAACGTTTGTCGTTCAACCTCGGTATATCTTACGAGTAATGACGTACCTTTTCATTCCTACAGCAGTAGCCGGATTTGTGGTGACGTGTACCGATATACGGACACGTCGGGTGCCACGTGCGGTGATCGCAGCCGGTCTGCTGACGCAGGTGATATGCATGGTCGCATGGTGTGCGGTGGCAGGACGATGGTCGCCGTTGATCATAGGTTTGGGTCTTGCTCTGGGATCCGCGGCGGTGCAGCTGCTGCTGGCGATGATCCGTCCGGGAACGTTGGGATTCGGCGACGTGACATGCACGCTGATGATGGGGCTCGCCGTGGGATGGTTCGGCGTGGAGGCCGTGTTGGTCTGGTGGCTTCTGATGGGAACGCTCGGCCTGCTCATGCTGGGCATACAGCAACGCCGGGGCAGGGATTCCATTCCCTTTGCCCCGGCGATCGTGCTGTCCGCGGTGATCGTGGTGCTGGCGTTCACGCTCTGATTCGTGTCGCCGCAAGCCCGCAAAATCCAACGGCCTAGTTCTCGGCCTCCCATGCCTCGTATTCCTTGGAGAACTGCTGGAATTCGTTCTCGTCGGCGGTGAACTTCGTTTCACCCGTATCGAGGTTGACGGTCACGAAGTACAGCCAGTCGCCTTCCTCCGGATTCATCGCAGCCTTGATGGCGTTGTCGCCCGGCTGATTGATGGGGGTTGGCGGCAGTCCCTTCTGGGAACGGGAATTGTAGGGATTGCTGGTGTCGTTGAGCATCGCCTTGGTCAGTGCACGCGGTTCGACGTTGTTGCCGTAGGCGATCACGGAATCCATACCGAGCGGCATGTCCTTGGCGAGTCGGTTCTCGATCACCCGGGTTACCTTGCCGTAGTAGTCGGACTTGTTCACCTCGCCTTCGGCGATGGACGCGATCTTGAGGATGCGCTCCCTGTCGTCGCCGGTGGGCACGCCAAGCTGGTCGAGCTTGGTGATACGCTTCTCGACCATCATCTTCATGATGGCTTCGGCCGACTTCTGATCCTTGACGTTGTAGTTTCCGGGTTCCAGCCAGCCTTCGAAGCTGCCTCCCGCCTCGGCGGGAAGAATGCCGTCGCCCTTGTTGTCAATGATGGCTTGGAATTCCGAACGGTCGATGCCAGAAAGTTCGGCGGCCTGATCCAGCACGGCGCTGAGCCGCTCACCGGAATTGACCACGAGGAAGCCCTTGGCCTTGCTGGAATCGGTAAGCACCTTCACCACAGCGTCGGCCTTCATACGGTACTTCAGTTCGAACACGCCCGGCTGCAGATGATTCTCAAGACCGGCGTTACGCACCGCCTGCTGGAATGCCGCGCTGGATTTGACGATGCCTTTCTTCTCCAGATTGTCGCCGATCTGCACGCTGTTCTGGCCGCTTTCCACGGTGAACTCCACATCACCGGAGCCGGGACCGGGATAGTCCGCGGCCTCGGTACGGGTGACCTCCACGGCGTTACGGACCGCCCCCAGTTTGGAGAACAGCAGCCAGCCGCATAGACCGACCAGAACGACGAACACCACCGCGATGATGACCTTGATCTGCCGGGCTCGCTGCTGCTTGCGCCGATACTTCTGCATCTCCTTGCGGGAGCGAGGAGGACGCGGAGGGGTGTTGGAGGCGGACTCGGGCTCACCGTCCCCGCCGACCCATTCGGCCTGTTCAGCGAAAAAGTCCTGCATATCGTCGTCGGCCATCAAACCTCCATACCCGCTATATCCGTGCGTTTGCGCGCGTTCGTATCCAAAGCCTCCTGCAGCAGCACCACGGCGGACTGCTGGTCTATGCTCGGCCGATGGTCACGGGTCCTGAGCCCGGCCTCGCGAAGCTGACGGTGCGCGTCGACCGTCGTCAACCGTTCGTCCAACAATTCTACCGTGGCGGCGATGCCGTCCTCGTCGAGACGGCGTTCCAAGGCCTTGGCCCAGCGTCGAGCCTTCTTGGCGCTTTTGCCTTCGGTGCCATCCAATTGCAAAGGATGGCCTACAACCACATGAATGATGCGCTCGTCCTCGATGACGTCGAGGACATCGTCAAGCGCATGAAAATAATCGTCTCCCCATACCTGCACATTGCCGATGGGGTGCGCGAAGGTAAGCTCCGGGTCGGACTTCGCGAGTCCGACCCGGGCGTTACCGAGATCCACGCCCAACCAACATGACATGGAATACTCCGTCCCGCTGATCAGTGCTTGAGCACCTGGGCCTTCAGGGACGAGAGGGCCTCATCGATCTTGGTGGCGTCCTGACCGCCGCCCTGGGCGAAGTCGGGCTTGCCGCCGCCACCGCCGCCGAGCGTCTTGGATGCGGTACGGACAAGATCGCCGGCCTTGATGCCGGTGCCACGCGCGGCCTCGTTGGTGGCCACGATGATCACCGGATTGCCATTCTCGCCTTCACCGGCGAGAGCCACCACCAGCGGCTTGGATTCGCCGAAACGACCACGAATGTCCATGACGGACTTGCGCAGGGCATCGACGGAGCCGAAATGGCCGACGTTCTTCACTGCCACGGCCACGTCTTCGGCGGAATCCTTGGCGGTCTCGAGGATCTGCGGCACCTGGGCGGCGAGGTTGCTCTCGTACATGGCCGCCAGACGGCGATCGGATTCCTTGAGCTTGGCCAGCAGAGCGTTGACGCGATCGGCCAGCTCGTCCGGACGGGCATTGAGCTTGTCGGACAGCTGGGAGACCAGCGCATGCTCGCGGGCGTGGAAGTCGTAGGCGCCCTGGCCGACGACGGCGTCCACACGACGCACGCCGGTGCCGACGGAGGCCTCGGACATGATGGACACGGCACCGATCTTGCCGACGTGGTCGACGTGGGTACCGCCGCACAGCTCGCGGCTCCAGCCGTCCTCGCCGATGGAGACCACGCGCACGATGTCGCCATACTTCTCACCGAACAGGTGCATGGCGCCAAGGGCGATGGCGTCGTCGAACTTCATCTCCTGGGTGGTTACGGCAAGGTTGTCACGCAGACGGTCGTTCACACGAGCCTCGACGGCGTTCATGACGTCCTTGCTCGGGGCCTTGCCCCACTGGAAGTCGAAGCGAAGCCTGTTCGGAGCATCCTCGGAACCACGCTGGGTGGCCTGCGGGCCCAGTTCCTCGCGCAGCGCCTTGTGCACCATGTGCGTGGCGGTGTGGGAACGGGCGATGGCGCCACGACGCTCCTGATCGATGGTGGCGGTGACCTTGGCGCCACGGACCAGCGTGCCTTCGGTCAGGCGGCACTGGTGCACGGTCAGGCCCTTGATCGGGTGCTGCACGTCGTCGACCTCGAGCACGGCGCCGTCATCGGTCAGGATCTCGCCCTGATCGGCGAGCTGGCCGCCGGCCTCGGCATAGAACGGGGTGCGGTCGAGGATGACCTCGATGGTGGCGGGGGCGCTGACGGCCGCCACGGAGCCCTTGCCCTCCTGAATGATGCCCAGCACGTTCGAGCGGCTGGAGAAGTCGGTGTAGCCGAGGAACTCGAGCGGCGCCTCAAGCGTCTTCTTGAAGTCGTCGTACACGGACAGATCCACGTTGTGGCGCTTCTTCAGCGCGTCGGCGCGGGCGCGGGACTTCTGCTCGTTCATGAGCTCGCGGAACTTGGCCTCGTCTACCTTCACGCCCTGTTCGGCGGCCATCTCGAGCGTCAGCTCGATCGGGAAGCCGTAGGTGTCGTGCAGGGTGAAGGCGTCCTTGCCGGACACCACCGGATCGGCGCCTTCCTTCTTGGCCTTCTTCACGGCCACGTCGAGGATGGACGTGCCGTTGTCGAGCGTGCGACGGAAGGCATCCTCCTCGGCGTACGCGGATTCGGAGACCTCGTGGAACGTGGTCTCAAGCTCCGGGTAGCTGGGGGCCATGGCGTTCTTGGACACGGGCAGCAGGTGCGGCATCACCTCGTCGGTGACGCCCAGCATGCGCATGGAGCGCACGGTGCGACGCAGCAGGCGACGCAGCACGTAGCCGCGGCCCACGTTGCTCGGGCGCACGCCGTCGCTCATGATCATCAGAGCGGAACGCACGTGGTCGGCCACCACGCGGAAGCGCACATCGGCGTCGGCGTTCTCGCCGTACTTCAGACCGGAGAGGCGCTCGGCCTCCTCGATCACCGGGTAGACCTCATCGGTCTCGTAGATGTTCTCCTTGCCCTGCATCAGGTAGGCGAGACGCTCGAGGCCGGCACCGGTATCGATGTTCTTGTTCTCCAGCTCGCCCACGATGTGCAGGTCGGTCTTGGACTTGACGTTGTCGACCTCGTAGTTTTCGAACACGAGATCCCAGATCTCGATGAATCGGGTCTCGTCGGCGGCGGGACCGCCGTCCTTGCCGTACTGGGGACCACGATCGACGTAGATCTCGGAGCAGGGGCCGCCGGGGCCGGGGCCACCGGTGGTCCAGAAGTTGTCCTCCATGCCGAAGATCTGCATGTGCTCGGGGTCGAAGCCCTCGTTCTTCCAGATGGAGCGGGCTTCCTCGTCATCGGTGTAGGTGGTGACCCACAGCTTCTCCGGGTCGAAGCCGTAGCCGCCCTCGCTCTGCGGGGAGGTCAGCAGCTCCCATGCGAAGTGAATGGCCTCCTCCTTGAAGTAGTCGCCGAAGGAGAAGTTGCCCAGCATCTGGAAGAAAGTGCCGTGGCGGGTGGTCTTGCCGACTTCGTCGATGTCGAGCGTGCGCACGCACTTCTGGTTGCTGGCCATGCGCTTGCGCGGCGGCGTCTGCTCACCGAGCAGGTAGGGGATGAACGGCACCATGCCGGCGATGGTGAACAGCGTGGTCGGGTTCGGCGAGATCAGGGATGCCGAAGGAACGACCAGATGGTCATGCTTCGAGAAGTAATCCAGATATCGCTTGGCGATTTCCGATGTGCGCATGGACGTGCGACTCCTTTAATTGATTGGCTTGCGGGCACGGCGATCGGCCCGCGAAAATTATTGATGCTGATCGCGGCGGACTGGGCCTGCGATCGACTAGCGGGCGGTCCGTTCGATGAATTCGCGGTTGAGCTGGTCCTCACGGTCTCGACGATGCTGCTGGAAGTCGTCGAACAGGGCCTGCACCGTCTGCAGGGTGATGGGCGGCTGCTCCTCATCGGGACCGAACACGAACTGTCGTGCCGGTTCGGGCGTGTGGGCCTTCACGTAGGCCTGTGCCTTGGTCACGGCCATGATCCCGATGCCCACGCCGAGCGAGACCCAGAAGATGCGTTTGAACATGCTACTCCCCCTTGGATGCGTCGGACAGCGGCGACGGCTCGGTATGGCGACCGGCTGCGCGACGGTTCAGGAAGTCCTGCGCCGTAGCCTTGAGAGCCCACACGGCGGAGGCGGCCTTGATCACCGGCTTGCCGAGGAACGATCCATACAGGTCGGTCAGTGCACCGACGTTCGTGGCGGAACGCTGCGCGGCATCGGAGATGGTGTTGACATCCTCGAGGGAACGATTGACCTTCTGCACGGTGGTCACGCCCTCGTCAAGGGCGGGAAGCGCATGGTCTCCGGTGTCCTTGACGGTCTGTGCGATCTGATCGAACAGCTTGCCCAGACGAATCAGTGGGTAGATCATGAATCCCGCCAGAATGGCGAACGCGATGGCCGCGATCAGGCCGGCGATCTGACCGATATCCATTGCCGAATACCTCGTTTCCTTGACAACTTCCCGCGTCCCGGACGCAATACAAATCCAAAGGCTATCACCTACGGCGAACAGTACCGTTATATTCGCCTATTCGCCGCAGGCGGTTCACGCTCGGCTCACTGATTGTAGGAGACGATGGTGATGCCGCCGCCGTCCAGCGGACGGGTCGGATCGTAGTCGAGCACGGTGACGCTGCCGTTCGCCGGGCGTTCGCTCAGATCGTAGCCGGCAGGCGCGAATCGATGCATCAGGCTGAGCAGCGTGTTGCCATGGGAGATCACCAGCACGTCGTCGCCGTCCTTGAGTGCGGGGTTGGCGGCGATGATGTCGAAGCCGCCCTCCACACGCCGCCAGTATTCGGTTTCGCTTTCGGCGTCATGGAACGGATCGGCTTCCTTGAGGAAGTCCTTGGTGGCACCGAGACCGAACTTCTCCACGATGGCGTTGTAGGTCTTGACTCCATGCGGCGCGCCGGCGGCGTACCATGCCATGGCCATGTCGAGGCCTTCGTAGTAGCCGTAGAACTGCTCGCGGAAGTGCATGTCCACGGTCAGTTCGGGACGCTGATGGCCGGCCTGCTCGTTGATGTCGAGGATGGATCGTGCGGTCAGTTCGGCGCGGGTGGTATCGGAGCAGTAGGCCGCCGCGAAATCGAGACCCTCCAGCTTATGGCCGGCCTTTTCGGCGTCGGCGATGCCGGATTCGGTCAGCGGTGAGTTCGACCAGCCCTGCAGACGGTTGTACCGGTTGAAATAGGTCTGTCCATGACGGACCAGATGCAGATGAAACGTCATAGCTTTGATTATCCCACGCTCAGCCCGCGATGGGCTTCCACCGGGGCATATCGTCGTTGCGAAGTTCCTCGGGACCGTTCTCCCAGTCCGTCAGTCCCGCAATGGCCGGACCGGTGTTGAATTCGTCGAGCGTCCACCGCAATGCGCCGTCACCGGCGAATACGGGAGTGAGTCTCGACCAGAAGGCATTGCGCATGGATCCAAGATTGCTGAGATTGTCGGGGTCCATGCCGACCAGGGTCTCGATGGTGGCCACGATCCAAGATCCGTGCCCCACGATGACCAGCGTGGTCTCCCGTTCCTCGTCACGGGATCGGGAGACGATGTCGATCACCGCGTCCGCGCCACGCCGACCGACATGGGTGCGGCTTTCCACCCCGTACTTGGTCTCGCCGCCGGTATGAGCCTTCCAGGACGCGTAGGCTTCGGCATCCATCGCACGCATTTCCGGTCGGGTCAGTCCCTCCCACCGTCCGAAGGCGCGCTCTCGCATGCGTTCGTCCAGCTCGACTGGCAGACCGAGGATGTCGGCGAACGCGTGAGCGGTCTGCTGGGCACGGAACAGGTCGGATGCCACCACTTTCAGGGTTTTGCGGGCCGCAGACGCCTTGCGGTATTCCTCGGTGCTGCTCGGCCGCGCCGCCTGCGGTCCCGGCTGCGGCAGGGTTTCGGGATAGTCGGCAATGCGACTGACCTTGGCCCAGTAGTATCGCCGGGCCAGCTCGTATCCGGTCTGATCGGCCTGCCATTGGCCGACGATGTCGAGCGGAACGTCGATCTGCCCCTGCAGCCGACGTTCAAGATTGAAGCAGGTACGTCCGTGTCGCACCATCACCACTTCGGTAATCATCGTGTTCCATCCATTCCATGCCGTGTCCGTGACGGTAATCGTCGTATCGTTCTTATCATATGCTGAACACAGGTATTGAAGATCGGCCGGGGAGGCACGATGAGAATTCTGCTGGCGACGTTGAACACGGCGTTGCGCAATGCGGTACGTGCGGCGTTGGAGTCCGCCGGACACGTCGTGGAGACGATTCCCGCAGGGGATGATGACGATGGCGTGTTCGACGCCTCCGCCGCGGAACTGATCATCATGGACGATGCGTTTCCACGGCAGGCGGATCGCGAGGATCTGGATCTTCTCGTTGCGCAGATGATGCATGCCAGGCTGCTCTGCCTGCGTACACCCACGCTGACGGCCGGCCACGACTCCCCTGACGTCGCACATGACGGTCATGACGAGGCGACCGAGGCCGGCGTACTATCGCAGATCGACGACGAACTGTATAAGCCGTTCTCCGATGCGGAACTGCTTGCCCATGTCCGCCGTCTGTCTCGCGTCGACGACGCCGAGGACACGACGATCCTGACCCGTGGCGATCTGGCGCTGGATACTGACTCCAGACGGGCGTTCTACGGGGATCTGGGCCGCCCGCTCCCCCTGTCTCCACGTGAGTATGCGGCATTGGAGATGCTGGTCCGTGCCGACGGCGGGTATCTGACGTTCGATGAGCTGCTGGAGGGGGTGTGCGGCAACGGGTTCTTCGAGCAGCGCGACATCATGGCCACGGCCATGCGTTCCCTTGCACGCAAACTCCAACGTGCCGGCCTGTTCCTCACGCAGCGTGGCGACCGATACCGCATCGGATGACGCACCGAGGCCTGTGGGCGGTCGGTGGTAATTGGAAACCGAGGGCTAGCTGATCACGGCTCCGAACGGCATGAGGGCGAGCTTGGCCATCTTGAAGGACTGGATGCCAAAGGGAATGCCGATGATCGTGATGCAGTTGGCCAGTCCGGCGAGGACATAGCCGATGGCCATCCACAGTCCCGCGACGATGATCCAGATGATGTTGAGCAGCAGGGAGCCGAGTCCTCCTCCGTAATCCACATGCCTGCCGAACGGCGTGAGCGTGAGTTGGGCCATCTTGAAGGCTTGGAGTCCCAGCGGAATACCGATGATCGTGATGCAGAGGATAATGCCGATGACGGCCCAGCCCAGCGCGAGGAAGAGCCCACCGAGGATCAGCCAAAGAATGTTACCGAGCAGTCTCATGATTGCGATGCCACCTTGTTTTATGCGTGTGATTATCCGTATGTCTTCATTATGGATGCGTATGGGTGACGCCACCATCGGGGTTTGCCCTGATTGTTCCCCGATTCGTCCCCGATAACCAGCGGCCACGAAGTCGGCGGCATTCCGAATACCGGTATTCGGGTATGGAAAAGCCCTGCGGCCACGAGGACGCGCAGGGCGAAATGCTGAACTGAACCAGGATCAGCGAGCGTAGAACTCGACCACGTACTGGATGTTCACCTGAACCGGGATCTCCTCGGCGAGGGGCTTGCGGGTCAGGGTGGCCTTCAGCGAGGCGAGGTCGACGTCCAGGTAGCCCGGGACGGCCGGCAGCACGTCACGGTGCACGCCTTCGGCGGCAGCCTGGAAGGGCTCCATGGTCTGGCTCTTCGGACGGACCTGAATGGTCTGGCCGGGGCGCACCTTGTAGCTCGGACGATCCACCTTGTTGCCGTCGACCATGATATGGCCGTGCACGACGAACTGACGAGCCTGGGCGGTGGTGCGGGCGAAGCCGGCACGCAGCACGAGGGCGTCGAGGCGGGACTCGAGGTCCTGCAGCATGGCGTTACCGGTCTGGCCGGCCTCGTGGGTGCCCTTCTCGTAGGCGGCGCGCAGCTGCTTCTCGGAGATGCCGTACTGAGCGCGCAGACGCTGCTTCTCACGCAGACGAACGGCGTAATCGGACTCGGTGCGACGACGGGTGCGGCCGTGCTCGCCGGGGGCGTACGGACGCTTCTCGAAGATGCGCTGGGCCTTGGGGGTCAGAGCGATGCCGAGGGCGCGGGAAAGACGCACCTGACGGCGGGAGCGCTGAACGTTAGTCATGAATGTTCATCCTTTGTTTCTGTCGTTATCTGAACGGAACGCGCGACATGCGCCACGCGCTGAGCCGGCCTCTCCAATGCTTCACCATGCCATGGCACGAATGGCCGTGATGCACTCACAGCCACCGACCCATTGATGGGCTAAGGCTCCAGATAGGTTTCTACCTGATGGCAGACACCAAAAATAGAAGTGTACGGCAGTGCTCGGACTTTGTCATTGCTGCGGCCTGTCGGCGAGTCGCCCGGCGTCCAAAGTGAGTACACGATCGGCATAGGGCAGTGCGTCGGCGTCATGGGTGACCATGAGCACGGCCGTGCCCCGGTCGGCGAGGTCGCGCAGCAGACGCATGACGATGAGCGTGCTTTCTGCGTCAAGATCTCCGGTGGGCTCATCGGCGATCAGCAGCTTCGGTCGATTCATCAGCGCACGGGCGATGGATACGCGACGCATCTCGCCGCCGGACAGTTCCTTGGGATAGCTGTCGGCAAGGTCGTCGACCTGCAACTCGGCCAGCAACGCGTGGGCACGCGTCGACAACGCGTCGGGCTTCGCGGCGGTCGGTTCGGGAACATGTACCGGAGTTATGACGTCAGGCATGTCCGGATCGTCGGCCGGCACCGGTTCCGACGACTCGACATCGTCATTCCCGCCCTTGGGATCGATAGGGTTGCCGTCGGTCTGACTATCGGATTCATCCGGGGAACAATCCGATTCATCCGGGAAGAAGAGCGCGGGCAGGATCACGTTGTCCAGCGCAGTCAGGTTGGGCAGCAGCGTCTGGCTCTGGGTGACGAAGCCGATGGTGCGATTGCGCAGCCGGGACAACGCCTTGTCGTCGAGGTCGGCCACAGTCTGCCCGTCGATCGTCACCGTGCCCGAGGTGGGTCGCAAGAGTCCGGACACCATGTTGAGCAGCGTGCTCTTTCCGTTGCCCGACCTGCCGACGATGGCGACGAGTTCCCCGCCCTCCATGGACAGGTTCACATGATCGACCGCCGCGAACGGCACGCCGCGACGGGTGAACTCACGGGTCAGATCCTTGATCTCAAGCAGCATGTCACTCCCCCTCCCTCAGAGTCAGATACGCCTCGGGACGTCCCAGACGGAAGGCGACGAACAACGAGGCCACGGCCGCGGTGAACACCGCGAAGACGAGAGCAATCAACGCCATGACCAGAATCGATCCGATGCCCACCTGCAGGTACGGCAGCTGCATCTGCTTGCCGATGTACCCGCTGAAGGGGAAGACGATCAGCGATGCCGCCGCCACGCCGATCACGCCGCCGGCCAGACCGGTGATCAACGCCTCGCGGATCACGATGGAGATCAGCATGCCGCGCGTGGCGCCCATGATGCGCAAGGATGCGAACTCCTTCTTGCGTTCGTTGACCGAGGAGGAGAACACCGCGAGCATGACGATCAGCCCCATGACCCACAGCACGACGACGAACACCAGCATGTAGGACAACATGGTGTTCAGTGAAGTCTTGGTGGAGGCCGTCACGCCACCGGGGTAGACGAATCCCACCGAGGCGAGCTGCGGATCCAGTTTGGCGATATTGTTCGCCACCGTGTGCGCATCATAGCCATCCTGCACCTTGATCAGCACGGAAGAGACGGCCTTGGACGCGTATTCCTGGGGCATGACGCGCTTGGCGACCTTGGCCGACGCGGCCACCATCTGCGGAACTGTGGCCTTGTTGACGAACACGGAGTTGTCGAGGCTGGTACCGGTGCTGGCCAGCTGCGCCACCACGGGCCAGGTCTTGCCATACAGTTCGATCGTGCCGTCGGTGGATACGTTCACGTTCGCACCGGCCACCATCTGTCCGTCGCCGAGCGTCTTGTCGTACTGTGAGGCGACCCACGGTTCGATCACGAAGTCGGTCTGCGGATCGAATCCGATGATCTGCAACTTTTCGGCGCAGCAGGCCGCAGCCAGCGACGAGATGTAGGTCTGGGACGTGATCTGTGCGATGCCGTCGGCCTTGGACACCTTGGATTCGATATCGTTCGTGAAATAGAAGGTATTCGGCGTGCCGTCGGTCAGCAGCGCCTCGGCCTTGGACTCGGTGGTCTGCGGCACGACCATGAGGTCGGCCCCCAGACGCTCCTCCATGCTGGTCAGGCCTTTGTTGAGGTTCATCGCCAGCATGGATCCGCCGAAGAACGCGACGGACAGGATCGCCACCACCGTGATGAGCGACGCGGTGCGGAACGGCTTGCGCCTGAGATTCTCCAATGGCAGACGGGCGAGTGAGATATGCGGTGACATGATGCTCGATTCGTAATGTGATCGATTATTGCTCGTACGTGATCATACGATTCGGCTGTGTGACGGCGTGGATAGGCTCAGGCGCGCTTGGCCGGACGGGAGTCCAGCCAGATGCCGATGGCGGCGAAGATGATGGTCAGCACGCCCAGCACGATCAGCGTGGGTCGGGCGACCATGTGGCAGTGCATCATGGCACCGGGGCATACGCCGATCAGCACGGTCGGCACGGCGATGGCCAGCAGTGCACCCAGCACGGCGGCGATGTTCAGACCGATGCGGATCTGGGGAGCCACGAACAGGGCGATCACACCCAGCACGGCGATAAGCGCTCCGACGCCGATCTCGGCCTGGGCGGTCCAATGACAGGCCATCGGCATCTTCTCGACCTTGCACACGTAGGCGAACGTGTGCGGGGCGATGGCGATGAGAGCGCCGAAAACAATGGACGGAATGGACGCAAACAGCTTGTTCTTCACGATCTTCTCCTGCTACTTCTGCATAACGCGATATGCGAACGTTACGCGGACGCCCAACGGCATCCGAACTTGAGCGATTGTGAACGCCAATCGGGGGAAAATCAAGTCTTGACTTTCCCCCGATATGTGCTACAGCTTTTCGATCGGCGCCACGCGCAGCAGTAGACGCTTGGTGCCGTCGGAACCGAAGTCCACGGTGATCACGGAGTTACGGCCTTTGTCCTCCACCGCCACGACGGTGCCCAGACCATACTGGTCGTGGGTCACCTTGTCACCGGCGTGGAAATCGGCGACATTGGGAATGCCTTCCTGATCATGCTGCGCCGTCTTGCGCGAGGCCGCGGCCTTGGCCTTCGACAGTGAACCGAACAGATCCTGCTGCATGCGCTTCGTGGTCACCTTGCCGGAACGCGGGGAGCCGGAACGGGAACCGTAGGACGAGGAGCCGGAGCCGCGGCTGCCGTAGGACGATCCGCCATAGGAACGGGACGAACCGGATCCATACCGAGAGCCCGAACCACGTGATCCGGAACGGGAGCCATAGGAGGAACCCGAACCATACGAGCCGTAGGAACCGGATCCATAGGAACCGCCGGACGAACGACCGGCACCGGACCCCCATCGGGACGACGAACCGTATCGGAAATCGGACGTCGACTCGAAGCCGCCAAACTCGTCATCGTCATCGAATCCGCTCCCCCAGCCGGTACGCATGCGCTCCGCGGAGGTTTCCCTACGCTTCCATTCGATCAAGTTCTCAGGGATGTCGTCGAGGAATTGGCTGGGCATCATCTCCGCCGCCTGACCCCACTGGGCGCGCACCGCGGCCCGGGTGACGTAGAGGATCTGACGGGCGCGGGTGATGCCCACGTAGGCGAGACGACGCTCCTCCTCCAGTTCGCTTTCGTCCTCCATGGCCCGCGAGTGCGGGAACGTGCCCTGTTCCATGCCGGTGAGGAACACCACCGGGTATTCGAGTCCCTTGGCGGTGTGCAGCGTCATGAGGGTGACGGTGCCGGTGTCCTCGCCTTCGCCGGGCAGCTGGTCGCTGTCGGCCACGAGCGCCGTGGTCTCCAGGAAGCCGTTGAGCGTGGCATCAGGCGTGTTCTGCTCGTATTCCGCGGCGACGGATTGCAACTGAGAAAGATTGTCCACACGGGTCATGTCCTGCGGATCCGTGGATTTGCGCAGTTCCGCAAGCAGACCGGATTTGTCGAGCACCTCGGCCACGATCTCGCTCGGTTTGGTATCATTGGCCGCTGCGAATTCCTGCAACGAGCGCATGAGGTCGCGGAACTGTCCAAGCAGGGTGGCGGTGCGCGTGGGCACGCCTTCGATGGTGTCCAATGCCTCGAGGGCTCCCCACGTGCTGGTCTGGTGATCGGCCGCGTACATGGTGATCACGGCTTCCGCGCGGGCGCCGAGTCCTCGTTTGGGCACGTTGAGGATGCGCCGGAGGTTGACGTCGTCGGCCGGGTTGGCGATGGCCTGCAGGTAGGCCATCGCGTCCTTGACTTCCTTGCGCTCGTAGAACTTGGTGCCGCCGACGAGCTGGTACGGGATGCCGGCGTTGATGAGCGCCTCCTCGAGGGAGCGTGACTGTGCGTTGGCGCGGTACATGATGGCGATGTCGGAGTAGCGGAAGCCCTCCTCTCCCGCGAGCCTGGCGATTTCGGTGGCGATCCAGGCGCCTTCCTGCTGGGCGTTGTCGGCGGCGTAGCCGATGATCTTGCTGCCTTCGCCGAGCGCGGTCCACAGTTTCTTGGGTTTGCGGCCCGGGTTGAGGGCGATCACCGCGTTGGCGGCGTTGAGGATGGTCTGCGTGGAACGGTAGTTCTGTTCCAGCATGATGGTCTTGGCGTTCGGAAAGTCTTTTTCGAATTCCTGGATGTTACGGATGTCGGCGCCACGGAATGCGTAGATGGACTGGTCGGAGTCGCCCACCACGGTGATCCATGCCGGGCCGGTCTTGCCGGCGCCACGCGCGTTGGGGTCACGCGGCTGGCCGGAGTCCACGCCACCGAGCTCGCGTACGAGCACGTACTGGGCGTGGTTGGTGTCTTGGTACTCGTCGACCAGGATGTAGCGGAACTTGCGACGGTAGTAGTCGGCGACCATCGGGTCGGTGCGCAGCAGTTCCACGGTGCGCATGATCAGGTCGTCGAAGTCCACGGCGTTGGCCGCAGCGAGCCGGTACTGGTATTCGGCGTACACGCAGGCGTAGAGCACTTCGACGTCGCCGAAGTTGCCGATCTGGGAGCCGCGGATGCCGGGCTTGAACTGTGGCGCGTACTCCTTGAGTCGTTCCTGCCATCCGATGAGGCTGTTCTTGTAGTCGGAGATGCGGGCGAGGATGGATCGGGGCGTGTACCGCTTGACGTCGATGTTGAGTTCGTTGCAGATGATCTTGACGAGCCGCTGCGAGTCGGCGGTGTCGTAGATGGAGAATCCGGATTTGAGTCCGATCTTGTCGCCGTCGCGGCGCAGGATGCGCACGCAGGCGGAGTGGAAGGTCGACACCCACATGCGCTGTGCCACGGGGCCGATCAGCGTGGTGAGTCGCTCCTTCATTTCAGCGGCGGCCTTGTTGGTGAAGGTGATGGCCAGGATCTGGCTGGGCCATGCGCCCACCTGGCTGAGCAGCCAGGCGATGCGCCGGGTGAGCACTCGGGTCTTGCCGGATCCGGCGCCGGCGGCGATCAGCAGCGCCGGACCGTGATACTGCACGGCTTCGGCCTGCTGATCGTTGAGGCCGCCCAGCAGCTCCTCCGCGCTGCGGGCGATCACCTCTGGTTCGTCGTACATCATCATTCGTGCTCCCCTGTCCCGTTGTCGATTCGTATGGTTGCGCGTTCCTCGCGGTAAAACCGAGTACACGAATCTACCATCGGGCGCGGTCAAGCAGAATGGACGGGCATGACGGACGGGCATGGACGAATGCGGCGTTCGTCGGCGTGACGAAGGTCAGGCTTTGACGGCGTGTTCCTCGAGCAGTTCGCCGACGTTGGTGTCGTCGTCCATGTAGTGGTCGAACACGTCGGTGATCTCCTTGTCGGGCTCCTTGGTGGCGAGCGAGACCACGACGATGGCGATGGCGGAGATGATGAACGCAGGCAGCAGCTCGTAGATGCCGAAGATGCCGCCGAGGGGCTTGAGGGCGAGGTTCCAGACGAACACAGTGACGGCACCGACGATCATGCCGGCGATGGCACCGTGCTTGTTGGTGCGTCTCCAGTAGAGGCTGAACAGCATGAGCGGTCCGAACGAGGCGCCGAGACCGGCCCATGCGTAGGAGACGACCTGGAAGATGGAAGAGTTCTGATCGGCGGCGATCACGCAGCCGAACACGAACACGACGAAGATGGTGATGCGGGCCACCCACATGACCTGGCGGTCGCTGGCGTTGCGCTTGAAGATGCCGCGGAAGATGTTTTCGGCCACGGCGGATCCCGCGATGATCATGTAGCTTGACGAGGAGCTCATGGATGCGGCGAAAATGCCGGAGACCACCACGCCGCAGATGAAGCTGGGCAGCAGCATCTGGCTGAGCACGATGAACACACTTTCGGCGGCCGCCTGCGTGCCGAACTGGACGGGCAGCATGGCGCGGCCGAACAGGCCGATGGCGATGGCGCAGCCGAGCGAGATGACGACCCACACGGTGGCGATGATCCTCGACTGCTTGATCTCCTCGGCGTCACGCACCGACAGGAAGCGCACGAGCACCTGCGGCATGCCGAAGTAGCCCAGACCCCAGGCCATCAGGGAGACGATGGTGATCAGGTCGAAGTCGGTGGGGGCGCCGAACAGGGGTTGGCCGCCTTGCGCGATCTGCGCGCCAGTAGCAGGGTCGAGCGTCGGGGTGGCGGTGTGGTTGGCGCTGATGTATCCGGGGATGTCGGAGAGGAACGCGGCGACGTGGTCGATGCCGCCCGCGCTGATTACGGTGCCGCTGCACACCACGGCGAGCGCGAAGAACATGAGCATGCCCTGGATGAAGTCGGTGACGACGACGGACAGGTAGCCGCCGATCACGGTGTAGAGGAACACGACGATGGCGCCGAGCACCATCATGAGGTGGTAGTCGAATCCGAAGAGGGTGTCGAACAGCTTGCCGACGGTGACGAAGCAGCTGCCCACGTATACGGCGAAGAACACGATGATGATCACGGCCGCGATGGTGGACAGGATGTTCTTCGTGTCGCCGAATCGCTTGGAGAAGTAGTCGGGAATGGTGATGGCGTTGCCGGCGGCCACGGAGTAGCGGCGCAGACGCTTGGCCACGATCTTCCAGTTGAGATAGGTGCCGATGGCGAGGCCTGCGGCGGTCCAGCCGGCGTCGGCGACGCCGGTGAAGTAGGCGAGGCCGGGCAGGCCCATGAGCAGCCAGCCGGACATGTCGGAGGCTTCGGCGGACAGTGCGGTCAGCCATGGTCCGACGCCGCGGCCGCCTGCGAAGTACTGGGATGCGGATGAGTTGGATCGTCTTGAATAGAAGAATCCCACCGACAGCATGGCCACGAAATACAGGACCATTGCCAAGAACACCCAGATATCGCTGGTTTGCATGAAACCGTTCCTCCGCTTCCCTTTGTTGACGTCGCCGGCGCATACCGGCACGGAGACTTTACTATAGCCATCTTGCCGCCGGCGCCCTAATGCGTCTCACATGGTAAAGTCCAAACCCCGGTTTGTACCGCGGTACAGTCGTCATCCCATGTACCGAGTACTCTGCTAGACATACGTGGACGATTACTGTCCGCGGAGTGAACAGACCGTAAACGGCGGCGGGGCGACGAGCCGAAGCCGATGATCAAAGGGGTGTGCATGAAGGAACTCGAGGAGCGAATCCGCAAGGAGGGCACCGTCAAGCCCGGCAACGTGCTCAAGGTAGACGCTTTCCTCAACCATCAGTGCGATGTGGAGCTGTTCGACCACATGGGCGCGGCGTGGGCCGAGCACTTCAAGGGCAAGACCATCACCAAGATCCTCACCATCGAGGCGTCCGGCATCGGCATCGCCTGTTGCGCCGCCCGCCATTTCGGCAATGTGCCGGTGGTGTTCGCCAAGAAGGCGCAGTCCATCAATCTGGACGGCGACCAGTACGTGACCACGATCTACTCGTACACCAAGCAGCGTGAGTTCCCGGTGATCGTGGCCAAGAAGTTCCTCTCCCCCGGTGATCACGTGCTGCTGATCGACGACTTCCTCGCCAACGGCAAGGCGCTGCAGGGCCTGATCGAGATCTGCGATCATGCGGGTGCCACGGTGGAGGGCATCGGCATCGCCGTGGAGAAGGGCTTCCAGGACGGCGGCGAGCAGCTGCGCAAGGCCGGCTATGACCTGGATTCGCTGGCGATCGTCAAGTCCATGGACGCCGAGACCGGCGACATCGAATTCGCCTGATCGTTTCACGAATCGAATATCGTTCCCGAGGGAGGGCTCCCACATCACGCCCTCCCTTTTCCATGGGACGGGAAGATCCCATGGGTAAGGGATATATGGAGAATCAAGAGAGGAGTCACCATGAGTGACAAGACAACCACCGAGAAGGAGCATGGCTCGGGCATTTCGTTCGAGGCGCTGAGCAGCCTTGATGCCCCGGTTTCGTTCTGGAAGGGCATTCCCTTCGGCCTGCAGCACGTGATGGCCATGTTCGTGGCGAATCTGGCCCCGATCTTCATCGTGGCCTCCGCTGCGAAGATGAGCCCGGAACAGTCGGCCACGGTCATCCAGGCCGGTCTGCTGGTGGCCGGTCTGGGCACCTGCCTGCAGCTGTACGGCGCCTGGCGCATCGGCTCGAAGCTGCCGATGGTCACGGGCATCTCGTTCACGTATGTGGCGGCGGCCGTGGCGATCTGCGCCGACAAGGGCTATGGCGCCGTGGTGGGTGCGGTCATGGTCGGCGGTCTGCTCGAACTGGTGCTCGGCCTGACCGCGAAGTACTGGCGCCGGTTCGTGCCGCCGATCGTTTCGGCGATCGTGGTCACGTCGATCGGTTTCTCGCTGCTGACCGTGGGCGCCACGAGCTTTGGCGGCGGCTCCGGTGCCAAGGACTTCGGCAGCTGGCAGAATCTGACGCTCGGCCTGATCTCGCTGGTCGCCTGCCTGGCGTTCCAGCTGCTGATGAAGGGCACCGCCAAGCAGCTGTCCGTGCTGTTCGGTCTGGTGGTCGGCTACGTGGTGGCCATCTGCATGGGCAAGGTTGATTTCTCCGGGTTCCAGCATCTGGCGATCGTGTCCGTACCGCAGTTCATGCCGTTCCGCCCCGAGTTCGACTGGGGTGCGATCATCTCGCTGGGCCTGCTCTATGTCGTGTCCTCGGTCGAGGTGCTGGGCGACACCGCCGCTTTGACGAAGGTCGGTCTCAACAGGCTTCCCACCGAGCGTGAGACCGCCGGTGCGATCGCCGGCGACGGTCTGATCTCCTCGGTCTCCGGTCTGTTCGGCTGCCTGCCGCTGACCTCGTTCGCTCAGAACATCGGCCTGGTGGCCATGACCAAGGTCGTCAACCGCAAGGTGATTCTCTCCGGCGGCGTGATCCTGATTCTCGCGAGCTTCATTCCGGCCATCGCCGAGGTGTTCAACTCGCTGCCGCAGGCCGTGCTGGGCGGCTGCACGATCATGATGTTCGGCAACATCATTCTCTCCGGCTTCCAGATGATCTCCGAGGCCGGCTACACGCAGCGCAACATCACCATCGCGGCGCTTTCGCTGACCATCGGCATCGGCTTCACCCAGGTGAGCGACATCTTCGTGCACTTCCCGGCCCTGTTCCAGCAGATCTTCGCCTCGAACTGCATCGCCGTGGCGTTCGTCGTGGCAGTGATCCTCAATCTCGTGCTGCCGAGCGAGGACCACTTCCTCTCGGCGCCGAAGGAGCAGCCGGCCGACGCCGAGTGACCGCTCGATTATTCGTAAGTCGTTCCGTGAATGACGGCACGACTTACGATCGCGCATGACAAAGGCGCTTTCGACACGAATCGAACCGTGTCGAAAGCGCCTTTTCACGTCCTGGGGTCTGCGAAAGATCAGCCCTTGTATCCGAAGTCCGGGATGGCGGCCCAACGGCCGCGCAGGAAGTGGGCGGCCATCTTGGGCTGGCGGTCGCGTGTGAGGATGCCCTTGCGGTTGCCTTCCACGCGCATGGTTCCCTGGATGGTCACGAAGTCGGCGAAGTTCCACAGCTGCTCGCCGATGAACCACGGACGCTTGTCGATCTCCGCGTCGATGCGGGCGAAGTAGTCACGCTGGTATTCCTCGCTCCACATCTTGCCGTGGGTGCCGTGCACGCCTTCCATGGTGTCCGCGCCGTATTCGGTGAACATGACCGGCTTGCCGATCTTCTCCCACCAGTCGAGCTCGTAGTTCAGGGCATAGCAGGCGGCATCGAGGTCGCCGGACAGGTTGTACCAGCCGTAGTAGCGGTTGAGGCACACCACATCCATGGTGCGGGTGACGAGATCCTTGGTGTAGTCGTTCTGGCAGCACACGATCGTGACCGGACGGTTCTGCGGGTCCTCCTCGTGCGCGAGTTCGTACAGCGGGGTGAAGTACTTGAGCGCGTTCTCGGACTTCTCGCCGCCCTGGTCGTACCACGGTTCGTTGGCGAGCGACCACATGACCACGCTCGGATGGTTCTTGTCGCGAGCGATCATGTCGCGGATCACCTGCTGGTGGTGTTCGAACAGCGGCTTGTTGGTATACTGCGGCCAGCTCATACCCACCGCCGGCGTCTCGTCGATGATGACGATGCCTTCGCGGTCGCACAGGTCGTACATGTTCTCCGCATACGGATAGTGCGAGGTACGGAACGAGTTGGCGTTGAGCCAGTGGATGAGCGAGACGTCCTTGACGTTGAGCAGCTGGTCGGTGCCGCGACCGTGGAAGTAGCTGTCCTCGTGCTTGCCGAAGCCCTTGAAGTAGAACGGCCGGCCATTGATGAGGAACTTCCGGTCCTTCACCTCCACGGTGCGGACGCCGAAGGTCTGATCGTATTCGTCGCTTTCCGCCTTGGCCTCCGCCGGGCCGGCGAGCGCGACGTGCGCGGTGTACAGATATGCGGCGCCGGGGTTCCACAGGTGTGCGGCCGGCAGGGTGATCTCGCCCCTGGTTCCGGTCGCCGTGGCGACGGTGTCGCCGTTCTCGTCCTGGATCGTCACGGTCACGCGATCGCCGCGTTCGTCCGTGGATTCGCCGCCGAGCGTCACCATGTAGCCGATGACGGCGGGGCCGGTCTCTCCCTCGTTCAGTCCTTCGGTGATGGACTTGGTGGTCACGGCCACGTCGGCGATGTAGGTGCGTGGCGTGGTGTAGAGCTCAACGTGACGGTTGAGGCCCGCGAAGTTGAAGAAGTCGAAGTTCGGTCGGTTCTGCGGCTTGGCCCAGCGCTTGCCAGCCTCCACGGAGGGGATGCCGGCGTTGTCGGAGCCGAAGAACGCCACGTTGCCCTCGTTGCCGATCGGCAGGGTGGACTGGTTGATGCGATTGTCGATGGCGACGGCGAGCAGGTTGTCTCCGGGCTTGATGTTGTCGGTCACGTCGAATTCGAACGGCAGGAAGCCACCCTTGTGGCTGCCGAGCTTCTCGCCGTTCAGGTACACGTCCGCCGCGTGGGTGGCGGCGTCGAAGCGCAGTACCACACGCTGGCCGTCGATCACGCGTTCGGGCAGGCTGAATGTGCGCTGGTAGACGACCCATCCGTACACGTCATACAGGTCGGTCATATCGTTCTGATCGTTGTATGAGCCGGGCACGGCCATGGGAATGGGCTCGGGCAGGGCCTCGGTGGTCCATTCGGACGGATAGTCGGTTTCACCGACGGTTCTGAAATTCCATACGCCATCGAGGCTGAACACCATGCGCGCATCATTGGTCTGTGGGTAGAGCATGCCGCTTCCTCCCTGTATTGTTGACAGCTTTGTCTCTTACTGTTCATAATACACGAGATTTATGCAGTTTTGATCATTTTCGCACATTTTCTATCAGAAGATGTCAAGGTGGCGACAAGACGGCGTTCCATCTGCCCGGCAAAAAGCCGAAAGGGCCAACCCCGGCGGGATTTCCGGAGATGGCCCTTCGCAACAAGGAATCGAGACGATCGATCACGGCACACGAATTGAACCGCAGTTCACAACGGTCCGATCCTGTCGCCATGACGTCGTTGGACCCGCATCGTCAGGATTCGCCTTCCGCGTTCAGTGCCTCGTGACGCAGGATCAGGAATCCGATCGCGCCGGCCACGATGGACGCGGCAAGGATGGCGGTCTTCGAGATCGCCGCGATCTGCGGATCGGCGAACGACAGGTTCGTCACGAAGATCGCCATGGTGAAACCCACGCCGCCGAGCGCCGAAACGCCGGCGATGTGCCCCCACTTGACGCCCTTTGGCAGCTGCGAGACGCCCAGCTTCACCGTGATCCACGTGGAGATGAAGATGCCGAGCGGTTTGCCCACCAGCAGGCCTAGGAACACGCCGATCGCCACCGGACTGGTCACGATCTGCGAGAACGACATGCCGCCGAGCACCACGCCGGCATTCGAGAACGCGAACAACGGCAGCACGAAGAAGTACACGAACGTGTGCAGACTCTTCTCCAGGCGGATCGTCGGCGGGATCGTGGCATGCGATACGCGACGGATCGAATACACTTCGCGCAGGTATTCGCGCTGTGCCACGTCCGGCTCGCCCGGATCATACCGGTCCTCGGCCGTGCGTGCGCGATGGGCGAACCAGCCGCCCACCCGGTCGAGCTTGATCTCGGACCGCGCGGGAATGGCGAGCGCAAGCATCACGCCGGCGAGCGTGGCATGCACGCCGGAGAACAGCACGCAGACCCACAACACGAATCCGACCACCAGATACGGCGGCAGATCGTAGATATGGCAGCGGTTGAACACGATCAGCAGCGCGAATGCGGCGAATGCGGCGATCAGCCACGGCAGGCTGAGGTCAGACGTGTAGAACAATGCGATCACGCCGATGGCGATCATGTCGTCGGCGATGGTGAGCGTGGACAGGTAGGCGCGCAGTCCGGATGGCACGCGACGGCCGAGCAGGGCGAGCAGGCCCAGGCAGAAGGCGATGTCGTTGGCCATGGGCACGCCCCAGCCGCCGATGTACTGTCCGCCGGCGTTGACGATCAGATAGATGACGGCCGGCAGCAGCGCGCCGCCTGCGGCCGCGACGATGGGCAGCACGGCCTTGCGCGGCTCGGTGAGTTCGCCGGCGCGCATCTCGTGCTTGATCTCGAGGCCGACCATGAGGAAGAACAGCGCCATGAGGAAGTCGTTGATGAAGTGCTCCAGGCTGATATTCGCGTGGAACGACCCCAGTGAGAACGACAGGTGCACGGATTGCCAGAACTCGTTGAAGTACGGCAGCGCCGGCGTGTTCTCGATGGCGAATGCGGCCAGTGCGGCGAACACCATGAGCATGGTCGCCTTGGTGGATGAATGTGTGAATTCGACGAGGCGTCGTTTCCCCCTGTGGACCTTGACGACGCCGGGTTCGAGAATGCCCTCGTGAATCTGGGGGCTTTGTGTCATGCGAGTGCTCCTAACAACTGCTTGCGTGAATGGAGTCGGCCGACGCGTGCGGCCGCGAGGATTCAACCTTTCTAGTGTACAGGATGCACGTACGGGGGCATCGCCGAGCGCGAAACCGGTACCGCCCGCCATGAGCGCTCGTCGACGAGCATGAATTCTTGATGAACTGCGCGACAACGGCGGCGCACAGGGAACGAATGGCGGACCGGTGCGGGACAATGGTATCCAAGGAGGTCCGCCATGGTTGACGACTACACCGCGAAGATGACCGAGCTGATCGAGCTGATGCGTCTGATCGGCAACGATACGCAGCAGTGCGAGGTCAAGGAGTGCAAGCGCAAGATCTCGTCGACCATCACCGACACATTGTCGGCGTTTTCGAACGGGTCGGGCGGCTGGATCATTCTGGGGCTTTCGGAGAAGAACGGGTTCACGCCGGTACCGGACTTCAACGCCCGATCCATGCAGGAGTCGCTCAGCCAGGCGTGCGAGAAGATGACGCCCGTGGTCCGTCCCGTGATCGTGACATGCCCGTTCGAGGGCTCGAATCTGGTGTTCGCACGCGTGGATGAGATGCTGCCGCGCGACAAGCCGTGCTTCATCTCGGCGATCGGCGCGCACGGAGGCTCGTACATTCGCACCGGCGACGGCGACCGCCGCATGACCTCGTATGAGGTGGACCGTCTTATCGAGGAGCATCTGCAGCCCACGTACGATCTTGACATCGTGCCGGATGCGACGATGGCCGATCTGGATCCCACGCTGACCGCCGGACTGCTGGACCGGGTTCGCGAACAGCATCCGCATGTGTTCGCCGACCGCAGCGACACGGACACGCTGCTGGATCTGCAGGTACTGCGCCACGACGACTCCGACTACGGGCGCGCCGGCAGCGTGCTGCGGCCCACGCTCGCCGGGCTGCTGGCGCTCGGCCGCTACCCGCAGAAGTTCTTTCCCCGGCTCAACGTGTCCATCGCAGTGTTCCCAGGCACGAACCGCAACGACGTGTTCCGTGGCGATGAACGACTCGTCGCCTCACAGACCGTGGTCGGTTCGATCCCGGTGATGATCGACGACACGGTGACCTCGCTGATGCGCTGGATCGGCGCACGCAAACCCGACTATCCTCCGGACGCGCTGCGCGAGGCGATCGCCAACGCGCTGACCCACCGCGACTACTCCCCCGACGCGCGCGGCACACAGGTGCATGTGAGCGTGTTCACCGACCGCATCGAGATCAGCAATCCCGGCGGCCTGTACGGCACGGTGACGCATGACGTGCTCGCCGGTTCGAATCCCGTGTCAGGCACGACGTTCTCATCCACACGCAACCAGTTCCTGTTCACACTGCTGGAATCCACCCCCTATCCGGACGGAGGGTTCGTGAACCCGGAGGGCGGCGACGGCTACCAGCGCATCGCCGCCGCACTGAGGGAGAACGGCATCGAACCAGCCACCACGCGTAACGACATCAACACGTTCACCATGACGATCACCAAGCACCGCACACTCAAACGCAGCTCCCCCAGCGAAGTGTCGAAGGAGATCATGACGCTACTCGAACGGCATTCGGCGATGAGCGTCAAGGAGATCATCCGGGAGCTGAGCCTCACCCCGCTCGCCGCTACGTCGGGACTGCGGGAACTGGTGAAGGAGGGGCGGGTCGCCAAGGTGCGCTTCCAGGACGACCCGACCCAGCGCTATCGGCTCAAGACCAGCTGAGTCCGCCGGGTCTTCGACCCGTACGGCTCGTTCATGCTCATGCCTCGGCCAGCACGGTGGCGGCCGGGGAGACGGCGGCCGGCCTCGTGCGACGGATGCGGCCGGCCGCAAGACCAAGGCACATGAACGCCACGGCGAACAGGAGCACCAAGCCGATCGACCCCATCCAGCCCGACACGCTTACCCTCTCGACGGTACCGAAGCCGAGCGCGTTGTCGATGGCTACGCAATACCACCAGCCAGGCAGGAACCGTGCGATCACCAGCATCACGTCGGGCATCATGTCCGGTGGGAAACTGATGCCCGACGTGAACAGGATGAGCAGACCGAACAGATTGGCGAACCCATTGGCCATCGCGTCGGTGAACCCCAGCTCGCCGATCAGGAAACCACAGGCCACGGTCATCAGCGCGTACAGGCAGGTCGATGCGAACGTCATCGCCACTCCGGCGGTGGGCAGGTCCAGAGGGTTGAGTCCGGCGGCCAACATCAGCACGAATGTGACGAGCAGATATCCCAAAGACACGATCAGAGCGAACCCGCACATCGTGGCCATGCGTGCAAGGCCCACCGACGACGTCTTCCGGGGCGCGGCGGACAGTCGGCGACTGGTCTCCCCCGCGTTGAACACGCCACACACCAGCGCCGTGCACACGGTCATGGCCAGGAACAACGGATACAGCGCGGTCTTCATGATATTGCCGAATCCCGAAACCGCCGCATCGGCCACGGCACCCTCTCCGGACGAGCCGTTGGCAGCGGTACGGTCCACCGCGATGGCATGGTTCACCTTTCCGTCCTTCGCGACGGCCGCAGCCGAGCGTGCAGCCCGTGCCAGATCGTCATGGGTCGACCGATCGACCGTTCCCTCAGGAAGGTGGTCAAGGCCGCCTGAGGTCAATGAATCGGACGCTGACGAAGACGAGGTCGTTCCCGACGCGCCAGCATCCGCGCCCGCACCGGCGTACAGTTCGGCGAAATCGGCGGCATCAACCCGCACGCCGTCACCGATCAGCGCGGTGCGTGTCAGTGCAAGAAAGCCGCTGACCTCCATGGACGCCATGGCGCCGTCACCCGACGTGTAGCTGGTGACCGTCTCGACCTGCGGCGCATCCGCGCCGGATGACACCGCATCAAGCAGCGCATCCGCATAACCGTCCGGGATGATGACGATGAGATCCACGTAGTTCGAGGCAACCGCCTCCTGCAGGGTTTCGGAATCGTCCTGCAGGGAGATCAGCTCGCCGTCGGCCTTCACATAGTCGCGCATCGCGTCGGCGATGCCGCCACGCCCATCATCCCGGTCGATCACCGCGACCGTGGGACGGCTGGGAGCATACGTGTCGCCCGTCTTGGATCCGGACGTCAGCAGCGACCACCCGATGCCGAACATCAGCACGCCGATCATCACCAGATAAATGATGACATACAGCCGATGCGCAATGAGTATGCGCAACGTGACCTTACAGGTGTTCATAGCGTTGCCTCCTCAGAAGAATGACGCCCACCGCGAGGAACGCCACGCTCATGACGAGCAGACGGGCGCAGGTGGCGGCGAATGGTCGATAACTGTCGTAGTAGAGAATGTCGTAGAACAGGTTCGTCACCTGCTGCGCCGGATTGATGAAAGCCAGGACCGGCTCGTGTCGGGCGATCCAGTCACTGAGTTCCATGGCGAACGAGCCGTACAAGCCGGAGAACAGGGACAGCACACAGGGAATGGCGCTGGTCAGGCCGATCTTCGCCCCATGTGACAGTTTGGGGATCGCGCCGATCATCGTGCCGAACGCGCAGGACATGAACGAGGCAACGGCCACCGCCAGCACCGCCGCCGGCTCACGCCCTCCCAGCAGCACACCACACCCGTAGCGGATGTATGCCAACGCGATGAGCAGACTCGTTCCGGAGCAGAGCCAGCTGGCCAGGAATCCGGCAAGCAGCTGCCTGGCACGCCCCAGCGGCGCGACCGTGCGACGAATGCCAAGCGCCGAAAGATTCGCCTGGGCGAAAGTGACCGCCGCAACCGCATAGGACATGGCCATCAGGCACGCCATGCCCAACAGCGCGTAATAGTATCTGGCGATAGCGTCGGGCCGGAAATTGGTCAACGCCGTCTCCTTCGTCAGATCGGCGGCATCACCTACCGATCGCCAGAACCGCGCGGATGCGGCGGCGTTCGGATGCTCCTCGATAGTCTCCCGAGTGATGGCGTCGGTCCGGTTGTACAGTTCGATAGCGCCATGAAGCGCCGCAATGGTGACGGTGGCATTGACGTCGGACGACGCGGAATCTCCCGCAGAGTCCGCGGTATCGGAGGAGAGCGTCATACGCAGCCGCCCATCCCCGTCCGCGTTCAGGTACCCCTGCACGCCATCGTCCGCAAGCCTGTGCCGCGCCTCCGTCGTCGATGCGACCGTCGTGATGTCGATCAGACGCTGGTTAAGGCCTGTCGCGGTTCCTTCGTGGGAACCGGTCGTCGCGTCCGACGAGGACTTCTTCCCCGCCAATGATTCGACGAAGGCGTCCGCGCCGACCGCGCGATGCCAATTCGCATCCTCCACGACGGCCATCGACATCGGCTTGATGTCATACCCTTGGTCGATCTGGCCAAGCACGCCGTTGAACATGGTCGCCAGCACAAGGGGAAACACGATCAGCCAGAACAACGCCGACCGGCTTCGCAGGTTCATTTTCAATACGACCAAAAATGTGGTCCACATGATGCTCTCCTTCTCCGCTCCGACCGGCGGGATCGGCGCTCAGTCCCTCAGGGCCTTGCCGGTGAGTTCCAGGAACACGTCATTAAGGGTCGGCGGACGGCTGGTCAGATGGCCGACATTCGCGCCGAAACGCTTGACCGTATCGAGCACATCGGTGAGATTACGGTCGCCGCGCCGGCACCGCACATCGAGTTCACGACCGTCGTACGTGGCTTCGATCACGCACGGCAGCGCACGCGTGGCGGCGAGCGCGTCATCGGTCAGATCAAGCGTAGCTATGGTGATGCGCTCGCCGGTGTCGATCATGGCTTTCAGCTCATCGGCGGTGCCGAGCGCGAGATGTCGACCGTGGTCCATGATGAGGATGCGGTCGCAGATCTGTTCGACCTCCTCCATGTAGTGGCTGGTGTAGATGACGGTGGCGCCGTTCCGGTTGAGTCGTTGGATGCCTTCGAGAATGGCGTTGCGGCTCTGTGGGTCGACGGCGACCGTAGGCTCGTCGAAGAAGATCAGGTCGGGTTTGTGCGCGACGCCGCAGGCGATGTTGAGGCGTCGGAGCAGTCCGCCGGACAGTTTGCCCGGCCGGAACTTGCGGAAGTCCTGCAGTCCGGCGAATTCGAGCGCCTCCTCGACCAGTGGCGCGCGTTCGGCCTTTTTCGGCACGTATAGCGAGCAGAAGTAGTCGATGTTCTCCACCACGGTGAGTTCGTTGAATACGGCCACGTTCTGCGGCACGATGCCGATACGGCGTTTCAGCTCATACGATGTCGGTGTCATCGGTTCCCCGAACACGCGAATGGTGCCCGAATCGTAGACGAGCAGGGCGAGAATGCAGTTGATCGCCGTGGTCTTGCCGGATCCGTTGGGGCCGAGCAGACCGAAGATCTCTCCGGTCTTCACGTCAAGGTCGAAATAGTCGAGGGCCACCATGTCGCCGTAGTGCTTGACCAGGCGGCTGACCTTCACCGCCGATGCGGTTTGCGCGGATTGCATTGTCATCACGCCCTCCTTGGTTGTGTTCCTGAATATTGTTGTGATTTCATGATCGTTCATATGGCGTGGCGAATCCACCGATGAAGATCATGTCGTCCCCGGTATGGCATGACATTTGTCACTGCCTCATCATCCGGCACCCCCACCCGATGTCCGGTCATGCTATCGTCGATGCCGCGCGCCATCGTATGTTCGTCGCGGACGACGCGCTAAGCTCGTATTGGAGCAAAGGGGGGATCATGCGCGTCGCGGTGGAGAAGGTCCTGCTCGTATTCATGTCGTTGACATTGATGCCGATGTTCCCCTCCTCGGTGATCGACGACGGGACCATGACCGTCGGATTCCTGCTGGCCCTGATATGTTCGGGGTTGGTCGAATGGTGTGGCGGGGTTTCGGCCCATGCATGGATGATCTGCGTGGCATACGTGTTTGGCGTCTTGGCGTTCCCGCAATGGTGTGTGTTTCTCCCGCTAATCGCCTATGATTCCGCCCGACTCTCTTGGATTTCACGTCGGACCGCCGGCCCTTGGGAGGCCCGTATGGGGACTGTCGCCGGATGGCTCTGTCTGGCACCCGTATTCATATGGCTGGCGCGATACTGGTACGGAACCGCGTATCACATCGTCGATGCCGCGATTCCCCAGGCCTCCGCGGTGATGCCGTTGCTGGCGACGGTCGTATTGCTTGGATTCGCGTTGGGGTCGGTGCGGGCCAAATCCTCGTCATCCCGCCGGGCTCTTCGTCGTGTACGGGATCGGGCCCGGGAGCGTTCCCGTCATGTCCGGCTTCGTTTATCCGATGTCGAGGAGGAACGGGCGAGGGCGGTGCGCATGGCCACGCTTGGGGAACGTACCCGCATCGCTCGTGAGATTCATGACAACGTCGGACATGTACTGACTCGTGCGATCATGCAGTCGCAGGCGGGCAAGGTCGTCGCCGACGCCATGGGCAACGCCGCGGCGGCGGAGGGGTTCACCTCGTTGAACGCCACGCTGAACGACGCCATGACGTTGGTCAGACGCTCCGTGCACGATCTTGAGGACAACGGCACCGACTTCGCCGCTCAGATTGCCGATGCCGCGGGATCATTCGACGGGCTGTCACCTGATTTTGCCGTGACGTTGACCAACGACATCACGTCCGCTCCCGCGCCGGTGTCCCGTTGTTTCGCCACGACGATCCGCGAGGCGCTGTCCAATGTGATCCGGCATAGCCATGCCCGCACCGCAACGGTCATGTTGCGTGATTTTCCTGCCATATGGCAACTGGTGGTATTGGATCCCGGACCGGCACGGAACGACGATTCCTCGTCGGTATCCGAAACCGCGATGTCGGACACCGATGAGGGACTTCGCGGAATGGGTTTGGCGGATATCGAGGTACGTGTGCGGGCGTTGGGTGGCACGTCGTTATGCGGGCCATACCGTGACGGATGGAGAGTGTTCGTCTCCGTTCCCAAGGCGCCGTGGGTTCGGGACTCCGGCGGACATGAATCCGATCATGAACAGACATCGAGTCCGAAGGAGACGTGATGAAGACGGCAATCGTGGATGATGATCCGATCGTCTGCCAATCGTTGACGACCATACTGACGGCCACGCGAACGGCACAGGTCCTATGGACGGCATGCAATGGCGACGACGCGATTCTCCAGTACTTCGCAACGCCGGCCAGCCATCCCGATGTGTTGCTGATCGACATACAGATGCCGGGAAAGGACGGGATCACGACGGCGCAGGAGATTCTGCGTCGGGATCCGGCGGCACGGATCCTGTTTCTCACCACGTTCTCCGATCAGACGTACATCACCCGTGCCATGGCCTTGGGCGCCCGGGGATATCTCATCAAGCAGGATGTGGCATCCGTGGGTCCGGCCTTGCAGGCGGTGATGGCGGGGCAGATCGTGTTGGGTGCCGAGGTGCTCGGGAAGCTGTCGGGAATGGCGCCAGCTCACGATTCCGCCGCTACTCCTGTTCCCGACGATGACGCCGTTGACGCGGCTGCGTTGAACACCCTCACCGACAGGGAACGGGAGGTGGCCCGACTCGTCGCCAAAGGGCTTGACAATCGGGACATCGCCGCACGGCTGTTCCTCAGCGAGGGCACGGTACGTAACCGCATCAGCTCCATGCTTGACAAACTCGGACTGACCAACCGCACCCAGCTGGCGATCCTGTGGATCAATACGCATCGATGACCGCTTTCCCTTCTCGTTTGCCATGTATGGAATCATCTGGCAACAATCACCCTTTCATGAACGCGAGCCGATAAGATCGCCAGTACAGGCCGAAGGCGGCCTGCCGCGGCCCTTCCGTTTGCAGGCTTGCACGGCGCTCGATGCAGAGCGGGGCCCCGATCCGTATCAACGACGAAAGGATCAATCGATGGATATCAGGAACGTAGTCGTGGCCGGTGGTGGCGTGCTCGGCAGCCAGATCGCCTTCCAGATCGCGTATAAGGGATTCCACGTGACCGTGTGGCTGCGCAGCGAGGGGTCGATCGGCCGCGCGAAGCCGAAGTTCGAACGACTCAGGGGCATCTATCTGAACACGCTCGAGGCAATGAAGACGAACCCGGCGGCCTACTGCCGCGGACTTGCTCCCTCCCCCGATCTGTCCGCAGAACAGATCGACGAGCTCAAGGCAAACGTTGAACGGGCATTCGACGGCATCGTGTACACCACGTCCTATGAGGAGGCGGCCAAGGACGCCGATCTGGTGATCGAGTCGATCGCCGAGAATCCGCAGGACAAGATCGCCTTCTACACGGAGCTCGCCAAGCATCTACCGGAACATACGATCGTCGCGACGAACTCCTCCACCATGCTGCCCAGCGCGTTCGCCGAATACACGGGACGTCCGGAGAAGTATCTCGCGCTGCACTTCGCCAACGAGATCTGGCGCAACAACACGGCCGAGATCATGGGACACCCCGGCACCGGTGCGGAGGCGTACGACGAAACGGTCGCATTCGCCGAGGCGATCGGCATGATCCCGCTCAAGCTCAGGAAGGAGCAGCCCGGCTACATTCTCAACAGCATGCTGGTGCCGTTCCTCAGCGCGGCCGAGGCACTGCTCGCCACCGACGTGGCCGATGTGGAGACGATCGACAAGACATGGATGCTCGCCACCGGAGCCCCGCTCGGCCCGTTCCGGATCCTCGACATCGTGGGCCTGACCACGGCGTACAACATCGGCTCCATGGATCCTCGTTCCAAGGATCCGAACACGCCGCAGGGCAAGATCGCCGCCATGCTCAAGCAGTACATCGACGAGGGCAAGACCGGCATCAACGCCGGCGAGGGCTTCTATAAGTACGGCAAGTGATGGTGTGACTGAGGGAGGGTGTTTGATCCCTCCCTCAGTCATGCTTCGCGTGCCAGCTCCCTCCCATGGAGGGAGCATGAAAGAGGCGGGGTGTTCTCCCTCCGAGGGAGGGAGATGTCATGACGCACGTCATGACAGAGGGAGGGATCAGACGCCTTATTGCCCCGCAATCCCTCCCTCAGACCGCCTACGGCGGCCAGCTCCCTCCCGTGGAGGGAGCACGTTAGTGTTGGCCTACTTGTGGTACAGGCTCACGCGTTCGTACTTCGGTTCGCAGCACACATTGATGCCGAGCTTGCGGTACAGCGCCTCATCGGCCGCGGAGATGATGACGGAGAAGAACGCGTCGCAGCCGCGCAGCAGCTCGAGTCCGTCGATCACCTGTGCCGCGGTGGAGCTCTGTGCGCTGGTAATCGACAGCGCGATCAGGGTCTCGTCGGAATGCAGGCGGCGGTTCATGCTGTGCAGGTGCTCGGTCTTGAGACGGCAGATCGGCTCAATGGCCGCCTCATCGATCACACGCACCGCACCATCCACGCCGGTCACGGCCTTCAATGCGTTCATCAGCAGCGCGCTGGCCGCACCCAGCAGATCGCCGGTCCGTCCGGTGATCACACGACCGTCAGGTAGCACCATGGCGCCGGCCGGGGCTCCTGTCTCCCGTTCGCGATTCAGCGCGGCGGCGCGCGCGGGAGACAGATTCTCGTTCACGCCGGCCTTCTTCATGATGGAACGCAGACGTTCCACCTGTTCCTCACCTGTGCCGGTGCGCTTGACATTGACGACTGCGGTGAAGTATCGACGGACGATCTCCATGTTGGCAGCTTCACGGCATGCCTCGTCGTCCGAGATCGCGCATCCGGCCATGTTGACGCCCATGTCCGTGGGGCTCTGATACGGGCTTTCGCCCAGAATGCGTTCCATCATGGCCTTGAGTACGGGGAAGGCCTCGACGTCACGATTGTAGTTGACCGTGGTCTTGCCATACGCCTCAAGGTGGAAGGGATCGATGATGTTGGCGTCGTCAAGGTCAACGGTCGCGGCCTCGTAGGCGATGTTCACCGGATGGTTCAGCGGCAGGTTCCAGATGGGGAACGTCTCGTATTTGGCGTATCCGGCGGAGATGCCGCGCTGGTGCTCATGGTACAGCTGCGACAGGCAGGTGGCGAGCTTGCCGGAACCGGGGCCGGGCGCGGTGACCACGACGAGCGGACGGCTGGTGACGATGTAGTCGTTACGGCCATAGCCCTGGTCGGATACGATGTTCTCGATGTCGTGCGGGTATCCGGCGATCGGATAGTGCAGATAGCAGGTGATACCCAGCTGCTCCAGACGATGACGGTAGGCGTCCGCGGCCGGCTGGCCGGCATACTGGGTGAGCACGACCGATCCGACGAGGAAGCCGTGATCGCGGAACACGTCGATCAGTCGCAGCACGTCCTCGTCATAGGTGATGCCGAGATCGCCGCGCACCTTGGCCTTTTCGATATGGTTGGCATTGACGGCGATGACGATCTCCACGTCGTCGGACAGACTCTGCAGCATGCGGAACTTGGTATCGGGCTCGAAGCCCGGCAGCACTCGCGACGCGTGATAGTCGTCGAACAGTTTGCCACCGAATTCCAGATACAGTTTGCCGCCGAACTGCGCGATGCGCTTCCTGATGTTGGCGGCCTGCAGCTCGATGTATTTGTCGTTGTCAAATCCCTGTCGCATGTGGCGGGAATCCCTTCTCGAACGGCGGTGCAAATGAAAGCATTATAGGGACAGCCCGGAACTACGCGCGATCATACGACACGCCAGTGCTCTTTGGAGGATCGGGACAACAAAAAGGGCCACGGCATGGATGCCGCGACCCTTCAACGTCAATTCGAAAACGACGTTAGATCAATGTCGCTGAAGGCCAGCCTCACTGGGCGGTGACGGCAGTCAGCGCCACGGTGTTGATGATGTCCTCGACGTTGGCGCCGCGGGACAGATCGTTCACCGGCTTGTTGAGGCCCTGCAGCACCGGGCCAATGGCCAGAGCGCCGGAGGAGCGCTGCACGGCCTTGTAGCCGATGTTGCCGGCGCACAGGTCCGGGAACACGAACACGTTGACGTGGCCGGCCACGTCGTTGCCCTTGGCCTTGGTGGCGGCCACGACCGGGGACCAAGCGGCGTCGAACTGGATGGAGCCGACGACGGCCAGCTCCGGATCCTTCTGCTTGACGATGGAGGTTGCCTCCTCGACCAGATCCACGTCCGGGCCCTTGCCGGAGCCGAGGGTGGAGTAGGACAGCATGCCGACCTTGGGCTCGATGCCGAAGGCCTTGGCAGTCTCGGCGGACTGCAGGGCGATCTCGGCAAGCTGCTCGGCGTTCGGGTTGAGGTTGATGGCGCAGTCGGCGAACACGGCCACGTGATCCTTGAAGCACATCAGGAAGGCGCCAGAGACGAGCTTCTGGCCGGGCTTGGTCTTGATGACCTGCAGGGCCGGACGCACGGTGTTGGCGGTGGAGTTGATGGAGCCGGAGACCAGACCATCGGCCTTGCCCAGCACCACGAGCATGGTGCCGAAGTAGCTGGCGTCGGTCAGCTGCTTGCGGGCCTGCTCCGGGGTCATGCCCTTCTTGGCGCGAAGCTCGCACAGCTTCTCGACCATCGGGGCCAGCACTTCCTCATCGTTCATGGACTGGAAGGAGGCCTTCTCGAGGGAGTTGAGACCGAGCTCCTTGGCGCGCGCCAGGATCTGGTCCTTCTCACCGACGATGATCAGGTTGACGATGTCACGCTCGAGCAGGTAGTCGGCGGCCTTGATGATGCGGTCCTCTTCGCCTTCGGGCAGGACGATCGTCTTCTTGGCGGCCTTGGCCTTGTTCAGCAGGTCGGACTGGAAGGCGTACGGCGTGGTGGGCTGGGCGAAGTCCTGGTTGAGGGCGGCGAGGATCTGCGCGGCCGGGACGTGGGCTTCGAAGTCGGCGAGGGCGGCCTTGGCCTCCTCCTCGGTGCCGCAGTCGTGGGCCGGAACGGTCCACACCGGGGCGGCGAAGTCGGCGAGGGCCTCCTTGACGGCCGGAGCCTTCTCGTCGTCGCAACCGGTCAGGAACACGCCGGCGACGGTCTGGCCGGCGTCCTTGACGCTCTTGGCGCAGGCTTCGACGGTGGCCTTGGCCTGCTTGGCGTCACGCTCCAGGGCGCACACGGCGAGGAACACGGGAGCCTTGAGATCAGCGGCCACGGCGGCGTTGAAGTCGAAGGCGGCGGGGTCGAAGACGCTGCTCTTGTCGGTGCCGACCACCACGACGGCCTCAGGATCCACGGCGGTCACGGCGGCGGAGTACGCGCGCACGATATCGCCACGGGCGCCTTCCTTGTCTTCACGGGCGGCACAGGGGCACACGCCAACGGCCTGCTCGCGGGACTGGCCGGCATTGGCGGCTCCCAGAAGCACGTCGGTGAAGGTTTCCTTCTTGCAGGCGGCCGGACGGAACACACCGGTCTTGTACTGTCCTGCGAGAGCAGAAACGACACCGTAGGCGACGACATTGCGGCCATTGGCGGCTTCGGGGCTGGCGATATACACACTGGTAAGACTCACGGTCATACACTCCTTCGCGAATGGTCAGTCCATTACTGGACTGAGGTGCGGCAACACTGCATTGCAACCTCGTCCATTGTAAGTGTGTGAGCGCCTCTCATTGCCGGTTGTTGTCGATTGTTGTCGTGGTTTGCATCGGCGGTTCGGGAATTGGGATTCACCTGATACAAGAAAACCCCTACAACCATCTAGGCTGTAGGGGTTTTCTACGATTCGCTAGCGAATCAGACCGTTACCGGTAATGTGACGAATCTCACTCGTTGTCGCCAGCGGTGGCGGCGGTGGCGGAGACGGCACCCGGCAGCTCGGTCTTGACGCCCGGCCACACCCAGTCGGTGTAATCCGGGTGATCGTAGCCGTTGTCGACGGCGAACTGGAAGGCCTCGAGGCGGAAGTCCTCGAGCTTCTTGATCTCGTCGGCGTACTTGTCGGCGTCGACCATGCGCAGGGCCTCAGCGGTCAGCTCGTAGCGGTCGATGTTGTTCACGCGCACCATGTCGAACGGCGTGGTGGTGGAACCCTGCTCCTCGTAGCCGTGGACGTTGAAGTTGTCGTGGTTCGGGCGATCGTAGATCAGACCACGCACGTCGTGGGCGTAGGAGTGGTAGGCGAACAGGACCGGCTTGTCGGCGGTGAAGAGGTCAGCGAACTCCTCATCGGTCAGGGCCTCGTCGTTGTCCTTGGCGGACTGGAGCTTGACCAGATCCACCACGTTGACGACCTTGAACTTCACGCCAAGCTTGTTCAGCTTGTCGGCAGCGGCCATGAGCTCCTGGGTCGGAACGTCACCGGCGGAGGCCAGGACGACCTCGACCTCGTCGTTGGAGTGAACGTTGGAAGCCCACTCCCACTCGGCGGCACCCTTCTCGAGCTCGGCACGAGCCTCGTCCAGGGTCTGCCAGGTGGCGGCCGGCTGCTTACCGGCGATGATCGCGTTGATCATGTTGGTGGACTTGTAGACCTTCTCACCAACGGCCAGCAGCATGTTGGCATCGGCAGCGAAGTAGATGCCGATCACGTGGTCGTTGTTGTAGCACTTGTTCAGCAGCACGGAGGTCACACCCGGATCCTGGTGCGAGAAGCCGTTGTGATCCTGACGCCACACGTGAGAGGTGACGAGCAGGTTCATGGAGGAGATCGGCTTGCGCCACGGGATCTCACGCACGGTGGCCTCGAGCCACTTGGCGTGCTGGTTCAGCATGGAGTCGATCACGTGCACGAAGGACTCGTAGGAGCTCCAGATGCCGTGACGGCCGGTGAGCAGGTAGGCCTCGAGGAAGCCTTCCATCTGGTGCTCGGACAGCTGCTCCACAACCTGACCGGTGACGTTCATGTGCTCGTCGACCAGGTCGGACAGGTAGCCGGCATCCCACTGCTTGTTGGTGACCTCGTAGGAGGCCTGCAGACGGTTGGAAGCGGTCTCATCCGGTCCGAAGATGCGGAAGGAATCCGGGTTCAGCTTGATGACGTCGCGGGTGTAGACACCGAGACGACGGGTGGCCTCGAGCTGGCCCCAGCCGTGGCCGAACTCCTTGACTTCCTTGACCTCATAGTCGTCGAGGTTCGGGAGCTTCAGGTCTTCGCGGATGCGACCACCGTTGGCGTTCGGGTTCTGGCCGATGCGCAGCTCACCCTGCGGCATGAACTTGGTGACCTCGGGACGGATGGCGCCGTTCTCGTCGAACAGCTCCTCCGGCTTGTAGGACTCGAGCCAGTGCTTGAGGACGTTGAAGTGCTCCTCGGTATCGCGGGCGGAAGCCAGCGGCACCTGGTGGGAGCGCCAGGAACCCTCGGTCTTCTTGCCGTCGATGAACTTCGGGCAGGTCCAGCCCTTCGGGGTGCGGAAGATGATCATCGGGTAGAACGGACGGTGCTTGTCGTCGGTCTGAGCGGCAGCCTTGATGTCGCAGATCTCGTCGAAGACGGTCTCGAACAGCTCGGCGAAGCGACGGTGGATCGACAGGTGATCCTCATCGTCGAAGCCAGCGACGAACTCGTAGGGCTCGTAACCCATGCCGTGGAAGAACTCGTGGAGCTCTTCGTCGGAGATGCGGGACAGGATGGTCGGGTTGGCGATCTTGTAGCCGTTGAGGTGCAGGATCGGCAGCACGATACCGTCGGTGCGCGGGTTCACGAGCTTGTTGGACTGCCAACCGGTGGCCAGCGGGCCGGTCTCGGCCTCACCGTCGCCGACGATGGCCGGCACGAACAGGCTCGGGTTGTTCATCACGGCGCCGTAGGCGTGGGACAGGGCGTAACCCAGCTCGCCACCCTCGTGGATGGAGCCCGGGGTCTCCGGAGCGTAGTGGGAGGGGATGCCGCCCGGGTAGGAGAACTGGCGGAAGAACTTCTGCAGGCCAGCCTCGTCCTTGGTGATGTTCGGGAAGTACTCAGTGTAGGTACCGTCGACGTAGGACTGAGAGGTACCAGCGGGGCCGCCGTGGCCCGGTCCCATGATGATCACGGTGTTCTGCTGGTGGTCAGCGATAAGACGGTTGATGTGGCCGATGAGGAAGTTCAGGCCAGGGGTGGTGCCCCAGTGTCCGACCAGGCGGTGCTTCACATCCTCACGGGTGAAGGGCTCCTTCATCAGCGGGTTGCTGCGGAGGTAGATCTGACCGATGGAGAGGTAGTTGGTGACGCGCCAGTACTTGTCGACGGCCTCGAGGGTTTCGTCGGAGATCGGAGCGTTCAGCTTCTTCCAAGGGGTGCCAATAACAGGACTCGTCATGTGTACTCCTGTACTTCTGCACTTGATGTGCGATCGGTTATTTCCTCAGGATTGCAATCCCTTGTGTTCCTTGGATTGGAACGTGCAATGAACTGCATTTCCTAATCGCCCTTAATGGTAAAGGAACGAGCGGACTTTTGCATAATCGGCCGTCGGACTTTTGTTAAGAAATGTTCGTAAAGTTGTCAAAGAGGATCGAAACTTGTGCGTTTCTAGGAACGGGCGAAAATGCCGCGCCGGGCCGCTAACTCTTGGGTTTTCGGTTGCCGAGGTTTGCCACAGCATGTGAAAATCTATCATGTGAAAATGCGCAAGCGCTGTTGCATCCCAAGGGCGTGTCGTCGTCGATCAAACGAACGACATGCGCATGCGCGTTCGGCAAACGCCCCTATGTCGCAATCTTCAGTGATAATCGACACACCGTTTCACGTAATCTTTCTGAACTCCAAGGGAGGCTCGTATGGCCAATGGACCGGTTCTCGTCGTCGACTTCGGCGCCCAGTACGCGCAGTTGATCGCACGTCGCGTGCGCGAGGCGCACATCTATTCCGAACTGGTGCCGCACTCCATGCCCGTGGATGAGATCCTGGCCAAGGACCCGCAGGCGATCATTCTTTCCGGAGGCCCCGCCTCGGTCTTCGAACCCGGCGCACCCCGCATCGACACGAAGATCTTCGACGCCGGCGTCCCCGTGCTCGGCATCTGCTATGGCTTCCAGGTCATGGCCCACGAGCTCGGCGGCGACGTCGACAAGGCGGCCCTCGGTGAATACGGCAAGACCCCGGCCGTCATCACCGACGCCGAAGGCATCCTTGACGGCTCCCCCGCCGATCAGAACACCTGGATGAGCCACGGCGTGGCCGTCAACAAAGCCCCCGAGGGCTTCAAGGTCCTCGCCCACACCGAAGGCGCACCCGTCGCCGCCATGGCCGACGAGTCCCGCAAGCTCTACGGCGTGCAGTGGCACCCCGAGGTCAAGCACACCCCGCTGGGCCAGGATCTCATTGAGAACTTCCTGCACAAGTGCGCCGGCCTGCCGGACAACTGGACCGCGTCCAGCATCATCGACGACCAGGTCGTCAAGATCCGCGAGAAGGTCGGCGACGCCGAGGTGATCTGCGGCCTGTCCGGCGGTGTGGACTCCGCCGTCGCAGCCGCCCTCGTGCACAAGGCCATCGGCGACCAGCTCACCTGCGTGTTCGTTGACCACGGCCTGCTGCGCAAGGGCGAGGTCGAGCAGGTCAAGCACGACTTCGTCGAAGCCACCGGCATCAAGCTCATCACCGTCGACGCCGCCGATGACTTCCTCACCGCGCTCAAGGGCGTCTCCGAGCCGGAACGCAAGCGCAAGATCATCGGCGAGAAGTTCATCCGCACCTTCGAAAAGGCACAGCAGCAGGTACTCGAAGAGGCCGGCGCCCGCGGCAAGGAAGTCAAGTTCCTTGTGCAGGGCACCCTCTACCCCGACGTCGTCGAGTCCGGCGGCGGCGACGGCGCGGCCAACATCAAGAGCCACCACAATGTGGGCGGCCTGCCCAAGGACATCAAGTTCCAGCTCATCGAGCCGCTGCGCACCCTCTTCAAGGACGAGGTGCGCGCCATCGGCACCGAGCTCGGCCTGCCCGACGAGATCGTCTGGCGTCAGCCGTTCCCCGGCCCGGGTCTCGGCATCCGCATCATCGGCGAGATCACCAAGGAACGTCTCGACCTGCTGCGTGAGGCCGACGCCATCGCCCGCGAGGAGCTCTCCAAGGCCTGTCTCGACCGCGACATCTGGCAGTGCCCGGTCGTGCTGCTGGCCGACGTGCACTCCGTCGGCGTGCAGGGCGACGAACGCACCTACGGCTCCCCCATCGTCCTGCGTCCGGTCTCCTCGGAGGACGCCATGACCGCCGACTGGTCCCGTCTGCCGTACGACGTGCTCGCCACCATCTCCACGCGCATCACCAACGAATGCCGTCAGATCAACCGAGTCGTCCTCGACTGCACCTCCAAGCCGCCGGCAACCATCGAGTGGGAGTGATCCCCCGGTATCGGTTTCAGTAGATACAGCAAGAAACCATAGCAACAAGGACCTGCTTGCCCATATTGGCGGCAGGTCCTTGTTTATTGCCACTCGCTCATCCCCGCGGACGATTGGCGTGTTGGATGGTTACCGAGTAACCTATAAAGCAAGAGGTTACCGAGTAACCATTCATATCCGCCGGTCGATCGGAGGAACGCGATGGCCATCAAGGAAGCACTGCTGGCACTGCTGCAACGAAGCCCCGCCAGCGCCTATCAGCTCAAGAAGGAATTCGACGCCACCACCAGCGAGACGTGGCCGCTCAACATCGGCCAGGTCTCCACCACGTTGCAACGCCTGCAGCGAGACGGCCTGATCGAGCAATGTCCGGACAACGAAATCACCGTCGTTGAAACCACCACGGTCAGGTCCACAAACGCCGAACCGTACAGAGACAAAGTCGCCACACCACCGAATCGCGCCGCGACCGCCACCCGCACCAAGGCCCAACCAACCGCGGTATGGCAGCTGACCGACACCGGACGCGAGGCCGTGTCGCAATGGTGGAGCACACCGGTCACGCTCGAACAGCGCGGGCGCGATGAACTGGTCATGAAACTGGCGTTCGCCGTGACCACACCGGGGGTGGACGTCACGGCGCTCATTCAACGGCAACGCGTCGCATTGCAACGACTCCTGCACGACGTCACCCGCGCCCGCCGCGCACTGCCTCCAAGCGATGTCGCCGGACTACTGGTGCTCGACCATCACATCTTCGCCACCGAAGCCGAATTGCGCTGGCTCGACACCATCGACGACCACCGCCTGCGAGCGCGCCTCTAGACGACGCGGGCTTCATCATTTCCTCCTGGACATCGTCGTCCAACACGGAACAGACATCATCCAACACGGATAGGAGCAAGACGATCATGACCACTTCACGCTTTGGGCAGCCGCACGGCGCCTCCCCTGTGCAGCCTGTCTCCTCTTCATCATCATCTTCACGATCGACGCCGTCCGATCCCGCGCCCGTCCTCGCCCTGCATGACGTGTCGCGCGTCCATGGCGAAGGCGCACGGCGAGTCAATGCGCTGCTGCATGCGAATCTTGTACTGCATCCCGGCGAGTTTGTGGCGATCATGGGCCCCAGCGGTTCGGGAAAGTCGACACTGCTGAATCTTGCCGGTGGTCTGGATACTCCGTCCAGTGGTCAGGTGCTCGTCGAAGGCCGTGATCTCGCCTCGTTGAACGCTGCAGAGCGGGCAGCGGTCCGGCGGCGTTCCATCGGTTACGTCTTTCAGGATTTCAATCTGTTGCCCGGCCTGACGGCGAAGGAGAACGTGCAGTTCCCTCTGGAGCTTGACGGATGCAACGTTCGTAAAGCCGCGGCCGCGGCGGTCCGCGCGCTCGACGAGGTGGGAGTGTCGGAGCTGGCGGATCGTCTTCCCGAGGATATGTCCGGCGGTCAGGCGCAGCGTGTGGCCATCGCCCGCGCATTGGTGGGTGAGCGACGTCTGTTGCTTGCCGACGAGCCGACCGGCGCGTTGGATTCCAATTCCGGCACCGCCATTCTCGAGGTGCTGCGACGTCGAGCCGACGATGGCGCAGCAGTGCTGTTGGTCACGCATGAGCCGCGGTTCGCGGCGTGGGCCGACCGTACGGTGTTTCTGCGTGACGGTCGCATCATCGATGACACCGGTCCGTCCGATGTGGATATGCTGCTGGACGATCCCGAGAGCGGGGGTGCATGATGGCACGGATACGACGGATATGTCAGGGTCACGGCATCGCCGGCGCCGTCGGATCGGGCCTGTGCCGCTGGCGCCCCGTCCTGCGCATGGGATTGCGCGACGCCCTGCGTCACAGGATGCGCACCTTCTTCTCCGTATTGCTGATCATGCTTCCGGTGGCCGCGCTGATCGCGGGGATTTCCGCCACCACGGCGGTGGCGGCCAATCGCGAGCGCACATTGTCGACCATTCCCTCCGGCGCGCAGGCCGTGATCACCGCCACTGCGGTCACACGGTCGAATCAGCCGTTCCCGCAGCTTCCCGAAGGAGCGCCGGGCGTGTGGATCGATGATGTCGGTCAGGTGCCGGCGACGGCGGATGAGATGCTTCGGCATCTGCCCAAGGGCATTACGCTGCTGCCGTTCTATCAGTCGCAAAAGCTGCTGGCGACCACCGGCACGTCCATGCAACCCGGAGAACAGAGCAAGGCTGGCGCCCAGGTGATCGTCTCCCGAAAGTCGATCGCCTCCACCACCACGGCCACGATGACCGAGGCCGGTGGCACTGCGCTGCGACAGCTGATGCCTGCGCCGTCATCGGGTAGGGCACCGCAGGACGATACCGAGATCGTGATATCCACGGCGTTGGCGAACCATCTGCATCTTGCGGTGGGCGATACCGTGGCGTTCACCGCTCCCCCGTTTCAGGGATACATGAACACCAGTGGACGCATCAGCGATGTGATCGAGGACTCCCAGCGCGCATGGCGCGTCTCCGGTCTGGTGGACGATGCCGATAACCGTGCGTGGTGTCTTGACGGCTGGATGTCCACGATGGTGGAACGCGACCATGCGGGCGTCGATGGGCATTATCTGGCGGTGGGCGACCGACCGATCACATGGGATCAGATCAGAAAACTCAATACCCTGCAAGCGTTTGTTGTGTCGCGTCACGTATTGACGGACGGTTATCCCGATCCAAGCGACCGCTATCCGGTAAGCGTCGATCCGAGGATCGTGCTGGACCGTGCCGTGGCGTTGGGAATTATGGCTCTGCTGGGTATTGCGACGATGCTGTGTCTGATCACGCCGGCGTTTTCGGTATCCACCGATCAGCAGCGGCGAACGCTTGGCCTGGCGGCGGCCTCCGGTGCCGGCCCGCGTGATCTCAAACGCATCGTCACCGCGCAGGGCATGGTCATCGGTCTTACCGGCGGGGTGCTGGGCACGGCGTTGGGCGCTGCCGTCATGATGCTGGTCGTTCCACGGTATCGGTCGATCAGTATCAGCGAGACTCTGGCATCGTTCCCATGGTCGATGCTCGGCCTGATATTGCTGACGGCCGTGGTGATCGGCTATGTGGCCACGTTGTTGCCCGCCCGGCGGGTTAGCCGGCTGAATCCAGTGGATGCGCTGAAGGACAATCCTTCCGAATCCCATCATTCACCGCGACGACGTCGCGTGGCAGCGATCGCGTTGCGCGTGTCCGGCCCGTTGCTGATCGCCGGGGCTTTGGCCTGCGGCGCGGTCAGTCTGACACTGCCGGTCCCTCATCTGACGCACGGTGATTCGTCGTCCGTGCACGTGCTGTTGTTCGTCGCCACCGTCGCACTGACGCTTGTCGGACTGATTCAGTTGGTACGCAGTCTCACCGTTGCTGCGGCCGTCATCGGCAGGATTGCGCCGCTGTCGCTGCGGCTGGCGTTGCGCGATGCGTCACGTCATCATCATCGGTTCGTTCCGGCCGCCACCGCGGTGCTCATCACGGTGACCGTGGCATCGTACTCGCTGACTCTGGTGGGATCGGCCTTCGCCAATGATCGTGACAATAACGGAGCGGCCGTCATCGGCGACCGCGCCATGATCGTGAGCGTCAGCGTACCGATCAGCAACGATTACGATCGCATGGTCGTTGCGGATGCCGTCGATGCGCTCGCCAAACGGTATCCGATCACCGCGCATCAGCCTCTGTATGCGGCGGCCATGCCCAAAGCCGACTACGGCACCGATCGGCAAGAGACGCAGCAAGCCGAACCGCAGCATCTCCTTATCGCTCGGGCGCTGCTGCCGCAATCGGCGCCGGAATGCTCCACCGATCAGGGGCAGGACACCGCTTCCGTCATCTATCCCGGCGCCCCGGTACGTTGCGTGGACGCCTCCGCGGCGAACCATGGATCCATGCACGGTATCAGCATGATCAACGCCGATACCGAGATGCTGGTCATGAGTGGCGATGCCATGCGCCTGTCGGGCTATCCGAATGCGGAACAGGCGGCCAGAATGATCGATGGCGGCGGCGTCGTGGTGAACAATGCGGCGCAGGTGGTCGATGGCAAGGTCGAACTGGCCGTCGCTCCGATGTCGGATGGACTGCCTGATCGGAGCAATGCGACCGACATCGTGTCCAAGCCGGCCATGTTCATCCGCGGCTTCTACCCGCTTGCCATGAGCGAACAGACGGCTCGGGGACTGGGATTCACCGAGTTCCGGTATATCGGAGAATACGTGAACTTCGCACCCCGATCCGAATTCCTGACGATGGACAAGGCCATCGACTCCATACAGTCCGATTACCCGTTGGTGCAGCCGACCGAGTATCGCGGACTGCGAGACAGCCCAAGCGCACTGCTGCCGACGTTGCTACTGGCGGTGTTCGCTCTGGTGGCGACCGTGGTCTCGCTGCTGCTGGCCCGCACGCAGACGCAGCGGGACATGGCCACCATGCACGCGGTAGGAGCCTCCCCCGGGTTCCTCAAACGTGTGGGCTTCGCCCAGGCAAGCCTGATCCTGATGACCGGCATACCGTTGGGCATGGTGACCGGACTGGCGCTCGGCTGGTTCCATGTGGCGTGGAACCGTCGCATCGGACTCGACGGCGCATGGCTGCACACCGATCCCGTCTGGCCGGTGCAGGTGGCACTCGTCGTGAGCATCGCGACAGTCGCACTGCTGCTGACGACTCTGGTCACACGACCGCCGCGGAATCTGACCAGACGGACGATCGACTGACCAACCGGCAGTCGGTGACGTCGATCGTTTTCAATGCCCGACGCCACCGATTGTGACATTCCTCACAAAACCGCTCCAACCCTTGTGATTGGAACGGTTTTGTCCATGGAAAACGACGCAAACCGGTACCACAATGTAGCGGCCAACGAGTAATCTCAATCGAGGAAGTGGAGCGCAAGCTCCCCAATCACTAGTCACATGGAGGAAGCCCATAATGGCGAAAACCGTCCTTGTCATCAACTCCGGCTCCAGCTCGATCAAGTACCAGCTGGTTGACCTCGAAACCGGCGAAGGCATCGCATCCGGCCTGGTCGAGAAGATCGGCGAGCCGATCGACGGCAACTACAAGCACGAGTACAACGGTGAGAAGCACAAGCTGACCGAGCCGATCCACGATCACGAGGAAGGCCTCAAGCGCGTGCTCGGCTTCTTCAAGGAGTACGGCCCGGATCTGTCCGAGTCCGGCATCGTCGCCGTCGGCCACCGCGTGGTGCAGGGCGGCTCCATCTTCCCGCGTCCGGCCCTGGTCACCGACAAGACCATCGGCAAGGTCAAGGATCTGGCCGTGCTCGCCCCGCTGCACAACGGCCCCGAGGCCAAGGGCGCCGAGGTCATGCGCTCCCTGCTGCCCGACGTGCCGCAGGTCTTCGTCTTCGACTCCTCCTTCTTCTTCCAGCTGCCCAAGGAAGCCAGCACCTACGCCCTGAACAAGGAGATCGCCGACCGTTACCAGATCCGTCGTTACGGCGCTCACGGCACCTCCCACGAGTTCGTCGGCTCCGTGGTGCCCGAGCTCATCGGCAAGCCCGCCGAGGGCCTCAAGCAGATCGTGCTGCACATCGGTAACGGCGCCTCCGCCTCTGCCCAGATCTCCGGCAAGCCGATCGACACCTCCATGGGCCTCACCCCGCTCGAGGGTCTGGTCATGGGCGGCCGTACCGGCGACATTGACCCGGCCGTCGTGTTCCACCTGATCCGCAACGCCCACATGAACGTGGACGAGCTGGACTCCCTGTTCAACAAGAAGTCCGGTCTGACCGGCATGACCGGCTTCGGCGACATGCGTGAGGTCATGCGTCTGGCCGACGAGGGCGACGAGAACGCCAAGCTGGCCCTCGACGTGTACGTGCACCGCATCGTGGCCTACATCGGCAACTACACCGCTCAGATGGGCGGCGTCGACGTGATCACCTTCACCGCCGGTGTCGGCGAGAACGCCTCCGCCATCCGCAAGATGGTCATCGATCGTCTGGCTCCGTTCGGCGTGAAGCTGGACGAGGAGAAGAACAACGTGCACACCTCCGAGCCGCGCGTCATCTCCACGCCCGACAGCTCCGTCATCGTGGCCGTCTACCCGACCAACGAAGAGCTGGCCATCGCCCGCAAGTCCGCCGCCATCGCCGAAGAGGGCAAGGATTCCTACGGCAACGTGTTCGCCAAGTGAACCATTGACGTGATTCGTTCCGGCCGCTGATTGCGGGCGGAACGAGGATATACGAAAAGGGTGGGTATCCGGTTGGGTACCCACCCTTTTCGTGTTGATGACGGAACGTCGGGATTTCATCCCTCCCTCAGTCAGCTTCGTCGTGCTCCCTCCCTGGGAGGGAGCACGACGAAGGGATAGACGTCAGCTAATTCCGACAAAGCTGCTCACCAGAAAGGCAACACAGCGACGGAACGAGAGAGCACGAAGAGCGATGGCTCTCAGGCGAGCATGGAGGTCCAGAGGCCTACGAAGTCGGGAATGGTCTTGCGCGTGGTCGCCACGTTGACGACATCGATGCCGTCGATGCGCAGGCCCAGCATGGCGGCGAACGTGGCCATGCGATGATCGGCGTAGGTCTCCATCACGGCACCGTGCAGGGAGTCCGTGGGAACCGCGTCGATATGCAGACCGTCGGGCAGCTCATGCGCACTGCCACCCACACGTTCGATCTCGGTGACCAGCGCCTCCAGACGGTTCGTCTCATGGCCACGCAGATGGCCGATGCCCACCAGCGAGGTCGGCGCGTCGGCGAACACCAGAATCGCGGCCAACGACGGTGCGATCTCACCGGCCGCAGACAGGTCGAATTCGCCAAGACCGTGAATCGTGCCGTCGGACGTGACCACCAGCGTGCGTACGCCGTTGTCCGCCACGTCGACCGACACATCGGCGCCCATGCGTTCCAGATATCCAGGCAGCAGGCCGCCGGGCTGCGTGGTCGTCTCCGGCCAGTTCGGCACGCGGACCGTACCGCCCGCGATCAGTGCCGCGCCGAGGAACGGTGCCGCATTGGATAGATCCGGCTCGACCACCACCTGTTCCGGCAGCTGCACGGCGCCGTGACGCACCGTCCACGTATGGCCATCCATGCTCACGTCCACGCCGGCGGACGACAGATCGGCCATGGTCATGCGAATGTGCGGCAGGCTGGGCAGGTGCTCGCCCGTATGAGTCAGCGTAAGGCCGCTCGCAAGCTTCGGCGCGGCCAGCAGCAGGCCGGAGATGAACTGGCTGGAGCCGGACGAATCGATCGCCACCGCTCCCCCATCGGCGTGTTCCGGCGGGGTGAGCGTGAACGGCAGACGGCCTCGCTCGCCTTCGTAGTCAATGCGAGCGCCGAGTTGTTCAAGCCCCTCCAGCAGCGGGGCCATCGGACGCTGGTACGCCTGCTCGTCGCCGTCGAACCGTACCGGGCCGTCGGCGTACAGGGCCAGTGCAGGCACGAAGCGCATCACCGTGCCGGCAAGACCGCAGAACACCGAGGAGTTTCCCTTGAATACGCCGTCGGCGGGCGGCACGACGGTGACCGTGGTTTCCTCATGCTCGTCGATGCGGCATTCCACGCCCAGGGATTCGAGGGCGCCCATCATGAGTTCGGTGTCGCGCGAGCGCAGCAGGCCGATCAACGTGACCGGCCGCGAGCCCATGGCCGCGAGGATGAGGTATCGGTTGGACAGGGACTTGCTGCCCGGAATGGTGACCGTGGCGTTGAGGGGCGCCGCCGCCTTGGGGGCGCGCCAAAGATCTGTGGAAGCTGTCATGCCTGCCATACTAGCGTGAGATATGGTTGGGCCCGCGTTCGCATTCCACGAACGCGGGCCCGATTGACGGTTGCCTTGCTTGATTACCGATTACCGGTTATCGATCGATCATCGGCTCAGAGCGTCGTGGAATCCGTCCTGCACTGCGTCGCGGAGATCATTGAGCTCGTCCTCCGGGTTCATCTTGTCCTCGGTCTCCTGCAGGGCCTTGGAGAAGTCGGAGTCGATGTTGTAGCCGTCAGAACTCAGATCGTAGTATTCGTCCTGCAGATCGTTCATCTGGTTGTACTGGTCGGTGCCATACCGAAGGTCGTTCGGATTGCCGAGCGCCTGCATCTTGCCGATGAGCTCGCCCAGCTTGCCGATGTAATCTTTCATGTCGGTGCCGTACTTGGCCACGTCGGTGTCCTTTGCCTTGCTCAGCTCGTCGAGACTGGAGGAGCAGTCGGAGATGTACTGGTTGTACTTGTCGTAGAAGTCACTCTCGTACAGCGAGGAGGACGGCGTATCGGAGCATGCCTTCACGGCCTTGGACATCGGCAGCGCGGAGTCGGCCAGACCGTTGATGTACGAGGCGTACTTGTCGGACGCCTTCACATAGGCGTCGTACTTGGTCTTGACGTTTTCGTCCTTCATGATTTTGTCTTGCTTGCCGAAGTCGGAGACCGCGCTTTGGTAGTCCTTCACCTTCTGTTTCAGGCTGGAGATGTCCTTGTCGTCCAGATTCTTGGAGGGATCATAGGAGACCGAGTACACATCGTTGAGCTTCGTTTTGATGCTGTAGTACCGGTTGCTGATCTTCGACGTCTGGTTCAGCGCATTGGTGTAGTCGTCCGCGGTGGGTTTGCCGCTGGGCAGGAAGGCGAGCACCACGAGCACGATGACGATGAGCGCGGCAATACCGCCGGCGATGCTCAATCCTATGACGAGCTTCTTGTTGGACTTCTTCGGAGCCGGCGGCATAGGTGCGCCATACGGAGACTGCCCCTGCGGAGGCTGGCCAGGCTGCTGGTAACCGCCGTAGGGAGGTTGGCCACCCAACGGAGGAACATTCGGAGGAACCGCTCCCGGATTCTGCGGAACGCCGGGCGTCTGAGAAATCGGGGGAACCGGCCCTGATGCGAAGGACGTGGGCTGTGCTCCCGCAGGCACTGCGGGATCGTTGCCAGTCGGCTGCGACGGCGGTTGGCTGTCATCCTGTGGAGCGGAAGGCTGGCCGCCGGCCGCCGGTGTGAACGACTCGCCGAACGATGCGCCCGGCAGCGGTGTGGTCGGCTGGGTCTGAGGCTGCGGAGATGCGTACGGCGCGCCGGCACTGGCGTCGCCCGCATACGGTGGGATGCCAAACGGATCAGACGAATTGGCCACACCATTGGGATCAGCTTCCGCACCAGCGCCGGATACGGGAGACTGGGCGCCCGGCTGCTGCGACTGGAACGGCGACGTTACGGACGAGGCCGACGCGTCCGCGGGCTGACCGAATGACGATGGTGCCACGCCCGGCTGAAGCTGGGTGGGATCCTGACCGTATCCGCCTCCATAGGCGGGCTGACCGAATGGCTGCTGCGGCTGCGAATACTGGTAGGGCTGCTGGTAGGGCTGATATGGAGGCACTCCCTGCGGCGTGGTTGGAGTGGATTGGAATGAGCCGGGAATGGGCCCCGGATGTTGAGGCTGGGCGGGAGCCTGTCCCGTAACCGGATCGTACGAGAAGCCTCCCTGCTGCTCACTGCCGGGAACGGGGGTATTCCCCGTGGATGTCGTGGAAGTCTTGTCGGTCTCCTCATCGCCTGTCGATGCGCCGTCCGGCGGCACGTATTGCGATTCCCCATCCCCAACCGGTTTGTATCCATCTGCCATGGCGAAAACTCCTTCGTCTCTTCGCTGGTCTCTACTGGTACAGGGCCAGTCTATCAACGTGACCGTTCACAACCAAGGAACGGAACGCCGGCAAAATCGCGGAATCGACACGCATCACGCATGATTCATCCTGGGTTCACCCTCGAACGCGACTTTGTGACATGGTAATGCGATACTGGTAGGTATGCAGATCAGACCAGGTTCAATGTATCCATTGGGAGCTCGCTACGACGGCGCAGGAGTGAATTTCGCCCTGTTCTCGGAAGCGGCCGAAAAAGTGGAACTCTGTCTCTTCGACGCGGAAGACAACGAGACCCGCATTGAAATGACGGAACAGAATTCCTACGTATGGCATAACTATCTGCCGGGCATCCAGCCGGGACAGCGCTACGGCTACCGCGTCTACGGTCCGTACGATCCCAACAACGGACATCGGTGCAACCCCTCCAAGCTGCTGCTCGACCCCTATGCGCGCGCCATCCAGGGACGCATCGACGACGACGAAAGCCTCTATTCGTACAACTTCAGCGACCCCGACAACGAATACCATATGAACACCATGGATTCGGCGCACCACACCATGAAATCCGTGGTCGTCAATCCGTTCTTCGACTGGGGCAACGACAAGCACCCCAACATTCCCTACCACGATTCGGTGATCTACGAGGCCCATGTGCGCGGCATGACCAACCTGCGCAAGGACGTGCCGGCCGAAATTCGCGGCACCTACGCCGGACTCGCCTACCCCACCGTGGTGAACTATCTCAAGGAGCTCGGCATCACCGCGATCGAGCTCATGCCGATCCACCAGTTCGTCAACGACTCGTTCCTCACCGAAAAGGGGCTGAGCAACTACTGGGGCTACAACACCATCGGATTCTTCGCCCCGCACAACGCCTACTCCAGCTCCGGCGAGTACGGCGAGCAGGTCAACGAGTTCAAGTCCATGGTCAAGGCCTACCACGAGGCCGGCATCGAGGTCATCCTCGACGTGGTGTACAACCACACCGCCGAAGGCAACCACCGCGGCCCCACACTCAGCCTGCGCGGCATCGACAACCGCAACTACTACCGTCTGGTGGATGGCGACTACGCGCACTACTTCGACACCACCGGCACCGGCAACTCGCTGCTCATGCGCTCCCCGCACGCGCTGCAGCTCATCACCGACTCGCTGCGCTACTGGGTGACCGAAATGCACGTGGACGGCTTCCGATTCGATCTGGCCGCCACGCTGGCCCGCCAGTTCCAGGAGGTCGACAAGCTCTCCGCATTCTTCGACATCGTGGAGCAGGATCCGGTGCTCTCCCACATCAAGCTCATCGCCGAACCGTGGGATCTGGGCTCCGGCGGCTACCAGGTGGGCGGCTTCCCGTCCAGCTGGTCCGAATGGAACGGCCGCTACCGCGACTGCGTGCGCGACTTCTGGCGCTCGCAGCCGTCCACGCTCCCCGAGTTCGCCAGCCGACTCATGGGCAGCTCCGACCTGTATCAGGCCAACGGCCGCCGACCCGTCGCTTCGGTGAACTTCATCACCGCACACGACGGCTTCACGCTCAACGATCTGGTCACGTACAACGACAAGCACAACGAGGCCAACGGCGAAGGCAACCGCGACGGCGAATCGCACAACCGTTCGTGGAACTGCGGCGTGGAGGGCCCGTCCGACATCCAGGACGTGAACTGCCTGCGTCAGCGTCAGCGTCGCAACTTCCTCGCCACGCTGCTGGTCAGTCAGGGCATTCCCATGATCTGCGGCGGCGACGAGGTGGGCCGTACCCAGCAGGGCAACAACAACGCCTACTGTCAGGACAATGAGATCTCGTGGACGGACTGGGAACTCGATCAGGATCGTCGCGACCTGCTCGAGTTCACCAAGAAGTTCATCCATCTGCGTCTCAACCACCCGGTGCTGCACCGCAGGCGCTTCTTCACCGGACGCGCCGCCGGCGATACGTCGGACCGCATCCCGCAGGCGGAATGGTTCGACCATACCGGTGAGGTCATGGACCGCGAGGACTGGGGCAACACGCACGCCCTGTCGGTAATGGTGTTCCTCAACGGCAAGGACATCCCCGAAACCGACTGGTACGGCTCCCCCATGACCGACAACAGCTTCCTGCTGATCTTCAACGCACACTACGAGCCGATCGTGTTCAAGCTGCCCGATGAGAAATACGGATCCACGTGGACGCTGGTGGCCGACACCTTCAACCCGAAGGGCCCGGAGCTCACCTATGAGGCCGGCTTCGTGATCACCGCACAGCCGCGCAGCTTCCTGGTGCTCATGAGCGCCAAGCGTTCGCGCAGACTCATGGACTGACGCCGGCAAGTCCAATGAACGAATGATGCCCGTCACACCGATCGATTCGGCGTGACGGGCATCGTCGTATCACGAGCCGTATCACGATCATCGATCGTAATCGTGTTAGTTCTGCGGCGAAATACGTGAGTCCGGCGGCACCACACTCACCGGTCGTTCCGCCGTCAGCTGGGCGTACACGCGATCCGCCTCGATGGCCGCGATCTGACGTGAGAACACGATGAACCATCCCATGAACAGGATGCAGGCGAGCGCCTCCACGTTGGTGAGCGTGGTGTTGCCCTGCAGCCAGTTGAATCCGGCGATCACGATGGTGGCGATGATGAGGTCGGATACCACGTACATGGCGCGCGACAGCTGCGGTGCGAGCCACGGCAGGAAGATCATGAGCAGGCTCATCGGCAGGCTCAGCCCGCGTGCGAACACGTTGTGCAGGATGGGGTGCGGGGTGTATCGGAACATGCCCACGCCGGCGAAGCAGACGCCGGCGAGGGTGAGCAGTATGGCCAGGCAGAGAATGCGCGCCCAGAAGTGTGGAATGTCGAATTCGGTCTTCGGTTCGTCGCCCACCTTGGGAGCCTCGCCTGTGCCGTTGACGATGCGCCATTTGAGTCGCATGCGCTGTGTGGTGATGAGTTCGGAGATAGCGAAGTAGCTGAGGATGACCACGCAGATGCCGGCGAGGATCAGCGTGGAGTTGAACATACGCGCGGCGAACGTGGTGCGGTCGCCAAGCTGGGAGAAGTTGTTCTTCCACCAGTTGGGATCGTCGGTGGTCAGGCCTGCGGTACTTACGCCCGAAACGACGAACAATGGCAGGAGGGATGCGATGGTCTGCGAGTTGAGCGTGTCGGCCTGTACGAAGACCACATAGCCGACGACTCCGGAGAATATGGCCGTGACCGAGGGAATGTACGAGGAGAACAGGCTGATGCCCATGATGCCGTTGATGACGCCCAGCATCGCGTACACGCTGAGGAAGACCGTGGATGCATAGACCACGGACAGGGACAGCGTTTCGAATGCGCGGCGAACGGGGACGATCCACCCGCGTTTGAGACTCCACGACCGGGATTGCCTAGTGTATCCGACGATGAACGAGATGACGGCGCACGCAGCCACCACGCCGGCACAGACGGAGAACAGTCGTCCGGAAACCAGCCAGATGGCCGAGGCGAACGTGAGGTAGAGCTCCATGATCAGACCGGACGCGAGCGCGCAGATCAGGGATGCGATGAGTCCCAGTGTCTCCGCCTGCTGATGCCTGCCCATGAGCCTCCGTTCGTTGTGCCGGGTATGCCCGTGCCGTTGCCTTCCCGCCGATTATAGGTCGAGACTGCGGCAAGAACCCCGATCTCGTTTTTCATGGACGGCTACGATGGCATCTTTTGGCAATGACGGAAACGTCCTACCATGAAATCACCTGAAGTGGTTGTTCAGGCATGATTCCTCGGCGAACTATTCGCCACGCCGATACGGAAAGGACTCGGCCATCATGGACCACGGATACTGGGAGGGCAAACGACGGGAACGCAAAGCGCGCGACGAACGCTATCGGCAGCTGCGTCAGGGCGCCACTCCCCTGCAACGATTCGGTATGTTCGCCGAGCGTCATGGCGAAGAAAATCGGCCATCCATACCGGATCAGGCACGACACTCCCGTCAATGGTACGGACGGGTGACCGGAATGACGCTGGCCCTCACCGCAATTCTCGTAACGCTTGGTCTGGTGCTTGGCATGAGTGGCGTTGGCGACGGTACGATCCTGATCGTCATGATCGTTGCGCTTACCGTCCTTGTCACGGTCATCGTCCTCCTCATGCAGCGGTTTCAGTAAAGGCCCGGTACGGCAAATGGCAATTGCGGCGCAACACGCGGACCGGCATGGGTTATACTAGTGATTCGTGTTCATACGCAGCCGATTTTTTCGGTTTGGATGTGAATGCAACGGGCTGTAGCGCAGCTTGGTAGCGCGTCTGCTTTGGGAGCAGAATGTCGCAGGTTCAAATCCTGTCAGCCCGACCCGTGAGCCCTACTCCCGATTGGGATGTAGGGCTTCTTTGTTTTGCTCCGAGACTGCTCGTTAACACAATTCCAGTGTTAACGGATTGGCTGAATCCGCTAACACTTTTTGTTAACGTCGGACGATGCCGGTAATCCTTGTGATTCCAAGGGTTTGGGTACGATTAGGGATATGTCCACCACGATTGACGTGTATCCGACGACGGATTACCTGCCCTTGGTCGAAGAGACGCGAAGCCGCACCCAGGAGCTCTATCAACGGCTGCTCGACCGGTACGGGATTCACAGCACCGTGGAGGTGAAGGCGTTTTACCCGTGCAAGACCGCCGATGAGGAAATACGGTATGTGGATCCGGCCACGCGCTGGAAGGTGGAGATGGATCTCGGGTTTGCTTATCTAATCAACGGCCAGTGGCGGTCAAGCTCTTGGCCGTCATTGTGGACCCGTGACCGGGTGGACCAATCATGGGTTGATAATTATGAGCGGACCAACGGAGAATATGGTTACCCGGCGTCCATGTTGGGCGAGGTAATTCCCATCGAGGCTGACGAGTTCGATATGCCGTTGACTGTGGAGGAATTACGATTAATTAATGCTCAGGATCACTCATGGTACGAATACCGGAACTTCGCCGGTCCGGCCGTTCCCTCCATCGGTTACGGTTTCGTCGCAGCGGCGTTGGCCGAAGAGACCGACGGTCGTTTGGCGTCCACAGATGGAGCATTCGACAGTGACGGGCATAACGGCGAGACTGCCGAACAGTTCCTGACATGGTGGGGCGACGAGCAGATGGCCTTCTACGGCAAAGCGCCCTTCCAGTGACAAAAAGGCTGCCGCTGATTATGTATCAACGACAGCCCTGTCAGGTTTCGTTTCCGTAGTCGGCGCGTTTTCTCAGCAATGGCACCAGTTCGCTCAGGGAGAGTCTGCCGTCGGATCCGCAACACAGTCGGCCACGCTTGACCCAGCTTCGTATCGTGCTTGCGGGCAGTCGTATGCCGGCCTTTCGCGCACTCGGCGCTCAGCTCGCCGGCGGTACCTCTGATCTCACTGACGATCGGACAGGATAAGTCGGTCGGCCACGACGCGACGGTTCACCTTCTCTCCGCAGCCCGCGCACTCACCGTACCGTTCTTTCTGATTGCCCATACCACTCCCCCGCAGTCCGGGCATGTGCCAAACACGATGCGCGGCCTAGAGCCGGGTTGACCGCCTTACGGATCCCCTCGTACCAGTCGAGCACGTCGCCACAGGCCAGCAATGGATCCATGTTGACGAGCGCCGAGCTCGCCAGACCGACCACCGTGGCGTGTAGGGTCGCCGCGTTCGGGAATCCGAATCGGGTGGCCGGTTGCCGCATGAGTCGTTCGGTATCGCAGTACAGCTCCCACAGGTCGTCACACAATGGTGGGGGCGCCTCCATTGTCGAGGTGCGGCCGTTGTTTGCCCTGCATGTTGACGCCGGCCTGTTTGGTGGCGATCAGCGGCAATGACGTGGCGTCTTCGCCGATCCAGATAATGAAGCCGGATACCATCAATGAGCTAAGCCCGTCTCGTGATGTTATGCACGAAACGGGCTTTTTCTTGTGTGAAAACCACCTGAAGGTTATTTAGCGTCCATCCCGAATTCCTTGTTCACGGTATCGTCGGATCTGTCCTCTTCGGTAGGTTGGTGCAATTGGACCGATGCCGGTGCTTTCGGGAGGATAAACCGGTGTCGCTAGTTCCATCCGCCGACGAGTTCGAGGCAGCAGTGGCCCGTCACCGGGCGTCCCCGGTAGGTGCCGACCACCTTGCTCGCGCCTTCGTATTTGCGGCCGGAGGGGTTCGGCGAGGCGATTTCCTGTTCGTCCATGATGGACGTGACGGTGAGTTTTGCGTCCCATTCGGGTATGGAGATATTCCATCCGGTCGGGTATTTCATGCCGGTCACGGGGCTTTCCCACACGTTGAAGGAGTCTCCGGCCATCGGATCCACGCCGGTGAAGGATTGGGTGCCGTCCTCGTGCAGGACGCTCGCCCAGCAGTGTTCGCTGCCGGTGGCCAGTTCGGTTACGCCCCACAGGCTGATTACGTCGGTGTCGTTGTCGAAGCAGAGGTTCATCCACAGCCACTTGCAGTTGTAGCCGTCCTTGAGGCTTCTGCCTTTGGGCATGCCGGCGAACTGGCGGTCCATCCATACCATGCCCTCCACCTCGTGTCGTTGGCCGTCGAGGGTGATGACGCCTTTGGCTGCCATGTGCGGGAACGAGTACTGGTAGTTGGGCACTCCGGCGATCTGGAAGTAGCCGGTGCCGAGGCTGTAGAGCGGGTATCCGGTGCCGTGCAGGTCGAGATAGATGGATCCGTTCGGCATGGCCGATGCGATGCGCATGTTGTCGAGGTCGCCTTCGATGACGTCCTTGTCGGTGCGGATGTGCAGCCCCTGCCCTGCGACCTGTCCTCGTCTGACCTTGTAGAAGCGGTCCTCGTGGCGGTAGACGTGCCCGGTCTCGTCGGTGATGGACAGCACGCTGTTGATCATGCGTACCGGCAGGTATTTGGAGAACTGCAGGACGCTGACGTGGTACATGAAGTCGAGGGCGTGTCCGTCCGCCTCGAAATGGCCGACCCAGAACCATGAGTTGCCGGCTTTGTCGGTGCGGATGAAGGTGTCCCGGATGGGGTCCACCAGCGGTTCGGTGCCGTGGCGGAAGGTGCGGATGTTGTGGGTCAGCGAGTTGTTCGTGGTGTTCATTTTGTCTCGTTTCGTTTGGTTCTGTGTTTGTCGTTGCGCTGTCGGTTCGGTCACTGTCTGGCGAGGGTCCGTTTCGCCGCGCCACGGCGAGTCCGCGTCGTCAGGAGCGCCATGATGAGGGCGGCCGCGAGGATGACGGCGATGGCGGCGAATGCCAGCGTCGAGCCGAGTATGGATTGCGCGTGTTCGGTGGCGGTGGGCGCGAGTGTGGTGGACAGCGCGGAGATGGACACGATGAGGGCGGTGCCCATCGAGGAGGCAATCTGTCCGACGGTGTTGGTGACGCTCTGTGCGTGTCCGATGTTCTCGTTGTCGAGCGCGTTGATGCCCCAGGTGTTCACCGGGGTCATGGCGAACATGAGTCCCGCGTAGAGCACGGTGTAGGCGCATGCGGTGACGACGACCGAAGCATCGGCGCCGAGCAGCGCCATGAGCACGCCGCCAATGGTCATGACCGTCAGGCCGGGCAGGGAGACCTTGCGAATGCCGTATTTGTCGAACAGACGGCCCGAGACAATGCCGCAGCATGCGCCGATGAGGGCGCCGGGGAGCATGGCGAGCCCGCTGGCGGTGGCGGATGCGCCGAGCACGGTCTGGATGAACATCGGCACCATGACGTTGCATCCCATGAGGGCCGCCTGCATGCACGCCACGATGATCACCGAATGCGCGTAGGTGCGGTTGTCGAGGATGCCGACACGCAGCATCGGTTCCTTCGCCTTGAGCTGTCGGCGTACGAACACGGCGACGAGCAGTACGCCGATGACGATCAGCGCGACGGTGAGCGCCATGTTGCCGGTGGATGTGAACGTGGACAGTCCGTACAGCAGGCATGCCAGGCCGACCGAGGAGAGCAGCACGGAGACGGGGTCGAACGCGCCCGGCTGGAATCCGTCGAAGTTGCGCAGGTAGACGGCGGCCAATGCGATGACGACCAGCGCGACGGCAGCCATGATGACGAACAGCGTGCGCCAGCCGAACGAGTCGATGATCATGCCGGAGATGGACGGGCCGAGCGCCGGGGCGAAGCCGACGACCAGTCCGGTGATGCCCATCGCCGTTCCTCGGCTTTCCTTGGGGAACACGAGCAGGATCACCGCGGTGACCATCGGCATGATGGCGCCGGTGCACAGGGCCTGCAACACACGGCCGACCATGAGCAGGGGGAAGGTCGGTGCGAACACGGCGACGAGGCTGCCGGCCGCGAACAATGAGATGCAGCCGATGAACAGCCTGCGGGTAGAGAAGCGTCCCATGAGGAACGCGGCGAGCGGGATGACCATCGCCTCGACTAGCGAATAGCCGCTGGACAGCCACTGCACGGTGGTGGAATCCACGCCGAGGTCCTTCATGATGGACGGCAACGCCGGCGTGACCACCGACATGTTGAGCACGGCCAGCAACGTGCCCATGAGCAGCACGATGACCATGATCCATTGTTTCCTGTTGATGCCAAGTTTCACAATAACACTCCGATAAACAATAGTTGTTGATTATTCAACGAGCATCAATTATTATCGAAACGCAACGGACGGCAACCACCGATATGCGACATTCCTCGCTTATGCGACGATTTGCCCGAATCGTCGTATAACACTCGGCTTATGGTCGGCGAGGGAATGACGCCACCGACAAACGAACAGACGAAAGGGGCATGATGACCGATCTACGCATCGTCAAGACCCGCAAGGCGATCCGCGAGGCGTTTCTGCGCCTGCGGGCATCGGGAGTTCCGGTATCGAAGGTCAAGGTCAAGGACATCTGCGACCTTGCGCTTGTCAACCCGAGCACGTTCTACAAGCATTACCTCGACGTCTACGACCTGAACGACAAACTCGAGGACGAAACCATCGACGCGATGCTGGAGCATTACCCCGCCAAGGACAAGATCCTGTCCGATCCGCTCGCGTTCCTCAACGGCTGGAGACCGGCCGTCGACAGCCAGATCGACGATTTGCGCATCCTGTTCGGCGACCGCCCCGAAGTCATGTTCCGCAAGATCGAGTCGATGCTCGTCGAACGGTATTCCGCTCATGCGGCGAACGAGCACGAGCGCATCGCCGCCGTCTTCTCCATCGCCGGGACGCTCCACTCGCTCGGACTGCTCAAGCTGGAGGGCGGACAAAGCGACGACGAGATCATCGCGGCGGTCGCCGAAAACCTCAACGCCATCGCCGCGCGTATTCCCGGCGGGCGATGACGGCCATCCTCCCACCCATACGCATCAACGGCATCATCACACGGACACCCATCAATCGCCCATCAATCATCATGGAACAGACAACACAACGCCATCCCGCACCATCGTCGGCATAGCGATTCGCCGCATCGATACTGACCGCATTGGTCTTCGTCGTCGCGCTGAACCTGCGCGCCCCGCTCACATCCGTCGGCCCGCTGCTGCCGCGGATAGGGGCGTCCGAACATCTCAACGCGACGATGCAGGGGCCGCTCGGCTCGTTGCCCATCCTCGCGTTCGCCGTCGTTTCCCCGATGGTGCACCGCGCCGCCGAACGCCTCGGCATCGAACGGACCGTGCTGGCCGCGATGGCGTTCCTGACGATCGGCATCGTGATCCGTTCGACGCTCGGCACCATCGGACTGTGAACCGGCACGCTCATCGTCGGCTGCTCGATTGCGGTGGGCAACGTCCTGGCGCCAGCCATAGTCAAACGCGACTATCCCGGCCGCACCTCACTCGCCACCGGCATCTACTCCGCATGCATGACCGGCATGGCCGCGTTTGCCTCGGCCGTGACCCTGCCCCTGTCCGATGCGATCGGATGGCGGGGCGCACTCGGCATCTGGGCCGTTCCCGCCGGAACCGTCACGCTGCTGTGGCTGTGGCGTTCGCGGGTGAACGCGCCAAGGGACGGCCGTGGGCGCGGGAACCGTCGCAGGCTTGGACCCGGAACGCCGTCGCGCCCGTGTGGCCACCGTCTCGGCAGCGTTCGGTCGCAGGTCGCAGTGTCGGACCGGAGATGAATCCGCTCACGGTCGTCGCCTCGGGGATTTCACGGGGATCGGAGGATTCTGCCGACAAGGCGTACGGGAAAGCGTATGCGATGATGAGCTGGTTCGGCGTCGCATATCTGGCCGGCAAACGGTGGCATAACCTGTCCGAAGGCGAGCGTACGAGGGTGATGATCTCCCGCGCGCTCGTCTCGCCGGCGGACCTGCTGATCTTCGACGAGCCGACCACTGGCCTTGACCTGGATGGACGCGAAACGGTGCTGCGGGAACTGTCGGCATTGGCCTCGCGACGGGACGATCGTACGATGCTGCTCGTCACGCATCAGGTGGAGGACATCCCCGCCGGATTCGACCATATCGCGATGATGGGCCGCATGACGGAACACGAGTGCATGATATATCTTGACGCGCACCCGCGCGTCTACGCCACGCTCGACGGCAATACGACGCCGGGAACCATCACGTTCGCCGGACCGATAGGCGAAGGTCTTACCGACGAACGTCTTGCATCGATGTTTGGCATCTCGCTGCATGTGGAGCGCACAAGGGGACGATGGAAAGCTGCGTCCAGATCACGTCTCGCATGAGTACCCTGAACGAATGTCTCATAGCCGGTTGTCGCCGTTCCCCAGTCATTGCGTCTCATTTGACTGGGGAACACCTGCGCCGATGCGGACACAGCCGGGACACAATGACCGCGGGGAACAGCGAAATCAACGGCGATCAACGAATCTCGCGAAAGTCAGCAAAATGGCGTCATTGCAACGAAAACGTAACTGACGGAGCTCACGGAAACCAGTGAAGCAACCCTTCAAAATAACAAGGGGTTACTCAGTCACCATCAGATGAATAGGGAGCACATGCCGCCCTCTTCGACACCGCAACCAGCGAAGCAAGCGAGCGCGGACCGCGAGAGTGCTAATACAGCTTCAGAACGGCATTCGCAACACGCCGAGCGTTTCCGCTGTTCCCGAGCTCCGAGACGCTAACATTTTACTAACAATGACCGTCACGATTCGCCAATCTGGGTGGTCTAAACAAAGAAACTTAAAAACGGAGAATGGCTTTATTCCAACGGTTCCGAGGTGAGCCAAGACCGCTGGTGTGAGCCAAGAACCCCCGAATCCTAACAGGATGTCGCGAGTTCAAATCCCGCCGGCCCGACCGGTAGGCCCTATTCCCGCTTGGGAAGTAGGGCCTCATCTTTTTTTCGGGCTGCGGCTCCAGCAACAAAATTCCAGTATTACTGGCATGTAGGGCCCGCAATTCCAATGATTCCAAGGGTTTTCGGTATGATTGGAGCGTGTCCACCACGATTGACGTGTATCCGACGACGGATTACCTACCCTTGGTCGAAGAGATGAGAAGCCGCACCCAAGAGCTGTACCAGCAGCTGCTCGACCGATACAGGATTCGTAGCACCGTGGAGATCAAGGCGTTCTACCCATGCGGACCCGATGAGGAACTGAGGTATGTGCATCCGGCCACGCGCTGGGAGGTGGAGGTGGGTCTCGGTTTCGCGTATCTGATCAACGGCGAGTGGAGGGCGAGTTCCTGGCCGTCGCTGTGGGAGCGTACTCGGATCGATCAGCCGTGGATCGACGACTACGTGCGGTCCGACGGCAAGAAAGGCTACCCCACCGTCGATGCTGGGCGAATGCTGGCCCATCGAGACCGACGAGTTCGACGTGCCGCTGTCCGATGAGGACATGAAGCTTCTGAACGCGCAACCCCACTGGTGGCATGATATACGGAATTTTGCCGGACCTGCCGTCGCCTCGACCGGATACGGGTTCGTCGCCGCCGGATGGTCGTATCTGAAGCTACTCAGTCACCGACAACGCAAACACAATCGCGCCGCATACGTCCCATACCTTCGCGAGGACGAGGACGGCAACATCTTAGTCGAGTTCGGCCACCCATCACCCTCGGCATCTCCACCAGCTTCGGCCTGTTTCTTCAAGCTTTTAAGAACGGCAAGTCCGTCTACGATCCTGGCGACAAGTGGACTCCACATGCCCGCAGTCAGTTCCGCATCAGCCTCAATGATATCGCTGCCATTTATCAGGAAATGCGCGAAGTCGATATGCGAGTCTCAGAGACATTCTGATTTAATGAAGACAAGTCACTTTTGATAAGAAGAGAGGGCAAGAAGATGAGAAAGAAGGCAGCGGCCGTTGTTCTCAGTATTCTGACAGTCGCGTCCCTTGCTGCTTGCGGCGGCACAGATACCAAGGCGGATTCGTCATCCAAAGCCGGCCAAACCGATTCTTCGTCAAGTGCCGAAGCGCAGCCGCTGGCTAGCGGGTTATCAGGAGCATGCACAGGGGATAACGACCATCTCCAAAGCGTCACTCTGAACACAACGGGACAATATCTCCACGTGGAGATCCCTAATCCGCTAATGGATGCCAATGAGTCCGTAATGTATTCAATCATGTTCACCGATTCCGAAACCGGGTATATGACTCAGGCAAGCTTCAAAAACATATTTTCGACAAATAAGTATTCGCGGTTCATCTTTGACATGAATACCTCCGAGCAAAAGAACTATCCGGGAACCTTTGCCTCAGATTTCACGACTGAAAAGTTCTCCACCAACCTGCCCGATCCGGCTATAAAGGGCGGAAAAGGCACAAAATGGACCGCCACTTTGACCGTGGATGGAGAGGACGTGGCGACTTGTCCTAGCGATGGCAGTGAAGCCACACTTAAATAGCCCGCATTCGCCTATAACCTGCGGGCCGTGGACCACAAAAATCACTGATAAAAAGAGAACCCCCAGTGCATCACGGCTCAGTCAAAGACCGTCCGGAGAGGCCCATTGGGGGAATTCATGGAATACGATAGTGGGTTATAAGCCGACAGTCAAACCCAGCTTTTCTCTTACAGACCCCGCGTAAGGGCAGACGGCGTTGCCCCCTGCGCATGAAAGATACAGCCCACCGATTTTGTGATGCTTGACGGCTACGACTGGCGCGTAAACAAGAAGACCGGTAAGGTCGAATGCATCTGCAGCTCACCCCCATATCTGTCATCCACCGGCAACATGTACCACCTTGGCTTCAGGAAAACTAAGAATGAACTAGAGTCATAGTGAGACGATGGTTGTCTGTTCAAGGAGTACATCATGGTTTCCGACACCAAAGCCGTAAAATCGGTTGGAGAATTTTGGACATGCTGCAAATTAGCGATGAACGGTTGGGCTCCCGCATTGACACGAGATGGGCTGGAACGAACTGACATCTTGGCCGAACGAAGTCATGCACCGTTTGATGTCGCCCAGATCAGCGTTCAGGTCAAAACTTCTCGTAATGAGCGGTGGGCATTAAACCCCATCAAAATCGGAGCTCAACGCAGTCTCTACGAATGGTTTGTTTTGGTTGGCTGGAATGAGCCCCAGCAATCCTTGTCCAGCTATATCGTTCCGAGGGACCATGTTTCTGCCGGGGCTTGGCTGGGGCATATGAAATGGCTGACCGACCCCGCTGCCAAACGTTCGCGTAATTGCGGGCCTGAGCAAGCCCGTATGGGTACCTCGATTTTCGGTGGATACAAAGATCGATGGGATTTCCTTTTGAAACCGACAAGTGAAGTACCGATATTATTGCCGCATAAGCTTCATGAATTTGCGTTAACGACGGACGATGCCAACAGTAAGCTACCCGACTGGCATCCATGGGCCGGCGATAACCTACCTGTCTGGTAACAGCAACGCTCGATGAATACCCATTCATGCATAAATAAGACTACATTACATCGATCAAGCCCGAATACGGACCCTCACCACGCCATCACGAAGAAAGCTCTCCGCACCCTAGAGCCAATAATGGATTTGAAAGGCAAGGAGACTTCGTTCATTCAATATACGAATGTGGAAGCCACGTCTCCATAGACCTCTATAGGTAGGAGGGACATCGGATAATGACGGATGACGGAGGTTCTCGTCAACCGGAATCTTCGTGAGCGCATTTGGAGGAACACGGCATGGCTAATTACGAACAAATCAAACGGTTCGCCGAAACGCATCCCGATCAGGCCCGAATCATCGAGCACGAGACCGCGATCGTCGATCTGGAATCGGGCGCGCGGGTGTTCGACGTCACCAAGGCGGCAGCCACCTATATCGTCGAAGCCAAGGAAGGCGTATTCGCCGTCGTCGCATCCGCCACGGGACACCTGAAATGGCGTCCGCTTGGCCGCGCCTTGGGATTGCATCAGATTCATCTGGCGTCACCGGAGCTGGTCAAAGAGCGTACGGGTTACGACGTCGGCACGGTCGGCCCTCTGTTCCTGAACGGCATGCGCATGTTCTTTGACAACGGACTGCTGGAGCACGACATGGTGTACTGCGGTACGGAGGACGCACATCACACGCTCGCCATTGCGCCACAACTCATCATTGACAGCAACGATATCGCCGGTTACTTTGACAGCGACGAATATTTGAAATAGACATCCATATTCATCCGATAACCGCAACCGGACAGGCCGCATCACGGGCATAACATGCGATGGATCAAGGAACATTCATATGATTTAGCAGCGAAGTCCGGCTATAGCCGGTAGACGAAGGAGGATAGATCATGGCATCACTCAATGGCAGCCGCATACTCATCATCGGTGGGACGTCGGGGTTCGGTCTGGAAATCGCGCGACGAGCCCTTGGCGAGGGAGCAGAGGTCACGGTGATCGGCCGGTCGTCCGAGCATGCCGCGGCGGCGAAGACGGCACTCGGCAAGTCGGGAACGGTTGAGGCGTCCGTTCTGGATGCGACGGATAGACGACGGCTTGACGAGTTCGCCAACACCCATGAGCCATTCGATCACGTGGTATCGATGATGGGCGGCGCGATGGGTGGCGGATTCCTTGACAATGACGTGGACGATATACGCGCCGCGGTGGACGGCAAATATCTTGTCGCGCTGCAGATCGCGCAGACCATGCTGCCGAGAATCGCGGACGGCGGATCACTGACGCTGACCGCCGGCTCCGGCGGACGACCCTACAACGCATCAGGCGCCGTGCTCGGCAATCAGGCCGTGGAGACACTGGTGCGGGGACTGGCCATTGAGTCGGCGCCGCGCATACGCGTGAATGCGGTGGCACCGTGGTGGACGCCAACCGGACTGTGGCGTGGAATGTCGGAGGATCAACTGCAAACGCAGGCCAAGCAGATGGCGGCAGCCAACCCGCTCAAACGTCTCGGAACGATCGGCGAGGTCGCGGATGCCTACCTGTTCCTGATGCGCAATGGCTTCATCAATGCCGAAACCATTCACGTCGACGGAGGCGTCAGCGCCCTGTAGCGCGTCGGAGGACACTAACCACGCGTGAAACGCACAGCCCATCCCCCACCCCAGGAAATTGCACAACGCCGTCGCCTATGTCAACGGTGCCTTCAGGACATCGATGCAACAAGTCGAAGGAAACGATACGTAAGTCACTCGGGCAGAATCTCACCGACGGAGAACAGCGTTGCGCTTCCGCCGAGACTGACGCGTCCACTACCGACCGTTGCGTGAATGACGCCGCCGCGCGCGGATGCCTGGTAGGCCACCAGATCAGTCCGGCCGAGACGGTCACTCCAATAGGGCAGGATGTGACAATGGCCGGAACCGCAGACCGGATCCTCCACGATGCCGCATTTCGGTGCGAACGAACGGGAAACGCAGTCGAATCCCGTCCCCGGATCTCCGGCGGCCGTGACGTTGACCAACAGTCCGGGCAGCTCCTTGAGCGCAGCCATGTCGGGGTTGAGCGCACGGACGCTTTGTTCGTCCTGCATTACGCACAGCAGATCTCGCCCAAGCCATGCCTCAACGGGGCGAGCACCAAGAGCCTGTTCCATCATGTCGGTGACGGGCGTGGGCTTGAGATCGTATGCGGGGAAATCCATGGTGAAGATCTCGCCGTCGTGCTTGTTCTCACGTTTCCGAGTCACGGTCAGCACGCCGCTCAATGTCCGGAAGCTCACTTCGTTCACGTCCGGTTCGACGAAATGCAGCATCACATATGCGGAGGCCAGCGTCGCATGTCCACACAGGTCGATCTCGCCTCCCGGCGTGAACCAGCGCAGACGCCATCCCTCCGGCTCGCGAACGATGAACGCGGTCTCGGAGAATCGGTTCTCCATTGCGATGTTCGTCATCAGTTCGTCCGACGGCCACGATTCCGGCAGGCATACCGCCGCCGGATTGCCCTTGAACACCTTGTCCGTGAACGCATCCACCACGTATTGCCGTATTCCCATATCCGATCCTTACCGTCCCTTGGAATCAGCCCTGATCATCATCACACGCCAATGATGTGGAACCAGCATTCCACTGGGAATCACTCTACCCCTACAGACCGGTTTCAGACACACTCCACAACCAATAACAGGTTCAAGAGGCACGGAAGCTCTATCTACGGACGGTCAGCTGTCGCGATCATCTCCACTGTCATCATGAGGCTTGTTTCGGGAATCATAGATAACGCCCAGGCAGACACCAAACAGCACGCCGAGCGGGAGCCATAGGACAATGTTATGGGTGAGCATGCCGACGGCAACGCCAAACAGTATGCCGAGGCAGATACCAAGCGGCAGTCTCGTATGCGAATCGTTGTCTCGTCCATTACGTTTCGACATCCGCGTCTCCCGTCTGTTCTCGAACTTTCTTTCAGTCTATAGCACCCAGAAAAACTTACTGTAGGGTCAAAGGCCCCCTATTTTGCCGCCGCCGTACGGGACAGCAGTGCGACGATGCCGAGTGTGACGGCGATGATCGCGGCGGCCGTGGCGAAGCTGCCCAGCATTGCCGATTCGTAGGCGTGGGAGGCCGCCTGTCGTATCGCATCGCCCGCCGCGTCCGTGAATCCGGCCGCCTGCTGGAAGTCCAGCGTCACGGATCCGGCGGACCGCGGGTCGAGTCCGGCGGATTGCGCGAGATCACGAAATCCCGCCGTATACAGTCCGCTCTGTATGCTGCCGAAAATGCCCACGCCGATGATGGATCCGAACTGACGGAACACGGTCAGCAGACTGGAACCGGCACCGGACTGTTCGACCGGCACCCGGCCCATGGCCCAGGTCAGCATTGCCGGCTGGCCGACGCCCAGTCCGAAGCCGGCGATCACCTGGCCGACCGCCACCATCGACTGTTCCGCCATTCCGTCGGGCCACCACATGGCGACGCCGATCGTCAGCATGCCCGCGGAAAGGCACACCAGGGCCAGCAGACTCGTGCCGCGTGAACTGATGCGGGAGACGATCCAGTCGTTCATCCTCGCTCCCACGATGGAGGCGACGACCAGCGGCATCAGCAGCATTCCCCCGACCAGCGCCCCGTGACGCAGCACCGTCTCCAGGTAGGCCGGCATGATGAAGATGATGCCGTACATCGAGAAGTTCAGCATCATCAACGCGGGCGTACAGGCCGCGAACGACGGGTCCCGCATCAGGTCGAGTGCCATCAGCGGATTGCGGGACGCGCGGTCGTGCAGCACGAATCCCGTGATCAACATGGCGCCGGCCACCATCGGAATCCACGCGTTCGACGACAGCACACCGTGTTGTGCGTTGACCAGGCCGGCCGAGAACAGGGTGAATCCGGCGAACATCATCGCCACCGACATCCACGGCATATGCAGCGAACGGGATGCGCGCGACGCGCTCGCCTGCGGAACGTTCATATGGATGACCACGATCACGGCGAGGAACACCACGCCGTCGAATCCGAAGATGCCACGCCATCCCAGCGTCGCGGTGAGCACTCCCCCGACGAGCGGGCCGAACGGCACACCCAGCGTGCCGGCTATCGCCCACGCGGTCATGGCGCGGGACAGTTCGGAGCCCCGGAACAGGATGCCGAGCAGCGCCTGTCCCATCGGGATGACCACGCCCGCGCCGGCGCCCATGATCGCTCGTGAGACGAGCAGCACCGGCACGTTCCCTGCCATGAGACCGATCGCGGATGCGACGACGAACATGCCCAGGCCGGCAAGCATGGTCTTGAGATGGCCGAGCCGGTCGCCGAGGAATCCGGCGATCAGCACCACCGCGGCGAACACGAGATTGTAGCTGGACACGATCCACTGCTGCTCCGCCATGCCCGCCCCAAGCGATTCGGCGATGTTCGGCAGGGCCACGTTGAATGCGGTGGTGTTGATCATCATCACCAGTTCGGCCGCGCACAGGCAGATCAGGGAGCGATTCAGGCTCCTGCTTTTCCCTTCCGTATCGTTCATGCCCAACCTCTTTAAGACACCAATAAGTTTCTTATTGTCACGCATGATTGTATCCACACGCAGATAAGAAACGCCGTGGTATCTTGAAAAGGCGGTGTGACCGATCGTCGGGAACACCGCCCATGCCGCGTATTGGAGATGATCATGGAATCAGACACCGCACCGAAACGAACCCGCCGTCGAGGCAAGATTCTGGAGACGGCCATCCTGGAGGCCGCGTGGGAGCAGCTGTCCACATGCGGCGCCGAGGAGTTCACCTTCGACAACGTGGCCGCCAGAGCGCACACCAGCAAGCCGGTGCTCTACCGACGGTGGCCGAACCGCACGGAACTGTTCGTGGCCGCCATGAGGCAGCATCGCAGCCACGCCGCCATCGAACGACCGGACACCGGCACGCTCAGGGGCGACGTCATCTCCATCCTTTTGCAGCTCAACCGCAAACAGTCCGATGCGGTGATGGTGCTGGCCAAGTTCGGCGTCTACGCCAGCTGGCTCGGCGTGAGCGCGCACGAACTGTACGAGCGCACGATGATCAGCGACCAACCCAGCATCATGATGGCCATCGACAACGCGCGGGCGCGCGGCGACATCACCTGCGAGCTGCCGGAATCACTGCTGCGCATGCCCGGAGAACTGGGACGCGCGATCATCCTGCGCGACATGCGCCCCCTGTCCGAAGCGGACATCATCGCCACGGTCGACGAACTGTTCCTCCCCCTCGTCGACCATTACGAACGTCAGGCACGAGCGAAGACCGACGCCGGGCGGTGATATATCAACGAACGACGCAAACCGTTCACCAATTCGGGTTCACGATCTGCATGGCCACGCCATCGTCCATAACGTGGAAGCCGTGACCCTCGTAGAAGGATGCGTTCTTGCTCTCCTCGGGCATGACCTCGATGTAGAAGTAATCACGGTACTTGTCCTTGACCATTTCGATCATACGGCCGGCAATGCCGTTGCCCTGATACTCCGGATCGACCAGCACATAGTGCACGTAGGCCAGCATCGAACCGTCATCCAACGCACGCACGAGACCGACCAGCCGGCCCCCATCCCAGGCGGAGATGACGGTGGACGAGCCCAGCAACGCCTTGTGCAGCCGCTCCGGGTATTCGCCCGACACCCAGCCAACCGAACGGAACAGCTTCTGCACCTGTTCCTGAGTAAACGACTTTTCCTCGGTGAACGTGATGGACATGCTTTCTCCTCTCGATAATCGACAATGCCGAACATCATAACCAGGTGAACAATCGGCGAGCGCGGATTGTCCACCGGAAGGAAACGAGCCATCGGCTGACGAGTTGCAAGCCCAAGCTGATTCTGGCATGATTATCTTGCTTTGTCCGGTAATGGCAAGGCTCCAAGTCGCCGGGGCATTCCCCGGCATTCCCATATCCGACTCAAGGTACTGCGTCGCATGCAGGTCTGATTTCATTCAGATCCACGACTATCATCCCCTGTATCCGGTTATTTCGAGTAGGGAGGAAATCGTTGATGTTGACAGCGGCTTGCGTGTTCGCGATTCTGGCGGGACTGCTTCATGTGCTGATCTTCGTTCTGGAATCGTTTCGGTGGACCGAGCCGAAGACGATGACGACCTTCTCCATCCCTTCGCTGCAGGAGGCGGAGGCGACCAAGGAGATGGCCTACAATCAGGGCTTTTACAATCTGTTTCTCGGTACCATGGCTCTGGTCGGCGCGGGTCTTACCTTGTGCGGGCGGCATGTCGCCGGCGTGACGCTGATGATCGCCGGCACTGCGTCCATGGCGCTCGCCGCCCTGGTCCTGTTCACCGGCAGTCCCGACAAGCGCGGCGCGGCCCTCAAGCAGTTCGCGTTCCCGGCTATCACCCTGCTGCTCCTGTTGCTTTTTGCTATTCTTTAGCACCGATCGTTTTTAATTTATTCACTGAACGAAATCGTCTGCAGCGGTATACGACACGCACCTCGCCCATTCACAACCGATCGGCGATGAGCTCACAGTGTTCGCGGACCACGGCGGCGGATGCGTGGAATCGCGACAGTTCGTCCTCATTGAGGTGCAGGTCCACGAAGTCCCCAACGCCATTGCCGTCAAGTGCGGCCGGCAGTGACAGAAACACATCGTGCTCGTCGTACTCATATTCCCCATCGACCAGTGTCGAAACGGAGACGACGCTGCGCTCGTTCCACAGGATCGTACGCACCAGTCCGGCGATGGTGGCCGCAATGCCGTAGCTCGTGCCGCCGCGCAATCCCTTGATGTCGAGTCCACGCCGTCGGGTCGACTCCTCGATGCCGGCGAGCGTGACGCCGGGATATCGGGACCGGTTGTCCTCAAGATACTGCGCGAAGGACTTGCCGATGAACGAGACCGTGGACCAAGGCACGAACTGGGAATCGCCGTGCTCCCCGATCACATAGCCGGAGACGAGACGCGGATCAAGATGGGTCAGCTCACCGATGAGCGTCTTCATGCGCGCTGTGTCAAGTGCGGCGCCCGAACCAAGCACCTGCTCACGAGGCAATCCCGTTCGCTTCCACGCAAACCAGCTGAGCACATCAACCGGATTCGACACCATGAGGAGAATGCCGTCGAATCCCGAATCCGCGATATGCCGCAGAATCGGGTCGACGATGTCGATGGCGGCACCAAGCTCCTGCATGCGCGTCTCCCCCGGCTTCGGCTTGGGACCGGCGGTCACGATCACCACGTCGGCGCGTCGGCAATCGGCCCAGTCACCAGGACGAATCGTCACGAACCGGCCAAGAAACTCCAAACCGTCGGCCAAATCCATGGCCAGTCCCTTCGCCTTGTCCGGATTATGGTTGATCAGCACCAGTTCGTTGCACAGTCCCTGCTGCACGATGGCGCTCGCCACCGCCGACCCGACGCTACCCGTACCGATGACGACAACACGGCTTCTGTTCGATGTGACCATGATCGTTCCTCTTTTATGCGACAAATCACCTATCTGCAAACGGAACACAGAATACGCCATGCACGCGCATAATGGATACGGGAATTCAACCCAATCAAGGAGGAACGAATCATGGCCATTGAAAACGCCAAGGCGCTGATCATCGTGAACAACTGGGGCATCGAGGAGACCGAGCTGACCCGTCCGCTGCGTGATCTCAAGGCCGCCGGTGCGCAGGTGACGCTCGCCGCCACCACGCTCGACAAGTGCGAAACCGTACAGCATGACCGTTACGAGGGCGAGACACTTACTCCGGATGCCAAGCTGTCTGACGTGCAGGCGGCCGACTACGATCTGCTGGTCGTGCCCGGCGGCACCTGCAACGTGGATCGTATCCGCGTGAATGAGGACGCGATCACGCTTGCGCAGGAGTTCGCCCACGAGGGCAAGCCGATCGCCGCGATCTGCCATGGCGCCTGGCTGCTGGTCAACGCCGGTCTGATCGACGGCAAGACCGCCTCCCCCTGCCGTTACATCGCCGCCGATATCGAGAACGCCGGCGGTCACTACGTCGACAGCCAGCTGACCGTGGACGATGAGAACGGCTGGCGTCTGATCACGTCCCGCAAGCCCGACGATCTGGACTACTTCGTCGGCGCGATCAAGGACACGCTCGCGGCCTGATTCCGGTTCACGACAATAGACACGACAATCGCGCACATCCGCATACCGTCACCGGCCTCCCATCGGACCGTCAGGTGACGGGGGTATGAGCCAATACCTCGTCGGCACTATCGGCGTTCGACAGCAGCATGTCGACGGCAAGCCCGGCGAGGTACTTCGCCATCGGCGACAGCTCCCAGTTCTTACGGGTCACCAGCGCGAACGTGTCATAGATCGGTTCGGCAAGCGACGTGGTGTACACGTTATCGGGGAACCCGTCCGTTCCCACCACGGCACGCGGCAGAATCGTGTCGCCAAGGCCCAGAGACACCAAAGATATCGCGGCATCCACCGATTCGATTTCGATCATCGGATCCAACGTCACGCCGTGCATCTGCGCCTGCTGGGCGAGCTGCCGGCGTGAAGGGTCCCGCCAACCGTGGTGGGCGTCGTACAGGATCAGCGGCTCGTCGCCGATCTTCTCCACGGACATCGGCTTTTCGCAGCGTTCCGGCTTGGAACTGGCCCAGAGGATCTCCTGACGCATCAGGGGGGTAATGGCGAGACCGTCGGTGGGGATGGGCAGACACAGCAGTCCGGCCTCCAGTTCGCCGTCCCGAACCGCATCGGCGACCTCGAACGAATTCTGTCCCACCAATCGCAGGTGCACGTTCGGATGCGCCTCGCTGAACACGGACGCCAGATCGGACAGTCCGTAGTAGCCGGCGTTGCGCAGAATGCCGAACGACACCGTTCCCCCACGGCCCGTAAGCAGCGCATTCAACGCGGTGTCGGCACCCAACGCGCCATCCATGAGGCGTTTGGCCCATGGCAGCAACGTACGCCCAGCGGTGGTGAGCACCAGTCGTCGCCCGCCACGCACGAACAGCTGCAGACCGTAGTTGGCCTCGATACGGCGCACCAGTTCCGACACGGTCGGCTGGGTCATGCCCATGTATTCGGCCGCGGCGGTGAACGATCCCAGGGTGGCAGCGTAGTAGAACGCCTGAATCTGCGTCAATGTCATGGCAAACATGGTGAAACGCCAGTGATGCGAAACGGTATCGCGAATATGTTCGGCATGTAAATCCGGGTAATAATCGAACGGTTTCACGGCATGACCACTCCCCTGCCGCCTTCCATATGATATCGCCGTCATTCCGCATGACATCCGTGTATTTGCAACGGTTTCGGCACGCCAAAACATTCACACGACCTCACAGCCATAGCGTTTTCCTATGGGAAATCAAGGAATCGGTGCTCTTGTACGGGATGTCGTGCCCGCGTATGGTCTGATGGCATCGAAGCCCACCGGCAACGATGACATCCCACAATCATCACCAACACCCGGCACGACCGGGAGTACAGGGAGGAATACCAAATGACCGCTGCGATCCTGACCGACACGGTACGCATGAACAACAACGACGGCACCACCCGCATCGAGAAGGACTGCATCGGCACACTGCCGGTTCCCGCAAACGTCTACTGGGGCATCCACACGCAGCGAGCCATCGAAAACTTCCCGATCTCCGGCGTGCCCGTCAGCCATCACCCGGAACTGATCCGCGCCTACGCGCTCGTCAAGCAGGCCTGCGCCCAGGCGAACGTGACACTGGGCGGCATCACCCGCAAGCAAGGTGCGCTGATCGAACGCGCATGCAAGGACGTGTACGACGGTATGCTTGACGACCAGTTCCCGGTCGATGTGCTGCAAGGCGGTGCCGGCACAAGCACGAACATGAACATGAACGAGGTGATCGCCAACCGTGCGCTGGAATTCGGCGGCTACGAACGCGGCGAATACACGGTCATCCATCCGAATGATACGGTGAACAAGTCCCAGTCGACGAACGACACGTATCCGGCGGCCGTGCGCCTGTCCCTGATCTTCGCGTTGCGCACGCTGATCCGCAGCGTCGATGCGCTGTCCATGTCGTTCTTGGCACTGTCCCGCCGCACCGCCGACGTGGTCAAGCTCGGTCGCACCCAGCTGCAGGACGCGGTGCCCATGACGTTCGGTCAGGAGTTCGGCGCGTTCCACACCACGATCGCCAGCGATTCCCGCAGGCTTTCCGACATGATCGATCGTCTCGCGGTGGTGAACCTCGGTGGCACCGCCATCGGCACGGGCATCTGCGCGGACGCGCGGTTCCGCAGCATCGTCACCGAACGTCTGCGCGCGGTGTCCGGCATTTCCGTGACGTCCGCCGATGATGCGATCGCGGCGACCAGCGATATGGCCGATTTCGTCGACACCTCGTCCGCGGTGAAGCGGCTGGCCGTGCACCTGGGCAAGATCGCCAACGACATTCGTCTGCTCACGTCCGGACCGCAGGCCGGTCTGGTGGAGATCCATATTCCGGCGCGTCAGGCCGGTTCGTCGATCATGCCGGGCAAAATCAACCCGGTGATTCCGGAAAGCGTGAACCAGAGCGTGTTCACCGTGATGGGCATGGACACCACGATCGCGTTCGCCGCCGAGGCCGGTCAGCTGCAGCTCAACGCGTTCGAGCCGGTGATCGCGCATTCGCTGCTCGACGGCATGCTGATCCTCGCCCACGCCATGGATACACTGCGCACCAACTGCGTGGACGGCATCACCGTCAATGCGAGGATCGGACTCGAACGCGCAGAGAACAGCGCTTCGCTGGCCACGTCGCTCAACGGCTACGTGGGATATGAGGAGGCGGTGCGACTCGCGCACAAGGCGCTGGCCGAAGGGCGCAGCGTGCACGACGTGGCCGTGGACGAAGGCAGGATCCGCAAGGAGATTCTGGACGATGTGCTCGACCCGCTGAAGCTGACCCGTCTGGGCCGCTGACGAGTACGGCGTGTCGTTGCTCAGCCGATACGGAAGGTCCAGGGATCGGTGCTGGTCTCGGACAGTGCGATTTCCACGTCCGCGCCGGTCGTTTCCCTGATCGCGGCCGTGACGTCCGGCACCAGATAGTGGAACAGCGAGCGCTCGATGGCCGAATGCGGCGTGTTGATCAGGGCGGGACGGGGTACGCGCTCCCCCGTCCTGCCCTGTCCGACGGCGAATCCCTGTTCGCGCAGCTCCGCCTCGTACAGCGCCTGCTGCCAGGCGTCGGTGGCGGGGTGATGGCGCAGATCGCTGGTGATGTACACATCGGCGCCGCTGGCACGGACCTCGTCGAACATCGAGTCGCCGGAACCGGGCAGCGTGGCGACGGTACGGACCAGCTGGTCGGGGTCGCCCGCCACCTGAATGCCGAGTTCCGTGTGCGGTAGCAGCTCGGCCACGTGTTCCGTGAGCGCGCGCAACGTGACCGGCTCAGGCAGTTCGCCGATGCGGCCGAGTCCGACCGGGTGTTCGCTGGTCGGGTCGGTGATGGGTTCGAGTGGACGCTGGTTGATCAGTCCGAGTCGGTCGGCGAAGGCGTGGGCGGTGCCGCGGTGGGCGGAGTCGGCGTTGGTGTGTCCCACCCAGAGTCCGCAGTGGTTGGCGATCAGCGTGTTGACGATGTCGCCACGGAATCCGAGTCCGGAGATTTGATGTACTGATCGGAAAAACAGCGGATGGTGGGTGATGAGCAGGTCGGCGCCATAGGCCACGGCTTCGGCCACGATCTCATGGGTGGGGTCGACCGCGCAGTAGATGCGTCGGACCGGTCGGGCGAGGTCGCCCACGATCAGGCCGGGCTCGTCCCAGCTTTCCGCGTAACGCAGCGGGTACAGCGTCTCAAGTACGTCGATGACCTGCTTGAGGGTGGGAGGCGTGATCGGTTCGGTCATTTCGACCCCTTTCCGAAGGATGGTTGCGTTCAGTGTGCGGCGAGCTGCCAGTCGTCGCCGATGCCGGTGGAGACGTCGAGCGGCACTTCGAGGTGCACGGCGTTCTCCATGGCGTCACGGATCAGTTCGGTGGCCGTGTCGGCTTCGTTCGGTGCGATCTCCACGACGAGTTCGTCGTGGATCTGCAGAATGATGCGGCTGGACAAACCGTGGTCATGCAGGGCGTCGGCGGCACGGATCATGGCGATTTTCATGATGTCGGCGGCGGTTCCCTGAATCGGCGCGTTGAGCGCGGCACGTTCGGCCGCATCGCGTACGCGACGGTTCGTGGACTTGAGCCCGGGGAAGTACCGGCGACGGCCGAACATGGTTTCGGTGTAGCCGTTGCGTTTGGCTTCGGATACCAAGGACTCCAGGTAATCGTGCACCTTGCCGAACGTGGCGAAGTACTTGTCCTTGAGCACGTCCGCTTCGGCGGGCGATATCTTGAGCTGCTGGGCGAGGCCGTAGGTGCTCAATCCGTATGCGAGGCCATAGCTCATCGCCTTGACGTGGGAGCGCTGGTCGCCGGTGATCTTGTCCACCGGAATCTGGTAGACAAGCGAGGCCACGTACCGATGGAAGTCGGCGCCGGAACGGAACGCCTCGATCAGCGCCTCGTCTCCGGACAGGTGCGCCATGATGCGTAGCTCCACCTGCGAATAGTCGCAGCTCATCAACGACACGAATCCCTCTCCCGGCACGAACGCGCCACGGATCTCGCGACCGGCGGCGTTGCGATTGGGGATGTTCTGCAGATTCGGCGCGGCGGAGCTCAGTCGTCCGGTGGCGGCCACGGTCTGTTCGAACGTGGTGTGGATGCGACCGTCGTCATGATTGACCTCGTCGAGCAGGCTCTGCACGATCTGCTTGAGTTTGTTGGTCTCGCGATGCCGCAGCAGCGCCACGAGGAACGAGCTGGCGCGCTCGTTGTTCACGTTGCGCACGGCCATTTCCTGCAGGGCGGCCGCGTCGGTGGTGTATCCGCCGGATTTGGTCTTTCGCGTGCCGCGCAGCTGCATGTCGTCGAACAGCACCGCCTGCAGCTGCTTGGGACTCTGCAGGTTGATGCGTTTGCCGGCCGCATCCCATGCCTGCTCCTGGGCGTCGCGCGCCTCGGTGGCGAATCGGTCACGCATGGCGATCAGTCGGCCTTCGTCCACGGCCGCGCCGATCGATTCCATGCCGAAGAGCACTTCCGATACCGGCAGTTCGATGGTGTGCAGCAGCGAATACTGTTGCCGGGCCACGACCTTGGGTGCCAGATCATGGGCGAGCGCCCGCACGGCGGCGATGTGGCGGATCACGGACTTCGGCTTGATGGCATCGGATTCGTCGTCGATGTCGAGGGCCAGTTCGCCCTGGGCAGGCTCGTCGTCCTCCTCGATCGGCAGGTCGAGGAAGTGCGCGGCCGCGGCATCCAGCGAATCGGGATGGTAGTCGGATTCCACCAGGTATCCGGCAAGTTGGGTATCGAACCACGGTCGGGGAACGTGAACACCGATGGTGGCAAACAGGTGCGATTGTTCCTTGAGACCGTGCAGCACGCATGCTCCCGCGCGCGCGTCCAGCAGCTGCTGTAGTGCGGTGTGGCATGCACTCGCCTCTGCGGCGGACAGCATCACGGCATGGTTGTCGGGTCCCAGAAGCGCGATCGCATCCAATGTTGTGGCGCCGGGATGGACGTTGCCTTCCGCGTGAAGGATCCAGGATGCTTCCAATGCCAGCGTGGCGTCGGTAAGTTCGCTGTCCGGAACGGTCTTCGACGTGATCGTTGCGGCGATATGCGTGTCGATCCACTGCAGCAGTGATTCGTTGATAGCCTCGGCCGTGGCATCGTCTCCGTCGAGGGAGTCGAGGATCGGTTCCTCGAGCGTTGGCTCGTCGTCGGCGATCTCCGTGTCGGAACCGTCCTCCACAACGCCGCCGGGGAACGCCTTGAGCAGTCGCGTCTTGGTACGAGGACCGAATTCCAGTGAGGCGAAGAGCTTGTCGATTGCCGTGAGGTTCGGCGGGGACATCACCAGATCATTCATGTCGACCCCAAGATCGAGATCGCGAACCAGAGCGTTGACCTTGCGGTTGAGTTTCACCTGCTCGATGTTCTCGCGCAGGGCATCGCCCTTCTTGCCCTTGATCTCGTCGGCGTGTTCGATGATGCCGTCAAGTCCGCCGAACTGGTTGATCCATTTGGCCGCGAATCCGTCGCCCACGCCGGGCACGCCGGGAATGTTGTCGGCGGTCTCGCCTCGCAGTGCTGCCAGATCGGGGTATTTCTGCGGACTGACCTTGTATTTCTCCTCCACGGCTTCGGGCGTCATGTGCTTGAGGTCCTTGAAGTGGTGTCCCGGATACAGCACCGTGATGCGGTCGTCGATCAGCTGGAACGCGTCACGGTCGCCGGACAGCACCAGCGCGTCAAAGCCCGCCTTCTCCCCCATGGTGGCGAGCGTGGCGATGACGTCATCGCCTTCGTATCCGGGTTTTTCGATATAGGTCACGCCCAATGCCTTGAGCATGTCCTGAATCACGGGCAGCTGCGGCAGCAGATCCTCCGGCGCCGCATCGCGCGTGCCCTTGTATTGCGGCAGCAGATCATTACGGAACGTGCCGCCCTTGACGTCGAATGCCACGGCAACGTGGGTGGGATGTTCGTCCAGAATCACTCGCGTGAGCATGTTGGCGAAACCCCACACCGCGTTGGTGGCGAATCCGGCGGATGTGGTGAAGTTTTCGGCCGGCAGCGCGAAGTATGCGCGGAAGGCCAGTGAGTGCCCGTCGACGACGAGCAGTCGATGTTCCGCCGTCGCCCTTTCCGTAGTGAGAGAATCGTGCGAAGACAGAACCATGGATCGACTCAGCCCTGCACCTGCTCGATGACCGCGTCGGCGACTTCCTGCATGGTCAGACGACGATCCATCGACGTCTTCTGAATCCAGCGGAACGCCTCGGACTCGGTGAGGCCCATGTTCTCCATCAGCAGGCCCTTGGCGCGATCGACGCGCTTGCGGGCCTCGAAGCGGGCCTTCATGTCGGAGACCTCGTCACGCAGGGCGTTCATCTGGTCGAAACGGCTGATGGCCACCTCGATGGACGGGAACAGCTTTTCGGGGACGAACGGCTTGACCACGTAGGCCATGGCGCCGGCGTCGGCGGCCTTCTCCACGAGGTTCTGCTGCGAGAACGCGGTGAGCATGACCACGGGGGCGAGATTCTCCTCGGCGATCTCCTTGGCGGCCGTGATGCCGTCCTTGCCAGGCATCTTCACATCCATGACGACGACATCGGGCACCAGTTCGCGGACCAGATCCACGGCCTCCTGGCCGCTGGCCGCCTCACCGACTACGTCATAGCCGGCGGCACGCAACGATTCGACGATATCAAGACGAATCAGGGCCTCATCCTCGGCCACGACGACGGTGCGTCCCTTCGAATCCTCCGACAGCGCATCCATATCAGACATATCCGTCCCTTTCGCGTTTGGAACCATACTGAATCACGTTACATCATCGTAACCAATTCAAATCACGCACTCTGCAACGCAATACATCCATCACGTAAACGATTGCAGGCGCGCACCAACAATCGCCAACGTCAGTGCCCCGGGTGGGACTCGAACCCACACTGTACAGATTTTGAGGCTGTCTCCTCTACCAATTGGGATACCGGGGCAATCCTTAAGAGAGGGTACACCATTTGTCCCCGCGACACAAAAGTTTGGGCCCATCCGCGTGTTTCGCCACACGGATGGGCCCAATGCATGTCGTAAGACACCGTTCAGCGGCTGTACACCGCTAGGTCATCTACGAGTTCACTTGGTGCTGCCGACAGTGTGCACGTAGATGGAGTCGGTGCTGCCGGGCTTGTGGTCGCCCTTGGAGCAGCTGAGCACGACGATGTGGTCGCCGTCCTCGACCTTGCCGGCGGCCTTCAGGGTGGCGTCGGTGAGGGCCATGATCTCCTTGCGGGTCATGTCGTGGTAATCCTTGTCCAGCAGGAAGGCCTCGGTGCCCCAGCTCAGAGCCAGCCAGTGATAGGTGTGCTCGTTGGAGGTCAGACCGTAGATCGGGGCGGCCGGACGCTCACGGGCGATGCGGTGCACGGTGTCGCCGGTCTGGGTGAAGGCGACGATGGCCTTGGCGTTGAGCTTGTCGGCCAGATCCACGGCGGCGGAGGACACGGCGCCGGACTTGGACATGTCGAGGCCCTTGAGCTCCGGGATGCGGTCGAAGCCGTGGGAGGTGGCGTACTCGGAGATGCGAGCCATGGTGGCCACGGTCTCGGTCGGGTACTTGCCGACGGCGGTCTCGTTGGAGGTCATGGTGGCGTCGGCGCCGTCGAGCACGGCGTTGGCGCAGTCGGAGGCCTCGGCGCGGGACGGCACCGGGGAGTTGACCATGGAGCCGAGCACCTCGGTGGCCACGATCACGGGCTTGGCGTACTTACGGGCCAGCTCGATGATGCGCTTGGTGGCCAGCGGGACCTCTTCCAGCGGGCACTCGACGGCCATGTCGCCACGGGCGGCCATGATGCCGTCGAAGGCCTTGACGATGTCCTCGAGGTTCTCCAGAGCCTGCGGCTTCTCGATCTTGGCGACGATCGGGATGCGACGGCCTTCCTCGTCCATGATCTCGTGGGCGCGGTCGATATCGGTGGCGAAACGCACGAAGGACATGGCGATGATGTCGGCGCCGGTGCGGATGGCCCAACGCAGATCGGCCTCATCCTTCTCGGTCAGGGCGGGCAGGCTCACGGCCACGCCGGGCAGGTTGATGCCCTTGTGGGAGGAGACGGGGCCGGCCACGACGACCTTGGTGTGCACGTTGTTGCCCTCGACGCTGGTGACCTCGAGGCGGACCTTGCCGTCGTCGATCAGGATCGGGTCGCCGGGGTGGCAGTCGCCGGGCAGACCCTTGAAGGTGGTGGAGGTGATGGTCTCATCGCCTTCGATGTCGTCGGTGGTGATGGTGAACTCCTGACCGACCTTCAGGTAGACCTTGTCCTCGCCGTCGGCGTTCTTCTTGAACCAGCCGCAACGGATCTTCGGACCCTGCAGGTCAACCAGGGCAGCCACGTTGCGACCGACGGTCTTGCCGGCCTCGCGGAGGTTGTTGTAGACCCTGAGGTGATCCTCGGGCGTGCCGTGGGAACGGTTCAGACGAGCGACGTCCATGCCGGCCTCGACGAGCTTGGTGATGTTCTCGAGGGATTCGGTAGCCGGTCCGATGGTATCTACAATCTTGGCTTTACGCATATTGCCTGCCTATTTCTTCTAGACGGAACGAGGAACAGGATGTTTCCCCGCTGTTGCCATGGATTAGCTTACTAGCTGTTCCAGACCGAGCAAAGCGTAATCACGGCGTGTTGTGTGAGCGTTCACATAGTGGGCACTTCCGGTTCATTATGCACAAAACCGCAAAAACAAAGGCCTTCGCGCATGGCGACCGAATTCCGGCCGGCCATGAACGAAGACCTGAATACACCGTCCTGCGCGATGCGTGCCCGTGCGTGTCATCGTCGCACATGGGCGCCGACGCACACCGTCACGCCGCATCGACGCGTCTTTCACGCATCGCGGAAACGTCAACGGGAGGATCAGTCCTGACCGTCCGTCTTCTTCTCCATCGCCTTCATCTTGATAACGCTGGCGGCGGACGCGATGCCGATCGACAGCACGATCACCGCGAGGGAAAGCCACGTGGGCACTTCGGGAACGGCGTGGATGGGCTGGCCGCCGTTGATGAACGGCAGCGTATTGGCGTGCAGGGCCTCCATGATCAGCTTGACGCCGATGAAGCCGAGCACCACGGACAGGCCGATCGGCAGATACACCAGCTTGTCGAGCAGGGCGCCGAGCAGGAAGTACAGCTGCTGCAGGCCCAGCAGGGCGAACACATTGGAGGTGAACACGATGAACGGATCCTTGGTCAGACCGAAGATCGCAGGAATGGAATCGAAGGCGAACATCACGTCGGTAGTGCCGATCGCGAGGAACACGATAAGCATGGGCGTCCAATACTTCACGCCGTTCCTGGTGGTTCGCAGCTTTTCGCCGTCGTACTCGTCGGAGATGCGAATCACCTTGCGCAGCGTGGCGATCAGAGCGTTCTCATGGTATTCCTCGTCATCGTCCTTGCCGAAGGCGAGCTTGAACGCGGTGACCAGCAGGAACGCGCCGAACAGGAAGAACACCCACGTGAATCGGGTGATGATGGCGGCGCCCAACAGAATGAAGATGCCGCGCAACACCAGCGCGATCGTGATGCCGACCGACAGCACGAACTTCTGCAACTGCTTCGGAACCGCGAAATTCGCCATGATGATGACGAACACGAACAGGTTGTCGATGCTGAGCGAATACTCGGTAAGCCAACCGGAATAGAACTCCAGGGCCGGCTTGGAACCAGCCACGGCCCAGATGAGTCCGCCGAAAATCAGCGCCATGACCACGAAGAACGCGATGTGTCGCACGCATTCCGCAGTGGAGGGCACATGAGGACGACGACCGATGATCAGCAGATCGACGATAAAGAACACGGCGAGCACCGCGAAGGAACTCGCCATAAACCACAGTGGAGTCTCAGCCATGGGTCACCATCATACGGACCGCAGATGACCGAGAGAAGCCACCGCCGCGTTTTCACCACGAAACGATAGGCGCTCTCCCCTACTTGTTCGCTTCGGTCATCTGTCGCAGCTCCTTTTTGAGGTCGCGGATCTCGTCACGCAGTCTGGCGGCGAGCTCGAACTGCAATTGTTCGGCGGCCGTATGCATCTGCTCGCTGAGCTGGCGGATAAGGTCGGCGAGATCCTGCGCCGGCAGACCGGCGGACAGCAGGTCGCGATGACGCTTCTCCGCTTCGTCCGACGAGGACGCGACAGGCACCCCCAGATGCGAGTTGCCGGCCTTGTTGGCGTTGCGATAGCCGCCTTCCAGCAGCGTCTGGGTATCGACGTCCTCCTTGGCGAGCATGTCGTTGACGTCGCTGATCTTCTTGATCAGCGGCTTGGGGTCGATGCCATGCTCCTTGTTGTAGGCGATCTGCTTCGCACGGCGACGGTTCGTCTCATTGATGGCCTTGGTCATGGCCTCGGTGCGTCGGTCCGCGTACATGATCACCGTGCCCGACACGTTTCGCGCCGCACGGCCGATGGTCTGAATCAGCGAACGGTAGGAGCGCAGGAATCCCTCCTTGTCGGCGTCCAATATCGCCACAAGCGAAACCTCAGGCAGGTCAAGGCCCTCCCTGAGCAGGTTGATGCCCACGATCACGTCGATCTTGCCTTCGCGCAGCTCGCGCAGCAGTTCCACTCGGCGCAGCGTGTCCACGTCGGAGTGCAGATACTCCACCTTGATGTCGCGTTCCAGCAGATAGTCGGTGAGGTCCTCGGCCATCTTCTTGGTCAGCGTGGTGACGAGCACGCGTTCGTTCTTCGCCACGCGATCCTTGATCTCGCCGAGCAGATCGTCCACCTGCCCTTCGACCGGACGCACGTCGATCTTGGGGTCGACCAGTCCCGTAGGCCTGATGATCTGCTCCACCACGCCGTCGGACAGTCCCAGTTCGTAGTCGCCGGGCGTGGCGGACAGATAGACCGTCTGGCCGATGCGGTCAAGGAACTCGTCCCATTTGAGCGGACGGTTGTCCATCGCGCTGGGCAGTCGGAAGCCGTGTTCGACCAGTGTGCGTTTGCGCGAGGCGTCGCCCTCGTACATGGCGCCGATCTGCGGGATCGTCACATGCGACTCGTCGATGACGAGTAGAAAATCGTCGGGGAAGAAGTCCAGCAGCGTGTGCGGTGGAGTACCGGGTTCACGGCCGTCGAAGTGCCGGGAATAGTTCTCCACGCCCTGGCACACGCCGATCTGCGACAGCATCTCCAGATCATAGGTGGTGCGCTGGGTGAGACGCTGGGCCTCCAGCTCCTTGCCCTGCTTCTTCAGCACGGCCACACGGTCATCGAGTTCCTCGCGGATGGTCTTGAGCGCACGCTGCATGCGCTCGGGCCCGGCCACGTAATGCGAGGCCGGGAAGATGTGCACTTCGCTTTCGTGGGCGATCTCATCGCCGGTAAGCGGATGCAGCGTGGAGATGCGGTCGATCTCGTCGCCGAAGAACTCGATGCGTACCGCGAGCTCCTCGTATACGGGAATGATCTCCACCGTGTCGCCGCGCACGCGGAACGTGCCTCGGGTGAAGGCGATGTCGTTACGCTTGTACTGCATGTCGACGAACGTACGCAGCAGATCGTCGCGATTGATCTCCTGCCCCTCCTTGAGGAACAGCATGCGTCCGGCGTACTCCTCCGGGGTGCCCAGACCGTAGATGCAGCTGACGGTGGCCACGACCACGCAGTCACGCCGTGTGAGCAGGTTCGCCGTGGCGGCGTGACGCAGTCGTTCCACGTCGTCGTTGATGTTGGAGTCCTTCTCGATATACGTATCGGTCTGCGGAATATACGCCTCGGGCTGATAGTAGTCGTAGTAGCTCACGAAGTAGCTCACGGCGTTGTCGGGCATGAGCTCGCGGAACTCGGCGCACAGCTGCGCCGCCAATGTCTTGTTCGGTTCCAGGATGAGCGTGGGACGTTGCAGCCGTTCGATGAGCCATGCCGTCGTGGCGGTTTTACCGGTACCGGTGGCGCCCATGAGCACCACATCGTTCTCGCCGTTCTCGATGCGCGTGGCGAGCTCCTCGATCGCCGCCGGCTGATCGCCGCTTGGACGATACGGCGATTTGACCACGAAAGGACGGTTCGTTCGTTCGATGTTGTAGCCCATGCAATGCCCCTGCTGTCTGCCTCGTTCGACGTCCGTCGTCCGAAATCGTCAGTACGACGGATGCGTCAGTACGTGATACAGCCTATCAACATCTTCAAACATTTGTTCTAGAGGCTTGGTGGAGTCGATCACGTAATCGCAGATATCGAACCGCTGCTGCTGCGAAGCCTGATTGTTGATGCGCGCGACGGCGTCCTGACGCTTCATGCCGCGATTGCGGATCATACGACGGATACGTGTCTCCTTGGGCGCCTCTACGGTGATGATCGCGTCGAAGTAGTCCCACCGTGACGTCTCCACCAGCAGAGGAATGTCATGGATCACCAACCGACGGGTGCCGTCCTTCGGTTCGGGATGCGTATCCAGCCACTGGTATTCCAGACGCCCGGCCTCGCGGAACACGATCGGATGCACGATGTCGTTGAGCTCCTGCAGCTTCTCCGGATCGGAGAACACATGGGCCGACACCCATGCCCGGTTCATCTCGCCGTCGCGGCCTCGGGCACGGCGGCCAAACCGCTGTATCACCTGGTCAAGCCCCTCGCTGCCCTTGGCCACCGCCTGTCTGGCCAGCTGGTCGTAATCGATCACATAGGCGCCAAGCTGCACGAAACGTTTGGCCACGGTGCTTTTGCCGGCCGCGATGCCTCCGGTAAGACCTACACGAGTGAACATTCTCATCTCCTCACATCGGCCCATGGGCGTCTTCGCCCCCGGCCGCCTTCGACTCGAACGTTTTCAGTCTACAGAAAAACCCGGCTGCCATTGGGTAATGACAACCGGGTTTCATCGTTTAGTCAGCTATGCGACGGAACGAGTTCACTTCTTCTCGTTGAGCAGCTGCTCGCGCAGAGCGGCCAGCTGATCGTCGGAAGCAAGGGTGCCCTCGGACGTGCTCTCGGAAGAGTAGTTGGAGGTCTCCTCGACCTTCTCTTCCTTCGGCTCGCCCTGGCCATCGGCAGCGGCGGAAGCCTCGGCGTTCTCGAGCTCCTTGGCGACGAACTCCTTGTGCTGCTCCCACAGATCGTGGGCGGCAGCGTACTGGGCTTCCCACTCCTCGCGCTGCTTCTCGTAGCCAGCGATCCACTCGTTGGTCTCCGGGTCGAAGCCTTCGGGGTACTTGTAGTTGCCCTGCTCGTCGTACTCGGCCGGCATGCCGTACAGCGCCGGATCGAAGTCCTCGGAGGAGATGTCGACGGAGTCGTTGGCCTGCTTGAGGGACAGGGAGATACGGCGACGATCGAGATCGACGTCGATCACCTTGACGAACACCTCTTCGCCCGGCTTGACCACGGTCTCCGGGTTCTCCACGTGGCGGTTGGCCAGCTCGGAGATGTGCACCAGACCCTCGATGCCATCATCCACGGAGATGAACACACCGAACTGCACGATCTTGGTGACCTTGCCCTTGACGATCTGGCCGGGAACGTGGGTGCGAGCGAAGCGCTGCCACGGATCCTCCTGGGTGGCCTTCAGGGACAGGGAGATGCGCTCGCGATCGAGATCGACGTCGAGCACCTCCACGGTGACCTTGTCGCCGACCTTGACGACCTCGGACGGGTGGTCGATGTGCTTCCAGGACAGCTCGGACACGTGGATCAGGCCGTCAACACCACCGAGATCGACGAACGCGCCGAAGTTGACGATGGAGCTGATGACACCTTCGCGGATCTGGCCCTTCTTGAGCTGCGAGAGGAAGGTCTCGCGCACTTCGGACTGGGTCTCCTCGAGGTACTGGCGACGGGACAGGACCACGTTGTTGCGGTTCTTGTCGAGCTCCAGGATCTTGGCCTGGATCTTCTGGCCGATGTAGGGGGCCAGGTCGCGCACGCGGCGCATCTCGACGAGGGAAGCCGGCAGGAAGCCACGCAGACCGATGTCCACGATGAGGCCGCCCTTGACGGCTTCGATGACGGTGCCTTCGACAACGCCATCGGCTTCCTTGATCTTCTCGACATCGCCCCAGGCACGCTCGTACTGGGCGCGCTTCTTGGACAGAATCAGACGGCCTTCCTTGTCTTCCTTGGTGATGACAAGGGCCTCGACGGTATCGCCGACCTCGACGACGTCGTCGGGATCGACGTCCTTCTTAATGGAAAGCTCACGGGAGGGGATCACGCCCTCGGTCTTGTAGCCGATATCCAGGAGCACTTCGTCGCGATCGATCTTCACGACGGTGCCTTCGACCAGATCACCATCATCGAAGTTCTTGATGGTGGAATCGACTGCCTTGATGAAGTCCTCTTCGGTGCCGATGTCGTTGATGGCGACCTTGGTGACCTCTGCGTTGTTCTCTGCCATGTAAATGTACTGGTTTTCTAATAGTGGGTGGATAAGAATCGATATTCAGTTATCGTGTGCCCCTGCGGGCACGCACAAGGAAATAGTCTAGCCGAATGCATGGTCAAGAAATCCGGGCGTGTCGCGCTCGGCTGAAAATATTTCGTCAGCGCGTTACTCCCCTGCGGAATCCGCGGAATTCGAGGGGTCGGACGACGACGAATCGGACTGGCCGGACGACGAATCGGAAACGCCATTCTGATCGGCCTGTCCCGACTCGTCCGACTGATCGTCGGCGAGCGCCTTGTCGAACTGGGAGATCAGGGAGTTCATCCATGCGATCAGTCCGGTGGCGTTGTCGGGGACCTGTTCGGTCACATCGACCACGGGTACGCCGGCGTCATCGGCCGCCTTGGTGATCATTGCGGTCATGTCGGACTCCTCCTGGGGGTTGTTGATGAGGAGGGAGGCGGTTTTGGAGGTGAGCGTCTTCTGCATCTTCTGTATGTCGGCGGGCGCCGGCTCGCTGTCGTTGAGCATGGCCTGGGTGTAGGACTGCGGGGTGACGTCGGTGAGTTTGAGGTCGCTCATCAGGTAGTAGGCCACGGATTCGGTGGCCGCGTAGGTGGCGTTGGGGTGTTCTTTGGAGAAGACGGCCATGGTCTTCTCGAGTTCGCTTTCGCTTTTCTTCCATGTGGCGAGGCGCTGCGAGAAGTATGTCTTGGCTGAGGGGTCGGCCTTGCCGTAGGCGTCGGCGATCTCCTTGGCCACGGCGGTTCGCGCGTCGCTGGAGAACCAGAGGTGTGGGTTGTCGCCGTCGGAGGCGCCCACGGTGTCGGCTGCGTTCACCACGGTGTCGGCGGCGGTGGTCGCCTTGGTGGCCCATTCGTCGTATCCGGCGCCGTTGACGATGAGGACGGTCGCCTTGGATATGGTGGCGATGTCGCTGGTCTGCGGTTCGAAGTCGTGGGCGTCGACGTTGGTGGTGCCGAGGATCGAGGTGACGGAGACCTTGTCTCCGCCGATTTCCTTGGCAAGCATGCCCCATTGGTTGATCGAGGCGACCACGGTTATGGTGGTGCCGGCTGTGGATGAGGACGACGACGTTGCGCCGTCCGATGCCGAGGATCCGCATCCTCCGACCGAGACCATGATGGCGCAGGCCATCACCGCTGCGACTGCCTTGCCGATGTTGGCGGAAAACGTCATGACTTCCTCCGGTGGTTCATACGTTGGTTTCCACATGCTGCCCTGTGCGGGATTCGTTGTGTTCGGCGCATGTTTCGATCGGTCGAGACATGCGCCGAAACATGGACGATTCCGTTCTATGGAATGATCTCACGATAGCCCATGAGGCGGAGTATCGTGACAGGACACGTGATAGGCGCCGTGAGACGGACGCCGTGGAACGCTTCGATGTAAGCAAGGAGAGAATATCGATGGCACTTCGACTGGATGGCAAGCAGGCGGCAGCCACCATCAAGGCTGATCTGGCACAGCGTGTGGAGCAGCTGAAATCCAAGGGGATCACCCCCGGTCTGGGCACGCTGCTGGTCGGCAACGACGCCGGCAGCGTCAAGTACGTGGCGGGCAAGCACCGTGACTGCGCCGAGGTGGGCATCGCCTCCATCGCCGAGGAGCTTCCCGCCGAGGCGAGCTTCGACGATATCGCCGAGGCGATCCAGCGACTGAACGCCAATCCGGCGTGTACCGGATTCATCGTGCAGCTGCCCTTGCCCAAAGGCATCGATGAGAACGCGGCGATCGATCTGATCGATCCGAAGAAGGATGCGGATGGCATGCATCCCTACAATCTGGGCGAGCTGGTGCTGCATCCGCGTGGCGAGCTCGTGACCCCGCTGCCCTGCACCCCTCGTGGCGTGGTGGAGCTGCTGGCCATGAACGGCATCGATCTCAACGGCAAGCATGTGGTGGTGTTGGGTCGTGGCATCACCATCGGCCGTACGATCGGTCTGCTGATCAGTCGTAAGGAGATCAATGCCACGGTGACGCTGTGCCACACCGGCACGAAGAACGTCCATGAGATCATGCGTTCGGCCGATGTGATCGTCGCGGCGATGGGCAACGCCCATTTCGTCAAGCCCGAGGATGTGCGGCCGGACGCCGTGCTCGTCGACGTCGGCGTAAGTCGTGTGACCGATCCCGAGACCGGCAAGTCGAGGATTCTGGGCGATGTGGATCCGGCGGCGCGTGAGGTGTGCGCGGCCTATACGCCGAATCCCGGCGGCGTGGGACCGATGACCCGCGCCATGCTGCTGCGCAATGTGGTGGACATCGCTGAGCGTCTGGCGTAGGCTCCGGCCGTCGTCGTGACATGCAGGCCCGGGGTTCCCGGTGGCCTGCATGTCACGAGGGGTGTGGCATCCCAAATCAGGGGTGCCGCACCCTTCGTCGTTTTTCGGGCTCTTCGCCCGCCCTGTCCATGGCGCGGATGCGGACACGTCGGAATTGGACGAATCCATCAAATACTGATTATTATTCTCAATAGCAATATTGGAACCAGCCATCAGTAGGAATGAATCATGTCAGCAACTCCCGTTCTCTCCGGCACCGCCACGGGCAACGTCGCCGTGACGGACGCCGTCGTGCTGCGCGACGCCGAGGTGCATCGTGGCGGCAGAACCATCTGGTCGCACGGCAATCTCGCCATTCCCGCCGGCACGGTGACCGCCATCGTGGGCACCAACGGCGCGGGCAAGACCACGCTGCTCGACGCCGAACTCGGTCTGGTGCCGCTCTACGCCGGCTCCATCACCGTCATGGGACGGCCGGCCGGACAGAACAACGGCATGATCGGCTATGTTCCGCAGTCGTATATCGCCGGACTGGATTCAAACATCACGGCACGCCAATCGGTGATTCTGGGGCTGACCGGCACCCGGTTCGGCATTCATTTCGTCACCAAGGAGGAGAAGGCACGCGCCCAGCAGGTGCTGGAATTCGTCGGCCTGGCCGACAAGGCCGACTACCGGCTCAGCGAACTGTCGGGCGGACTGCGGCAGCGCGCCGCCATCGCACAGGCGCTGGTCGGCGACCCCAAGCTGCTGCTGCTCGACGAACCACTCGCCAACCTCGACATGGCCAGTCAGAGGGCCGTGGTGGAGCTGCTCGCGCGGTTGAACCGCGAATGGGGCATGACCATTCAGGTGGTGGCCCACGATCTCAACATGCTGCTGCCGATCCTCACGGGCGCGATCTATCTGCTCGACGGCCATCCGCACTACTCCCCCATCAGCTCCGTGCTCGACTCCGATCTGCTCACGCATCTGTACGGCACCCGCATCGAGGTGGTGACCACGCCGCAGGGCGACATGTTCGTCACCCCCGACCGCACGCTGGAGCCCAAGGAGCGGGATCAGGACACGCACGACACGGCCGAGGCCGCGCACTTCCACGAGCATCATCACCCGAATCCGTCGAAGGAGAACAACCGATGAACGTCACATTCGCATTCGATCCCGAATGGCTGTCGGTGCTTACCGCCCCCTTCATGACGAACGCCATCGAGGCGGGTCTGCTCATCGCACTGTCCGCGGGCATCATGGGCTATTTCACCATCACCCGGCACTCCACCTTCGCCGCGCATGCGCTGGCCCATATCGGACTGCCAGGAGCCACCGGCGCGGTGCTGCTGGGACTGCCCGTCTCGCTGGGTCTGGGCGCCTTCGCCCTTGGCGGGGCGCTGGTGATCGGGGCCTTGGGTAAGAAGGTGTCGGAGCGGGAGATCGCCACGGGTACCGTGCTGGCGTTCGCCACCGGTCTGGGTCTGTTCTTCGCGCGACTGTCCTCCAGCGCGTCCCAGCAGATGCAATCGATCCTTTTCGGTTCGATCCTGACGATCACCGATGGGCAGATCGTCGGATTCGCCATCTTTGACGTGGTGCTGCTCGTCCTGCTGGCGCTGGTCTACCGGCCGCTGCTGTTCAGCTCGCTCGACGAGCAGGTGGCCCGCGCCAAGGGCGTGCCGATCTCGCTGATGAACGTGCTGTTCATGGCGATTATGGCCGGTGTGATCACCGTGGCCGTGCCCGCCGTGGGAACGCTGCTGATCTTCGCGCTGGTGGTGACCCCGGCCGCCACGGCGTCGATGATCACCCGCTCGCCGTTCGCCGCCATCGTGGTGTCATGCATACTGTGTCTGATCAGCATCTGGGGCGGTCTGGTGCTGTCCGCCATGTTCCCCACGCCGCCCAGCTTCGTCATCGTGACGTTGAGCACGCTGATGTGGGCGGTGGCCAAGGCCGTATGCGGCAGAAAGCACTGAGCTTCGGGAAACCGAGACGCTAACGGGAGACGAGTGCGGTGGCGATGGCGGCGATGCCTTCGCCCCGCCCCGTGAATCCCATGCCGTCCGTGGTGGTGGCGGTGATCGTCACCGGCGATCCGAGGGCATGGGTCATGGCCTCGCACGCCTCCTGACGGCGTTTGCCGATGCGCGGGGCATTGCCCACGATCGACACCGAAACGTTGATCACCCGCCAGCCGGACGACGTCACACGGTCGTGTACCAGCCGCAGCATGTGGTCGCCGTGCATGCCGGCGCCCATCGAATCGGCGCCGACGCCGAACATCGAGCCGATATCCCCCATACCGCAGGCCGACAGCACGGCGTCGACCACGGCATGCGCGGCCACGTCGCCGTCGGAATCGCCGTCGATGCCCTCCACGCCACGCTGTTCGTCATCCACCCAGCGTAGGCAAGCCAGCCACAGCGGCTTGTGCGTTCCGGATTCAGCGAAACGGTGCGCGTCGAATCCCTGTCCGATGCGCACCGCGGTCGGATCGGTCATCACTTGGCCTTGCGGGTCGACTTCTTCTTGCCCTTGGCGGCCTTGGCCTCCGCCTCGATACGGGCCAGCGTGTCGGCGGCAGGCTCCTTGGGGGCCTTGGTGTGATGCTTCTCGTCGCCCGGCTCGGGATCGCGGTAGCCAAGATTCACGTCGAGCAGACGCTGGGTCTCCTCCTCGCTGAGCTTCTCGCTAAGCGAGATCTCGGACGTGAGGATATTGCGGGCCTTGGTGAGCATGCGCTTCTCACCGGCGGACAGACCGTGCTCGTCGTCGTCACGCTGCGCGAGATCGCGGACCACCTCGGCGACCTTGTTCACATCGCCGGTCGCGATCTTCTCGACGTTGAGCTTGTAGCGACGGGACCAGTTGGTCTTCTCCTCGACGATCGGCGTGCGCAGGATCTCGAACACCTTGGAGACCGCCTTGCCGTCGACGACATCCCTCACGCCGACCTTCTTAACGTTCTCCTCGGGGATCTGAATGACAAGACCGTCGGAGGACAGCACGGAAAGCTTGAGATACGTGCGCTTGACGCCGTTCATCTCCCTTTCGGTGATCTCAACGATCTTCGCGGCACCATGGCGCGGGTAGACAACGGTATCGCCAACCTGATAAGTCATAAAGACAGCCCCTCCAAATGATTATAGAAGACATTTCATAGTCGCATATCGTATGGACGACAACGAATTCGCACGATCCGACGCCCACGGAAACGGTGATCGGGACAGATTTCGACGTCACGGCGTGTCGCCCAGAATGACGCGAAACCGCAGCGGATTCGCCATAAGAACGTTCAAACAATCGGCACGTCGTTTTCAGATTTAGGCGGGGGTTTACGTACACTTTTGGTATGGCAAATTCAAATGAAAAGGGCATCCCGCAGCCTGTCAAAGTCGACCAGGCCGCCTTGGATGCCGTCAGCAACGGCGTTTTCTACAACCCGCACACCGTGCTCGGCGTGCACCTCAACGAGGAGGACGGCGAAGGTTTCGCCACCGTGCGTGTACTCAAGCCCCTCGCCAAGACCGTGACCATCATCACCCAGGACGGCGAATGGCAGGCCTGGCATGAGTGGAACGGCGTATTCGTGGCCGTGGTTCCGGCCGCCAAGACCGACGACGGCTACACCGTGCCCGACTACCGTGTGCGCACCGAATACGAGGACGGCTCCTCCTCGCTGGCCGATGACCCCTACCGCTACATGCCCACCGTCGGCGATATGGATATGTACCTGTTCGGCGAGGGCCGTCATGAGCGTCTGTGGGAGGTGCTCGGCGCCCACGTGCACACCTATGACGATGCCATGGGCGAGCCGGACGGCTCCTCCAGCACCACCGTCTCCGGCACCGCGTTCGCCGTGTGGGCCCCCAACGCCCGCGCCGTGCGCGTGGTGGGCGACTTCAACTCCTGGGGCGGCCGTCAGTTCGCCATGCGCGAGCTGGGTTCCTCCGGCATCTGGGAGATCTTCATCCCCGGCATCGGCGCCGGCGAACGCTACAAGTACGAGATCTTCAACGCCAACGGCGAATGGAAGCAGAAGGCCGATCCCATGGAGCGCCAGCATCAGGTGCCGCCGGAGACCGCGTCCATCGTCGTGGACTCCAAGCATGAGTGGCAGGACGACGAGTGGATGGAGCATCGCCGCAACACCGACCCGCACGCCGGCCCCATCAGCATCTACGAGGTCCATGCCGGCAGCTGGAAGGAAGGCATGAACTACCGTCAGCTCGCCGACGAGCTGGTCCCCTACGTCAAGAAGATGGGCTTCACCCACGTGGAGTTCATGCCCCTGGCCGAGCACCCGTTCACCGGATCGTGGGGCTATCAGGTCACCGGCTACTATGCGCCGCAGTCCCGTCTGGGCACCACCGACGATCTCAAGGCCCTGATCGACGCCTTCCACCAGGAGGGCATCGGCGTGATCATGGACTGGGTTCCCGCCCACTTCCCGAAGGACGACTTCGCGCTCGCCCGCTTCGACGGCACGCCGCTGTACGAGGATCCCGATCCGCTGCGCGGAGAGCACCCCGACTGGGGCACCTACGTGTTCAACTTCGGCCGCAACGAGGTGCGTGACTTCCTGGTGGCGAACGCCTGCTACTGGCTCGACGAGTTCCACGTCGACGGCCTGCGTGTGGATGCCGTCTCCTCGATGCTCTACCTCGACTACAGCCGCGAGAACGGCCAGTGGAGGCCGAACATCTACGGCGGACGCGAGAACCTCGAAGCCATCGCCTTCCTCAAGGAGGCCACCGCCACCGCGTACGGCCGCTACCCCGGCACCATGATGATCGCCGAGGAGTCCACCGCATGGCCGGGCGTGACCGCCCCCACCTCCGAAGGCGGTCTGGGCTTCGGACTCAAGTGGAACATGGGTTGGATGCACGATACGCTCGAGTACCTGCACGAATCGCCGATCAACCGCAAGTGGCACCACGGCGAGATCACCTTCTCGATGGTGTACGCCTACTCGGAGCATTACGTGCTGCCGATCAGCCATGACGAGGTCGTATACGGCAAGGGTGCGCTGTTCGGCAAGATGCCGGGCGACGACTGGCAGAAGTACGCCGGCGTTCGCGCCCTGTTCGCCTACCAGTGGGCACATCCGGGCAAGAACCTCACCTTCATGGGCAACGAGATCGCGCAGTACGGCGAGTGGAACTACAAGACCTCCGTGGATTGGGACGCGCTCAACTGGCCGGACCATCAGGGAGTGCAGAAGTTCGTCGCCGACCTCAACGCTCTGTACAAGAAGAGCCCCGAGTTCTGGAGCCAGGACTTCGAACCGTCCGGCTTCCAGTGGCTCACCAGCGACGACGCCGACCACAACGTCCTGAGCTTCATGCGACTGGACAAGGAAGGCAATCCGATCGTCGTGATCGTCAACTTCTCCGGCTCGGCATGGTCCGACTATCAGGTGCCGCTGCCCAAGGGCGGCAAGTGGGTCGAGATTCTCAACAGCGACGCCGAGGAGTATGGCGGCTCCGGCATCGCCAACACCGACATCGTGGCCGAGGAGGAGGAATACCATTCCCGTCCGTACTCGGTGAAGCTCACCGTGCCGGCACTGGGAGCCCTGTTCCTCAAGCCCGAGGAGTGATCCCGTAATGCCCGCGCCCCGTTCGTGAACGGACGCGAAGGGCATCCGTCAGCGTAAGGCCAGGATACTTTTCCTGGCCTTACGTATGATGGTGGACAACAACATGGCAACAACAAGGTGATGTAAGGCAACAATGAACACTATCGATGCACACACCCCCAGACGCACGATCCTCGTCGTCGAGGACGAACCCACGCTGGCCACCGCGATCGCCCAGCGACTGACCGCGGAAGGCTGGAACGCCCGAGTCGCCGGAGACGGGGCCAGCGCGGTGCAGGCCGCCTCCCAGCTCAAGCCCGATCTGGTGATCATGGACATCATGCTGCCGGTGATGGACGGTCTCGAGGCCACCAAGCGCATCGTGGCGAGCCGCCCCGTCCCCGTGCTCATCCTCACCGCCCGCGACGACGAGGCCGACAAGGTGATCGGTCTGGGCGCCGGAGCCGACGACTACATGACCAAGCCCTTCTCCATGCGTGAGCTCATCGCCCGCTGCAAGGCGCTGCTCCGCCGAGTGGAACGCGCCAAGGTCATCGCCAAGAACTCCGAGAACGAGAAGATCCTCGACTTCGGCACGCTGGTGATCGACCCGGCCCAGCGCATCGTAACGCTCGACGGCCACGAGGTGCATCTGACCCCCACCGAGTTCGATTTGCTGGCCACGCTTGCCCGACGCCCCAAGTCGGTGCTGACGCGCGAGAAGCTGCTCGAGGAGGTGTGGGACTGGGTGGACGCCTCCGGTACCCGAACCGTAGACTCGCATGTCAAGGCCCTGCGTCACAAGCTGGGACCGGAACTCATCCGTACCGTGCATGGTGTGGGTTATGCCTTCGAACCGCCGGAAGCCAAGTAAGGGCAAGACGACCCGTCCCTCGCCGAACGCGCGGCGAGGAGAGGAGAAGACGGGGCTCGCCGCGAAACTGGATCGCTGGCGGGATCGCCCGATCGGTATGTTCAGCTCGTTGAAGGCCGAGCTGAGCATACTGATCACGTTGTCCACGGCGATCGCCTTCGTATTGGCATGGCACTTCCTCAAGTGGGGGTGGAGTGGATGGATCGCCATGCCGCTGACCCTGGTCGTGGCTCTGGGCATCACGTATTTCTTCGCCCACGGCCTGACCGCGCCGCTTCGTCAGATGCGTGACGCGGCAGAGGCGATGGCGGCCGGCGACTACACGGTACGCGTGGAAAGCGCCAACGACAGTCGCGACGAGGTCGGTCAGCTCGCCCGATCATTCAATGAGATGGCCGGCGAACTACAGCATGCCGACCAGATGCGCCGGGACATGGTGGCCAATGTCAGCCACGAACTGCGCACACCGGTATCGGCATTGCAGGCGTTGGTGGAGAACATGGCCGATGGCGTGGTCGAGCCCACTCCGGCCAATCTGGAGGGCATCCTCGATCAGACACACAAGCTGTCGGATCTGATCGCGTTCCTGCTCGACATGTCCCGCGTGGAGGCCGGCGCCGCCAGCCTTGAGGTGGAACCGTTCGATTTCGCGGAATTCATCGACGATACCGTCAAACCGCTCGAGATCGCGGACGGCGGGCACGGACACACCATTCATGTCGACGTGCCGGAGCATCTGCGCATGGAAGGCGACCCGAACCGTCTGAACCAGCTGTTCACCAATATCATCGCGAACGCGCTCAAGCACTCTCCCGACGGCACCGAGGTGCTGATCGAAACCCATGAGAACGAGGAGCGGGGCACCATCGTCACGAACGTGGTGAACTATGGTTCGCGTATTCCCGAAGAGGCCCGCAACGATATCTTCCGCCGTTACGTCAAGGGCACGGGACGCCCCGGCACTGGCTCGGGAGGTACGGGACTGGGATTGTCCATCGCCCGCTGGGCCGCGGGACTGCATGGAGGCACCGTCAATGTGGTGCCGGATCCCCGTGGCGCGAATTTCGAGATCGAACTGCCGAAATATCACAGCATCGACGATGACTGATCCCGCTCTGATGGTGCCGGCACGGCGGCGAGCGCAAAGCCCGTACGCACCGGGACGCCGGCACCATGCAGTGCCTGTGCGCATTGGCGCATGGTGGAGCCGGTGGTGATGATGTCGTCGACCAGAATCGATGTGTGGCAGCCGTGCAGCAGGTCACGGTTCACGTGAATGTGATTGCGGAGGCGATCGGAGCGGGCCTTCGCTCCCCCGGTCTGTACGGATTTGGCCTGTGTGCCCGTAATGCTGAGCGCCGGGACGCATCGTGCCCGCACGCCTTGCCGTTGCAGTTCCTCCGTTATCGCGTTGGCCAGGGTGATCGTGTGGAACCGTCCGCGTCGGCGCATGGATGACGGTGTGGATGGTGCCGGTACCACAGCGACGGATGCTGCATGCCCACGATGCCCACGATGGGTGAATAACATTCCGATTTCGCCACTGCGGCGTAGGCAACCGGCGATCAGGTGTCCGAACTCGGCGTCGAGTTCCTGATCATCATGGTCTTTCCACATGAGAATGGCATGACGGACCTCGCCGCGGTACGTGCCGCACGCGTGCACGCGGCCGGAGGCGATCACCGTTGCGGATACCGGTCTGATCACATCGTGGCCGAACAGGCCGGTGCAGGAGTCGCAGAGCACGGCGTCGGGCAGATCGCAGCCGGCGCATCCACGGGGCAGCAGCAGGTCGCGCATCTCCCGTCCCAATCCGATCATGGCGTCCATGATGGATGCCGCATATGGGCGGGGATGTGGGTGCATGTCGGGTCTCGCTTCCGTGGTCTGCTCGTCGGCGTCCGTTACGTTATTCGGCCGTTGTCAGCGACAGCACGGCGGTCAGTCGTCGGATCGCCTCGAGCGTATCGTCGGGGCAGGTGACGCGAATCGCATAGGCTCCGGCCACCGCCGTCGGATAGTCGTTGCCGTCCGGGTCCATACGGTCGCCGATGAATGCGATGCGTCCGATCGGCACGTTGAGAATGGTCGACAGCTGGTGCATGGCGTATGCCTTGTCGATGCCCTTGGCGACCACGTCGACGCTGGTGGAGCCGCCCGAGCGGACGGTCAGCTGGGGTAGGTCGGCCGCCACCGCGGCGGCGAGCCGGTTCTTCTTGGCACGGTCGGGATCCCATGCCTCCTTGGCTGCCACCGGGGCGAGCTGTCCCAATGCGGAGAACGTGATCTGGCTGCCGCGATCCTCCAGCCGGTCGCCCCAGATACGGTCGTCGGGCAGCCACAGCCCCTGTTCCTTGGCGTGTCTGGTCAGGGATGCGATGGCGGCGTCGCGGTCCTCCGGGCTGAGATCATGGGCATAGCGGCACTGCCATGCGGAACCGTTCCACGCGTAGTATCGGGTGCCGCTGGTCGGCATGAGGTGGAGGTTGCGGCGATTCGCCTTGTCGCCGATCATGGCGAGGATCTGATTGGTGAACAGATGGTATTTGCCGCCGGACACCACGGCGCAGGGGATGTGATGGGTCAATTCGGCGAAGGCATCGGCCATGTCACGGGTCATGGGCGTCTTCGATTTGGCCAGTGTGGTGTCCAGGTCGAATCCGACGGCGTCGATCAGTCCGCCCAGTCGATCGTAATCAACTTCGTCCCAGCGGTGAATCATCACGTCGCCCATCAGTCCTCCTTTGACACCTATGAACGCCCACGACAGGCATCCGCATTCCAGCATTATCGCACAATCAGCGCTGCGAACACAGGTCACACGCCATTGTTCACAACGCCTTCCAGAGGTTCGGAGTGTCGGCGCGGACCGGTCCCGTGCAAATGACGTCGACATCAGCACCGCAGGCTAGTGTAGAGGCTCATGACCAAGGAATCCGAGTTCACTTCGCTGCTGCGTGCCACGGGCACCGTATTGCCGTGGGAGCGCAAGATCTATCGTAATCGTCACGGTCGGGGAAGCCGTCAGGCGATGTTCGGCATTCGAATGCCCCGATACCGCACCAAGTCGGGCACGTTTGACGGCATGGTGGTGGCCCAGTTGAAGCGGCTCAACGCCGCATGGCCGGAACTGCTGAAAAACGTGGAGTGCGCGGTGGAGGACGTTCCCCCGTCGGGCCCGGTGTCGTGGGAGACGAAACGCGCGTTTCTGTCACAGGGATTCCCGGCGGAGCATGGTTCCCCCGCACGTATCGTGCTGTATCGCAAGCCGATCGAGCAGCGCAGTCGAGATCGTCTGGACATGCAGTTTCTGATTCGGGACGAGATCGTGGCTCGACTGGCCGATCTGACGGGCCGACATCCCGAGGACATCGACCCGGATTGGGGATTCTGACCGACAGGACCGGCGATGGTGCCGGTCCGTTATTTCGCGATTATCCCGATTGCTTCGATTATTTCACGACGGACAGCGACTGATCGGTGCGCACCTGTGCCTGTGCCGGCATGAGGCTTGACGAGCCGATCACGCCGAGTCCGGCGAGCTGTGCATCGTTCACCGCGCCGACGCTGATCATGGCGCTCCAGACGACTGAGGCGTCGTCATCGTTCATGGTTACCGCGACGACGCCGTCGGCGATGTCGTTGGGGTTGACCGAGACGGCCTTATGCGCGTCGATCGTGACGTCCTTCTCGCCCTTTTGCGTCCCGTCATCGCCATATCCGGTCAGTTTCACCGTGGTCTGGCCGTCGGAGTCGTTCACCATTGCCAACGTGGCGTTCACGCCGTCCGGTATCGCGACCGCGCCGGACGCCACCGCAACGGTGCCGTTCGTCAGCGAGAAATCGGTCTGGCTGTCGGAGGATTCAGAGCAGATCGCCGACGCATACGCGGCGGCGGAGCTTTCCACGCGCACGCCCAGAACGCCGTCCGGCGCCTTACCGAGTGACACCGTCTTGACCGTATTGGCGGACACATTGTCCTTCTTCGCCTCGCTGGTGCCTGAATCGGTGATCCAGGAGAGCGTTACGTCACTCCCCTGTTCGGCGTACAGATTCACGGTGACGTCCTGTCCCGCGCCGACGCCGGCGATCGTGGCATCGGTGGAGGCCGTGGACGGCAATGCGGTGGCATAGTCGGAGCCACGCGGGGTGAGCCCTTCGGCGTGGACTACACGCACGACGGCGGCCACCGGGGCGCCGCTGCTGGTCAGGGACAGGTACAGGCCGTCCTGGGACGGTGCCGCGGCGGAGACGTCCACCACGGTCTGCGACTTGCCGGCCACGGTCACCTTGCTGTCGGTGGACGAGGCGATGGCCTTATCGGAGCCGGTGCCCCACATGTTCAGCGACACGGTGGTCGACTTCTCCGACGGGTTGGCCAGCACGAGCTGCTGCGTCCAGCCGGTCTGGGTGGCCGGCAGCAGGAAGGACTGGCGTAGCTGGGCGGATGCGCACTGCACGGCCGAAACACCTCGCAGATCACCTTCGGTGGCCCATGACGCGCTCGCCGCGGCGGAACCGGAGCCCTTGCCGACCTCCAGCATCTTGGCGGTGAGCAGCAGCGGGTCGGCCGCGATGTCGGAACCATGCACGAACGCCTTGGTCGAATCGGTCAGGTCGATGTCCGCGGTGTCCTGCTTGGTGTTGCCGTCCAGCGACGAGACGACGGTGCTGTACATGGAGCCGAACGTGGCGAACCGCGCCTTGCCGGTGATGTTGCCTTCCGAGATCTGGTAGGCGGAGTCGCCGTAGGTGCCGGTGTCGGCGAGCTGCATGCGTGCCGGGCAATAGGTCTGCAGTGTGGTCTGCCCCACGCTGACCGTGTGGAAGCCCGGCTGCGCATCGGATCCGTCGACCAGCCAGCCGGCCGGCGCAACGACCGCGAGCAGGCCGAACACGGCCAACAGAACGATCGCGGTGATCGAGGAGACGACCACCTTGCCGAGGGTGCCCCATATGCTGCGGGAACGCCGCGCGGTCGAACGTGATGATCTGCTCATGCCTGTCCCCCATTGACGTTAATTCGACGGAACCGCGGGAATGCGACGATGCAGTACAGCGCCACGACGATTCCCATGCACCAGACCCAGGCCAGACGCCATCCATCGGCCAGCGCACGGGATTCGGCGCCGGTGTCTATGCCGATGTTGCCGCCGGACGTGGTGGTCAGGCGCACATAGGTTCCGGACTCGTTGCTCACCACGGACTGCGTGCCGCCGCTGGCGAGAATGTTCGACACCAGATCACGGCCCGCGGCATCGTCGGAATACGGAATATAAAGACCGCCGATACCCAACGACGCCAGCGTGCTCACCGCGGAGTCGTCGTTGCTCTGCAGCAGGCTGGCCACGGCCTTGGACACCTGACGCGACGTCTTGTCCTGGGGCTGCGAAACCGCGCGCGCGTTGATGACCGGCGAATTGTCGATGAAATCGCCCTGACCGCTGCGCATGAACGCATAGTCGACGGATGTGGACGATTCGGCGCTCAACGCGAGAACGCGATGCCCCGGATCGGCGGCGAGATAGTCCTGCGCGATCAGCGGAAGCTCATGGTCCTGCACGGCGAGATGCGCACCCTGCTGCACGCGCACGCCGCATATCGATCCCCACAGTCCCAGGCATGCGGCCAGTAGCAGCACCAGTGCGGCACGAGCCACGATGATGAGATTGCGACGGCCGTAGAAGCCCCGATGACGGGATTCGATGCGGGCCGCCGAGTCGCCGTCATCGCGTACCAGCAATGGAGAGAACGGGCGCACGGCGCGGCCGGCGACGATGCACACGCAGGCGAAGACGCCGACCATCATGAACGCGAGTCCGGGCAATGCGGTGCCGGCGATCGGCGCATCCACGCCGGGAGCCACCGCCACGCGTACCGCAATGATCGCGGTCAACGCGCCCATCAGGACGATGGTCCACATCATGCGGGACGCGCGCAACGCGAACGGCAGGAACAGGGCGACCACGGCCACGACGACGATCAGCACCACGGTGGCAAGCACCGCGGCCGATTCGGGGTTGCGCAGCATGGACAGCACCGGGGATGCGGTTCCCTCGGAAACACCCATGGCCTCGCCGAGAATGCCGAGCAGGCTCGCCGATCGGACGGATCCGTTTACCGCGGTCGTCGGCACCATCATGTCGGCGAACAGCTGACGGTAGGACCCGTCATTGAGGTTCAGCACCACGTTAAGCAATGTGGGCGCGAGCAGGAAGGCGCCGGTGACCGGAATGAGCAGCAGCATCACACGATGCGAGCGCACCATGACGAGGAACGCCAGGAAGACCGCCACCAGCGGCAGTACCAGCTGGGGTTCGCATGCCACCACCACGGCCAGGCAGAGGGACGCGAGTCCGGCGGACTGCACGGATGCGGTGGGGGTGAGCACGGCCTCGGTGTGGTACATGCCCACGGCACGGAACACGAATGCCATGCCGGCCGGCAGAAAGACCATCACCATGAGCATCGGCAGGTTGCCCTGGGCGTAGAGTCCCAGCATGCCGCCGAACATGCACCACAGCAGACCGGTGGCGACACGCACCGAATTGGATCGGGTGAAGATGCCGGCGAGCGCCCAGAACGACAGTGCCGACAATGGCGCCGCGAGGAAGACGATGAGCGCCATCGCCGCGGTGACGTGTCCGAGAGTGGCCGTGGTGGCCACCATGAGGATCAGCAGGAACGGCGCGGGCGGCGCCGGAGTGCCCATGCCGTTGGCGTAGGTGAAGACGCTGGTCGCCGATTCGGCGATCTGGGCGAGGCTGGCCGACGAGGGTACGAGCGTTGCGGAGTGGAAGGACGTGCCGGCGGTCAGCGCGGTGAAGACGCTGAGATTGGACAGGATGCCGGCGACGAAGGCCAGCAGCAGCATGGCGCTCACCCAGAGGAACCGGCGGCGGCGCTGGGCGCGCAGATGCGCGAGCGCGAGCGGGCTGAGCAGCGTGGTGCCCTGCGAGTCGGCGAAGGCGGCGCGGCGTTCTCGCCATTGGGCGATCTGGTCGCGTCGGGCGACGAGTACGGACAGCTGGCGCAGGCTTATGGTGGCCTGGCTGGCCACTTTGCGTCGTACGCCTGCGCCTCTGGGCATCCAAATGAGGGTGCGCCACGGCGTGCCGAGTTCGCAGAGGGCCTCGTAGGGGCGTTTGCGGGCCAACTGGGTGAAGGCGAGCACGAAGGCCATGAGGAAGCGTAGAAGCCAGACGGGAAGCCACATGATGCCGCGGATGTCGGTGAAGCGGTAGCGTTCGCGGGCGTCGGCCTTCATGGCGTAGGGGTTGATTGAGGTGTGATTGCCGGTGGCGTGCCCATTGTGGGTGCGCAGTCCCTCGAAGCGTGCGCGCCGGTGGCGGATGGCGCTGCGCGGTACGACGAGGACGCGGCCTCCGGAGAGGCAGACGCGTCGGCAGAAGTCAGCCGATTCGGCGAATGGTCCCATGTGGGGGCTGGTGCCGCCGAGGTCGGTCCAGGTCTGCAGGGAGACGAGTGCGCCGGCGAGGTCGACCGCGTAGACGTCCTGTCGGGCGTCGTACTGTTCCTGATCGGGTTCTCCGTCGACCACGAGGGAGACGATGCCATGGCTGCGGGTGGCGTAGGAGCCGACGTCGTGCAGGTGATCGCCCTCCCAGGCGAGCTGCTTGCAGCCGAGCACGGATGCCGTCGGGGCGTTGCGCCAGGCTTCGATCATGGTGTCGAGGCAGTCGTCGCTCGCGGGACGGGAGTCGTCGTGAAGCAGCCAGAGCGCGCGGATGGCCGGCGTGAGCCGGGCGTGGCCGATGGCGAGTCGTATCGCGTCGCCGAACGTGGCGGCGCCGTTGGCGCCGACGATCTGAATATCGATGTCGTGCACCATGCTCGTCTGTTCACGATCATAGGAACCGTAGACGGGCGTGGCCAGTCGGAATGCGCATCGTACCGCGGTCTGCGTCCCCCCGGTGCAGTCGGCGATGACGATGATGCCGGGCAGTGTGGTCTGTGCCAGTACGGCGTTGAGCGTGTCGGGCAAGTATCGGGTGTCGGATTCCACGCAGATCACGGCCGCAATGGAGGAGTCCACCTCCTGTCCGGTCTGCGCCCTGTGGCCGGAAAGTACGGAGCCGACCGTCTCCTGTATGCCTTGGGCCTCATCCATAACAGATTTCATCTTCTCCACTGTATGACAACCCGGGCGAACACGGCGTATCCGTCAGGCTTGTTCTTTACCATGTTCTTTCTTATACCGGCGACGCTCGCGCTCGCTCATGCCGCCCCAGATGCCGAATCGCTCATCGTGGTCGATGGCCCATTTGAGGCATTGCTCGCGTACCTCGCACTGGGAGCATACGCGTTTGGCGTCCCTGGTGGATCCGCCCTTTTCCGGGAAGAACGCCTCGGGGTCGGTCTGGGCGCACAACGCCTTGTGCTGCCATGACACGTCCTCGTCGGTGTCGAACAATCCCCACAGTTCGAACAGTGCGCGTTCGGCCGCCTCCGGTGTGGCAGAGTCGGAATCGTCGCCCTTTTGGGAATCGTCGAACACTCCCCACATGCCGAAAACCTCCCAAAAATATGCCGTGAAACGCCTTCCGGTACGGAAGACATGGTAAATTACACACTTGTCACTCAGTTTTTGTCAAGTTTAAGGGGTGTCGTTACCGACAAAATTCATATGGAGTGGTAAAGGCGTGTCGATATGTGCCGCCGGCTAATGGAAGGGTGTTGTAAACAATTCCCGTTTCACGGTCGTGCCGTACACCCATCGTCGAAAGATGAGTCTGTATAGTACAGGCTCGTCGGCCTTTGCGACCGCACCCCCGTTGTCTTCCATACCCGGCAGAAAGGCGTTCCCGTGGCATCACACCGCCCAAGCAATTCCCGAGGCAGGTACACCGCCCCCAATCTGGCGAATCACGGGGGCGCCAGACCGCTCCATTCGCTCGGGTACACGGTGAGCCACAAGCTGCGCACCACGATCGCGCTGGCGCTGGTCGCTCTCTTCGCGTTTGTCGCCACGGCCACGGGAGCCACCGCCAGCAACCTGTTCGCCCTGATCAACGACAGCAAGACGGCGGTTCTGGGACAGTCGCACGTGAAGTCCAATCAGGTGATCGACCCGAACGCCGGCAAGACCGTCAATATTCTTGTGCTGGGTCAGGATACCCGCGAGGGCGAGGCGAACGCGGCCATCGGCGCCGGCGGCTCCGCTTCGGACCACCAGTCCGACACGGCCATGATCGTGCAGATCTCGGCCGACCGCAGCTACATCAACATCGTGTCGATCCCCCGCGATTCGATCGTGGACGTTCCCAGCTGCAACACGACCAACGGCACGGTGCCGGAACGTCATAACGCACAGTTCAATTCAATCTTCGCGCTGGGCTATACGACCGGCGGCGACGTGGCATCCGCAGCCAGCTGCACGCTCAACGCGGTCAACTCGCTGACCGGGCTGGACATCTCCCAGTTCGTGGTGGCCGACTTCGCCGGTCTGAGCTCCATGATCGACGCCGTCGGCGGCGTGGACATCTGCGTGAATCAGGATATGAAGGACGACACGACCGGCATCGATCTGACGCAGGGCATGCATCATCTCGACGGCGTGGCCGCCACGCAGTACGCCCGCGTGCGCCATGTTGGCGACGGCACCGACATCATGCGCACCACCCGTCAGCAGTATCTGGTCAAGTCGCTGCTTCGCGAGGCGTCGAGCAAGAATCTGTTCACCCAGACGAACCAGCTGTATCAGCTGGCCACCGCCGGCATCCAGTCCCTGAAGATGAGCGACGGCCTGGCCGATGTCGGCGTGCTGGTCGGACTGGCCGCCGCGCTGAAGAACCTCGATACGTCGAAGATCTACGCGCAGACCGTGCCGGTGACCGAATGGGCGCGTGACCGCAACCGCGTGGTCTGGACCAAGGATGCCGACGATCTGTGGAAGAAGCTCGCCGAAAGCAAGCCGCTGACCGTCGCCGACGACTCCGATTCCAAGGACTCCTCCTCGAACAGCAAGGATTCGAAGGACTCGTCAGAATCGTCGAGCGCGTCTCCCTCGGAGACCGCCTCGGCCACGCCGTCCGAATCGTCGGACAGCCAGCAGGCGGCCGGCTCCACGAATTCCTCCGACGCCTCCGCGTCGGCCAGCGCCGATTCGACGCCCGACCCGGTGACCGGACTGATCACCAAGGCCGACGGCACGCTCGTGGATCCGAACACGGGTGGCATCGTGGATCCCAAGACCGGAACCATCCGCGATCCCAACACCAGTCAGGCCATCGGCATCGCCGACGCCTACGTGAACAGCACGTTCTGTGCCGTTACTGAGAAGGAATAACCGTCTCCGGTCTCAGACCGGACATTATGCGGCATAGTCAGGTGAGCACCGCATTCGCCACGAGAGGAGATTCATGAACGGCACGCCGGAGACCACGCCCCCGAGTTTCATACCCTCAGGGGCACCTCGTCGCCGTTCCATGCCATCTCAGCCCGCCGCAGAGCAGCCCCAGTCCTTCCAGCCTCGCAGACACACGCCCAGGCGCGCGAATACGGCGGCGCCGACATCGCCGGCAACGGACGCGACCGTACCGCCAAGCTTTTCTCCGGCGGGCACGGCACGACGTGCGGAACCCCGTTCGTCCTCCGGATCGGGCAACCACACGGCCTCCCCGTCCGCAGGATCCTCCGTCAGCCGCGATGATGAATTCGCTGCATTCCAGGGAGCGGAATCCGAAGCTTCCTGGTCCTCGCCTCGTGCCGACCATCGGTCCTTCGCCGACCGTCAGCCGTTCGGCACGCAACGCACGCGACAATTCGATCGTTCCCCGCTGCGCCGCCCCGGTCGCGGACATGTCAGGGCCGTGGGACCGCATCATATCCGTCATCGCGTGCTGACGGTGTTGGCAGCGCTGATCGTCGTGATACTGGTGGCGCTGATCGGTCTGGTCAACTGGATCAATGGGCAGCTCACCCACAAGGACATGCTCTCGTCGATGGCCAACACCCCTGCCGCCACCTGGCTGATTCTGGGCTCCGACGAACGCGACGGCACCGCAGGCACGGGCACCGAGCAGGATGTGCCCGGCTCCCGAACCGATTCGATTCTGGTGCTTACCCGCCCCAAGAGCGGAGCCAGCTCGCTGATTTCCATCCCCCGCGACTCCTACGTGACCGTGGACGGTCAGGACATGAAGATCAACGCCGTGGCCACGATGAGCGGCTACGGCGCCCTGGTCGAACAGGTGGAGAGCATCACCGGCATGAAGATCGATCATGTGGTGCAGATCGGATTCGGCGGCGTGGAGAAGGTGGTCGATGCGATCGGCGGCGTGGAACTGTGCTACGACCGTACGGTGAACGACGCCAACTCCGGTCTGGTGTGGGAGGCCGGATGCCATCAGGCCGACGGCGGCACCGCGCTGGCGTTCTCCCGTATGCGCTACTCGGATCCGACCGGCGACATCGGCCGTGCCGCCCGACAGCGCCAAGTCATCGCGGCCGTGGCGAAGAAGGCGTCCTCCCCCTCGGTGCTGACCAACCCGGCCACGGTAAGCAAACTTATGAAGGCCGGCCTGTCCTCCCTGACCGTGGACGAGAAGACCGGCGCGTTCGATCTGCTGTCCATGGCCCTGGCGTTCAAGGCCGCCACGGGAACCAAGGGCGTGACCGGCAGCGTCTACTACACGAATACCGACTACTATCCGAAGTCCGGCATCGGTTCGACGGTGCTGCTCAACGAGTCGAAGAACACCGAACTGTTCAACCAGCTCGAGGCCGGCACCCACGATCCCGGCACGGTGGGCGGACAGTAGCCACGGCCCGCGTAATCGCGGACGAATCCACATTGGCGCACATTCCTCGCTATCCCTTGCGCATATGACCGTACTCGGCCCAGACTCGGGTCATGGTTACCATACGACACACATCACGTACACGGGCCGGCTCTCGCACAGCAGGAGGCGACGGCTCGGGATTGCTGCTGCTGTCCATGATCGCACCAGTGGCCGGTCAGGCCATGATGCTGGTGATGATGATCATCGAACGACGATGGATGTTCGTGGGACTGATCGTCCCCGGCCTCATCGGATGCCTCGCATCGGCGTTGGCCAATATCGCGATGCGCCGCCGCGCACGATCGGAGGCGGAAGACAACACGCCGAACGCACTGTCCGACGAACTCGGCGGCGGGTTTGGCGCCTCTCAGGACGATCGCGACGCCGAGGCCGCACGACAATGCGCCGCCATGCACATGGAGCTTGAGGAGCTGCTTGGCATGGAGGCCAAGGACGTGCCTTCGGCCTGGAAAGTTATGGCCCGACGGTGGGAGCGCTCCCGCTGTGCACAGGACCGGGGAGACCGGAGTCTGCTCGCCTCGCTGCACACCGTGCCCGTGGGCATAGGACCGACCGGCGTATTCACGATCAACATGCCGAAACAGGGACCGCACGCGCTGGTCGCCGGCACCACAGGCTCCGGCAAATCGGTGCTGCTGGAATCATGGTGCCTGTCATTGGCCAGTCGGTTCCCGCCATCCATGCTGAACTTCGTGTTTCTGGATTTCAAGGGAGGTTCGGCGTTCCGTGTGCTGCATCGTCTACCGCACACCGTCGGTTTCGTCTCGGATCTTGATCTCAAGCACGCGGTACGCGCCCTACGGGCCATGGAGCTGGAACTCAAGCGCCGGGAGATGATCGTCTCCCGCGCGCATGTGGCGGACGTCAACGAGCTGAAGCATCCTCCGGCCCGCATCGTCGTGGTCATCGACGAATTCCATGCGCTCAAACGTCAACTGCCTGATTATCTGACCCAGCTGACCGCATTGGCGGCGCTGGGTCGCTCCCTCGGCATGCACCTCATCGCCTGCACGCAGAATCCGCTCGGCCAGGTCAGCGGAGAGATGAAGGCGAATATCGGACTCAATATCTGTCTGCGGGTGCGCGATCCCATGCAGTCGTCCGAACTGCTCGGATCGAAGGCCGCGGCGCTGATCAGTCCGCAGGCGCCTGGCGTCGCATTCGCCTACGGGGGTGAAGAACGGGAGGCGTTCCGGTGCGCGGTTCCCGTATCCAGTGAGACGCTGACTCGTGGCGGGCAATGGGCATGCCGTTTCCTCGGCGAACAGACGCCGCCACCATTGTTCTCGCCACCGCTGCCCCAGCGCATCGACGCCGAGGACGAGACCATCGGCACCGGCGCCGAACCGGATGCACCGCTGTATATCGGAGTTGCCGATACCGGGGTCACACTCGAACCGTTGCTGCTGCCATTGGATCTGGGCAACATCGCCATCGTCGGATCAGGCCCCCGCGGCAAGACCACGATTCTGTCGGCGATCGCACGACTGTTGTCCGTACGCGACGGCGTGGAGGCCATGGTCACGGTCAAGACCCCCGACGGGTACGTCACCACGTCTTTGCCGACAACGAATCATGCATCGGAACACGAAGACCCCTCCCCCACCGACGCGCGGCCGCGAACCCGAATATGGCTGGTCGATGATGCGGATGACCTGCTTGATCCCATGGGACGTGGCGCCGAGCACGACGACTTTCAGGAGGCGCTGGCCGACTCCCATCGTGTCGTGATCTTCACGCTGAACGCGGCGAGGCATCTGCGGTTCCCCGACCATTGCGGCGTCCGCCTGGTGTTTCCCACCGGGGATCGTGCCATCGACATGATGGCCGGCGTGCCGACGCAGGTGCTGGCCCAGTTCGACGGCGACGATGTGCGCATTCCCGGACGTGCGGTTCTGCTGGTGCAGGGCGCCGCCACGCCGGTGCAATGCCATGATTGTGCCCCATTCTGGTGAATCTTGCGCCCAGTTGCGTAAAAACCCTTGAAAAATCGTGCCATTCGTGGTTTGCTCATACATGAGAGTTTTGTATTTCGTTTGGGATCGAGGACACTTATGAGCAGTGCATACGATTGGCGCGCGAAGGCCGCTTGCCGCGACAAGGACCCGGAGCTGTTCTTCCCCGTGGGCAACACCGGTGCCGCCTACCAGCAGATCGAGGAGGCCAAGGCCGTCTGCCGCACCTGCAAGGTCATTGACGCCTGCCTGAAATGTGCCATGGACACCAATCAGGACTACGGCGTGTGGGGTGGCCTGAGCGAGGACGAGCGTCGCGCCCTGAAGCGTCGCGCCATGCGCGCACGTCGTTCCGCGGCTCTGCAGATGCAGGCCTGATCGGCTGTCGCATACGGACGTATTCATATACAAGGAAGGTCCTGATTCTAGCTCCTGTCATAGGAGTCCGGAATCAGGACCTTCCTCTATATGCGTCCGACCGTGGTATTCCGGTTCACACGGTGGTCACTGTGCGGCGCGCAGTTTCATGTCGAGCACCACGCGGGTGCCGCCGTCACGACGCGGCTCCCAACGTACGGAACCGCCGAAGTCGTTCTTCACGAACGTGTTGATGATCTGCGTGCCGAGACCCGAGCCGCTGGAACGTGCCATGCCCTGATCGGATTCCGACGTGTAGCCGATGCCGTCATCCTCCACGACGATGTTGAGGCTGCTGCCGCCACGTCCCACGGAGATCCACACATTGCCTTCGGTACGGCCCTGGAAGCCGTGCTCGACGGCGTTAGTGACGAGCTCGGTGAGCACTAGGGACAGCGGCGTGGCGTCCTGGGCGGGCATCATGCCGAACTTGCCCAGATACGAGATGCGAATGTGCTGGTCCTTGCTGGTGGCGAGATCCACACTCATGCGCAGCAGGTCCGCGATCACCTTGTCGAAGTCGACGATCTCGTCGGCGGTCTGGCTCAGGCCCTCGTGCACCACGGCGATGGTCTCCACGCGGCGCATGGCCTCCTCAAGCTCGGACTTGACCTCGGGGGACTTGGTGCGGCGGGCCTGCAGACGCAGCAGTGCGGACACGGCCTGCAGATTGTTCTTCACGCGGTGGTGGATCTCGGCGATGGCCGCATCCTTGGTTTCCAGTTCCTTTTCACGGCGGCGGACCTCGGTCACGTCGCGGCAGAGCACCACCGCGCCGGTGCGGCCGTGCGGGCCGAAGAAGGGCATGGAGCGCAGGGACACCGTGGAGCGGTTGGCGTTAATCTCCGAATCGACGGCGGCCTTGCCGGCAAGCACCAGCGGCAGCGTCTCCGGCAGTATGTCGTTCTCGTGGATCAGCGACGTGCCGATCTGGGAGAGGGACTGGCCCTCCATGACGCCGATGGATCCGAGCCTGCGGAAGCAGCTGATCGCGTTCGGGGAGGCGTATTCGACGATGCCGTCCTCGCTGAGCACGATGAAGCCGTCGGACACGCGGGCGTTGTGACGCTGGTTGAGGATGGCGTCGCGATAGGGGAAGGTGCCGGCAGGGATCATCTCGAACAGGTTCTTGCCCGCCGCGATGCTTTCGGATTCATAACGACCGTTGAGCATGCGGGTGGCCATGTTGGTCTCGCGTACCACCACGCCCAGCACCTTGCCCTCTCGGCGCACCGGTGCGTAGACGTCGCATACCGTGGTGTTGCCCACGGCACGGTAATGGTCGAGCCGAGAGATCTTCTGTTCGGTCATGGCCTTGGAGATCGCACGGGCGTCCTCGCCCTCGATCGTCGAGCCGACCATGTCCTCGAACCGTACCGACATGACGGTGGAGGGACGGCACTGTCCGGCCACGACGTATTGGCCGTTCGCACCGGGAAGCACCAGCAGCAGGTCGGCGAAACTCAGGTCGGCGATGACCTGCCAATCGGCCACGAGGTGATGCAGCCATTCGCGATCCGCATCGTCGAAATCCGGATTATTCGCTACAAGATGTGAAAAATCAACCATGGTACTTATGCTAGCGGGTAGTCGGGGGAAAACGGGGGCCGACACGGCTCCGACACCGTTCCGCCGCATATCGGATGACGGGATTGACACAGAAGCTACGGTGGCGTAAGTTACGGTGACGTAGGTAACACGAAAGGAGACCCATGGCGAAGCAGTCGGAGGGGGAAACGACCAGGACGCAGACGGTTTCCGGCAATCGGATGGCGCCGACGAATGATCTGCCCGACCCGGAACAACTGGAACGCACACGCAAGGCGGTGCGCGCGGCATATCTCAAGGAGCGGCAGGCCAAGGCCGACGAAGTACGCGCCTACGCCCGCGCCAAGGCCGACCGCGTCATCGCCAAGGGCGAGCTCAAGGCGCAACGCATCATGGACAAGGCGCACGGCATCCGCAAGATCCGTCTTGACGTACACGGCCGCCCCAAGCCGCTGATGCGCGGCTGGATCCACGCCTTCGCCACGCCATTGGCGCTGGCCGCCGGCATCGTGCTCATCTGCCTGTCTCCCACGGCGCAGCTCAAATGGGCGTGCGCCGCATTCATGACCTGCTCGCTGATCCTGTTCGGCAATTCGGCCATCTACCATCTGGGCGACTGGTCACCCAAGGTCACCGACGTGCTGCGCCGCATCGACCACGTCAACATCTTCCTGCTCATCGCCGGCACGTACACGCCGGTCTCGTTCGCGCTCGAACCGTTCTGGAGAAACCTGATCCTCGGCAGCATCTGGTCGTGCACGCTGGTCGCGCTGCTCATCCATGTGGTGTGGATCTCCGCGCCGCGCTGGCTGTACACCATCGTGTACATCATCTTCGGCGTATCCGGGGCCGCGTTCCTCGGACTGTTCTGGATATCCCCCCATGCGGGGCCGGTGGTCGTCTGGCTCATCGTCGCGGGCGGCATCTGCTATATCGCCGGCGCCATCGTCTACGGTCTGCGCAGGCCGGACCCGTGGCCCAAGGTCTTCGGATTCCACGAGATCTTTCACTGCGGCACCGTGGCCGGATACGCCTGCCACATGGTCGCCATCTATTTCGTGATCGTCAGCATCATGCTGGCGCAGTGATCACGTCGACGTTCACAAAGCCCGCCATATATGACAAGGCTCGTTCCCCATACGCGTGGGGAACGAGCCTTGTTGGAAGCGAGAGAAAATCACTCGTCGCCGAGCGGCTTGGCGGCCTTGACGGTCACCTTGATCTCACGGCCGTTGGGAGCCTTGTAGCTCACCGTGTCGCCGACGCTGGCGCCCATGACGGCGGCGCCGATCGGGGACTCGGGGCTGATGATGTCGTAGTCGGTGGCGGCGGCCAGATCATGCGCGCCAAGCACGTACACCATCTCATTGCCCATAAGATCGAGCGTGACCAGCGAACCGTTGCCGACCTTGCCTTCCGGCGGGGCCTGCAGGATCTTGGCGTCGCGCAGCTTGACGGTCAGCTCCTCGATACGTCCCTGGTTCTTGCGCTGGGCCTCGCGGGCGGCCTGATAGCCGCCGTTCTCGCTCAGATCGCCTTCGGCGCGGGCCGCGGCCACCTTGGCGATAATCTCGTCGTGCAGCTTGCCCTCGCGGTACTGCAGCTCCTCCTGGAGCTTGTCGTATGCCTCCTGCGTCAGCAGCAGGACCTTATCGTCTGCCATATGTGAAACCTCCTGGATCACATGTTGTTGGTAATCGCCGTTCTCATCCATCGACCGTCCCCGTACGAACCCGTGCGGACGGTGCGATGCACGTCAGCGAGTGGAGATGATGTCGATCACAAACACCAGCGTGTCACCGCCGCCGATGCCGGCCTGCGGAACGCCACGGGAGCCATAGCCGTACTCCGGCGGGATGGACACGACCAGACGGGAGCCGACGTTGTGACCCGGAACGGTCTGGTCCCAACCCTTGATGACCTGACCGACGCCGATGCCGAAGCTGGCCGGCGAATGACGTTCGAAGCTGGAGTCGAACGGGGCCTGCTTGCCCCACACCACACCGTGATAGTTCACGGTCACGGTATCGCCCTTGCGGACCACCGGGCCGTCGCCCTCGATGATCTCAACGCTCTTGAGGCCCTTGGGCGCGGTTTCGGTCGGGAACTCGATCTCCGGCTTGGCACCGAACTCGGTGTTCACCTTGGGCATGGTCGAATCGCTCATCTGTCACTCCTTACACGAATATGTGGGCACGCCCGACCGGCATGCGGACAAGCGTGGCATATAACCGTTAAACGTATACGCAGTCGGAGACAGTTGCAACCCGCTGCATCATCAGGCGGTCGCATGACGGACGACATGACGGATGCGACGGACGCTCCGCCGTCGACGAGCACGGTCAGTACAGCATGGCGTAGAACCGCCACAGGTAGAAGACCCCCAGAACCGTGACCACAAGCAGCACGACGCCGATCGTGATCGCGGCGGCCCGTCGTTGCGCCAGACGCCTGCCGAACAGCGCGGCGCACAGGTACGACACCAGTCCGATGATCACGCAGTTGAACACGATGGCCCACAGGTTTCCGCGGGAGATGGGATCGATGCCGACCGGTTCGAGTACGGAGTTGATGAACGTGGGATAGAGCAGACCGCCCCAGATGCCGAACGACAGTCCGCCGATCACCGCATAGCAGATGGGTGCTCGGCGCTCCGGGAAGTTATGGGAGAGATTGTCGGCCATCCAGAGGAACGCGAATCCGAGGACGAGCACGAACAGTACGGCGAGCATACATGCCACGGCGATCCACGGGATGAGCGCGAACGCCCCGGACGCCATGGAGATGATCATCGGCGCGCAGATGATCTCGCATACGCACATCACCCCGGCCGCGATGATGGCCTGGGTGAGCATGAGCGGCAGGGCCTTCGGCTCCGCGGCGGCATGCGAATGCGCCTTCGACATGTGCGCGGCAGCCCGCGCGGTCTGTGATGTGGTTCCATTCTGTCGAGTCATGCGCATCATAGTGCCACGCGTTTCGAAAAACCACGTTACGAACGGGCATCGGTGACCGCATGGCGGACGCCATTCGCGAAACGGTGCCCCCGGCGGGACTCGAACCCGCAAGCCGAAGCGGCTGATTTTAAGTCAGCTGCGTATACCGATTTCGCCACAGGGGCGCGTCGGCAAAATGCCGACTTGGCTATTATGCCACGATCTGGGACGGGAATGCGCACCCGCCTCGGAAAAATTCGTGTTACCGTGCGGCCAATGTTCTGCGACCCAGATCCAGAACGATACCGTCAAGCAGTCCGTGCTCGCTGGTCACGTAGGAATTGAGTACGCGGCGGGTGTGATCGCGCACCGCGTCGCCGATGCGGTTGAGCACGCAGTTCCACACCAGTGCGCCGCCGCCGATCACATCGATGCGGCCGGGGTGGATGACCGGATACTCGCGGCGTTCGGCGCGGGTCATGGTCAGCACCTTCTCGCAGGTGGAGCAGGCGTCGGCAAAGCCGATCACCGCGCCGTCCACGGCGTCGCGATCATATTCCCGGAGGCCGAGCGCGATGCCGGTCATGGTGGTCACCGTACCGGACACGCCGATCAGCGTGCCGGTCCTCCACGCGGGAACCTTCTCGAACGCCTCGTCGATGTGCTCGTTGATGTCGGCCACGGCCTGATCGATCTCGTTGCGGGTGGGCGGATCGCTGAGCAGGTGACGCTCGCTCATACGCACCGAACCGATGTTCATGGAGAACGCCGCAGCCACCTGATCGACCGACACGTCCGTGCCGTCGCCGCCGATGACCATCTCCGTGGAGCCGCCGCCAAGATCGATGACCGTGTACGGCGCGGGGGGCAGCTGGTCGCCGAACTGGGTGTGCAGCACCGACGTCGCACCGAGGAAGCTCAGACGGGCCTCCTCCGTGCCGGGGATCACGTCGGGACGCACGCCGAGGCGCTTCTCCACCTCGTCTTCGAACTCCTCACGGTTCTGCGCGTCGCGAGTGGCGGACGTGGCCACGAATCGCAGCGCGTCCACGGGATGCTCCCTGAGCACGTCGGCGAACTCGTCGATGGCACGGTAGGTGCGTTCGAGCGCGTCGTCGGCAAAACGGTGCGTCTTGTCAACGTCCTGTCCCAGGCGGACCACACGCATGATGCGGGGCACCTCGACGCGCATGCCACGCTCCCCCACCGTGGCGACCATGAGTCGGATCGAATTCGTGCCGCAGTCAATGCCAGCAACACGCACTTCCCGTACGTCGCTCATCGTGCATCATCCTTTCGGGACTCCTCCGCGGCGTCGGCACCGTATGGCACCGCGCAGCGGCATACATTCGGATCGAACTGCGGCTTCACTCGACGCAGCACGTCATCGGCCACGGGATTCACGCCCGCTCCCATGACCAGCGCCTGTCCGGTCAGCGCGTGCAGGCACTTGACGCGCACGGGCATGCCACCGGCGCTGATACCTTCGATGTGGCTTTCGTCGTCGCCCAGACGCTCGGCCAGCTGGTGACGGAACTCGAGATACATTTCATGCGCACGCTCATAGGCGGCCTTCGTCTCGGGATCGTCCTGCACCTGACGCGTGTATTCCACCATATCGCCATCGGCCTCCAGACGGGACACAGCCTTCACGGCCTCCGGCGAGGTGAGATAGCAGGTGGTGGGGAACGGGATGCGCCCCTCGACCAGAGGACGGGTGATCACGGCCAGCGGATTGCCGCACACGCAACGGGCTCCGACCGCGACCATGCCACGGGGGAACCTTCCCAGCTGACGCTGCACCACGTCGATGTCGCGCTGGTCGAGTTCCTCGCCCAGACGCTCCTGCAGAATCGTCGTCACCTTGCGGATGTCGTCGTTGTTCATTGACCTTCCTTCGTGTTGTTGGATTCGGTGCCGGTGGAACCGCCGGTGTTGGAACCACTGGTGGCCGAACCGGTGGATGCGGATCCGGTGCCGCCGGCCGTGCCGTTCGATTCGGCGGATTGCGATCCCGAGGCGTTCTTGGAATCGTTTTTCGAGGTGCCTTCGTCGGCCTTGCTCAATGACGAGAATAGGTCCTTGTACCAGGGCTTGGTCTGTTCCGTGGTCGCCGTCGAGGTCTTGTCGTTCCCCGTTGCGGCGCCTCCCGTCACGGCTTCGGGGTGGAGCACGCGCACCGAGCGTTCTCCGGGGAAGACGAACCCCAGACGCTCTCGTGCCTGTGCGGTGACATAGGCGTCATCGTCCCAGCGTTTGATGTCGTTTTCCAGTTCGGCCTTTTTGGCCACCAGAGCGGCTTCCTGATTGCGCAACGAATTCAGTTCGGCCAGATTCAACGCATACGTATGGAAGGTGGACAGCAGCTGGATCGATCCGAGAATCACGATGATCACGGCGATGAAGAACGTCAGCGGCATGGTCGACGACCGGGTGGAGACGCCGGTTTTCCCCTTGGATGCCGGTTTCCTGTTCGTGGCCTTTGCGGCTTTCGAGGTTTTGCCGACTTTGCCTGTGCCTTTGACGGTCTTGGCCCCTTTCCCACCGCGAGGGGTTGATGTGACACCCGGTTTGTTCATAGCTATGAAAATACCCGCCGCATTCGACGAGGAATGCGGCGGGCATGCGCCAGACGTCAATACCGGGCAAATCGTCTATTCAGACATGATGCCTGTGGACGTGACGTCGGTGAAGGGCATCGCTCAGGCAGCGATGTACTTCTTGCAGGCCTTGAAGGCGCTGTAGCCGGCGTACTGAGCGGTGGAACCGAGCTCCTCCTCGATCTCGAGCAGGCGGTTGTACTTGGCGATGCGCTCGCCACGGGCCGGAGCACCGGTCTTGATCTGACGGGTGTTCTTGGCCACGGCCAGATCGGAGATGGTGGTATCCGGGGTCTCGCCGGAACGGTGGGACACCATGGAGGTGTAGCCGTTGGCGGTGGCCAGCTCGATGGCGTCGAGGGTCTCGGTCACGGTGCCGATCTGGTTGAGCTTCACCAGCAGGGAGTTGGCGGCGCCCATGTCGATGGCCTTCTGCAGACGCTTCGGGTTGGTGACCAGCAGGTCGTCGCCGACGAACTGCAGACGATCGCCGAGGCGGGCGGTGATGGCGGCCCAGTCTTCCCAGCCCTCTTCCTGGAACGGATCCTCGATGGAGACGATCGGGTACTCGTTGATCAGGTTCTCGTAGTAGTCCAGCATGTAGGCGGACTCGCGGTCCTCACCGTCGAAGTGGTACTTGCCGGTCTCCTTGTTGTAGAACTCGGAGGAAGCCACATCGAGGGAGATGCCGATCTGCTTGCCGGGCTCGTAGCCGGCGGCGGAGATGGCGTCCATGATGTACTTGATGGAGTCCTCGTTGGACTTCATCTTCGGAGCGAAGCCACCCTCGTCGCCGAGGCCGGTGGCCAGGCCTTCCTTCTTCAGGACGTTCTTCAGGGTGTGGTACACCTCGACGCCGGCGCGCAGGGCGTCGCTGTAGGTCTCGAAGCCGTACGGGGAGATCATGTACTCCTGGATGTCGGTGGCGAAGTCGGCGTGAGCACCACCGTTCATGATGTTCATGTTCGGCACCGGCAGGATGTGGCCGTTGGTGCCGCCGATGTAGCGGTACAGCGGCTGGTCGGTGGACTCGGCGGAAGCGTACAGAGCGGCCAGGGAGACGCCCAGGATGGCGTTGGCGCCCAGCTTGCCCTTGTTCGGGGTACCGTCGAGCTCGATCATGGTCTCGTCGAGAGCACGCTGATCGGCAGCGTCCATGCCGATGACGGCCGGAGCGATGACCTCGTTGACGGCCTTGACGGCGTCGAGAACACCCTTGCCCTGGTAGACGGACTTGTCGCCATCGCGACGCTCCCAAGCCTCAGCCTCACCGGTGGAAGCACCGGAGGGAACGAGGCCCAGACCCTGGGCGCCGTCCTCGGTGTCGAGGACGACCTCAACGGTCGGGTTGCCGCGGGAATCGAGAATCTGGCGAGCGTAAACGCTTTCAATTGCTGCCACAACTACTCCTTAAGACAAAATGTTGTGCTGACGAACATTAAGAGTAATGCCTTTTATGGACGAAGGACGATGTTCCATCAGCGTGTTTTCCAAAATACGGCGTGGCGCGTCCACCGGCGGAACGCCGCGCATGGGCACGCTCACGAATCGACTTCGCGCAGTTCCACGCCTCTGATGCTCACCTTGGCCATGATCAGGGCAATGATCAGGCCGACGACGGCGAGGCCGACGAACACCGTCATGGAACGGGAGAACGCCTGCAGGTACGCTCCACCGCGATCCGCACCGGACGCCGTCGCGGACGCCGCGAATTCGGTGATCAGCGTGCTGGCGACCGCGGTACCGATGGCCCCGGCAAGCTGCTGCACCGTGTTGAGCACCGCCGATCCGTCGGCGTTCATGCGCATGGGCAGCTGGTTGAGCGTATGGGTCTGGTCGGGGACCAGCACGAAGCTGGCGCCGCCCATGAACAGCAGGTAGAACACGGCCACGGCCCAGATGGATCCGGCCAGCATCAACGCCACGTTCACCGCGGCGAGCGCCACGAATCCGCAGATGATGAACTTGGGCGGGTAGTGCTTCTTGAGCAGGGTGCCGATCAGCGGGGCGCCGACCGCGCCGATCACGGCACCGGGCAGCAGGATCAGCGCCGATATCATGCTGGACTCGCCGTAGCCGCGCTGCAGCAGGATCGGCAGCAGGAAGTTCACGCCAAGCACGGTGCCGCTGCTCAGGAGGATGATGAGGATGCCGAGCGCGAAGCCCGGGTGGGAGAAGGTGCGCACCTCCACCAGCGGCCGTTCCATGCGCAGCTGCATCCGCGTGAATACGGCGAGCGCGACGATCGCGACGGCGAGCGTGGACCAGACCCTCCAGTCGCCGTGCCATTCGGAGAAGAAGCTGACGGCCACGATGATGCCGCTGAGGCCGATGGCGGCGAGCAGCAGTGAGGGGAGGCTGATGGAGCCCTTGTCGCCGGGTTTGCGGATGTCGGGGACGGTGGCGGTGCCCATGATCAGCGAGAGTGCGAGGAACGGCAGCATGATGATGAAGATCCAGTGCCAGTTGAGGTATTCCATGACCACGCCGCCGAAGACCGGTCCGATGGCGGGTGCGGCGCAGGTAACGAGGCTGACCAGGCCGAGCATCATGCCGCGCTGGTCGAATGGCGCCTTTTCGAGGATGATCGTGGTGAGCAGGGGCAGTGAGACGCCGGTGCCGAGCGCCATGATGAGTCGTGCGGCGAGCAGCATGGGGAAGTTCATGGCGAGCGCGCCGAGCAGGGTGCCTGCGGAGAAGATCACGACGGCGGTGATGAACAGTGTTTTGGTGGGGAATCGTCGGACGAGGAAGGGCGAGCTGGGTATGGCGACGGCGAGGAGGAGCAGGTATCCGGTGGTGAGCCATTGCACGACGGATGCGGAGATGGCGAATTCCTCCATGAGTGCCGAGTAGGCGATGTTGAGCGAGGTTTCGGAGAGAATGCCGAGGAAGGTGAGCAGGGCGAGGGCCACTACCGTGATGATGAGGGCGCCGCCGACGCCACGACCGCCGATGTTTCCGGCGCGTTCGCCGTCGTTGACGGTGTGGCTCGTTGTGGTTTCGGTCATTGCTGGTCCTTTCCGCGTTGGCTGTTTCGGTCGTGCTGCATGAGTCGCAGGGCGGTGTGCAGGGTGCGTACGGTGGTGTCGCATTGTTCCGGGGTGAGGCCGTGCAATACGGTGACGAGTCGGGCGTGGTATTGCTCGACGTAGGTGCGCCGGCAGTCGAGTCCGCTGTCGGTGAGGGTGAGGGTGACCGCGCGTCGGTCGTCGTGTGAGGAATGCTTTTCGACCATTCCGAGGTGGACGAGTTCGTTGACGAGTTTGGTGACGCTGGGGGTGGTGATGTCGAGGAATGCGCTGACGTCGCCGACTCGGGCCACGGCCGTGCGCTGCCCTGCGGGGGCGTTGATGTGCCAGATTGCGTCGAGGACATGGATGTGTCGCGGTTTCATGCCGCGTGGCAGTTCCGGTAGGAGTTCGGTGATGCGTTTGGCTTTCCAGCAGGCGTCGAGCAGTCGGCGGACGTCTTCGGTGCTTAGCGGGCCGTCGTGGATCGTGTCGTCGTCCAAGCCATTCCTTCCCCTAGGTAATTACGTATAGTCATTACTATTGGTAAGTATATGGAAGAGGCGGACACGTCGTATCAGGCGTGTCCCATGCCCTGCGCGGTCCGGCGTCGCACCGGACCGCACGGCGTGAAGGTCAGATCCGGTTCGATCCCTCGACGGCGAACCGCGCCTCGCCGAGTTCCGCCACGGGACGCACGCCCATCAGCGAATTGGTGGCGTAGCAGGCGTCGAAACCGGCGAGATCGTCAGGCCGGATATGCGTCTCGACGGCGCGATGCATTTCGCAGACGCGCTGGCGGACGGTACCGGGCAGCAGGCCGCATTCGACGGCCGGGGTATACCAGCGTCCATCCCTGACGAAAAACAGGTTCGCGTTGGTGGCCTCGCACACCTCGCCGCGGGAGTTGAGGAACACGGCGCCGTCGAATCCCAGCTCATGCGCCTTGCGGAATTCAAGCATGTTGTCGCCCTGGTTGAGGGTCTTGTGATAGGTCAGTACGGAGCGTTCGTTGCGGCGGGACTCGCACCATCCGAGTCGCAGCGCGCGGCCGGGCTTCCAATCGTCGTATGGATTGTCACGGTCCGTGATCACCGTGTTCGATTCGGAGACGATGACCTTGACCACGGCGGACGGGCTGCCCTCCAGTCCCGCCTCATGCAGATGCTCGCCGATGAGCCAGCGCAGGTCGTCGTCGCTGGGCGCGGTGATGCCCAGCGCCTCGGCGCCTTTGCGCAGGCGGGCCAGATGCCTGTCGAGCATCATGATCCGCCCGGCGCGCAGCGCCATGGTCTCGAACACGCCGAGACCGAACTGATAGCCCTCGTCCAGGGCGATCGTCCGGACTGCCGGCTTGTTCTCGTTCTCGTGTGATTCGGCGTTCTCGCCATTCGCGTTTTCGACGTCGGACGTCGCCGTGGTTTCCTCCGTCGGTTCCGTCACATGCTGCTCATCAGCGTTCGATTCAGTCATGCCATCCCTTTCGCATATCGCACCCCAAGGCGGACAGGAGGGCCTCGGTCTTCTGCATGGCCTCGTCGTACTCGAAGTCCGGATCCGAATCGAGCGTCACTCCCCCACCACCGCCGATACTATACGCGCCACCGGTGCTGGCCTTCCCTGGATGTATCGCCATGCGAATCAGGATGCTCAGGTCGCAGTCCCCCGACGCGTCGATGTATCCGAGACTGCCGGTGTAGGCGCCGCGAGAACTGTGCTCGTAGCGGTCGATCAGCGTCATGGCACTGTGCTTGGGCGCACCGGTGATCGACCCGCCCGGACTCATGACGTCCAGCACGTCCACGATCGACCGGTCGGGCGCGATGTCCGCCTCCACGGTGGAGACCAGATGAAAGACATGCGGATAGGTCTCCAGTTCGGCGAAACCGGTGGTGACCACGGTTCCGGGAGCGGCGATGCGGCTGAGATCGTTGCGCTCCAAATCGGTGATCATCAGCAGCTCGCTGCGGTCCTTGAACGAATGCTCGAGCTCCGCGCGCAGACGGTCGTCCTCGTCCGGAGTGTCGCCACGCGGACGAGTGCCCTTGATCGGCCTGGTGACGACGTGCCGGCCACGGCTTTCCAGGAATCGTTCGGGCGACGAACTGATGATCTGCCAGTCGCCGGCGTCGACGTACGCCATGAACGGCGCCGGATTGTCAGCGCGGAGACGGTCGAACATGACCGGCGGCGTGACGGGACTGTCGACGTACAGCCGCAGCGAATAGTTCGTCACGTAGATGTCGCCGTCGCGCATGTGACCGAGCAGCGCCTCGATGCCGGAACGGTACGAGTCGCGATTGTGGTCGGACGTCCATGTGGCGCATGCGTCGGCGCTCTCGACGGCCGTGCCATGCGAACGGCAGACACCCTGTTCAACGAACGTATTTTCTTCGGCGTCGATCATGCCATCCCATAATTCGACAACGCGATCGACCGCACCCGGCACATGTCGACGATCGATCAGCGTGACCGTGCCGGCAACGTGATCCTCGACGAGAATGACGTCGAACCACCACCAGGCGGCGTCAGGCATGGCCGGCCCATCATGACGGGAGCGGATGCCGTCACGACGCAGACCGTCGTCGTACGACATGAATCCCATGACGCCGTCAGCCATCGGCAGGCGTAGCCCCGTGGACGGATCGGCCACGACCGGCGCAGGACACGCCGAGGAGTATCCGGCAAGCCAGTCGCCCAACACGCCCAACGCATCACCGGGCACGGCACGCCCGGTCCACCGGCCGTCGACGGTCAACGACTCGTCGATTACATCGCCGCCGACCTGCATTAGCCGACGATAGGGGTACAGACCAAGCATCGTGTACCGGCCGCCCCGAGCCGAATGCAACAGCATCATGACCCGCCCGTCGGCGAGCGCGGCGGCCATGTCAGCGAGCGGATGGTACGGCAGTGAACGCACGGCAAGGTCCGTCATCGCGTCGATTCTCCCGATCATGCCTTGGCTGGCTTGGCCGCGGCGCCGGACGACTGTGGACGGTGGCGCCACGACAGGTCATCGAGCAGCTGGTTCGTCCAGTCGAGCACGCCCTGTGAATCCATGGGCCCCGATCCCATGGAGCCTTGGAACGGCGTCTGGATCAGGTACTGGTGGGTGAGCGGACGGTACTGCAGGCCCTTGTAGATGCGGGCCATGCGCATCGCCACGGACTCGAGCGGATCGATCCTGCCGACGCGCACGTTGCGCCCCTGGGTCACGATCTCCTCGAGTCCCATCGCGCGGGCGCGGGCGCGCAGTCGGGCCACGGCGAAGAGCGTGTCGAGCTGGGCGGGCGGCGTGCCGTACCGGTCGGTGAGTTCCTCGCGCAGCTCGCGGAAGTCGTTCTCATCGCGTGCGGCGGCCATCTTGCGGTAGGCCTCGAGCCTGAGCTTGTCGGAGTCGATGTACGTCTCGGGGATCGATGCGTCCACCGGTAGGTCGATGGTCACGGACACCGGTTCCTTGCGGTCGGGCTCCTTGTACTCCTCCACGGCTTCGGAGACCATGCGCACGTAGAGGTCGAATCCCACGCCCTCGATGTGGCCGGACTGTTCGCCGCCGAGCAGGTTGCCGGTGCCGCGCAGTTCGAGATCCTTCATCGCCACGTCATAGCCGGAACCGAGCGCCGTGTTCTGCGCGATGGTGGCCAGACGGTCGTGTGCGGTCTGCGTCATCGTCTTGGACGGGTCGTACAGGAAGTACGCGTAGGCGCGTTCCCGGCCTCGTCCCACGCGGCCGCGCAGCTGGTGCAGCTGGGAGAGGCCGAACCGGTCGGCGTGGTCCACGATCAGCGTGTTCGCGTTGGAGATGTCGAGTCCGGTTTCGATGATCGTGGTGCACAGCAGCACGTCGATGTCGCGATGCCAGAAGTCGCGGATGACCGCGTCGAGCTGTTTCTCGCCCATCTTGCCGTGTGCGATGCCGATGTTCGCTTCGGGGACGAGCTCCTTGATGTGTGCGGCGAGCCGGTCGATGCCGTCCACGCGATTGTGCACGTAGAACACCTGTCCGCCGCGCAGCAGTTCGCGTCGGATGGCGGCGGTGACCTGCGCGTCCTCGTAGGCGCCCACGTAGGTGAGCACCGGCAGACGGTCCTCGGGGGGCGTGGCGAGCGTGGACATCTCGCGGATGCCGGTGATCGCCATCTCCAGCGTGCGCGGGATCGGCGTGGCCGACAGACTCAGCACGTCCACGTTGGTGCGCAGCGCCTTGAGCGCCTCCTTGTGTTCCACGCCGAAGCGCTGCTCCTCGTCGATGATGACGAGTCCGAGGTCCTTGAACCGGATCTTGGGGCTGAGCAGCTTGTGCGTGCCGATCACCACGTCCACGGTGCCGTCGGCCAGTCCCTCGGTGGTTTCCTTGAGCTGTTTGGCGGTCTGGAAGCGGCTCATGGCGGCCACGTTCACCGGAAAGCCCTCGAACCGTTCGGTGAAGGTCTCGTAGTGCTGCTGCACGAGCAGCGTGGTGGGTACGAGCACGGCCACCTGCTTGGAGTCCTGCACAGCCTTGAACGCGGCGCGCAGGGCGATCTCGGTCTTGCCGAAGCCCACGTCGCCGCAGATCAGGCGGTCCATGGGAACGGGCTTCTCCATGTCGGCCTTCACCTCGTCGATGGTGGTGAGCTGGTCGGCGGTCTCTTGGTACGGGAAGGCGTCCTCGAGCTCCTTCTGCCACGGGGTGTCGGGGCTGAATGCGAATCCCTTGGCATGCTGGCGTGCCGAGTAGAGCTTCACCAGGTCCTGGGCGATGCGCTTGACGTGCTTGCGGGCCTTCTCCTTGGTGGCGGCCCAGTCGGATCCGCCGAGCTTGTTGAGCTTGGGCACGTCGGCGCCCACGTACTTGCTGACCTTGTCGAGCTGGTCGGTGGGGATGAACAGCCGGTCCGGCGGGGCGCCCCTCTTGCTCGGCGCATACTCCACGACCAAGTACTCGCGCTGGGAGCGTGTTCTGCCGGAGCCGATCGTACGCTGTCGCATCTCGATGAACCGGCCGATGCCGTGCTGGTCGTGCACCACGTAGTCGCCGGGCTTGAGCTCCATGAGGTCGATGGCCTTGCGGCGGCGCTTGGGGGTCTTGGCCTGCGCGGCCACGCCGGACTTGCCGGTCAGGTCGCGTTCGGTGAGCAGCGCCAGGCCGGCGGCCTCGTCGACGAATCCGTCGACCGCGCAGGACGGCACGTAGTCGACGCTGGCAATGCCGGCCATGTCGAGCGCGCGGCGCAGGCGGGACAGCGTGCCCTTCGCCGCGGCGGTGACCGTGACGGCCATGCCACGTTCCAGCAATCCCTCCACGCCGGCCGTGGCCCGGGATTCCACGCCGCGGTATTCGTCGGGGGCCTCGGCGGCGAGCTGCACGTGGCCGTCGCGGGAGTCGTCCACCGTGAAGTCGGTGAGCTGCCAGACCCGCCGGTCGGAGACGATCAGCGAGCGCACGGCGTCGTCGTAGTCGATGAAGCTGGCCTCGTCGAAGCTGATCGGAGCGCCGGACCCGTTGCCGGATGCGGCCACGTGCCAGCTGGCGGCGAGGAATTCGTCGGCGGTCTTGTTGAGGTCCTCGCTGGCTCGGCGCAGTCGTTCCGGATCGCACAGCATGATGACCGAGTGGGACGGCAGCAGCGATGCGACGGGGGTCAGATCGTCCACAAGCGCCGGCAGTAGCGATTCCATGCCTTCGACGGGGATGGCTTGGGCGATCGATTCGAGCATGTCCGACGCGGCGGGGATCTGGTCGATCAGTGATTTGGCACGGGCTCGCACGGCATCGGTGAGCTGCAGTTCACGGCATGGGGTAGCCCAGATGGCGGGCACATCGTCGCCGTAGGTGCGCTGGTCGGAGGCGTGGAATTCGCGGATCGTATCGATCTCGTCGCCGAAGAACTCGATGCGCACCGGGTGTGCGGCGGTGGGCGGGAACACGTCGAGGATGCCGCCTCGTACGGCGAATTCACCACGGTCCATGACCAGTTCGGTGCGCGTGTAGGCGTTGCGGACCAGTCGTTGCACAGCGTCGTCGAGCGCCAGTTCCTCGCCGGGGCGGAACACCAGTGGTTCCACGTCGCCGAGTCCGGCGACGACCGGCTGGATCAGCGAACGGACCGGCATGACGAGAATGCGAATGGGGCCGAACATGCCGTCGCCGTCCTGCGGATGGGCGAGACGACGGAACACGGCCATGCGGCTCGCCACGGTGTCGCTGCGCGGGGAAAGCCGCTCATGCGGCAGCGTCTCCCACGCCTGCAGCACGGCGATGTCGTTCGGGTCGCCGGCGTACCAGGAGCGCAACGACTGCGCGGTCTCCTCCGCATCGCGGCTCGACGGCACGACCATGATCACGGTTCGCGGCGCGGCGTCGGTGTCGTCGGTGGTGTCGTCGGCGGCGCATACGGCCGCGGCCAGCGCCGGACGAATGCCGAGCGGGGCGCCTATGGTCAGCTGCGGTTCGAGGGCCGCGGCGGATCCCGTGCCCTCTCCCCCGTTCACGATATCGGCGAATTGCCGATCGTCGGCGAGCCGGGCGAGCAGCGGGACGAGCGTGCCGTCGACCGTGCCGGCGGAACGCTCATCGGCCATTGAACTTCTCCTGGGCGTGGCTCAGTCCGTCGATGATGATCGTTTCGGCCGCGTCCGCGCCGTCGGCGAGGAATTCGGGCAGCTGCTTGCGCTGCTGGGGGGAGAATCCGCCGAGCACCCAGTTGACGGTGTTGTCGTGCGCGTGCGGACCGCGCTGTGCATGGCCGACGCCCAGACGGACGCGGGAGTACTTGTTGGTGCCCAGCGAACGGTCGATGGACTTGATGCCGTTGTGGCCGCCCGCCGAACCGCCGGCCTTGACCTTGATGCGGCCGAAGTCGAGATCCATGTCGTCGTGGATCACCACGATGTGTTCGGCGGGAATGTCGTAGTAGGCGCTGATCGACGAGACGGCGTTGCCGGACTCGTTCATGTAGGTCAGCGGCTTGGCGAGGAAGAACTTGACACGCTGGCCGCCAAGCGACATCACGCCCTTGCCGAGTTTGGCAAGTCCCTTGTGGTCGGACAGGCTCACCGACCAGCGTTCGGCGAGTACGTCGGCGCACATGAATCCCATGTTGTGGCGAGTGCCCTCATACTTCGCGCCGGGATTGCCCAGTCCTGCGATCAGCCAGAAATCGGATGCCATCACTTCCCCTGTTCGTTGGTGTCGGTGTTCTCGTTCGTGTGTTCGGCGGTGTCGGCACGCAGCTCGTCGAGGTTCTTGTACCAGTACGCCACGTCGAGTAGACGGGTGCCGTTGCAGCATGCGGCCGGCAGATAGCCGTAGCGTTCGAAGCCGAACTTGTGCATGAGCGCGGTGGAGCCCACGTTGTCGGCGAACACCACGCACACGGCGATGCGGAAGCCGATGCGGGTGGCCGCCTTGACCAGCCAGTCGACCAACATGGTGCCGAGGCCCTGCTTGGCGTAGGCCTTGTCCACGTAGTAGCTGAACTCCGTGATGTCGGAGTAGCCGGCGCGGGCGTGATACTTCGACAGGGACGCGAATCCCGCCACCTTGCCGTCGACCTCGATGACGACGACCGGATACTGGTCGCGCGGATTGTGCGAATACACCCATTCGCGACGCTGGTCGAGGTTGCGCGGGGTGAGATCGGCCGTGCTGCCGCCGACGACGACCGCCATGTTGTAGATGCGGGTGATATCGTTCAGATCGGCGTCCACGGCGTCGCGGATCACGATGGTCCGTCCCTGGGAATACGTGGTGGAATAGGTCTCATTCAATAACTGCACGGCAACAGTGTATACCGGCATACGAAAAAGGGTTCCGCCGGGAGAATACCCGGCGGAACCCGTCACTGGTCCGATGCGGATCGCGGTTGTGTCACGGTCACTGGCCCGACAGCTGCATGGCCTTGTTCAAGGCCTCCTGCAGTTTCTGCTGTGCCTCGCCGTAGGCACTCCAGTCGCCGTTCTTCATGGCGGTGTCGGAGTCCTGCATGGCCTGTCCGGCATCCTTGAGCGCCTGCTGGAGCTCGGGCGACATCGTGGCCGTGCCCGAAGCGCCTGCGGACTGGTCTCCGGACGTGTCGGACTTGCCGGAGTCGGACGAACCGTTCTGCTGATCCGTGGACGGGGTCGACGACGAGGTCGAGCCGTCGGCGGCATCACCGGCCGAGGCGCCGGAGTCGCCGCCGAACACCTGGTCGAGTGCCTCGTCGAGCGTGTCGGCGAACCCGACCTGGTCGCCGAACGCCACGAGCACCTTCTTCAGCAGCGGGTAGCTGGTGGAGCCGCTCGACTTGACGTACACCGGCTGCACGTACACCAGTCCGCCGCCGAGCGGCAGGGTGAGCAGGTTGCCACGCTCAACGTTGGTGGAGCCGGATTCGAGCAGGTTGAGTTCCTTGGACACGTCGGCGTTCGCATTGAAGTTGTTCTGCGCCTGGCCGGGACCCGGAACGTTGGTGTTCTTGGGCAGTTCGAGCAGTCGCAGCGTGCCGTAGCTCTTGCCGATCACGCCCTTCTCATTGCCCGCGTCCGAGTCCACGGACAGGAATCCGGTGAGGATCTCCCTGGTGGACGAGCCGGCGGGAATGTAGGTGGAGGTGAGCGAGAACGTGGGCTCCTTGGTGCCCGGGGTCTGCATGGTCAGGTAGTAGGGCGGCTGCTTGATGCCGGCGGCCTGATCCTTCTTCGACTCCGTCGGGTCGGTGGGCGTCTGCCAGAAGTCCTCGCCGGAGAAGAACTGGTTGGCGCTGGTGACGTGGTACTGGGCGAGCAGCGAGCGCTGCACCTTGAACAGGCTCTCGGGGTAGCGCATGTGGCTCATCAGGTCGCCGCTGATCTCGGAGATCGGCTTGTACTGATTGGGGAAGATGCTCTCCCACGCCTTGAGCACCGGATCGTCGGTGTCCCACGCGTACAGGTCGACCGAGCCGTCATAGGCGTCGACCACGGCCTTGACCGAGTTGCGGATGTAGTTGGCCTCCTGGGAGCCGAGTCCCTTGACGGTGTTGGAGGTCTCCGTCAGCGAGTCGGTGGTGGCGGTGCCCAGATCGGTCTTCTGCGAGTACGGGTAGGCGTCGGACGTGGTGTAGCCGTCGACGATCCACTTGACGCGGCCGTCCACCACGGCCGGGTAGACGCGGCCGTCGAGCGTGAGGTAGGGGGCGACCTTGGCGACGCGGGTCTGCGGGTCGCGGTCGTAGAGGATCTGCGACTGGTCGTTCACGCGGTCGGAGAACAGGATCTGGTCGGAGCCGAAGCGGATCGCGTACAGGATGCGGGTGAACAGGTTGCCGATGCTCGGGCCGCCGTTGCCGGCGAACGTGGTGGTGGCGCCCTGCGAGCCGGTCGGGTAGTCGAACTCCCAAGAGGACGTGCCCTTGGGCGCGCCGACGATCGAATAGTCGGGCGAGTTCGGGGAGAAGTAGATGCGCGGCTCGTACTTCTGGGATTCGGTGAGCTTGCCCTGGGTGGGCACGCCGTATTCGAAGAACTCGGGCTGGCCGTCGGCGGTCACCTTGTTGCCGTAGGCGGCGACGACGCCGTATCCGTGCGTGTACACGGTGTGGTCGTTGACCCAGTTGCGGTTGTCGTTGCCGGCGAGGTTGATGTCGCGCACGCCGATGACCGTGTCCTGGCTCACGCCGTCGATCTCGTACTTGTCCACGGCGAGCGTGTCGGCGAAGGTGTAGTACTGCTTGGACTGCTGCAGCTGCTTGAACGTCGGGGACACGACCTGCGGGTCGAGCAGTCGGATCTGCGCGGTGGATTCGGCGTCGGACGCCAGTGCGCCGGACTGGCCGGCGGTGGTGGCGTCGTACTTCTCCACCTTGATGTTGTTCAGTCCGTAGGCCTTGGTGGTGGCGTCGATGTTGCGCTGGATGTACGTGGATTCGAGCTCCTGGGCGTTCGGATTCACCTTGAATCGCTGCAACAAGGCCGGGTAGACGATGGTGAGCAGCATGGATGCGACGACCACCACGGCGATGGCGACCACGGGGGTGCGCCATGCCTTGAGCGCCTCGCCGGCGGATGCGGCGGGGGTGGCGTTGCTCAGCGACTTGGTGGTCATGATCCAGACGCCGATCACCAGGCCCAGCAGGGCGATGAGCACGGCCATGACGAAGGTGACGGGGATGGTGGCGTGCACCGACGCGTAGGCGGCGCCGGTGATGCGGTCGCCCTGTTCGGTGAGGGTGGAGAACACGCCGAGTCCCATGCGCACGGCCCAGGCCAGGAAGAAGAGGATGAGCCAGACGCCGATCTGGCGGCGGGCGCGCTTGGTCATGTCGAAGATGGAACGGCCCTGCGTGGGCATGGCGAGACGGATGCCGCCCATGAGCACGTGGGTGATCACGGAGAACACCAGTCCCATGGCCAGCAGCGTGAACACGGCCATGACCACGAGCTTGAGTCCGGGCAGGATGAACACGTAGAAGCCGGTGTCGAGGCCGAACTGCGGATCCTTGGTGCCGAACGACTGATTGTGGAACAGCAGCAGCACCTCGGCCCAGTTGGCGTTGAACTGCGCGCCGAACACGAGGCCGACGAGCAGGGAGATGATGAACGCGACTCGGCGTGCCAGCTTGGAACCGACGCCGGGTTCGATCTCCATCACGCCGTCGCGGATGCGGATCTTGCTGCCGTCCTCGAAGTCGGGGCGGGCGCGGATGGCGAGCAGCGCGGACACGTAGGCGACCAGCGCCACCAGGATCGCGTATGCCACCCATACGCCGATGCGCACGCCATAGGTGGTCCAGATCACGCTGGAGAAGCCCAGCTGCGTGTACCACATGACCTCGGTGATGAACTGGGACAGGCCGAAGACGAGGCCGACGACGACCAGCAGCGCCACGACCACGCCGATGAAGATCTTGTTGCCGCGGCTCATGCCCTCGGCCGAACCGCCAGCCGAACCGCGCGGGATGCGGGGGAAGTTCGGCGGAACATTGCCGTTGCCGCGCCCGGAGCCCGAGGAGCCGCGATGCTCCTCACGGCGCTCGTCGCCGTCGACGGTCACATTGAGGATCGTGGGATCGTCATCGTCCCGTCCTCGTGAGCCACGTCGACCGTCACGGGGGTCGAAGGGGTCGGGGATTCCAAACATATCGAATAAAGACATGCAACCACCTTACCGTAGTCTGGTAAAAGATTGGAAAACTACGGAAAATGCGGTGGGGAAATGCTTGGATGACCGGGATCCGCCGGTTTCGTCCATGGCGTAACGGCCGCGGCGAACGCTATTCGATGACGACCGGCGTGCCGCCGGGAAGCTGCTCGTACAGCCATTTCGCGTCGGCGACGGTCAATCGCACGCATCCGTGCGATGCAGGGGCGCCAAGCTTTTCGGCCTCGGAGACGATGTACTCGCCGTTGCTGTCGGTGGGCACGGTGTGGAACAGGTATTCGCCGTAGTTGGCCCAGGACACCCAGTACTTGGCGCCCATGTTCTCCTCGTCGTTGAAGAAGTCCTCGCCGCGGTTCTGCACGGTGTAGCTTCCGGTGGGCGTGGACCCGTCCATGCCCGTGGAGCAGGTCATGGTGTAGACCACCGTGTCGCCGCTTTTGACATAGACCTTCTGGTCGGCGATCGACACCCGGATGTTGAGGTCATCGACCTGAGCCAGGTCCACGTAGTCGCCGCCGCTGGGCAGCATCCACGCGGGGTTCCCGGAACCGTCGCTCACCGCCGCCGGCACGGCCGACGCATGCTTGGTCGCGGACTTCGACGCCGTCGTGGCATCGGAGGACGCGGCCGATGCGCCATCCGCCCGCATGATCGGCGTGACGGACTGGTCGTCCATGAACGCGGACGGCCCCTTGGGCACGATCACGCACAGCGACGCCACCGCGAACACCACGCAGGAGACGATCAGCACGCGGGTGGGCTTGTCGAACAGCCGGAGGAAGGACGCGACCATCGCGAATATGTTGAGGCGAAGCGCATGCGCCCTACGACGTCGATCGTTGTTGGATGCCGTCATGTTCTCACCTCGTTCATATACGTTTCGCGCATGTCATGCGCCCGCCCACGATCCACGGGCCCGGACACGCCGGGATATTCCACAGGGACCGTCATCGCGCGCGGCCGGGCCATCCCAGATCGGACGGCGTGCGAATTCACCGTCATATAGGGTAGCACCCGCGGCTTCGCGAGTCCTCACATTGGAACGGGGGCGTGCTATCAAGGACTGTATGACGCATCAACGATCCCTGTCCGCACTGACCCGCCGAGCCGCCGCATTCGCGGTCACCGCCGCCCTGCTTCTGGCGACGGCGGGCTGTTCCATGCCGCTGTTCCCCGACGGAAGCGAAGCCTCTCCCAAGGCCTCCGCGTCCCCGTCCGCCTCGGCGAAAGCACAGTCGACGAAGGGCTCCGACGCCGGGGACAAAAGCAACGACGCCGGTTCGGCCACCCCTCAGGCGAGCGAGGCCAGCGCCCAGGACAAGGCGAAGGCGATTCTCGCCACGATGAGCGTGGAGCAGAAGGCGGGCCAGTTGATGATGGTGCCGCTGTTCGCCGGCAACGGCGCCACGGACGTGCAGTCCCTGGTGCAGAACGACCATGTGGGTTCGGTGCTGCTGCTGGGCAACTGGAAGGGCGGCACGAATGCGGTGGCACAGGTGTCGTCGACGCTGCAGGGATATACGTCGGGCGTGGGACTGCTGATCTGCGCCGATCAGGAGGGCGGCCAGGTGCAGCATCTGACCGGTTCCGGATTCGACACCATGCCGTCCGCGGTGAAGCAGGGGCAGATGAGCGTGGACGATCTGCGCACGTCCGCGAAGACGTGGGGCGGCCAGCTCAAGTCCGCCGGCGTGAATGTGGACCTAGCGCCGGTGGCGGGCACTGTGCAGACGGCCAGCCGCAGCCAGAACGCCCCCATCGGCGCGCTCGACCGTGATTTCGGTCTGGACGCGACCGGCAACGGCCAGCATGCCGCCGCGTTCGTCAACGGCATGCGTGACGCGGGCGTGATGACCTCGATCAAGCACTTTCCCGGTCTCGGCGGTGTGACCGGCAACACCGATTTCACCGATTCCGGCATCACCGATGCGACCACCACGTTGGACGGCGGGCAGATCGAGGGCTTCCGCCAGGCGCTCCAGGCGAACCCGGACATGGTGATGATGTCGCTGGCCACCTATTCGCAGATCGACCCGAATGAGCCGGCCGCGTTCTCTTCGACGATCCTCAACGACTATCTGCGCGGCACGCTGGGCTATCAGGGCGTGGTCACGTCCGATTCGATGTCCGCGGCGGCGCTCGGCTCCATTCCGGCCAAGGAGCTTGGCGTGCGGTTCGTGTCCGCGGGAGGCGATCTGATCTGCATCGGCGCCAACGACTACGTGCGGCCGATCCTCACCGGTCTGGTGCAAAAGGCGCAATCCGATCCCGCGTTCGCCCAGCAGGTGGATCAGGCGGCGCTTCGGGTGCTCACGTTGAAGGTCAACGCCGGTCTGGCGGGCTGATGCGGAAGGAAGGCTATCATCGAATTATGTTGCCAGCAGAACGAATGAGCGCGGTGGCTTTCGCCGCGAAGAACTGTGCCCTGGAATCGATGACGATCAGCGGGCGCGCCATGCAGGCCGCCCGCGACTATGAGTCGGGCATGATCCCTCTTGACGGATTCGTTTCGGCATGTTCGCCGGACGACACCGTCGCGACCCCGAACAACGGCCGGGATATCAGGGATCTGGGAGACGCCGTGTTCGCCCGTACCGTGGTGTTCGCAAGCCGCCCGGCCTCGGGCGGCGGTCTCGCCGAGCTGCGCGGCATCCACGCCACCCTGTTCGGCGGCGTGCGCACCGATGCCGGCGAGATCCGCACGCATGACACCACGAGCGCCGCATCGGCCAGCGGCATCGGGGCAAGCTCCCAGGCCTTCTTCCCGGCGGCGCTGTTGGAGACCGGCGCGGCGAACATCGCGTCGGAGCTTGCCGAAGCGGGAAATCTCAAATGCCTGGACCGTCCGGTGTTCGTGACCAAGCTCGCCCATTTCTACGATGAGCTGGGCTATCTGCATCCCTTCGCCTATGGCAATGCGATGACATTGCGCATCTTCGCGTCGCGGCTGGCGCACGCCGCCGGCTGGGATCTCGACTGGGGTCCGGTGACCCGGGACCAGTATCGCGAGGCGAAGCTGCGCGCCTACAACGGTGATCTGTCCGGATTCTGCGAACTGTTCGACGCGATCGTGCGTCCGGCGAATCCGACGCGCGTGTTCCTTATCGCCGGTTGGGATCAGGGTCCGGCGCACTGACGGCCGGGGCGGCATCGTCGGCATCGCCGTTCTTCGCGCGCTTCCTCTTCGGCAGGTGCAGTTCGGACAGGAGGATCGCGCAGAAGATCAGCGCGAATCCGATGACCACGGCCACCGTGAGCCGTTCTCCGTAGAAGATGACGGAGACGAGCACGCCGAACAGGCTTTCCGTGCTGAGGATGATCGACGCCTGCGAGGTGGGCACGTAGCGGATGGCCACGGTCTGGAAGATCTGCGCGATGATCGTGGAGCCGATGACCAGATAGGCGAGGCCGGCGATGATCCTCCAGTCCGCCCACGACGGCTCGGGAGACGGTTCGGTTAGGAGCGCGCCGCCGAGGAACAGCAGCGCGGTGAACACGAACTCCATGAACATGAGTGCCACGGGGTCGAATTTCTTGGCCATGAAGCCCACCGCCACCAGGTTCGCGGCGAAGAAGAATGCGCCCACTATCGTCACGGCGTCGCCGAAGCTCACGGACAGCAGGCCCGATGCGGCACCCTCGCTGAGCGACACGAATCCGATGCCCACGATGCACACGAACGCAGCGGCCATGTGCTGCCAGTTGGGCCGGCGGCGCGTGATCGCCCAGATCAGGAACGGCACCATCACGCAATAGGTGTCGGTGAGGAAGGAGTTGCGGCCCGGGGCGATGGTCTTAAGCCCCTCGAGCTGGAACATGAATCCCAGCCAGTAGGTGACCGCCAGAATCAGTCCGGGAATCACCAGACGACGCAGATCGATCTTGCGCAGCTTCGGCAGGAAGATCACGCCCATCAGTATGGCCGCCGCCCCTAGGCGGAATGTCATCATCCACTGGGTGGGCACGGTCGTCTGAATGAATTTGAGGATCGTGTAGCCGGATCCCCATACGGCCGCATTCGTCAACAGCATCAGACGGGCCAACGACGGCGAAATGCCACGGGACCCATCATTCGTCGCGTTCAGAACCCTGCGCTCCGCCATCGCCCTGTGCTCCCACCTGTCTCACGGCCGCGTCTGCCGCGCGGCCACACATCGATAAAGCCGAAGAGATTATATCGAATCACGGCCGGCCGCGTTCGTCGGCGCGTTCCGGGAAGAACGACATCACGGACACGCGGTGTCGGTTGCGTTCGTACGGCATCTCGAATCACTATAGAAGTGAAAGAGATACAGGGAACGGGACGTCACTTCACGGAAAACGACTTCACGGAACAGGAGGCTCCCCCATGGCCGCTGCACAGCACACGACCCCCGATACGAACCCTACGAATGGGTTGGACGATACGAAACGGCATCACAACGCCGCGGCCGATAGCGGCATCGACGACGGCAACGGCGGCCCCACGCACGTGCCGCTGCACTTTCCCCTAGCCACGCACCCACTGCCGAATTGGGTCCGTCATGGCATCTGGTGGCATATCTACCCGCTGGGATTCGTCGGCGCCGAGATCCGTCCCGCCGGCGAACGCACGTTCCGCGGCCGCGGTCTCGACTCGTTGATCGACTGGCTGGACTACGCCCGTGATCTGGGCGTCTCCGGTCTGTTGCTCGGTCCGATCTTCGAATCCTCGTCGCATGGCTACGACACGTTGGACCATATGCATGTGGACGTGCGGCTGGGTGGCGATCCGGCGTTCGATCGGCTCGCCGAAGCCTGCCGTGACCGCGGACTGCAGCTGGTGCTGGACGGCGTGTTCAATCATGTGGGGCGCGATCATCCCGCCGTGAAGGCCGCGTTGGAGGGCGATGCGAACAGCCCGTGGGCGGGTCTGGTCCGTACCGGGACCGACGCGGACGGGCATCCCACGCTCGCGGTGTTCGAGGGGCATGACCGTCTGGTGGATCTGGATCATTCGTCGCCGGCCACGGTGGAGTATGTGACGACGGTGATGAATCATTGGCTGGATCGCGGCGCGTCCGGCTGGAGGCTCGATGCCGCGTATGCCACGGATCCGTCGTTCTGGGCGAAGGTGCTGCCGCAGGTGAGGCGCACCCACCCGTATTCGTGGATCTTCGGCGAAGTGATCCACGGCGACTATACGCGGATCGTAGCCGATTCGACGATGGATTCGGTGACCGAGTACGAGTTGTGGAAGTCCGTGTGGTCGAGTCTGAAGACGCGGAACTTTTTTGAGCTGGACTGGACGCTGCGCCGGCACAATGGGTTCCTTGACGCGTTCGTGCCGCAGACGTTCATCGGCAATCATGACGTGACGCGCATCGCCAGTCAGGTCGGCCCGGCCAAGGCGGTGCTTGCGCTGGCGGTGCTGATGACGGTGGGCGGCGTGCCGAGCATCTACTATGGCGACGAACAGGGGTATACGGGCGTCAAGGAGGAGCGTCTTGGCGGCGACGACGACATCCGACCGATGTTTCCCGTCTCCCCCGCCGAACTGTCCGCGTTGGGTGCGCCGATCTATCGGGCGCATCAGGATCTGATCGGTCTGCGTCGACGTCATCCGTGGCTGGTCGAGGCGCGTACGGAGACGTTGACGCTGACGAATGAACACTACGTGTATCGTTCGGTCTCCGCCGACGGCGCGCACGCGATCACGGTGGATCTGGACGTGTCCGACACGCCACGGGTAACGATCGTCGGCGAGGACGGGCAGACGCTGTACCGGATGGAGGGGCTGGAAAACTGACGGATTGGCCTCCCTCATCGGAGGGAGGCCAATGAAGATCACTGATTACTTGGTGTACTGGTCGAGGTGGTGGTCGACGGCGTGGACTACGTCCACCAGATCGCCGTTGCTGAGCAGCGGTCGCTGGAATTCGCGCCACGGCTCCACCTTCACTTCCCAGCGGCCGGTCTCCTCGTTGAACACAGGGCGGGCGGTCTGCTCCCAGCGCACGCGCTGCGAGGTGCGTCCGGTGTTGGGGTCGCGACGGGAGTAGTGCAGGCAGGTGCAGTTGGTGATGGTCCACGCGTCGTCGGAGGTGCGGCGGAGGAACTCCTCGTCGGAGATGTCCTCGAGGGTGAGCATGAGCGCGAGCATGAAGTCGCCGTGGGTCACGGCCACCACGGATTCGGCCTCGGCACGGCGGTTGAGTGAGGTGAGCAGGTTGTGCACGCGGTCCTCGGCCACGTCGGCGATGGATTCGCCTGCCGGCGGACGCCAGTACAGCGGATCGGTGCGTTTGAACATCCAGTTGCGCGAGTAGTTCGTGCGGAACTCCTCCTGGGTGATGGTATTGATCTCACCCCAGGAGCGTTCGCGCAGCACGCGCGTCTCCTCCCATTTGGCCTTGGGCAGCGCCATCGTGGCCGCGGTTTCGCGCGTGCGCACGTACGGGGAGACCAGGTAGCGGTCGAACAGCGGCTGCTGGGCGACCAGCCAGCGTCCGATGCAGTCCGCCTGCTTGCGTCCGGTGGCCGTAAGCCTCCACGACCGGTCGGGGACCGTCACGTTGTCCTGCGTGTACAGGGAGTTGTCGCCCTGCTCGCCGGCTTTGACGATCACGTTCGCCTCGGATTCACCGTGGCGGATCACATACAAATCCAACGGCATTCCCATGCTTGCCGTTCCTCCATTCACTTCGTCGAGAATCTCGAATGTTCTTTTCACGGTAGCCGATGCGAATGCGCGACACCCACGCGTTCGGCCGGACGGCGAAGAATTTACGTTCCGTCCAGATGATCGTCAAACGACGTTCAGCCGTCCGACCACGGAAAAGCACAGACCCCGAAGTTCGCGAAAGACTATTGTGCAACCATCCCGACGTCGCTAGATTGGTGTCGGTTAGGGATTTTTCCGCATATTCCGCATATGGGGACATATTTTTTCAAGGGAAACGAGGATCATGACGCAGCAGGACAACGCTACGACCGCCTCCACGAACGCAACGAAGACCAAGGGAACGACGGCCGCGCGATCCGGCCGGCTGTCCGTGCCGGACCTCATCACGATCGGCGTGTTCACGGCGTTGTATTTCGTGCTGGTAGCGGTCGCCACGCTGATCAGCACGGTCGCGTTCGTCGGATTCGCGTCGATCTTCCTGCCGGCGATCGCCGCGCTCATCTCCGGCTGCGTGTACATGCTGCTGGCCACCAAGGTGGGCAAGTTCGGCGCGATCACAGTGATGGGCGCGGTGATCGGACTGTTCCTGTTCGTATCCGGCCATTTCGTATTGTCGTTCATCGCCAGCATCGTGTTCCCCGTGATCGCCGATCTGATCGCCAGGGCAGGCGCCTACCGGAATCGTGCCGGCCTGCTGGCCAGCTACGTGGTGTTCTCATACGGGCTGACCGGCCCGATCCTGCCGCTGTGGTTCATGAAGGACGCCTATGTGGCGAGCCTGCAGGCGCGCGGTAAGGACGCCGCATACATCGACGGCGTGTTCTCACATATCAATACCGGCACGTTCGTGATCTCCATGGTGGCCATCGCCATGTGTGCGCTGGTCGGCGGCTGGTTCGGCCAGCGCGTGCTGCGCAGGCATTTCGTCAAAGCGGGAATCGTCTGACCGATGGCGTCGCATCCCCTGGCGCTGGATCCGCGCACCAAGCTGTTCATGCTGCTGCTGGCGAATCTGCTGCTGTTCTTCCACGTGCACACGCATACCGAGATCATGCTGGTGGCGTTGACGCTGCTGCCGATGCTGCCCGCCGGACGGTGGCGCATGGCGTTGCGGCTCGGTGTGACGTATGCGGTGCTGGTGGCCGTAAGCTATCTGGTGCCGGCCGATTCGCCGAACCCGTGGCTGCACCTGCTGGCGTTGCTGGCGGTCGGCCTGCGCATGATGATGCCATGTTTCATCACCGGCGCATACGCGTTCTCCACCACGCGGACCAGTGAGTTCGTGTGCGCGATGCGGCGAATGCACGTGCCGGAAACGATCGTAATCCCGTGCATGGTGGTGATTCGCTTCTTTCCCACGATCGTGCAGGACTATCGGCAGATCCGTGCCGCCATGGCGTTGCGCGGCGTGGCCGAGGGCCGGTTCGCGCTGGTGCGGCATCCGATGCAGTCGTTGGAATACGTGCTGGTGCCGCTCATGATGAACGCGGCCAACGTGGCGCAGGACCTGTCCGTGGCCGCACTGACCAAGGGCCTGGGGCGTCCGGGAACGCACACCTCACTGACCATGATCCGCATGAGACCGCTCGACTGGCTGACCATGATCGTGTGCGCGACCCCGCTCGTGCTCGACATCATAGGAGTGCTATGACCGACGACACCAACGACATCATGAACGACGCAGTGGAAACCACAGCCATCGAGACTTCACGGGTCACGTTCCGCTACGGTTCGGGCGGCGATGGCGCGGCACGGGACGAACCGACGCGGCACACCGCATTGCATGACGTCTCGCTGCGCATCCGCCCGGGAGAATGCGTAGTGCTGTGCGGCCGCAGCGGCTGCGGCAAGACCTCGTACACGCGACTGGTCAACGGTCTGATTCCCACGTTCTTCACCGGTGAGCTGACCGGCACGCATCATACGGCCGACCTGGCCTCCGGAAGCCCGGTCGACGCGTTCACGCCGATCGTCGGCAGCGTGTTCCAGAACCCCAAGACCCAGTACTTCAACGCCGACACCACGTCGGAACTGGCGTTCCCCTGCGAGAACATGGGGATGCCCGCCGACGAGATCCGCCGCCGCATGGCCGAGACGGTTCGGCGGTTCGGCATCGAACCGCTGCTCAACCGCAGCGTGTTCCGACTGTCCGGCGGCCAGAAGCAGCGTCTCGCCGTGGCGGCGGCCACCATGCTGCGACCGCCGATCATGGTGTTGGACGAGCCGACCGGCAATCTCGACGCCCGATCGATCGACGAACTGCACGACATGATCGCACGGCTCAAGGAGTCCGGCACGACCGTGCTGATTGCCGAGCACCGTCTGGCATGGTGCCGTGATCTCGCCGATCGGTTCGTCGTGTTCGAGCATGGCCGCGTGATCGGCAACTATCCGGCACGTGACTTTCTGGTGCTCTCCCCCGAAACGATCATGAGCATGGGTCTGCGCGCGCTGGACATACGCCCGTACCGTGCCGTCGTGGAGGCGAAACGACAGACTTCCGACTCACTGCACAGGCGTGATGACGAAACCGCATCGGCACCGGCGCTGCGCACCCGCATGCTGCGCATCGGCTATGGTCGGCGTCCGCACGGGTTTCGGCCGTTCGGCACACGGCCGAAGCCCGGCGATTTTCTGCGCGACGTTCCCGATCTGACGCTCCGCGCCGGTCGTATCACGGCGCTGATGGGCGGCAACGGCACCGGCAAAAGCACACTGGTGCGCACGCTGTGCGGCCTGCTGCGGCCGATCGGAGGCAGCATCCTGTGGAACGGCAGGCCAGTGAAGGCGCACGCCCTGACCCGCAAGGCGTTTCTGGTGATGCAGGACGTGAACTATCAGCTGTTCACCGACAGCGTGCGCGAGGAGCTCATGCTCGGACTCGATGAGAACGATCCGGCGGTCGGGAAACGCTGCGAGCGCCTCCTACGCGATCTGGACCTCGAAACGCTGGCCGACCGGCATCCGATGAGCCTATCCGGCGGGGAGAAGCAGCGCACGGCCATCGCGTCGGCGCTGATGTGCGGCAAGGAGCTGATCGTGCTGGACGAGCCGACCAGCGGACTTGACCGGTTCCACATGCGTCAGGTGGGGCTATTGCTGCAACGGCTGAAACGTGCCGGGCGCATCGTCGTCGTGGTCACGCATGACGAGGAGCTGGCCGCCGACTGGTGCGACGACGTGATCGACTTGGATCCCGTCGAGACGTCGTCGTCCATATGATCGTCCAATTCCCCGATACCGGGCTCCGTCTGATTTGACGAATCACGCCGATTCCACCACAATGCGTTGAGGATTTTCGGACATTCAACGGCAAAGGGAGGACTGGCCTCATGGCGGATAAGAGGAACGCGACGACGGGCGTCACGGCACTGAACGGGCGCAACCGCGTATTGGCCACGTTCACGTTCTTCTCCATGTTCTTCGGCGCGGGCAATCTGATCTTCCCGCCGTTCGTGGGCGCGCAGGCCGGCGATCATACGGTGCCCGCCTCGATCGGCTTCATCGTTTCGGCGGTGGGTCTGCCGATCCTCGGCGTGGTGGCGGTATCGTTCGCCGGAGGCTTCGAGCGTCTGGCGAACCGCGTATCCGGCAAATTCGCGTTCCTGCTGGGCATGGCCATCATTCTGACCATCGGCCCGTGCTTCGCCATCCCGCGTACGGCCACCACATCGTTCGAGATGGCGGTCGTGCCGTTCACCGCCGACCTGCCGAGAGGCTGGACGCAGTTCGCGTATTCGCTGGTGTTCTTCGCCGTGTCGTATCTGCTCTCGCAGCATCCGGAGAAGCTGTCGAAGACGCTGGGACGCTTCATGGGCCCGCTGCTGCTGGCGCTGATCGCGATCCTGTTCGTCTTCTGTGTGATACGGCATCCGGGCGGGTTCGCCGCTCCGATGGGCGACTATGCCACCGGACAGGCGGCGCGCGGCTTCCTTGACGGCTACCAGACGATGGACCTGCTGGCGGCGCTGTACTTCGGCATCGTGATCTCCGCGAACGTGCGATCGATGGGCGTGGATGACGAAACGCAGGTGCGGCGCGAGACCGCGCTCGCCGGCGTGGGCACGGGCCTGCTGCTTATCGTGATCTACGGCGTGCTGGCCTATATGGGCGCGGTGTCCGGCTCCCTCGCCACGATCGATCCGTCGCATGACACGGGCGCGACGGTGCTGACGAATCTGACAAGTGCGCTGTTCGGCCCGTTCGGCACCGCGTTCGTGGGTCTGGTGTTCATCATCGCCTGTCTGAACGTGTGCACGGGTCTGATCTCCACGTGCGGCACCTATTTCCAGAACCACTTCCCCACCGTGGCCGGCCGCCGCATGAACTACCGTCGTTGGGGCGCGGTGTTCACGGTCTTCAGTTTCGTGGTGTCGAACGCCGGTCTGAGCATGATCATCAAGGTGTCGGTGCCGGTGCTGGCGGCGCTCTATCCGATCGCCATCGTGCTGGTGGCGCTGGCATTGGTCGACCGCGTATTCTCCTCGCGGTTCCCGCGCGTGTACTTCTGGACGGTGCTGCTGACGGGAGTGACGGCCGCGTTGAACTGCGTGGCGAGTCTGGTCGCCGTGTTCGGCGGTTCGCTGCCGTGGCTGGACGCCGCTCTGGCATTGTTGCCGCTCGCCGACGCCCAGCTTGGATGGCTGTGTCCTGCGATCATCGGTCTGCTGCTCGGTGTGATCGACAGTCGTATCCGCCCTGTGTCCAATTCGTCCGATCAGGCCTGACACGGGACGGCACCTGATATTCGTTCGTCCGACCGTACGTGATCGTCGGCCGGACGAATACGACTATCGATAACAGCTACCGGTAGTTGCGTTCGATGAGGATGTCGGAGACGGTCAGGTTCGCGTCGTTGACGAGGTTGAACAGGATCACTTCGGCCAGTTCGGCCGGGCTCATGAAGGAGTGCTGCTTCTCGAGCGACACGTAGTCGTGGCTGTCGCGGTAGAAGTCCGTGTCGATTCCTCCGGGGTATACGCCCACGATCTTCACGCTGGAGCCCTTGTACGCCACCTTGAGGCTCTGCGTGTAGCCCTTTTCTCCCCACTTGGTGGCGCAGTACACGGACTCGTTGGCGTTGCCACGCGTGGCGGCGGTGCTCATCACGTTGGCGATCTTGAGATCCTGCTCGCCGGTGGCCTTGAGCGTCTCCACGCTCCACAGGATCATGCCCTTGAGTCCCTTGAGGCACTTGTCGACATCGGCCGCCTCGTACTTGGTCGGCTCCTTGAACGACGGCTGGCCGGCGTTGTTGATCAGCAGGTCGATGTGGCCGAGCTTTGCGATTTCGGCGACGGACCGCTTGACGAACAGTTCGTCCGACACGTCGCCCACGAATCCGCGGTACGAGTCCGCGGGGAACTCCTGGGAGAGCTCGATCTGGCGAGCCTCGTTGAAGTCGATGCCGGCCACGAACCAGCCCTTGTCGATCAGTTGACGGGCAAGCTCGTAGCCCAGGCCCAGCGCGCTGCCGGTGACGATGGCGAGTTTCTTTCCGGATTCGGTGCTCATGATCGTGTCTCCTGTCGTTCGTGTCGGTCGATGCCGACATTGCCATACCAACGTTTCGATGGTAACGCCTGAAGCCCACGTGAAGTCAAACGTTTGACATGTGTTTCGGCGTTTCACCGGGCGCATCGCCCACGGTCGGGCATGAGGGTGTTCCACGTTGCGGCCGGGCGTTGCCCGCTCCCCGGCACGGTGGCTATCATCGAGTGCGTTTTGCTTTGCCCACCGCCGTCGAACAGGAGCGTCATGACCATTGCGGGAGTTCCCATCGCCACACTGCTGCTGGTGCTGCTCGCCGGATTCGGCACCGGATTCGTAGGGTACGCCACCGGCGCGGCGTCGCTGGTCTCCTACCCGTCGCTGCTGGCCATCGGCGTGCCGCCGGTGCTGGCGGACACCACGAACACCGTCGGCATGCTGGGCACCGACGTCGGAGGCCTGCTCTCCGCCCGCAGGGAGCTCGCCGGCCATGCAACGCGTGTCGTGGCCTACACGGTCATCGGCGTGATCGGCGGCATCGCCGGCGCGCTGCTGCTGATCGAACTGCCTCCCACGGTGTTCGAGTATCTGGCGCCGCCGCTGATCCTGTTCAGCGCCATCACCATCGTGGCCAATCCCGGCAAACGCATCGCCGACGACATGGGCGCGACGCCGGCACGGGACGATCCTCGTCAGGACCAGTGGTGGATGTGGCTGGGCGTGGCGTTCGCCTGCGTCTACAACGGGTACTTCGGCGCCGGTGCCGGAACGCTCACCATCGCCGTGCTTGGCTTGGGCCGTGTCGGATCGTTCCATGAGATCAACGCGCTGAAGACCGTCATCGGATTCGGGTCGAACGTCACTGCCGCCATACTGTTCATCGCGCGCGGATCGGTCAACTGGCCGTACGCCCTGGCACTGGGAGCGGGATGCTTCGTCGGCGGAGCGCTGGCGCCGCCCGTCACCCGCCATATCCCCGCGAACGTCATGCGCATGGTGGCCATGATCGCCGGCGTCATTCTCGCCATCGCGCTGGGATGGAACACCTACCGCTGAGACATGGGATGCGGACGGACGCACGTGTTCGGCGGGCGGCGGTCCACGTTGCGGTCAGCCATTCGACCCCGTGGCGGCGAATGGCTATGCTCGCTTGGTGTTCAATCCGTTTCTGATGACGACATGAGGTGAGGACGACCATGACCATTGCCGGAATATCGGTAGTCACCCTGCTGCTTGTGCTGCTCGCCGGCATCGGCGCCGGTTTCGTCGGCTACGCGGTGGGCGCGTCGTCGCTGGTCTCCTACCCGGCACTGCTGGCCATCGGCGTACCGCCAGTATTGGCGAACACCACGAACACCGTGGGAGTGGTGGGCACTGGCGTGGGCGGATGCCTGTCCGCCCGCAAGGAGCTGCACGGCCATCGCACACGCGTGATCCTCTACGCCGCCATCGGCGTGATCGGCGGCATCATCGGTGGTCTGCTGCTGCTTGAACTTCCCGCCGTGGTCTTCGAATACCTGGTGCCGCCGCTGATCCTGTTCAGCGCACTGATCATCGCGTTCAACCCCAAGGAGCGCGCGCACGCCCGCGACTCGGTGAGCCAGGCGCTCGGCCCGCAGTCGGTGCAGGCGCGCGAATCAGCCGAACGCGAACTGACCCAGCCCAAGGACGACGTGCGCAAGGATCCGTGGTGGATGTGGCTGGGCGTAAGCTTCGTCGGCATCTACAGCGGCTACTTCGGTGCCGGCGCCGGCACGCTCGCCCTCGCCATGCTCGACCTTGGCCGCATCGGCAAGTTCCACGAGATCAACGCACTGAAGACCGTGATCGGATTCGGCGCGAACATCACCGCGTCGGTCATGTTCATCGTGCGCGGCTCGGTCAACTGGCCGTACGCCATCGCCCTGTGCGCCGGATGCTTCATCGGCAGCTACATCGCCCCGCCGATCACCCGCCACATCCCGGCGAACATCATGCGCGCCGCGGCCGTGCTCGCCGGCGTGATCCTCGCCGTCAAACTCGGCTGGAGCACGTATCTGTGACCGGCTGATCCGGATTCGTTCCGTCGGCGCGGCGCGATCGACGTCGCTCGGTCACGCCGACGGCAATCCCCCCCCCTGACCCCGTTGCGGGTATGGTAGTATTCCTACTGTTTGAGACACTCGTCTCCTCCCTTCTTCTCATATAGACCGCCCGGGCACCGTCATATCCGCTGCCGTGGCGATCAGCCGTACGGAGGAGCAGTGCCATGATTTTTCATATCCGATTCTGACGATTCCTCGTCATACACGCATACGTCACACATCAATGCACGTGCCGCCCATCGACCGGCACCGATAACGAGGAACGGATATGCTGACATTCCCTTCATCAACACTGCAACGCCCTATGTCTCCCCAGGACATGGCCATTCTGGTGGACCGCTGTCTCGACGACAACCGCACCTCTCCCCTGCTGATGCTTTCCACGCCACAGGGATCGGGCCAACCGACGATCGACGCCGAGGCCCTCGCCAAAGCGACGGAATCGCTCATGGACGTGGCGATCATCGATGACGACGAACTGATCTGCTACGCCGGAGAGCTGTTCCGCGACCGAAACCAGCCGGACCTTACGCCCTACAACGGCGCCGCCCGCCTGTTCCCGGCCACGGTCGGCTCCAGTCACCCCGAGAATAGGGGGACGCTACGGGGAACGCAGCTCTACTACACCGACACGGTCCGGCATCGTCGCAGACTCGCCGACGCCATTCTCGACGCACTGCCCGTCACGCCGGGCGCACGCCGGGCAGACGCCATCATCGACGCCGTCTGCCGGCCCAGAAATGACGACACGCACCCGCTCACGTCATTCCAACGGCGTATCCATACCGTCATCCGCACACTGGAAGAGACCGACTCGCTCGCCGACCTGCTGCTCTCGACGGACCGACATCTGCCCGTGGTCGTCATCTCCCACACGGCACGGCAGCGCCCGGCATTCGTCGACATCGATCTGCTGACCGACCTGCTGCACGACATCGCACCGATCGTCGAGATCACCTCACGAAAGGCAACCGAAACACTCTGCGACCGCCTCTGCAAGCCGGCATGGCTGTACGGCGAGGCGGGACGAGTCTATCCGACCGGCACCGAATGGAACTCCCCCGACGCCAAAATGCGACTGTTCCTGCCCAACGCACACGTGTCACGCATGCTGCTGACCAACATGATGGCCTCCGAGGCGCTGCTACGACACGCCGATACGCTGCGGAACGGCTCCGCGGACAGGACTGGTCGCCATGCATGATATATGGTGACAGGACAGGCTGGGGCGCCGGCGGGAATCCGCCATCGAGGCGCCCGGCCCGATAGCGAGATCGGGAGGAACCGTGGCACAGCGTTTGGGATTGTTCATCGGCGTAGGCCAGTACCTCGACCCGTCCTATGGCGGACGGCAGCCGGAATGCTGCAGCGGTGACGCACTGACGTTCGCGGACCTGCTGCATGAAAACGAGCCGAGAACCGCAGCGCCGAACTTCCGACTGCTCGGCGGCACCGTATACGCCACGCCGGACGTGTTCGATCCCGCGGACGAGGAGATGACGGCCGCGGCACTCACCGAACGTGTACACGACCTGTTCTCCATGGTGCGCAAAGGCGACGCGCTGCTGTACTTCACCGGGCACGCCATCGCCGTCGATGACGGTGCCGACCTGCTGCTGCTCACCCCGGACGACACCTCCGCAGAGCATCGGGGCATTCGCATCAGCGAGGTCCGGGAGGCGGCACGGCGCTCGCAGGCGAGCAGCATCACGATCATCCTTGACTGTTGCCATTCCGGTGTGGCCGCCACGATGGAGTGGCCGCGCAACACCACGATTCTGGCCAGCACCGACGAACACACCGCCTCGCAGGCGCTGTTCGGCACGCATCTGCTGTATACCAGCGCGCTTATGGCCGCATTGCGCGGCAGCGCCGCGGACGTGCAGGGCGTGGTCACCCCGCTGTCGCTGCACGCCACGGTGTGCGCGATGCTCAACCTTGGCGAGGACGGGCAGCAGCCCGTGCTGCGCACGTGGAGCGACACGAACACCGTGCTGCGGCAGGTGAACACCGACCGCAAGCTCACCGAAGACGAGATCGCCCGCATCGTGCCGCCGCGCATCCGCCGCCGCGCACGTGCCCCGCGCCAGTTCGAAGGTGTGCCGCTGCCTGTGTTTCAGGGGTTTCCGAACATCGACGCCGTATTCGCCGTGCATCCCGAGCATGAGGCCCCCGATGCGCGTCACGGCGTGATGCGGACCGGCCGGGAGGCTCCGGACGAACTCGATGATCTGCAGACCGATATGGAGCTGTTCAAGCATCTGCGCAACGCCAAGCTGCTTGAGTCGTTCATTCGCGGCGCGGACGGGCGCACCGAACGGGACAGCGACCTGTTCTGGGCGTGCCTGGCCGAATGGGATACGCAGCATCAGAGGCCCACCGGCGAGCAAGGGTATGTGAGGCTCACCGAATTGGGGCGACTGTACTGGCGTATTCAGAACAAACGGTGAACGCGTACCACGCGATCAGCGCGATCACTTGACACGGATCACTTGACACGGGTGATGACATCGCCCTTGACCATGAAGCCCTTGCGCGCCATATCGATCATGGGCTGATCAAACTTGCTGTCGGTGTAGAACTCATCGATCACCGCGTCCGCCCCCAGCACCTCACGCAGCCGCTTCGGCTTGTTCGTATTGAAGTTGAGGTAGGTGACCTCCAACGTGGCGGGATTGATGGTCGAGGCGATCAGCCTTCCCACGCCCAGTCTGCGGCAGGCCTCCCCCACCGTCACGTCGAACGATGCGGTGAGGATCACATCGTCCGGGCGTGGCACGTACCAGGGCTTAATCCTGCGCATGTTGCGATCCCAGAACGCGTTGACCAGCGCATGCAGGCCGCCGGTGAGCGATTCGAGTTCCATGGTGGCGGCATCGCCGGCGAGCACGTCGTCGCCCAGTCCGGCGTCCTGGGCGTGGTTCAGCCCGCGCACGCGCATCCGGTCCACACGCCGCGAATCGGCGAGATCCTTGAGATATCCTCTTGCCACCTTGCCCACGCCGCGTTCCATCTGTTCGAGGGTGGCACGACCGAGCTTGTACTTGATCGCGTAGCGCAGCACGGGGGCGATGTGACGGAACACCTTGGGATCGTAGCGGGCGCTGAACAGATACAGGTCGAACAGACTTTCGCCGTCGTAGATCGTGCCGTCGAAATCGAACACCCGCATGCCTTGGTCCTTCCGTTTCCCCTTAGGGCTTCAGTGTAGGTGATGGTATGTCAATGATGCTTGGAAAGCGTTAAGAATCGCCGTGCGGCATGCCGGCATCACAACGACACGCGGCACGAGACGGGCAGCAGATCGTCGGGATTGTCGATGTTCCCCGCACGCCATACGCCGCGCACGATGGTCGCATCGAGCTCCAGCTCCAATCCGTCGGGGAACCGCAGGGTGATCGTATGCCGACCGTCATGGTCGGGCCATTCGCAGCGGATGGCGAGCGTGTGGCGCTCACGGTCGGCCCGTACCAGCACGTGGCACTGCTGGGAGAGGAAGCTCACATCCCAGGCGGCGGTGCCCGGTGACGGTGTCGCGTGTTTGTCGGCGTCGCCGAGCAGAACCGGCATACGCCGCTCCGTGGAGGCATACGGCACGGCGCCCATGCTCATCTCGTTCCCCCACGTCGCGGCGTCGTCGCGCAGTTCGTCGAACACATTGTCGGGTATGCCGTAGCCGACGGCGAAGGCGACGCGCAGGTCCCAGTCGCCCTCCTCGGTGGGGTCGGCGATCTCGTCGTCGACGCGCGACTGGAACATGTACGGCAGGTGGCCGGTACGACGGCGGTATTCGGTCAGGTAGCGGTTGACGAAGGCGAGGATGCCGTCGTCGGCGAGCGCGCGGCGGGCGTCGTCCGCGCCGAATCCGCCGGTGATGGAGGCCATGACCTGTCGTGGTGACACGGCGCGGTGGGCGCCGTCTGCCCACGGAGAGGCCGGTCGAGGTTCTCCGGTTCCGTTCTGGTTGTTGGTCATCGGTGGTTTCCGTTCATGGTTGGGGTGGTCGTGGCGGCTGCGGTGGTTCTGCCGAAGGCGCAGACACCGTCCGCGGTCATGCGGCTGCCGACGCAGGCCAATGGCTGTGGTCGGATGGCTGCCCATCGGCGGTCGTGTCGGGCAAGTCCGGTGATCGCGGTGGCGACGGTGTCGTGCACGTAGTGTTCCGCGAGGTCGAGCATGGATGCGATGTTGCGGCTGTCGGCGAGGAGTCGTTTCGCTTCGTCCGCGCCGACGGGCTGGAAGGCGCGAACGAGGTTGACGAGTTTGAGTTCGCCGACGACCAGTGTTCTGCCGGCATCGTCGGCGGTGTGGTCGGCAAGCAGTTGCGGGCCGATCTGTCGTCCGGTGGTGTCGGGGATGGTCAGGCGCAGACGTTTGGAGCGGGCGGCCCTGGTGAGTGTCCAGCAGGCTTTGCGGAACCGGTCGTCGCGGCGGCCGTCGCAGGCGTCCATGAGCCGTATGAAGGTTTCGACGCCCTGTGTGGAGTGCAGCATGGCGCCGAGTCCGCAGACGGCGGCGATGTATTGCACGGCGTCGTTCATGCCGCGGGCGGTGATCGCGTAGTCACGGATGCTGCGGTCCAGAGCACGTTCACCCTGCTTGTTGAGGTGGCCACGGTCGCGGTAGAGCTGGGCGAGTCGGCTTCCGGAACCCCAGGTGCGTGCGCCTTCGTAGGTTTCGAGGGCGTGGCCGAGCCGCCAGGCGTTGACGTCCTGATAGGCGGCGACGGGATCGGCCGCCCGATAGGACAGGAAGTGGCCGTGGCCGTCCGTGGCCGCCGTGTGGACGGTTTCGGCGGCAAGCCATTCGCTGACGGCCGGGTCCGCTCTACGGTGGAATCGCAGGGCTTCGGCGTCCAGATGTTCGGCCGGTACCGGTGAGTGCCATTCGGATGAGACGCTCTCGAATGTCTGGCGCATGCGCATGGCGGCAAGTCGTTCCTCCATGTTGGGGAACAGCCAGACGGTGGCATGGTCCTGGTTCGTGGACGGGGAGCCGGTCATCATTTCGACGTACCGTCGATAATCCTCGCCGTGGAGGTTCACGTGTCGTCCACCGTAGGCCGCATGACCGCAGATGGCCTTGCGCAGTCCCACATAGATGAGTTCGGAGGACGTGCCGCCTGAGGGTTCCACGCGTCTGCCCACGCACAGGTAGTCGACGACGCGATGCATGGCTTCGGCGAATCCTGCCGGTTCGGGTTCGTTGCCGGTGGCGAGTTTGTTACACAACGGCACCAGGCCCATCTCCGCGAAGTCCGGATCCGAGGCGATGGCACGAACCGATAGATTCAGTTGGACGGTGTCGGATTCGTCCGGCATCATGTCGCACCACCGGGAGTAGATGCGTGACACCGTGCGATGCACGATGGTCATGCGGGCGATCAGACGCTGCCATTCCTCGCCTTCCCCGGCACGTTCGCGCTGCCATGCGAGGCTCAGCACGGCGTGCCAGTGGCACCAGCGCAACACCTCGTCCCTGGATCGGGGCGTGTTGCGCCGGCTCTCGCCGACGCGTCGAAGCCAGTCGTCACGACTGGAGCGGAAGGCCGCCGATACGGCATCGATGGTTTCCGCATTGTCGTGTCGGTCATCGGCCGTCCAGGCCGTCAGACGGTCGGACGCCGCCTTGACCGGGTCGGCTCCCAAGACCGATTCCTCGTCGGCCCATAGGGCGAACTCGTCTTCGGCCAGATGTCTGGCCGCCCGTATGGCGAGCGCGTGCAGCAGCTCTTCGGATTCGATGTCGCCGTCATAGCCGTACCGTTCCTTCACCATGCAGGTGAAGGCGGCACGATCGGTATCGGGCGGCAGGGCTTGGATCGCGTCGACGAATTCGTCGAACGCCATCTGCAGGGCCATTGCGGCCTGCGATACCACCGATTCGTCCGGCTCGTACCCGAGTGTACGCAGGTTGCGGGATCCGATGGGGAACGTGTGCCGCTGGTCGACGATCAGGCACAGATTCGTGAAATCGTTGCCGTAGTCGACGGCATCGTCAGCGGTATCGTCATCGTGCGGACCGTCGGTTGCCGGCGATGCCGGCAGCACGCCCTGATGACGCAGATAGTCGGCCATCAGCCGTCCCATGACGGTGGCGTAGCGTTCCAGAAACGGTCTGCGAATGTCCGGATGCACCGGTTCGAGCCATTCGTCCGGGAACCAGTCGTGGGAAAGTCGCGTCTTCGTTCCGTTCGGCACGAACCGTGCCGTGCCGGCAGTGCCCATGAGAGCGCCTACCTGTTGAGGCTGGTGGTCACGTGCTGCTGCACCTGTTCCACGCCGGACTGCAACAGCATGTGGCCGGGGACGGTGGTGAGCAGGAACGACAGCGCGGCGGCGATGATCGCGGTGAGCAGGCCGGTGATGAACCGGATGACGATCTTGAAGACGGCGACGGCCACGATCACGCCGACGATGACGGTGACACCGGTCTGTACGATCTGCGGCAGACTTCCATACCACAGCAGGATCTGGTCGATGGTCGATTGCATGATGCCGACTCCTTATGACAGACAACGTAGAGGGATGGTCCCCAACCTCTCATCTGCTGTCATAGTAGCCGACGTGTGGGCCAAGCGGTCAGAAGCTGAACCAGTCGCCGCTGAGCGGGGAATCCTTCAGCGCCTGCTGGAAGACCTGTTCGGCCTTGCCGCGATCGTACTCGCTGTACTCGGCGATGAACTTGGCGAACTGTTCGGCCGTGACCTTCTGCGAGGAGATGTAGAAGTCGCCGCCCTTGCCGATGACGGCGCTCCATTCGATGTCGACGAGGCTGCTGCCGCTGTGGTCGTTGTAGACGATCATCCAGTATTCGGCCCATTCGCGACGGTCGAAGAAGCCGCCTTCGGTTTTGGTGACCGGCCATGCGGGTCGGACGCTGGCGGCCCTGACGTTGATGCCGCGGCAGGTCAGGCCGATCTGTTCGGCGGCCGACGTGAACTCCTTTGCCGCGGCCAGGCAGAAGTCAAGGCACTCCTGGCGGTCGTTCTTCAGTCCTTCGATGTTCAGTACTCCCATGATGATTCCTTTCGGTTGTTGGTTTTTGGGGAAGTAAAGAGGGATTGGTTGTGCGGGGTAGAGGGGGGCGAGCTCTCTCTGTTGCGGCGGGAGTCTTCTGATGGGCAGTCCGTCCTAGGCCCCGGCCGAAGCCCTCCCTCTGTCGCGGCGGGGCCGCGACATCTCCCTCCCTTGGAGGGAGAACGCGTGGTTGTCGAGCTGGTCGAGTCCGGTGCCGACATATCTCTCTCCCTTGAAGGGAGAACGCAGGGGTCAGCGACCGGCGACTTCGGCTTCGCGCAGCTCGGCGCGCAGCTCGGTCAGCTTCCTCTCATGCTTCTGCTGCTCCTTGGGCAGGGTGACGATCTGGTAGACCGCCAGGCCGAGGGCGCCGATCGCGAAGACCCAGAGCGACTTGAAGATGATGTGCGTGAGCTGGGTGAACAGCAGCACCGCCAGAAACGCGCCCACGAGGAAGACGACGAAGAGCAGCGTCGCCTGCGTGGTGTTCTTCTCCTCCTCGGCGAGTTCCTTGCGGATCTCGTCCGAGGTGCGCGGCCCGTTGGCAGTGGTATTGGTGGCGGCGGTGGGGTTGGCGTTGGCGTTGGTCATGATGATGTCCTTCGTTGTGAATGATTGATAGTGATTGAGATGTCTTTTGCCGTGCTCCGTGTCCGCTCCGAGGAGAAAGACCCCGGTGACACGAGCGTGGCCATTGCTTCGCCGTGCTCCCCTCCCCGGGAGGGAGCTGTCACGTGCAACGTGACTGAGGGAGGGATCTATTACCCGAACGGTCACTTCTTCCCGACGGAGTCCCAGTCGACGCCGTTCTGAATGGGCTCGTCCTGGTTCTTGGTGGAGGTGGAGCCTGCGGTCGCACCGCAGTAGACCTCCACGTCGGTGCCGATGGCGAGCGTGCCCATCACGCTGCTGGTCGAGTCGAATCCGTGCTCCTCGATCATCTTCATGATGGCGTCGCTGCGATCGTTGTAGTCCAGCTGCCCGTATTCCTCGCAGGTCATCTTCGAGGCCTTGCTGAACGGTCCGCAGCCGCTCAGCATGGTGGCGCACATCGTCACTCCGGCGACGCCGGCCAGAATCCTCGTCATGGTCTTCGCGGTGGTCTTCTTCATGGTCGTTCTCCTTGGTCTGATGGGGGGCTTTCCCGCCCGTGGTGTGCGAGCTGCCCTGAATATGTCGCGGGTCGGGATGAATCGGATATGAAAAAACGAAGACCCCGAACGAAGCGGGTTCGGGGTCTTGGAACACGGGATCAGATGCCGTCGGTCTTGGCCAGAATGTAGCAGTCCGGCCCTGAGTCGGCGTTCTCCGCCCGTTCCAAGTTGGCGCCGGCATTGTATGGCGTTTGAGCGTAGCCCTCCTTGATCGTGTACAGGCTCGCCCAGCCGTCGGGGTGGCGTAGGGCGTCGATCATCTGATCGGAGGCCGCCTGATCGATGGTCAATGAACCACCGCAGGACTGGCCCTCGTTCAGACAGCTATCGTCTTCGATGGATTCGCCCGTATTGAACTGGCGGGTCTCCACGATGGAGCTGTCCTCATCGGCTCTGATGGGAACCGATGCAAGAGGAGGGATCCAATACTGTTTGCCTCCGATGATGTAGGATTCGCACTGTCCGTCATCGCCCGTCGCGCTGCTGCACGGATTCGTGGAATACAGCGGCTCCACGGTGCCGAAGTACCCGGTGATGCTGGTGTCCTTGTCCTCCCAGTTGAGAGGAGCCTTCTTCCCCGCCGTCGTGTTGGTGATGGTGAAGTGCGTGACGCCGGAGTCCCGGTAGGAGATCGCCACCGTGCCGGGATCCCCCTTGGTGGTGTCGACCGACGCGGACATGTTAAGGCCCGCGATCTTGACGCCGTACGTGTACCCCTCGTTGCTGGTGATGGTGTAGGACATGGCAGGCAGCTTTGCACGGTAGGAGGCGATTGCCGCGGTCAGGGCGGTATTCTGATCGCTGAACGTGGTGCTGGCCTTGTTCAGCTTGTCCGTGGCTGACTGGTATGACGCGGCATCGCTGTCGGGCAAATCACTGTCCACGGATGTGGACGAATAGACCTTCTGCGTCTTGTCGATCACCGACTGCAATGTGGCGGAATCGTCGGTGGAAGCGGCGTCCTTGATCATGAGCTGGGCGTCTTGCAGGGCCGATGACAGCTCGTTTCGAGCTTCCCCGGCCGTTTCCAGTGCCTGTTCCCAGTCGTCGCGCATCTGTTCGCTGGCGGCCTGCGTGCTCTGTGAAGATTCCGCATTGGATTTCGAATCGCCTGACTGCCCACAGCCGGCCATGGCGAAGACCGTCATGACGCAGACGAGTGCGGCGACCGTTCGGTTCGCCCTCTTCATTGTGTTCTCCGTTTCTCGTCATCAAGATTGGACATGCCCAATCGTCATTGCAAAGGGGTGGGGCGAGTGCCCGGATGCGCGGCACCGACGTCTCGCGCTTCATCGTCTTACGGACGCCGATTAGATGCCGTCGGTCTTGGCCAGAATGTAGTAGTCCTTATCCCACAGGTCGTGTTTGACCGCCCGTTCCAGATTGGCGCCGGCATTGTATGGCGTGCTGTACGAGATTTCCATCACCGAGGCCCAGCCGACGGGCTTTCGAATGGAGTCCGCCACCTGCTCGGAGACGTCCTGATTGGAGGTTTCCGTGAACTTGTTCGTCTTCTCGTCGGGATACCAACCGGTACGCGGCATCAGCGTTCCGGAGACGGATTCGCCCACCGAGAATTTCGCCATAGATCTGAGCGTGTTATTCTCATCCGGAATGACTACGGCAGCGGACTCGTAGTAGTCCCAATAGGTTTTGTCCCCGATACTGTACGAACGGCAGGTGGCGTCGGTAATCAGGGGGTTGGCCTGCCCCATAGTGGCGCACAGATTCGTGTCATACAGCGCAACCAGATCGCCGAAATACAACGTGCCGACCGACGCGTCGGGGTCGTTCCAAATGGCAGGCGCCTCCTTGCCCGGCGTGGTGTTGGCGATGGTGATGCCCAAGGTGTCCGCAACCCAGCTGTCGATCGTCACCGTGCCAGGCTGTCCCTGCTCCGTGTCGATGGACGCGCGCATGTCGAGGCCGCTGATCGACACATCGAAGGTGTATCCCTCGTTGCTGGTGATGGTGTACGACATGCTGGGCAGCGACTTCTTATATGATTCGACGGCGGCGTTCAACGACGTGGTTCGCTTCTCGAGCTTGTCGGCGATCTTGTCGAGCTTGTCGGCGGCTGTCTTGTACGCCTCCACGTCGGAGGGTTCGCTGCTGTCGATGCTGGTTCCGGTATAGACCTTATACGCCGCATTGATCGTCGACTCCAGTTCGGACACGCTGCTGTCAAGCGCGTATCGGGTCAGATCGTTGGCATCGGTGATCGCCGTTTTCAGATCATTCTGACTGTCGGTGGCCTTATACAGCGCGCTGCTCCACTGCGTCTTGGCCTCCTGGGCCTGTTCCTCACTGGACTGGGAGGACTTCGCATCGTCGGACTGGCCACAGCCGGCCATGGCGAAGACCGTCGCGGCACAGACCAGCGCCGCGATCATGGTATTGAGTCGCTTCATCGTGCTCTCCTATCTCTGATGGTCGGGAGATCGCACACCGGACGCACCACATGGTTGTGCATGCACACGGGTATGTCGATCATCACTGCAGAAGGGAGGAGGCACGTGCCTCGAATGGGAGACCTCAATGTCTTCCGAAAAGTGCTCCCAGCTTATAGTTCGCTCCTGACAAGGGGGTGTTTGAAACACGATCGATGATAGAATACAAGTGTTTTCAAGGCATTCGCCCTCCCCCTCTCCCCCGATCGGTCACTGCCCGCATAGATGCGGACGTTCCTGATTTTTTCGTATCCGAATTGCGCGATGACGCGACATATTCAGGCCGACGACATTCTCAGGAACACATAGGAAGGAACGGCGATCATGACCGACAACCAGCCCATCCGCGACATCCACACCATTCAGAAGGAGCTCGACGAGACCGTCAACACCACGCCGTTGAAGGAAATGCTGCAGGCGTTCGGTCTCGCACTGCTTACGGGCGTGCCCACATTCCTCTCCTTCCAGCTGTACATCACAGTCCCCCGATGGACCTGGTTCTCGCTGCTGGTCACCCTGTTCTTCCTCGGAGCCGGCGTGTACTTCCTCGTCACGATGGGAACACGCGGCGCGGCCCGTCAGGAAAAGATCGCGAAACTGCGCGCGGAACTCGACGAGGCCCGCCGGGCACAGCGTTACTGAACCGGCGTTACGACGCACGAATTCGATCAGGAAGGGAAACGATCATGGAAATCCTCGGCGGCATCATCTTTCTGGCCATCATCATCGGAATCGCCTGGCTATGGAACACAGCGGAAAACGCGTTCAACCGTCACGTGCTCAGCCGCGGCGAATACCGGGCCGAGCAGGAGCTGACGAATCAGAAGTTCCGGTATCCATGCCACGCCAACAGCAGCATCATCCGACCGTTGCTCGACAACTCACCGCTGGGATCCTCGTTGGAGATCTCAACCGATACGCCGGACGGCGTGATCTTCCTCTACCGGCCGCTGCTCACCCCCGAGTTCTACGCATGCCTGGAATATCCGACCTCCGGCAACGGCACCGCCACCTTCGAGTTTCTCAAGTGGACCGAATCCAACGGCGTGGCCACCCACACGTCGGAGATGAAGACACTGAAGGCCTGGGTCGAGGACGTGCTGTTGCAGGCCGACCGTGCGGCGATCCGGCAGTAAGCCGATAGCAGGACAGTAACGGCTCCGGGTTCACACCGAACATTCGCGTCGAAGAAAGGAAACAATCATGAAGGAAACCACCACGGCAATCGCCGTCAACACCACCCACAACACAAAGACGCCGGTACGCATCGTCGCGGCGCTGTGCGCCATGCTGATCGCACTGTGCACGCTCTCGGGCTGCGGCTCGTTCAACATTCAGGGCACCTGGCAGAGCGTCGGCGAAGGCACCTGGGGGCAGGTGATCGGCAAGGGAGCCACCGTCACATTCGACAAGACCACCTGCAATCTGTTCAGCCCGCGCGACACATACCTGCTGGAGAAGAACTCGGACAACACCTACAAGCTAACCGTCACCGGACTGCTCGGCATGGGCGGCACGTTCACCGTCACCCCGGACGGCAACGACCGCATGACGTTGAAATCCGGCGACATCGTGCTGGAGTTCCAGCGCATCGAATGATCGTCGATAGTCCTCGCTCGGCGTGCTCGACCGGTTGATCGGGCACGCCGGGCATACGTATTTCCGCAAACGACACAACAATCATCGAACACACCCAAGGAGATCATCATGGAACCGATGTTCTGCAAACGATGCGGCAAGCCCGTCACCGCCGGCAGCCAGCAGTGCGAGGCATGCGGGGCTCCACTGACACCGCAGCATGGCCCTGACATGGCGAATGGCCAGACGCTCCCGGAACAGGCCTCTTCGCCCATGGGCACGACCGGTATACCGCCCGTAGGTGGACCGCCGCATCAGCCTCGGAAGAAACCCACCAAACGTCAGCTGACCGTCGTCGGCATCGTCGTGGTGGCGGTCATTACCGTCATCGCACTGATCGTGGGCGTCACGACATGGCGGCACGCGCAGGACGGCACGTCGTCCGCCACCGCGTCGGCCACGCAATCGTCATCGGCGACCGCTTCGCCCAGAAAGTCCAGCACGCCGAAACCGACCGTCTCCGCCACGCCGCAGGTGAGTTCGGTGACGATGACCAGCGTCATGTGCAACGGACGGGCCACAGACGTGCGGTGGAACTGGACCGGTGGCGCGATGGCCAGCAATCCTCTGGCCTGCTACAGCGATTCCAACCTCGCCAATGGAATCCTCACGTTCGGCCTGTGGACGCCGGCCATGACGCAGTCCAAGCAGTTCACCGTCACCCTGGCCGAATCCGGGGAACAACTGGAAAGCATGGGCAGCGACTTCATCCAGATCGCCGCGACCTACGGCGACAAGCCCGACGTGTACCTCATATACGAGATTAGGACCAAGGCCGTCGGCACCACCCCGGAGTCCGTTCACGCGTACGTCAGCCAGCTCAACGTGGAAACCGGCAAGCTTGGCAAGCGCATCGATCTGAATACCGCATCAGGCAATGAGAGCAACGGCGAACAGGATTACGGCTACAACTTCATAGCCTCATCCGATATCGCCATCGCCATAGACAAGAGCTGGACCACACAATCCGCTGGCCCCGATGGCAACAATGTGTACACGAACCATCATCAGGTACTGCGAATCCACGACAGCGAAATGATGGTCCTGCAGACATTCGAGCAGGCGGAAGATCAGGAACCGTCGATTGACGTTACGGCGTCGGGGGCCGACGATTTGTATCTGAGCGGAACTCGACTGTTCTCGATTGAGGACAATAAGCAGATCGGCACTCTCTCCTGCATTCTGAATTCGGATTCCTACAGTTGCGGAGGATACAGCACCATACGCAAACTTTCCGACACCTATTACGCATACAGCACCGGCTTCACCGGCTCCTATATTTTCAATGCCTCAGACGGCACGGTGCGGCAGATGGAAAACGTTCTCGGCATAGAGCCGAAGGACAGTGTTCTGTATACCGACAACGTCGCAGCCTGGGAGCAATGTTCCGATGGCTCACTGTACATCTGGATGAGCAGCAAGCGCGTGTTCACCATGGATCCGGATCTCAAGGTCACCGAGGTGCTCAACGGGGATCAGTGGAGCCGATTGCTGGACGGGTACGGGAACGGGCTCGAGGGCGTCAATTATTTGAACAAGACCCTATACGCGCGAACCACCGACGAACGTATCGTCGTCGATGCGCAGGGGCAGACCGTGGGCCGGTATACGGCGCATCCCAGCGGAAGCTCAAACTATGGGACCTCCCCAGATCCCACCGCGACGAAGTGGATCCTGTGGTTCGTGGGAGACACACCCGCCGTTACCAAGGGGCAGGAACCGGGATCATCGACCAGCTCCAGTTCAAGCAGTGCGAGCGGTTCAAGTGATACGAGCAACACAAGCAGTCCGAGCGGCACGGGCGGCTCCGGCAGCGGCTCATCCTCGACAGGCACGTCAAGCGGCAGTTCCTCGGACTGACACGGCCCCTCCCCGGCCCAGCCTGGCCCAGCGAACCCGCACCCATCCGAGCCGTACATCACCATCCTTAGTGTGATCACACTGACTTTCCACACTAAGGGTGAGGCTACGCGGTTATGCACGTCCTGCCCGGAGTGCCTCCTCTCGCTCGACAATGGAGGATTCGACGTCGCGCAGACGGTTGCGCAGGGCGGATTCGACGTCCACGCCGTCGGCCTGGGCGCGGCGGATGACGGCAAGAAGCTCATCGGCGTAGGCATCGGGAGTCGGTGCAGACTGCGCGGGCTTCTGCTGACCAGATACGGCTTGCGCGGTCCTTGAGGCGGAGTCGGGCGCAGCGGCTTCCGAGGCGGAGTCGAACGCCTTGAACAGTTTGTCGGCATCGGGCGACTTGGAGACGCGGGAGACCACCTTGGCGGCGCGCAGGAACGCTCCCTGCGTGTGCGAGATGCCGTCGAGCACGGACTTGCGGTGCTTCTCCTTCTGCTTCACGCGTTCCCAGAGGGCCAGCGTCTCCTCCGGGGTCTCAGGCGCGCGCTCCTCCGCCGCGCCGACTTCCGATGTCGCCGACGTGGAATCATCCGGCACGAACACGTGCGGATGCCGGGTGATCAGCTTGGCCACCAGTCGGTCGGCCACCTCGTCGATGTCGAACGGATCGTCGGGGTCGGTCTCGCACACGCGGGCCTGGAACACGGACTGGAGCAGTACGTCGCCGAGCTCCTCACGCATGTTGTCGCGATCGTCGGTCTCCACGGCGTCGATGTACTCGTACGTCTCCTCGAGCAGATGCTTGAGCAGGCTTCGGTTCGTCTGCTTGCCGTCCCACGGGCAGCCGCCGGGCGAGTAGAGAATGTCGACGATCGCCTTCACCCGGTCGAGCGCTGTCGGCGCCTGAGCGACCGGCCGCAGTTTTTCGCAATGCTCATAGCCTGCAGGCAGGTGATATTCCCGGCTTTCACTGCTCCCGCCGCTTCCGTTGACATCACCGTTTCTCATCTCGACGGCATTCGACTCAGTCATCGTCAATCTCCATTCCACGGGATTTCATGCCGCATCACGTGTCGTCGGCATCATGATCGAACACCATGGTAGACGAACTGCCGAACCGTACAATGCAGATACGGATACCCACGCCACTAGTGTGGAGATATCCGACGGCCATACGCCGACGACACAGGGAGGGCAACCATGACATTGGACGAACTGATCGGCACGTGGGAGATCGTCTCCTACACCCTGACAAAGGACGACGGCACCGTCTTCTATCCGTTGGGTGAGGACTGCAAGGCCTATCTGATCTACACGGCCGACGGGCATGTGTCCGCACAGATGTCCGCCATGGGACGACCCTCCTACGCATCCCACGACCTGCACGACGGCACGGTCGAGGAGATGGCCGCCGCGGCCCACGGATACATGGCGTATTGCGGCACGTACACGCTGGATCTGGAGCATTCGAACATCATCCACAATATCGAGATCAGCATGAACCCCACGTGGGAGAACCAGTCGCAGGTGCGACACATCTCCTACGATGGGGAGTTCCTTACCATCACCGCCGACGTCAACACCGCCAGGCTCGTCTGGCGCAAGACGAAGTAGGTGGTCGCGCAACCATGAGCATCATCACCAAGGCGTTGGCCACGCAATCCCCGCTGATCGTGGACGGGGCGATGGCGACCGAACTGGAAAAGCGAGGAGTCGACACGGCGAACGAACTGTGGTCGGCAATGGCGCTGATCCACGATCCGCAGGCCGTGCGGAACGTGCATCTGAGCTATTTCAAGGCCGGTGCGAACATCGCCATCACCAACACCTATCAGGCGAACATTCCCGCATTCGAGAGGATCGGCCTCAGCACTGCGGAGGCGCGACAGCTGATTGCAACCGCGGCACGCGAGGCGCTCGCGGCGCGCGACTCGTACCGTGCCTCCGCCTCCAAGCCCGGACTGGAAGCAGCAAGCGGCGGTCCCGGTCGCCCTTTGCTCGTCGCCGGTAGCGCGGGGCCATATGGCGCGTTCCTCGCCGATGGCAGCGAATACACGGGCGCCTACGAACTAACGGATGCGCAGTACCGGGACTTCCACCGCGAGCGCATGCGGATTCTTGCGGATGCCGGTGTGGATCTGTTCGCGTTCGAGACCATGCCGAACATGGGAGAAGTGCGCGCGCTGGCGGGATTGCTGCCCGAGGAGTTTCCGGAACATGAGGCCTGGGTGTCGTTCAGCCTGCAGGATGACGGGCACCTGTGCGACGGCACGCCGCTTGAGGAGGCCGCCGCCGAGCTTGATGGGAACGCACGGATCGCTGCGATCGGTGTGAACTGTGTGCCGCTGGACGTGGTCACGGCGGCGATCCGGCGAATTCGCACGGCCTCGGGCAAGCCGATCATCGTGTATCCGAACAATGGAGACCTCTATCATCCCGACACCAAGACGTGGACGCCGAATCCCAGCGGTCTGAGTCTGGCGCAGCTCGCCCCGCAGTGGGTCGAGGCCGGAGCCTCCCTGATCGGAGGCTGCTGCCGCACCACGCCGGAGGATATTCGGGGGCTATCGGCGAGTTTGTGAGTGGATTTGGAGGTCTGCAAACACCTATCCCCTATTTGTGAGGTCCTTGCTGAAATAGTCACCCCTTCCTCAGAAAGGAATTGAGGGCATATCCAGATAGTCATACGCGTAGCCTTATCCAAAATTGCGTCATACTCTTGGTCGGCTACTTTGGCAAGGACCTCACAAACGATAGATAGCTTGTTGCAAAGGCCTCCAAGGACCTCACAAACGGCAGATAGCTTCCCGTTTCGTCAGAACAGGCCTGAATGCGAGACGCCAAGCCGGTCGGAAACCGTTCGCAACGAGTCGACGGTCTCGGTATCGAGGCCCACCAGACCGGTTCGTGCATGCTGTTGGTAGGCGGCCTCTTCCTTGTCGCCATGCACGTACACGCGACGGCCGGGTGCCGCGGGAATACGCCGGATCTGCTCGAGGTATTCGGAGAACCTGGCGATGATCGCATCCGGGTCACCGAAGATCGCCGGATCGATGGCGGCGAAGCAATGGCCCACGCCATGCCGGACGCCGAGCCCGTCCACCTCACTGGACACGTTGCCTTGCGGCAGGATTCCGCAGAAGATCTCGGCGAGCATGGAGAACCCGTATCCCTTGTGGCTTCCGGTCAGTTCGCTGAGCCCGCCGACCGGAAGCATGCCGCCGTCCACGTCCAGTCCGGGGCGTGCCGGCACCCGTTTCGGATCCCAGATCGGCTCGTATCGATCGTCGACCATCCACGCTTCGTGAAGCTGCTTGTGTTCCTTCTCGCACACCTCGATCTTGCCGTGGGAGACGATGCTGGTGGCCGCATCGAAGAAGAACGGATGCGGTTCGGCCGGCATGGAGAATGCGATCGGATTCGTGCCGAGGAACGGGTGGGTGGCATACGTCGGCAGCACGATCGGTCCGGTGTTCGTGGACGCGAAGCCGAGCAGCCCTTTCTCGGCGGCCATGTTCGTGTAGTATCCGGCGGCGCCGAAATGGTTGGATTCGCGCACCGTAACGATGCCGATGCCGCTCGTCTTCGCCTTCTCGATGGCAAGCTCCATCGCCATGTCGGAGGTGAGCTGGCCCATCGCATGGCGGCCGTCGATGACCGCGCTGACCGGCGTCTGTCGGACGATCTCGGCATGGGCGTTCACGTCCACGCCGCCATCCGGGTTCGTGATCAGCCGATCGTACATGCCGACGCGCTGCAGGCCATGCGAATCGATGCCGTGCAGTTCTGCGAACATCAGCGAGTCCACGATACGCGAGCTGTCCTCATCGGTGAACCCGTATGCACGGTAGAGTCGCTTGGCCCAATCCTTCAGCGCCGTGACCGAATAGGAATGGGTCGCTTGGATCGCTTCCCTGTGATCAGCCGAATCATGGCTTTCGTCACGGCTGTCGTCATGGTTGGCAGCGCTTGCGACCGAGGCATCGGACCTGTCGGTCATGCTCGCATCATTGGTATCCGTCACGTTGGTCATGCACATCCCCCTGTTTCGCGTATATCGACGTCAGGCCACAATACGCCCGGACGATGTCATTCGTCGGATACGGCTCAGCCTTCAGGCCTCAGCCGCGAGCCTCCTTGCGCTCGAAGCACAGGGCGAATGCAAGCAACAGCAACACTGCGGCCGCGGTGAACGGCAGTCCGGCGAGACCGGTGACGTGATAGTTCATGCCGGAGGCGTTCAGTGCCATGCCGCCGACCAGGGAACCGACGGCGTTGCCACCGTTGAAGCCGATCTGCACGGCCGCGCCGCCGATGAGCTCGCCGCCGCCCTTGCCGGCATCGGCCATAAGCAGCATCTGCGGACCGTTGATGAAGAACAGACCGAACGCGATCCAGAAGGTAAGCAGGGCGCAGGTGGCCAGATTACCTGGCACGAGGAACACCATGAGCAGACCGATCGCGGAGATCGTCTGTCCGACGGCGGCGGTCACGGAATGCAGCCAGCGGTCGGCCAGATGTCCGCCGGCGAGGCCGCCGACCACCATGCCGAATCCGGCGAGCATCATCAGCAGCGGTACGAACTGGGAATCGTAGCCGCCGGTCTTCTGCAGCCACGGGGAGACGTAGCTCCACCAGCAGAACACGCCGGAGTTGCCGACGAACACGGCGCCGAGCACCAGCCACGGGCCGGGCTTGGCGAGGAAGCGGAACTGGCCGGCGAGTCCGGCGTCCGGAACGGCGGGGATAAGCGGCATCCACGCCAGTGTGAGCACGATGGTAAGGGCGGCGCCGAGGGCCAGGATCACGAAGGCGAGACGCCAGTCGAGGTATTCGGCGAGCAGCGTGCCGGCGGGCACGCCGAACATGTTGGCGATGGTCTGTCCGGTGACCATCACGGACACGGCCTTGCCCTCACGTCCCTTGTCGGCGAGTGCCTTGGCGATGACCGTGCCGGTGCCGAAGAACGCGCCGTGCGGCAGACCGGCGATGAATCGGGCGATGACGAGCACGATGGCGTTCGGCGCGGCCGCGCTCATGGCGTTGCCGATCAGCGCGAGGGCCATGAACAGGATCACCAGATGCTTCGGGCTGGTCTTGCGTCCGAACACGAGCATGGTCACGCCCACGCACACGCCGATCGCATATGCGGAGATGAAGTGGCCGGCGGTGGGGATGGAGACGTGGGTGGCCGATGCGGCCTGGGGCAGGATGCCCATCATCACGAATTCGGCGGCGCCGAGCACGAAGGCTCCGGCGGCAATGGCGAGTAGGCTCTTCTTCACTGTCGTGTTCTCTTCTTTATATACGTGGACGGCACAATAGAACTCATATAGGATAACGCAAAATGTTACCGCTCACAAACTTAGGCGTCGCATACAGCCTATATTCGTCCCGTATACGAAAAGACCCGTCCCGGATCACGCCGGAACGGACATCGGAAGGAGGAGGGTCGCTTTCCTGGACGTCGGAGAGAATCAGAACTCGACCGTGCCGCCGCGCTCCCCCATCAGGGCCCCTCAGATCTCGCCGATATTGATCAGCGATTTGACGACGCGACGCTCGCTCATTGCCTCGTAGGCGTCCTGAACGCGGTCAAGATCAAATGCTCCGGTGAACATGCGGCCAGGGTCAATCATGCCGGAAAGCACCGCGGGCAGCAGTACATCACGATCGTAGGTGGCGACAGACGCGGGACCGCCCTTCAGTCCGATGTTGCGCCAGAACAGGGCATCCACGTCGATGTGCGCGTCATGCGGCACACCCACGCGGCCCACGGTCGAGCCGGGACGGCCCACACGCACGGCCGTCTCAATGGATTGCGCCGAGCCGACGCATTCAAGCACCGCGTCCGCGCCGCTGCCGCCGGTCAATTCCAACACTCGGTTCACGGCGGCATTGCCACGTTCAGGCACGATATCGGTCGCCCCGGACTCGCGAGCAATGGCGGCGCGGTCCTCATGACGGCTCATCGCGATGATGCGGGAGGCGCCGAGCATGCGGGCGGACAGCACGCCGGACAGACCCACCGCGCCGTCACCGAACACCACGGCCGTGTCCCCAGGCTTGACTTCGGCCGAAACGGCGGCATGGTAGCCGGTCGCCATCACATCGGCCAGGGTGAGCAGCGAATTCAACACAGCATCGCTGTATGACTTCGGATCGCCGGGCACCTTCACCAGCGCGGTGTCGGCCTTGGGGGCGCGCATGGCTTCGGCCTGGTAGCCGGCGTTGCCGCCCGGCTCGGCGTTCGTGCAGTTCGCCTCGAAGCCGGCACGGCACGCGGCGCAACGCCCGCAGCCGTGCGTGAACGGAACGATCACGAGATCGCCGGGCTTGAGCGTTCGCACGTCCTCGCCGATCCGGTCGATGATGCCGATGGCCTCGTGACCGGTCAGGGAGCCGTGCTGCCGCTGCGAGATGCCGCGGAACCACCACAGGTCCGAGCCACATACGCACGCCTTGATCACGCGCACGATCGCGTCGTCCGGCTTTTCGATCCTCGGCTCCGGAACCTCATGCACTTCCATCCGGCCGGGTTCGATGAATACCGCTGCCTTCATGGTTATCTCCTTTGCGTTAGCTGTGGTAACTGCGTTATCTGCGTTGGCCGTCGCTCGACCCGTGACCGTTTCACGGCCGCAACGGCCCGTAGAAGTAGCTGGCGGTGGCACCACCGTCGACGAGCACGTCGGTTCCAGTGATGAACGCACCACGATCAGACATGAGCAGTTCGGCCACGTTCGCCACCTCATCGGCGGTGCCGGGACGTCCGGCGGGGCACTTGGCGAACATGGTCTTGTAGAAGTCGCCACGCGGCCCGTTGAATTCGTCGATGGCCAACGGCGTGACGATGATGCCCGGCGAAATGGAGTTGATTCGCGCGCCACGCTCGCTCCAGCGCACGGATTCCGCCATCACACGCTTTTCGTTGCATCGCTTAGCCAGCTGGTAGGCGTGCAGGGTGTCGCGGATGTTCGCCGGCTGCAGCAGGTCGAGCGACAGCAGTTCCTCGGCGGGCGTGGTGGCGAGCTGTTCGTCCTCCTCGGGCGTGAGCTGCCTCATGCGGTGACCGGACTGGCTGGAGATGGTCACGCCCACGCCGCCCGGCGCAATGACCTTGCCGGCCTCTTCCAACAGCACCGCCGTGCCATACAGATCGACGTTGAGAATCGTCTCGATGGACGCCTGGCTCGGCGAGACGCCGGCCGCATTGATCAACATGGTGATCTCGCCCATCCCCTGCGCCTTGGCGATGGCCGAGCGGATCGAATCGCGCGACGCCAGATTCATGGTCGTCGGCGTACACTCGAATCCGGCATCGGTCATGATCCGAGCGACGGCTTCGGCATTCGCCGGATTCTTGTCACCCACGAGGATGCTCATGCCATATCCCATACGCCTCGCGATGGCCATGCCGATCTGCCCGGCACCGACCAACAGCATCACCTTACGACGTTGTACAGTCATACCAAGTCCTTTCGCACTATCGTCCATCGTTCGCGCAAACGTTGAACTTTACGATATGCCCGCACTCAATCCATTACAAATACGACTTTTATATCCCATTACATCAAAAAGTCGTATACAATTTTCTTCATCACACCACATCCAGTCAGAACGAAAACGACAACCATGGAACTCAAGGCGCTACGCAATTTCATCACCGTGGTCGACGAGGAGGGCGTGACCGCGGCGGCCGACGTGCTGCACGTCAGCCAGCCGACGCTCTCCCGGCAGATCAAAGAACTCGAAAACGAACTCGGAACGACGCTGTTCACCCGCGGCACCCGCAGCCGCACACTCGAACTGACCAGTGAAGGACGACTGCTGTATCGTCGAGCCAAGGAAATCACGGAACTCGCCGACCGCACCGCAACGGAAATCGCAGTCAGAGAGGAAGTCACCGGCGATATCCATATCTCCGCCGCGCAAAGCGTCGTGATGCGCACGGTTGCGAAAGCCATGGTCCGCCTGCACGACAAACACCCGCGGGTACGCGTACATCTGCACGACGGCTACGGCGTCAACATCACGGAACGGCTCAACAACGGCTTGGCGGACTTCGGCGTGCTCGTTCAGCCCACCGACATGAGCCACTATGATTTCCTGCCCCTGCCCGGCGGCGATCCGATGGGCTTGCTCATGCGCCGCAACCATGAACTCGCCACCCACGATCGCATCACCGCCGGCGACATCAAGGGGGTGCCGGTTATTGTGCCACACGGCGTACTGGTCCGTCGCAACCTGTCCGGCTGGTACAGGTACAACGGCGAAGATCTCAACATCATCGGCACGATGAACCTGCTCTACAACGCGAGCCGCTTCGTCGAAGAAGGGTACGGCTGCGCGATCTGCCCGGCGGGCCTGGTGGACGCCTCCGGGAAATCCGACCTCACATTTCGTCCACTTGAGCCACCGGTATACACGAAACTGGCCATCGCATGGAAGAAAAGCCAACCGCTCACCCCAGCCTCCACCGCGTTTCTCGACGAGCTCCGCGCCGTACTGCAAGGCGCTTGAGACTTCGGCACGTTGGAGCTGAACTCGGCCCATCTCCTGCGCCGAATCCCCATGTCATGGTCGAAGAACGGCACGAAGATGCAACACAATCTCCATGACGATTGCATCTCATTAGGGATGAGAATGGGAAGAACACCGGCTGGACGATAAGGCATGGTCTCGATTGAGAACAACCAAGAGGCATGTCGCTCCGCGTCCGGCGGAGGTTCTGTACACTGTATTGGAGCTATGGGCCGCAGTTGCCGCGGCGTAATACATGGCGTCCACGGGCTATCGGCATGGAGGATGGATATGGAAGTCGGATCCGTCACGATACGTGATGTGGCGAGGCTCGCCGGGGTGGCGCCGTCCACGGCATCCCGCGCCCTGAACGGGGGATCCGCCTCCGAGAAAACCCGGATGAAGGTGCGCCAGGCCGCGCAGACCCTGAATTTCGTGCCCAATCAGGCGGCGAAGCAACTGACTTCCGGTAAATCGGACATCGTGGCGATCATGGTGCCCGAGGAACCGGATTTCGTATTCCGCGACGCCTTCATCTCGGGGATGATCGCCCAGCTGGCGTCCACGCTTACGGCCGCGAACCTGCTGCCGTTCCTAGCACTTACCAAGCCGCATGACGCCCGGGAATTCCTCAATGTGCTCAAGGGATCGGGCGCGGTGGGCGTCGTGGTGATCAGCTTCCACTATTCCAAGCCGTTCGCCGACGTACTGAAGCAATGCGACAAGCCCATCGTATGCGTCGGTACGCCGGATCCGGCCATGCGGTACCCGTACGTCGATGTCGACAATTTTCAAGGCGGATATGATGCGGCCACGTTGCTGCACGACCGTGGTTGCCGGCATGCGGCGGTGATCGCCGGACCGACGAACATGCAGGCGGCGGTATTGCGTACGCGGGGCGTGATCGCCGGGCTAGAGGCACTGGATATGGAACCGGTTGCAATCATCCATGGGGAATACGGATCACAACATGGCGAGGAAGCAATGCGGAGGATCCTCGCCGAACATCCGGAAACGGACGGCGTCTTCGCGCAGTCCGATGAGATCGCGGCGGGGACATTGCACGCGCTGCTGGACTGCGGCAAACGCGTTCCCGACGATGTGGCGCTGATCGGCTTCGACGATTTTCATGTGGCGCGCGTTGTCTCCCCGGGACTGACCACCTTCGCCCAGCCACTGGCCGCCATGGCGCAAACGGCTACGCAGATGCTGTCCGAGCGCCTGGAAACCGGCGAATGGCAGCGTCGCGCCATCCTGTTCCCCGCTCCCGTGGTGCGTCGCCAGAGCGCCTGAACGTCCAGCTCCCGAACCCGGGAGCCGCCGGTATCCACCGGGCGATGTTGCGATTCATCGGTGCGACGCCATGCATGACCGCACTCGGCATCACGCAGCCGTCGGCATCGCGCGACCCTTGGCATCTTCTGCTGTTTGCCGTTTTCGTTCGACACCCCGTCGTGACTTGTAGAACGAGTAGCGTATGATGCACACGGAATGGAACCGTTTCCATTCCGCTGATGCAGTATCGACACGCACGAACACAGTCACAGTCAGAAGGAAACATGAAGAGAAGTCTGCTTGCCCTGGCCGCCGGATCGTTCATCCTCGGCGCGGCCGAATTCGTGATGATGGGCATTCTGCCGCAGGCCGCGGCCGCCACCAACGTGGACATCCCGACCGCCGGCCACTACATCTCCTCGTATGCACTCGGCGTGTGCTTCGGCACGCTCATGCTCGTCTTTGGCCGCAAGACGCCGCCGAAGAAACTCATCATCCTGTTCATGGTCATCGCGTTCGTCGGCAACGCGCTGTCCGCATGCGCGATCAACGCCCCCATGCTGCTCGTCACGCGCTTCATCGCCGGCCTGCCGCACGGCGCGTTCTTCGGCACGGCCACGGTCGTCGCGAAGGAACTTGCCGATCCAGGCAAGGAGGCGCAGTCCGTCTCGATGATGGTCGCCGGTCAGACCATCGCGAACATGCTCGGCGTCCCGGCCGGCACGCTGCTCGCCGAATTCCTCTCGTGGCGACTCACGTTCGCGTTCCTCGCCGCATGGGCGGTGATGACGGTCATTCTCGTAGCTGCGTGGGTGCCGCAGGTCGCGCCGATCAAGGATGCGGGCATCAAGGGCCAGTTCCGATTCCTCACCAAGATCGGTCCGTGGCTGATCATTGCCGCAATCTTCACCGGCAATGCCGGCGTGTTCTGCTGGTGGAGCTATGTCTCGCCGTGGCTGCAGAAAACCGGCGGCTGGGCCAGCGCGCTGGTTCCGCTGTTCATGATGCTCGCCGGATTCGGCATGGTCGTCGGCGGTCTGGCCGGCGGCTGGGTGACCGATCATTGGCGCCACGCAGGCACCGCCTCGCTCGGTCAGACGATCTCCTGCATCGGCCTGCTGATGGTGCTTTTCGTGCCCGGCAACCACGCCACGACCACCATACTCACGTTCTGGATCGCATTCGGCCTGTTCTTCGTCAACGCGCCGCAGCTGCTGCTCATGGCCGAGGCCGGTCAGGGCGGCGGCGAGCTGATCGCCGGCGCGGCCGCGCAGGTCGCGTTCAATTTCGGCAACGCGGTCGGTTCGGCGGTCGGCGGCATGACGCTCAACGCGTTCTCAATGGACTACCGGTTCACCGGTCTCGCCGGACTGCCGTTAAGCATTCTCGGCGTCGCGCTGCTCGCGCTGTACTCGTGGCGGTACGAGACGGATACCGACGCGATCCACCGTCTGCGCGAAGTACACGTGTAACGGCACCGGCCTGGCATCGTCGTTCGTTCTCGTGGAGCGGTGTGGGGCGTGATCGCGAACCGTGCCCCACACTGCCGCGTGTCTACGCGGCGTCTTCGCCGTCCATCCCCGCAAACCAGCCCGATTTGGTCGGATGCGTCGCGAGCGTGATCTGCTTGAGTACGGTGTACTCCTTGAGCCCGCCGTCCACACTCATGCCACTCTGCCGGTGCGGACTGACCGACATGCCCGACGCATCATTCATATACGTGTTCACCCACATGATGCCCGTATCCACATTGCCGCACACCCGCAGCGCACGCCCGATGCTTGCCATGGCGGCATCATCGACCACGCCGACTTGGTATCCCAGCAGTTTGCGGTCGACGGTGACGATCTTGTCCGTCATCACATAACTCACCTTGTTCAGGCCATTCTCCGGATTCGGTTCCAATCGGACCCGCGTGTCGATGCCGGAGGAATCGTATGAGGTCAGCAGACAGGTGATGACGGAGTCGAATCGGTCGACGGCATCGTTCTGCACGATGACGACCGGCCGTGGTTTGCTGGCATAGCCGTCGGCCTGCAACGTCCAAATCTCACCGCGCTTCACCGGACATCCTCAATGCGAGGCGACTGGCGTATTCGGTGGCCTCCCGTTCGGATGCAAACGGCTCCACATCATTCCGCGGCAGTCGCACCTCATAGGGGAACCCACGGTAATCATTGAACGCGATGATGAACATACGCAAGGCATCGGCCGGAGTGGTGCCCAATTGTCGGGCGGTCTCCTTGAACAGTACGGCCTGCTCATCATCAACCCGCGTGGCAATCTGCATGCTCATAACCACTCCTTATTGCTATTTACTATCTTTTTGCACCGTTATTACATCAAATATTTGACTTCAGAGTGAAGCTATCTTTGTTCCGGAACCGATACGCAAAATAAAGGAATGCCTGCATTCGGCCGCCAATTGGGTCGCCTAATGTGAACGCCAAACACGCCACCGGCCTTTTCGGCGATCGCCTTATAACAAGAGAGCCCACTCCCCCAAGCCTAGGATTCGCATAGATCGGATCCGGCTGCTCCATGGTGCTGCTAAACGAATCGATATTCTTCACATCAAAGCCGACAGAGATCCCATACCATTCGGATGGGTCGGCATGCTTGACACCGTTCGCAAATAATGACGGGCTCCACTCTCCTTGATCGAAGAACGGAGCCCGGTCGCGTACGCAAAGTCAGCGGAGCCTATCGCAAATCGCGTAATAACTAAGTGCAATTCCTCCGTTAACGCAAATTTACAACAATCGGGTATCTACCCGACAACTACTTTGACACGTTGAACTTGAATCTTTATCAGTCTCTCATTTCGCAGTGTTTCCAACGCCTCGCGGGTCTTCGTTTCGGCACGGGCACTCTAAGGGCACTCTATTTTGTTGTCGAGAACCATTGTATGCGCTTATTGACCACGTATAGCACTGTTCGCTACAATAATGATTGTAAGGAATGCATTACTTAAGGAGGTGCGTTATGAGCGTGGTGATGGATGTGGCGAAGGTGACCGCCAAGGGACAGATCACCATCCCCGCCGACGTGCGCGAGGCGGTCGGCATCCGCGAAGGAGACAAGGTCGTGTTCGTGCGCATGGACGACGGCACCGTGTCCCTGCGCAACTCGAACCTCGAGGCCATCCAGCGGGCGCAGGCCGGATTCAACGGCGCGGCCGAGGAGGCCGGACTGTCCAACGAGGACGACCTGACCGCTCTCATCAAATCGGTGCGACGGGATCGCGCCGCGAAGGGGTGAGCGCATGCGCGTGATGATCGACACCAACGTGCTGCTGTCCGCCGTGATATTCCGGTCGACGAACTCGGCCAATGTGATCGTCGACGCCGGACGCGGGAACAACACGCTGCTGCTGTCCACGTACACGATCGACGAGGCCCGCGAGGTCGTGGCCCGCAAGTGGCCTGCTCGCGCGGATGTGCTCGAGCAGTATCTGCTCCAGCTGAGCTTTGAGACCGTGGTCACTCCCCTGACCCCCAAGCCCGGACTGTTCGAGATCCGCGATCCCCTCGACTATCCGGTGCTCTACTCGGCGATCATCGGAGCGGCGGACGTGTTCGTGACCGGAGACAAGGACTTCGACGACGTGTCCGTGTCCAGCCCGGCCATAGTCACCCCAAGCGAATACATGAGTATCTTCGCCCGGTAGAAACAGAGAAAAGTCCCCCGAATCCACCGCATCATGCGGATGGATCCGGGGGACTTTCGTGGATTATGACTGAATTCAGCATTGACGCACTGATTCGTTTATTTGGTGAGCATTTTTTGCAGGCTGGTGCCGTTGTCGACCTCGGGGATGCCGGCGATGCTGGTGAGCAGGCTGACGATGGCGGCCATGACGGCCACGCTGCCGATGTTGGCCCAGTCGACGGTCAGGATGCCGACGGCTCCGGTGCCGATCACGGCCAGGGCGGCCTGGGCGGCGGTCTTGACCGCACGGATCCCGGCGGCCCTGGCCCACAGGACGGGGTTCGACGTGGTGTCGGCCGAGGCCGTCTCGGCCGAGTGCTGCGGAGGCTCTCCCATAGTTGCTCCTTTCTAGAATTTTCCTTGGTTGAGTCGGGTCTGGAGTGCTCGGCCGAGTCCGTATCCCCAGTTGGTCCAGGGTTTCATGTTCTGGGTGGCGACGCCGAGGTGGCGGTGGAGGCCGTCGATGTACTTGGGGCCGGCGAGTCCGTCGACCTTGCCCGAGTAGATGCCCTCGTTTTTGAGGATCTCCTGCGTGCGGCGGACGAGTTGGGAGCCGTCTCCCCCGTATGCGTAGGACTGCAGGGCCGGGCGCGCGTAGCCGGAGGGGCGCACCTGTCCGGTGATCACGCCGTCGACGCTGGTGCCCAGGATCTGCTGCCAGCGGCCGATGGTGGCCGGACCGCACGAGCCGTCGACCTGCAGCGTGCCGTGGCCGATGCCCTCGAGGCTGCCGGACGCGCCCGTGTACGCGGGGCGCAGGATCGCGGCGACCGTGCCCCACGAGCGGGTGCGGCGAGCCACGGCACCGTTGTTGGTGTTGCCCTCGATGGTCTGCACGTAGGATCCGCGGTTGATCTCCACGAAGCCGATGTGGTCGACCTCGCCGCCGTCCCAGTTGAAGATGATCAGGTCGCCCGGCTGGGCGCTGCGCGTGGTGACCTGTCGGCCGGCGTTGCGTCCGTCGCGCAGGATGTAGGGCACGTACGCGGCCGGCATGCCGGGGAACGACTGGCCGGCCCGGTCCAGGCACCATGACGCGAACATGGCGCAGAACGGCACCCCGCTCGTACCGAAGTAGGATCCATGGGACTGGGCGTACCATCGGCCGTATTTGGTGCCGGGCTCGGGGTCGGCCCAGCGGCTGTAGCCGAGCTCTCCGGCCGCGATCCTCAGTACGTCATTCGCCGTCGCCACTGTGCATCACCTCCAACGGTTCGGTCACGTCCGGCGTGCTGTCCGCACGACTGGACCCCGACGCGAGATTCTCTTCACTTGGTTCGCCCATACGGGCCTCCTTTCCGCCCCTGTCGGGGCACATGGAAAAGGCCGCCCCGGTCGGGACGGCCTTGGAACTATCGGCTGGCTCCCCCGCTCATGGCGAGAGGAGGAACGGGAGCACGACCAGCAGGGCGAGCACGCGCAGCAGCACGACCAGCACGACCACGCCCAGCGCGACCAGCAGGGCGAGCGTCGTGACGGCAAGCAGGACGAGCAGCAGCGCGCGCAGGATCTCGCGCCCGCTCACCGGTACTCCCAGTCGCACTCGGTCTCCCGGCGCACGTAGTCGGCTTTGAGCGCGTCGTAGCGCGCGTGGCCCAGACCGTTGCCGCCGAGCGCGAGGTACTCCTTGCCGGCCTCGAGCTGGCGTTCGTGCTGGGTGCGGGTGTTGGTGTGCGCGAACATCTCGATGCGCAGCACGTCCAGGCGGATCGCCCGCCGGTCGCGCTCGGACTCGTCCAGACGCGTGTAGTCCCTGTCCAGCTTGGATTCGAGGGCGAGGATCACCGGGGACTCGGCCAGGGCGCGGTCGAGCTCGTCGCGGGTGATGGTCATGTCGTGCCGGTCCAGGTGCCGGTCGATCCGGCGCAGGATCCACGCGAGCACGCCGCCCGAGCCGACCGACGCGACGAGAAACGCGCTCCAGAACTCCGGAGAGGCGAACAGTTGGGGAAACGGCACGATATGGGTCCTTTCGGATCGGAATCAGTTGGCTTGTTGGTCCCACGCGTGTAGTGCGTCGGGCACGTGGCGTTGGGCGAGCTGGCGCATGGTGAGGCATTCGAGCCGTCCGGCGTCGACGAGGGTCTTGACCCTGTCGAGCAGGGCGGTCCATTTGGATCGTTCGATCTGGGTGGTGTCGCTGCCCTGGCCGTCGGCGACGATCTTGTGTTCGGTGACGACGATGATGGCGCCGAGGTCGGCCCATGTCTCGAGGCTGTCGGCGACGTTCTCGTAGCCGACGGTCGGGATCTCCCGGTGGGTGGGGTCGATCGCGAGGGTGGGTCCTCCCCCGTAGGTGCCGCGGATGAGGGGCCATCCGTCGGCGGCGAGCTGTCGGGTGTAGGCGGCGCCGAGCCGGTTGTTGGTGGACGCGACGTAGCTGGCGCGGGGCATGGTGGGGATGTCGCGCGCGGCGTGCATGCGTTGGATGACGGGCGTCCAGTCGCCGCTCGTGTAGTCGATGTCCTCGTCGTGTCCGCTGTACACGCCGTTGTCGGTCAGCCCGGCGGCGAGCAGGTGCGCGACGTTCTCGGCCGTCCACGTCGAATCGTTGGCCCGGTCCCACGTGAACGTCAGACCTCGCGACTGGTACATGTCGATCATGTCGGTGTCGACCAGGCTCGGGCTGATGTCGTGGGTGAACACGATGACGCTCCGGGGCGTGGGCGGGTCGATCAGGAGGCTGTCGATCCAGACCGAGCCTCCCGATTCGCTCCTCCACTGGACGGTCAGACCGGTCTGCCAGGCCATGTCGTCGTACAGGCACAGGTTCCAGCCGGCGTGCAGACCGGTGTAGATCGTCCCGCCCATGACAGTCGTGCCGTTGCCGCCGCCGTTGCCGCGGCCGATCATGATCTGCGTGGTCGTGGCGTTGTCCCCGGCCGTCCGGGAGGGCAGGGCCGCGGGCTCCACCCACGCCCACAGGCCCACGCGCCGCGGCGCGGCCGTGCCCTTGTGGTCGGGGAACAGGAGCGCGGTCACGGTCCGGCCGGCCCCGGCGGTCATTTTGACGGCCTGCGGGGAGTATTTCACGTGCGCATCGTCCAGGCTGACGCCGGCGGGCGGGTCCGTGGGCAGGCTGGGCGCCTGCGGGTCGATCACCGTGACCGGGACGCTCGTGGTGATGTTCCCGGCCGTGAGGGTGAGGGTGGTCGAGCCGCGTTTGAGGCCGGTCAGGCTAAGCCCCCCCCGATGCGATTCTGGTTGGTGGTCATTGGTGTTCCTTTACTTGGTTTTGACAAGGCGTGCGCCGATGGTGTCGTTCACCGCGGCGCCCTTGGCCGCGCTGAACTGGCAGCGGGCGTCGACGGGCTCGTCGACGACGATGGTTTTGACGGTGCCGAGCGATGAGCTGTGCCAGGTGTTGCCGATGCCGATCTGCGCGATCAGATTGGCCGTTCCCCCGATTCCGGTGAGCTCGTAGGTTCCGGGCTCGAGGGTGACGGTCGTGCCTACGCTGGATCCGTACTGGCCGCTGCTGGTGCCCTCGGCGTGCATGCTATATGGTCCGACGCGGGTGAACGTGACGCCGTTGACGTCCGTCTTGCCCGCGATGTCAGGCCACAGGCTGGTGACCTGGACCGGCAGCGTGACGGCGAGCGTGGGGCTGGTCCGGCTGGTCACGGTGATGGTGGTGTCGCCCACGTCCAGGGCGTTGATCTCGTATGCGGTCATGATGCTCCTTTCAGATGGTGCGGATGGCGGCGGCCTCGAGGCTCGCGGTGAGCCGGTGCCCGTCCCAGGTGCACCGGCTGGTGTGGATCCACAGGGGGATGGGCGTGCCGGCCGGCACGGTGTCGCTGACGGTCAGGATCCGGGCAAGGTCGTCCATGGACGGCACGTGATCCGCCGGCAGCGGGCCGTCGGCGGGGGTGGGCCGCCACCACGAGTCCGACAGGATGGTCAGGTCCACGGGGCCGAACATGGGGCTGCCCGAGCCGGTGTGGCGGTATTCGATGGCGTGCGGCCAGCAGAAGCGGCGCGGGGTCTCGTCCTCGTCCAGATAGGTCGCGTCGCCGCCCACGCCGGTCAGCTCGATCCGGCTGGCGTTCCACGTGGCTGTGTCGATGACCACGGCGGCGCCCTCGCGTCCGGCCGTGGTGTCGGTCCGCCAGTGGTTGACCGCGCAGCGCACGCCCTGCACGTTGACGGCGTGGCACGCGCCGGCACGGACGTGGATGATCGCCTCGCCGATGAAGTCGGCCGAGATGTTGCACAGGTTGCTGTTGTTGCCCGTCACCAGGATCGCGTCATGGGCGATCTCGTCGATGCGCACGTCGGACACGAGGTCGTTCCACGTCACGTTGACCGCGTCGACGCACGTGTAGATCCTCGAGCGGGTGAGCATGCTGTCCGCGCCCATGCTCGCGCCCAGACCGCAGGACTGGATCTGGCAGCCCGTGCACGTCTGGTACTGGGCGACCGCGACGCCCGTGCCGCTCATCCCCGAAATGAGACAGTCCCGCACGCCGCGGGCGCTGACCCCGTTCACGTCCGGCCGCAGGACCGTGGACCGGCACCAGTCGCCGCGAGCGTCCGTGCCGGGACGCGTCCGGTCGATGTCGAACCCGATGCTGTCGCTGACGACGCGCAGCCCGCGCACCTCGCCATCGGAGCGGATCAGCGTGACGCCGGACTGCCGGCACGCCGAGAAGTCCAGGGTCGCGCCGTTCGCATGATCGCTCGACACGTAGGTCGCGTCCCCGTGCAGCACGCTGCCGTACGGCAGCGTCAGCGGACGGCTCAGCAGGTACGTGCCCGCGGGCACCCAGACCGCCCCGCCCACGCCCGCCGAACGGATAGCCTCCTCGAACGCCGCCGTGTCATCGGCCAGCCCGTCGCCCACGGCCCCGTGGTCCATGACGGACACGCTGCCCGGCTGGGCACGCCGTTCCAGACTGGTGAGCCGCTCGGACGTGATCAGCTCGCCACGACGCCACACGCGCGCCATCACGACGGCCCCCCGGCCAGGGCCGCGTCCACGGTCCCCTCGTCCGCCGTCGACGACGCGCTGGCCACCGCCACCACATCCGGATCGGTGGACACGACCGACACCTCCTGACTCGCCCCCGCAGGCAGCACCGAAACCATCAGATCCACACGCTCGCCCACACGCAACGTCACCGGATTCGGACTGACCGTGATCGACTCGGGCACATACGCGCACGCGACCGACACCGCCGGACTCGTGAACCCGCCCACCGTGGCCGTCACCCGCACGGTGCCGCCACGCCGCCATACCAGCGTGTTCCCCCTCATGATGGCCACGCCCGTGTCCAGCGAGCGCCAGACGACACCTGATTCGGTGAACGTCTCGGTGTGGCCGTCGCCGTACGTGGCCACGGCCGCAAGCGCCACGCTGCCGTTGACCGGGAGCGTGGACGGGACCGGGCCGCCGGTGGCGGTGGTGATGGTTACGTTGGTGACGGTGGTTGCCGGTGTGGGCCATATGAGTTTGCCTGCGATGCAGGCGTTCCATGTGTGGCCGCCCATGATGGGTGGTTGCATGGTGTGTTGGCTCATGACTGCTGGCATGGGTCAGCCCTCCATGAGTTCGTCGTCTGTGGTTTTGGTCTGTTCGGCGGCTTGCGTGGCGGCGGCGAGCGCGGTTGCGGTTTCGTCGAACCAGACGATCATGTCGTCGGGGTGTTGGGTGGAGAGTTCCTGTGCGGCCTGTTGGCTGGTGGCGACGCGTACCTGTAGGAGGCGTCCGCCGATCATTGTGGTGGGGGTCCAGGTGGCGGGGTCGACGTCGGTCAGGTCCGTGTAGTCGATGGTTTGTTTGCTGTCGGGGACGGTTACGTATCGGTCGTATGAGTTTGTGGTGCCGGGTAGTTCGGCCACGTGCCAGATGTATGTGCCGTCCGTGGCTGGCAGGTTGATGGTGGCGGTGCCCTGTTTGTCGAGGGTGATGTCGAATGGTTCTCGCACGATCACGTTCTTGTTTGTGTCGATGCGGCGTTTGGCTTGGAATCGGATGAGTCCGTCGGCCATGGGTTCGAGGCCTGTGGGGGTGTGTCGTTTGAGGGTGATTTTGATTTGTGTCATGGGTTCTCCTTGTGTTGCTGGTATGGGGTTTATGCGATGGTGAGGCGTGCGTATCGGCAGACGCCGTTGGTGCCCCATTCGGCGTCTTTCCAGGTGTCGCTGTTGCCGTTGGTGCTGATGCTCATTGAGCCGTATTTGTAGGTGTTGAGTCGGATGTCGTAGGTGTCGTATGGGAGGTACACGCTTCCGGTTGTGGTCCAGCGCATGGTGCCGCCGCGTTTTTGTGGGCTGATGTTGCTCCAGTGGGCCTTGAGTGTGCCTTTGGGGTCGGTGAATGTGAATTCCATGCCGTATTCGCCTTCTCCGCTGATGCAGGCGGCGATTTCGCAGTGGATCAGTCCTCCGCAGGTGGTGGTCTCGTGTTTTTCCTCGTATCGGTCTCCGTCGTTCATGGCCGGGGTGCCTTCCCATGTGCTGGACCATGAGAACAGGGGTTTGGCTGCTCCGGTTCGGGCGAGGATGCCGGTGACGTAGGATTGTCGCCCGTAGGTGGTGACGAGGACGCGGTCGCCTGGTCGTGCTCTGGCGCAGGTCGTGGTGACGGGGATGGCGTGCAGGGTGCCGCCGGCCATGGTCAGGTCGGCGGTGAGGCTGCCGTTGGTTGCGGTGATGCGTTGGATGGTGGCGAGGCGCTGGCTCATTCCCGGTCCGGTTGGGGCGAGGTCTCGGATGAGGTCGAGTCCGAGTCTGCGGCCTGCGGTGCGGGCGTTCTGGAGGTCGTCGGTCATCGGCTGAAGCTCCTTGCTTCGGTTTCCACTGGCAGGCCTGCGGTGAGGCTGATGGTCTGGGTGCGGATGGCGAGGTCCGTGGTCACGTCGCCGGTCGGGTAGCCGAGGCGGATCACGTCGCCGATCGTGACGGGCGCGTAGATGTGCGTGAAGGTGACTCTACGGATCACGCTTTGCGCGGTGGCGAGTAGTTCGGCGGCCTTGGCGTCGGCCATGGATTGGGCGTCCGTGTCCGACATGCCGTCGGGGATGTCGTTGTATGTGTAGGTCTCGCTGATGACGCGGCCGCGTGTGATGGTGCTGAATGCTGATGCCGGGTCGTCGTCCACGGCCAGGCCGCGGATGTCGCGTTCCTGGTCGGAGTAGATGACGATGATCTGGTTGCGGGTGTCGAACCAGTCATGCTCGTCGGTCATCGACCGGACGAACCGGGCGTCCGGCCCCTCGGTGAATGTCCATGATGGGGACCGGTCCTTGGGCTGCACGTAGGGGGTGAGTACGACGCGTCCCATGGGGTCGGTGCGTGCCGAGTTCCATCCCATCAGGGTCAGTAGTTCGTTGATTGCGGAGAGTTTGCTTTTCTGCGCGGTGTCTCCCATGCCGAACGTCCAGGTGGTGCCCATCCGCCAGTCCGATGCGGGATGGTCGGCCACCGTCAGCCCGGCCTCGCGGATGGTTTCGTCGATGAATGCGAGCGGGTCCTCGCCCGCCTGCAGTGACACCGGGTAGGGGAACTGGTCGTCGGCCAGTTCGCGCAGTCTGCCGTACAGGGTCAGTGGCGTGGTGTCCGCCTGGCCGCCGGTGACCTCTCGTTTTGGCCCGTCGGGCAGGAATGTGCCGAGTGCGATCGATTCGCGGGTGCCGTCCTCGTAGTCGAGGTCGGCCCAGACGCGCAGCAGTGGTGCGGTCAGGTCGGTGTCGCCCACGTAGTCGAGGCTGGCGGTTTCGGTCACGTCGGTGTCCTGGTTGCGGGTGATGGTCCCTCCGTGCAGGATGCCGTCCACTCGGCCGGTCTCGCTTCCGGTTTCACGGTCCACGCGCATCATGCGCAGCGATGTGGTGAACTCCATCAGATGGTGTGTCAGGTCCACTGGGGTTCCTTCCAGGCGAGTTCGGTCAGGTCGGCGTCGAACTGGACGGTGGGACCGTCCGGTTTGAGCTGTTGGGAGATGTCGACGCGTACGCGCATGCGGCTGCCGTCCATGTTGCGGAACCATGCGGTCGAGTTGTCGCGGCTCAGTCGTCGGATCCGCCGGTAGAGGCTGCCGTCGCCCCAGTCGTATCGGGAGCTGACGGACAGGGTGTTGTCGAGGTATCCCATTCGGTAGCTGACGGGAAGGCCGAGCGTGTCGCCGGATGCGAAGTGGTATTCCTCGGTCGCGGCCCGTGGCTTTTCGGACACGGTGAATGCGCCTCCGATGGGCAGTGCGTCGGCGGCGTCCGTTCCGAAGTTCAGGCAGCAGCAGTCGGTCTCGATGAGACAGTCGACCGTGGTGGTGCTGCTGGCGCCGGATTCGCTGACGGCCACGGCCTCGATCTGGTAGGTGCGACGTAGCGGGGGCAGTCTGTCGATGCCCTGCTGGCCGTCCATGAGCCGGGTGGCGATCACGGTCGTGTCGGCGTCGATGATGCGGCGCAGCAGGATGTGGTCGGTGGCCGGCTGGCCGTCGGCGGGTGTGCCGTACCGGACGGTGTGGGTGGCGGAGAGCGTCGTCATGTCGATCATGGTTTCCACGCTTGGCGTGGCGGGCGGCGTGTAGTCGACCGTGACGAGTTTCGTGGCTGCGCTGGTCAGTGTGCTGCCGCCGCGGATGGTGACGGTGACGAGCAGTTCGCTGCCGTTGGCGGGCAGGTAGTCCGCGGCGTGGATGGTGAGCGATCTGTTATCCGGTTCGGGCGTGGTCTCGTAGACGGTGCGCCCGCCGCTGCTGATGGTGACCTTCTGCTGGCTGACGCCGGTGGTGTCGGACACGGCCCACGCGATGCGGAACGGCAGTTCCCTGATGGTGTCGTCGGGGGCGGTGAGCGTCACGTTGGGTGGTGTGGCGACGGTGAACGATATGGGGTTGCTCCAGGCGCCCCAGTCGGCGTGCAGGCCCTTGGTGCGCACGCGCAGCGTGTAGGAGCCCGGCGACAGTGCGCTGGCGCTGTTGGCCTGGTCTCCCTTGATGTCGGTCACGTGGGGTCCCGAGCTCAGGCCCGACAGTTCGATCTGGGCTGCCGCCTGGGCGGTGCCGTCGGGGTGGTTCGGCGTCCACGTGATGCGGACGGGAGGCGTGCTGGCGTCCCATACCGATCCGGATGACGGGGATGTGACCGTGGGGGCGAGCGGCGGCATGATCGTGGTCACGTTGTTCGAGGTGACGTAGCCGCTGAACGTGCCCTCGCCGCCGTTGTCGTACGTGAATCGCCATGCTCGGGCCCGGTAGACGATCGTGCCGGCGGGCGCGGTCGTGTCCACGTAGGTGACCTTGTTGTTCTGCACGGTCAGGCCGCGGCTGACCGACGTCCATGTGCCGCCGTTGTCCGTGGATCGTTCGAAGTCAACGCTCCACGCGTAGGAGCCGGATGTGTCGGCGGTGACGGTCACCTCGCTGTCGCCGGTCTTCACCGCGGTCAGTGAGCGTGGCGTGGCGGGCGTGGTGTAGATGAGCGCGGAGTCGACGTGCGACGAGTCGCCGGCCTGGTTGCGCGCGTACAGGGCGAACTGGTAGCAGGCGTTCGCCTGCAGGCCGCCGAACGCGTAGTTGGTGGCGCTCCAGTCGAGCACGCGGGTGCCGTTGCCTCCGGGCTGGTCGCTCCATGCGCCCCAGTCGGCGCCGTTGTTGCGGCCGCGCCAGGCGATGATGACCTGCTTCCATGGCTTGAGGTTGTCGTTGTCCCAGTTGGATCCCCAGCTGATGTCGATTCTCGTGTCGTCGACGCGGCGGAACGACACGTCCTTGGGCGGGTTGGGGTTCTTGTAGTTGATGCCGCCGACGGGTACGTCGCAGGACGCGTTGGACGTGCCGCCGTGGTAGTTGGAGGGGAACTCGACGCGGGCGGAGCAGTTGATGTTGCGCGCGTCGTCGATCTTCGCCACGCGTAGGTCGCCCGTGCAGACGGTGACCTCGCTGTTGTCGATCCTGTGCGAGCCGGAGTTGTCGGTGTGGCCGACCTGCACGCCGTTGATCCATACGGTGGCGCGCACCCAGCCCTGCAGGGCGTAGCCGGCGCGCGTGGACTGCCATCGGGCTTCGACGTGCAGGTTGTCGGACACGTCGTCCCAGCTGGTGACCCATGCGGCCACGTGGCACCGCCAGTCCACGACGATGTTGCCGTACCCGTCTGCCATGCGTGCTTCTCCCCTTTCGGTCAGGCTCGTGCGCGTACCGTCATGCCGGCGGCGGTCACGAGCTCGTCGATCATGCGGGCGAGCCGGGCGTCGGTCTGGACGCGGCGTCCGTCGATCGTGATGTTGTACGTGGTCGATGTCGTGTTCACTCGGCTGGCCCGTCCGTCGGCGTCGAGGTCGGCGAGCGTGAGTCGCGCGGCGGTCTTCAGCTGGCCGTCCAGCCCGTCGGGCAGCAGTCCGGTCAGTCGGGATCCGAGTGTGGTGACGGCGCGGCTGACGCCGGTCGTGGACCGTTCGACGCCGTCGCTGATGCCCTCGCCGATCATCAGGCCGACCTGGTCGCGGAACACGCGCGACGGCGAGTGGATGCCGAGCGCGTTCTTGGCGGCGTTGATGGCGCTGTCGGCGACGCTTTTGGCAGCTTCGACGACCTTGCCGACGGCGTTTTTGATGCCGTTGACCAGGCCGTTGACGATGTTGCTGCCCGCGTTGACGAGCCAGCTGCCGGCGTTGGCGAACGCGCCGGTGATCTTGTCCTTGATGCCGGTGATCACGCTCACGACGGCGCTTACGCCGTTGCTGGCGGCGGTCTTGATGCCGTTCCAGATCGAGCTGAACGCGCTGGCGAGGCCGTTCCATGCGGCGTTCCACAGGCTTTTGATGATGTTCAGGCCTCCGCTGATGGCGGCCTTGATGGCCTCCCAGATGCCGGTGAACACGCTTTTGATGGCCTGCCATACGCCGGAGAACACCTGTTTGATGCCCTGCCATGCCTGGTTCCAGTTGCCGGTGAACACGCCGGTGAGGAACGTGATCACGCCGGTGAGGATGGTGATCACGCCTTGGACGGCGCCGATGATGGCGGTGACCACGGGGGTGACCACGCCGATGATCGCGGACACGACCGCCGTGATGACCGGCACCATGGCGGTGACGACGTTGATGATGGCGGTGATCACGGGGATCAGCAGGCTCACCAGCGTGGTGACGAGCGTGGCCACGACGGGCAGGAACGCGGCGATCGCGGACACGATCAGCGCGATTACCGGCACGAGCGTGCTCACCAGCGTGGTGACGAGCTGCATGATCACGGGCAGCATCTGCGCGATCGCGGTGACGATCATCGTGATGACCGGTACGAGCGCACTGACGAGCGTGGCGGCGAGCTGGGCGATGACCGGCAGGAACTGGGCGATGCTGGTGACGATCATCGTGATGACGGGCACGAGCGCACCGATCAGCGTGGTCGCCAGCTGCATGATCACGGGCAGGATCTGCGAGACGAGACCGATGATGGTGGTCATCACCGGGGCGAGCAGGCTGATGAGGGTGGTGGCCAGCAGGGTGATCGGCGTGAGCAGCGCGGGGCCGAGCTGGGCGAACGCGGCGATCAGCTGGCCGATCACGGGGGCGAGCTGGGCGAACGCCTGGCTGATCTGGGTCATCATGTCCGTCATGACGGGCGCGAGGTCGGCGAACGCCTGTCCGAGCGCCTGGCCGAGCTGGCCGAATGCCTCGCTCAGGGCCGGCAGCTGGGCGATGATGGGTTGCATCATCGTGGTGAACAGGCTTCCGAGCTGGCCGAGCACGGGCAGGGCGGCCTGTGCGAGGGATGAGAACACGCCGCCGATGGCCGGGATGATCTGCTGCAGGACCGGGCCGACCGTGGAGACGATGGTGCCGAACCCGTCCGCGATGGTCGAGCCGAGCGATGAGATGACCGGACCGACCGTGGACGCGACCGATGAGAGCATGTCACCGACCGACTGCATGAGGGACTGCAGGACCGGCAGGGCTGCCTGCCATGCGGCCTGTACCTGTTGCCAGAGCGGTTGGAGGAACTGCATGAACGACTGCCATGCGGCTCGTCCGGTTGCGGTTTGGGTGAAGAAGTACGTGAGGCCGGCGGCGACCGTGGCGATGCCGGCGGCGACGAGTCCCCATTTGCCCAGTCCTAGGGCCTTGCTCAGGCCGGTGATGCCTCCTCCGGCCTTGCCTGCCTTGGTGGCGATCTTGCCGATGCTGCCGGAGAGCCCGCCGATGGCGTTGATCGCACCGTTGGACGTGGAGCCCATCAGGTTGATGCTCTTGGACAGGGTGGTGAACCAGTTGCCTTCCTTGCCGGCGGCCTCGCCCGCCAGTTCGATGGCTGCCCGGAGGTCCTTGAATGTGGCGGTGAGGCTGCTGGTGGTGGAGGTGATGGCCGATGCGGTCTTGAGGGTGAGGAGTCCGGCCGCGATACCGGCCAGCGCGGAGCTGATTGGCGCGCCGTGCGCCTCGTACCATTGGAGCGTGCCCTGCAGCTGCTGCAGGAGGCTGTTGGCGATGGGCACGGCGTTGGCGAGTGTGGTGCCGAGGGCGTCGCCGAACGCCTTGAGGGCGGGTTCGGCGGTGGCGGCGAACTGGTCGATGACGGGGATGAGCTGGTTGAACAGGTCGCGCAGTCCGTTGAGCACGGGTGTGGCGGCGGTCTCGCCGAGACGGCTCAGGGCGGCCTTGACGTTGGCGAGGGCGCCGGTGAACGTGGTGCCGGCGCTTTGGGCGGCGCCGCCGAGTCCCTCCTGCATGGCGTCGGCGAAGGTCTGGAAGTCGATCTCGCCGGCGGAGACCATGTCGCTGACGGCTTCGGACGTGGTGCCCAGGTGGTTGGCGAGCATCTGCAGGACCGGGATGCCCGAGCTCATCAGCTGGAGCATGTCGTCGCCCTGGAGCTTGCCGCGCGCGGCCACGGATCCGAAGATCGTGCCGATGTCGGTCAGTTCGCGGCCGCTGATCTGGGCGGTGTCGGCCACGGTCTTGAGCACGTCGGTCAGCTGCTTGCCGCTTTTGACGCCGGACGCGCTCAGGCTGGCGGCGACGGTGGCGGCGTCGCCGAGGCCGAACGCGGTGCCCTTGACGGAGGCGAGGGCGTTGTTCATGATCTCGCTGACGGACTTCGAGTCGTGGCCGAGGCCCTTGAGCTTGGCCTGCGCGTTCTCGATGTTCAGGGCGCGGGTGAAGCCGCCCTTGGCGGCGAGTCCGACCACGGCGCCGGCGACGCCGGCGACGGCGCCGACTCCGATCTTGCCGACCTTGGTGAACGCGCCGCCGACGCGGGACAGGATCGTCTTGGAGGATTTCCTCACTCCGCTGCTGGTGCCGTCGTCGAGGCTGCCCTCGATGGCCTTGCCCAGTCCCTTGGTGGAGGGCTGGACGAGGATGTAGTAGGTTCCCAGATCCTTGGCCATGCGGCTCCCTCCGGTTTTTCGCTATTCGGTTATGCCCAGACGGGTTTTGAGCCGGCGTCTGAGTCGTTCGTCATGCGGCCGTTTCGGCTTGGCCGGGTCGGCCCGCATGGGTTTGGCCTGCCAGGGTGGGCGGATCCGTATCTTGCTCATGCCCTGGTTGTAGGCGTGGATGTACTTGTCGGCGGGATCGGGGATCCACGCGTATCCGGCCAGTGCGGCGTAGCTGTGGCTGGAGTGGTCCATGAGGATCTGCTGGAGCATGGGCCATGCCGCGTACAGGGGCATGGCTTTGAGGTCCAGCGGGCGGCCCCATGCGTGGAGCCAGTCGTATTGGAGCGCGGCCCGGTGCTCCAGCCACAGGTGCAGGACGGTCAGGCTTTTGGGTCGGCCTTCGAGGCCTGCGTCCATGCCTGGAACACGAGGCCGATGTCCTTGATCTTGTCGCCGCTCCTGGTGTCGAGCTCGCGTTCGAACCGCGGGTATTCGCGGGACAGCCAGGCGAGGAGCACGGCCATGAACCCGGTCTGCTCGTTCTCGTCGAGGTTGTCCCAGCCCTTGGATGCGACGCTCATGCCGGCGATCATGACGGCTGTGGGCATCTGCCTGCTGTCGTCGAGGCGGGGCAGGTCCATCTTCACGCTGCCATACTGGATGTGCACGGGGCGGGGGTCGATGTCGTCGGTGATGTGTTCGGGGGTGATCTGCGTGTACTGCTTGTCCATGTGTGGTTCCTTCCGGTTCAGTCGGCCGCGAAGCCGTAGGCCTTCATGAAGTACGGGCTTTGCGCGCTGTCCTTGTAGGTGCGCAGGGTCATGCCGAAGTTCTGCAGGTTGCTCACGTTCCAGGTGATGTCCTCGCGTTCGTTGACCTTGGCCTTGGGGACGTGCAGGAGGATGAGGTCCTCGCTCTGGGTGAGGCCGGCGACGACGTACTGGCTGATCCGGTTGCATTCGGCCGAGCTGATGGTCAGGCCGCCGTCCTCGCCGATGGTGGCGTCGAAGTAGGTCTCGACGACCTCCCTTTTGGATTCGAGGCCGGTGAACTGGATGGTCCAGTAGCCGCCGGCGTTCCAGGAGACGACGACGTTGCCGTTGTGCGCGCTGAAGTCGTTGCTGTCGCCGGATTCGGGGTGGATGACGATGCCGTCCTCGCTGAAGTAGCCGAATGGCTTCTTGCCGTCGGCGGGACGCCAGTTCGGTCCGAACGTGAGCGTCTCGTTCACGTCGAACTTGTAGATCGCGGCCTCCTTGATGAGTTTGACGAGGTCGCTGTTGTTGCCGGTGGACACGAAGTCGAGGCCGGTGGCGCCGGCCGCGAGCAGCTGCGCCTCCAGACTGGTTGCCATGATCGGGTTTCCTTTCGATTGGTTTGGTTATCGTGCGGCGACGGTGAGCAGGACCGCCCCGTACGCGTAGTCGACGCCCAGTCGGGTGTCGTGGTTGATGGTGGGGCCGGCCTGCAGACTCGCGTCGATGAGAGGGCTTGTCTTGCGGTGGGCGAGCAGCCATCGGGTGCACTGGCGGAACATGCGCATGGCCGTTGGCGTGTCGGTGGTGCCGTCCGGCTGGAACGCGTAGCAGCTGAATGTGAGCGTCATGTACTGGGATGCGGGCGTGGTCATGGACCCCGGATCCAGGGTGAGCAGTGTCTTCGCCTGTTGTCCGTCGGGCATGTCCCAGCCGAACCTGATGCCGGGCAGCGCGGTGGAGAGCCCGCCGAGGATCATGTCGGACGGGTCGACGCCGGTGAGCGCGGGGGTCATAGGGTCAGCCTTCCGGGGAATCCGGCCAGCGTGCCGCGGTGCGCGTCCTCGATGGCCTTGGGGATGGTGGCCACGACGTTGCCGCGGTTGCTATCCTCGTTGCGGTACACCTTGATGGCACGGTGCGCGGTGGCCATTCCGCGGAACTGGGCTTCGACGTTGTCGAGGATCTGCGCGTTGTGCAGCAGCTCCTTGGACACTGCCGCCCTGTCGAGGACGAGTTTGCCGGGTTTCATGTGTCGAGGCTCCTTTCCACGTGGTATTGGACGCCGATGCGGCGGTCTCCGCGCCGCCAGTCCTCGGGCGTGCGGGTGATGGCCAGGGGCTCGCCGCGCACCACGGCCGTGTCCCCGACGCGCACGTCGAACGGGGGCGCGCCGCGCAGGTACAGGTCGTAGCCTGAGGAGACCACCAGTAGCCCGGTGTCGGTCTGCCGTTCGTAGGTGCCGGGCGCGGCGAGCACGCGCAGAGCGCCGAGTTCGGTCGGCTCGCCGGCGACGCGCCGACCGTGCTCCATGCGGATCTCGTGCCGTTGGAAGGTGACGGTCTCCGTGTTCACGATCCGCTCCCGGACATGGTGAGGGTGAACGCCCGGCCCGCGCCGGCGCCGAGTCGTCGTTTCTCGGTGTCGAGCATGTACAGGTTGCCCATGGGGTTGGCGAACGTGTACCCGTCGGTGAACGGTCCGGTGGTCGTGTTCATCTGGCTGACGCCGGCCGGTGCGCCGTTCTGGTCCGCGAGCATGGCGCGTTTGACCATCTCGCAGCAGGTGTCGGCGCACAGGCCGGGAGTGCGGATCTCGTACCGCTGCCAGTGGGGGCAGTCGGCTCTGATGATGCGCGACGCCCGCGCCAGCAGCGTTTGGGCGCGGGCGCGTTCCTCGTCGTTCAGCGTGTGCCATCCGGCCTCGAGCTCGTCCACGCTGGCGAACGGCTCGATGGTCACGGCAGTTCCTCGACGTCCTGGCGCCCGGTATCGATGTCGCGGACGACGCGCACTCGTGTGCCGTCCGGTCGCGTGGCCTCGAACGATTCCACGCGCAGCCCCTCGACGACGGATTCCACGGGCGTGGGATCGCCTGTGGGAGGATTCACGGGCTCGGGTTCCGGTTCGGGCAGCGGCGTCGGCGCGGCAGTGGGCTCGTCGAGGATGTCGGTGGTCACGTCGTCGGTCGGCTTAGGCATTGAGCACTCCGTTCAGGCGGGCGGCGGCCTTGCCTCCGAACACGCCGAGACCGCAGTAGAACTCGACGCGGGTGCGGTAGGCGGGCTTCTCCTGCAGCTGGCCGAGGTCCTCGACCATGACGCCTCCGTTGGTCAGGCCGGTGACGGCCTGGTCTCCCTCGTCGCCGCCGAACTTGACCGCGTAGATGCTGGACGTGTTCTTGGGAGCGGTGTCGCCGGTGCCGAAGGTCTCGTTCTGGGCGAGGACCATGCTGCCGTCGGTGTCGGTGCCGGCGTCGAGCACGGGGATGCCGTTCCACATGAGGGTGCGCTTGCCGGTGATGTCCTGCTGGAGGGTGGTGTCGTAGCCGATGTGGCGCAGCGCGGAGCGGAACCTGCCCATGATCGTGCGGTTCATGTAGATCGCGCCGTTGGACGGGCCGATGCCGTTGACCGCGGCGAGCAGCTCGTCGAGCTTGTCGAGGAACGCGTGCACGTCGGTGCCGCCGTTGCCCAGGACCTTCAGTCCGCCGGCTGCGGGGCTGATGACCTGGTTGCCGGTCAGGCGCTTGCGCAGGCCGTCGAAGCTCTTCGCGTCGGTGGCGGTGTCGCCGTTGAAGAACGTCTGCTGGAACTTGTAGGAGATCGCCTTGACCTTCATGGCGGTCTGGGTGGCGCGCTGGTCGTTGAGGTTGGAGCGGGTCTGCTGGATGAAGCGGTCCACGTCGGCGTCGCCGCCCAGGATGACGAGCTTCTCGCTCTTCTGGTTGACGGTGCCGGTGGATTCCGCGTACGCCTCGTTCACGTTGCGGAACGCGACGCCGGGCAGGGTGGCCTCCTCGTTGTACGCGTAGGAGTTGCCCTCGATGCTCAGGAACGGGATGCGGTCGAGCACGGGGCTTTCCTGCACGAACGTTTCGAGCACGCCACGCTGCAGGGCGTCGGTGGACAGCTTGGCCGATTCGGCCAGGGTGAGCGACATGATGGTTTCCTTTCGATGTTGTCGGTTAGTCGGCGTAGGCGGCGCGCAGCATGTCCATGGCGGACTTCGCGTCCTCGGGCGGGCGTTTGCCGTTCTGGGAGGCGGCCTTGGGGCCGCGCTGCCTCGTCGTGGTCTTCTCCATCAGCGAGGAGAGCTTCCTGGCCTGCTCGGCCAGCGTGTCCTCGTCGTCGCCGGACAGTAGGGCGACCATGTCCGTGGACAGTCCCGTGTCGGCGGCGATCTTGGCCACGAGCGTGCGATGGGCGTCGGCGGCCTTCAGCTCGTCGCGTTCCTTCTCGATTGCGGCGAGACGTTCGCCGAGCCTGTCGAGGTCGGACTTCGACTCGCTTTCCTGCGCGTCGTATTTCGCGGCCTTGGCTTTCAGCTCCTCGTAGTCCGAGTACTTGGCCTCGATCTCGGCGGCGCGTTTGGCCAGGGCGCGGCTGAAGTCCTTGGACTGGTCGTCCTTGTGCTCGCTCTGAGCTCCGGCGTCGTGGCTCTGCTCGGAGCCGCTGCCTTCGTCGCCGCCGGTGTCGGCGAGACGCAGACGACGGAGCCGGTACTGCAGGAACTTGTTGTGCATGGGTTCTCCTTGGTGATGGCGCACGGTTAGCGACGCGGCGTGCGGGGTCCGCGGAAGTGGCGGGTGCAGGATTTGAACCTGCGAGGCAAGGACGCAGCCGGGTTACAACCGGCCCCATTCGACCGCTCTGGCAATCCGCCGAAGACGACAGGTCACAATGACTTGCCGTCTGGTATACTAAAAGTGTCAAGGCTTCTCTATCTCTCGAACCCGTTATTGGCTCTGGGGTGTGAGAAGCCATTTTCTATTCCTGGACGAATCGGGTGATGGATCCGTCGTAGTCGATGAACAGCACGTACTCCAATTTCCTTCGCGCCAACGATTTTCGGATGCTTTCAACGCAGAGTTCGGAGGTCATGGTGCCGCGGCCTTCCTGCAGGTGGATTACTGCAGCTTTGCCCTGTTTGGCGGCATGACGAAGCAACTGGTCGATGGTGTTCTTGCCGTTGCCCTTTGGCGCCTTGAAATCCACGGTCTTTCCGTTGATGACACAGTCGGCGGTCGTGACGCCTTCTTCATCGCTGCGTTCCGGGAACCACATCGTGAAGCCATTGGCGGCAAGAGCGTCACGAGTCAGTTTCTCATGTGCTTTGAGCTCGGCTTTCGCCTTCGTGCTCGCGTAGGATACGGAAGCAGGGCGGCCGTCGTACAACCATTGCCGGTCGCGGGTGCGCATCTCAGCGAGGATGCGGTTGCGTTTCCACACCTTGTATTCGAGTGGCCTGTCCTCGTCGTTCTTCGGGACGTACGCCTTCTCGTACTTCCGGTATTCGTCTCGGGTGACAAGCCTGGCCGTGGTGTCGGCGCATTGCTGGTATTGCTCATAGAGCCTGTCGGGATCGTACCCCTTGAGCTTCTGGGCGCCCCACGAGGGAACGACGGAGCAGTCGCAGTTACCGTTGTGGAAGCTGCCACCCAGTCTGGCGCTGTCCTCGGTCCAGTACACCCAGCCTCGGGAAGCGAGCATGACGCAGAACTCGCATGTGGGCCCGTTGGGCACACGCGCCCAGCGCGGCTGGGTTGGATCTCGGCCGATCGTGTCCATGAGGGTCAGACGCCCGGCAGACATGACCAGGCGTGCGATGTATGACTGGTAGCCTGCCATGTCGTCGGTCTTGGGCCAGAGTTCCTCGATGCTCTTGCCGTACTTGTTGTGGACCTTGCCGTCGGTGCCGGGGATCACGTCCTGATAGTGGAGTCCGGGATAGTCGGTCTGGTTGAATCCGCCGGCGAGCTGCCAGACGACACGGTTCGGGTCGAGCATGTCGCCGCGGTCGAATTCCGGCAGTTCGACGCCAGAGTATTGTCCCCAGAGCTCTCGTATCGAGTCGTAGTAGTCGCTGGCGAGCTGGCTCGCGCGGTCGCTGTAGCGTTCCAGTGTCGCACGGGCCTCCTCGATGCGGGATTCGGCGTCGGGGAAGGTGAAGTCGTCGTCCCAGATCGAGCCGATGTCGGCCGCGCCATTCCTTTGCAGTTTGGCAAGTTCGCGCTTGTAGCGGTCATAGGCCGCGTCAAGCTGTCGTTCGAGTTCCTCCCGTCGGTTCGGCACTTGCAGGTCGTTGAGTTCCACCGGCAGTGTCCTCCTGCATCTGTTGCATGGTCGTGGCTCTTAGCTGGTCGATTGCCGTCTGGGCGCGTTTGCGTCGGGCTTCGCCGCGTAGGATGCGCCGCTGCTGGTCGGTCAGGTCGAGCATGTCCCAGGTGACCTCGCTGTCGGCGGGCAGGATGTTCGCTCCGACGAGTTTGACGGCGAGGTCCGCGGCGGCGGCCTTGGACGGGGTGCTGGGGTTGCGCCATTGGGGCAGCAGGGTCTGGGTCTGTCCGTCTCCGCTGATGCGTTGAGCGTGTTCGATGACGCGCTGCCATGGTCGGCCGAACCAGTTGTGGCAGTTCTCGGCGAGCAGGCATAGTTCCTTGCTGGCCTTGTCGATGGCTTCGGCGCTGCTTGGGTTGTCGGTGAGCACGCCCATCGCGTCCGGGGGAAGGCTGGTTGCGGATGCGAACATGGTGGCGGTCTGGCGCAATTGGGCGAGGTGCGGTTCGAACGATGCCTGCTGGAACTGTCCGACCTGCGGGATCTGCCCGGTGAGTTGGTCTCGCGGGATGGCGAGGACCTGGTCGAGCATGATCTTCCATTTGGGTACGAGGTTGCCGTCCTCGTCGGTGAACATGTCCTCGTTGACGCCGAGGAAGTAGCGGCCGGGAACGGAATAGAGCTCGGCCTGGATCTCGCTGCGCAGGAAGGTTCTCACGGCCGAGTCGGTCAGGCTCATGACGGTGCGGTTGATGCGGCTGCGTCCGAATGGGCGGCGGCTGTCGGGCTTGTAGGCGAACAGCTCGCACGGGATGCGTCCGGACACCTCGTCCCACCGGTCGGCGACGTGCCAGCCGTGTTCGTCGGGTTCGATGGTGACGGTGTGCTCGTAGTCCATCAGGTAGATGCCGTTGACCTGCTCGTATTCGTCGTCGACGTCGAACAGGAGCGCGGTGGCGAGTCGCTTGCGTCGCTTGTCCCATTCGCCGGTTGCGGTGTCGGCGGTGAACTCCTGGATGATGGCCTCGGGCTCGCCGTTCGCGGGGTCTCCCTGCAGGACGGCGACGAAGCTGCATGAGTGGACGAACGCGTCGGTATGTACGCTCTGGGTGAGCTGGATGACGTCGTTGGCGTCGGTCAGCTCGCTGATGGCGTCGATCGGCGTGGATCCGTCGTCGGCGATGAAGCCGTCGAGGCGTACGCGGTTGGCGAGTCCCTCGATGGCCTTTTCTGGCCAGCCGACCACGATGCTGATGTCCTTGGCGACCGGGGGCAGGCTGTAGCCGATGTCGTGCAGCTGGTTGCGTCCGTTGTAGTAGGTGGAGCGCAGTCGGTTGCGGTTGCGTTTGCGGTACAGGCGGCGCAGGAGTCGCCGGTAGAGCTGCTGTTCGCTGCCGGTCAGGCCGCTGATGGTGGTGGGGAAGCTGATCATGCCAGTCGTATCATCCTTTGCGTTTGTCCTGGTCTGCGTCTGCTGGTCATGGCGCCGTGCAGGGCGAGGGTGACGGCCACCAGCGGGCTGATGTCCACGTCGCTGCCGAGTTTGTTCCATCCCATGGCGCCGGACTGGCCGATGTGGCGCAGCGTGCAGCCTCCCACGGCCATGTCGAGCGGCGCTTGCGTGAGGTGGGCGAGTCTGCGGTCGCGCAGCATGTCCTGGAATCGTCCGACGGCCTGTCCCATGTCGGTGGGCCCGGTGAGCGTGACCTGTACGCCGCGGCGTTTGAGGTCGGGCACGAGCACGGTCGCGGGGCTTTGCGCGTCGATGACGACGGCGGCCATGCGCGGCCAGCGCTGCGTGATCCAGTCGACGGCCCAGGCGGTGCCGTACTGTCTGGTGTCGCGGAACATGGCCAGTTCCACGTGGGCCACCCCGTCCGGCCACGCGCGGCATGCGCCGATGGCGAGGCTGGAGCGGTCGGGAGGCATGTCCACGCCGATCGCGGTCCACCCGTTCGGGGTGGTGGCACGTCGTTCGACGATGCCTGCGGCCCACGCGTCCGGGTCGATCGCGGAGTGGAACGTGACGTCGTCCCAGATGCCGAGGCATTCGCGGCGGAAGTCGTCCGGGGCGAGCTCCTCGTACAGGTTCAGGATGCTTTCGTCGCTGGTGTGCTGCGGGTAGCTGGGGTTGGCGCGCATCCACTGGTTGCGGTCGAGCGGGTCGGTGCCGCGTTCGGCCGAGAACTCGACGTACAGGGTGCGTGCGGACCTGCCGGCGAGTGCGTTGGCCCGGTGTCGGGCGAATACGTCGCCCTGCTGGTCGGGTCCGGGTGGTGTGCCCATGTACCAGGTCTGGGGGTTGTCGGCTCGGTTCTGGGTGGGCAGCACGCTGGCCAGGGCGGAGTCGGTCAGGTGTTGTGCCTCGTCGAGGACGAGCAGTCCTACCTTTTTGAATCCTCGGATGGCTCCGTTCTCTCGTGCCTTGAAGGCGATGCGGCTGCCGTTGCGGAAGTAGATGGCCTCTTTGCCGGCGGCTGAGTGGATGCCGTGGTCGGGGTCGATGAACGGGTTCATTTCGTCCATGAGGGCGATGTCGCGTAGGGTCTGGAACGTGTCCTGGGTGACGCTGAAGTGGTGGGTGGTCCAGATGGCGGTGAAGCGGGGGTTGCGGATGCACCGGTGGAAGGGGATGAATCCGGCGGTGAAGGTCTTGCCGGTCTGGCGGGGGATGCTCATGTCGACGTTGCGGGCGGCCCATAGGCCGTCGGCGCGTTTGGCGAGGGCGAGTCGGTTGATGGCTCGCTGCCATGGGTCGAGGGCGAAGCCGAGCGCTTCGACGAACGCGTTGAGGGATGGTTCGCTGGTCGTGGCCATGTCGTCGGGGATGACGAGTTCACTCGCTCCCGGTATCGGGGTCGAACGGCTGGTCCGCGATTCCGAACGCCTGCACAATGGGGTTCTCCTTCGCCTTGTCCCGCGCGTCGATGGATTCGATTTCGCGGGTGATGTCGTCCAGTCGCTTGGTCAGGGCCGCGAGGTCGCGTGCGGAAACGCCTTCGTCGAGCGCGGTGGCGATCTTGTTGCGCATCGCGACCAGCAACCGCCGTCGGTCGTTGGATCTGGCGGCGTTGTACACGGTTCCTCGAACGCCCGAGGAGGTCTTGGCCATGGTGGTCTCCTGTGGAAAAACGTCCGTGGAAAAAAAGGCCCTGCACCCGAGGAGGCCTTTTTACCGACCGGTAGGGTATACCGGCCGGGTCGGCTACCAGTCGCTGGCGTCGAATTGCAGTGAGGTGGGTTTTGCGGGTGGAGTCGTGGCACCGCCGCGCAGACGTCGAGCGACCTCATTGCGAGCCCATTCGAGCGAGCGGGTTCCTTTGATCGCGTTGCACCATCGGTGTGCCGGCCCGCTGTTGGCGTGGCATACTCGGCCTCCTCTGGCGATGGGTATGGTCTCGTCGATCACGAAGCCCATGGGTTCGGTGGATGGGATCGAGTAGTCGATGGGATGGCCACATATGTAGCAGGGCGCGCCGCTCGCTCGCCATCTTGCCTGTTCCTTCCTGCGCCGATAGCCGTTGGCCTTGCGTGGATCGAACCGTTTCACCGCCATGCCATGGCCTCCTGGAAACAAGCGGGGTCGACAGCAAGGGGGCCGGCACATTCCCTATGCCGGCCCCCCCTTGCTGTTGCGAGAGAAAAGGAAGAGAGGTTCGTGTGGACCCTGTTGGACCCACTTCTCCCACTGCAATCATCGATGACAGTCACGATTCGCGCAAGTCCCTCGCCGTCACTCCCCCTCGTGCTGGGCCATGCCGGCGATGACCAGACGGTACACGTCACAGTACGCGACCAGTCCCGCATCGTCCGCATCGATCCGGCCACGCCGCACCCACTGGCTGATCGTATTGCGCCGCACCACGATCCCTGCATCCCCGAACGCGCGCGCCACCATGGCAGGCCTGGCCCGCTTCGAATCATCGAAGCACAACCGCTCCAACCTGCGCAGCTTGACCGTCAGCACACGCTGCTCCCGATCACACACCGGACAGGTGACCCACTGGTCGCGCTCGCCGGCGGTGAGCATGGTGGCGCACTGTTCGCATGGTCCGATCTCCCGGCGTTGTTCGGGCGGGTCGAGGATGCGGTCTACCTTGTCGGCGAACCGGATGGTCTCGCGCAGCAGGTAGGGCGCGTCCACGTGCGTGGCGAGCCTGGGGTGCGCGGCGAGCGCGATGAGGCTGCCTGTGAGGTCTTCTGGCTGTCGGTCGTGGGTCCAGTCGAGTGGGTTGGTGCCGTCGAGTCGGCGGAGCCATGCGTAGGTGGTGGCGTCGAGAATGTCGAGTAGGTCGAGGATGTCGAGGCGGATGGGGGTTGGTGGTGTTGGGGTTTGGATTCTGGTGGGTTGGTGGCCTCCGGGGTGGAGTGTGGCGTCGAGGCTGTTGTGGAGTGGGGTGATGTCGGTGGCGAGTTGGAGGAGGAGTAGGCAGAGGTGGAGTTCGCAGGCGGGGCAGAGCGTGTATGAGGTGGTGATTGGGGTGTGGCAGTGGCATTCCGGCATGGTGGCTCCTCTTGTCCGACGGGGGTAGACTGGTGGTTTGCGGTTTCCACTGGCCTCGCTCCCCTGTCGGGTGCGGGGCCTTTGTCATATGGAGAGGATCCATTGGGCGAGCTGGTTGCAGGAGTACAGGATGCCGGCGATGAGGGTCTCGCTGACGATGACGAGGAGGAGCGCGCCGATCAGGTCGTCGGGCTTGGGATGTCCGGGTTGTGGACTCCATATGCGGGCGAGCAGCCATGTGGGCAGGCCGATCAGTGCGACGAGCAGGATGGCGAGCAGCAGGGTAATGGTCATGATTCCTCCGGGCTGGTGCCGTCGTAGGGGTTGCGTGGCGGATGATGGGCGCCCGTCCGGTCGGGGCCGACCATGTGTTCTGGTGTGTGCGTGGTATCCCTCGTCCCATGCGATGGCCATGAGGCGACGCTGCGTTCCGGTCAGCACGATTCCTCCGTGTCGGTGTCGTAGGGGTTGGCGAGTGGCCGGTCCGCGTTGCCCTGGGCCCAGCGGATGCCGGCATTGCAGCCGATGAACCAGGCTCGGGCCATCTGCTCCCTGTCATGCTCGGCAAGCCATTGGGCGAACCGCTGGGCGCGCAGGTCGATGTCGTCAGGATCGCCGGACCATGCATGGCTATAGTCGTGGAGGATGCTCGACAGACTGATCTCCTCGTCCTGTGTGGTGTAGATGCTCATGATTCCTCCATGCCGGCGAGCGCAGTGCCGGTGATTGTGCTGGTGGGGCATTGCTGGTTCTTTCGTGGTTCGTTGGTGCTGATGAGTTCGACGATGTCGTCGTGAGTGACGAACGGGACGTTTTCCTGGATTTCGTCGATGGTGAGGCCGTCATGACACCAGCGGCGGATGATACGGGCCACGTGTTCGCCAATCATGCGCTCTCCCCCGTGCTGGTGGTGTTGAGCTGGGCGAGGGTCCAGTCGAGGGCGGTGAGCCAGCCCGACTGCCAGCCCAGGACGTATGCCTCGCCGGCGGATAGTCCGGTCAGGTCCTGTTCCCGGCAGGCGGCGAGCGCGAGGTCGATCATCCAGTCGGGTATGGGCTGGTCGAGGGTAGTTGCGGTGGTCATGAGTGGTCCTTTCGTGTTTGGCGGCGACGTTCCCTGCGTCGTGCGTTGATGGCCTTGCGGTGACGGCGTCGGTATTCGCGTTCTCGTTCACGGATGCGCTCGCTGTGTTCGGCACGGTATTGGCGGCCGTAGTCGGCAAGCTGTTCGCGATGCGCGGCCCGGTACTGACGGTTGTAGTCGGAGAGCTGCTCGCGGTGTTCGGCACGGTATTGGCGGTCCCGTTCGCGCAGCTGCTCGCGGTGGGCCTGCCGGTATCGGCGGCTGCGCTCGCGGGATTTGGCCATGACGTCGGGTTCGTGTAGGTAGCAGGGGCGGCAGAGTTTGCGGGCGTGGAGTTTGACGTGTAGGCCGCATTTGGCGCATACGGGCAGGGGCGGGCGTTCCGGGCCGCGGCATTCGTTAATGAATGCCGCGGTCTCGGGGTCGGTGACATCGAGGTTACTCATCGGCGGTCTCGAGGAGCGGGCTGATGTCGGTCGGGATGCCGGCATGCTCGTACACGTGGTCGGCGAGCGCGCGGATGGTATTCGTGTCGGGGATGATGAGCGGCAGGGTGTTGGCTGCGTCCGTGATGGCCTGGGCGAGGGACTGGCGCGTGTAGATGCGCGCCAGGGTGACGAGGGCGCTCATTGCAGGGTCTCCTTGTGCATGGTGGCGATGATGGCCTGGTAGTCGGCGAGGTCACGGGTCAGGCAGTCGTGGACACGGTGGGTGCCGGGCTGGTGGTGCGGGTAGGGGTCGTGGCCCAAGGCGAGCTGTGCGAGACGCAGGCCGGTCAGGTCGAGCTTGCGGTAGGACACCCCGTCAAGCAGGCTTGGACGGTAGACGGCGAGCTTGGCCCGGATCCAGCGCAGGTCGAAGTCCGGGTTCGTGCCGGCCGGATGCAGCACCGCGCTCGCCCAGGCGGGCTCGTGGATGAAACCGTCACAGTCAGCGGCCGCCTGGCTCAGGCTGGTCGCCGTGGCGAACGCCTGGGCGAGCAGGTTGTTGTCCATGTGCATGCGGATCGCCCGCAGCTGGTCCACGCCCGTGACACGAACCCCGTCACAGGGGTGGATCACCTCCTGCAGACTGCCCAGTGTCCGTTCCCCGTCCATGCTGGTGACCATCAGCCCGATCTCGAGCAGACACCCCGCAGCGGGATCCAGGCCCGTGGTCTCCACATCCATCCACAACAGCAGATGCTTCTCATTGCTCATTTCACTGATTCCTTTCACTTGGCTTCCATGCCGAAACCCTTGATGTCCCCGATCCGGACCGGCATGCCATCCGGCGGAGCGCACGGTATCCGCCGCCCATCCGCCGTCAGCAGCTGCCAGCCATGACGCCGGTAGTACACCGGCACCCCGGCCGGATCGGCCCACATGCGCACCAGATACCCCAACCGGTACGCCGCACCCGTATGCGCGTGCACCCAGCCGTGACAGCCGTCACTGCCCGAGCCACACAACGGCACCAGATTCTCCGCCTCATGCAACCGGGCGAACGGGTGACTGCGCAGCCGACGATGATGCACGCTGTACCCGCTCCAGCGGGAGCCGATCTCCTGCTCGCAGATGATGCATTTGTGGCCGTCGCGGTTGAGGACGGTGCGGCGGGTGTTGGTGGTGGGCTGGCTGGTCATGCGGTTTCCTTGAGGATGTTGATGCTGCGGAATGTGGGGCTGAGGGTGTTGCCGTTGGGGTTGGTGATGATCACGTCGATGGGGAGGTCTCGGTCGCGCATGACGAGCATGGGGCCGATGGTGCGTGCGGTGAGGTGGCCGTCGATGATGGTGTTGTTCCAGGTTCTGGCGATGTAGCGGTGATGTTCGAGGTGTTGCCAGTCGAGGGGTTTCCAGTCGAGGCTTTCGCTGACGTTCATGCGGTTCCTTTCGTTGCGATGTCGATGATTTTGTTGGCTGCCTGGTCGGGGGTTTCGCCGCCTTTGACGCTGGCCCAGAACGTTTGTTCGAGGCTGGTGGTGAATGCTCCGTCGGGTAGCTGGGTTTCGATGTGTTCGTGGATCCATGCGCGGCTGATGCCGCCCCATTCGTAGCCGCGTGACCGTGGCGCGGTCTGGCGCCATGTGCCTTTGGCGAGCCAGTTGGCCAGGTGGGGCACGTAGCGGATCGGGGTGTCGCCGTGGCGGGTCTGTCGGGCGTAGGTTTCGGCGGCTTGGACGATCAGGCCGGGGTTGACGGGCCCGGTGCCGTCGCCGGCCAGTGCCTGGAGGAACGCGTCACGGGTTTTGCCGTGGCTGCCGCCGGGTTTGGGCCAGACGGCCTCGATGGCGTTCAGAGCCGCGTCGATCGCGGCCGGGTCCGGTCCGGAAGGGTCTGGTTCGGAAGGGTCTGGTTCGGTTTTGGTTCCGGAGGGGTTGGGGGTGGTTATAGGGATAGGTTCGGATAGGTATCCCTTTGCTTCGATTTTTCCCGAAGCAATTGCTTCGTTGTTGCTTGAAGCATTTGCTTCGTTGTCGTGCGTGGTGTCTGCTTCGGTTTTGCTTCGTCGTGCCTGTCCGGATTTTCGACCTCCCTTGCGTCCCGCGGCGGCGCGTTTCTGGCTGAGTTCCGCGCCGCCGGCGAACTTGCACAGGTTGGCCGATTCGATGAGCCGGTAGCGTCCCGGCTCGTCGGCCTCGGTCAGGAAGCCGGCCTCGATCAGTGCCGTGGTGAGTTTTGGGGTGCCTCCGAACTGGCGGATACGGGTCTTGGTGAAGGTGCCGTCGTAGGCGGCGTCGCGCTTCTGCCGGCCTACGTACGAGCCGAGTTTCACCCATAGGCCGAGGGCGGCGAGGGGCAGTTCCTCGCATGCGACGGCGTCGTAGATGCCGTCGTCGACCATGAACCATGTCATTGCGATCACTCTCTTTGTTGGAAATATGGTTGGGCCGCGCCGGCCTTCCACGGGCGCGGCCGTGTCGTCTAGTGGATTTCCCCGGTGGTGGGGTCGACGTTGCCGGGCGTCTGTCCCGTGTCGGGTTCGGTGTCGGTTTCGAGGCTGCGGCGTAGGTCGTCGAGCATGATCAGTTCGCGGCTTTTGAGTGGTTTCGTGATCATCGTTTCGATCGCGAAACCGGCGTCGATGATGCCCTGGGCGAGCTGGTCGGCGTCGTACAGGGCCTCGGTGACCGCGTCGATGCTGCCGTAGGTGCGGATGTATGCCTGTTTGGTTGGCAGTTCGAGCATGCCGGCCACGGCGATCCTGAACGCGGCGGCGCAGTCCTTGAGGGTCGAGGCCTTCTTGGAGAGCTTGAGCAGCATGACGGGGGTGATCTCGTCGGGGATGAGCTGGTCCTGGACGAGTTTGCGTTTGCGTGTCACTTGGTTTGTCCTTTCTAGAATTCGGGGTCCGGTTCCGGGTCGGGGTTGCCGTAGTTCGCGCCGTTGCCGACGGGCTGGCCCCATGGGTCGGTGTCCTGCGGCTGGTTGCGTGGCGCGCCGGTGAACCCGTGTGGCTGGCCGTTGTCGTTGGCGTTTCGGGTCACGCGTGCGCTGTTGCGGGACAGGGCTGGGCCGATCTCGTCCACGCGTAGTTCGGTCACGGTGCGATTGGTGCCGTCGTTGGCGGTGTAGGAGCGTTGGGTCAGTCGGCCCTGCGCGATCACGCGCATGCCCTTGGCCAGCGACGAGCCGATGTTGGAGGCGAGCGGCGTGTGGGTGGAGTCCCATGCCGAGCAGCGCAGGAACAGCGCGGTGCCGTCCTCCCATTGGCCGGTCTGCCGGTTGTAGGTGCGGGGCGTGCTGGCGATGGTGAAGTTCGCGACCGTGGCGCCGCTGGGGATGGTGCGCAGTTCGGGGTCGGCGGTGAGGTTGCCGACGATCGTGATGACGGTGTCTCCTGCCATTAGTCCTCCTTGGCGCGTTCGGGTTTGCGTTTCCACATGCACAGGGCGCTGATCGTTCGTCGCTGCCTGTCGACGATCACGTCGCCGAATCGTGGCGGCAGGATCGTGACGGGCCAGGCTGGCTCCCTGTTGAGCCTGCGAATGGGGTCGAACAGGGTGTCGAGCAGTTCGCCGGCGCTCATGCGTTCGGCGTCCGCGCTCAATGGCCATTCGAACAGGCTGGTGGATTCGGGCCGGTGGTCGTAGTCGTCAGGCTGCGTCATCCACATCCCCTTCCTCCTTTTCGCACACGAGCCAGAGCCAGACCATGGGCAGGATCACGGTGAGCAGGGCGCTCAGGGTGATGGCCCATTGGGGGCTGCCGGTCAGGTGGCTGTGGGTGATCGCGTAGCAGGCGCACCAGCCCTCGGCGAGGGTGATCAGGATCAGCCACAGGCCGCGCGTGCCGTGGTGGCGTGCGGGCCATTGGCGTACGTGGCGCCAGGGCAGGTCGTCATGGGTGTTCATCGGTAGTTCCTTTCGTCTCTCATCGCGAATGCGAATTGCCAGCGGCTGGCCCCGCCCACGCATTGGCGTCGCACCCCGCCGGATTCGCTCAGCCATGTCACGCCGTTGCGTCTGGCGATCGTGGCCGCGGTGAACGCGAGCATGCGTTCCTCGTTCTCGAGGAACACGATGTCGCCCGGCGCGAGCTCGTCGAGCGTGTCGATCCGCGTGCCGGCGTCAAGCAGCTGCTTCCACACTGGTGTCTCTCCTTTTGGTTGTGCCTTCGGGCCGTGGGCCCGTGGTCGTGCCGTGGCGGGGATTCGAACCCCGTGCCCGCCGGTGTCGCGCTGTTGGTGGATCTCATCACTGCTGTCTCAAAAGGAGTCGCGCGTCCTTGCGGGCGTCCGGTCGCCGCCTGAGCGGCCCACGGCGTCGACGAACGGACCGTCGTGAAAGGGTCGTCCCATGCGGTCACGGGAGTGGTCCAGGGAATCCTCGTCCGACGGTCCTGTCGTTGGCGGCCCGGCCGGACACATGACAACCGGACGGGCCACCATTCCCGCCCCACAAGTGGACGGGAGGTCTTGAAATTGGTTAATGGATGGCAAAAGGTGGTTTCCGCATCCCCGTCGCTCCGCTGGAAGGACGGTTGGCAACAGCGACGGGGAACGCGGGAACCGGTGGATCCCCTCCCCTGCCCCGCAACCGGGTAGAGAGTGAAAGAACCCGATACCGGGGCCGGAGGAGGGGAAGAATTTCATGTTTCGAGGCTGCGGATCCACCGTTCCATGGCCTCGCGGGTGACCCTGCGCCGGCCGGGCTTGCCGAACCGGTTGGGCGGGCAGAACGAGTCGAGATCACCATGGTTGATGGCCCAGCGCACTCCCTCATAGTCGAGCGAGTACACCTGCGCCGCCTGCCGGGGCGTCCACGCCTGCCGTTCGCCCAACGGCACACGACTCGAATCCTCCACAGGGACGATCACGCTCATCGTGACGCTCCATTGTCGGCATGCGGTATGGTGTTTCCCATGGATTGGCTTGCTGAACATAGCGTCGAATTGGCCGGCTTCGTACTGACACTGGCGGTGACGATCATTGGTTGGATCATGGAACATAAGAGCTCCAAGGAACGCGACGAGAATCGCCGCCATGACATCAGCATGCTGGAGCAGCAGGTGGAGGCTCTGCGAGACCAGGCCTCCAGTCTGGAGGAACAGACCGTCCTGCAGCGTGCGCAGGTCGAGATGGCCACGAAGGCGGCCAGAGTGCCGAAGTGGCGCATATACCAAGTACAAAATCTCGAGTACGCCGTAGAGAACGGGAACACGTTCGACGCGCGAGACGTGCGGGTGGTATTGGCCAGCGGCAAAGAATACGAGCTAGGCGACATCACAAAAGGCTCCTCAATCGGATTCATATTCATGGAGAAAGGCGTCTGGTGCGAGGACGGGAGTTCGGACATCGAGATCACTTGGATCCAGCCCGACGATCCGGAACGACGACAGTCGGTGACGAATCCGTCTCCCCGGTACGTGAAGTCGTAAACAACGAGGCCAATATGCCGCCGTCAATTAGCACGCTCCTGCGATACGAGACAACCGTCTTGTCGAGATCCGGATAATACGTCACCGTCACGGGCTCATCATTCGAGATGCTCGGGGACTCAGGATCCTCACCCACCATCCGAGTAAGACGCGCTAACAAGACATCGCTCGGGGAGTCGATAACCACACGGGTCACAGGCATTACTTCACCTCCTTGTCGGCGAGTGCCGGGAGATCGGCTGCGTCTTCGGCTGTGGCGAGCAGATCGCTGGGACGTTCGCCGACTGCGAGCGCGGCGGATACGAATTCGGAGAGCTTCATGTCACCGCGGGAGAGGCGGGTCGAGAGAGTCTGACGATGCATACCAAGGCGCACAGCAAGGACTTTCTTAGGGATCTCGTCGCCGGCGGCCGCTCGACGAATACTACGAACGCCTGCAGCGGCAATCCTTAGTCCTACATCGCATATAAGCTTGCTGTCAAAATTTATGGACATACCAAGTACTGTAAAAACTTTCGGACATTCTGTCAAATCTTTTTGACGGCGTGTCGTTAAATTTGGACACATACACTTTTCGCATGGCACGAAAAGGACGAGCATGGACACCGGTCGATATCGAATCGGTGAAGGAGCTCCAGAAGCTCCGAGAAAAAGACGGGCGAGATCTTTCTCTTCGCGCTATTGGCGCGGCAACGGGAATTAGTCACGGTCGAATTGGAGACCTATTTAATTTCACGAACGGAGCCCCATCCCTCTACGAATTCACATCTCTGTGTCTGTTGTTCGGGGAGCGGCCTTCCTCTGTGCTGGAACGGGTCATGCAGACACTTGAACAACAGGGCCTCTCCCCCGCACTATCCGATACGGAAGCGATCCGTCTGGCTCACGAGGAAGCCATGAAAGAACCAATGGACCTCGACCAATTCGCCAAAACCCTCACAACGGAAAACAGCGTCCGGCACGCCAACTGAACCACTAGAAAGACAAGGGAGTCCAACCATGGGAAAGCATTCCGCAGGATCCGCCGCCAACGCCATCCCCACACAGCGCGACGAGGCCATCCAGCAGTACCAGGCCGAACATAACGGAGCATTACCTCCGGAAATGGCACAGCCGTCCACACCAATCGCCATAAACCAGCCGGCACCGACAACCCAACCCGAGCAACCGTCCACACAGGACAAAGTGCCCCTGTTCGGCCGCAAACAGGAGATCCTGCGCCTACGCACCGAACTCGCCAGAATGACGGCCGACAACAATCGACTCTGGCAGGAAAACCACGACATGACCGTCCGGATCCAACAGCTCGGAGGCATGAGCATCGCGGAACGCGACGAACTCATCCGACAGCTCGACACGCAGATCGCGCAACGGCAAGCCATGAGCTCGACCATCGACGACCAGCTCACCGACAGCCGCCAAGAGCTCGACAAAATCCGGAGCAGAGTGCTCGACCTGCGCAACTCCGAAGACCTGCAGGAAGTCGGACTCTACGACTACGAGAACCCCGCCGAGGACAGCGTCGCCCTCCAGACCAGGCTCGCCACGAACCGCCAGCAGCAGAAGGAAATGGTCCGAGACAAGACCGCCGTACACACCACCCGCGGATTCACCTTCAACAACTCCACATCCAAGGGCAACAAGTTCCTCAAGGACATGGCCCAGATGGCACTGAGCCTGTACAACGCCGAGGCCGAGAACTGCGTCAAAAGCGTCAAGGCCGGCAATCTGGAGACGTCCATCAAGCGCCTGAACCGGTGCTCCGACAGGATCGCGCGATTCGGCAAATTCATCGAACTGCGGATCTCTGTCGGATACCAGCGGCTCCGCATCGAGGAGCTCGAGCTCACCGCCCGACACATGCAGGCCGTCAAGGCTGAAAAGGACGCCGAACGCGAGCGCCGAGCGGAACTACGTGAACAGCAGAAGGCCCAGAAGGAGCTGGAAGCCGAGATGGCACGCCTGCGCAAGGAGCAGGAACACTACCAGAACGTGCTCGCCAAGATGAAGGAGAAGGGAGACCTCGAGGAAGCCGCGAAACTGGAGGCCAAGCTCGACGACATCGACAAGTCCATCAACGACGTCGACTACCGGGCCGCGAACATCCTCGCCGGCTACGTGTACGTCATCAGCGACGTGGGCGCGTTCGGCGAGCGCATGGTCAAGATCGGCATGACCAGGCGCCTGGATCCGATGGATCGCGTGAGGGAGCTGTCGAGCGCGGCCGTGCCGTTCAAGTTCGATGTGCATGCGCTGTTCTTCTCCGAGGACGCGGTGTCGTTGGAGACGATGCTGCACCACGAGTTCGAGGATCGTCGTGTGAACAAGGTGAACGCGCGCAAGGAGTTCTACTACTGCACGCCGCAGGAGGTGCTGGACAAGCTGCGGGAGAAGGACGTGGCCGTGGTCGAGTACCGTGTCGAGCCCGAAGCCGAGGAGTACCGGATCAGCCGTTCCATCGAGGAACAGCGGAGGCAGGCGCAACGGTGACCGCCGAGCTCGGCAGTGTCAACCAATAACCAACACGCACATAAACAACCGCCCCGGCAACTCACAGCGAGTGCCGGGGCGGTTTTGCGTTTACATGAATCCGAGTGTCTTGGCGATGGCGATGAGTGCCAAGGCGACTGCTCCGCAGCTTCCGATCAGGACGAGTGCCCAGTCGCACCAGAAGCATACCCAGAAGGTCTTTTTGTGGGATTTGATGAACCGGTACGCGCGTTTTCCTCGGTTGTCTTCGAACGCGTATTTCATGTCGGCGACTCTGAACAGGAATCGCAGGAAGGGATGCCAGCCGGTGATGTATGACAGTGCCGACGTGTCCGCTCCTTTTACCGTTGGGGAGTCGGTTCGGCTCATGTCCTCGATGCTGTCTTTGATTTCCAAAGTATTCCTAGCATCGCCTTCATAACGTTCCGATTTGTCGTCGGACAATCTTCCGGCGGCTTGGTCGTCGCCGTATTTCCCTCCTAGGGCGTCCGTGCTTGCGTTGAGGAAACGATCATCAAGTTCTTCTGCCATCGAACGTCAATCCTTCTGCGGTGGATTTTTCTCGAGTCGTTCCCGTCGTTTGCGCGCGGCGTCGAGCGATACGCCGAATTTCGCCGCGATATCGATGAGGCTTCGTCCCTCGTCGAGCATGTTCAGGAAATGTTCTTCAGGCATGAGCAGGGCTCCGGCGAACTCGTCGGCATAGAATTCATGCAGATCGTATCGCCCCGGCTCTCGCTTCTCGGCAAACGAGAAATCATCGTCGTCGGACACTTCCACCCGTTCGACATAGTGCCCCAGTTCGTGAGCGAGGGTGAACCTACGTCGGGTTTCTGATTCCGATGATTCGACGTAGGAGCGCGCCGGCTCCTTGGGCTTCTTTACGACCATGCCGGATACGCCGGCCGGCAACGACGCCTGATACGGTGTAACGCCCATAGCTCGACTGATCGTCGCTATCTTGACCGGGAAACGGCCATCCCAATAATTATCCAGGACGTTCTGAGCGCGTTCGCGCGCGTCCTGCCATACTAGTTTCGCCATTGTCACCTCTCTCGCATGTCATTGCTCATTATGGCAAGAAAATATGTCGGAGCATATGTTCTATCCGGCAGAAGGTCAAAACATTCACTCACCATCACTGGCCGATGCTTCCACGATCTGCGTATCGATGATGTCGGGGTCGTCATGCAGGTCGGGTATCGCCTGGCCCAATAGGGCGGCGAGGGATGCGGCGTCGCGGTGGGTGTAGTGGTTGGTCATGGTGATGCTGGTGTGGCCCATGATGGCGGTGCGAGCGTCGTCGGGCATGTTGGCTCGGGCGGTCATGCTGGCCATCCAGTGGCGGGCGGAATGGATGTTGACCATCGGCAGGCCGGCCGCCTTCAGAGCCTTTCGCCAGTTGTAGCGTTCCGCGGAGCTGCGCACCGGGTTGCCGCGCGCGTTCGTGAACACAAGCTGGCGCAGGCCGATGTTCAACCGTTCGATGCGCGACCACAACCGCGTCCACAGACTCTCCGAGATCGGAACGAACCGTCTGGCCGCGCGCGTCTTCGGCGTGGTGAGCCACAGGGTGCCGTATAGGTGCTCGGCCTTGAGCCACCCCGGTATCTCCACGTCGCCGGGAAGCCCGTACTGCTGTATCTGCTGGCACACGTCGATTCCCGGCACGCCGTCGCGGCGCCTCAGCTGGAACGGCATGAGCGCGTACCGTTCGCCCTCCCTCATGCCGGCTGCGAACGCGAGCTCGAACAGCAGCATCCACGATTCGTCCACGTCCACGGTCAATGCCGGGCCGCGTCGTTTCGCGCCCCGGTTGGGCACGGCCTCGATCAGTCGTTTCGGCTGGTCGGGCGAGAGTATCCGCGTTTCGGCGGGCTCCACCCTCGGTGGCTTGACCCTGCGGCACGGATCCACGGGGATGAGCTCCTCGAGTTCGGCCTGGTCGAGCATCATCTTCAGGCTCACGTAATGGTCCTTGAGAGTGGACGGGGCGAGCCGCTTGCCGAGCACCCTCATGCAGCGGCGGATGTGGTCGGGCTTCAGCTCGTCGAGACGGACGTGGCCGATGACCTGCATGCATGCGTGGATGCGACCGGCCCGTGTCCGGTACGTGGTCGGCTTGACGTTCAGCCGGTACTCCTCGAGCCAGCGTTCCGCATAGTCCTCGAGCAGCGGGCTTTTGGCGCCGGGCAGCCTGCCGGTACGTTCCATATCGGCGATCCTCGCGTCGAACCGTTCGCGCGCATCGGCCTTGGTCTTGCCCTTGGCGGTGATGAACCGGCGTCTGCCGGTGGCGGGATCGGGGTCGATCTCGCGGCGGAACTCCCATGATCCGTCCCTGCGATGGATGATGCTGCCCGAACCCTTGGTGCGTCGTCTGCCGTTGGCCGCCATGATTGCCTCCCATCATCGGGAGCACCCTCGGATGCCGTGACCGCGAGCGCCCCTGTACAAGGGCACTCTATTGGCACTCTATCCGTGCGTACAACGGCGGAATACGTGCGGGAAACGGCGGTTTTCCGTGAATCGAAAAACGGCGCGATTCCGGTCTTCCGTAGGGTCGGAAACGTTGGAATCACGCCGTTTTCAGGGGTGTTTACCCCCTATTTTGAGACGTTGAACTTGAACTCGACGATGTCGCCGTCCTGCATCACGTAGTCGCGGCCCTCCTGACGGAGCTTGCCCTGCTCCTTGATCTCGGTCATGGAGCCGTTGGCGGCCACGAAGTCGTCGTAGGAGACGATGTCGGCCTTGATGAAGCCCTTCTCGAAGTCGGTGTGGATCACGCCGGCGGCCTGCGGGGCGGTGAAGCCCTTGTGGATCTGCCATGCGCGCACCTCCTTCACACCGGCGGTGAGGAAGGTCTGCAGGCCGAGGATGTCGAAGCCCACGCGGGCCAGCTGGTCCAGACCGGACTCCTCCAGACCGGCATCCTCAAGCATCTCGCGGGCGTCGGCCTCGTCGAGCTCGGTGAGATCGGCCTCGAACTGGGCGTTGAGGAACACGGCCGGGGCCGGGGCCACGGATGCGGCGAGCTTGGCCTGCAGATCCTTGTTCTGCAGCTCGTCGTCGTCCACATTGAACACGTAGATGAACGGCTTGGCGGTCATGAGATGCAGGTCGTAGACGCTGTCCTTGTCGAAGCGGCCTTCGCGGGCGGCCTTGTCGAGCGTCTCGCCGGCCTCGAGAATGGTCTTGGCCTGCTTGACGGCCTCGAAGTACTCGGGCTCGATCTTCTTGCCGCGCAGATCCTTCTCCAGCTTGGGTAGTGCGTTCTCGATGGTCTGCAGATCGGCGAGGATCAGCTCGGTGTTGATGGTGTCGATGTCGTCGGCCGGGTCGACCTTGCCGTTGACGTGCACGATGTCGTCGTCCTCGAAGGCGCGCACGACCTCGCAGATCGCGTCGGCCTCGCGGATGTTGGCGAGGAACTTGTTGCCCAGGCCTTCGCCTTCGGAGGCACCCTTGACGATGCCAGCGATGTCGACGAACGTGACGGTGGCGGGCACGATCTTCTCGGTGTTCACGAGCTTGGCGAGCACGGGCAGGCGCTTGTCCGGCAGCGGCACGACGCCGGTGTTCGGCTCGATGGTGGCGAACGGGTAGTTCTCGGCCAGCACGTTGTTGCGGGTCAGCGCGTTGAACATGGTGGACTTGCCGACGTTCGGCAGTCCGACGATTCCAATAGTAAGAGACATGGCTTCCAGTCTAAGGCCAACGCAGACAACAACTCCCGTTATCCCAAAGAGGTATAATCAGGCAATCGCGACACACCAAAGTTTGGTTATAGGTATTATTGATTTGCTGATAGCACGTCATAACCACCATGCATAACGACTGGAGGAGTCTCCATGCCCCGGATGTCTCGCAGAGACATGCCCCACATGCCGGAACGTCACTGTTCGCAACGAAAATCAGGCCTCGGCATCCTGCCCGAGCAGCGTCCGTCAAAGGTTTGATCACACCCGCCATCCCACGCCCATCCCCCCGAACGGCCATCGTCCGAACCTATGGGCGTGCATGACGACACAGAAAAAACCGTATTGTATTCACAGACGTTTCCGAGAGAAAACCCATGCAAATATTTTCGATTCCATATACGCCGCATGAGCGTTCGCACGAGAGAGGAGGGACGCGATGAGCTGGGAGATCATCCAGCAGAGCCTGCCCCTGTTCGAGAAGGCGTTCGTCCTCACCCTGAAGCTGTCCGCCATCGCCGTCATCCTGGCGACGCTGCTTGGCCTCGTGGTGGCGCTCGCCCGTGACAGCCGCATCCCCGTGATTTCGCAGCTTTGCGCCACGTTCGAGGAGCTGCTGCGCAACACCCCGCTGCTGATCCAGCTGTTCTTCCTGTACTACGGTCTGCCGTCCATCGGCCTGAAGCTGAGCGCGGAGACCTGCGCGATCATCGGCTCCTCGCTGCTGGGCGCGGCCTACATGTCCGGCGCGTTCCGTGGCGGATTCGGCGGCATCCCGAAGATCCAGCTTGAATCGGCCAGGGCTCTGGGCCTATCCCCCATGCAGATGATCCAGCACGTCATTCTGCCGCAGGGACTGGTGCGCAGCGTGCCCGCCGTCGCCGCCAACGCGATCTTCCTGGTCAAGGAGACCTCGGTGTTCACGGTGATCGCCGTACCCGAGCTGACGAACACGGCACGCGACCTTATCGGCATGTACTACCGCACCGACGAGTACCTGCTCGTGCTGGTGATCGCCTACGCGATCATCCTCATCCCGATGTCCATCATCCTCACGCTTCTGGAAAGGAGGGTCCGTCGTGGTACCTTCGGCGATTGATCAGGCCCTCGTCCTCGCGGCGCAGCCCGGTTGGACGGTCATCTTCACGGGAGACAACCTCACCCGTCTGCTCGGCGGCCTGTGGACGTCGGTCAGCGTGGCCGGACTCGCATTGATCTTCGGCATTCCGCTGGGCATCGTGCTCGGCGCGCTGCGCATCATGCACAATCCGGTGCTGCGTGCGGTGCTGCGACTCTACCTTGAGTTCTTCCGCATCATCCCCACGCTGGTGATCCTGTTCCTCTTCTACTACATCCTGCCGCGCGAGATGGGCGTGCAGGTGGATGGCGAGACCATCGCCGTGGTGGCGTTCGGCCTGTGGGTGGCGGCCGAGATCAGCGATGTCGTGCGCGGCGCCCTGATCTCCGTGCCCTCGCATCAGGTGGATGCCGGCAAGGCGCTGGGCATGAACGGACTGCAGCTGCTGTGGTACGTGCGTCTGCCCCAGTCGGTCAACCTCATGATCCCCGCGACCATCAACCTTGCGGCCCGCGTGATCATGACCACGTCCCTGCTGCTGCTGATCAGCGTGATCGACGTGATCACCGTCGGCCAGCAGATCATGGAGGCGAACCGCATGAGCCACCCGGATTCCGCGTTCTGGGTCTACGGTTTCGTGTTCCTGCTGTATTTCATCGTGTGCTGGCCTCTGGCGAGGATCGCCCAGGCCCTGGAGAAGCGCGCCAAGGAGCGTAACAATGGCTGAACTTTCCGACAACGTCCCCACCACCACCGACGAGACCCCGCTGCTGTCGGTCAAGCACCTGCGTAAGGCGTACGGCGATCACGAGGTGCTCAAGGACATCAGCTTCGACGTGCCACGCGGCAAGGTGTTCGTGCTGTTGGGCCCCTCCGGCTCCGGCAAGTCCACGCTCATCCGCTGCCTCAACGGTCTGGAGACCATTCAGGGCGGCACGATCGAGTTCAAGGGCAAGCCCGTCAGCGGCACCGAGAAGGAGTGGCGCAAGCTGCGCACCGAGATCGGCATGGTGTTCCAGAGCTACGATCTGTTCCCCAACCTCACCGTGGCGCAGAACATCCTGCTCGGCCCCACCAAGGTGCAGAAGCGCGCCAAGTCCGAGGTGGAGCCGCAGATGGACCGTCTGCTCGCTGACGTGCAGCTGAGCGAATACCGCAACGCCTATCCGCGTGAGCTGTCCGGCGGCCAGAAGCAGCGCATCGCCATCGTGCGCGCGCTGACCATGAACCCCGAGCTCATGCTGTTCGACGAGGTGACCGCCTCGCTCGACCCGGAGATGGTGCGTGAGGTGCTCGAGCTCATGCTGCGTCTGGCCAAGGAACACATGACCATGATCGTGGTGACCCACGAGATGGAGTTCGCCCGCCGCGTGGCCGACACCGTGCTGTTCCTCGAGAACGGCGTGATCCTGGAGCGTCAGTCCGGCGAGGACTTCTTCACGCATCCGGCCACCGACCGCGCACGCAGCTTCCTGGAAAGCATGTCGCCCATCACGGACGACGAAGCCAAGTAGCGACAACCAAGCAGGCAACCAAATCCACGTTCCATCCATCACCACAACCATCATCAAATTTTTTGCAATCACGCAAATGAGAGGAATCCACAAGGGAGGAATCATGAAGAAACTCAAGAAGATCATCGCCGGCCTGGTGGCCGGTGCCGCGCTGATCTCGCTCGCCGCCTGCGGCTCGTCCAACTCGGGCAGCAGCGACTCGTCCGCGTCCAGCCAGCAGGGCCAGACCGTCGAGCAGATCAAGAAGGCCGGCAAGATCCGCATCGCCACCTTCGGCGATCTGCCACCGTACGGCTACGTGAAGAACGACGGCACCCGCGCCGGCTACGACGTGGCCCTCGGCAACAAGCTCGCCGAGGATCTGGGCGTGAAGGTCGACTGGGTCCAGGTGAACGCCGACGGTCGTGTGGACGCCCTGAAGTCCGACAAGGTGGATCTGGTGCTCGCCAACTTCACCGTGACCGACGAGCGCAAGCAGGTCGTGGACTTCGCCAGCCCGTACATGAAGGTGTCGATCGGCGTGGTCTCCCCCGATTCCGCCAAGATCACCAGCGCCGACCAGCTCAAGGGCAAGAGCCTGGCCGTGACCAAGGGCACCACCGCCGAGACCTACTTCACCCAGAAGTACCCGGATGTGAACCTGCAGAAGTACGATTCCAAGACCCAGCAGTTCCAGGCCTTCAAGGACGGCCGTGTTGACGCCCTCGCCGACGACAACACCTACCTGTACGCCTGGGCCAAGGAGAACCCGGGCTACACCGTGGGCGTGAAGACCCTCGGCGAAGAGTCCACCATCGCCCCGGCCGTGAAGAAGGGCAACGCCGATCTGCTCAAGTGGGTCAACTCCGAGATCAAGACCCTCACCGACAACGGCTTCTTCGAGCAGGCCTACCAGGACGAGCTCGCCCCGTCGTTCACCGACGACATCAAGGCCGAGGACGTCATCATCACCAAGTGAGATCGATGATCCTCCTCAGATAAGCGTTCGGCTTCGGCCGGCGATGTGAGAAAACCAAACGGACCGTATGGCGATTATCGCCGTACGGTCCGTTTTTCGTATGCGTAAAGCGACCCTTACGACGACGGCCGATCACAGCAGTCCGTCAAGATCGCCGCGGTTCAGCGCCTCCTCATACAGGTGACGGAACACGGTCGTGCCGTGGTGCACGCCGTCGTGCTCGAACTCGTTGGTCACCCATGCGTGCGAGCGCCCGATGCGGGAAAGCGTGTCGAGCTGCATGCTGGAGTCCACGTACATGTCGTCGAAGTAGACGGCGGCCTGCAGCGGTACCTCGTTGCGTGCCAGCTGATCGACGTCATAGATACGACCGAAACGGGTGTCCTCCATGAGCACGTCCATGACTGGGCGGAATGGCGTGAGCGAACTGTCCTCCTCGAACATCCACGGCAGGGCGGCCTCGCCGGTGAACATGAGCGGCCGGGCGTCCACGGCGAATTCGGGATGGCGCTGCAGTTCCGTCCATGCGGCCCAGCGAATGGGCTGGTCCAGCTCGCCGTCGGCGTAGATGAACTCCTGTAGCGGCCAGTAGAGCGGTCGGCCGTATGATGCCGTGCGGGACAGCACGTCCATGGCGAAGCCGGTGGACAGCACCGGCGTCTCCCCCGAGTCTCCGGGTTCGAGCGCGCCGTCCACGAACGCCTGATCGATCAGCCAGTGCAGCCGTTCGAAGCTGGGTTTCATGCCGAAGTCGGATCCGAGCATCTGCAGTCGGCGCACGGAGAACGGATCACCGTTGGGCAGTTTCACCTCTCCCCCGGCGAGCAGGTCGGCCACGGCGGCCACGCGTTCACGATCCTGCGGGTAGCGCTCATAATACTGCTCGGTCTTGCGCCTCATGCGTGGCACCGTATGCGCGTAGACCTCGGCGGCGCTGGCCGGCACGTGCGGGATACCGCCGGTGGTGAACGATGCGGCCAGTCCGCGCGGAAACAGCGACAGGTAGGTGAGGGTGAGGAATCCGCCGTAGCTTTGGCCGAGGCTCACCCAGCGCCGTCCGCGGAATTCGGTGAGGCGCAGGTATTCGAAGTCGCGGATGATGGAGTCGGCGAGGAACTTCTTGAGGTGATCGGCCGCCTGACGCGCGCTCATGCCGTCGATCGAGCGCGGCTCCACACGCGTGGATCGTCCGGTGCCACGCTGGTCGGGCAGGATCACGCGGAAGTGCCGTATCGCCTCGGCGATCCATCCGTCATCGTCAGGCCCGGTCGGCCGTGGGCATTGTCCGCCGGGACCGCCCTGCAGGAAGACGAGCAGCGGCAGGTCGTCGTGCACATGCTCAGGTGCGCACAGCACGCGGTAGAACAGGCCGATCGAACCGTCTTCCCCGCTTTCGTCGAAGCCTGATTTCACGACGTCCAGCGGGTCTCTGCCGTGCCAGTCGAGCGGCACCTCGATGGCATGATCCTCCACCACCAGTCCGGGCACATGATATTTGGCCAGCAACGTCATCGTGCATCTCCTTGCTCGTTGCTCATGTTCATCGCTCCCATCCTCGCACACGCATGTGTCCACATGGCGTGATGAATCGTTCCATGGCACGATGTCGTACGAAGCTCCCGGCGACTAGTGTGGGTCGAATGAGGATTTTTTCGGGTATGAGCACTGCAATCGCCGCACTACGACGGGCGGTCACACCACAGTTCGGCGACATCGACAATCGGGTGCTCATCCCCGACGCGCTGATCGCGCTGACGTTGACGGCGTTGTGCGCGGTCAGCATCACCTACGGCACGTTGCAGGACGGTCTGCTGTTCCATTACACGGACGACGCGGCGGCGGTGCGCTTCTGGACGTGGATCTATGGCCTGCCGCTGATGTTCCGCCGTCGGCTCCCCCGTGCCAGCGCCCTGGCGTTCGTACTGCTTTGTCTGGTGCAGCTGGTGTTCGGACCGGCGCTGGTGCTCAGCAACGGGTTCGCGCTGATGCACGTCTACGCGGTGATCGTGTACGGCGAGCGCGACACGATTCGTCCGTTCATCGTGATGGCGGTGGGGATGACATTGGTCACCGCCGGGGTCAATACGAGCGTGCAGGCGTTTGGACCGCTGGCGGTATCGGCGTGGCAGTGGTATACACTGGCCCCCTACGATTGTCTGATGGTGAACGGGATGGTCGACATCTCGACCTGCGGCCGGCAGATGCGGATGAATTTTCTTTGGCTGCTGGTCATGATAGCGGCGCCGTTGGCTGCGGTGATCGTGATGGGCTACTGGCAGCGGGCGAGACTGTCGACGATACGGATGATGCGGGAGCGCAATGCCGCGCTGGAGGCTCGTCAGGAGGAGGAGACCCGCATCGCCGCGCTGGCCGAACGGGCGCGTATCGCGCGTGACATGCATGATGTGGTGGCGCATACACTGTCGATCATCATTGTGCAGGCGGATGGCGGGCGGTTTGCCGGCGCGAATGATCCGAAGCTCGCCCGGTCCACGATGGAGACGATCCGTCATGAGAGCATGCGAGCGCTGGGCGATATGAAGCGGCTGCTGGGCATCTTCGGACCGCCGGCCGATCATGCCTCCGTGAATGCCGACGAATCGCATGCGCCCGGTTATGCGGATGTCGCCGGCCTGATCAGGCAGGCGGATTCGGCGTCGTCGGATACGCATGTCACGCATACGGTCGTGGGCACGCCGGAGCCCGACGAATTGGGTACGTTGGCCGCGAGTACGGTCTATCGTGTGGTGCAGGAGTCCCTGACCAACATCCGTAAGTATGCCGGCCCCGGTGTGAACGTGGGTGTGGAGGAACGCTGGTCCGCGGACGGGCTGCGCATTCGCGTAATTGATGATGGCCGAGGGCTGGCGGCGTCCGCCGACGGGCACAAGCCCGGCTATGGCCTGGTCGGCATGCGTGAGCGTATCGATTCTCTGGGAGGATCGTGCAGTGCCGGGCCTCGTCTGGGTGGCGGATTCGAGGTGGATGCGTTCATTCCCTTCCATGGCGAACCGCGCAGGGTTTCCCCGGATCCGCGGCAGAATGCCATGAGCGGCATCGACGACGCATCGTCACCGGCCGCTTCCGCGACGATGGCCTCCGGGAGCTCCATGGGGGCGAGCACCTCGTCGTTGCCCAACGCATCCGATGTGCCGGTTCCGAACGCGGCCAGCGGCTTCAAGCAGATGATCATGGATCATTATCGTCGGGTTGTACACACGGTGCGTCAGCTGGGTTCGATGCCGGATTCGCCTGAATCGTCCAAGTTCAACATGATCGAACGGGTCTCGCAGTGGACGGAACGGCATTATCTGATCATGGATACCGTGTATGTGGTGCTGATTCTGCTGTTGTTCGGCTCGCCGACTTCGGGAATCTGGGTGTCGAATACGGACGGCGGCACACTGTCGTCCGCCGGACCAGGTACGCCGATCTGGGCATGGTCGAATATCAGCGTGGTGCTGCCGGTGATCTGGCGCCGGCGTTTCCCCCAGGCGAGCGCGGCCGTGTTCGCGGGGCTGACGATTCTGCAGCTGCTGTTCCTGCCGTGGCTCACCGTGGCGGGACTGATATCGGTGTATTCCGTGTATTCGGTGACGCTGTATGGACCGCGTACGGCGAAACGGTGGACGATTCCATTGATCGGCGTCGGCTCGGTGCTGTTCGCCGCGAAGATGACGTTGTCGGCGGCCTACGAGGTTGGCACCATATGGCGTGCAGTGATGCTGCTGGCCGAAGGCGGACTTGTCGATATCGCACGGCCGGGCACGATAGTGAGTGGAGCGTCTGCGCTGTTGGTCATAGCCGTGAATGCGATCGTCACGTTCGTCACGCTGATGGGCGCGATGGCGGCCGGCATGTGGTCGCGTTCGCGCGGATCGAACATGCTGGTGCTGCAGGCGCGCGAGGAGGCGCTGCGTGAGGAGGAGCGCAAGCAGAAGGTGCTGGCGGCGAATATGGAGCGCGATCGGATCAGTGCGAACATTCAGACCGATGTGACCGATACGCTGCTTGGCGTGATCGGCAAGGCCGATGCCGGTCTGCGTGCGCTTGACGATGGGCATGCGGATGCCGCTACGATCACCGCGGCGTTTGAGGGCATTGCCACGGAGGGTCGTGCCGCGTTGAAACGCATGCGGCAGCTGTTGGGCGTGCTGCGTGAGACCGGGTTCAGTGACGAGACGACGCGTAATGAGGGGATGCGATTGGCTCCCGCGGTTTCGTTGGACCAGCAGTTACAGTTGAAGAGGTGAGCCACGATCTAGCCACGGTCTGTGGCAATGGCAACGTATGGACGTGTTCGATGGAGGAGATGCGCGGTGAGTGACGCGAATGGCATGTCGGAGGGGAACGGTGCGAACGGTTCCGGTCGCATCAGTGTGGTGATCGCCGATGATCAGGAGCTGGTGCGCGCCGGTTTTGCGATGGTGATCGGTTCGCAGCCGGATCTTGACGTGGTGGGTCAGGCCGGGGATGGCGCCCAGGCCGTGGAGATCGCACGACGTCTGCACCCAGATGTGGTGCTGATGGATGTGCGCATGCCCGGTATGGACGGCATCGAGGCGACCCGCCTGATCACCGAGCATGCCGGGGACGGTTCGCCGTTGACCCGTGTGATCATTCTGACGACGTTCGATCTGGACGAGTACGTGATGGCGGCGATCCATGCCGGCGCTTCGGGGTTCCTGCTCAAGGATACCGAGCCGGAATCGCTGCTCAATTCGATTCGTACGGTGTATCAGGGCAATGCGATCATCGCGCCGTCCGCCACCAAGCGGCTGATCGAGAAGATGAGCCAGTCGGGCGATGCGGCGGCTATCGCATCCGCCCAAACCGTGCCGGCGTCCCCTACGCAACCGTCCGTCGCGTACACGGATCCCGAGCTCGATCTGCTGACGGAGCGCGAGCGCGAAGTGCTGATCGAGATCGCGCATGGGCTGAGCAATCAGGAGATCGCCGACAAGCTGTTCGTCAGTCTGCCCACCGTCAAGACGCATGTGGCGCATATTCTTGCAAAGATCAACGCTCGTGACCGCGTGCAGGCCGTGGTCTTCGCCTATGAAAACCACTTGGTGTGATCACACTATCGTGAACACGATGTTCGTGCCGACCGTCAGCGCAGTCGGGAAAACGGCGGGTATCGTCTCTGAAATTGACGATGCCCGCCGTTTCGCATCCGTAGACGCGTCGTGCGGGCACCACTTGTGGGTTGCGGTTCTTCTCTTAACCGTTGTCTCCGATTATGGGCGGTGAATCTGAACGGAAGCTCACCGTCACGTTGATGTTCGGGAACAATTCGATGACGTTTTGCCCATGTGCCACGAGGTTTCCGGTCTCGTGGCACATGTCGGGTCGACCTTTCGCCCGACCGTCCGTCACGCCTCGGCGAGCGCCACGACCGGCGGCGTGCGCACGGCCCGTCGGGCGGGGGCCACGCTGGCGACGAGCGCGGCCACGGCGGCCACGCCCAGCACGGCGAGGGCGGTACCCCATTCGATCGGATACTGCACGGTGCCGTATTCGGCGAACACCATGGTGGAGCCCAGCCAGCCGAACAGCATGCCGAGGATGATGCCGACCACGCCTGAACCGAGTGAGATCAGCAGCGCCTCGACCGCCAGCGAGCGGCGCAGCTGGCCGCGGGTCATGCCGATGGCGCGCAGTGTGGCGGATTCACGGGTGCGTTCGATCACGGACAGCGACAGCGTGTTGGCCACACCGATCAGGGCGATGAGCACGGCCACGGCGAGCAGGGCGACGAGGATCATCATGAGCATGTCGACCATCTGCTCCCATTGCACGCGTTCGGCGATGGAGCCGGTCACGGTCACGCCGGTCTGTGTGCTGACCGCGTCCTTGACAGCGGCGAACAGGTCGGCGGCGCTGGTGGTGCCGTCCGATTTCACCCAGATCTGCGTGTCGGTGTTGCCGCCCATGGCCGCGTCGAGCACGGTCGGATCGACGAGCGCGGTGCCGACATAGTCCGAGGAGACGCCGAAGCTGGACTTGTGCGCGGTCAGCGTGCGTTCTCCCACCGTGGTGAAATCGCCATCGGAGCCGAAGGTGCCGAATCGTACTGTCACGGCGCTGCCGTCCTTGATCGGATTGTCGGAGTCGCCCATTTTGGACATCATTTCGATGCCGTTCCGATCGATGGCGTGCATGCCGGAGCTGGCGTTGAGCACGGCGTTGCGCTGGGATTCGCTGAGGGCCGCGACCTGCACGGTGACGTCGTGCCCTTTGCCGCCGTTGCCGTTTGTACCATCGTTCCATTGGGCCATGGCCGTGCGCACCGGTTCGGCGGCCTTGACGCCGTCCACCTTGGCGATCTTCCCGGCGGTGTCGGCATCGAGACCGGTTCCGGAGACGACGAGGTCCACGCTGTAGCGCGAGTCGAGCGCGTCGGCCATGGTGGCCTTGGCGCTGGCCGCGCCCGTACCGATGCATGACACCAGGGTGACTCCGATGAGCAGTGCGGCTCCGGTGGCGGCCACGCGGCGCGGGTTCTTGCGGATGTTGGCCGCGGCCACGGTGGCGGAGGGGCCGGCGTGCGCCACGATCGAGCCAAGTCCGGAGAGCATCCACGGCAGCCAGCGGACGGCGGCGAGCAACAGTCCGAGGAAGGTCAGGGCGATGCCTCCCATGGCCATGAGCAGCGGGGCCGAGGAATTGTCGATGATCGGATGCCCGCCGGTGACGGCCACATGGTTCTGCCACAGCGCCACGCCGATGAATGCCAGTCCGCAGGCCGTCAGCAGGAGACTGCCGACGATGCGGAGAACGCCGGAGCGTTTGGCGTCCACGAGTTCCATGGGGCGCAGCGCCTCCAGCGGGGTCACGCGGGTGGCGGATCGCGCCGAGCCGATGGCGGCGATCATGGTCACGATCATGCCGAACGCGATCGGCGCCCAGAAGGCTTCGGGACTGGGGATCACGGCGAAGACCAGACCGTTGAGATTGGCGCCGGTCGCATGCACGACGCCCATGAGCCCGAATGCGGCGGTCACGCCCAGCGCCGAGGCGAGGAAGCCAAGGATCGCGGCCTCGGCGATCACCGAACGGTACAGCTGTCCCTTCTGCGCGCCGATGGTGCGGAGAAGCGCGAGGGTACGACGTCGTTGGGCCACGAGCACCTGGAAGGTGTTGCCGATCACCAGGGCGGCCACGAACATGGCGAGCGTGCCGAACGCAAGCAGGAACGTGGTGATGATGCTGGTGCCGTCGTGGCTCATGGATTCCATCTGCTTGTCGGCGTATTCGTTGACGCTGAGTACGGTGAGCTTATGCGGCAGCAGACGACGTACCTGGTCAAGCACGGCCTTGTCGTCGGAACCCTGGGGAGCGTTGACGCGCAGGTAGACCGCGTAGGCGGGAACGGCGCCGAATCCCTGGTCCTTGTAGCCGTCCATGACGGCGAAGTCATCGTGGCCCATGGCGCTGGCGCCACCATAGCCGGAGAAAGCGCCATTGTCGTCGCGGGTCAGTCCCACGACCTTTTCGTTCAGCGTGGAGGCCAGTTCGCTGGAGCCGAACATGGCGGAATTGTCGACGCGCACGGTGTCGCCCACGGTCACGTCGAGTCGTTTCGCCATGTCTTCGGGGATGGCGATCTCTCCGTTCGTGTTGGGCCAACGGCCCTGGGTCAGGGACATCGGCATGACCGCGGCGTTGCTTGCCGTGGGAATCGTGGCCGTGGTGGAGTGTTTGCCGGAGTCGTTGCTCACCTGCAGCGATGCGGCGGCGTAGACTCGAGCGCCGTCGATACCGTCGATCGCCGTGAGCTTGTCGAGTTTGAAGTCGTCGACCGTGCGCGATGAGTAGATGTCATCGGCGTCTCCGGCGTTGACCACATAGTTCGCATCGCCGAAACTGGCGGTCATCTGACGGCGCATCGAATAGTCGAGTGTGTTGCCGAACAGGAAGGTGCTGCAAATGAACAGCGTGCCGATGAGGATGGCGATGCCGGCCGGAATCAGCATTCTGGCACTGCGTTTCATGAGTTGAATGGTTACGGAAAGCATGGTCTTGTGTTCTCGGTTCCTCGGTCTTGCGGATTCGTGGGGTCTCGTGCGGACGGTCAGTAGGCCATGGCCATGGCGGTGGCCCGCTGACGCTCCTGCATGAGCAGCGCGTTCATGCGTTCGGCCGTGGGTTCGGGCTCGTCGGCCACGATGCGCCCGTCGGCGAACACGATGGCTCGATCGGCGTAGGAGGCGGCCACGGCGTCGTGCGTGACCATGATGATCGTCTGGTGCAGTTCGCGCACGGAGCGCTTGAGGAAGTCGAGCACTTCGGCGCTGGATATGGAGTCGAGGTTGCCGGTGGGCTCGTCGGCGAACACCACGCTGGGCCGTGTGATCAGGGCCCGGGCGATGGCCACGCGCTGCTGCTGGCCGCCGGACAGCTCGTTGGGCCGATGGTCGAGACGCCGTTCGAGGCCGAGCGTGCGGACGAGCGTGCGCATCCAGACGCGGTCCGGTTTGGCTCCGGCGAGCGTGAGCGGCATGAGGATGTTCTGTTCGGCGGTGAACATGGGCAGCAGGTTGAAGCTTTGGAAGATGAAGCCGATCCGCTTGCGGCGCAGGAGCGTCAACTGGCGGTCGTTCATGGCGGTCAGGTCTTCGCCCTGCAGCAGGATATGGCCACCGGTGGCTGAGTCGAGGCCGGCGAGCGTGTGCATGAGCGTGGATTTTCCGGAACCGGACGGTCCCATGATCGCGGTGAACTTCCCCTGCTCAAAGCACACGTCCACGCCGCGCAGCGCGTGCACCGCGCTGTCGCCTTCGCCATAGTCCTTGGTCAGTCCGATGGCTTCGATCGCCACCGGCATGCGGTTCGACCGGGTTTCATCGTTTCGGCTTCCGCCCGTCGGCCGGATGGCCGTCTGCTGATTGGCGTCGTAGGTGTGTCGTCCCATCGTTCGTTCTCCTTCGGTTCTCGTAATGTCCTGATACCTGCAACGGTACGGGGGCCGACGGGGGAATCCCATCGTGCGCGGGACCGAAAAACGAAACGGCGGTCATCATCCCGAAGGACGATGACCGCCGTACAAGCGGGCCACGTATCACTCGTGTGGCCGATAAGGAAGGATGACAGCCGGACGAACGGCCCTCTCCCCTACTGACGGACCGCACGCATGCGCTTGGAACGGATGCGGAACGCGCAGACCAGAGCCACGTAGGCGGTCGCGCAGATCACGATCATAGTGGCGAAGGTCCATGATCCGCCCACCGCCGTGGCGTGCGCGAACTGCGGGGTCCCCTCCGCTCCCGCGCCGGCCTGGGCGATGGTGAGGATGGTGGAGAACAGGGCGGTGCCGGCAGCGCCGCCGAACTGAAGCATGGTGTTGAAGATCGCGTTGCCGTCGGGCGCGAACTCATGCGGGATCTGCGACAGTGCGCTGGTCATGATGTTGGAGAAGCCCAGCGCATAGCTCAGACCGAAGATGAAATAGAATCCGGCAAGCAGCGCAGGGGTCAGGTGCATGGAGAATGCGAGCAGCAGCACCGGACCGATGATCGCCACGGCGAACGCGGTGAGAATCGGACGGGTGGGGCCGAACCGGTCGTAGAGCATACCGCCCACGGGGGCGAAGAACGCGCCGATCAGCGCACCGGGCAGCACCAGCGCACCGGCGAGGAACGCGTTCGTGCCAAGCGAAAGCTGCGCTAGATTGGTGATCACATAGCCGAAGCCGATGCCCACGATCGGCAGGATCGTGTAGGCGAGCAGGTGAAGCAGCACCACCGGGTCGCGCAGGATGCCCAGTCGGATCAGCGGGGAGAACGAGCGCTTGGACGAGTAGCCGAAGAACAGGAGCGAGAGTACGCCCACGATCAGGCTGGCCACGGCGAAGACGGCCGCGTGCGTGTACGGCTGGCCGGAGACGGCGGCGCCGGCGGCCACACCGGCCTGGTTGAGCGCCATGACCAGACCGCACAGGCCGAGCACGATGGCCAGGAACTGCAGCGGATTGAGTCGCGCCTCCTGGGTCGGCTCCTTCTGTTCGATGCAGCACAGGCCAATGATCAGCGCGAGCAGCATGATGGGGATCACGATCACGAAGATCGCACGCCACGGCAGCACGCTGGAAACGGCGCCGCCCACGGTCGGACCGATGGCCGGCGCCACGGTGATGACCAGCGAGCCGACGCCCATGAGCCGTCCGATCTTCGATCGCGGCGACTGTTCGAGAATGATGTTGATCATCAGCGGCGTGGCCACGCCCGAGCCCATGCCCTGGATGATGCGGGCGATGATGAGCACGGGGAACGAATGCCCCACGATCATGATGACCGAGCCGGTGATCGCCAGGATCACGGCCGCCACGAAGATGCCCTTGAGGGGGAAGCGGCGCTTGAGATACGAGGAGATCGGCATGGTGGCGGACACCACCAGCAGGTATACGGTGGTGATCCACTGCACGGTGGACGTGCCGACGCCGAGCTCCTTCATGAGTTCGGGGAACAGCACGGTCATCACCGTTTCGGTGAGAATGCCGATGAAGGCGAGCGATCCCACGGCGACGATCGCGCCGATGAGCTTGGCGGGAATCCTCTCGTCCGCCGGAGCCTGCCCGCCGTGCACTGGATCATGCCGTTGCGACGCGCCGTTTTCCGTAATGTTCGTATCGTTCGTATTGGTAGACAACATGGTGTTCTGTTGTGTCTTCACTGCGAAACCATCCTGCGGGCCGCCCTCCGGCCCGAATCTGCGTTCTGTATTGTGCACGCCGAGTCTATCAATACTGCCGTGACAACCTCCGTCTACTGCACCGCGGTCTTCGCTGCGACGTTCGCCGCCGCCTCCAATCCCGCGGTCAGATCGACGGGATGCCCCAGTTCGGCGAGCGCCGAACCGAATGCGCCCAACGCGGTGAGCACCTTCTGCAGGCTGGCCGTGTATCCCATGTGTCCGATGCGGACGAGTCTGCCCGCCTCCTCGCCGAGACCGCCGGAAATATGAAGGCCGTACCGGTCGTCCATGAGGCCGCGCAGCACCGTGTCGTCGATGCCGTCGGGCACGGTGACCGCGGTCACCGAATTGGCCATGTTCGCCTCGTCGTCCACCCACAGGTCGAGTCCCATGGCGCGGATGCCGGCTCGTGTGGCGCGGGCAGCGGTCTCGTGGCGGGCGATCACGGCGTCCACGCCTTCGCTCATCACGATGTCGAGTGCGGCCTTGAGCCCGTAGATGCTGGAGATCGGCGGCGTGTACGGCACGTAGTCGCGTTCCACCCACGACCGCCATGGCAGCAGGCATAGGTAGGAGCGTTCGTACCGGCCGGTGTCGGCGATCACGCGATGGGCGTGCTCCCATGCCCGGTCGCTCACCGCCACCAGCGACATGCCCGGCGTGGAGCCCAAGCATTTCTGCGGTCCGGTGACGCACACGTCCACGCCCCATTCGTCGAATCGCACGTCGGAGCCGCCCACGCCGGACACGGAGTCGACGATGGTCAGCACGCCGCGCGTATGGCATTCCCGGCAGATCGCCTCCATCGGGTTCTCCGAGGCGGACGGTGTCTCCGAATGCACGAACGCCAGCACCTTCGCGTCCGGATGCGCGTCGAGCGTCGCCCGCACCTGCTCGATCGTCACGCTCGTGTTGTACGGCACGGCCACGTTCACCACGTCGCCGCCGTAGCCGCGCAGCACCTTCGCATATCCGGCTCCGTAATATCCCGACGCCAGATTGATGCACACGTCGCCCGGTTCCACCAGATTGTAGGCGGCCATCTCCAATCCGAGAATGGATTCGCCCTCCACCGGCAGCACTCGCCTCGTGGTGCGGAACAGCGTCGACAGGTCGTCGCTCACCGAACGCATGAGGTTCACGAAGTCGTCGGTGCGGTGGTGCACCATCTGCGTGCCCATGGCGGCGAGCACCTGCGGATAGATGGAGCAGGGGCCGGACGCCATCGTGAGTTCGGGAACATGGGGTCTGAATGCATAGGTCATGGTCGTTGTCCTTTCATACAACCGTCATACGCCTGTCATAGGCCGCCGCGCGGCGTCGTGTCATGCTCATTCCATGCTTATTCCGAAGCGACGGCATCGAGCACGGGTTTTCGCAACGCACGGCCGGCGGGCTGCACGCTGGCGAGCAGGCCCACCACGATCGACAGCACCAGGAACACGCCCAGCTGGTCCCAGGGGATGCTGAGCACCTCCAGCCCGTTGCCGCCGTATACGGCACGGATCACCACGCCGGCGCCCACGCCTGTGACCAGGCCGAGCAACGTACCGAACACGGAGATGATCGCCGCCTCGATGGCCAGCATGCCACGCACCTGGGCGCGCGACGTGCCGATGGCTCTGAGCAGTCCGATCTCCTTGGTTCGTTCGGAGACGGACAGCGCCAGCGTGTTCACGATGCCGAAGATGGCGATCACGATCGATAGGGCGAGCAGCGCATATAGGATGATGAGGATCTGGTCGACCATCGAGCTCATGGTGGACTTGTAGTCTTCACGGTCGAGCACCGACAGCACATAGTACGGTTTGACGGCCTTGACCAGCCGTTTGCGCAGCGCCTCGGTGTCGGTGCCCTTCTTGGCGGCGATGAACAGCTGGATCGTGAACATGGTCTGCTGGTCGGCGAGTTTCTCCGCCGTCTCGTCGTTCATCAGCACCATCGTGCGATAGATCGAGTTCGAGATGATCGCACCGACCTTGACCGTGGCGCGCGTGGTCTCGCTCTTGGTGCGGATCAGCGTGGACGGGTCCACGTTCTGCGCGTCCGTGACGGCCTGTTGGGCCTCGGCCGCCTTGGCCTGCGCGCCGGCGGCGTCACCGGAGGCGGCCAGCTTTTGGGCCTCCTGCTGGAGGGCCGTCACCTTCGCCTGTGTCTGGGCCTGCCAGTCGGCCTGCGCCTTGGCGGTGGCCTCCTCGTCCACGCTCACGCGTTCGCCGGTCATGGTCACGGTGTCACCGACCTGCCAGCCGCGGTCCTTGGCGATGGTCTCGCCCACCACGAGCTCGCCGTCCCGCAACGCCTTGTTCGCATCGCCGGACATGGTCACGGGAGCGAACACATCGGTGAATAGCGACGGCTGCTCGGCGAACGAGGTGCCGCTGATGCGCTTGCCGTCGTATTTGACGTTCATGAGCATGCGGCTGGTGGAGACGGACTTGACGCCGTCGACCTGTTTGACCGCGTCGACCGCCGCGTCCGGAATCCGTCCGCTGGCGGCGGACGATACCGCGAAGTCCGATTTGAGCCCCGTATCGACGATGCCGGCGACCGACGCCTTGGCCGAGGCGGCCACCACCGACAGGCAGCTGACGATCGCCACGCCCACGAACAGGGCGGCCGCCGTGTTCGCGGTGCGGCGCTTCTGCCGGGACAGGTTGCGCACGGCCAGACGTCCGGTCACACGGAAGACCAGCGACGGCAGGAAGCCGAGCACGACTCCGGCCGGACGTACCAAGGCCGGCGCCAATACGATCACGCCGATGACGATGAGACCGGCACCGATGCCGAGCGGCCAGCCGGTGCCGTACCTGTCGGCGAGCGCATTGAGGAATCCCACGGACGTGGGCTCGCCGTCGACGGTGGCGATGCGCCAGCAGAACAGCCAGGCCGCCACGCCGAGCACGACCATGATCGTACCGGTCACGGCGCGCGGACGGACCGGCTTCTCCGGGTTCACGGTCTCGTTCATCGCCTGGATGGGCGGTGCCATGGCGGCCCTGCGTGCGGGGAGGGCCGCGCCGATGAAGGTGACGGTCACGCCGACCAGCAGGCCGACGAGCATGTCGGTCGGGCTGGGGTTGCCGGCTCCGCTCAGCGGTGTGCCCATTCTGGCCATGCCGAACACGATGAGCCGGACCATGCCCCAGCCCAGGCCGATGCCTGCCGCGGAGCCGACCAGGCCGAGCAGCAGCGCCTGGATGATCACGGTGGAGAACACCTGCATGGGCGAGGCTCCCACCGAGCGCAGCAGCGCATAGCCGCGCATGGACTCGCGCACGATCATGGAGAACGTGTTGGCGATGATGAACGAGCCGACGAACAGCGCGATCACCGCGAAGATGAGGATCAGCGGCTGGATGAAGCCGAGCATGTCCTTGATGGACTGCGAGTATTCGTCGCGCAGCTGGTCGCCGGTGATCGCCGTGGCCTTGGACCCTGCGGGCAACGCCTTGTTGATGCGGTCGGCGAGCGCCCGCTGCTGGTCGTTGGTGAGCGGCTGGCCTTTGTTGCCGCTGCCGTAGACGCCGATGTACTGGGTTCGTCCGATCTCGCCGGTCTGCTGCTGGTAGAGGTCCTTGGCCACGTCGGGCGCCAATCCGAGGATGATCGCACCGGCCTGGGAGACGTCGGTGTCGAAGACGCCGACCACGGTCACGTCTTCGGGGCCGGACGGGTAGACGAGCTTGGTGGTGTCGCCCACCTTGAGCCCGGAGGTTTCGGCGGCGTAGGAGTGCAATGCCACTTCGTTGCGGTTGGTGGCCCAGCGTCCTTCGGTCAGGTGCGCGGAACGCCAGGTGCCTTTCGCCAGTCCGATGCCCATGGTGGGCGATCCCATGGTGGACACGGCGTTGCCGTCCTGTTTGACGAGCACGAGCGAACCGCTGACGGAGTAGACGATCTCGGCGGTTTTGACGCCTTTGACGTCCTTGATGTCGTCCACGAGCGTGTCGTCGATGTCGTTGTAGGTCTTCATCGAGGATGACGACGAGTCCGTGTCGTCGTCCTTTTTTTCGTCGGTGCCGCGCACGTAGACGTCGTGGTCGGTGTTCGATCCCATCATCTGGTCGACCTGGTCGTTCATCATCTCGCGGAAGCAGAACGATCCGACCACGAACGATACGCCGAGCGCGATCGCGATGATCGACATCACGAATCGTGAGAAGTGGGCGCGGGCGTCGCGCAGGCCGATGCGGATCATGCGCGCTCCTCGCCTTCGGCGGTGCCGCCGTCCGTGTCGTCGGTGCCTTCAGATGCGAACACGTCGAGGATCTGCTCGTAGGACGGATGGCTCATGTCGTTGACGATCCGACCGTCCGCCAGGACGAGCACACGATCGGCGTAGGAGGCGGCACGAGGATCATGCGTCACCATCACGATGGTCTGGCCGTAGTCGTGCACGGAGGTCTTGAGGAAGCTCAGCACCTCGCGGCTGGATCGCGAGTCGAGGTTGCCGGTGGGTTCGTCGGCGAAGATCACGGATGGTCTGGCCATGAGCGCACGGGCGCAGGCGACGCGCTGCTGCTGGCCGCCGGAGAGCTGGCTGGGTCGGTGCGTCAGACGCTTTTCGAGTCCGACCACATGCACCACGTGATCGAACCATGCGCGGTCGATGGGCTTGCCGGCGATCTGCAACGGCAGCAGGATGTTCTCCTCGGCGCTGAGCGTGGGGACCAGGTTGAACGACTGGAAGATGAATCCGATCTGTTCGCGGCGCAGTTTCGTCAGCTGCCGCTGTCCCATGGCCGACACTTCGAGCCCTTCGACGAACACCTTGCCGGAGGTGGGGGCGTCGAGTCCCGCCATGCAGTGCATGAGTGTCGACTTGCCGGATCCGGACGGGCCCATGATGGCGGTCATCTGCCCGCGCATGAACTCCACGTTCACGTGGTCGAGCGCCACCACGGCGGTGTCCTTGGCGCCGTAGGTCTTGACCAGGTCCACGGCGCGGGCCACGGCCTCGCCGTCCCGCGTGGTCTGCGATTTCCGCGTCTGCCGGACCGGTCGTGCGGAGCCCGCCGGTCGTGCCGCATTGCCCGTATTGTCTGCCTTGCCGTCGTGTCCGCGACGTGCCTGCACCGCCTGCGCCGTATGTCGTCCCATGGCACCATCCGATCCTGTTGAACGTTCCCTGCCATCGTACCCACGTTCGGTGAATTCATGACCGAAACACCCATGGACGGCGAAATCGTCTGATGTTCGCCCATTGCCCGTCGTCACCGATACAATGAACCGGGAAGAAAGGCTTTTCGATTGGCAACTGCAACAACGGCGCAGGTCAAGGTGCACAACCGCCATCAGGTGCTTGACCATATCTACCGCAATCAGGGCTCGTCCAAACAGGACATCATGCGCGCCCTGAACATGAGTCTGCCCACGATCACGCAGAACCTACGTGATCTGGAGTCCGACGGGCTGATTCGCCGCGGCGGCTTTCTCAAGTCGACCGGTGGGCGCAAGCCGCAGATCTACACGTTCAACAATCGTGCCGCCATCGCCATCGGCGTGCGTATGACCGCCCGGCAGATCATCCTGTGCGCGGTGGATCTGCGCGGCACGTGCATCAAGCGCGCCACCGGCCGTCTCCCCTATCGACATGCGCACGCCTACTATCACCGTATCTGTCAGCTCATCGAACAGTTCATCGGATCGTTGGGCGAAGACAGCGAGCATGTGATCGGCGTGGCCTTCTGCATGCAGGGCATCGTCTCCGCCGACGGGCGCAGCATCGCGTTCGGCGACATTCTGGGCAATACCGGTCTGAGTGTGGACGAGTTCGCCCGTGAGCTTACGGTGCCGTGCACGTTCATCCATGATTCCGACGCATCGGCCATGGCGGAGCTGTGGATGGATCCGTCGATCAGCGATGCGTTGTGTATCTATCTCGAACCGTATATGGGCGGCGCGGTGATCATCGACGGCCGGCTGCGGCAGGGCGGCACGATGAAGAACGGCACGATCGAGCATATGACCCTGGTGCCGGACGGCGACGACTGCTACTGCGGTCAGAAGGGGTGTGCGGACGTGTACTGTTCGGCGCGCGTGCTGCTCGAGCATCGTGACGAGACGCTGGACGAGTTCTTCAATCAGGTGCGCGACGACGAGTATGCGCATCGTCGCATCTTCGGCGTCTATCTCGATCATCTGGCGTTGGCGATCAAGAACATGTGCACCGTGCTCAACTGCGACGTGATCGTGGGCGGCAAGGCCGGACAGTTCTTCACCACCGACGACATCGCCGACCTGCGCGACCGCGTGCTGCGGATCAGCGCGTTCCCCGACGATGACTTCACGATCCGCAAGAGCGTCTGCCACCCCGATCAGGACGTGATCGGCTCCGCGCTGATCTACGTGCGCGAGTTCATGGACAGCGTCTGCGGCGCCGACTGATCCGAGGCCGATGACGCCGACGCACGGCGGCGGGATGGCGATCGACATCGATCATTGCGGGATGAATCCGTGTGGAAACAATAGAAGGGCGTGCGCCGCTCCCCCAGCGGTGCACGCCCGTATTCTTATGCGCGAGTAAGTTCCCCCGTCAGCGATTCGTCACTTGGCGAGACCGGACTTGCGCACGGCCTCGAAGCCGGCCTTGAGGTCGTCGAGGATGTCCTCGATGTTCTCGGTGCCGATCGACAGGCGGATGGTGCCCTGGTGGATGCCCTGATCCTCGAGCTCCTCCAGCGTCTCCTGGGAGTGCGTGGTGGAGGCCGGGTGGATGACGAGGCTCTTCACGTCGGCGACGTTGGCCAGCAGGCTGAACAGGTGCAGGTTGTCGATGAAGACGCGTGCCGCGTCCTTGCCGCCCTTGATGTCGAAGGTGAAGATGGAGCCGGCGCCGTTCGGGAAGTACTTCTTGTACAGCTCATGGTCGCGACGGCCCGGAATGCTCGGGTGGGACACGGACTCGACCTCGGGCACGGTCTGCAGGTACTCGACGACCTTCAGCGCGTTCTGCACGTGGCGCTCGACGCGCAGCGACAGGGTCTCGGTGCCCTGCAGCAGCAGGAACGCGGCGAACGGGGAGAGCGTGGCGCCGGTGTCGCGCAGCAGGATGGCGCGGATGCGGGTCACGAACGCGGCGCCGCCCAGGGCCTCGTAGAAGTTCAGGCCGTGGTAGGAGGGATCCGGCTCGGTCAGGGTCGGGAACTTGCCCGGCACCTCGGCCCAGTTGAACTTGCCGCCCTCGACGACGACGCCACCCAGCGTGGTGCCGTGGCCGCCGATGAACTTGGTGGCGGACTCAACGACCACGTCGGCGCCGTGCTCGAGCGGACGGAACAGGTACGGGGTGGCGAAGGTGTTGTCGACGATCACCGGCAGATGATGCTTGTGGGCGATCTCGGAGATGGCCTCGAAGTCCGGCAGGTCGGCGTTCGGGTTGCCGAAGGTCTCGAAGTAGACGAGCTTGGTGTTCTCCTGGATGGCGTCCTCGAAGTTCTGCGGAACCTCCGGGTCGACGAAGGTGGTGGTGATGCCGTCGCGCGGCAGCGTGTGCTTGAGCAGGTTGAAGGTGCCGCCGTAGATGTTCTTGGAGGAGACGATGTGGTCGCCGGACTGGGTGATGTTGCGCACCGCGTACTCGACGGCCGCAGCACCGGAGGCCACCGCGATGCCGGCGGTACCGCCTTCGAGGGCCGCGATGCGATCCTCGAACACACCCTGCGTGGAGTTGGTCAGACGACCGTAGATGTTGCCGGGATCGGCCAGTCCGAAGCGGGCCTCGGCGTGGTCGAAGTTGTGGAACACGTAGCTGGTGGTCGCGTAGATCGGCACGGCGCGGGAGTCGGTGGCCGGATCGGCCTGCTCCTGACCGACGTGCAGCTGCAGGGTTTCGAAGCGGTAGTTCTTGTTGGCTTCAGCCATGGGATTGTCTCCTTGTGTGGTGGGTTGTTGTGTTGTTGGTAGTGACAATATGCGGTCGAAGGGCTTGGTTTCAAGCCGAAACGGGCTTTTCGCTATCGGGCTTGGTTATAGCCTTTTCCCAACCCGTGAGGGCGCAAAGGGTTTGCCATGGGCGCATGACGCCCTTTCGACGCGGTTTTTGCGTGTGACACGCCGAAGGCCGCCGAGCCGGTCATCGTCGAGCAACGGTAGTCTGGACGGGAACGGCCCGACGTTCTCCGGCGTGCGGGCACGACCATGAGACCTTCGAGAAAGGTGAGAACCATGACCACGAACGACGACGCGGTGCTCTACCAGCGTGATCCCGCTTACATCCCCCGCATCGCGGCCGTGCACGACATGTGCGGCTATGGCAAGTGCTCGCTGACCGCGGCGATTCCGATCCTGTCGGCGGCCGGATGCGACGTGTGCCCGGTGCCCACGGCGCTGTTCTCCGCGCACACCATGTACAAGGACTACACGTTCCACGACACCACCGATATCCTGAACGACTATCTCGACGCCTGGGTCAAGGAGGGCGTGGAGCTTGACGGCGTGTATTCCGGATTCCTTGGCAGCGCCGATCAGGTGGCCATCATCCAGCGCCTGTACCGTGAGTACCCGAACGCCCTGCGTCTGGTCGACCCGGTGATGGGCGACGGCGGTCACATGTACCCCACGTACACCGCCGAACTGTGCGAGGCGATGGGCGCGCTGGCCGACGGCGCCGATGTGCTGATGCCGAACCTCACCGAGGCCTCGATCCTGACGGGACGCGACTACCCGGGCAAGAACCTGACCCCCGAAGAGGCCACCGACTGGGTAGGAGCGCTGCTTGACCTGGGCGCCAAGAGCGTGGTGCTCAAGGGCATCGATCGCGGCGACGGCAAGATCCGCAACTATGTGGCCACCACGGCCGCCGGCACCGACGGCGTGCTCGAGCTGGCGCACGAGAAGCTGCCGTACATGATCCACGGCACCGGTGACGCCTTCGCCTCGGCGCTGTGCGGTGCCGTGATGGCCGGTCGCACGCTCACCGACAGCGCCCGCATCGCCGGTGAATTCGTCCGTTCCGCCATGCAGTCCACGCGCAACCAGCCGCACTTCGAGGAGCGCGGCGTGAGCTTCGAACTCAGCCTCGGCGAACTCACCGACCTGGTGAAGTAACCGTCCCCAATGCCCATGGCTCCCCTTCCCGAGGGAAATCGTCCGCCTACGGATCATCCGCCCATGGCTCCCCTCCCCGAGGGGAGCTGTCCGCCTACGGCGGACTGAGGGGAGCCGCCACGTCCCATCCCTTTCCGCCACCTCGTGGGAAGGGGGCCACATTCGACCACATCCCCGCGTCTCCCTGGCCAAACCGCATCGCACGGTGGTGGACTCGAATCATGACAGATTCAATCACCACCCCAGCACCCACCGGCATCTCCTTCCTCATGGCCGGATCCGGCACCGTCACCGGCTCCTCCATCCCCAACCCCTTCGAGCAATTCAACAGACTCACCGCCGCGTTGCATGAACCAGGGCTCGCGCCGAAGCGACTCGGCGAACTCGGCGAGGACTACGGCGTCCTTTGGCTTGAGCGTCGCGGCTGGCGCATCGTGGACCGCAACTGGCGTTCCCGCTACGGCGAGCTCGACATCATCGCGGTCACCCCCGACGACCGTCTCTCGTTCGTGGAGGTCAAGACCAGACGCAACGCCAGTTTCGGCAGTCCCCAGTCCGCGGTGAACGCCCACAAGCAGACCACGCTTCGCCGTGCCGGCATTCAATGGCTGCAGGAGCACGGACGAACCGTTCCCCATGAATCCGTACGGTTCGATGTGCTGGCCATCAGCGTGCACGGTTCACGTCGCGCCCCGCAGGTGCAACTGATTCCAGGGGCGTTCTGATGCGCATCGGCACCACGCTGTCCGTAGGTCTGAACGGATTGAAGGCGTTCACCGTGAGCATGCAGGCATATATCTCCCCCGGGCTGCCGTATTTCAGCATCATCGGTCTGCCCGACACCTCACTGTCGGAAGCCCGCGAGCGTGTGAAGTCGGCCTGCGCCTCCGCCGGCTTCTCCTGGCCGGAGACGCGCGTGACCGTGAACCTATCTCCGGCGTCCCTGCCCAAAAGCGGCGCGGCCCATGATCTGGCGATCGCGGCAAGCGTGCTGTGCGCGGGCGGCGCGATCCCCCACGATTCGCTCGCCGACACGCTGGTGCTGGGCGAACTCAAACTCGACGGCACGGTACTGCCGGTGGCCGGCCTGCTGCCGATCCTGCTGCACGCGCGCAACAGCGGCATAACCCGGGCGTTCATTCCCCAAGGCAATCTCGAGGAGTCCGAACTCGTGCCCGACATCGACGTCGTACCGGTCCGTCACGTAGGCGAACTCATCGAACATATGGGTGGCAAGGCCAGCTACCGGATCCCGGACAATCCCTACGAGCTACGCATGCCTTCATTCGACGACCCGTTGAACGGCGAGATGGCGGACGGCACGTCGACGACCGGACTGGACATGGATCAGGTCATGGGTCAGGAGCATACGAAGTGGGCGTTGGAGGTGGCGGCCGCCGGCGGGCACCATGTCATCATGGTGGGGCCTCCCGGAGCGGGCAAGACGATGCTCGCCTCGCGTCTGCCCACGATCATGCCGCCGATGAACGAACGCCAGCAGTTGGAGGTCGCCTCGATCCGATCGTTGTGCGGCACGCTCACCGAATACGGCATCACCGACGTGCCGCCCTACGAGGCGCCGCACCACACCGCCAGCGTGGCCGCACTGGTCGGCGGGGGATCCGGCATGGCCCGCCCCGGCGCCATCACCCGCGCGCACAATGGCGTGCTGTTCATGGACGAGGCGCCGGAATTCCCGCCGCGTGTGCTGCAGACCATTCGGGAACCGTTGGAGACGGGGTATGTGGCGATCTCCCGGTCCAAGGGCAATGCCCATTATCCGGCCCGATTCCAACTGGTCATGGCCGCCAATCCGTGTCCGTGCGGCTTCGGCTGGGGCACCGGCGAGAAATGCGTGTGCAGCGTCAAGGAACGCACCAGATACTGGAATCGTCTGTCCGGTCCGATTCTCGACCGCATCGACATCCAGATCACCGTGCCGCCCATCGCCACGTTCGTTCCGATCAGCGAGACCCCGGCCGAGTCCAGCGCCACGATTCGCGCCCGAGTGGTCGAAGCCCGCAATGCCGCGGCCGAACGCTACCGATTCGAAGACTGGCCGTGCAATGCCAAGGCCAGCGGGGAATGGCTTCGCCGCAATACCTCGGGCAAGGCGCTGATACCACTCTCCCGAGCCGTGGAACAGCAGCGTCTCAGTCTTCGCGGCGCCGACAGGGCGCTACGTCTGGCATGGACACTGGCCGACGTCGACGGACGCACCAGCCCCAATGCGCAGGACGTCTCCTCCGGCATCGCCCTACGCACCCGACTCCGCTGACCGACCCGTGAACCCGCCATTCCCCCTCTCACCTCAAGGACCACCCATGTCAGAATCCCCCACAC
>NZ_QXGJ01000010.1 GCF_003952005.1 Bifidobacterium callimiconis
CCCCTGGCTCCCCTCCCCGCGGAGGGGAGCTGTCTGCGCAGCAGACTGAGGGGAGCACCCCCCATCCCCACCCGGCCTCAACTCAGCAGAAAACAACAATCCCCACTTACTCCACAACCACCCCACAACAATCACCACAACAAGAGGAAGATCATGGATCTGATCGAAGCGATGGAAGCACGCCACGCCATCCGCATGTACACCGACGAACCGGTAGCCGACGACGTCATCGCCGCACTGCAGTCGGAGATCGACACGTGCAACACCGAAAGCGGCCTGCACATTCAGATGACGACCGGACTGAACGACGCGTTTCTGGGTCTGAAAACGCATTACGGACGGTTCAAGGGCGTGCATAACACGATCGCACTGATCGGCGCTGCGGACGGCACGAACTCCGGTTGGACGAAAGAGGGCTCGGAGGATGCCGCTGCAACCGACCCCGGCGAAATCGCACTGCAGCAGACCGTGGGCTATTACGGCGAGCGTCTGGCGCTGAAGGCCACACAGCTTGGTCTGGCCACGTCATGGGCCGTGCTCGACGATGCGATGAGCGCGGAGAACCCGTGGTGGACGCTCGCTCCCGGCGAGAAGATCGTGTGGGTGCTGGCGTTTGGTCATGGCGCGCGCCCCGGCGGCAAGCACCGCAGCAAACCGATCGAGGATCTGTGCACCATCCCCGAAGGTGAGAACATGCCCGACTGGTTCCGCGCCGGCATGGAGGCGGCGATGCTCGCCCCCACGTCGCTCAGCCAGCAGCCGTTCCACTTCACGCTGCACGCCGACGGCACCGTCAGCGCCCGTGCGACCGAGGGATTGTTCGCCCACGTGAGCCTCGGCTGCGCCATCTACCACTTCGAGGCGGCTTCCGGCCACACCGTGAACTGGCGTTAGCGCTCGGCGAACCGCCTGTGCCAGGCTGGGGCCCGGTGTGCCTCGCTCGCCTCGCTCCGCAGCGTATGGTCTCCTTGAGCCATCGACACGCGAGTTTTGTGGTTTCCCCCAGAGTGACGGCAGGTAATGCACCCCGCAATCAAGCCATTTGCGGAACCGCATTCGTCTCTCATGCCACTCGCGGGGTGCAGAGACACCACAGTTCGCGCTCAAGGACCACGAATCCAAGCCATCCGCCCCCGGCGCGACACGCCGAAGACACGCCGATTTGCACAATCCGGAATCGTAGTGCTAAATTAATCACTTGTCTGCGAGCGTGGCGGAATGGTAGACGCGCTGTCTTCAGGTGGCAGTGAGTGTATGCTCGTGGGGGTTCAACTCCCCCCGCTCGCACGAATAAAACCTCGGATCGTGAAAACGGTTCGGGGTTTTCTCGTATTCGCGCGCAGGCAGTCCGCGCACACTCGCGCCGTCGCCCACACTGCGGAATCTGCCGCCGAATTTGTCTCACTATGCGAAATAATCTGCTCTTTACAGCGTCAAACACCCGTTTTTGCGTCGTTTTTCGTCCTTTTGGCGCTGTGAATTGTGGAATTCGGGTATTCGACGCCCCAAAAGTGCGCCGTCACCGTCAACACCGAGCCGCTTGTGCACCACGCGCTCGCCTACACTGGCAAGCATGAGTGATGAGAACACCGAGAACGCAACCAGGAACACCGCGGCCGCGCCGAATACGCCGACCGCGTCAAACACGCCAACCGCCTCCCCAGCCGCACCGGCCACCCCGGACTCCCCCACCCAGACCGCGTACTTCGCCGGCGGGTGCTTCTGGGGCCTGCAGGAATACTTCCGCAACGTAGACGGCGTGACCGCCACGACGGTCGGCTACGCGCAGTCGAACACCCCGAACCCCACCTACGAGCAGGTGTGCTCGGGCACGACCGACGCCGCCGAGACCGTGCGCGTGGAGTTCGACCCGTCCCGCGTGACGCTGCGCACGCTGAGCCTGCTGTTCCTCGAGGTGATCGACCCGTTCTCCGTGGATCGTCAGGGCGAGGACACCGGTCGTCAGTACCGCACCGGCATGTTCTTCACAGACGACGATCAGAAGGCCGTGTTCATCGCCGCGATCGAGCAGCTGATCGACCGCGAGCCGCGCCGCCCCGCCGTGCTCATCGAACCGCTGCGCAACTTCTACCCCGCCGAGGAGCACCATCAGGACTATCTGGAGAAGAATCCGGGCGGCTACTGCCACATCGACATCGCCAAGATCCACAACGTGCGCAACCGTCAGAAGTACGTGGACCGCATCTGGGATCTGACGCTCGAACAGTTCGCGGTCACGCAGCACGCGGCCACCGAGCGCCCGTTCGTCAACGAATACGACGAGACGTTCGAGCCGGGCATCTACGTGGACATCGTCAGCGGTCAGCCGCTGTTCCTGTCGACCGACAAGTTCGATTCCGGCTGCGGCTGGCCGGCATTCTCCAAGCCGATCAGCGCCGATCTGGTCACCGAGCATGACGACGACCGCGTGCCCGGCCGACCGCGCATCGAGATTCGCACGTCCGAAACGCAGATCCACCTCGGCCACGTGTTCGACGACGGACCGGCCGAGCTCGGCGGCCACCGCTACTGCATGAACTCCGCCGCACTGCGCTTCGTCCCGCTGTCACGTATGGCCGAGGAAGGCTACGCCGACTACATTCCCCAGCTGCAGCAGTAGCAGCAGTAGCAGCAGTAGACGCGCACGTAACGCATAAACAACATGAAGGGCGTTCCCCGCACATCGGCAGGGAACGCCCTTCATCATTCAGCGGTTCACGGCCAGCGACCGGCAATCAGCCAGCAACCGGCCGACCGATCAGCCATTCAGCTCCGCTTGCGACGCACCACAAGCACGGCCACGCCGGCCACGGCCAGCACGACCACGACCACGGCGATGACCGCCACGGCCGTACCAGTGCGGGACAGCTCGCCCTGGGTCTTGCCGTTCGCGTTCGTCACGGTCTTTTTGGCTCCGTCGACGTCGCCATCGGCCTTCTTGTCGGCGCCGTTTGCCCCCGGCTGCGACGGCTGCACACCCGGCGTGCTGTCCTTGATCGCCACGGACAGGCGCGCACGTGCGCCACGGTTGAAGAACACCACCACGTTGCCCATGCTGCCGGTCTCCTTGCCGTTGAGCAGACTGCTGTTCAGCGTCACGCCCGCGTCGGTGACCGTGTAGTCGGTGCCTTCGGTGAGCGTCTTGTAGTCGTACTGCACGGACTGCACGGTGTTGCCGTTGAAATCGATGCCCGCGGACAGGCCGTTGGCGTTCGCGCCGCGCGTGGAGGCGTCGTACTTGTCGTAGTCGAACGCATTCTGCTTCAGCGAGGCGTTGACCGCGTCGCCGCGACCGTCGTCGAGCTTCCACACCTGCGTGCCGTGGAACGGGTTCGCGGTGCCCACGTTGAGACCGGTGTCGGTGATGGCGAACACACGCAGACCGTGGTTGTTGTTGTCGCCGAATCCGTTGCGGGTGATGGTGCTGAAGTTCGTGCCGTCGCCGGTGACCACCAGATCGAAGCCGCGCTTGTCCGGGGTGGCGGCGCTCAGGTACTTGAGCACGCCCACGAAGTAGCCGAAGTTGTCCACGTTGGCCTGGGTGAGCCACTGGTCGAGTTCCTTGACCAGATCGTCCGGCAGGTACTGCTTGTTCTTCTGGTACAGGTCGTACAGCTGCTGGAGCCACGTCTGGAACTGCTCGCGGTCCTGCAGCGTGTACTGCTTGGCGTCGGCGGCCATCGGCGTGGCCTCGGCGACGGACGAGCTCACGTCGGTCTGCTTGGATTCCAGATCGTTCTGCATGTTGCCGAGCAGATCCTGCATCTGCTTGACGTCGGACTGCACGGCGTCGGCCTTGCCGGATTCGAGGGTCTTGGCGGCGGCCTTCTGATCGTCGGACTGGGCGGCGGCATCGTCGGACTGCACGTCAGTGGACGCGGCGTTGGTCTGCTCGTCCTCAAGCGTCTTGAGGAACTCCTCGATGTATCCGACCTGCTTCTTCCACTGTTCCGGCGTGCGGTGCAGGATATCGCCGTTGACGAACTGCGTGATGGGGTACGTCATGTCGCTGATGTCGTACGTGCCAGCGTACATCTTGCCGTCGTACGACTGCATGCGCCACACGTACTGGTTCAGGAAGCGGCTGGCCTCGTCGTCGGAACCGAGTCCGGCGCGCATGGTCTTGCCGTCGATCGTGCCGATCGGGCCTTCGGGGAACGCGTCGTTCGCCTCGCCGGCGACCATCTGGAAGTTCTCGTCGGCGTCCATGCGCCACAGGTTCACGGAGCCGTGCAGATCCTTGTACAGGCCTTCGAACTTGTACTTCAGCACGTCGGGGATCGAGATCATCGGATCGTTGTAGCCGCCGATGTACAGATGGTTCTTGTACACCACCATGTTGGCCGCGCCGGAACGGTCTGCGCCGAATCCGAAGTCGTACTTCGCGCCCTTGGACTTGTCGCCGACGAGCAGCTTGTACGACCACGTGCCGTCACCGTTCTGGTCGCCGCAGAACAGGGCGAACGAACGCTTCATCTTGCTCGTGCCCGTCACCACTGTGATGTACAGATGTCCGTTGAACGGGACGATGTCCCAGATCGCGCCGCCCGCAATGTTGTCGGTGGTGTGGAACGCCGGATAGCCGAGGAAATCGTCCTGCGTGCCGATGATCTTGAACGAGTCCTGACCGGCGGTGGGGTTCGACGACGAGACGATGTAGGCGCCCGTCTTGCCCTCGTCACCGTACTTGCCGATCATGCTGGCGACCAGCTGGTCGTTGGTGACGGCGAGACCGCGGATGAGCGTGGATACGCCCTTGCCGTCGGCGGCCTTGCCCGTGTACACCACGCGGGTCTTGTCAGTGGCGGGATCGATTTCGATCAGCTGTGGGGTGGGGACGGTGCCGGCCGCGAAGTACAGCTTGTCGTGGAATTCGACGGCGGCGCGGTAGCCGGAGCCGGCCTTGGCCGTGCTCACCAGCTTCACTTCGCCGGTGCGGGTATTGACCTTCAGCAGCACCGGGCGCATGACGCCGTCGTCAAAGTACAGCTCGCCGTTGAACATCGCGTCGACGCCGGCCTTGAGGGTGCTGTACTTCACGCCGGTGGTGGCGGACACCAGCCTGACCATGCTGTTCATCGGCGAATAGCAGGTGCCGATGTACATCCAGTCGCCGTAGCCGACGGATGCCCATGAATAGCTCTGACCGCGGTCGCCCGTGGTGCCGGACATGGTCGGATTACCGTTCGCATCGACGTTGACGATGCCGTCGTCCTCACCGAGACCGGCGTTCGGATGGGAGATCTTGGTGGCGGTGTAGCCGGACTGCTGGTTGACCGTGATGCCCGGAGCGCTGGAGGAGGCCGCCGACGCGGTGTCCACAGCAGCGCCCAGCGGGACGATCATCGCGCAGGTGGCGACCACTGCGACCGCGATGTTGCGTAGACGCGCGAACGGCCGCACCGATTGCGTGGGAAAACTCATGTTTGCTTCTTCCTGAATACTTCCTTTTATGGTCTTCTCTGACGAGAGTTCTTGATCGGCGTTCCGGGAACACACCACAACACAACATCCGGGAACGCCAACACCCCCTCACTGTATACCGCTTTTACGACACCCCCTACCCCCGCATACATCATGCGTGCACCGTAGCGCACACACCGCCGCGTAGTTACGCAGGGTTCTGATGCCGTATGACTGCGTAACTACGCGATATGACTGCATAACTACGCGCTACATCCCCCACATACGACAGGAGGCGCATTCCGCGGATCGCAATGATCGCGGAACGCGCCTCCTGGACGATTTGCGGCAGGCGTCGGACCGTGCACCATCCGACGTCACCGCCGTCAACGACGATAGCAGTGGGCGGCTACTCGGACGGACAAACGTCCATCAGCCGTCTCCGCCAGTCTTACTCGGCGATGAACTTGAGGAAGGCATCCACCTGAGCGGACAGGGCCTTGCGGTCGTCCTCGCTCAGGCCGAGCTTGCCGGTGCCCCAGGCCTCGGGAGCCAGGGTCACGCCCAGCTGGTCGCCGAGCAGCTCGACCTTGCCGAAGCCCAGCACCTCGGTGAGCTTGGCGCGAGTGCCGGCGCCGGCGGACTGGCCGGCCACGGAGCTCAGGGCCACCTTCTTGCCGGGCAGCACGGAGGAGGACTCGGCCGGGAACGGCTCCAGCGGGCGGGACAGCCAGTCGAGCAGGTTCTTCAGCACGCCCGGGTAGCTGTAGTTGTACTCCGGGGAGAAGATCCACACACCGTCGGCGAGCACGAACTCACGACGGACGGCGGACACGGCCTCGGGGGCCGGGTACTCGATGTCCTGGCTGAAGAACGGCACGTTGGTGTAGTCAAGGAACTCCACCTCGGCACGGTCGCCGATCAGAGCCTTGGCCTCGTCGGCCAGCTGCTTGTTGAAGCCGTCCTTGTGCAGGGAACCCACGATGAACAGAATCTTGGCCATGTTTCCTCCTGATGGTTTGCAACGATTCGTTGTTGAAGCCGCCGTCGCGCACGGCGGCAAAGCCTTGACGCCATCATTGTCTCGCCGGACCGGCGACATCCTCAGCCGGCAGAGAACCGTTCATGCAAACCACTGCAATATCAACGAAATCAACGAACGTCGGCGTACTAACCGAGTAGTACAGTTTGGATACAGATCGACGGTTCGCATAGGCGGTCGTCGGGGAACCGTTGGGAAAGGCAGGTCGCCATGGGGAACGAAATCGGGATTCTGGAAGCGCCGGACACGGACGTCATCGACGACGACATCACGGAGGACATGATCGCCGATCTGTTCGCCCCGGCCGAGACGATGTCCGCCGCCACGCACGACGCCGATCATGGCAGCGATGATTTCCTCATCACCATCGATCTCAACAGCGCCACGCCCGCGTTCGAACAGATCCGTTCGCAACTCGACGGTCTGATCCGCGTGGGACTGCTCGAAGCCGGCGCCAGCATGCCGCCGATGCGTGGTCTGGCCAAACAGTTCGGCGTTTCGCTCGGCACGGTACAGCACGCCTACGAGGAGCTGGAATCCAGCGGCCTGATCATCACGTCGCCCGGCCGTCCGGCACGCGTGGCGGAGGGCAAGCGTCTGCCGTGCGACGTGCTCGCCGCGATCGAATGCCTGGCGGTGGCCGCGCAGCAGAAGAACGTGGATCTCGGCGACACCCAGAACGTGCTGGGCGCCATGTGGCAGATGAAGCGCTGACGACGGCGAGAACGGACGGACCAACGGGCCGATCATCGGCCGACCGCTAGGGCCATGCCGGCGGCTAGACTGAACGGGTTAGACGTATAATGCCGCGCCCGCACGCGACCATGCACAACGCGCGACGGCGAAGCGCGGCGCCCACAGCGCAATCCACGCGAAGGAGAACATCACATGCTGCTCAGCGATCACGACATTCTGGCCGCACAGGCGAGCGGAAACATCTCGCTCACCCCCTGGACCCCGGAAATGGTGCAGCCGGCCTCGGTGGACGTGCGACTGGACCGCTTCTTCCGCGTGTTCAACAGCCACAAGTACACGTATGTGGACCCTGCCGAGAACCAGGGCGATCTGACCGAACAGTTCGAGGTGGCGCCCGGCGAGCCGTGGATCCTGCACCCGGGCGAGTTCATCCTCGGTTCCACGTGGGAGTACGTGAAGCTTGATTCGTCGATCGCCGCACGACTGGAGGGCAAGAGCTCGCTGGGTCGTCTGGGCATTCTCACGCATTCGACCGCCGGCTTCATCGACCCCGGCTTCGAGGGCCACATCACGCTGGAGCTGTCGAACGTGAGCACGCTGCCGGTGAAGCTGTGGCCAGGCATGAAGATCGGCCAGATGTGCTTCTTCTCTCTGAGTTCCCCCGCCGACAACCCGTACGGCTCCGGCAAGCTCGGCTCGCACTATCAGGGTCAGCGCGGCCCGACCCCGAGCCGTTCCTACGTGAACTTCTACTGCGCCGACGTCAACGACGGCGAAGGCATCGACCCGAGCGCGCAGCAGGCGTAGGTCCAGAGCCCGGCGTTCTCCCTCCGAGGGAGGGAGATGTCATGGCAGAGCCATGACAGAGGGAGGGATCGTACACCGTCAAGGCTCATCGGGGCTTGCAAGAGGCGGATCCCTCCCTCAGACCGCCGTGCGGCGGCCAGCTCCCTCCCACGGAGGGAGCACGCTGGGACCGCCTACCGCTCGATGTCGGCGTAGGGAGACTGTCGCCAGACCAGTTCCGGCTTGAGCAGTTCGTGCCAGCGCGGCTCGTCGGTGATCGGCGCTCCGGCGAGCATGTCGCGCGTCATACGCAGCAGCTCCTTCGCCACCACGGTGAGCGGCTGGCGGATCGACGGGAACGAGAACGCGTGCGCGAGCGCGGAATCGTCGAAACCGGTCACCCACACCGGGCGTGACAGCATGTTCACGTTCGGGTTGCCATCGATCACCGCGTGCTTCACGATGTGGCTGATGCTGGACAGCGCGCCCACGGCGAGATTGTCGGACGGGCAGACGATGGCGTCAAGCCCCGGATGACGCTGATAGAGTTCGGCCGCCGCAGCCTCGCCGGCGCGCATGGCCTCGATCGTGCCGATCGCCCACGTATCGATCGGCTGTCCGTCGTACATGTCGTCGACGATGAGTCCGGCCTCCTTAAGGCCGTCGTACCAGCCCTGATAGCGGTTGATCGCGGTGCCGGTGCCGGAGCTCCAGCCGATGTAGCCGATATGCCTGCGACCGGCGGCGACCAGACGGCTGACCATCTCCTTGATCGCGCTGTAGCCGTCCACGTCCACCCACGGAATGCGCGAGGCGACCTCGGGGCTGAGATTCCATGGACGGCCGAACAGCACGAACGGCTGATCGTGTTCGATGAGCCAGCTCGGACGGCCGTCATTCACTTCGAGTTCGTTGAGCACGATCGCGTCGACGTCGGACTGTTCCATCAGGCTTTGGATGTGCTGGATCTCGCTGGGTTCGTCGATGCGCGGATACAGCATGATCTGCTTGCCGTCGTTGTTCGCCTCGGCGGCGAGCAGGTGCAGGAATTCGTCGAAGATGGGCGACGGGGCGCGGTTCTCGCCGGCGGCGATGCCCACCGCCACCACGTCGGATCGGCCGGAGCGCAGACGGCGGGCGGATGCGTTGGGCTTGTAGCCGAGTTCCTTGATGGCCTGCTCGATCTTCTCGCGCGTGGCCTGCGACACGATGCTCGGCGAGTTGATCGCGTTGGACACCGTCTGGTGTGAGACTCCCGCCTTGCGTGCCACATCACGAATACTGACCATTCCCACACCCCTTTTTCCGACGCCAACCGTTCAGGGAGGCGTTCACATTGTGCCGGTTCGCATTGTGGCGAACCGTATCTGGTCTCATCGGCGCGTTCCACATCACCGTAACGCGCCTGTCTAAGCCATTATTATTCCACACAATGTGAACGTTCAACCTCCGTTGCCACAAGATGTCACGGGATGCGAATCGGCATGGAAGACGAACGCGGATGCGGAACGACCCTGGCCGGCACGGATGGACGCGGAACGCCCCTGGCCGGCACGGACGATCACGCCACATCGCCGGCCGCACGATCAATCCGGCACCGATACCGTTGCAGAGAGCTTCGGCCGTGATCACCTCATCAGTCGGCTGCGCCGACAGCTTCCCCTCAAGGGGAAGCCGGCATTAGACGATTCCCCAATCAGGTGAGCATCCGCTCCGACGCAGTCGGCCTTCCCCTTGAGGGGAAGGTGTCGAGCAAAGCGAGACGGATGAGGTGACCCGGCCGAAGGCCGCCACGGCAACGCATCGACCAAAGGTCGATTCCGCACCCCGCAACACCCCAGCAACCAGCATCAAACAGCACGCCAACCGCCAAGCACCGATCTCGATGACGCCCGTCATGCCCTCCCCCCGGCGACCACGCCGAACGCACGCCCGGCACCGGCCGCCGGCACGCCGGCCGCCTACCTCCGCACCCTGTCCACCGCACGCAGCACGAGCTTGTAGAGCTCGCTGCCCACGAGCACGAGCGCGGAAAGTCCCAGGCATTCGGCCCACTGATGCGGGTCGAGGGGCGTGGTGCCGAACGCCACGTTCAGGAACGGCACGTAGATCACCAGCAGCTGCAGCACGACCGACAGTGCGATCGCACCCCACAGCCATTTGTTGGCGAACATGCCCTTGAACGCGGTCTGGTCGGCGCTGCGGGCGGCGAGCGCATTGAACAGCTGGGCGAACACGAGGATCGTGAAGCCCATGGTGCGGGCCATGACGATCTGCTCGTCATGCGTCACGTTCATCGCGGAGTCGTCGGTCAGCAGTCCGCCGGGCAGGTACAGGTCCATGCCGATCAGCGTGACGGCGGCCATGAGCAGGCCCACGACGATCACGTCGGTCCACATGCGCGCGTCGATCACGCGGTCGGTGAGCTTGCGCGGTTTGCGGTTCATCACGTTGTCGGTGGACGGGTCCACGCCCATGGCCATGGCGGGCGCGGCGTCGGTGAGCAGGTTGATCCACAGCAGCTGCGTGGCGAGCAGCGGCACGGTCACGCTGTCGGCGCCGGGTTCGCTGATGCCGAGGAATCCGGCGAGCAGCACACCGCCGAATACGGTGAGCACTTCGCCCATGTTGGAGCTGAGCAGGTAGCGCAGGAACTTGCGGATGTTGTCGAAGATCGACCGGCCTTCGCGTACGGCGGCCACGATGGTGCCGAAGTTGTCGTCCGTCAGGATCATCTTGGCGGATTCCTTGGTGACTTCGGTGCCGGTGATGCCCATGGCCACGCCGATGTCGGCGGATTTGACGGCGGGGGCGTCGTTCACGCCGTCGCCGGTCATGGCCACGATCTCGCCCTGCGCCTGCAGCGCGTCGACGATGCGCATCTTGTGTTCGGGGGCCACGCGCGCGTAGACGGACACGTTGCGTACGGTGTCGGCGAATTCGGCGTCGGTCAGTTGGTCGAGCTGGTCGCCGGTGAGGGCCTGCGGATACGTGCGGTCGGCGCGGTCGGCAGAGTCGGTGTGGCTGGCGGAGTCGGTGCCTCCAGAGTTCCCGTCGCTCTGCGTGATGATGCCGAGATCGGTGGCGATGCGGGCTGCGGTGAGCGGATGGTCGCCGGTGATCATGACGGTGCGGATGCCGGCGCCATGTGCCTCGGCCACGGCGTCACGCACTTCGGTGCGCGGTGGGTCGATGATGCCGACCATGCCCACCCAGATCATGTCGCGTTCGATCACGTCGGGCTGGTCGGCCACGTCCTTGGCGAGTGTGCCGTCGGCGTTGCGTTCCAGTCCGTCGATGTCGTCGATGCGCGTGGCGTTCAGCGGACGGTACGCCTGGCCGAGCGTGCGGTAGGCGTTGCGGGAGAGGCGTTCCACGTCGGCGAGGATGCGCGTGCGGTCGGCGTCGGTGAGGGCGCGGACGATGCCGTTCTCCTCGATGCGTGTGCAGTAGCCGAGCAGTACGTCGGGCGCGCCCTTGGCGTAGGCGGTGAGAGAGGTCGTCTCGGCGGCGCTGGCGTCGGTCTTTTCGACGCCGATCTGCCCGATCACGGTCATGCGTTTGCGGTCGGATGTGAACGGGATCTCCGCCACGCGCGTGAACCGGTCGGTATCGGCCGCGCCGATCTTGCGGGCGCCCACAATCAGCGACACTTCGGTCGGGTCGCCGACGATCGTGCCGTCGTCGTTGAGCTTGCCATCGTTGGCGAGCGCACCAACGGACAGCACACGCCGCGCCTCACGCAGTCGCGGATCATCGTCGGCGAGCGCGCCACCGTCGACGTCGGCCGCATGACCGTCGGTGGAGTAACCGGTGCCGGTGAGCGTGATCTCGCCGGACGGGGTGATCACGCGCTGCACGGTCATTTCGTTACGGGTGAGGGTGCCGGTCTTGTCGGAGCAGATCACCGACGCCGAGCCGAGCGTTTCCACCGAGGAGAGCTTCTTGACGATGGCGTGATGTTTGGCCATGCGCTGCACGCCGAGCGCGAGCACCACGGTGAGGATGGCGGCCAGACCTTCCGGCACGGCGGCCACGGCGAGCGAGACGGCGAGCAGCAGCGAGTCGATCACGTCCTGCGTGGAGTTGAAGCCGTACACCACGGCCAGCAGGACAAGCACGAGCGCGGCGATCACGCAGACGGCCAGACCGAGCACCTTGGAGACGAACGTGATCTCCTTCTGCAGCGGCGTGGGGTCTTCCTTTTGTTCGGACAGCATGCGCGCGATCTTGCCCACCTGGGTGCGCATGCCGGTGGCGGTGACGATGAGGCGGCCGGTGCCCTGTGTGACGGATGTGCCGTTGAACGCCATGTTGGCGCGGTCACCGAGCGCCTTGGCCCCGGCAAGCGTGGCGGGGTTCTTGGTGACGGGCACGGATTCGCCGGTCAGCGACGCTTCGGCCACGTGCAGTGCTGCCGTGGTGACGAGTCGGCCGTCGGCGGCCACGGTGTCGCCTTCGGCGAGCAGCACGATGTCGCCGGGCACGACCTCCGCGGTGGGGACGGAGACGGGGTGCCCGTCGCGCAATACGGTGGCGTGGGCGGCGGCCATACGGCTCAGTGCGGCGACGGCCTGCTCGGCCTTGGCCTCCTGCGCGTAGCCGAGTACGGCGTTGAGTACCAGAATCAGCACGATCACGATGCAGTCGAACGGCAGGGCCTCGGCTTCGGCCGGGTTGGCGGAGCGTTCGATGAACCATGCGATCAGCGAGATGACCGTGGCGGCGAGCAATAGGTAAACGAGCGGGTCCTTGAACTGGGCGAGGAACTTCTTCCACTTCGGTGTGGGCGGCGCGCCGGCGAGTTCATTCGGCCCGAATTCCTGTAGTCGACGTGCGGCTTCGGTTGCGGTCAGACCGTGTTCGATGTCGGTGTCGAGCGTTTCGGCCACCGTGGCGGCGTCAAGCAGCGACGGATCGTCGAATGTTGACGGTGCCGCGGAAGCCGTAACGGGATGATCGGCGGCACGATCGGCAGACTGGCCGGGATGATTGACGGGCTGATTCGGACGATCCTTTCGATCGGTCCGGTTTGGGGCGGGATCCTTCATAACGCACCTCATGGTTCCGCCGCAGAGTAGTCAGTTCCCCTTCGGGATCGAGACCCCGAATCCTTGACATTCCAAGGTTTCCAGTCGAAACCTCCGCGGAACTGTGCGGATGTGTCGAGTCGTCGGACAACGACTCGTTTCCAGTCATTCTACCGATGGTCGTCCGTGCAATCCACCAACAAAACCCAACAATTTGTCGCACTGTATACCAAGAAACGAACAGACTCTCCCATGCACATGCAACACGCGCATCAGGCACTCCGCCAGACATCGCAGAACTGCGATATACCACAATCGGAGCCTTGAAATTCCAAGGCCGAGTTTTTCGTACATTGCAGTTCTGCGATTTTTCCGACGGCAACGAGCGCGCCGACAACCCGCCGAGAACTGTTTATTGAACACGTGTCGATTTAGCGCGATACTAGCAATCACGGCGTCAACAATGGCGCTGACGCCGGCCAACTCCAAGGACCATACGCCAAGGCCGCCACCGGGAACGTCACCCACTCCCCGGTCATCGGCCGTCAAAGGCAGCGTCGATCCCGGCGTCGACGGGCCAGCCGCCGTAGCATGGAATAAACCGCACCGTCGCGGCACCGACCCAAGGAGGGGAACATGTACTACTCAAGCGGAAACTACGAGGCCTTCGCACGCCCGAAGAAGCCGGAGGGCGTGGATGGCAAGTCGGCATACATCATCGGCACCGGACTGGCAGCGTTGTCCGCCGCCTGTTATCTGGTCCGCGACGCGCAGATGCCCGGCGCGAACATCCACATTCTTGAAAAGGACGCCGTGCCCGGCGGCGCCTGCGACGGTCTGGAAATCCCCGGACTCGGCTATGTGATGCGCGGCGGTCGCGAGATGGACAACCACTTCGAGGTCATGTGGGATCTGTTCCGGTCCATCCCGAGCATCGAGACCGAAGGCGTCTCCGTGCTCGACGAATACTACTGGCTCAACAAGGAGGATCCCAACTACTCGCTGTGCCGAGCCACCAAGGAACTCGGCAAGGACGCCGGCACACAGGGCAAGTTCGGCCTGTCCGACAAGGCCGCGCAGCAGATCATGAAGCTGTTCTTCACGCCCGACGAGGACCTGTATGACAAGCCCATCACCGACTTCTTCGACGACGAGGTGCTGAACTCCAACTTCTGGATGTACTGGCGCACCATGTTCGCGTTCGAGAACTGGCATTCCGCGCTGGAGATGAAGCTGTACATCAAGCGCTACATCCACCATATCGGCGGCCTGCCCGACTTCTCCGCGCTGCGCTTCACGCGCTACAACCAGTACGAGTCGATGATCCTGCCGATGGTGAAGTACCTCGAAGGCCACGGCGTGCAGTTCCACTACAACACCAAGGTGGAGAACGTGGAGTTCGCGATCGGCGGCGGTGACGGGCCGAAGCGCGAGCGCACCGGCGTGGGGCAGGACACGATCCAGAAGATCCAGGCCACATCCGGCATGTTCCCGCGCAACCCGTACAGCACGCCCACCAAGAAGATCGCCGTACGCATCGACGTCAACGAGGACGGCAGCGAGCGCTCGATCGACCTGACCGAGAACGATCTGGTGTTCATCACCAACGGCGGCTGCGTGGAGAACTCGACCATGGGTTCCCAGCATTCCCCCGCGGCGTGGAATCCGGAGATTCGCCCCGGCGGCGGATGGGACATGTGGCGGCGCATCGCCGCGCAGGACGCGAGCTTCGGACACCCGGACACGTTCTGCTCGGATCCGCAGGCGACCAAGTGGATGAGCGCCACCGTGACCACGCTCGACGGCGAGATCCCGCCGTACATCAAGCGCATCTGCAAGCGCGACCCGTTCAGCGGACGCGTGGTGACCGGTGGCATCGTGACCGTGACCGACTCCAACTGGCTGATGAGCTGGACCCTGAACCGTCAGCAGCAGTTCCGCGACCAGCCCAAGGACCAGCTGTGCGTGTGGGTGTACGGTCTGTTCCCCGACAAGCCGGGCAACTACATCAAGAAGCCGATGACCGAATGCACGGGCGAGGAGATCTGCGCCGAGTGGCTCTACCACATGGGCGTGCCCGCGGAGAGGATCGATGCGCTGGCGAAGAACCATGCGAACACCGTGCCGGTGATGATGCCGTACATCACCGCGTTCTTCATGCCGCGTGCGGCCGGCGACCGCCCGGATGTGGTGCCCGACGGCGCCGTGAACTTCGCGTTCCTCGGTCAGTTCGCGGAGACGCCGCGCGACACGATCTTCACCACCGAGTATTCGATGCGCACCGGCATGGAGGCCGTGTACACGCTGCTCGACGTGGATCGCGGTGTGCCCGAAGTGTGGGGCAGCGTGTATGACGTGCGTAATCTGCTCAACTCCACGGTGAAGCTGCGCGACGGCCAGCCGATCACCACGATGAAGCTCAACTTCGTGGAGCGGGCCGTACTGGGCAAGGTGCTCAAGAAGCTCGAGGGCACCGACATCGCCAAGCTGCTGCACGAGTACGGCGTGGTGTGATCGCGGAATTTTCAGATCAATGATCCAGTCAACGACGACAGAAAGGAAATATCATGGCAAATTTCGACGATCGGTATCCGCTCGACAAGTGGCGTGACGCCGACCATTCCGTGATGGGGGAGTTCTCCCTCGCCGGCAAGAAGGGCTTCGTCACCGGCGCGGCCGGAGGCATCGGGCGCAGCGCGGCGGCCGCATGGGCGGAGGCCGGCGCCGACGTGGCGTTGGTCGATCTGCCGGCCAAACTCGAACAGTTGGAATCACTGGCCGCGGAGATGTCCGACAAGTACGGCGTGAACGTGGTGGCGATCGGCTGCGACGTGTCCGATCCGAACAGCGTGGCGGAACTGAAGACCGCGCTTGTCAATCGACTCGGCACGGTCGATATCGCGTTCCTCAACGCCGGCGTCTGCCTGATGGACGATTCGATCGACATCCCATTCGACAAGTGGCAGAAGACGTTGGACATCAACCTGTCCGGCGCGTTCATGACCGGACAGATCGCCCATCAGATCATGCGCGAGCACAAGCACGGCGGATCGTTGATCTTCACGTCGTCCACAGCCGGCCACACGGTGCTCAACATGGGCGGGTTCCCTGCGCCGAACATGAGCTACAGCGTGACCAAGGCGGGCGTGACGCGGTACACGCAGTATCTGGCGGCCGCACTCGCGCCGTACGGCATCCGGTCGAACGCGATCACGCCCGGCTACATCTGGTCCGGCATCTTCGGCGATTCGGTGACCGAGGAAGAGCATGACGCGATGCTGCAGATGGTGCCCGAACGCCGGTTCGCGCGCAACGACGAGCTGCAGGGGCTGCTGGTGTTCCTCGCGTCCGACGCGTCGTCGTACGTGACCGGCACCGACACCCCCATCGACGGCGGACTGCTCGTGTACTAGTCGCGCAAAGGGGTTCCGTGGCATCGGGCGCTTCGGCGCGCTGCGTGCGCTGCGTGCGCTGCGTGCGTTCCATGCCGCGGAACCCCTTGTGGGACAATGGAATCTATGGCTATGAAGAAAGGACCGACCAAGGGGTCGGGTGGAAAGCATCGTAACAAGCTGCGCGGGCACGGACCTACGCCCAAGGCCGAGGACCGCGTGTACCACAAGGCATATCGTGCCAAGAAGGCGGCCGAGCGCCGTCAGATGGCCGATCCGCGACTGGCCGCCAAGCGCCGCGTCGCCAAGTTCACGTCGGATTCCGATGATCTGGTGATCGGCCGCAACGCGGTCGTGGAGGCGCTGCGCGTGGGCGTGCCCGCCAAGGAACTGTATCTGGCCGCGCGCATTGAGCACGACGATCGTACGCGCGAGATCGTGCAGCTGGCCACGCGTCAGGGCCTGCACCTGCTCGAGGCGGACCGTCTGGAGATGGACCGTATCGCCCGCTCGTCGAACCATCAGGGCGTGGTGCTCAAGGTGCAGCCGTACCAGTATTCCTCGCTGCAGGAGCTCGTGGACCGCGCCGACCGCAAGGCCCGTGCCATGGAGGCCGCCGGCCCCGAGGCGCAGATCAAGGCCCGTCCGCTGTTCATCGCGCTCGACGGCGTGACCGATCCGCAGAACCTGGGCGCCGTGATCCGTTCCGCCGCCGCGTTCGGCGCGAACGGCGTGATCCTGCCGGAGCGACGCTCCGCTTCCGTGACCGCCGCCGCGTGGAAGGTGTCGGCCGGCGCGGCCGCGCATCTGCCGGTGGCCCGCGTGGTGAACCTGACCAAGGCGATCGAAAGCCTCAAGGAGCGCGGCTACTACGTCGTGGGTCTTGACGGCGGCGGCGACGCGCTTGTGGGTGAGACCAACTTCGAGACCGACCCGCTCGTGGTGGTGCTCGGCTCCGAGGGCAAGGGCCTGAGCCGACTGGTGCGCGAGGCCTGCGATTCGATCGCCGGCATTCCGATCAGCTCCATGGTGGAGTCGCTCAACGCCTCCGTGGCCGCGGGCATCAGCCTCTACGCCGTGGCCCGCGCCCGCCGCGAGGCCGCCGAAGCCGCCGCGAAGAAATAGGGCGGTAGATCGCCTGAGGCGACCTGCCATTGGTTCCCTCCCTCAGTCCGGCTCCGCCGGACAGCTCCCTCCCTCGGAGGGAGCACGGGGGATCTCTGGGTTCTCCCTCCAGGGGAGGGAGATGTCACGGCATTTGCCGTGACAGAGGGAGGGACCGCAACGCACTAACCTAAAGCAGTCACTCCCCCTTATCAGCCACTGCGGCAACGGCTTCCAAGGGGAAGCCTGTATATGGCAGCTCAGCTGGCCCAGACGGCGGCGTCGGGATCGTAGTCCGGGTTGTAGTCGCTGCCGTAGCCGTCGTCGCCGTATGAATCCTCGTCGTCGACCACACCGGCGTCGGCGTCCGCGTTGATCGCGTCCATCACCTTGGCGTCGAGCTTGTACTGCGGCAGCACGGTGTCGATGTAGCTGTTCACGGCCTCGGCCATCGGCACGTCGTGACCCACCTTCTCCGCCAGATACCAGCGGTGCGTAAGCACCTCGTGGAAGAACTGCGCCGGCTCGATCTGGGAACGGTACTCGGCCGGGATCATGCGCACGGTCGGCTCGAACACTTCGCGCATCCAGTCGGTGGCCACGATCTCCAGATCCTCGCCCTGCCGCCACGTAGACGTGCGGTAGGCGTCCAGATCATTGAGCAGTCGACGCGCCTGATTCTCCTGCACGTCAAGACCGGTGAGACGCAGCAGCTTGCGCGACGCATAACCGGCGTCCACCACGCGAGGACGCACGCGCACGCGATTGCCGTCCTCGGACGTGTTCATCTCCAGCTCGTCCACGTCGAAGCCGAGCTCGTTGAGCTTGTTGACGCGCTTCTCGATCTTCCACATCTCGTCGGGGCTGAAGCTCTCCACGTCGGTGAGCGCGCTCCACAGCGAATGGTAGCGGTCGACCAGACGGTTGCCCACCTCGACCTCGTCCACGTCGTCGGGCAGCAGCTTGCCGGAGCTCAGATCCATGAGCTCGCCGATGATGTTCGTGCGGGCCAGGTCGATGTCGTACTCACGCTGGCCCTCGGTCAGCTGCGGGTAGAGCTCGCCGGTCTCGGCGTCCACGAGCACGGCGGCGAAGCAGTCGGCGTCGCGCAGGAACAGCACGTTCGACAGCGACACGTCGCCCCAGTAGAATCCGATCAGGTGCAGGCGCACCAGCAGCACGGCCAGCGCGTCGATCAAACGGTCAGCGGTGTCCTCGCGCAGGTTGCGGGCGAACAGCGCGCGATACGGCAGCGAGAACTTGAGGTGCTCGGTCACGAGCATGGCCTCGAGCGGCTTGCCGTCGCGGTCGTGACGGCCGGTCACCACGGCGATCGGCTTGACCGACGGCACGTCGATCTTCTCGAGCTGGCGCAGCAGCTCGTACTCACGCTGGGCCACGGACTGCGTGATCTCCTTCATGGCGTACACGTCGTTGCCCACGCGCACGAAGCGCACCACGTGACGGGAGATGCCTCGCGGCAGGTTGGCAAGCAGGTCGTCGGGCCACTGGGAGAGCGGCTTGTGCCACGGCAGCGTGAACATCTTCGGGTTGGAGCTTGCGGCGGTGATCTTCAGCGCCTTGGGCTGCGCGGCCTTCCGTCCGGGGACACCTTCATCCGCGGACTTCACGGAAGTCGCCTGTACGAGTCTGGGGTCAAATTCCACGTTTTCCATAGTCACCAATCTACTGTGAGGGGCGCCCGGCATGGGATGTCCCATATGGGATAGCTCATGATCGGATTCTGTGGGGTTTTGAGAGGTTTTGTAGGAGGGGAAAGGGGCGTAATGAGCGGTCTCGACTCAGACCGGTTCACAAATCGAAGATACCGGCGTTCAGCCCAATAATTCATTGGCTCCTCCCTCGGTATCTTCGATTTGTGAACCACCGCGACCACAGACGCCTCATCATCGCGAACATAATCGAACAAATCAAACATTCGGAGGGCCGCCGACGTGCAAACCCCATCAAAAAAACCCAGCGAAAAAGGGAAGCCCCGCAACCAGCACTGGCTGCGGGGCTACACTGCAAAACGAGATGAGACAGAGAGGAAGAGAGGGGAACTCATCTCGTTTTATCGGCGGGAACGGAATCCCACAAACCTTCTCGCCGACGTTTATTTATTAGTTGAGACGCAGCTCCGTGCTCGGGGCGAACAGGTGCATCTTGGTCGGATCGATCTTGATGCGCACGGTGGAGCCCACCTTCGGGAGCTTGCGCGGGTTGACACGCACGGTGGTCATCTTGTTCTGATCGCCCATCACGGAACCGGCCTGCTCGGCGGCGGAGCCGTCGGTCACGATGGTGCCGTAGATGTAGCCGTCGGAACCGAGGTCCTCGACGTTGGCCACGTGCAGCTGGAACGCGTTCTTGTCCTCGGAGGTGGCGAGGTCGGCGTCCTCCGGACGGAAGCCGACGACGATCTGGCCCTTGTCCTCCGGGGTCAGCTTGGCGACCACGTCGGCCGGCAGCTCAACGGTGTCGTCGCCGATCTGGGCGTGGCCGTTGACGACCGGGTGCGTGTTGATGTTCATGGACGGGGATCCGATGAAGCCTGCGACGAACACGTTGGCCGGGCGATCGTACAGCTCGGTCGGGGCGCCGACCTGCTGCAGGATGCCAAGCTTGATGACGGCGATGCGGTCACCCATCGTCAGAGCCTCGGTCTGATCGTGGGTCACGTACAGGGTGGTAACGCCGAGCTGACGCTGCAGGGCGGCGATCTGCGTACGGGTCTGCACACGGAGCTTGGCGTCGAGGTTCGACAGCGGCTCATCCATGAGGAAGACCTTCGGCTTACGGACGATTGCACGACCCATGGCCACACGCTGACGCTGACCACCGGACAGCGCCTTCGGCTTACGGTCGAGGAACTCGGTGAGGTCGAGGATCTTGGCGGCCTCTTCCACACGCTTGCGGATCTCGTCCTTCGGGGTGCCGGCGATCTTCAGGGCGAAGCCCATGTTGTCGGCGACGGTCATGTGCGGGTACAGAGCGTAGTTCTGGAAGACCATGGCGATGTCACGGTCCTTCGGCTGCATGTTGGTGACGTCCTTATCACCGATGAGGATGCGGCCCTTATTGACCTCCTCGAGGCCGGCCAGCATTCGCAGAGTCGTGGACTTACCGCAACCGGAGGGGCCAACGAGCACAAGGAACTCACCGTCCTTGATGTTGAGGTTCAGATTGTCCACCGAGGGCTTGTCGTTGCCCGGGTAGATACGGGTGACATGGTCAAATACCACTTCTGCCATGGTAATCAGTTTCCTTTCAGAGGCAGGTACGTGCCTCACGATCCGTTGTAAAAGGGGTTGTTCATTGGGTATTCAGTTATCACCGTTTTTGGATTCACGTGTCCTGCATGTCCCCTGCATCCCTGCATTGGGTTTGCTGGTCGGTTGCACCTCAAACTGCGTTGTTGGCGGTTGCGGAAATCACTCTCCGATGAGCCAAGATTCAATATACACCACGAAACGCTAGGCAACGTACCATCTGTGCAATATTCAATAGTTGTTAGCGCACACATGATGACTGCGTGATGACACAAGCGTTTGCAGTCACGATTCGCCCGCGCGTGTCGTCAATGCATCACCGACAAATGGCATACCGAAAACGTATGGAAGGACATGCCTGATTCGCAATTGTAATGACGAGCGAACGCGCCTAGGGTGGATCACAATCGGTCGGTCCGGATCGTCGCATCGAATCGGATCGTCGATCAATTGCCGATCATTCGTCAATCATCGAGGAAAGGACCGATCATGGCAATCGAGAATCCCAGCGTCTTCCCGCTCGGCGAGCCGAACACCGGATACGCGCAGTACTTCGTCGGCCAGAGCTATCTGGCGCCGCTGGTCGGCGGCAAGGAAGTGAACGTCGCCAATGTGACGTTCGAGCCCGGATGCCGCAACAACTGGCACATCCATCACGGTGTCTGCCAGATTCTGATCGCCGTGGGCGGCCGCGGCTACTACCAGAAATGGGGCAAGGAACCGCAGGAGCTCAACCCCGGCGACGTGGTGTACGTGGCACCCGGCACCAAGCACTGGCACGGCGCGGCACCCGACTCGGCGTTCTCGCACATCGCGATCATGAACACGGCCGAGGGTGCGTCCAACGAATGGCTCGAACCCGTGGACGCCGACGCCTACAACGCCCTCGCCTAGCAACCCCTCGCCCTCCCCCGTTTTCTAGTGTGATCACACTAAGGAATGGGGGCAGCCGGCGCGCGTACCGGAACAGTCCCGCACACAAAGGAGCATCATCATGGCAATCACCCCCGCGGCGGAGGAATATCACCGCCACTTCTTCCCCAACACCGAACTGCTGCGCGACGACGACCCGGATCTCGCGCAGATCATCGAGAACTTCGCCTTCGACGAGGTGCCGAACGAGCCGGGCGTGAACGATCTGGACGATCGCACCCGATACATGGCCATCCTCGCCACGCTGCTCGGCGCACAGTGCCTCACCGAGTTCCGCGGCATCGTGCCGGCCGCGCTCACCGCCGGCGTCACGCCCGTCGAGGCCAAGGAGATCACGTATCAGGCGGTGGCGTATCTGGGCATCGCCCGCGTCTACCCGTTCCTCGCCGCACTCAACGACATCCTGCGCGAACGCGGCGTGAAACTGCCGCTGGAGTCGCAGTCCACCACCACCGTGGAGGATCGTCGCGAGAAGGGCACGCAGGCGCAGGTCGACATCTTCGGCGACGGCATGAAGGACTTCTACAAGTCCGGACCTGCGGAGAAGCGTCACATCAACCGCTGGCTGGCGGCCAACTGTTTCGGCGACTACTACACGCGCACCGGGCTGGACCTGAAGCAGCGCGAGATGATCACGTTCTGCTTCATCGCGGCGCAGGGTGGATGCGAGCCGCAGCTGACCGCGCACGCGGCGGCGAACATCCGCCTGGGCAACGACCGCGCGTTCCTGATTTCCGTGGTGTCGCAGTGCCTGCCGTACATCGGATACCCGCGTTCGCTCAACGCGCTGCGATGCGTTGACGACGCCGCGCAGAGCGCCGCGTGACCGACACCACGGTCGGATCGGCCGAATACGACGATCGCCGCGGACTCCCGAAATGATCGGGGGTCCGCGGCGATTGTCGTGTTTTTAGGGGGAAGCTAGGGAAGCCAGGATGCTACTTGGATCAGGCTTCCTTCTCCCAGTCGGCCTCCTCCTCGGCGGCCATGTCCTTGAGCTGGGCCGGGGTGTACTTGTCGCGCTTGAACTCGCTGAGGAAGTACAGGCCCACGATGGCGAGCTCGATGGCCGGCAGGATGAAGGAGAACTGCATGGTGGTGGCGTCGGACAGGGCGCCCTGGAAGGTCGGGAGCACGGCGCCGCCGACCAGAGCCATCACGATGATGGCGCCGGCGGTTTCGGTGTGGCGACGATCCTCGACGGTCTTCAGGGTGCGGGAGTAGATGGTCGGCCAGCCCGGTCCGAGGAACAGGCTCACGGCCACGGCGAACCACACGGCGGTCATGCCGGGCAGGAACGCGGTGCCGAGCAGCACGATCGCGCCGACGATCATGAAGACGGCGAGCACGCGGGTCTCACGGAACTTGGACAGCAGGTAGCTGGCGAGCAGACGGCCGACGAAGAACACGATGTAGCTGATGATCATGAAGTTCGCGGCGTCGCGGTCGGTCATGGAGGAGCCGCCCTGGTTCAGCGCCAGACGGATGGTGAAGGACCAGATGCCGGTCTGGGCGCCGATGTAGATGAACTGGGTGCCGATGCCCTTCCAGAAGCGGCCGTTGTGGAACAGGTAGTTCATGGTCTCGCCGAGGGTGGCCTTGGCGACGGCGCCTTCCTTGGTGGCCGGACGGCACTTCGGGAACTTGGTGAGGGCGAACAGGATGATCAGCACGGCGAGCACGATGAGCAGGTACTTGTACGGCTCCAGCGTGCGGCTGAGCTCTGCTCGGCGCCGTAGGCCTTGGCGGCCTCGGGGGTCATCTTGGCCATCTCGGCGTGCAGGTTGGAGTCCTGGAACACGAGGTACTTGCCGAGCAGGATGCCGGTGATCAGACCGAGGGCGTTCATGGTCTGGGCGACGTTGAGTCGCACGGTTCCAAGGCGCTTCGGACCCATCAGGGTGGCGTAGGTGTCGGCGGAGGTCTCGAGGAAGCTCAGACCGATGGCCTCGACGAAGATGGCGAACAGGAACACCTCGTAGGTAACCAGTCGGGACGCCGGGAAGAAGATGAAGCAGCCGACGGCGAAGAACGACAGGCCGGCGATGATGCCCAGCTTGTAGCTGGTCTTCTTGATGAACAGCGAGGCCGGGATGGCGATCAGGAAGTAGCCGCCGTAGAACGCGCTCTGCACGAACGCGGTGGCGAGGTCGCTCAGCGAGAACACGGCCTTGAACTGCGTGATCAGGATGTCGTTGAGGCTGGATGCGATGGCCCAAATGGCGAACAGTACGGAGGTCATCGCGAACTGGAGTACGGGGGTGCGGTCGAGGTATCCGTTGGAGAACTCGATCCACGGGGTCTTCTTGCCGCCGTTTTCGGCGACCTGACCGGCCTCGGTGCCGATCTTGGTTTCGGTTGCTTCTGCCATGATTCCTTCTTCTGGAAACCGTGTGCAACCGTTTGCGTTTGTGGGGGCAAAAAGCCGCCCGCCGGCCGGCGAAATATGCCGCCGGCACGGCTTCGTTGGTCTTGGCCCCTACAAACACAGGTGGTTACACGAATAAATGATCGGGTGGGTCCGCGCCGCTTCTGCACGACATGACACGACCTCCTTGGCGTGCCGTACCGCGAATGATCATGTTGCATCCGCAGTACCGCCGTGCCGGCTGCCGCAATCGGGCCCGTTGGATTCGCCGTAACCCGCCGAAGCTAAGGCCAACGAAGGAAAAGGGGATTCAGTTATGGATGTTCGATTATGCGTATTGAGTTATGAATGTCGATCGGTGATCGGTTCCGCTCGACGATGAAGTGTTATGTGTGCCGGTACGCGTCGGTCTTACAGGACCTGGCAGTACTCGATGGTCTCGTGGTTCGGGCCGAGCACGTTGAAGTAGCGGATGCCGTTCTCGTGGAAGGTATCGATGTGCTGGACGGATCCCTCGACCAGATTGAGGCCCAGTTCCACGGCCTGCTCGAACGCCTTGTCGATGTCGGTGACGTCGAGAGCGAAGTGGTTGATCGCACCGGTGACGCCGGCCGGCTCGGCCATGGTCCACACCTCGAGAGTGAGGTTGTTCAGGTGCAGGAAGGTGCAGCGGTCGTCACCGTTCGGGTAGATGCCTTCGCACTCGAAGCCCAACTTCTCGTAGTAGGCGATGGTGCCCTCGAGATCGTTGGTGGGAATGCCGACATGTCCGACGCCGGTCACGTAGTCGCGGATGCTCATTGCATAGCTCCTTTGCCATTAAGCATGTTGGTGTTTGCAGGATTCACTATACGTTAAGGGAGTTAATCAATCAACTCGGGAAACCCTTTGAGAGCGTGCACATTACCGACCGGTAACCATACCCGTCTTCGTCAATCGTTGCACGACTTGGGTTAGATCGATCTAACAAAAATTTTCAAAATTTGTCGAATCCCATACCGCACAACGCCTCTATCGGCGTGTCGCGACGGATTTTCGGAGAGATGGATGATGGTCGCAGTTTGTGAGAGACACGAAGGATGAAGCCCTCCCTCAGACCGGCTACGCCGGCCAGCTCCCTCCCTCGGAGGGAGCACGGAGGAATCAGCTCATCCCCGTCGTGCTCCCCCCTGGGGGGCTGTCGGGCGCACGCCCGACGAGGGAGGGCCCCTATCCGACTCGGCCTCAATTCCCGCCCCGATCTCAGCTTCCAGCCCACCCCGGCCATTCGGCATCCTCGACCAAGAAAAGCCCCACACCAGCACAGATCGGCCGGGAATCACCAAATCAGCACGACAGAGACCAAACCCGTTCGCCCCGCCGGCACCGCCCGACAACTACTCGATCGCGGTGTCCTTGATCTGGCGGGCGATCCGAGCCTCCTCACGGGCGTCCTCATGCGCCTCGCGAGCCTCGCGGATCGAGCCGCGCCAGCTCGCGCTGATCCTGCGCCACTCCTCGCGCATCTCCTTGAAGTTGTCGGCGAACCCGTCCGCCACGTCGTCGGCCAGTTCGGCGGCGGCGCCCGGCTTCACCACGGCACGCAGCATGTCGATCAGCTTGCGCGTGGACTCTGGCACCTCCTCGCCCGCGTCGGCGACGTCGTGCTCCAGGCCTTCGATGCGCCGACGCAGACGATCGGCCTCCTCCGGGTCGATGCCGAGTCGCGCACCCATCGACTGTCGAATCGTCTCGTAATCCAGATTCGCGAAGAACGTCAGCTGCTGCAGTTTCATGAACGTCTTCAGCTCCGGATAGCGCGACACGATGTACTCCTCGCGATCATCGGCCGCCTTGGACCAGTCACGCGACAGCTGCGGCGTCCAACTGCTCATGATCGAACCGCCGCGCAGACGATAGTGGTACAGCACTTCGGGGATACGCACGATCAGCGTCGCCTCGCCGATCACATTGCAGATGCGCGCCAGATCCTCGATCTTGCGCCCCACGGGGAATGCGAAGTCGTGGTCCTTGTAAATATTCGCCGTGGCCATGAACGACCAGAAATATCCGTCGATCTCCGCCTTCACCTGCGCTTTGATCGCCTCCTGCGGCGTTAGCACCATGATCTCGTCGAAATCGTTGTGCTTGTAGTCGGACAGCAACGGCTTGCCGTTCTCGGAGATCGTGTCGAACTTGAACATGACCAGATCGGCCTCGTACTCGCGCATGGTCTCCAACGCGCGTTCCACCAGATTCGGCTCCACCGCATCGTCGGAGTCCACGAAATAGATGCAGTCGCCCGTCGCCTGCGCGAGTCCGGCGTTGCGCGCGTCGGACAGGCCGCCGTTGGACTTGTGGATCACATGAATACGACCGTCACGAGCCGCCCATTCGTCGCACATCCGCGGGCACGCGTCCGGCGAACCGTCGTCGACGAGAATGATCTCCAGATTGCGGTACGTCTGATTCACGATGCCGTTCACGCACTCATTGAGATAGCGTTCCACCTTATATATGGGCACGATCACCGACACGAGCGGCCGCTCCCCCAGTCTCGCGGACACGAGCGGCGCCGGCTCCTGCAGATTCAGGCCCTTGACGGCCTTCGACACCTTCTCGGCCTTCATACTGCCAAGATCGGGCACCATCAGCTTCGGCATCGACAGCTGCAGCTTCCGCGGCGTTCCCGCCATCAGCCGCCCGACCCTGCGCGCCCCCTCGCTGTCTGCGTCCTCGTTGCCGCCATTTATCGCAGTCGCTTTACCATCCCGGCTCATAACATCCTCCACACGTTCTGGTTCGTTATCAGTGTAAGTGGCCGGTACGGGATTGGGTAGGAACACGGCCGGTTCCGACACGGACGACGTCCGTCCGGCGACCGGCTGCGCGCCCAGCCGACGCCACGTGCGCAACCGCTTCCGCGGGTGAACTGTAACCGTTTCGTGACCATCGAACCGGTCGTAGAGCATGGGTGTCACAATGGGGCGCATGAGTGATTTGACTGCGCTGAATCTGGCACCGGGGAACCTTGTGGGGGGCTACACCCTCATCTCGCGTCTTGGGGGCGGTGCCATGGGTTCGGTGTGGCGGGTCAAGGACGATGGCGGCAACATCTACGCCATGAAGATCCTGCGTGATTCGTTGAACGACGACGGCGACGACAGCACCGAGGGCTTTCAGCAGGGCGGCGAGGACACGGCAGGCATGGCGCGCGAACGACTGCGCCGCGAGGCCGCCGCATTGCGCCGCGTGAACCACCCCGGCGTGTGCCAGATCGTGGATATGGAGTTGGATGATTCGCTGGCGTTCATCGTCACCGAGCTCATCGAGGGCAAGAATCTGCGTGAGGACGTGCTGGCGAACGGCAAGTATGTGGCCGGCGATCTGGAACGACTCACGCGCAAGCTGATCGACGCGGTGTCCGCCGTGCACAGGGCGGGCATCATTCACCGCGACATCAAGCCGACGAACGTGATGGTGTCGCGCACCGGCCCGGTGCTCGTGGACTTCGGCATCGCGATGGGCGAGGGCGAAAGTCATGTGACGCGCACCGGTCTGGTGATGGGCACGCCGGGCTTCATCGCCCCGGAGATCATCGACGGCGCGGAATCCGACGAGACGACCGACTGGTGGAGCACGGCCGCGGTGCTTGCGTTCGCCGCCACCGGGCAGCCAGTGTTCGGGTCCAAGCCGATGATGGCGGTGCTGGAGCGCGCCGCGGCCGGCAATGCGAATCTCGCAGGACTGCCGCCGCGCACGACGGCCGCGTTCCGTAGTGCGCTGAGTCCGCGTCGCGAGGACCGATGCACGCCGATGGAACTGCTGCAGACCATCGAGCAGGAGGCGATGGTCCCGGAACTGTGGACGGGCGTGGAATCGGGAACGGAAGCCGGTTCCGTGGCGGCTATGGCGTCGCCTGCGGCGAGCGCGGCCGACGGTTTGGTGCAGTCGCCGCTATCGGGCAAGCCGATGCTCAGCGGTGCGATGCCGACGGCCCTGCCGCCGTCGATTGCGCCGCAGTCCGAAGAGTCCGGCAAGACCGGAGAGGCCGGAGAGGAGTCGGACGGAAATCGCGATGTGAACGAGGGTGGCGAAGCCGGGGTGGTGCGCCCTTTTGGAAGAAGCTCTTCGGATAATCCGCGTTCGTTGTGGAAGGAGCTCGACGAACGCCGTGCCGCGCTGACGCAGGTGATCGGCGTGAATTCGCCGTCCGCGATTGCCGCGCCGGCGGAGGGTGCCGACGATGCCAATGGTTCCGACGGCCTCAACGGCACCGACGACTTCGACAACGGCTTTGACGACGGCTTCGGTACCGATGACGAATGGAACGTCGATAAGCCGTCCATCGTGCTTGCCGGGCAGACCCGCGTGGTGCCGGTCGATCGTGCGCCATCCGACAGTCCGGCGTTTCAGCCGGCCGATCCGCCGCTGCCTACTGGCCCGACGGCCACCGAACCGGCAACGCCTGACCCGGCACAGCCTAGTTCGGCACAGTCTAGTTCGGCACAACCCGTGGACGCCGACGATCCGTTCCACGCGGCGCCGAAACCCTCAGCGGCGGCCGCAGCGTCCCTCGCACAGGTTCCGCGCGTGACTGCGTCGGCGGCCGGAGTGGCACGAAACGCCGCGATTCCGCCGACCGCCGCCACCACGACCATGCCGGCGAGCTACCCGGCGCCCGTGCATTCGTATGACCAGCTTGACTGGCTGAAGGACGACGACAATACGTCGACGAACGTCATGCCGACGAATGCGAATCCCCTGCGTGATCTGCGCACGCTCGGCGACGAGCCGACGGAATCGGACGGCGAGCGCGGTGAGCTGGATCACCTGTTTGATTCCCTGCCGATCACGCCGGGAGGAGCCAACGCCGGCGATATGGTTTCCGGCACCGGCGCACAGCCAGTCACGGCAGTATCGTCGCAGCCGTCCGCATCACAGACTGCCGTGCCGCGACCATCGGTGCCGCAGCCGCGGGAACCACGGCAGCCAGCCGACCGGCCGGACGAGACGCGCGCATTCGCCGCGCCGGCCATTCGTCCCGTCGACGCGCAGTCCGCACCGAATGTCGGTCGGACCGTACAGTCGACGTCGAATCCGTCAGCACCGAATCCGCGGCCCGCGCCGCGCACGGCGTCGTCGGATCTCGGCCAGACGCGCATCATCGGCCCCGATCCCGCGCTCGGCACCACCACGCTGGTGCAGGCGCCGACCATCGGCGAACCGCTGCAGGAACCGCCGATCAGCGCGCCTCCCATCGCCGCGTCCACAACCGCCGTTCCCACCGCGTCGCAGACCGCCGTCATGCCGGACGTCGGTGACCTCGACGGCACGTCGGCGGACATGGACGCCACGCTGGTCTACGGACAGCCGCGTCAGGCACGTTCGACGCAGGGCCCGCAGGGTCAGGGATATCAGACGCCGTCGGAGCCGCAAGAACCGAATCCGAATCAGCGGCCTCAGGCGTACCCGCAGCCGGGGTACGGCCCGGACCCGTACGCACAGCAGTACGGTCAGGCATCGTATGAACAGCAGCCGCAGTACGGTCAGCCGCAATACGACCAGTATGGCCAGCCCATCGCGCCGCCGTATCCGCCGCAGCAACCGCAGCCGTATCAGCCGCGCGAGGGCCATGCCGACGCCATGCGTGACTGGTATATTCCGCGCGGCCGCATGATCATGTGTCTGCTGGCCGTGCCGTTGTGTCTGTTCGCGGCGAGCGTGCCGGCGGCCGGACTGATGTCGGCGGCGTTCCTGCTGTGGGCGTTCACGGTGATGGGATTGTCGCGCAATTCGCAGCTGGAGCGTGAGGACAAACGCGGCGGTCTGCGCAAGGGCACCGACAGTGCGCTGATCGTCGGCGCCATGCCGTGGCATCTCATCAAGGGTCTGGCGCTGACCGTGGTGCCGACTCTGCTCATGCTGGCCCTGTTCATCGCGCTGACCGCGTTCCTCACCACGGCGCTGATGCTGCCGTCGGCCACCGGAATGATCACGGCGTTCGGTACGCCGTTGCGTTTCCCGTTGCTGGCCGGTAGCGCGCTGTCGTCGTCCGGATTCACGCTGATGGCGTGCATGGCGGCCGCATGGTTCACGGCGGCGCTCGGCCCATATTCACGGTTCGCGCGACTTGGCGCAGGCACGTTGCGCGGCGATCTGGGCGCACCTTCGCCGTCGATCGACGCCAGTCTGGCGGAATCGTCAGTCGGGTTCAACGGGCCGAACGGATCAAACGGACCGGGACCGCTGCCGCCCGAGGAACAGGAACGGCTCGAACAGTCGGCGCATCGGCGCGGCTGGACACTCACGCTGATCTGGCTCGTGCTGATCCTCGCGGGCGTGGCCATGCTGCTCGCCGGCGGCAGCATCGACTGGGCGCCGATCCTGCTGGACTGAACGTCGGTCGGTGCGCTCGCCGAACACCGCCAGGTGCAGCCGCACCCGCACCCAACCGTATGCCCGCTCCATACGGCAGCCGTGGATCGTGGGCATCATCACCGTTTATTTACCCTCCACTGTTATATTGAGGCTGCTATACCGAGCCGGCAGCATCGTGCCGGAACCATTGAAAACCAAGGGAGCACGAGGCGATCCATGGCCAACAAGACGAAACCCACCAACCGTAAGGCGCGTCAGGCCGCCGAAGCGGCAGCCGCCAAGGCACGCGCGGAACAGGCGGAACGCGACCGCCGCAACCAGACCATCATCGGCATGGTGGTGGTGGCCATCGTGGTGGTCCTGGCCGCCGTGATCGGATTCAACGTGTGGAAGTCGAACCATCCCACGGCCAACGCCGACGACGTCAACGCCGCATGGGCCAAGGTGGAGAAGGCCTCTCCCAAGCCGGCGAACGCCACCGACAAGGGCGGTTTCATCCTGTCGAAGGACGGCGTGAACAAGCCCGTGGACGGCGTGCCCACCGTGGCCGTATATATGGACTACATGTGCCCGGGCTGCGGCAGTTTCGAGCGCGCGCTGGGCGACACCTACGCGGAGCTGGTCGACGCCGGTCAGATCAATCTGGAGATCCATCCCAACGGATTCATGGACCGCTACTCCACCGACGAATACTCCACGCGCACGGCGAACGCCACGATCGAACTCGTGGAGAACGATGACAACGTCGATCACATCCTCAAGTTCATCAGCCTGATGTACGCGGAGGACTTCCAGCCGAGCGAGAGCAACTACCAGTCGGTGAGCGACAACGACATCAAGAAGCAGATGATCGCGGCCGGCGTGAGCGAGAACGTGGCGGCCAAGGCCACCGACAAGGACTACGAGTACAAGACCTGGGTCCAGGCCATGGCCGAGTACACGCCGCTGCGCAGCGAACTGTGGAACACCGAAGGCTCGCTCAAGGGGCAGATGACCACGCCGACGCTCACGTTCAACGGCAAGTACTGGAACCGTCAGGGCTTGGATTCCAGCGTGGATACGCGCACCGCGTTCCTCAAGGCGCTTGGTCTCGACTCCTCGCAGGTGGGACAGTCCGGCGTGGTTCCGGAGATCGGCGACAGCAAGGGTCCGCTCTACCCGTGAGCGTCTGCGAGCGCCAGTGGGCGCCCGTGGAAGCCCGTGACGTACCGGTAAATCCAGTTCATTCGTTATACTGAATCTTCGTCCGCCGCGCGCCGCGTGACGGACACGCCTCCTTAGCTCAGTTGGCCAGAGCAGCCGCCTTGTAAGCGGCAGGTCGTCAGTTCGAACCTGACAGGAGGCTCCAAGCCGATGCCCCCGTTATGAATAATTCATCGGCAATCTTCAACGCTCTCCGATGGTCGGAGACGATCATGCATGGTCAGAATTGCACGAGACAATACCGCAATCATCATGTGCGATCCAAGTGCGAATCACATGTGAACCCGAACATTCACCCCATGCCCAACGGACGTCGAAAACCCTTCTCTTCCCTACTGTCCGCAAGGAGAACACGCCGTAGGTGTTTCCCCATAAAGAGTGATATGGTTTACACGTTGAAGGTTTACAACGCCTGTAACCGAACGGGGATTTAAGACTTACCGCGAGTAAGAACTCAGGAGCTTCCCCCATCAAAAACAGCTTCTGAGACATGGGACGGAGCATCCCCCAACCCGCTCCGTCCGCGAGAGGGGCCGGAATCATCCCCCTTCTAAGCCGGCCCCTCTCCTTTTCTTCGTTGATCCCCCTATTCCCCATCCTGTTATTTCCGTCATCTTGGTCGGTCACCTCATCCGTCAGCCTGCGGCTGCCACCTTCCTCTCAAGGGGAAGGCAGGTTTTTCTGATAATCCTTCCCCTCGAGGGGAAGGTGGCACGCGAAGCGTGACGGATGAGGTGTTCAACCAACCACCGAACCGTCGATCTGGGCATATCGGAACCGGATCTGGGTATATCGGGACCGGATCTGGGTATATCGGGACTGATATCTGGGTCTATCCGGTCGATATCTCTGGGTCAAACCGGTCCATATAAGCGGATCTGGGTATATCCGTATCATGAACCGTGCCGATTGGGGGTCCTTATGATGCGGATATACCCAGAGTCGGTTCGGATCCGGTCCGAGGTCGGTTCAAATCCAGCCCAGATCCGGTCCCATGGCCGGCGATCAGCGCCGAAATTGTGCGGATTCGGCGTCCGCGGTCCACGAAACACGGGCTGTCAAGGTTGGCACCATACAATGAGGGTTGGTTTCTATAGTTCTTCAGGAGGATTTGATGGCACGTAGGTGGACTCCGCAACGTTTTCAGGCGCGTCGCCGTATTCGTGTGGCGGCTTGCGCCGCAGCGGTGACCGTGGCGTGCATGGCGAGCTTCCTGGTCGGCACGCACAAAACCGTTGCGCTTGAGGTGAACGGCAAGACCGAGACCGTGCAGACGTACGCGATGAGCGTGGACCGTCTGCTGCAGGAGCAGGGCGTGGCCGTGAAGACCCACGACATCGTCACGTCGTCGAGCGGCAACGCGCTGGCCAACCATGCGGTGGTGAAGGTGCAGAGCGCGTATCAGGCGACGATCACCATCGAAGGCAAGGACGTGCCGTTCTGGACGATCGCCACGAGCGCCGACCAGCTGCTCGGCTTCTTCCAGGACAACGAGAACGCGGCCAGCCAGGTCACGGTGAACATTCAGAACGTGTACAACCAGTTGACGGGCGGATTCGTGATCAACGCCAACGGTCCGGTGACCGTGGTGGCCGACGGCAAGTCCAGCGAGGCGCCAAACGGCAAGCTGCCCGCCGCGTCGATCCTTGATTCCAAGGGCATCGTGCTCGGCAAGGAGGATCGCGTGAGCGTGGAAAAGGACGGCGATCAGACCGTGCTTCGCGTCAAGCGCGTCACCCATGGCGAGACCACCAAGACCGTGGAGATCCCGTTCGTCACGCAGACGATCGTGGACGATACGCTGCAGCCCGGCGAGACCGTGGTCCGCCAGCAGGGCCAGAACGGCGAGAAGACGCAGACCTACAACACCACGTTCGTGGACGGCCAGGCCGAATCCGCGGTACTGCTCAAGGAGACGACCACCAAGGAGGCCGTGAACCAGGTGGTGGCCGTGGGTCCAGAGAAGACCGAGGAGACGCCGAGCGACAACTCGAGCAGCGACTCGAACTCCAACGATTCCAACAAGTCCGATAACAAGTCGGATTCCAACAAGACCGACTCCAAGTCCGACAGCTCCGACAAGAACTCGTCCGATTCCAGCTCGTCCAAGCCGAGCAGCAAGCCCAGCTCGTCGGCGTCCTCGTCGGCGTCATCTTCATCGAAGCCGAGCGAATCGGCATCGTCTAAGCCGTCGAGCTCCCCGAGCCAGTCGGAAACCAGCAAGCCGGCGGAGACGCCCACGCAGAAGCCGACCCAGAACACGAACAACAACTCGTCGAACAATTCGAGCAACAGCAACTCGAACAGCTCGAACTCCGGATCGAACAACTCCTCCAACTCCGGCAGCTCCAACAACAATTCGTCGAGCAATAATTCGAACTCCGGCTCGTCGAGCAACTCCGGCTCGTCGAATTCCGGCAGCTCCTCCAACTCGGGCAGCAGCTCGAGCGGTCTGTGGCACGCCTCCCCGTCCGCGGCGCAGACCTACGCCCGCGGCGCCGTGGCGCAGTACGGCTGGGGCGGCACCAACTTCGACTCGCTGGTGAAGCTGTGGAACAAGGAGTCCGGCTGGAGCTGGAGCGCGGAGAACAAGTCCTCTGGCGCGTACGGCATCCCGCAGTCGCTGCCCGGCAGCAAGATGGCCACGTTCGGCGCCAACTGGAAGGACGACGCCGCCATCCAGATCAACTGGGGTCTGAGCTACATCTCCGGTCGCTACGGCAACCCCGACACCGCCTGGGCGCACTCGCAGAAGACCGGCTGGTACTAAAGAGCACAGAGCCGATCAACCGACCCTGACCACACCGACATCACGTAGTACGAGAGCGATATGACGAACACCACGGCCGGCAATCCCGGCAATGCGCACACCACCGAATCCGCCGCACATCAGGCCGACATCGACGACAGCGGACTGCTCGGCGCGGCCGACATCCGTCGCATCGCCGCCGAAGCCGGCATCACCCCCACCAAGAAGTTCGGACAGAACTTCGTGATCGACCCCGGCACCGTGCGCCGCATCGCCCGCACCGCCGAGATCGGCGAAGGCGATCAGGTGATGGAGGTGGGCCCCGGCCTCGGCTCGCTCACCCTCGCACTGCTGGAGACCGGCGCGCACGTGACCGCCGTGGAGATCGACCCGCCGCTGGCCGAACGCATCCCCAACACCGTGGCCGAACGTATGCCGGACGCCGCCGCACGGTTCAACGTGATCAACAAGGACGCGCTCAAGGTCACGCCCGACGACACCCCGCAGCTCGCGGCCGCCGAATCGTTCACGCTCGTGGCCAACCTGCCGTACAACGTGGCCACGCCGATCATCATCACCCTGCTCGAACGCTATCCGAACCTGGACAGCTTCGTGGTGATGGTGCAGAAGGAGGTGGCCGACCGCCTCACCGCGCAGCCCGGCAGTAAGATCTACGGCACCCCCACCGCCAAGCTCCACTGGTTCGGCACGTCCGAACGCGCCGGCATCATCGGCCGCAACGTGTTCTGGCCCGCACCGAACGTGGATTCCGCACTCGTCAAGTTCACGCGCACACACACCGACCGCACCGACGCCGACGTGGCCGCCCGCGAGCGCACGTTCGCATTGGTCGACGCCGCGTTCGCCCAGCGCCGTAAGACGCTCAACGCCGCATTGAAGAAGATCATGCCCAAGGAGGCGTTCGCATTGGCCGGCATCGATCCGACGCTGCGCGGCGAGACGCTGACGATCGATCGGTTCGCCGCGCTCGCCGAGGCCGCGGCCCGCATCGAGGCGGATACGGACGGCAAGGAGGCCTGATGACCGCACCCAGCATCATGAACAGCGTTGATTCCACCGAATCGGCGGGCACGCCAACGCCGGCCGTGGTTCCCGCGCGCTCGCCCGAATCCGGTTCCACGGAATCCACGGAACCGTTGAACTCCGTACGCGTGGAATGCCCGGCCAAGACCAACCTCACCCTGCGCGTGGGCGAATCCCGCGCCGAATGGGGCGGCCGTCACCGGCTCGACACCATCTACTGCGGCGTGGGCATCTACGACACGGTCACCGTCACGCGCAAGGCGCCCGGCACCGGATTCAGTCTCGAACTCGCCGGCAGCCATCTGGGCGATCTGGCGCTCGATCATGCCGACATGCGCCGCAATCACGCCGTCATGGCGTTGTTCGCGCTCGCCGAGGCGGCCGGTCAGTCCACCGACGTGGGAATCACGCTGGAGAAGCGCATTCCCGTGGGCGCGGGGCTTGGCGGGGGCTCCAGCGACGCTGCGGGCACACTGCTCGCGCTGAACCGCCTGTGGGGTCTGAACTGGCCGGTCGAGCGTCTGCGCCCGATCGCCGCGAAACTCGGCGCGGACATGCCGTTCTGTCTTGCCGGCGGACTTGCGCACGGCACGGGCTACGGCGAGGTCATCGAAACCGTGGATGCCGGCCATCCCGACATTCTGCCCGGCATGCTCGGATGCATGGTCGTGGGCGCATACAACACGCAGCTGAGCACGCCTGACGTCTACCGCATGTTCGACGCGATCGGCGCGGGCACGAGCACGGACGCCGGCGTGAACAACGCGGGCGGCACAGGATTCACGTTCACGGCCAACGATCTGCAAAACGCCGCCGTCACCCTGCATCCACGTTCCGGCGAAGCCATCCGTGCCGCATTGGAGGCCGGCGCCACCGCCGCGTTCGTCTCCGGCTCCGGCCCGTCCGTGGTGGCCTGCGTACCTGATGAGACCGTATCCGCCGCCGTCTGCCGTGCCTGGATCAACGGCCGTCACGTCGACCGCCTCTTCGAGACCACCGCCCCGGTAACGCCCATCATCTCCTAGTTTCGGATTCACCGCGCGTCTGTTCCCATACGCCCCGGGTGTTCCCCTCCCCCGAAGGGAGAACGTAAGCATCAGCGCCAACCCCAAAGGACCGTCAGGCAGTCGGGTTAATGTGTAATGCAATCACAGACAGACAAGGAGCTAGGACCGTCATGACGACTCCGGAAGCCTTCGACGAACGCAAGGCACGTCAGCAATTCGTACGCGACCGCCAGAAGATCGTGTTCACCGTCGCCATCGGCGCTCTGGCGATCGCTCTGGTCGTCTCGTTCCTCTTCTACTTCGGCGTGCTTGGCAAGACCGCCACGACCACCAACGCCGCGCAGCCCAACTACGGCGTGACCGCCCCGTGCCCCACCGCGGCCGAGGGCAGTACCGCCAAGGCCCTGAATCCGAGCACCATCAACGTGCGCGTGCTCAACGGCACCGACAAGGCCGGCCTGGCCGACGCGGTGAGCGAGTCGCTGACCAACCGCGGCTTCGTGTCCAAGGGCGTGTCCAACTACCCCGGCACCGCCACGATCAAGCGCACGGAGATCCGCTTCGGCAAGAACACGATCAACGAGGCGTACACACTCGCCGGTCATTTCAATGACGCGATCCTGCGTATGGACGACCGCGAGGACAAGCTCATCGACGTGGTGATCGGCTCCACGTTCTCCGACCTCGTGGACGAGGACAAGATCGCGACCAAGACCGATGCCGATCTGACCGCGATCGAGGGCTGCAAGGCCGCCGACCAGATGGGCAACCTGCCCAAGGCCGTGGATCACGAGGCCGTGAACTAGGCCTACAGTGCGGGTTCCGGAGCGTTTTGGGAGATGAACCCTCCGACCCCTCCCTCTGTCACGACGATGTCGTGACATCCCCCTCCCAAGGAGGGAGAACGCAGGAAGCGCCGGCGATCAGGCCGCGGCGCCCTCCTCCGCATACCAGCGCTTGAGCTCGGCGACGGCCACGTCATGTTCCACGGGGCCGTTGTCGAGTCGGTAGTCAAGCATGTGCTTGCGCGCGCGGCCCACTTCGCGGCCGGGCGTGAGTCCGAGGATCTTCATGATCTCGTCGCCGTCCAGATCGGGACGGATCGCGTCGATGTCCTCCTTCTTCTTCAGCTCGATTACGCGCGCCTCCATGTCGTCCATGGCCTCGGCGAACATGCGCGCCTTGCGCTTGTTCTGCGTGGTGGCGTCGGCGCGGGTGAGCCGGTTGAGCCGGTGGTACAGGTGTCCGGCGTCGCGCACGTAGCGGCGCACGGCGGCGTCGGTCCACGGCTCGTCGATGTAGCCGTGGAAGCGCAGGTGCAGCGCCACCAGATCGGCCACGTCCTCCACGATGTGATGGTCGAAGCGCAGCGCCTTGAGCCGCTTGCGCGTCATCTTGGCGCCCACCAGATCGTGATGGTGGAAGCTCACCTTGCCGCCTGCCTCGAATCGGCGGGTGCGCGGCTTGCCCACGTCGTGCATGAGCGCGGCCAGGCGCAGCGTCAGATCGGGCGCGGGCACGGGGCCGTCCGGACCGGTTTCGAGCGCGATCGCGCGGTCCACCACCATGAGCGTGTGCTGGAACACGTCCTTGTGGCGATGATGCTCGTCGAGTTCGAGCTGCAGCGCGGGGATCTCCGGCAGCACGATGTCGGCCAGGCCGGATTCCACGAGCGCTTCGATGCCGGCGTGCGGATCGTCGCTCATGAGCAGCTTGGTTAGTTCGTCGCGCACGCGTTCGGCCGACACGATCTCGATGCGGTCCACCATGTCGGTGATCGCCTCGGCGGTCTCCGGCTCGATGCGGAAGCCGAGCTGCGCCACGAATCGCACGGCGCGCATCATGCGCAGCGGATCGTCGTCAAACGACTGCCGCGGATCGACGGGCGTGCGCAGGATCTTCTTGTTGATGTCGTTGGCACCGCCGAACGGGTCGACGAACTCGCATTCGGGCACGCGCAACGCCATCGCGTTGACGGTGAAATCACGGCGGGACAGATCGCCTTCAAGACTGTCGCCGTAGTTGACCTCCGGCTTGCGCGAGTCGGGATCGTACTTGTCGGAACGGTAGGTGGTCACCTCCACGCCGATCTCGCTGCCGTCGGCGCGCTTCTTCATCGCGCCGAGCGTGCCGAACTTGCGGCCCATATCCCAGAATCCGTTGCCCCACTTGCGCAGGATGGGCTCGAATTCCTCAGGGCGCGCGGAGGTGCAGAAATCGAGATCGTGCGAGGGCCTGTGCAGCAGCAGATCGCGTACGGGCCCGCCCACAAGCGCCAGCTCGTAGCCCTGTTCCTTGAACAGCTCACCCAGTTCAATGGCCTCAGGCCATACCTCGAATCCCACTCCGTGCTCCTTTCGCTGTGCGCAATCAAGCTTACCGTTACCCCACCTGCACATTGTTTTGCGTATTGTAGAAGGTATGACTACTCCCGGGGATGTTGCGCGCATGATGGCCCGTGCCGCCAGTTCTTCGGGCAATCATACCCAAAACGATGGGGTTTCCGACCTGCTCGACGATGACTTCGAAGCGTGCGAACCGCGTCCCCTGTACAGCTCTCAGACACCGAAATATGGACAAAGTATCACATTGCGACTGCCTGAGGGACAAGTTGAATACGTCGAGGCGCAGATCGACGTGCGTGAAGTGTCCGACAGTCCGATTCCGATGCGTCCGACGCCCGCGATCATGGCGAAAAAGCAGACCCAGCCCACCACGTTCGCGTCGCTCGACGCCCGTGAGCTGCCCGTGGTGCGCGAGTATTCCGCCGGCGGACTGATCTTCGACGACAAGGACCGCGTGGCGATCATCGCCCGTCATTCCCGTTCCGGCCATTTGGAATGGTGCCTGCCGAAGGGACACATCGAAAAGGGCGAGACGCCCGAGCAGACCGCCGTGCGCGAAGTGCACGAGGAGACCGGCATCCTCGGCGAGGTGATCACCTCCATCGCCACGATCGACTACTGGTTCACCGGCACCGCCCAGCGCGTGCACAAGCTCGTCCATCACTACGCATTGCGACGCGTCAGCGGCGAACTCACCGTGGAGGGCGACCCCGATCACGAAGCGGAAGACGCCATCTGGGTACGTTTTGATGACTTAAGTGACGTCCTGAGCTATCCTAACGAACGTAGGATTGCGTGGCTGTACGCGCGAAAGCATAAGAGCAACGCTAAGAAGTAACGCTGAAAGTCATTAGAAGTAAGGGCCGTTTTGCTTGTGAATACCGGAGGCCATACCGGCCGCAGCGGAGGCACTATGCCCGGCGGGGCGGTACGACGCCTACGCGTGTTCGTTGATGTTTGCCTTGCCATGATGATCGCGCTGGCGATGGTGTTCGCCGGGGTCGTGCCCACGTACGCCGCCGACGATGCGACGGGCAAGGTCTCGGTCAGTCTTGAATCGGGCACCAGCGCCACGATCGACGGCACCAACGACTACACCGCCGTCGTGACGATCACGAACGGCACCAACAGCATGCTCGCGTCCGGCGAAGTGAAGGTGCTGACCAATCCGAAGTATTCGTTCAACTCCAGTTCGCTGATGCAGTCGTGGGCCGACGGCTCCACGCCCGATCCCCGTCTGCGCCGACTGAACACCACGCTCGCCACCGCCACCGTGGACTCCATCGAGGCCGGCGGCAGCCGCACCGTCACGCTCACCGCACACGCCAAGACGTCGTCGAATTCGTCGGACTCCTCGTCGTCGGACTCGAACAGCGCCGACAGCGTGCTCGACCAGTTCACCTCCTGGGGCGCCAAGCCGCTCAACATCACGTACGCGTCGCAGAACTCCGACGGCGAGAACGTCACGACCAACATCCACTCGTTCGTCACGCGTACGCAGGACGGGCTCAACGTCGACGCCACACCACAGCTGGGACTGACCATGGCCCTGCCGCTGACCGGCTCCAATTGGCAGGTCAGCACTAACGACGTACGCAACCTGCTCACCCACGATCAGAGCGCCAGCGCCGCATCCAGCACGTCCAACGCGTCCGGCAACGGCAACGATTCCGACGCAACCGACTCCGGCAACGCAGCGGCGAAATCCACCACCGTCACCTCGCTCACCGACAAGCAGCGGCGCAACCAGTCGTCGCTCGCCGCCACACTGCGCCGCCACACCGCCGTGCAGGCCGTGGCCGACTCGTCGTATCTCACCACGTTCTCAGGCACCCCGCAGATCGCCGCACTCATGCAGCCGCGCGGATTCGACATCGCCTTCCAGTCGCAGACCGCCGACACCCTGCCCTGGAAGGACGCCGGCCTGACCGACGACCTGTGGAGCGCATCCACCGCCACAGACATGTACCACAGCGTCACCGGCGACGAAAAGACCACGCCCGCCACCGTGGCCTGGCAGTCCACCGCCTCATGGACGCTCAGCGCGCTCGCTGCCGCCAAATCACAGGGATACTCCGCCGTAGTGGCCGAAACCGACTACGACACCGACTCCCCCACCGCCGTGCACACGTCGAAGATGGTCGTGCCCACCGACGCCGGCGACATAACCGTGCTCACCACGCAGCGCGACCTCAGCGCGCTCGCCCAGGACTCCGCCACCTCATCCGACGCCAAGGCGCAGGCCGAAGGCACCACGGCAGGCCGCATGGCCCGATTCGTGGCGCAGAGCGCGTTCTACCAGATGGAACGCCCGTACGAGGACCGCACGCTGCTCGTCTCGTTCGGCACCAACGCCAGCGCCACCACGGTCGAATCGCTCATGACGCAGCTGGAATCCTGCTCCTGGCTCAAGCTCGCCGGACTCGACGATCTGATGCAGGCCGAACCGTCGGTCAGCGGCAACGACGCGGCCAAGCGTGCGGCGGAAGTGCCGTCGATGACCGAAGCCACCAACACCGACGCCGACTCAAGCACGACCGACTCCGACAACGCCAACACGACCGCCGCCACCGCCGAACGACTGAGCGGTCAGGTCTCCACGCTGCGCGACGCCTACGTCGAAATCACGCGCTTCGCCGACAATGTGCTTGCCAAGGAAGACACCGGCAACACCGACTCCGGCGCCAACGGCGATTCCACCGCCAAGCTCAGCGAATCCGCCGCCCGCTGGGTCACCTCACTGCGCTCCGCCTACACCGATCTGGCACTCAAGGCGTTCAGCAGCTCCAAGACGAACGACCAACGACTCGTCAAGGCCGCCGGACGCATCGCCGACGGCCTGTTCTCCGGCGTCACCGTCGCCAAGCCCGACTCGATCAACATCGTCAGCCAGAGCGCGAGCATGCCCGTCACCATCGCCAACAGCCACCCGTACGCCGTACGCGTCCGACTCATGGCGGGCACCGACTCCGAACAGATCGTCTCCTCCTCCGGCGAGGAGCTCACCATTCCCGCCAACTCCGAAGTGCAGTCCACGCTCACCATCCGCGTGCTGAGCTCCGGCACGGCCACCGTGACCATCCAACTGCAGGACTCCAACGGTCAGCCCATCAGCGACACCGCCGAGGCGAAGATCACCAGCGTGCTGCAGATCAATGACTGGAGCGGCTACGCGATCCTCGCGCTCGCCGTGCTGCTGGGCCTGCTTGGCCTGTGGCGACAGTTCCATCGTGTAAAGGACCCCGACGAATGAGTTCCCAGAGCTCCGAAACAACGAATTCCGTAGGACGCAACTCATTGATCATGGCCGCCGGCACGGCGGCCTCGCGCGTTACCGGACAGATTCGCTCAATCCTGCTGGCCGCCGCGATCGGCACCACCGGCATCGCCGCGAACGCCTACCAGACCGGCTCCATGATCCCGCAGGTCATCTTCACGCTGATCTCGGGCGGCATCTTCAACGCCGTGCTCGTGCCGCAGATCGTGCGCACGCTCAAGCATGAGGACGCGAACGAGCGCCTCAACAAGCTCATCACCGTGTCGATCACGCTGCTCATCGCCGTCACCGCCGTGATGATGCTGGGCACACCGCTCGTCACCCGACTGTACGTGAACCCGAACTGGGCACCCGACCAGCGAGCGCTCGTCAACGCGTTCACGCTGTGGTGCATGCCGCAGATCTTCTTCTACGGACTGTATCTGGTGCTCGGCCAGATTCTGGCCGCCAAGGGCCGGTTCGGCATGTACGCGTGGAGCTCGGTGGGTGCGAACGTGATCAGCTGCGCCGGCTTCACCGCGTTCATCATGCTGTTCGGCAAGGCCGACCGCATGCCGATGGACTTCTGGACGGAGGACAAGATCCTGCTCACCGCGGGCACGTGGACGCTGGGCGTGGCGTTCCAGGCAGTGATCCTGTTCCTGCCGCTCATGCGTCTGGGTCTGCACTACCGTCCCAAGTGGGGTCTGCATGGCATCGGTCTGCGTTCGATGGGCAAGGTGGCCGCGTGGAGTCTTGCGATGACCATGCTCAATCTGGTCGTGGGCATGGTCACGTCGCAGATCAATACGGGTGCGCCGCACGCCGGCCATGATCTGTACAACATCGCCGGCAACGGCTCGTACCAGTACGCGTATTCGCTGTACATCCTGCCGTATTCGCTGATTGCGGTGTCGATCACCACGGCCGTGTTCCCCAAACTGTCGCGCGCGATCAGCGATCACGACGTGGCCACCGCGCGCGAGGATCTGAGCTCGTCGCTACGCACGGTGGGCCTGTCGATGGTGTTCTTCTCCGCGGCGCTCATCGCTATGCCCGTGCCGATCACGCGAGCGCTGCTGCCGTCCGTGAACGTGCATGACGCTTTGCTGATCGCCGGGCCGTTGGTGACGCTGTCGATCGGTCTGGTGCCGATCAGCGCGTTCCTGCTGATCCAGCGCACGTTCTACGCGTATGAGGACGGCAAGAGTCCGTTCCTGTTCGCCCTGCTGGAGAATGCGGTGCAGATGGCACTGCTGCTGCCGGCGATCATGATCGCGCCGCCGCAGCAGTGGGCCACGCTGGTGGGTCTTGCGCTGAGTCTCGCGTACATTCTTACGATTCCGTTCATCTTCCTGCGTCTGCGCAAGCGCATGGGCGGCAATCTCGACGGCCGTCGCATCATCGTCATGCATGCCAAGGCGATCGTGGCGGGCGTGGCGGCGGGCGTGGCCTGCTGGCTGGCGTGCAAGCCGGTCATGCGACTGCTGCACGTCGACGTCGGTCCGTTCGACGGTCATATGGGATGGATCGATTCGCTGATCATCTGCATCGTGGGCACGATCGTGACGGCCGTGGTGTATGCGCTGCTGCTGATGGCGTTGCGCGTGGACGAGTTCACGTCGCTGGTCAACGCGGTCAAGGCGCGGTTCCTGCATCGCGGCGGCGCGAATGGCGCCTCAGACGCGGCGAACACGGCCGCCGAATCGGACTCCGCCACCGAGGATGCGAGTTTTGTGGCCTCGTCGCCCGACAATCAGCCCGCGTCCGGCGATGCCAACGACGACAATGCGGATCACGGCATTGCCGACCGTGACAAGACCACAAAACTCGCCACAGCGCCCGTAACGCCGCCCGTGGCACCCCCGTCCGCCCCTTCGACGTCGTCGAAACCTTCACCGCAGACGGCCGCGGACCGCATCCCATCGGGCAGTCCCACTTATAGAATGACTAAGGCCCATCAACAGCTTGATTTATTCGCAGGGAAGAGCAACACCACTATGAAGCCAGGACTTGGAGACACCCTCATCGACCGCTATACGCTGGTGCAGATCCTGCGTGAGGAGCCCGGCATCTCGGTCTGGCGGGCGAACGACAGTGTGATGGCCAAGGACTGCCAGCTCTTCCTGATCACCGACTCCACGTTCGCGGGCATGGCCAACGATGTGGCGAGCGCGCTCACCCTGAGCCACAACAAGCACTTCACACCCATCCAGCAGATCCGTTCCGACGAGGGCGCGTGCATCATCGTCACCGATCTTGATCACGGCATTTCGCTCGAACGTTATCTTGCACACAACGCCGACGATTCGACGCACGCGCTGAGCGCGGAGGCCATCCGCACGATCGTGGGCGAGACCGTGGAGGCCGCCAAGTCGCTGCGTCAGTCCGGTCTGAACCATCGTGCCATCTCCGCTGCCACGATCCGTATGACGTCGCAGAGCGTGACGCTGGCCGATGCGCCGATCTCCGCCGCGCTCGTGCCGCCGCTGCTGCGTCATGCCGGCGAGAACCCCGACTCCGAGTCCGTGGTGATCCGTCAGATCGCCGCCGTGCTCTATCAGGCGCTGACCGGTCACGTGTTCGATCCGGCCGACGCGAACGCGCTCGATGAGCTGCCTGCCGGCACGCCCGACGAGTATACGATTCTGTGCGCGCGCGGTCTCGGCATTCACGACCGCGATCATGACGCGCCGATCCCGATCAGCACGCTCGACGAGTTCGAAGCGCTGCTCGGCACGTGGAAGCCGATGACCGAGCTGACCCGTGACGATATCGTCATTCCGTCGCATCCCTCGAGCCCGTCGGTGAAGCTGGCGGAGTTCCGTCCGGCCAATGAGACGAGCATCGTGCCGATTCCGCAGTCGTTCCTTGCGGTGAGCGAGCCGCAGATCGCGCAGCAGCCGAGCGAGCTGACGTGGCGTCCGAATCAGCTGTTTTCCAAGAGCGAGGTGGACAACGTCGATCCGAGCGACTTCGAGGACGATGGCGTACCGCTGGGCGTGATGCCCCAGGGCGGCAAGGACTTCAGCGGACGTCCGACGATGGGCCTCGACGTGGCGTCGATTCGCGCCGCACGTGGCGCGCACGACTTCGGCGACGAGGACACGTGGGAGGGAGATCCCGAGAACGTGCCGCTGCCGGGTGGTGTGACCGGGCAGGTGGCGCCGCCGAGCTTCACGCCGGCCGAGAGCGCCGCGCAACGTTCCGAGAACGGCGCCGCTGCCGGTGCCGAGGAGGATCCGGAGACCACGATGGTGATCGAACCGCTGCCCGCGAGCTTCGAGCCGCAGGTGCCGGTGAATCCGCCGTCGTACATGGAGACCCCCGAGCCGGCCGAGACCAACGCCACTCCGGAGACCAAGCGCAAGCTGGGACGCAAGCGCATCGCGATCGTGGTGGGCACCGTGGTGGCGCTGCTGGCGATCTTCCTGGGTTCCGCCGCCGCTCTGGGCCTGTTCTCCCCCAAGAGTGAGGGTCAGAAGTCCAGCGCATGGCCGTCGTTCAACTCGTCCGATGTGGCGTTCCCGGGTGCCACGCAGTCGGCATCGCCGTCGGCGTCCGGTTCGGCGAGCGCGTCCCCGTCGGAATCCGCTTCGTCGTCCGCGGCCTCTTCCACTCCGTCGGAGAAGAAGTCGGCCGAGGCCACGCCCACCGTGATCACCGCGGACAAGAACGCGAAGAAGGTCCCCGATCCGAAGCAGACCGAGGCGCCGCAGAACACCACGGAATACGCCACGTCGTCGCAGACGTTCGTGAACCGTACGAGCCAGTACAACGGCCGCGGATGGCACATTCGTCTCACGCAGCCGCAGGACGTGTCCCGTCTGGTCGTGTCGATCAGGCAGTCGGGCGGCAAGGCGCAGGTGTATGCGGGTGCCACGAGCAGCGATCCGACCGGCGGCGAGCTCGTGGGCGAGTTCTCGTTCGACGCAAGCGGCACCACCGAGGTGAAGCTCAACAAGACCGTGAACACGCAGGACATCGTCATCTGGGTGCCGGTCGACACCACCCCCGAAGGCGGCCTCTACTTCAACGGCGTCAAGGTCTACTAAGCCCCGCTCGCGGCAGCCCCTCGATAAGAGGAGCCGTCGGACCCGAAACACGAGGCGACGTTGATGCATTTCGCCAGTCGACTGAGGTGAACCGCTCTACGCAGCACATCCGCCGAACCTGTCCGAGACCACATATCCGGGCGGGTTCGTCCATATCCAACTCCGTTCCGCCCCTCCCTGTAAACCCGCTTTTGACGCTTTCGATGCTTATTCGACGCACGCATACGTCCGATGAGCCTCGTATGCCACACCTCCAGGTCTATCCGCCGCACGCATACGTCGGATAAGCACCGTATCGACCCTTCCCGTGCTTATTCGCCGCACGCATGCGCCCAACAAGCACCATACTGAGTTCTTCCATGCTTATTCGACGCACGTATACATCGGACAGACCTCGTAGCCACTCGTTGCAGGCGTATCTGACGTACACATGCGTCCAATGAGCACGGATACGCAGATCATCCTGATTACAGCCAGCCGCCATTCAACAGCGAACCGTAAACAACCTCTCAGTCCGGATTACGGTCCGTCAGCGATTCGCGACGAACCGTAATCAAACCACACCCTTCGAGTACGATCCGTTAGTCAAATGTGGCACAACGTAATCGCACACCCGGCTGCGGTTACGGTCCGCAGATAAACCGTAGCGGAACGTAACCGCAGCGCATCTCCCGGTTACGTTTCGTCAATCACGCACAGCGAAACGTAACCGCAGCCCCCTCCCCGAGTACGTTCCGCTAGTCACGCACAACGAAACGTACTCAAGGAACCGTCTTCGGTTACGTTCCGTCGCATCGTCGCAACCAAACGCAACCACAACCGCGCGCCCGCGCTACATATACCCTTCCCAGATCGACGCGGGGAACAGCGAGCGCTCCACCGCATCCCACCGTTCGAGCAGCGTGTGTTCGGGATTGCGCAGCCAGCTGATCTGCACGCCGTCCATCGCCCGATACGCGGTCATCATCACCTCCGGCGTCGCCACCCCATCCGGCGCATACCAGATGTCGGCGTACGCAACCTCGGTCAGTGCGGCGTCGCGCTCGCGGAAGTACTCGTACGCGGGGTGGTCGGGGTTGAGCGCCTCGGCGTTCATGGTGGTGAACAGTCGCACGAGCTGCGGTCGCTGCTCGTTCACGGTGGCGAGCTCGCGGAAGTACGCGGGGATGTGCAGACGCTTGTCGTCCGGCACCGGACCATCGTATTGCAACAGTTCATGCACGGCCATGTTGACCCTGGTGGGCTGGTCGTAGCAGTCGTTGAGCACCATGCACAGCAGGTTGTCCTTGCTGGTCACGTAGTGCAGCAGCCCGGCCTTGGAGATGCCCACACGCTCGGCGATGTCGCGCAGCGAAGTGCCGTAGTAGCCGGATTCGCCGAACAGTGTGGCGGACACGTCCTCGATCTGCCGGACGCGCGGATGGATCTCCCGGATGGGCTTGATATGCGATTCCATATGTGGCCTTTCGTGTTCTCTCTGCTGGATATTGTACGACCGTACAGCAGCCCGAATCGTCCGGCATCGAATACTCGCCTACGCTGCGCGGCGGGTCCGGTGCCGACCGACGACGAACCCGCCGCAAGCGCACCGTTTCACTGCGGGTTCGTCGCAGTCGGTAAACGAACCCGCAGCGAATGATCGGCATCACTCACCACCGCCCCGCGTGTCGTTCGACCCACAGTGCTAAATTATGGGTTACCGACCGGTTAGTGACCGATCGGTAACCGCTTCGCGATCGATTGAAAACCATGACCGACGCACGCCGCACAACGGAAGCGGCGGTCATCATCGACGCGATCGCAGCCACATACCGCATGAACGACCATGCCACGCACGCACAACGCGCGCCGCGCACACAGACACACCGCACACGCATGTGCGTCACCGCACAGCACCCTCAGGGAAGAGGAAGACCAGCCGCATATCCAAAGGAGGATATATGGGAAGCGCCGTCGCCACACCAACATTGGAGACCGAGACCCTCACCGAATCCATTACCCCATCGGCCGCAGCCGCAACGGCCGACAACGCGCTCGGCGAGCGCTTCACCAAGGCCGACATCGTCCGCTTCATGCTCGGCTTCCTGATCTGCGGCCTGCTGTGGGTCGTGCCGTTCGCAGCCTCCTCTCAGGTGCTGCTGCCGCAGCGATTCCGAGACGAGGGATTCGCCAACCCCACCGCACTCATCGCCCAGCTCAACGCCGTCGGCGCGGCCGTAGCCCTCATCGCCAACCTCGTGTTCGGCGCGCTGTCCGACCGTTCACGCTCCCGTTTCGGCCGACGCACCCCGTACATGGTCATCGGCTCCGCACTCGCCGGCCTGAGCCTGTTCCTGGCCGCACTCGCCCCGTCCATTCCTCTGATCCTGCTGTGCTGGGCGGGATTCCAGCTCGGTCTGAACGCACTGCTCGCCCCGTTCCTCGCCGTGCTGTCCGACCGCGTGCCCGACACCAAGCGCGCACAGATGTCGGCCGCCTACGGCTTCGGCGTGACCATCGGATCCACGCTCGGCACGATCGTGGGCGCGTGGTTCATCACGAACCAGCTCACCGGATTCATCATCGCGGGCATCGCGCTCGGCATCGCCGGTCTGGCCACCGCACTCACCTGGCCCAAGGAGCCGTCGGCCGCGAACATGCCGCACGTCGCGTTCAGCGTCAGGTCGCTGCTCATGAGCTTCAAGCCCCCGACACAAAATTGCGGCGACTTCTATAAGGCGCTGGTCGGCCGTCTGCTCATCATGCTCGGCTACTACATGATCATCAGCTACCAGCTGTACGTGGTCGAGGACTACATCGGCCAGGACGCGCAGACCGCGGCCGCCACGATCGCGCTCGTATCGGTGTGCAGCATGGTCGCCTCGCTGGTCTCCATGGTCGTGTCCGGCCCGCTGTCCGACAAGATCGGCCGCCGCAAACCGCTGGTCATCGCCTGCGCCGTGATCATCGCGATCGGTTTCGCCGTACCGTTCGTATGGCCCACCGCCACCGCCATGTACGTGTTCGGCGCGGTCGCCGGCTTCGGTCTGGGCATCTACAACACGTGCGATCAGGCACTGAACGTGGACGTGCTGCCCAGCAAGGAGGAGGCCGGCAAGGACCTCGGCATCCTGAACCTGTCGAACACGTTCGGTCAGATCTTCGGACCGATCGTCACGTCGATCCTGTTCGGCGTTCTCGGCACGTACAAGCCGGTGTTCGTGCTGTCGATCGTGGCATTGCTCGCGTCGATCATCTTCATCGCCACGATCAGGAAGGCGAAGTAGGCCGATCGATCATCATCGATCGGTCCCGCATCCGCCGTTTGCTGCGGGTTAGGCGCCGATCGACAACGAACCCGCAGCAAACATACCGTCTCGCTGCGGGTTCGTCCTGCTCGATAAACAAACCCGCAGCAAGCGCACCATCTCACTGCGGGTTCGTCGTGCGCGCATGACAGACCCGCAGTATACGGTCGGCTCCGCTGCGGGTTTGTAGTGTCCGACGAGCGAACCCGCACCGGATCCGGCAAACATCCTCGGCACGCCCCCGGATTCCGCCGGCAGTGATACATGGAATCGACACCCGCACGGTAGGGTGGGGCGTATGAGTGACATTCGCGACGCAATCATCATCGGGTCGGGCCCTGCGGGGTACACGGCCGCCATCTATCTCGCCCGCGCCGGATACCAGCCGCTGGTCATCGCCGGCGTACTCAATCCCGGCGGGCAGCTGATCAACACCACCGAGGTGGAGAACTTCCCCGGCTTCCCCGAGGGCGTGCTCGGCCCGGACCTCATGGACCGCATGCGCGAGCAGGCGGAGAAGTTCGGCGCCATGATCGAGTACGATGACGTGACGTCGGTGGACTTCTCCGACACCACGCCCGGTGCCATCAGGACCGTGCGCACCGACGGCGGCAATGAATACCGGGCCCGCACGGTGATCGTGGCCACCGGTTCGGAGCCGCGCAAGCTGGGCGTGCCCGGCGAGCAGGAGTTCTCCGGCCGTGGCGTCTCGTACTGCGCCACGTGCGACGGCTTCTTCTTCCGCGACAAGCCGATCGTGGTGGTCGGCGGCGGCGATTCCGCCATGGAGGAGGCCGACTTCCTGTCTCGTTTCGGTTCGTCGGTCACGCTGGTGCATCGTCGTGACGAGTTCCGTGCGTCGCGCATCATGATTGAACGCGCGCAGCAGAATCCGAAGATCGAGTTCGTGATGAACACCGTGGTCGACGAAATCCATGGTGATAATGCGAACGGTGCGACGAGCGTGACGCTGCGTGACGTGACGACCGGCGAGACGCGCGATATCGATGCGAACGGCGTGTTCGTGGCGATCGGACACACGCCGCAGACCGCGTTCCTCGACGGCGCGCTCGAGCTAGCGGGCGATGGCACGGTAATCGTGGACGGCGGTTCCACGCGCACGTCGGTGCCGGGCGTGTTTGCCGCCGGAGACAACGCCGATTCCGTGTACCGTCAGGCCATTTCCGCGGCCGGCATGGGTTGCCGCGCTGCGCTTGACGCACAGATGTATCTGGTGGAGACGGAGTAGGCGGTACGTCACAGAACCTCGAAGACTGCATGATGGTCGGCACAATGATCGGACTGTCATGCTCGTCCTCGACATCGCCCGTGGCGAGGCATTATTCCGTCCGCGTGGAACACGCGTTTACTCGATGTTTCGCATGAAACATTCGATATTCGCTGTTCCACGCGTCTATCACACCGACACGTTCATAAAACAGAGGGAAGACCATCATGTTGTCTTTTGAGAACGACTACAGCGAGGGCGCGCATCCGGCTATTCTGCGTCGGCTCGCCGAAACGAACATGGAACAGATCACCGGCTACGGCATGGATCATTACTGCGAGTCCGCCAAGGCTCGTATCCGCGAGGCGTGCGGATGCCCGGACGCTGAGATCTGGTTCCTCGTAGGCGGTACGCAGACCAATATGACCGTGATCGATACGATCACTCCGCCGTACGCCGGCGTGGTGGCCGCCGAATCCGGCCACGTGAACGTGCACGAGGCCGGCGCGATCGAGGCTACCGGACACAAGGTGCTCACGCTCCCCCAGCACGACGGCAGGATCGACGCCGACGAACTGCGTGATTACATTGCCACGTTCTACGCCGACGACAACCACGAGCATATGGTGTTTCCCGGCAGCGTCTACGTTTCACAGTGCACCGAGTACGGCACGATCTACGCCAAGGCCGAGCTGGAGGCCATCGCCGACGTCTGCCATAAGTACGGGATTCCGCTGTTCGTGGACGGCGCACGACTCGGCTATGCGCTCACCGCGATCGGCAACGACGTCACGTTGAAGGATCTGGCCCGTATCGCCGACGTGTTCTACATCGGCGGCACCAAGGTGGGCGCGCTGTTCGGCGAGGCCGTGGTGTTCCCGCGCGGCAACGCGCCCAGGCACTTCCTCACGCTCGTCAAGCAGCACGGTGCATTGCTGGCCAAGGGCTGGCTGCTCGGCCTGCAGTTCGATACGCTGTTCACCGACGACCTGTACACGCGCATCGCCCGCAACGCGAACGAGGCGGCTGAGCGCATTCGTACGGCGTTGCGTGAGAAGGGGTATCGGTTCGCTTTCGAGGCGCCGACGAATCAGATCTTCATCGTGCTGGATCAGCCGACCATCGACCGGCTGAGCACGCATGTACGGCTCGGTTTCATGGAAAAGTACGACGACGATCATTCGGTGATGCGCATCTGCACCAGCTGGGCCACCACCCCCGGGCACGTCGACGAACTCATCGCGCTGCTGTAGCGATCGGTATCGCTGCACGATAGTGTGGAACACTGATTATTGTGGTTCCACGTGAAACCATAATGATGACTAAGTTTCACACTTAGTGTGATCACACTAGGGGCTGACGGACCGGCGGCCCGACGAAAAACGGCTCTCTATGTGAAACTAGAGAGCCGTTATGTTTCATGTGAAACGTTGGGATAGTGCTGTTTCGAGCGAACTCACACCCAACCGTCGTTGCCGGCGGCAGCGGCGTCGTCGCGACGGGCGATGGACAGCAGCTGCACGATGCGGTCGAAATCCTCCTCCGACGCGAACGTGATCTCGATGCGGCCCTTCTTCTTGGTGCCGCGGATCGCCACCTTGGTGTCGAACTGGTTCTCCAGCGAGTGCACCATGTCGGAATCGGACCACACGTTCTTGCGCGGCTTGCGCTTCTTCTTGCCCGGATCCTTGGCGGCCTCGGTCGCCACGATCTCCTCCACCGAGCGCACGGACAGGCCCTCGGCGATGATGCGGTCGGCCAGCGCCTCCATCTGCTCGGACGTGGGCAGACTCAGCAGCGCACGCGCGTGACCGGCCGACAGCACGCCGGCCGATAGCTTCTTCTGCACTGAGGCGGGCAGCTGCAGCAGACGCAGCGTGTTGGCGATCTGCGGACGGGACTTCGACACCGACTTCGACAGTTGCTCCTGGGTGAGGCCGAACTCGTCCAGCATCTGCTGGTAGGCGGCCGCCTCCTCGAGCGGGTTCAGCGCCACGCGGTGCAGGTTCTCCAGCAGCGCGTCACGCAGCATGTCGTCGTCGGACGTGGTCTTGACGATCGCGGGGATCTCGGTGAGCCCGGCGAGCTTGCTGGCGCGCATACGGCGCTCGCCCATGATGAGCTCGTATGCGGCGGGCTTCTCCGCGGTGATGTTCTTCGCCGCACGACGACGCACCACGATGGGCTGCAGTACGCCGACCTCCTGGATCGAGCGCGACAGCTCCATCAGCTCATCCTCATCGAAGATCAGCCTGGGCTGATGTTCGTTGGGCATGATGTCCTTGATCTGCAGCTCGGCGAGGTATCCGCCCTCGACCGGCTTGATATCGTCATCGTTCGCATCGGACGACGCCGGCGCGGACACGGACAGCTTCACCGCGGAGGCGGGCACCTCGGCGGTGGCAGAGGCGACCGGAGCCTCAACGACGGCGGGCGACTCGGCCGTAACGGCCGGCTCCTCGGTCTTGGCGGCGGGTGCGGCAGGCGCGGACGGCGCCTCGCCGAAGAACATATCGCTGGGATGATCGCTCGGATTCACCGAATCCACCAGCGACGGCATGCTCGGACGACGGCTCTTGCCCGCACGTTTCGCCGGACGAACAGATGCGGCGCCTTCGCCGGATTCACCGGTCTTGGGCGCATCGGCCGCCGACTTCGGCTTATTATCCGCGACGGGCTTCGGCGTCGCGACAACCGGCCTGACCGGCTCCGCAGCCTTCCTCTCGGCCTTCTTTACCGGAGCGGGTGCAACCGGAGCCGGTTCGGGCTTCGGAACCCCCTGCAGTTCGGACTCGTCGGGGATGGTCGGGAACAACGCTCCCAGTCCCTTGCCCAAGCGACGTGAACGCGTTGCCATGTCAGTCACCATTCCTTCGTGCTGCGATAGTCTTCAGAACCCTTTCGGAACGCTTGGCGATCTCCAGAGCCGCCTCACGGTACGCCACCGCACCCGCACCGTTTGCGTCGTATGCAATAACCGACTTGTTGAAACTCGGCGCCTCCGCGATCTTCACTGCGCGCGGAATCGTGGTGTCGAGCACGATGTCGGGGTAATGCTCCTTCACCTCATCGTACACATCCTGGCTCAGGATCGTACGACGATCGAACATGGTGATGAGCATGGTGGAGATGATCAGATTCCTGTTGACCGTGCCCTGCACCAGACCGATGGTCTTGAGCAGCTGTCCCAGACCTTCCAGTGCGTAGTATTCCGCCTGGATCGGGATCAGTACCTCGTGCGCGGCGCACAGTGCGTTGAGCACGAGCAGACCAAGGCTCGGCGCGCAGTCGATGAAGACGTAGTCGTAGTGATCGTCGGTGTTCTTCAGATATTCGACGATGCTGTCGCGCAACAGGAACGTACGATTTTCGAGATTCGCGATCTCCAGTTCGGCGCCGGACAGATCGATGGTGGACGGCACGATCTCCAGCGTCGGGAAGTCCTCACACGGCTGTTTCACGTCGTTGATGTCCAGACGGCCTTCGAGCACGTCGTACACCGACGGGCTGCCGGAGGAGTGTTCCGCACCGAACGCGGTGGACGCGTTGCCCTGCGGATCCATATCGACGACCAGTACGCGGGAACCGGAGTCGGCGAGCGCCGCGGCCAGGTTCACCACGGTCGTGGTCTTGCCTACGCCGCCCTTCTGGTTGGCGACTGCGATCACGCGGGTCTCGGAGGGCTTGGGATACTGCGCTTCACTGAGCTGCTGGCGCCTGCGGGCGAGGTCCGCCAGCTGGGAGCCCATCGAGGAGGAGGATCCATCACTGAAGATGCGGTTCAGCACATCATTGGCGGATTCGATGTGTTCCCCCTGCTCCTGACCATCGGCCTGTGTTGTTTCACGTGAAACATTCGCCATGGTTCACCTTTCTTCGTTCAAATATTCTTCGATTGTATCCGAATCGGATTCCCATTGTGGTCATCACACACCGACAACGCAAGTCAAATCGGCCATTGTGGACGAATGTGGATATTTGTGGATAACGATGTGGAAAACCTGGCTTTGATGCCATTTCTTGCCATTAAAGCAATCGTTTGCCGAACCCTTAACATCGTTGCGATTGCAACTATTAGACAGCGTCCAAAAAGTTATCCACAATTTTGTTGAAGTTATCCACAACCTATCCACCACATAGTGTGCATAACACGCACTATTCAGTACGTCAGGATTTCATCACGTCCGATTGGCGTCCGCTCGATTCGCTCCTCACACCACGAGGGCATGTCTGTCCATCATGAAGCACGCTCTGTTTCACAGGAGTTCATTCACCAACCGACACTGTTGGAAAGGACCATGAAACACGAGGCTTCCTTCCAGTGTGCCGTCGGCCACGGGGAAACACCATGCAACGCCGTACCGCAAGGCAAAATAGCCATCGATCGTTCGTTATAAACATACCTACGCGCGATCAGCGACAACCTCACTGTGCCTTAATCCGCCTCCTATCACCTTCGCAGGCGATACAATTCCCGTATTGCAATCTTAAGGAAAGGCCCCAGCAATAAAGACGGTGGATGAGCTGATGCAGCATCTCTCTGATAACGGTGTTGCCATTGACGAAACCCAGCGTCAGGAGTTAAAGAATCTTGGCTATTATCACGGCTATAAGGGATACCGCTTCGCCGGTATGGCTAAGAATCGTTTCCCACTTACTGATTTTGCGCAAGTGATCGCACTGAACGATTTTGATATGTCGTTGAAATCACTGGCATACCCGGAAATCATGTTCGTGGAGACCGCTCTGAAAAACTATACGTTGGAAGCAGTATTGGCGGATGCTGGCTCCGAATCGTTCGATCAAGTGTACATGCAGAGCCTAACCGCCTATCGGGCGCACCGAGGGACAAGCGATTACAAGCCGGCCTTATTGCAACGTATGCGGCTCAGAAATGAGATTGATGCTCTGATGGCGCAGCGCTATAAAAGTTCGGTTCCCGTAATCCAGCATTTTCTGGATGAAGACAAGGCCATCCCTATCTGGGCGTTGTTCGAGGTAATGACGTTGGGAACTTTTGGTACGTTCTATAAATGTCTGGACGCACGAGTGAAGGCCGCCATCGTCAGCGAGCTTGGCCTCCCCAGCAACTACGACTCGGCCACCGTGCTTGGCAATATTATCTTCGCACTCAAGGATTTCCGTAACGCCATCGCCCATAATGGCGTGGTCATGGATGTCCGATTCAAGCAGGCCCGAGTCAATCGCGACATTGGCAAGATGCTCGCCGGGGACACGGGAATGATTGGAGTGGATTTCGGGGAGATCACAGACTACATGGCCCTGCTCGCCTATCTGATGACCAAATTGCAAGCACCCGAGCACAACCGTCTCGCTTTTCTAGATGGTTACGTGTCGCTGCTTGATTCATATCAGCAAAAGCTGCCTCAGCCTATCTTTAGTAGGCTCGTTCATACGGGGGCACGTCAGAAACTGCAGTCAATACGGACGTTCGCTTCACTGTAACGAACAAAATGGTGTGAATGCCCGTGTTTCCGAGACAAGCTCCCTTATAGCGCATGCTGCATGCTACACTTGCATAGCAATTGCGGCGGAAGCCCTCGGGTGACGCCTAGGAGGAGCTGATGCGTCAGCTCCTCCTTTCTGTTTTCGATGTCCCAAATTCAGGCTGCGAATGAAACGTCTACGTCCTATAGGAAGAAAATCCAGCCGCCAAACGCTACTTCTTGTCCACCAGCACCACGTAGGTGGATTCGAGACCGGGTGCCACGGGGGCGTCCACCACGCGCGGATCGCGGCCCTTGGCACGCAGGATCATCTTCATGCCTTTGTCGATCTCATCCTGCGCGGTACGACCCTTCAACGCCACCAGACGGCCACCGGAACGCAGCAGCGGCATCGTGAAGCCGGCAAGCTTACGCATGGGCGCCACGGCGCGGCAGGTCACCACGTCAAAGCCCTCACCAGGCTTCTTCGCATCCTCGGCACGCGCATGCACGATACGCACATTGCCAAGGTCAAGATCGTGCACGACCTCGCTCAGCCAGTCCACGCGACGCTCCATCGGCTCGATCAGCGACACCGACACCTTCGGCAGGCACGCCGCCACAATGATGCCGGGGAATCCGCCGCCACTGCCCACGTCGGCAAGCTGACCGGTGGCGTTCAGGCGTCCCTCGCCGTTCTCGTCGTCGGGCACGCCCAGCGCGTCAAGAATGAACGGCACCACGGCCGCGGAGTTGAGGATATGCCGCTCCCACAGAATATCCACGTCACGCGGGCCGATCAGGCCACGCGGCTCCCCCTCACGTTCCAGTTTCTCGTGAAACACCCGCAGCGGGGCCGCCGCGGCGCCCAGCACCTCGTCAATGATCGGCGAACCGTCAAGCTGATCCGTCATATGCGCGTACTCTTCGTCCTTGTCGTTATCGTTCCGTCGTTCTTACCACTATCGATTGCGCCGATTACTCCTCGACCTCGTCCACGCCGTCGTCGGCCACATCGGCATCGACGTCGGCGGCGGTCGCGGAGGCCTTGCGGTACACCGTCACGTAACGGTGCGGCTCCTCGCCGTGGGAACGGGACTTCAGTCCCTCGTCACGCACCACATCGTGGATGATCTTGCGCTCGAACGAGTTCATCGGATCCAGCGACACCGGCTCTCCGGTCTCGCGCACCTCGTCGATCGCGTCCAGAGCCATGTCCTTCAGACGCTGACGCTTGCGCTTGAGATAGCCGTCCACGTCGATGATCAGATGCGAGCGCTCGCCGGTCTTCTGCTGCACGGCCAAACGAGTCAGCTGCTGCAGCGCGTCAACCACCTCACCTTTACGGCCGATCAGATGCTTGATGTCCGTATCGTCGTCGGCCACGATCTGCACCACCGGACGGTTATTGCGCACACCCATCTCGATGTCGCCTTCGTAATCGACGATATCCAGCAGGCCCTCGAGGTAATCGGCGGCGATGTCAGCTTCCTCATTGAGCTGATCGATCGTCTTCTCATCCGTCTGAGACATTACAACTCCTTAAAAGACACAGTTAAGTGCAAGTCTAATCGCACTCGATTCACGACACCATTCCTCACCTTACACGGCAGAAGCTACGTAGTCGGTAACCGCCGCAACAGAATCGGGAAAAACACCACCGCAACGAAAAAGCGCGGATCGTCATGTCATTGATGAGACGACGGAGATACAGAAAGAACGCGCCATTTGCCGCGTTTATCCGAGCCCTCACGAGCGATGAGTCCGTCTTCTCTCATCATATGGAGCGTCCGCCATACCGTGGTATAGGATACGTCCAACGCAGTTGCTGCCTGCCGATACGTGAGCGATGGATTTCTGCGGATCAATTCCAAAAGACGCTGTTCCCTCTCTGGAATGCCATTTACAGTTTCACTTACAGTTTCATTTACAGTTTCGTCTGAGGTAGATACCTGCTCATTATGGTCATGTACAGTTTCATGTTCATCCCCATCATGAGTCGGCGCATCGTCTTTGGCAGACGTGCCCTCCACCCAGCGCACGGGAACGAATGCCTCAAATACATCGCCGTCGTCGAGTACGGGATCCTTGCCGGAGTAGGGCTTTGAATACTTGTACAGATTGCGCATGCCGCTGCCGAGCTCGTCAGCCAGGCCGATGTTGCGGAAGAACTTCGCGATGAACGGATTCTTCGATACCGGCTTGAAACTCGTGATGGCGAGCTGCCCCTGAAAAATCGCCTTGGAGGCATTTTCTGTATGGATGCCATCGTTGAGGATCAGGAACTTGGCTGGATACGGACTAACAAACTCACGATGAATCATCAGGTTCGAGACCAGCTCGCGGATGATGATGTCCCGAGGACTTACGGTCTGATCGCCCTCCAGCATGAACCGGTCGGGGAGATACCGTTTCGCAAACTCGGAGACCTGCGATTGCGCTTCGATCAGATTCGTAGTCACGATCAGACGGTCGTCATAGCGGTCCAGATTCTCACGCCGTACGATCGCGTCGGTACGGTATGCGGGCGCGATACGCGAGATGACCTCATCCTTGCCGAGTAGCATCACGGCGGCGAGGTTGAAGCCCTCCTCACCAGTGTCGTAGTTCACGCCGTACAGGTCGGCGCTGCGCAACAGCTCCATGTCATCCATCTCGGTCCACGGATGACCAGGTGTCTTCAAAGCGGCCATCTTGCGCACGCGAGGCAGCAGATCAAGTCGAAAATCGGACGGTTTCAGATACCGGTATACGCGCTGCTCGCTGAAATGGTTCTGCTTGCGAATGTGCATCTGCGCGATCTGCGTTTCGCTGGTGATACGTCGATCCACGTCGGCCACGCGGTCGTAGATCACATGCTTGAAACTGACGACAGCCGGTCCGGCCGGAACCCAGACGCGGATTACAAGCTTGCCGTCGTATTCGATACGCTCGGTCTCGATAGCCGGCGCGACATTGAAGAGTTTGGGATTCCCGACGACATTCACCAGATTGCGTTCGATGGACACAGCCTGACCCTCATTGGCACCTTCGACAGTGCCGTCGTCGAGTACACCAAGAAAGATCGATCCGCCGAACCGGTTGTTGAATGAACATACCGTCTCGAACACATCCGCCTCAGGTTGGGCACCGCAGCGCTTGAATTCGACCGAGATATTCTCCCCACGATCAAGCACGGCGGCAAGTTCTACAGCATTCATGGCGTCTCCCCGAGTTGTCTGTTCGTTCAGTGTATCGCAGGGGACTTCAAGCAAATGGGGATCATATCCGGTAACCGCCGCAACAGAAATCGGGAAAACGCCGTCGCAACGAACCGCAACGAAAAAAGCGCGGATCGTGCGTTTCACACGATCCGCGCTTCTGCGAATCTCAGCCGGTCGGCCGGCGTCAATCACGACCGTCCGCCGTGCTGCGCCACAACAGTGACGCGCCGCCGAGCGATGCGCTACTTCTTGCGCTTGCTCTTCGGCTGGCTCTTCTTGCGGCTGGGCTGCTGACGCTGATGGCCCTTCTCGGCGCGCTCGGCCTCGGCGGCCTTGGCCTTGGCGAGCTCCTCCTCCTCGATCGTCGGCAGGCCCTCGCGCTCGCGGCGACGCACCTCGCGGGCACGCACGCGCTTGGCACGGGTCTCGGCGGCCGGGGAACCCGGCGTAGGCATGTGCTCCACCTGCACGATGGTCTGGGCCAGCGTCCAGATGTTGTTGGTCAGCCAGTACACGAGCACGGCGAACGGGAAGGCGATGCCGGAGAAGATGTACATGACCGGGAAGATGAACGCCATCGAACGCTGCATGTTGTACTGCTGGCCCTGCATGGACTCACGCGGCAGGTTGCGGCGCAGGTTGTAGTACTGCGACAGGAACATGGTCAGACACATCAGGGCGATGAACACGCCAACGGTGATCTTGCCGCTGCCGCTGGCCGTGCCGAACATGTCGGCCAGGCTCACGTTGAACACGTGCGTGGCCTCGATGTCCTTCGCCACGTCCACGGTGAACGCGCCGTACGGGTCCTTCACGCCGCGGGCGATGTAGCTTACGGAGGACAGCACGTAGAACATGGTCATGAACACCGGGGACTGGATCAGCGCGGGCACGCAGGAGCCCATCGGGTTCGCGCCGGTGTCGGAGTAGAGCTTCATCGTCTCGCGGTTCATGGCCTCGCGGCTGGCGGGATCGGTCTTGCCCTTGTACTTGTCCTGGATGTGCTTCAGCTTGGGCTGCAGGGCCTGCATCTTGCGCATCGAGTTCATCTGCTTGACGAACAGCGGCAGGATGCACAGACGCACGAACACCACCAGCAGCACGATCGACAGCACCCAGGCGATGCCGGGGCCATCCTGGAAGCCGATGAACGTCAGTGCCTTATGGAAGATGTTCAGCAGGTGCGTCATCAACCATTCGATGGGATACAGGATCTTGTAGAAGAACGCGAAGAAACTGGAATTGTCCAGATAGAACACGTTCTGATTCATCGGTGTCACGGGATTGCCTCCTCGGGTTTTGGCACGATGGGATCAATGGATCGTTGGGATCGTTGACTTGATGATGGTGTTGCGGCGTGTGGGATGTCCGACTTATTGTCCGACTGACCGGTGAGGATCGTTGCCGGCGTGCGGTCCGGTTCGACGACCGGCCCGGAGTCCGTTTCGTAGCCGAGCGGCGTGAGCCGCGGTTCCTCGTGGGCCTTGGACCAGCGGAATCGGTAGAAGATCGAAAATCGTTGGGGAACGTCGTCGATGCCGCCGCGGCTCCACGGCCTGCACCGCATAAGCCGCAGTATGGCCAGGATGGTGCCGCGGATCGCGCCGAACTGCTGTATCGCGGTCATTGCGTATCGCGAACAGGACGGATAATACTTGCAGCAGGGGCCGAACAGCGGCGATATTCTACGCTGATACCAGCGGATCGCCAGCATCATTCCCCGTACCGCAGGATTCATGATCAGGCCTGTACTGTCCGACCACCTGAAGTCGGATTCGCCGCTTCAGGTGCCAACGAAGTCGTCGTCTGATCACCGTCTGCAGGAACATCGTTCAGCGTGTGCGATTCGGTGGAATCAGCCACCGTTTGCTTCGAAGAACCGGTCTGCATCGTAGACCGCCTCTCCTCCTCATTCTTACCGGCTGCGTTCTCAGCTCCGCCCGACTTCTCGCTCTGCTTCCGCGACCGTACCAGAACACGATCGAACAGTTTGGCCGCCTGTTCGTCAAGCGACGAGAACTCCGCATGCGCGGCACTCGGCTTGGCCCGAATCACCACGTCGCAGTGCGGCGGAAGTAGATTTTCGTATCGTTTCGCCAGTACGCGCAGACGGCGCTTCACCCGATTACGGGTGACCGCCTTGCCCACCGCTTTGGATACGGCAAGACCGAGCCTGCGTCCCGATGGGGATGGGCCGGTGTCCTTGCCGTCGCTGCCGCCGTCGCCAGCGTTAGGTGCGCAAACAAGAAAATGGACCACAAGATCCTTACTGGATACTTTGGTCCTTTTCTTCAACACCCCAACGAAGTCGCGGTGGCTTTTCAGCCGTTCCACTTGGGTCCCGACGTGCCTTTGCGTTAATCAGTACGCGAATCAGGCGGACAGAACCTTGCGGCCCTTGGCGCGACGACGGTTGATCAGGGCGCGGCCGGAACGAGTGCGCATGCGGGCACGGAAACCGTGCTTCATGTGACGACGACGGTTGTTGGGCTGGAAAGTCCTCTTCATAGTTATGCTCCCGGTTTTGGCCATGCGAAGGCATGGCTATCTCAATGAGTCAATCTTCTCCAAGATACAAGGACCAGTGGTCCGAGTCAAACCAGAAGGAGGGATTACAGCAACCGGACTCGCCGACTTCCACGGGATCTTCACATAGTTTCTGGTATAAGAGGCCGTTCCCTATCGGCAAGCTGCATTCGGGGAAGTCGAGCTCGCCGGGTGTCGCCCTCCCCTCAGTCTGCCTTTGGCAACCAGCTCCCCTCCCCAGGAGGGGAGCCACTGGTGTTTATGCTCCAACCCCTTAGGCTCCCCTCGATGGCGAGGGGAGCTGTCGGCGCCAGCCGACTGAGGGGAGCTAAGCCCGATCTCCGCAAAGATCCTAATCATGCAGTACGCAACTGTCTCTCTTGAAAAAGGAGTCCCTCTGAGCCCCCTCTCCCGCCTCATACGAAGCGCGAATTCAGGCCTCGCAAGTTATGCACATTTATCCACAATCATCCACATACAAGGCTGTGGATAACTTAAGTCCACGCTGAAGATCGTTGCAATTCCGCGGTTCTTGCGCCAAAAGTTATCCACATTTTGGCCTATATTTATCCACAAACGACACAAATGTTATTCACAATCCAGTATTTTCAACACGCGTGCCTGTGGATAACTTTGCAGGAAGGGCGTATAAAAGTATATCTGCAACGTATATGTGGATAACTATCCGAACAACGGATTATGACGACCATGAAGGAGGAGGCCATGAGCTCGGACACCGCGACGCCGGCCGAGGATGCACAACGCATCTGGACGATCGCCTGCAGCAGCCTTCGTCATGACGATACGCTTACTCCTCGCGACATGAGCTGCGTCGAGGATATCACGCCCGTCAGCGTTTTCGACTCCATGATCGTGCTGAATGCGTCCAACGAAATCACTCGTCTGACCATTGAAAACAAAGAGGCGGTACTCCGCGCACTGCAGGCGGCGAATGGCGGCGAACCGCTGGTTCCGCTGATCAAGATCGTGCCGCCGGCGTCGGCTTCCAAGAACGCCAGGTCCGCGTCCCGGACCACGGCAAAGCAGAATGAGACCAGTGCCGATACGGCACGTACCGCTACTGCCGCGGAACGTGCGGGCAGTGCAAAGGGCCCGGACGGGGCGACGTCGGCATCTTCGTCTTCGTCCTCCACGGCAAAGGCCGCCGTCACGGATCGGGACGTGCGCAAGGGTCTTCGCGACCTGCCATCGCCCGACCTTCCCGCATCCGCAAAACCAGCCAAACCGCGTGCAAGTTTTACGCCGATGCCGGGTTCCGGCCGGTTCGTGCAGGAGAAGCTCGACGATTTCGCCGACGTGCCGACCAAGGATCAGCTTGAGCGAACGATTGCAGTTCCGGGCGTTCCCGCGGGTGGAGCCAAGGTCGCCCGTGACGAGGAGACGCATCTTAATCGCAATGCCACGTTCGAGACGTTCGTGCCCGGCGACTCCAACCGCTTCGCGCGTGCGGTGTCGTTGGCCGTGGCCGAGGCACCTGGTCTGTCGTTCAACCCGCTGTGTATCTACGGCGGATCCGGCCTGGGCAAGACCCATCTGCTCAACGCGATCGGCAACTACGCGCTGAGCGAGAACCCCAAGCTCAAGGTGCGGTACGTCAACTCGGAGGAGTTCACCAACGAGTTCATCGAATCCCTGCAGGGAGAGGCCCAGACGAACGGTCTGATCGCCGAGTTCAACCGCCGCTACCGTGAGGTGGACGTGCTGCTGATCGACGATATCCAGTTCCTCGGCGGCAAGGAGGCGACGCTCGAGCAGTTCTTCCACACGTTCAACGCGCTGCACGACGCCAACAAGCAGATCGTGATCGCCTCCGACGTGGCACCGAAGAATCTCAAGGGCTTCGAACAGCGTCTGATCTCGCGCTTCGACTCCGGACTGTCGGTGGACGTCAAGCCGCCGGACCGCGAGACCCGTATTGCAATCCTTCGCATGAAGGCGCAGATCTCCAACCTCGAAATACCGAACGACGTGCTCGATCTGATCGCCGAACAGGTGACCGACAACATCCGTGAGCTCGAGGGCGCACTGACCCGAGTCACCGCCATGGCCAGCCTTAACAACCAGCCAATCACGCGGTTGCTGGCCGAGCAGACGCTGCAGGACTTCTTCACCACCGAAGTAGAGATCAAGCCCACCGACATCATCACGCAGGTGGCCCAGTACTTCCAGCTCACGTTCGACGACCTGGTGGGGCCATGGCGTGCCAAGAACGTGGCGCTGGCGCGGCAGATCGCCATGTACATGACCCGCGAGCTGACCAGTCTGTCTCTGGTGGACATCGGCGAGATCTTCGGCGGCCGTGACCATTCCACGGTGATGCACGCCTACAAGAAGATCCAGTCCGGTATGGCGCAGAAGCGTGAGGTCTACAACTACGTGAACGAACTGACTGGGCGGATCAAGCGGCACAGCAATCCGGGAATGGGGTGATTTTAGGACTAACGCGCGGCCGTGGTCTGGAAAAGAAGGCCAGCGAAACGGATGATGAAAGAGAACGGCGGCAGCCTCACGGGTTATCCACATTTTCGAGGTTTCGTCGCCGTCCAACACGCCGGTGGATTCCCGAAATCCCGGAAGTTATCCACATAGTTATCCACTTCATCGGCGAAAGCCCGTGGATAACACTCGATTTTCCTGTGGAAAACCTGCGGATAAGCCGTTGATAAGTAGCTCCAAAATGTTGAAAAATCAAGGGGTCCCACGCAACTGTGGATAACCTAGGCACTTATCCACATCCCGTGCGAAAGTTATCCACATTTTTCGAAGGCGACGAGGGCAAACAACAGTAAGGACCGATCGAGTTATCCACATTATCCACAGGGCTTATTATTACGATTACTTGTTTATGTTCTTAGGATGACCACAATCATCATAAGCAGACCTTGCCTTTGGGGATAACTCGCCAACCGCAAAGGTAGAATTGGGTTCATCAAGTTTTACTGTTCACCAACACGTTAGGGATAAGAATTCTTATGAAGGCAGAAGTCAACTCCGCGTCCCTCGCCGATGCAGTCGCATGGACCTCACGCGTGATTCCGGCACGCCCCGCAACCCCGATCCTCTCCGGCGTCAAGCTGGAGGCGATCGACGGAACACTGCAGCTTTCAGCATTCGACTATGAGGTCTCCGCTCGTCATCACATTGAGGCAGGCATAGATGAGCCGGGAACGGCAGTGGTGCTGGGCAAGCTGCTCGCCGACATCGCCAAGAGCCTGCCGGCCGAGAAGGCATATCTGAGCACTGAAGGTTCCAAGCTGACCGTGACGTCCGGAAAATCGTCGTTCTCGCTGCAGCTTATGCCTGAAACCGAGTACCCGGATCTGCCGATCGTTCCGGCCAAGCTGGGAGAGGTTGATGCCGACGTTTTCGGTCATGCGATCACCCAGGCGTCGGTGGCTGTGGCCCGCGAGGAGAACCGTCCGGTGCTGACCGGCGTGAAGATGCAGTTCACGGGCGACCGCGTGGTGATGACCGCGACCGATCGCTTCCGTCTGTCCCGCGCCAGCTTCACCTGGACTCCGCAGGATCCCGAGCTCGACACGGTGGCGCTGGTGCGTGGTTCGCTGCTGCGCGATGTGGCGCGATCCCTTGATACGAGCCAGAATGTGGTGCTTGACTTCGATCAGGAGAAGCAGTCGCTGATGGGCTTCGAGAACGCCGGTCGCGTGTCCACCGCGCAGCTGATCGATGGCGAGTTCCCGGCGGTCGACCGTCTGTTCGCCGACGAGTACCCGATTCATGCGGTGCTCAACCGCGGCGATCTGATCGATGCGATCCGCCGAGTGTCCCTGGTCGCCGAACGCAACGCCCCGATTCGCATGGTGTTCGCCGGCGACGAGGTGGTGCTCTCCGCCGGTGCCGCCGACGAGTCCCAGGCCACCGAGTCGCTGGCCGTGGACATGGACGGCGAGGAGATCACCGTGGCGTTCAACCCGAGCTACTTGGTTGACGGCCTGTCCGCGATCTCAGAACCGTACGTGCGCATGAAGATGACCACCGCCGTGAAGGCCGTGGAGTTCAACGGGCAGAAGGAGGCCGACGGCGAGGAGTCGCTCGACTACCGCTATCTGCTTGTGCCAATGCGCTTCACCGACTGATCGATTCCGCTTCGTTGGGTGTGACATGTAACATCGCGTCGCACCCAACCAAACCAACCAAATTTCGAAAAAGGTAACATTTTTCATGTTCGTTTCTCGCTTAGCGTTGGATGACTTCCGTTCCTGGCACCAGCTCGTGCTCGATTTCGCGCCGGGACTGAACGTGCTGTTCGGGGCCAACGGCATGGGCAAGACGAACATCGTCGAAGCGATCGAGGTGCTCTCGACGGGTGGCAGCCATCGTGCCAACGGCTCGGTGCCGCTGGTCAAGGCCGGCGAGAAGACCGCCGTGATCCGCGCGAACGTGAACGAGACCGCGGCGGAGGTCATCGGCGCCGGAGCATCGTTCGAAGACGGCGCGGCGGGCACGGGAACGGACAACTCCCCCACCGAAACCGTCACCTACGAGGTGTCCATTCCGGTTCGCGGCGCCAACCGCGCCCGCATCAACTCCGGCAAATCGCTGTATATGCGCGACGTGGTGGGCCGGGTGCCGTCGGTCACCTTCTCCCCCGAGGATCAGCGTCTGGTCTCCGCCGACCCCGCCACGCGCCGTGCGTTCCTCAACCAGTCGGCCAGCCAGCTGCATCTCGACTACTACGAGACGCTGCAGCGGTTCAACCAGACCGCCAAGCAGCGGTCCACACTGCTGCGCCAGCTCAGTCAGCAACAGATCGCCGGCCGCCCCGTGGACGCGGCGCTGAGCGGTCTGGAGATCTGGACCGGGCAGTTCATCGAGGCCGGCGTGGCACTCACCCGTATGCGCCAGCAGGTCGTGAAACAGCTCAGCGAACCGTTCTCGCGCATCTACCGGCAGCTGGCCGGCGACCGCAATCGGGTTCGTCTGATCTATGCGCCGTCGTTCGAGGAGGTGCTGAGCATCCCGCAGGCGCTGGCGCAGGAGACGGATCATGATATGCAGGTGCATGCGGCGATCAGCCGGCACTTCCAGCGCATCTACCCCGGCGAGGTGGCTCAGGGGCGGAATCTCATCGGTCCGCATCGCGACGATCTGATCGTGGAACTCAACGGCATGCTGGCGCGCGAATACGCGTCGAACGGCGAGATGTGGACGCTTGCGCTCGCCCTGCGCATGACCGTGTTCGAGATGCTGGCCGCCGAACGAGGGACGACGCCGATCCTGATCCTGGACGATGTGTTCGCCCAGCTCGACGATTCACGACGTCGTCAGATCGTTGATTTCGCGAGGAAACAGAGTCAGGTGATCATCACCATGGCCGCGCGCGGCGATCTGCCGGACGGACTGGAGAACGGCGACGGCGATGCCGCCGACGGGTCCGAAAACGACGTGAATGATGCGGTCAATCTGATCGACGTGGGCGAACTGGCCGAACGCATGGAGGCCATGTTCGCCGTGCCCGACATCAGCCAGTTCATGACGAAATCCGGTGCGAACGGAGACGGGGCCGCTGGCGTTGCGCCATCCTCCACGTCCCGTGAAACCGAGACCGGCAAGGACGCCGACCGATGAGCACCGCGCCGATCGCCGAAATCCTCAAGCTCGATCCGCGCCGACTCGAATCCGAGGTCTTCGAACGCTACACGCAGCGTGCCGCCGGCATCGCCAAGCGCAAGGAGCGCGCCGAGGAGGCATGGCTGAACTTCGGCAAGCCCGGCCGCGACCCGAATACGCTCGGAGCGGTGCTTGCCGGCATCGCCAAGCGCGACCATTGGCGGCCGCATCTGATGATCGCGCAGCTCGGCCAGCACTGGGACCAAGTGGTGGGAGCCGGCATCGCACGGCACACGAGCGTGGCGTCGTACAACCGCGGCGTGCTCACCATCCGTGCGGAATCGCCGGTCTGGGCCACGCAGCTCACGTACATGATCCCGCAGCTCAAGGAGAAGATCGCATCGCGTCTGGAAGGCATGCCGATCGACCGCATCGTCGTCACCGGCCCCCGCGCCGACACTGTCCGCCACGGCTCCAACGACCGCCTCACCGGCCAATGGCGCCCCCGCGGCCGATACTGAGGATGAATTCGCAGTGTCAAATCCCCGTTATCGATGATTCGCAGCGCCAAACGGAAGAATTGGGGTGGAAGGAACTTCCGTTTCGTGCTGTGAAGAACGGATTTCGGGTATTTGCCACTGTGGATCACGCAATATGGGCGGACACGGTGCCGCCGATAGCGTCGGAAGTGAAGAGTGGGCGGATATTGCGGCGTAGAGGGGTGAGGGTCCGGAGATGGTAGTACCCTAGTCTCAGTATGTAAAACGCGCGGAAGGCCCCATATTTCGAGATTTTGGGCATGGTGCCCTTAGGGGAAACCTCAAAACCTGTGGAAAACGTGAGAGCGGGCCCGTCGTGCGTCAGGGCTAGATGGAAAGGATAGTTGGTGGCAGACCAGACCCAGGATTCGCCCGAAGAAACCAACGAAGGCGTGCCAACGAACGCCGCTCAGAACATTGACAATCCCGCCGGCGACGCCGCGGACGAGATCAGCGAGGCCGACATCAAGAACGGACAGCTCGACGACTCCCTCGCACCCCAGCACTACGACGCCAGCGACCTCAAGGTGCTCGAAGGCCTCGAGGCCGTGCGCATCCGCCCCGGCATGTACATCGGCTCCACCGGCCCGCGCGGCCTGCACCACCTCGTGTACGAGATCGTCGACAACTCCGTCGACGAGGCGCTCGCCGGATACGCCACGCATATCGAAGTGAGCATCCTGCCGGACAACGGCATCCGCGTGGTCGACGACGGCCGAGGCATTCCGGTCGACATCGTGCCGGGCGAGGGCATCTCCGGCGTCGAGACGGTCATGACCAAGCTGCATGCCGGCGGCAAGTTCGGCGGCGGCGGATACGCGGTCTCCGGCGGTCTGCACGGCGTGGGCATCTCCGTCGTCAACGCACTGTCCACTCGCGTGGACGTCGAGGTGCGCCGTCAGGGATTCCACTGGACCCAGACGTACATCGACCAGAAGCCGCAGGCCCGACTCAAGCAGGGCGCCCCCATGGGCCCCGACGAGCACACCGGTACGTCCGTGACGTTCTGGGCCGATCCGGCGATCTTTGAGACCACCGAATACGACTTCGAGACGCTGCGCTCGCGCTTCCAGCAGATGGCCTTCCTCAACAAGGGCCTGAAGATCTCGCTCACCGATCTGCGCACCGTGGACCAGGCCGGCGACGAGGTGACCGGCGAGGATTCCGAGACACCGGCCGAGGAGCGTCACCAGAGCGTCACCTACCAGTACGTCAACGGCATCAAGGACTACGTGGACTACATGGTCAAGTCGAAGAAGGCCACGCCCGTGGTCGACGACGTGATCGACTTCGCCGCGGAGGACCTGAAGCTCGGCATCTCCGCCGAGATCGCCATGCAGTGGACGAGCGCCTACTCCGAGTCCGTGCACACCTTCGCGAACACCATCTCCACCACCGAGGGCGGCACCCACGAGGAGGGCTTCCGTGCCGCGCTCACCACGCTCGTGAACCGCTACGCCCGCGAGAAGAACATCCTCAAGGACAAGGACGAGAACCTGTCCGGCGACGACGTGCGCGAGGGCCTGACCGCCGTGGTGTCGGTGAAGCTCACCACCCCGCAGTTCGAAGGCCAGACCAAGACCAAGCTCGGCAACTCCGAAGCCAAGACGTTCGTGCAGCGCGTGATGACCGACAAATTCGGTGACTGGCTCGACGCCAACCCCGCCGGCGCCAAGATGATCATCCAGAAGGGCATCGAGGCGTCCCGCGCCCGCATCGCCGCCAAGAAGGCCCGCGAATCGACGCGCCGCAAGTCCATCTTCGAGACCGCCGGCATGCCCGACAAGCTCAAGGACTGCCAGTCGAACAACCCCGAGGAATGCGAGCTGTTCATCGTCGAGGGTGATTCCGCAGGCGGCTCCGCCATCCAGGGCCGCAACCCGGAGACGCAGGCCATCCTGCCGCTGCGAGGCAAGATCCTCAACACCGAGCGTGCGTCGATCGACCGCATCATGAAGTCCGACACCATCGAATCGCTGATCACCGCGGTGGGCGGCGGCTACGGCGAGGACTTCGACCTGAGCAAGGTGCGCTACCACAAGGTCATCATCATGGCCGATGCCGATGTGGACGGCGCGCACATCGCCACGCTGAACCTGACGCTGTTCTTCCGCTACATGCGACCGATGATCACCGCCGGATACGTGTACGTTGCCATGCCGCCGCTCTACCGACTCAAGTGGACGCGCGGCGACCACGACTACGTGTACACCGACGCCGAGCGCGACGCCAAGCTCGCCGAAGGCAAGGCCGCAGGACGTCAGCTTCCCAAGGGCGAAGGCATCCAGCGCTACAAGGGTCTGGGCGAGATGACGTACCAGGAGCTGTGGGAGACGACCATGGACCCCGCGCACCGCATCCTCAAGCAGATCCACATCGAAGACGCGGCCGCCGCCGACGAGACGTTCTCCATGCTCATGGGCGACGACGTGGAACCGCGCCGACTCTTCATCCAGCGCAACGCGAAGGATGTTCGCTTTATTGACGCCTGATCGGCGTCAATAAAGCGAACGGCTAGACCCAACTCCTCTGGCTCTCCTCTCTGAGGGGAGCTGTCAGCGCAGCTGACTGAGGGGAGGCCGAGGGTGAGCGGTCCCGCTCCCCTCAGTCTCCCTACGGTCGACAGCTCCCCTCATGGAGGGGAGCCGAAATATGACAAAAGGACACTAATTGGCAGACGAAACCAACAGCAGCGGCAACGAGGCTGAGCAGAACGACGAGCGTGCCGAACGCTCGCTCGAGCCCACCAGCCCGCAGGCCGGAGAGAAGCTGGAACTCGACGAGAACCGCATCCAGCACACCGACATCCAGCAGGAGATGCGTCAGTCGTACCTCGACTACGCCATCTCCGTGATCGTGGAACGAGCCCTTCCGGACGTGCGCGACGGCATGAAGCCCGTGCACCGTCGTATCGTGTATGCGATGTACGACGGCGGCTACCGTCCCGATCGCGGCTACTCCAAGTGCGCGCGACCCGTCGCCGACGTGATGGGCAACTACCACCCGCACGGCGACGTCGCGATCTACGATTCACTCGTGCGTATGGCCCAGCCGTGGTCCATGCGATACACGCTCGTCGACGGACAGGGCAACTTCGGTTCGGCCGGTGACGATCCGCCTGCGGCAATGCGTTACACGGAGTGCCGCATGATGCCGCTCGCCATGGAGATGGTGCGCGACATCGACAAGGACACCGTGGACTTCGTGCCCAACTACGACGGCCGTACGCAGGAGCCGACCGTGCTGCCCGCACGCTTCCCGAACCTGCTCGCCAACGGTTCGTCCGGCATCGCCGTCGGCATGGCCACCAATATCCCGCCGCACAACATGCGCGAGCTGGGCGAGGCCGTGCACTGGGCGCTCGACCATCCGGACGCCAGCCGCGAGGAGCTGCTCAACGCGCTCATCGGCATCATCAAGGGACCGGACTTCCCCACCGGCGCGACGATCCTCGGCCACAAGGGCATCGAGCAGGCGTACCGTACCGGCCGTGGCCTGATCACCATGCGTGCCGTGGTGAACACGGAGGAGATCAAGGGCCGTATGTGCCTGGTGGTCACCGAGCTGCCGTATCAGGTGAACCCGGACCGCCTGGCCGCGTCCATCCGCGAAGGCGTGCGCGACGGCAAGATCCAGGGCATCGCCGACATGCGCGACGAGACGTCTGGCCGTACCGGTCAGCGACTCGTGCTTGTGCTCAAGCGCGACGCCGTGCCGAAGGTCGTGCTCAACAACCTGTACAAGCACTCGCAGCTGCAGCAGACGTTCGGCGCGAACATGCTGGCGCTGGTCGACGGCGTGCCGCGCACGCTCTCGCTCGACGCGTTCATCCGCCACTGGGTGAACCACCAGCTCGAAGTGATTGAACGCCGTACCCGCTACCTCAAGCGCGAGGCCGAGGAACGCGACCACATTCTGCAGGGCCTGCTCAAGGCGCTCGACGCGATCGAGGAGGTCATCCGACTCATCCGCTCCAGCCAGGGCCGTGAGGACGCCCGTCCGAAGCTGATGGAGTTCCTTGACATCGACCAGGTGCAGGCCGATGCGATCCTGTCCATGCAGCTGATCCGACTGGCCAACATGGAGGCCCAGAAGATCATCGACGAGCATGAGGAACTCATGCGCAAGATCGCCGACTACAACGACATTCTCGCCAAGCCGGAACGCCAGCGTCAGATCGTGGGCGACGAGCTCGACGAGATCGTCGACAAGTACGGCGACGAACGTCGTACCAAGATCCTGCCGTTCAGCGGTGAGGTCAACATGGAGGATCTGATCGCCGAGGAGAACGTGGTGGTCACCGTCACGCACTCCGGCTACATCAAGCGCACCAAGGCCGACGAATACCGCGCACAGCATCGCGGAGGCAAGGGCATCAAGGGCGCCAAGCTGCGCGAGAACGACGTGGTGGACCACTTCTTCCTCACCAGCACGCACAACTGGCTGCTGTTCTTCACGAACGCCGGCCGCGTGTACCGCATCAAGGGCTACGAGGTGCCGGAGGGCTCGCGCGACTCCAAGGGCTCGCACGTGGCCAACCTGCTGCAGCTGTCGCCCGACGAGAAGATCCAGCAGGTGCTGTCGATCCCGAACTACACGGTGGCCGACTACCTGGTGCTCGCCACGCGCAGCGGCAAGGTGAAGAAGACCCGCTTGGCCGACTACGATTCGCCGCGTCAGGGCGGCCTGATCGCCATTCGCCTCATGGAGAGCGAAGGCGACGACGGAGCGACCGTGTCCGACGAGCTCGTGGGCGCCAACCTGTGCAACGCGACCGACGACATCATCCTCGTCTCGCGCAAGGGCATGAGCCTCAAGTTCAAGGCCGACGACGAGCAGCTGCGACCCATGGGCCGCCAGACCGCCGGCGTGCAGGGTATGAAGTTCCGCGACGGCGACAGCCTGCTGGCCATGGACGTGGTGTCCGGCGACACCGACAAGGACCTGCTCGTGGTGACCGACGAAGGCTTCGCCAAGCGCACCGCGATCAGCGAGTACCGTCTGCAGGGACGTAACGGCTTCGGCGTGAAGGCCATGCAGCTGGCCGAGGGCCGCGGTTCGCTCGTGGGCGCCGTGGTGGTGGCCGAGGACGATCAGATCATGGCCATCATGAAGTCCGGCAAGGTGATCCGCTCCGACGTGGCCGAGGTGAAGCGCACCGGCCGCAACACCCAGGGCGTCACGCTCGCCAAGCCCGACAAGGGCGACGAGATCATCTCCATCGCCCGCAACGAGGAGAAGGACGACGACGAGGACGCGGAGGTGTCCTCGGACGTACAGCAGGCGCAGGGCGCGGAGGCTCCGACCGAGGCCTGACGCCTCGGGTAAAAGGTAATGGCTCCCCTCAGTCGGCTGTCACCGACAGCTCCCCTCAAAGAGGGGAGCCTCAGTCTGCGAAGCAGACTGAGGGGAGTATTGGCTTGTAACAATCGAGCCCTCCCCTCAGTCCGCCATACGGCGGCCAGCTCCCCTCCCACGGAGGGGAGCCTCAGGATGAAAACAGTGGCTCCCTTCGCTGAGGGGAGCTGGCCGCCGTATGGCGGACTGAGGGGAGCTTTATCCCTGGTTCCCTTTGAAGGGAGCTTGGGCGGCCAGGTCACCGGGCAAGGCCCCCTATCATCGGCCCCGTGAACCCGCCGTGAGAAAACGGCAACGAAACGTGGGCGTTCCAATCGTCACGTCCCAAAAGGCTGGTAACCTCGGGGCAGCAGCAGGCAGCGCCGATCGACGATTCCGCGCTGCGACATTGCGTGAGCGAAATTCCCAAAGGAGATTCAATGAGCGACGAACAGTCAGTGCCACAGGAGGAGACCGTGGCCGAGGCTCAGCCGGTGCAGCCGGGGCATCGTACGTCCCGCTCCGCGGCGTCTTCCCCCAAGCCGCTGATCAGCGAGGAGCAGGTTGCCGAGCATGAGGCCGGCGCCGAACCCGCTCCCGCGGCGTTCAAGCCCGCCAGCAGGACGGCCAAGTCGAACGAGCGCAAGTCCAGCGTTCCGCGCGCTCGCCGCATGAAGCTGTCCCTTACCAAGATCGACCCGTGGTCGGTCACCAAGGTGTCGTTCCTGCTGTCCATTGCAGGCGCCCTGATCCAGGTGATCGCGGTGGCTCTGATCTGGCTGCTGCTTAACTCCATCGGTCTGTTCGACAACATCACGCAGATCGTCTCCACCACCGGTCTTGACAGCGGCGGTCTTGACATCGCCAGCTTCTTCGGCATCGGCAAGGTGCTGAGCGCCGTGACGATCTTCTCGATCTTCGAGATCGTGCTGGTCACCGTGCTCGCCACCATCGGCGCGTTCCTGTACAACGTGGTGAGCTCGCTCGTCGGCGGTGTGCACCTGACGCTGGGCGATGACTGATATATCGCATACGGGTAGATAAGTAAGGGCCTTTCCGAGGTGTTCGGAAAGGCCCTTCTTGTTTGGTTGTTTGGGTGTCAGCCCTCCCTCAGTCGCGCGTTTGCGCGACAGCTCCCTCCCTCGGAGGGCGCACGGAAAAGGAGAGCGGAGAACCGACGATCAGTAGTGGTCGACCATCTTCCAGCCGTTGGTGATGACCTCGGCGTACTCCTCGTCAGGGTCGAGTCGACGCAGCTCCTCGCTCAGGCACTCGACCATGGAACGACGAGGCAGCGAGATGCGCTGCTCGGCCTGACCGGGCTGGCGGATGATTGCCGTGGTGCCCTCGCCGCGTTCCAGACTGGTCACGCCATCCTCACGGTGGAAGTACACGCCCATCAGCGTATCCTGCTCCGTGCGTTCGATGCGCGTCGGCGCCTTGAGCGCCACGGCCAGCCAGGAGGCCACCAGATCCACGCACAGACGGTTGCCGCCACGTACCACCACGGATTCGACGGGCAGATACGGCGGCTGATCGAGCATGGATGCGAGCACGCCGCGCCACACGGTCAGGCTCGTCCACGACATGTCGGTGTCACGCGGCGACCAGTTAGCACGCAGCGCGGTGAACAGCGCCTCCGGATTCGGCGACTCCATGGCGTCGGTCACACGGCTGGTGGCCATGCGTCCGATCGGGTCCTCGGACGGATCCTCCGGTGCCTTGGACGGCCACCATGCCACGATCGGCGCATCGGGCACCAGCAGCGGAATCACCAGGGTGTCGAGATGGTGGGTCAGGCCGTTCGTCGGACGCAGCACGATCACCTCGCCGGCACCGGCATCAGCACCGAATCGCACCTGCGCGTCCAGACGGGACTCACTGATCTCCGGGTGCGCGACCAGGGCGATCACGCGGCACGGATGCTCGCGGCTGGCGGTGTTGGCCGTCTCTACCGCGCTCTCCAGATGGTCCTCGTCGGTGGAGATCAGCAGCGTGAGCACACGGCTCTGCGCGGACTCGCCGCGCTCCTTGTGCAGCTGGTCGATACGGCGCGAGATCTCGGCCGTGGTGCTGTTCGGCAGTTCAACGATCATTGTTCGCTCCTCGTTTCGTTCTCATGCTCATGTCGTTTGCTCATGTCGTTTGCGTTACCGCTTGCGTTGTCACGTATCGTCGATCACGGCAGTCGCCAGGCACGACCGTCGGCGGCAAGCATCTCGTCGGCCTCGGCCGGACCCCACGTGCCGGCACGATACTGCTGCGGCTGGCCGAGCGTGGCCCAGTACTCCTCGATCGGGTCGAGGATGCGCCAGCTCAGCTCCACCTCCTTGGTGGTCGGGAACAGCGGCGGGTCGCCGAGCAGCACGTCGAGGATCAATCGTTCGTACGCCTCGGGCGAGGCCTCGGTGAAGGAACTGCCGTAGCTGAAGTCCATGTTCACGTCGCGCACCTCCATGGCGGTGCCCGGCACCTTGGCGCCGAATCGCAGCGTCACGCCCTCGTCGGGCTGCACGCGGATCACCACGGCGTTCGAGCCGAGCTCGCGCGTGGCGGTGGATTCGAACGGCAGGTGCGGCGCGCGCTTGAACATCACGGCGATCTCGGACACGCGCTTGCCGAGGCGCTTGCCGGTACGCAGGTAGAACGGCACACCGGCCCAGCGGCGGGTGTCGACGTCGAGGCGGACGGCCGCATACGTCTCGGTGGTGGACTTCGGGTCCACACCGTGCTCCTCGAGGTAGCCGACCACCTTCTCGGAGCCCTGCCAGCCGCCAGCGTACTGGCCGCGCGCGGTGTGATGGCTCAGATCCTTGGGCAGACGAACCGCGGAGAGCACCTTGGTCTTTTCGGCGGCCAGATCGGCGGCGGAGAACGAGACCGGCTCCTCCATGGCGGTGAGCGCGAACAGCTGCAGCAGATGGTTCTGGATCACGTCGCGCGCGATGCCGATGCCGTCGAAGTAGCCGGCACGCGAACCGATGCCGAAGTCCTCGGCCATGGTGATCTGCACGTGGTCCACGTAGTTCGCGTTCCATACCGGCTCGAACATCATGTTCGCGAAGCGCAGGGCGAGTAGGTTCTGCACGGTCTCCTTGCCGAGATAGTGGTCGATGCGGAACACCGAGTTCGGGTCGAACACCTCGGAGACCACGCGGTCGAGCTCCTGCGCGCTGGCCAGATCATGGCCGAACGGCTTCTCGATGATCACTCGACGCCATGCGCCCTCCGGCGACTTGGCCAGGCCGGACGCGGCGAGCTGGCGGGACACCACGGGGAACGCGCTCGGCGGCACGGACATGTAGAACGCGTGGTTGCCGCGGGTGCCGCGGTCGCGGTCGAGTTCGGAGACGGTGTCGGACAGACGGGTGAACGCGTCGGCATCGTCGAACGCGCCGGAGACGAAACGCAGACCGGACGCAAGCTGCGCGAACGTGGCCTCGTTGAACGGGGTGCGGCAGCGGGCGCGCACGCACTCCTCCACGTAGTTGGTGAAGTGCTCGTCGGTCCAGTCGCGGCGGCCGAAGCCGATCAGCGCGAAGCCGGCGGGCAGCAGGCCGCGGTTGGTCAGATCGTAGACCGCGGGCAGCAGCTTCTTCTTGGCGAGGTCGCCGGTCACGCCGAAGATGACCAGCGAGCACGGGCCCGCGATGCGGGGCAGTCGCAGATCATGCGGGTTGCGCAATGGGTTGGTGAAGTCTGGCATGACTCTCCTCCTTGAAAGCGAATGATGGCCGCTGCGTTGATTCAACACGGACGTGGCTTCTGTCTAACAGAATCCACGCCGGCCGAATAGTCTGTTGCCGGGGTTTGGACGGTGACCGTCCCGTGCCGGCATGCGTCGGATGTGCCGATATGCGTGCGCGTATCGGTGTATCTCAGTGGCGGGTGTTCGCTGGGTTGGATGGTTCGATGTTCGGTTATGGTTCGTTTGGTTCAGTTGTGCGGGTCTCGGTCGTGCTGAGATGTCGGTCATATTGTCTTGCCGGGCCGGCCGATCATGCGGACCGCATGCTCCGATCGTGTCCGTTTTCATGAACGACGGCGTATGCCGACGCTGACGCGATCGACATGTCGATGATTGATCGAAGTCGTACGTGAAGCTGGGACATGGATCATGTGGCTCGGACGGCTTCTGGCCCCCTAAATGGATAAAGATACTACGAATCCAACCGTGATGGGAGGGATGATCCACGGTATGGAGACCTTATTTGCTGCGGGCGATATCGGTGTATGGTGCACGGCATCTGCTGCGGGGTGTGCGGGGTGACGCCGCGGGGTGTATGGAGTGGCACGGTGGGGTGTGCGGAACAGAGGTGGTGGGATGTGCGGAGATTTGCGTCATGCAACTGGTGGAAACGTTTCGTGTGCGCAAACGTCGTCGGGAATATGCTATATCCAACCGATATATCGGTTGGGAACTGTGGAAAGACCGCGGTCTCAACCGATCGATCGACGACGATAATCAAGGTTTTTCAAAGGAGAACAGCCATGAGCGTTGCACAGATGACCAGACCGACGATGAACGTGACCGTGCAGTCGAGCATCGGCGACGGACCGGCCGAGTCGGCGGCGGATCGTCATCGATACGATGCGCACGCGCTGCGCGATCTGACCAGCAGGATCGTACAGGGCTACGGACTGAGCACGCACGACGGCGACGTGGTGGCCGACGTGCTGTCGTTCGCCGACGCCCACGGCATCGACTCGCACGGCCTGCAGCGATTCCAGCTCTACGATGCGCAGATGGGCAACAAGATCGACCCGACGGCGCAGTCTGAGATCGTGGTCGATACGCCGGTGAGCACCGTCATCGACGGCCATCGACGCATGGGACAGCTCAACGGTCGCCAGGCCATGGAGATGACCATCGCCAAAGCCAAGAGGACCGGCATGGCCATCGCTGCGGTCCGTCATTCCTGCCACTACGGCGCCGCAGGATACTACGCCAACCTGGCCGCCGAACAGGGACTCATCGGCTTCTCCGTGACCAACACCGAACCCGCCGTATACCCGTTGTACGCCAACGACGTATGGCTGGGCACCAACCCCATCGCCTGCGCGATCCCCACGCGGCCGCACACGTTCTTCTTCGATGCAAGCACGTCCGTGGTGGCGTACGGCAAGGTGGAGCTCTACTCCAAGCAGCGCAAGGATCTGCCGGCCGCATGGGTGGTGGACCCGAACAACCAGCCGATCCACGACTCCACCGACGCGCTCGGCCGGCTCATGCGCTACGACAACGAGGCCGGTCTGCTCGCCACCGGCGGCAACAGCGAATACACGGGCGGACACAAGGGGTACGGATTCTCCGTGCTTGTGGAGTTCTTCTCCGGCATCGTCTCGCAGGGCGCGACCACCGACCGCACGGCGGTGGGAGACCCGGTGGAGGGCATCAGCCACGGATTCATGGCGATCGACCCGCGCATCTTTGGCGATGCCGACACGATCCTGCGCAACTTCTCCGAATACCTCGATCAGATCCGTGCACTGCACGCCGTGCCGGGCAAGCGCATCTACGTGCACGGCGACAAGGAGGCCGAGGCGTACGAGGACCGCATGACGAACGGCGTGCCGCTGTACCACAAGACCGTGGCGGAGCTGCGGGGCATCTGCGACAGGCTCGGCATCTCGTACGCGGGCGTGCTGGACCACTGAGGAAAGAAGACTCGCTCGTATACTGAGATGTCGAATATTGGCGGGAACGGCATATGAGCGAGGCGGACGGAACCATGGCGGAAAGCAAGCGCGATCAGGCGTACAACTACCTGCGCGAGCAGATCGTGCTGTGCACTATCAAGCCGGGCGAGGCGCTGGACGAAAAGCGTGCGGCCGCCGAGCTCGGCTTCAGCCGCATGCCCGTGCGCGAGGCGGTGAACAAGCTCGCGGAAGAGCATCTGGTGAGCATCTTCCCCTCGCGCGGCGTGATCGTCAACCAGATCTCGCTGGCCGACTTCCAGGAGATGCTCGACGTTCGTTTGCTCATCGAACCATACCTGCTGCATCTGGCGATGCCGCGCGTGGAGCGTTGCGATCTCGAGGAATTCCGGGATGCGATGATTTCGCGCATCGACAATCCTGAGGTCGAGGCCGACTCGTTCGGGCACGACTTCGACTACACGTTCCACATGTACTTCGCACGCAAAGCGGGCAGTCGGTATCTGACCTCGCTGATGAGCACGCTCATGACGCAGAGCCAGCGCATCCGGTTCTTCTCGGCCGTGGCGCCCGAGCGCATCACCGAGTCGTACCGGGAGCATGTGGCGATCATTGATGCCGTGCTTGCCGGGGACGAGGCGGCGGCCGTGGAGGCCATCCGAACGCATCTCAACAACACCCGCGAAGGCTATCTGCGCATCTCCCGCGCCCAGGAGAGCTTCTTCCGCGCGTAGTCGGGGTCGAACGGTTTTGGTGCGGTAGTGTGGTGCGCATGGCTGAGGCAAGGAAAAAGAAGATTCGCAAGTCCCCCGAGGAACGTCGGGCCGAGATCGAGCGCGCGGCCGTCAAGCTCATCAGCGAACGCGGTTACAACGGCATCTCGCTCAAGGACGTGGCCGACGAGGTCGGCATCAGCCAGCCGGGATTGCTGCACTACATCGGCAACAAGGAAGGGCTGCTGTCGCTGCTGATCACCGACGTCTACGACACGTCGGGCTCGCCCGAGGACTTTCTGGAATCCGGGCTGCCGGGCAGCGACCCTGAAGCGCCGCACTTCCCCGCCTACCTGCGCTATCTGGCGCGGCACAACGCCGCGCGGCGTGCCATGGTGCAGCTGTATATGGTGTTGGAGACCGAGTCGTTCAATGAGTCGCATCCGATGCACGAGTACTTCAGGGATCGTCCGGCCAGCGTGTGGGACCACTATTCTCAGTACCCGTGGAAGCTGCCACCCGAGGTCGGCGGCTGGGAGAACATGCGGCAGACCGTGCGCATGGCGACCGAGATCATGGACGGCATTCAGCTGCGCTGGCTGCGCGAGCCCCCGATCGACTACTACGACGAATGGCTGGCGTTCGAGCGGCTGCTGTTCCCCTCGCCAGTGTGGGATTCGTATCGGTAGGTGGAGGCGTTACCGGGTAAGCGGGAGCGGAGGCATCGGCTGCGGCCGATGCCGTTTTTTTTTATTTGCCACCTCATCAGTCAGCTGCGCTGACAGCTTCCCCTCGAGAGGGAAGCCGGGGATATGGATTTTCGTCTCTCCGGCCGAAGGCCGGGCTTCCCCTTGAGGGGAAGCTGTCGACGACAGTCGACTGATGAGGTGATATTGCTCCAGTATCGAGCAGATATCGAATTACAGTTAGATATACAGTATCGCGCTCCTCTTTATCGAGGTTAACCTGCATATCGCTGTTATATCAACGATTTATGTGCATCATTGCACTCCAAACCAATTCATTTATCCATTTGACATACTTTATTGGCGTGTCGTATAGTATGCTTATCTAATGAACGTTCGATAAATGTTGCGAACAGGCAAAAACAAAGGTTGCCGATCGAACGTTCAGACGCCATATGCGCGCCGCAAGCGCGCTGAGCACATGTCGGTCCGTCAAGGAAGACACGGAAGACTGAAGAACAAACAAGGTCGTTTAGAAAGGCTCGAATTCAAATGGCCGCAACCGCAACCCTGTCCAAGGAAGAACGGCTCGTCGCGCACAACGCCGCGATCGCCGCCGCCGACAAGGATCCCTCGCTCTCCCCCGAAACCGGCAAGCCGGTCTCCAAGTCCACGCTGTTCCGCTTCGGTGCCGGATTCCTGGTGTTCGGCATCCTGTGGATGAGCGGTCTCGGCATCGTCTCCTCGGTACTGCTGCCCGAGCACTACAAGGCCATCGAAGGCGCCGACCCCGAGGCCCTGGTCGGCATCGTCAACTCGTTCACCGCCGTCGCGTCGCTGGTCTCCAACCTGCTGTTCGGCAACTTCTCCGACCGTTCCCGCTCCCGCTTCGGCCGCCGCACCCCGTGGATCGTGTTCGGCGCGTTCCTCGGCGGCGTCACGCTGTTCCTCACCGGCACCACGCACAACGCCGTGCTGCTCACCATCTTCTACTGCGCCTGCATGTTCGGCCTCAACTGCATGATCGCCCCGCTGGTCGCCATTCTCTCCGACCGTGTGCCCTCCGGCGTGCGCGGCACCATGAGCGCCTTCTACGGCGCCGGCTCCACCATCGGCGCGCCCATCGGCACCATGATCGGCGCACTGTTCATCACCAACCTGATCCCCGGATTCGCCGTCGCCGGCGTGCTCATGTTCCTCGGCGGCGTGGTCGCCGTAATCATCATGCCGCGCGAACAGTCCGCCGACTACCTGCCCAAGGAGGAGAGCTCCGTCAAGGACATCCTCGTGAGCTTCCGCCCGCCGAAGTTCTCCACCGCCCACGACTTCTACAAGGCGTTCGCCGGACGCTTCTGCATGCTCGTCAGCTACCAGATGATCAACGTGTACCAGCTGTACATCATCCAGAACTACATCGGTCAGAGCGTGAAGCAGTCCGCTGTCACGATCTCCGTGGTCTCTTCGATCATCATGGTCGTCTCGCTCATCGGCTCGTTCATCTCCGGACCGGTCTCCGATCTCATCGGTCGCCGCAAGGTGCCCGTCATCGTCGCATCCGTGCTGTTCGCCGTCGGCATCGCCATGCCGTGGATCTTCCCCTCCTCGATGGGCATGTACCTGTTCGCCGGCATCGCCGGACTCGGCTACGCCGTCTACTCCGCCGTCGATCAGGCGCTGCTCGTCGACGTGCTGCCGAACAAGGAGGAGGCCGGCAAAGATCTCGGCATCCTCAACCTGGCCACCACGCTCGGCCAGATGTGCGGCCCGATCATCATGAGCGCCATCGTGGTGAACGCCGGCTACACGTTCGCCTTCCCGGTCTCCATCGCGCTGGCCGTCATCGGCTGCTTCTTCATCCAGATCATCAAGGGCGTCAAGTAGGCCGCCCGCCGCCCGTCATTTATCGGACATCCACGAAAGGAAACAGAAATCATGACCACATGGATCGCCACCACGCAGAACGACAAACTCGTCGACCGCAGCGCCGACGTCAGGCACACCAACGCCACTGCCGCATCCGATCTCGCGCTCGACGGTAACGAATATCAGACGCTGCGCGGCTTCGGCGGCTGCTTCAACGAACTCGGCTGGCTGCCGCTGCAGACCGTGACCAGTGAGGAACGCGACCAGATCATCAAGGAACTGTTCAGCCCCGACGAAATGAACTTCACGTTCAACCGCGCGCCCGTCGGTGCCAACGACTTCGCCGACCACTGGTACAGCTACGACGAGGTCGAAGGCGACTACGAGATGGAGCACTTCTCCGTCGAACGCGACGAGCAGACGCTCATCCCCTACATCCACCGTGCGCAGGAATGGCAGCCGAACATGCAGCTGTTCTCCAGCCCGTGGAGCCCGCCCACGTGGATGAAGCGCCCCAAGGCCTACAACTACGGTCGACTGGTGCAGACGCCGGAAAACCTCACCGCATACGCCAAGTATCTTGTCAAGTACGTGCAGGCGTACGCCGAACACGGCATCGACGTGACCCAGCTGCACGTGCAGAACGAGGTGTTCGCCGACCAGAAGTTCCCGAGCGCCCTGTGGGACTCCGACGCGCTCAAGACGTTCATCCGCGACTACCTCGGGCCCGCGTTCGAGGAGGCCGGACTGAGCACCGACATCTGGCTGGGAACGCTCAACGGTCCGGAAGACATGGCGTGGACCGGCGGCGGCTATGGCATGACGCTCAACAACTACAACCGCTTCGTCGACAACATCCTCTTCGACGAGGACGCGCGCAGGTTCATCAAGGGCATCGCCTACCAGTGGGCCGGGCAGAACTGCATCGCCCGCACGCACGAATCGTGGCCGGAGATCGAACTCATCCAGTCCGAATCCGAATGCGGTGACGGACAGAACACGTGGGAGTACGCGGAATACGTCTTCCACTTGATCAACCACTATCTGCGCAACGGCGCCACCGCCTACACTTACTGGAATATGATCCTCGACGACCAGGATTCCACCTGGGGCTGGTGGCAGAATTCGCTGTTCACCATCACCGCCGACACACACGAGGTGCGCCGCAACCCCGAGTACTACGTGATGCGCCACTTCTCGAAGTACGTGAAGCCCGGCGCCACGGTCCTCGGCACCACCGGACACTTCAACTCCATGGCCATTGCCTTCCGCAACCCGGACGGCACGATTGCCGTGGTGGCGCAGAACGCGCTCGACTACGAGATGCCGTTCACGTTCGCCGACCCGGCCGACGCCTCGCGCGGATTTGAAGTCACCCTTGCCCCGCGGTCGTTCAACACGTTTGTGCTGTGAGGTTGTGAGGCAGGTCCAGTTCACGATTTGAAGGGGGTTTCAGATCGTGAACTGGGCATGGCATGGTCTCCCATGGAACGCGGACTTTTCCGGTGACGCGAAAGCGTTAGGATTTCAAGGAAAAGTGAGAAGCCGCCGAAAGGCGGCTCTGGGAGAGGTCTGGTTCACGATTTGAGGGGGTCTTCAGATCGTGAACCGGAAACGAGGCGTTCGGGAGGCAATATGACCTACATGCAGGCGTTATTGGGGTTCGCGCTGGTGGCGGGATCCATGGCTTTGGTGCCGGGGCTCGACATGATGATGGTGCTGCACGAGACGATCAACACCACGCGCGCCCGCGGACTCGCCGCTGTATGGGGCATCTCCTGCGGCGTGCTGGTGTGGGCCGTGGCCGCGGCGGTCGGACTGGCGGCGCTGATCAGCGCATTCCCCATGGCATATGACGCGATCCGCGTACTCGGCGGACTGTACTTGTTCTATCTGGCGTTCAGCATGGCACGGAAAAAGAAAAGCGGGGACGGCAAGGCCGAGCCGGTGGAGATCAAGACCGACGGGGCTGCTGGTGACACCTCATCGACAGTGTCTTCGACGCGACAGCTTCCCGGGAAGCCCGGCCTCGCCGGAATGATGGGAATGCTGCGCGGCTCGACGTTCAGGGAATGCGCACAGTCGTTCTGGCGTGGCTTCCTCACCGACTTCTTCAATCCCAAGATCGGCGTCTTCTACATCGCCATCATCCCGCAGTTCCTGGTGCCCGGCGTGGGCAATCTGGAAATGGGCATCTCACTCGGCATGGTGCACTTCGTCGAAAGCGTGATCGTGCTCACCACCGTCGCATACGCGGCATCGTTCTTCGCCGGCCGACTGCGCAACGAGCGTTCGCAGCGCATCCTCGGACTGGTGTCCGGCGGCATCATGGCCATCCTCGGCGGCGTGACCATCGCCGACGTGGTCAAAAGCCGACTGTAGGGCTCCACGTCGGGCTTTCCGACGATCGTTATATGAGAACTCCCGCTGGGTACATACCCAGCGGGAGTTCTCATAAGTTCTCGTATACCGATTAGTTCAATGAAATAATTATCGGCTTGGTGAAGCGAGTCGGACGATCACTTGCCGCCGAACGCGCCCTTGAACGGGTCGTCGGTGTCGAAGACCGGCTTCTCGGTGAGCGGGTAGAGCTCGTCGAGCGTGTACGTCTTGTATTCGGTGGGGCTGACGGCCAGAATGATCTGGAAGTCGCGCTCGCAGAACTCGCACAGGAACTCGCGGCACATGCCGCACGGCGAGCAGAACGCGGTGATCGGGCCCTCGGCGCTGCCGACGACCACGATGCGCGTGAACTCGCGGTGGCCTTCGGACACGGCCTTGGCGCAGGCCGTGCGCTCGGCGCAGATGGTGGGCGCGAAGCCCATGTTCTCGATGTTGCAGCCCGTGTACACCGTGCCGTCCTTGGCCTCGAGCGCCGCGCCGACCTGGAAGTGCGAGTAGGGCGTGTACGCCAGCTTGCGTGCCTCGATGGCCTTGGTGATCAGTTCCTCGGTGGTGATCGTGCTCATGTCATGCTCCTTTTTTGCGTCGTCGCAGTTGGGATTGGTTGGGATTTCGGTTCCGCGCTCATTGTACGTGCCGAAGATGGTTGTGAAACGCTGTGCATGGGGAAAGTGAACGGGTGTGCAGGGAGTTGCGGCGCCGGGGTGAACGGATGCGTGGGTGAGGTGCCGGTGGTGTGGTGGGTGTGGCGGCGCGGCGGTGGGGTGTGGAGCCCTCCCTCAGTCGGGCGGTGCCCGACAGCTCCCTCCCTCGGAGGGAGCACAGTGGGAGGGAGGGCTATTTGGGTGGAGGACCCTCCTTCCCTTGGAGGGAGCACGATGGGAGGGGAGCTGGGGAGCGTGATGGGTTACTGCGCGGCCGCGTGTGTTAGTAGTTCGTAGGGGAATCGGTATGCCTCCGGATCGTAGGTGGCGTCGCCCTGAAGACGGATGGCGCCGTAGGGATGATCGTCCACGGTCGGCCGGGACAGACGCCCGGTCGCGATGAACTCGGCCCATAGTCCGTTCATCACCGACGCGAGATATTGCGACGGATGATGCCCGAGCACCTGCTCCACCTTGACCGCGTCCAGATTGCCGAAGAAATACGGGATATCCGCGCAGTGCGTGCACGCGTTGTCGGTGGACGACTGTTGTGCGAAATCGTAGAGCCACGTGCGATCGCCGACTCCGGCGGCCCGCCGTGCGGCCGCGATGCTCGCCAATCCCACGGAGAAGGTCATGGTCGTCATGATCTGACCGGGAATGTATTCCTCGCCGTCGAGCTTGTCGATCTCCGCGGTGAAATGACCGATGGCGTCGTCACTCAGCCCGGCCGTTTTGAAAGCACTCACCGTATCGGCCAACGTCGGACCGTTCGGCATGGAGAACTTCATTTCGTTGCGGGTCGTGCCCATGAGCACCGACACGTCATTGCCCGCGCCGGCGGTCTGGGATGCGGCGATCGGCCGGGTCAGCACCTCACCGTCCACCACCGGCACGTAGATCATGCCGTTCTTGTCGAGCAGGCCATCGCGCAGCACGCCGAGCAGCGTATCGGCGTCGAGCACCGCCGACGGCACGCCTTCGGTGTGGTTGGTCTTGCGTTCGTTGTCGAGGATCGTGTCGTGATCGACCGTGCGGAAGCCGTCGATGGTCGGCTTGACGCCGAGTCGTTCGGCCAGTTTGCGTCCGCCGATCATCGCGTCCGCAACGGTGGGTGTGCCGAACGATCCGGATTCACTGATCACGCTACGGAACAGGCCGCGTGCCTTGGGCGAGGAGGCCAGCACCATCACATTGCCGCCGCCGGCCGACTGTCCGGCGATGGTCACGCGGTCCGGGTCGCCGCCGAACGCCGCGATGTTGTCGCGCACCCATTCCAGCGCCTTGATCTGGTCGAGCGTGCCGCGGTTGAGCGGGGCGCCATCCATCCAGCCGAAGCCATCGAATCCCAGACGATACGACACCGTGACCGTGACGATGCCACGCGCGTTGAACGTGCTGCCGTTGTACCACGGCGACGCGGGCGAGCCGGCGAACCAGCCGCCGCCGTGAATCCACACCAGCACCGGCAGCTTGGCCGATCGGTCGCGCGGCGCCGGCGTGAACACGTTGACGTTCAGCACCGATTCGCCGGGAATGGACGGCTCGGGAATCGTGACCAGATCGCCGAACGGGCGACGCTGCGGCGTGGGACCGTAGTCCACGGTCTGCCTGACGCCGTCCCACGGTTCGGGATCGACCGGCGCGGTGAAACGATGCTCGCCGAACGGCGCCGCGGCGAACGGAATGCCGAGATATGCGGCCGACGTGGCGTTCTGCCAGCGGCCCTGCACCTTGCCGTGCGTGGTCTGCACGACGGGCGCGGGGGTCAGTGGTTCGTAGAGGAATGTCTGGGGCATGATCGTTTTCTCCTTTGCAAACGATGATGTGGTGGCGCCATCCCTCAGTCGGCTGAACGCAGTCCGGCCGGGACTGGCTGAGAAAGGCTCAGCGGTAGCCCTCCCAGAGAGGAAGCGGGAAGAGAACATCCTCGCAGCGGGCCCACATCTTCTGGAAATCCTGACCAGGGGTGCGCAGCCAGCGCAGCTGGGCGCCGTCCATCATGCTGAAGCCGGCGAGCAGCACGTCGGCCGGATCCACGCCGTCGGGAACCGCCCAGTCGATCTTCATCGACTGTTCCACGCCGTTGCGCTCGCGCTGGGCGAAGTAGTCGTGGGCCGGATGGTTCGGATCCAGGGCCTCCGCGCTCAGCGTGGAGAACATGTGCACCAGCTGGGGACGCTTAACGTTGATGGCCACGTTCTCGCGGAACATGGCGGCGATCGACGGCTTTTCGGCGTGCTCGAGCGAGGCGAGCAGCTCGTTGGTCTCCTTGTCGTACATCTCGGTGAGCACCAGTTCGAGCAGACCCTCCTTGCTGCCCACGTAATGCAGCACGCCGGCCTTGGTGAGCCCCACCTTGGTGGCGATCTTCTGGATAGAGGTGCCGTAGTAGCCGAGGGTGCCGAAGTACTCCACGGTGGCGGCGAGGATTTTTTCGCGGCGGTCGGGCTCGCGGTTGGTGCGATGATGTGTGCTGCTGGCCGTCGTGGCTGAAGTCATGGCCTTCTTCCTTTCCTCTGCCGGCCGATCGATCTGGTCCTTGCCGGTGCCTGCCGGCCTTGCTTTCGGGGTTCTGCCGGAAGCCTCTGTTAGCCGGTCTTCTCTGCGTCACTGCCTAACCATCATAATCAATACCGTTCGGTTGGTAAGCGGATGGCGGGATTTTCGTCGTAGTTGCTATGAGATGCCGAGTTTTGTGGTTTTTTCTTCCGTGACGAGGTCATTCCGCATGGAAAACAGTGAGCTGGCAATGGAGATTTCCGCCTGCGTGACGAAGAAAACCACAAAACTCAAGTTCGGCGTCGCGGGAATGGCGGAAGAGCGAGGGGTGGCGTCGAACATCGTCGAAAAGTCGAACTGAAGTTAGCGTGTCGTAAGTTTCGGCATGATATATTATTGCTTACCAACCGGTTGGTTCAGGATTTCGTCGTCGAGATCGGAATCAGCCAGGGGTCCACGTTTACCAACCAATACGCAACCAACGCACACGCACGACGACGGCATGGCGGCCGGCGTCAACGACCACAAGGAAACGAGGCACAATGAGCGAGAGCACCTACCCCAGCGTCAACGACCTGACTCTCGAGGAGAAGGCCAGCCTGACTTCCGGCGGCGACGCCTGGCATCTGCAGGGCGTTGAACACAAGGGCATCCCCGGTTACATGATCACCGACGGCCCCCACGGACTGCGCAAGGCCAACGCCTCCAGCACCGGCGAGACCGACCTCAACGACTCCGTGCCCGCCACCTGCTTCCCGCCGGCCGCCGGCCTGTCGAGCGCATGGAACCCGGATCTGGCCTTCCAGGTGGGCGAGGCCATGGGCGAGGAGTGCATTCAGGAGAAGGTGGCCGTCATCCTCGGCCCCGGCGTGAACATCAAGCGCAACCCGCTGGGCGGCCGCTGCTTCGAGTACTGGTCCGAGGATCCGTTCCTCGCCGGCCACGAGGCCGCCGGCCTGGTCAAGGGCGTGCAGTCCAAGGGCGTGGGCACCTCCCTCAAGCACTTCGCCGTGAACAACCAGGAGACCGACCGTCTGCGCGTCTCCGCCAACGTCTCCCAGCGCGCGCTGCGTGAGATCTACTTCCCGGCCTTCGAGCACATCGTCAAGGACGCCCAGCCGTGGACCATCATGTGCTCCTACAACAAGATCAACGGCGTGCACTCCGCCCAGAACCACTGGCTGCTCACCGACGTGCTGCGCGACGAGTGGGGCTTCAAGGGCATTGTGATGTCCGACTGGGGCGCCGACCACGACCGCGTGGCCTCCCTGAACGCCGGCCTGAACCTGGAGATGCCGCCGAGCTACACCGACGACCAGATCGTGTACGCCGCACGCGACGGCCGCATCCAGCCCGAACAGCTCGACCGCATGGCCCAGGGCATGATCGACCTGGTGAACAAGTCCCGCGCCGCTATGAGCATCGACGGCTACCGCTTCGACGTGGACGCCCACGACGAGGTGGCCCGTCAGGCCGCAGTGGAATCCATCGTGCTGCTGAAGAACGACGACGCCGTGCTGCCCGTGGCCGCCGACGCCAAGGTCGCCGTGATCGGCGAGTTCGCGCGCTCCCTGCGCTACCAGGGCGGTGGCTCCTCGCACATCACCCCCACCAAGATGACCGGCTTCCTCGACACCCTCAAGGACCGTGGCATCGACGCCGCCTTCGCCCCCGGCTTCACCTTCGCCGATGAGCCGCAGGATCCGGCCCTGACCGCCGAGGCCGTGGAGACCGCCAAGGGTGCCGACGTGGTGCTGCTGTTCCTCGGCCTGCCCGAGGAAGCCGAATCCGAGGGCTTCGACCGCGAGACCCTCGACATCCCCGCCAAGCAGGTGGAGCTGCTCAAGGAGGTGTCCGCCGCGAACAAGAACGTCGTGGTGGTGCTGTCCAATGGATCCGTCGTCTCCGTGGCCCCGTGGCGCGACCACGCCAAGGGCATCCTCGAGACCTGGCTGCTCGGCCAGTGCGGCGGCCCGGCCATGGCCGACGTGATCTTCGGCGTGCAGAGCCCGTCCGGCAAGCTGGCCCAGACCATTCCGATGAACATCCTCGACGATCCATCCATGCTCAACTGGCCCGGCGAGGAGGGGCACGTGGACTACGGCGAGGGCGTGTTCGTCGGCTACCGCTACTACGACACCTACGGCAAGGAGGTCGCCTACCCGTTCGGCTACGGCCTGAGCTACGCGAGCTTCGAGATCTCCGACGTGACCGTGGCCAAGACCGGCGCCAACACCGCGTCCGTGACCGCCACCGTGACCAATACGTCCGACGTGGACGGCGCTGAAGTCGTGCAGGTGTACGTCGCTCCCGGCAAGGCCGACGTGGCTCGTCCGAAGCACGAGCTCAAGGGCTTCGTCAAGGTGTTCCTGGCCGCCGGCGAATCCAAGACCGTGACCGTCGACCTCGACGAGCGTGCGTTCGCCTACTGGTCCGAGAAGTTCAATGACTGGCACGTGGAATCCGGCGAGTACACGGTCGAGGTGGGCGTGAGCTCCCGCGACATCGTCGCCACCGGCGCGATCGCTCTCGACGGCGACGGCAAGACCGCGGCCCTGACCGAATGGTCCACCTTCGGCGAGTGGAAGACCGACCCGATCGGCTCCAAGATCGTGGCCGATCTGGTCGCCAAGGCCGACGCCGGTGAGCTTCCCAAGCTGCCGCAGAACGACATGATGGACATGTTCCTCAACTCCATGCCGATCAACAGCCTGACCACGCTGCTCGGTGAGCCCGGCAAGCAGACCACCGCCTTCCTGCTCGACGAGTACGCCAAGGCCACCGCCTGACCCGCGCGTCTACCTTCCCCTTGAGGGGAAGGTGGCCGACGCAGTCGGTCGGATGAGGTGACCGACATATTCGACATATTGCAGTGCTCCCTCCTTGGGAGGGAGCTGTCGCGCGAATGCGCGACTGAGGAAGGGATTCCGCACCCTATCCGGATCGCGACCCCTCCCTCAGTCCGACCGTTGGTCGGCCAGCTCCCTCCTCTGGAGGGGGCGCTTTGCGTTTGGGGCGGTCGGGGGCTGTGCGACAATCGGACGTGAAATACGAACGTTGCCGAAAGACAAGAGGGGGAATCGTGGCTGAGTCGACCGGCGGAAAGAAGAGGGTGCGCAAGAACCCGGAGGAGCGCCGTAGGGAGATCGCAGAGGCCGCCGCGAAACTGATCGGCGAACGTGGCTCCAACGCTGTGTCCATCCGTGATGTTGCGGATGAAGTGGGCATGAGCCATTCCGGCTTGCTGCACTACATAGGCGACAAGAACGGTCTGATCCGTATGGTGATCGACGATGTATATGCTGGCGGCGGTACGGTCGACGATTTTCTGCGATCGGGGCTTCCAGGTTCCGACCCTGAAGGACCGCTGTTTCCCGCCTATCTGAGATTCCTGGTTCGGCATAATGCGCAACGGCGGTCGATGGTGCGACTGTTCTCGGTGTTGTCGGTTGAGTCGCTGTCAGTCTCGCATCCGCTGCATGAGGATTTTGAACGTCGTTTTGATGATATCTGGCAGGATTACCTGCCGTTTCCGTGGCGTATCCCGCCTCAGGTCGGCGACTGGGAGACGGTGATGCGTCCGCGTGTGCGGCTGTGCATGGAGACCATGGATGGGATCCAGCTGCGTTGGCTACGTGATTCCCCGATCGATCTGTACGATGAGTGGCTGCAGTTCGAGTCGATCATGTTTCCCTCCCCTTTGTGGGACGGGTATAAGTAGAGGTTCAAAACTCTATATCTGGATCCAGAAATTTTATATTTATCGACCGGTATGTCGATAAATTATATCGCTAAAGAATCAGCGTTTTTCTCGGCATAATCTCTTTCGACACGCCGTTATCTACCAAGTTGACGATAGTGTGCTGCCTGCTTATAGTTTTCCTTACCGGACAAGTGGTCGATAAGGTGTCAGTGCTGAGGATCTTACCTGCTGATCGCCCATCTGTCTACTTCGTAATCGATGAGGATAAAAAGGAGTATCATCATGGATTCGTCATACACTCCATCCGTGAATCTGTCCAAGGAGAAGCGTCTGGCCGCCCATAACGCCGCTGTCTCTGCCGCCTCGGAAAATCCTGTGCTCAGCCCGGAAACCGGTCGTCCTGTATCCAAGCTGACCTATGCGAGATTCGGTGCTGGATTCCTGCTGTTCGGCGTGCTGTGGATGAGCGGTCTGTGCGTCGTCAGTGCAGTGATCTTGCCGCAGCATCTCAAGGAGATCAACGCCGGATCGCCTGAAGCGCTGATGGGTGTCATCAATGCGTGTACGGCTGTTGCATCATTGCTCGCCAATGTGATCTTCGGCAATTTCTCCGATCGGTCGCGTTCCCGTCTGGGCCGCCGCACTCCGTGGATCATCGCCGGTGGATTCCTTGGGGGTGTGACGCTGTTCTTGACCGGAATCATGACCAATCCGGTTTTGCTTACGATCTGCTACTGCCTCTCCATGGTCGGTCTGAACATGATGATCGCTCCTTTGGTTGCCGTGATCTCGGACCGCGTGCCGCAGGGTACCCGTGGAACCATGTCCGCGTTTTATGGTGGTGGTTCGGCCATCGGCGCGCCTATTGGCACCATGCTCGGTTCGCTGTTCATCACCAACATGTTCCCCGGCCTGATCGTGGCCGGTGTGCTTATGGCGCTGTCGGGCGCCGTTTCGGTGGCGATCATGCCCAGCGAGGAGTCCGCGGACTACCTGCCTCAGAGCGAGGGTGGTCTCAAGGACGTGCTGGTAAGTTTCCGGCCTCCGAAATTCGGTGACAATCATGACTTCTACAAGGCATTCGGCGGCCGCCTGTGCATGCTGCTGAGTTATCAGATGATCAGCGCCTATCAGCTGTACATCGTGCAGGATTATGTGGGAATGGGGGTGCAGGAGTCCGCGGTGGTCGTCTCCGTGATGTCGACCATCACGCTGATCGTCGGTCTGATCGGTTCCCTCGGTGGAGGCCCGATCTCTGATCTCATCGGTCGTCGTAAGGTGCCGGTCGTCGTGGCGTCGCTCTGCTTTGCCACTGGTGTCGCTATGCCGTTGGTCATGCCGAGCGCGATGGGCATGTATCTGTTCGCCGGCATCGCTGGTTTGGGGTATGCCGTGTATGGTTCCGTGGATCAGGCGCTGAATGTCGATGTGTTGTCCAGCAAGGAGGAGGCCGGCAAGGATCTGGGTATTCTGAATCTGGCCACCACTCTTGGTCAGATGGCCGGCCCCATCATTACGTCGTCCGTCGTGGTGGCCACCGGTACATACATGCCCGCGTTCTTCATCTCCATCGCCTTCGCCGTGCTCGGATGCGTGTTCATCATGGCGATCAAGGCCGTGAAGTGATGTGCTGAAGAAGTCGGGGCATGCATGAGATGTTTGTCTCTCGACTTGTGGAACGTTGTAAAAGACTGTAGTATTTATCTACCGAATGGTTAGTAGATAATTATGTGTGATTTTTAGACTTCGATGAGGAAGGAAACCCATGACCGACAACAAAACCAAGGATCAGGACAAAGCGTCATCCGTCACGCCGGAGGATACCTCCGCCATGCCGTTCCGCGATCCGTCGCTGAGCGTGGATGAACGCATCGCCGATCTGCTGGGCCGCATGACGATCCGCGAAAAGATCGGCCAGATGATGCAGCTCGACGCACGCGGCGATCTTGACGACGAGATCCTGCGCGTGAACGTCGGATCGATCCTGCACACCAGCCCCGAGAACCTGTATCGCGCCGCCGATCTGGTGAAGCGGACGCGACTGCAGATCCCGCTGATCATCGGCGAGGACCTGATCCACGGCTACTCGTTCTACCCCGGCGCCACCATCTTCCCCGAACAGCTCGGCATGGCCGTTTCGTGGAACCCGTCGCTCGTCGAGAAGGCCGCGCGCGTGACCGCCGAGGAGGGCGCGTCCACCGGCGTGCACTGGACCTTCTCCCCTGTGCTGTGCATCGCGCGCGACACTCGCTGGGGTCGCGTGGGCGAGACGTTCGGCGAGGATCCGCACCTGATCGGCGAGATGGCGTCGGCCATGGTCCGCGGTTATCAGAAGGGTCCGGCCACGTCCGGTTCGCTCGACAAGGACGCCATCCTGGCCACGGCCAAGCACTTCGCCGGATACTCCGAGACGCAGGGCGGTCGTGACGCGTCCGAGGCCGACCTCTCGCATCGCAAGCTCGCCTCCTGGTTCCTGCCGCCGTTCGAGCGCGTGGCCAAGGAGGGCTGCGGCACGTTCATGCTCGGTTACGAGTCGATCGAAGGCGTGCCGGTCACGTTCAACAAGTGGCTGCTGTCCGACGTGCTGCGCGGCGAGTGGGGCTACAAGGGCACGCTGATCACCGACTGGGACAACGTCGGCCGGTCCGTGTGGGAGCAGAAGGTGCAGCCCGACTTTGCGCACGCCGCCGCGGCCGCCGTCAAGGCAGGCAACGATCTGGTCATGACCACGCCGCAGTTCTACGACGGTGCGTACGAGGCGATCGCAGCCGGCATGCTCACCGAGGCTGAACTTGACTCCGCTGTTTCACGCATCCTGGCGCTGAAGTTCCGTCTGGGACTGTTCGAGGATCCGCGTCTGCCGAATGCCGAACGCATCAAGGCGGTGATCGGGTCTGCCGAGCATGGTGAGACGAATCTGGAGCTGGCGCGTCAGTCGGTGGCGCTGTTGCGCAACGATGGCGCGCTGCCGTTCGCGGTCGGCGGTGCGGATGGTGCGGATGGCGTGGCCTCGACCGGTGGTGCGGCAGGCTCCCCGAAGCGCATCGCGCTGATCGGCCCGCTTGCCGACGATGCGCAGAACCAGCTCGGCGACTGGGCCGGCAACTCCGGTCAGGTCACGTGGATGCCGGACGGTCATCCGCGCGAGACCATCACCACGGTGAAGGACGCCTTCGAGGCGCTGGTGCCGTACGACTGGACCGTGACGTACTCGCGTGGCGCGAACGTGGTCGATCTGGTGACCGATCCCGAGGGCGAGCTCTACCCCGACGGTCAGCCGCGTCCGAAGATCGGCGTCTCCGCCGCGGTCGACCAGGCGTTGATCGACGAGGCCGTGGAGAACGCCTGCCGTGCCGATCTGATCGTGGCCGTGGTCGGCGATGTCGTGCAGTTGGTCGGCGAGACGTGTTCCACGGCGACGCTTGACCTGCTCGGCGGACAGAACGCGCTGCTCGATGCGCTTGCCGATGTTTCACGTGAAACAGGCAAGCCGCTGGTCGTGGTGCTCATGAGCTCCAAGCCGCAGATTCTGCCGGCGAGCATCGTCGGCGAGAACGGCGTCTTCGCCAAGCGTGTGTCCGACCCCGCGACCGGTACCGGCTCGATCCTGTGGGCGCCGAGCCCGGGTATGAAGGGCGGTCAGGCGATCGCCGAGATCATTCTCGGCATCACCGATCCGAGCGGCCGACTGCCGATCACGTTCCCGCGTCACGCCGGACAGCTGCCCGTGTACTACAACCAGATTCGCGGCCAGCACGGCAACCGGTACGCCGACCTGACGCAGGATCCGGCGTTCGCGTTCGGCGAGGGGCAGGCGTACACCACGTTCGAATATGGCGACGTGGTGATCGATGGCGGTGACGGCGGTGATGACGGCAACGGTGGTGTGACGTTCGGCAAGGACGATGTGATCCGCGCCCACGTGGACGTGACGAACACCGGCGATCGCGCCGGAGTTGAGGTCGTGCAGGCGTACGTGGGTGACGTGGTCACGTCGGTGAGCTGGACCGATCGAGAGCTCAAGGCGTTCCGTCGCGTTGAACTCGAGCCGGGCGAAACCAAGACCGTCGAATTCGAGATTCCGGTCACCGACTGCTCGATCGTCGGTCCGGACGCGCGCCGCATCGTCGAACCCGGCGAATTCGAACTGCTGATCGGCCACTCCAGCCGCCGCGAAGACCTCAAGCGCGTCACCTTCACGGTGCAGTAGTCGGCAACCACCTGCCGTTTCCTCTTCGGCTCCCCCTCTCTGAGGGGAGCCGAAGCCACTCGGCTAGGGAAAGCCACCTTTCCTATGGCTCCCCTCTCTGAGGGGAGCTGTCTGCCGAAGGCAGACTGAGGGGAGCGTCTGGCCTCAACCCTGTATGCAGGATGTTTGTGGCGTAGGCCTGCAGGATTGCCGCATTTATGACAGCTGACGTGTCTCGGGTTGATCTCTCCCCTCAGTCGGCTGTCGCCGACAGCTCCCCTCCCCCGGAGGGGAGCCTAAGCCACTTGGCCCCTTTCCTCCGGCTCCCCTCTCTGAGGGGAGCTGTCTGCCGAAGGCAGACTGAGGGGAGGGCTCAAACCCCGTATGAAACAACACTGCGCATGACCCTATGTACTCCACTGTTTCACGTGAAACAGTGACATGTATGCCGTCGGGCGCGCATTGACTACGCGGAGACCAGCGGCTTGATATCTCCTACACTCGACGCGTCGAATGTCAGCAAATCATAATCGCTCTGAAGTGAGATCCAGAATTCCGGGGTGGTGCCCAAAGCCTTGCTGAGTCGCACGGCCATAGGTGTGGTGATACGTCTTTTGTTGTGTACGATCTCTCCCACCGCGGTTTCGGATACACCGATGGTCTTGGCCAGTCGATAGTTGCTGATGTTCAGCGGCTCCAGAAATTCCTCTTTGAGAATTTCGCCAGGGGTGCTGTAGAAGCCGTCAGCTGTGGTAGTCGCAGAAATAGACATCAATAGCCTCCTTTGCCTCATCGTCCCAAAGGAATACGAGACGATACTGTTGGTTGACGCGAATGCTCCAATGTCCGAGAAGATTTCCGGACAGCGCTTCAAGTCGGTTTCCCGGCGGTACTTTCAGATCCTGCAGTGCGTGCGCAGCCTTGAGCATCTGCAGCTTGCGTATAAGCTGTTTTTCGCAGCCTGTCGGATATCCTTTGGGATATCGACCGCCGTACAGAAACTCGGTGAGCTCGGAATCTCGTGTTCTCATGTTCATATACTAATGTGAAACGTTACTATCGTCAATCGATAGTATGTCGAGTAATTACTTTATGCCTTCTGGAGGCATGTCATCTTCTTTGACTTCTCCGGTCGAGTGGTACATAAAATGACGATACCCAACTATGCCCCTTGGAATTTCAGCGTTCCGAATTCGTATCGTCGTTTTGTGAACTGGCGGGAACGAAACAGGCCCGACGCGATGGTCGGGCCTGGGGGAAGGGAGAAACGGAAGAAGAAGTCTATGAGTGGGCGACCCCGCACACACCGAGGGCCCACCGCGGGAAGACTACTTGGCCTTCTTGATGAAGAGGATGATCACGGCACCGGCCATCACGGCGGCGATGGCGCTCGGGAAGGCGAGGGCGTAGGAGCCGGTGGCGATCACGATGGAGGAGGTGACGATCGGGGCGATCACCTGACCGAGGGTGTTGGCGAGGTTGAGGATGCCCAGATCCTTGCCGGCGTCGTCCGGGTTCGGCAGCACGTCCACGTTCAGCGCCTGATCGACGGCCATGTAGATGCCGTAGCCGACGGCCATGATGGCGGAGAAGATCAGCATGCTGGTGCGGGTGGGGGCGAGCCACGGCACGACCAGACCGATGGACATGATCGCGGAGGCGACGAACACGGGCAGCTTGCGCTTGCCGAGCTTGTCGGAGATCGGGCCGCCGGCGAGGGCGAAGATCAGGGAGACGACCATCACGATGGTGGCCATGGTGGACACGGTGGCGGCTGCGTCGGTGGTGCTCAGACCGATGTACTTCTGGCAGACGTAGAGCTGGTAGCCCATGATCATGTTGTAGCCGAAGATCATGAGCAGGCGGCCAACGAGCGCGAGGTAGAAGTCACGGGCGCCCTTGACCGGCGGACGGAACTGCATGACGATCTGCTTGACGCTGAAGGATTCGCCATCCTTGGCGACGGCGGGCAGCTCCTTCGGAATGATGATGATGGTGACGATGCCGGTGAGCACCCAGATCACCACGCCGACGAGGAAGCCGGGGCGCGGGTTGGTAACGAACGCGGCGCCGATGATCGCGCCGAGGGACTGACCGACGATCTGGCCCACGCCGTAGAAGGCGGAGAGGGTGCCGCGAATCTTCTGCGGGATGCGGTCGGAGAGGATGGCGACGCACGGGGCGATCATCATGTTCAGACCGATCTGCAGCACGGACCACCAGGCTACGATGCCGGTGAGGGTGACGGCCACGGAGGTCATGTAGTAGCCGATGCCGGCGATGATGCCGCCGGGGATGATCCACGGGGTGCGCTTGCCCAGCTTGCCGTGGGTGGCGTCGGACAGCGCGCCGAAGACGACGTTGGAGATCAGGGCGAAGATGATGCCGATGGAGTTCATCGAGGCGAGGATGGCCTCGGGGGTCATGCCGATGTTCAGATCGTTGAAGCGGTTCGGCAGCAGCACGGACGATCCGGCGCTGCCGGCCATCATCCACATGATGTTGAAGATGATGAAGCCTGCGGCGAAGCGGATCATCTGGGACTTCGGCATCGGCTTGCCCGTGTCGGGTGCGATGTCATCACCGATGGCGACGGTCTTCTCTTCCATAACAACACCTTCCTTGGCGTGTGTCATATTGACGATTTGGCGTTATTGGCGGTTTGCAGTGGTCTGCAGGGTCTATGAGAGCTCCATCTCATAGGGGTTGGTCCGATATAACTTCATTGTTCCGGTGCGGCAACCATCGGTTACCGTTAAGTAACTTATAAGTTAGTATCAGGTAACTTGCCTGTCAAATTCGTTGGAATTCGAGGCGTGTCGCGCATTTTTGTGAGCGCTGACATAAAAAGACTGGCCTGCGTTATCGGTTATGCCTTAGTGTGATCACACTAAGGCGGAAGGTCTGTCCTCTCTCGTTCCGTAGTGTGATCGCACTAAGGGTGGAGGGTTTGTCCCTCTCGCTCCTCGATGGGATCGCATTAAGGAGCGCGTACGGAGGGCGTGACGGCCGGTCGCGGCATGTGCGAGAGGTCGCGATGGTCTGTGTTTTGTGACGATGAACACGCGTGTACGTGTGCGCAAGGGGGTGTTCGGGTACGATGAGTGCTCGATCGCGGACGAATGATCCGAGAAAATCCGACACCATCAGCAAGAAACAACAGGGGATGAGACTATGGCGAGCACAAAAGGCACGCCACGCATGAGTGCCGAGGAACGACTCGAGCAGATCCTGGACGTGGCCGTACGACTCATCGGAGAGAAGGGATATAACGGCTTCTCCCTGCAGGACGTGGCCAGTGAGATCGGTGTTTCACAGACGGCCGTGATCCATCGCATCCTCAACAAGCAGAACCTGCTCATGCTGGTGCTTGAACGGTACTACGACAACAGCGGCGCCGCGAACGATTATCTCAAGCAGTTCCAACCGGGCGGCGCGCGTGAGAGCGACAAGCCGCGCATCCCCGAGGTCATGCAGGTTGTGGTGGACCAGAATTCCAAGCAGCCCGAACTGGTGCGACTGTTCGAGATGCTGAACACCGAGGCCATGTCTCCCGATCATCCCGCGCATAACTACTTTGTGCAGCGTACGGTGAACATTTCGGAACAGTACTACGACACCGACTGGCTGGTGCCGGACGGCGTGGACGGACATCTGGTGTACATGCTCGCCTACGCAGCCATGTACGGTCTCGAGGGACGCTGGCTGGCCAATCCCGAGATCGACTACCCTGCCGAGTGGCAGCGATACGCCGACTACCTCTTCCCCTCCCCCACCTGGGACGGCTACCGCTGATCTTTTCCCGGCTGCTCGCATCCTTTTTCCTTCCCCTCGAGGGGAAGGTGTCGCGCCAAACGCGACGGATGAGGTGCCGCCGGAGAGCTACCCAACCGGCGTGTCGCCGATTCCCCCACGGTTATAGTGGGTCTCAACTTCATTGCTCCCCATAATCCAAACGTGACCGGCCGTGCCGGAACGCCGTCATGCCGTGTGCGCCCACGTCTGGATACGACCATCGAATACGAAGTGGTATGCGAAACCGCACGTCAGCGTGCGAAGGAGTGATGAATGATGACCAACGCAACCCAGACCGTCGAACAGTCCATCTCCCGACTGCGCGTCGAGCACGCGCACGGCGATGTCATCGGCCTGCCCACCGGTACCCCGCGTCTGTCGTGGGATTACGCCGTCGAACCGCCGGCCGACTCGGAAATCGTGTTTCACGTGGAACGCCGAACGTTGGGTGCCGCTGAACCCGTCGTGCAGGAGGCCCGCGTTCCCGCTGCAGACAACACCCTGTGCGCATGGCCTCTGCCTGCGCTCGCGTCCTTTGAATCGGCCGTTGTCACCGTGCAATTGATCGGCCCGAACGGAGAACCCCTCTCCCCCACGTCATCCCCCGTACGGTTCGAGGCCGCTCTGCTGGAGAACTTCCAGCACTTCGCCGATTTCGTCGGCCCGTCCTGGGTGGAGCCGGAGACCGATCATCGTCATCTGCCGCTCGTTCGCGCCGAAATCAATCTGCGTGACAAGCCGGACGCCGCGCGCCTGACCCTGACCGCGCTCGGCGTAGTCGAGGCGGAGATCAACGGCGTGAAGATCGCCGACGACGCACTGCTGCCCGGCTGGACCGTCTACTCCGACCGACTTGACTGCTGGACCTTCGACGTCACCGACCAACTCGTATCCGGCGCCAACGCGCTCGGCTTCTGGCTGGGCGACGGCTGGTGGCGAGGCCGACTCGGCTTCGACGGCGGCTGGGTCAACTTCTACGGCGACAGGATCGGCGTGGCCGCACAGATCGATCTCGTCTACCCCGACGGCGGCACCGAGCGAATCCTGTCCAACTCGTGGGATCGCACATGGAAGGTCACGCCCGGCCCGATCGTCTGCTCCGACCTGTACGAAGGCGAGCACTACGACGCGCGCCTCGAACAGCCCGGCTGGTCCATGCCCGGATTCGACGACTCGTCATGGAAGCCCGTCGCCGAGGTCCACTACGACACCACCAAGCTCGTCAACGCCGAACTGCCGCCCGTCCGCCCGATCGAACGCGATGAGCCGGTATCGATCGTCAAGCGCGACGACGGCAGCTGGCTGATCGACTTCGGACAGAACTGCTCGCAGCGCATGCGCGTCCACATGCGCGGACTGGCCTCCGGCGACACCGTCACCATGCGCCACGTCGAAGTGCTCAACCCCGACGGCTCCCTCGCCACCCGCACCCTGCGCCGCGGCCAGCAGTGCGATGTCTACACGTCCAACGGCACCGACGCCTGGTGGGAGCCGCGCTTCGCCATGCACGGCTTCCGCTACGCCAGCATCGAAGGCTACAAGGGCGAACTCACCGCCGACGACATCGACTGCCGCATCTACCACACCGACATGGAACGCACCGGCTGGTTCGACTGCTCCAACCCCATGGTCAACCAGCTGCACAGCAACGCCGTATGGTCCATGCGCTCCAACTTCGTGTCCATCCCCATGGACTGCCCGCAGCGCGACGAACGCATGGGCTGGACCGGCGACATCTCGCTGTTCTCCCCCACCGCCACCTACCTGTACGATACGCAGAGCTTCCTCGCCAACTGGCTCGAGGACGTGCGCGGCGAGCAGCTGCGATACGGCACCGTGCCGTTCTACGTGCCGTTCATCCCGATCGGCGCATGGGGTACCGCCGCGGCCATCGCCATCTGGGGCGATTCGGCGGCGATCGTGCCGTGGGCGCTTTATATGGACGGCGGCGACACCGAACTGCTGCGCCGCTCCTACCCGCTCATGACCACGTGGATTGACGAAGTGGCCGGATATCTCTCCGAGGATGGCGTATGGGAGCGCCGACCCGAATTCGCCATCGGACAGCTCGGCGACTGGCTCGACCCCACCGCCCCGCCGGACGACCCGATGCTCGCCATGACCGACAAGGTGCTCGTCGCCACCGCGTTCTTCGCGCAGAGCTGCCGCATCGCCGCCGACGTGGCGCGCGTACTCGGCGAACCCGAGGACGCCCTGCGGTTCGGACGACTGTACGACCACGTTCACGGCGGATTCATCGGACGGTACGTGGGCGAGGACGGCATCATGACATCCGACACCCAGTGCGCGTACGCGCTCGCCATCGCGCTCGGCCTGCTTGACGACGACGATACGCTGCGCGCCGCGGCCGGCGACCGTCTGGCGCAGCTTGTGCGCGAATCCGGCGGCAAGGTGGCCACGGGCTTCGCCGGCACCCCGTACGTACTGCCTGCGCTGAGTCGCACCGGCCACGACGAGGAGGCCTACTCGCTGCTGCTGTCGACCGAATGCCCGAGCTGGCTGTACCAGGTGAAGATGGGTGCCACCACCACGTGGGAGCGTTGGGATTCGATGATGCCCGACGGCACGGTGAACCCGGGCGGCATGACCTCGTTCAACCATTACGCGCTCGGCTCGGTGGCGCACTGGCTGCACGCGCGCATCGGCGGACTCGAGCCGATCGAGCCCGGTTGGCGACGATTCCGCGTGGCGCCCATGCCCGGCGGTGGCATCGACCATGCCTCCACATCGCACATGACTCCGTACGGCCTGGCCTCCTGCTCGTGGAGCGTGACTGACGGTGGCACGACTGGTGATGTCACGGGTATCGGTGTTGGTGTTGGTGCGACCGAATCCGGCGATGGTATTGCCGCCGGTACGCTCGAATCCGGTTCCGCCTCGACCAATGCCGGCCGCGTGATGACCCTGAACGTCGACGTGCCCGTAGGCACCGTCGCCTCCCTGGAGATCGGCCCCGACCTGCAGGAGCTCACCCCCGGTCACCACACCCTCACCATCCGCCTCTGAGCAAGCGGCCCGTGCTCCCTCCTCGGGAGGGAGCTGTCGCGCAGCGACTGAGGGAGGGACAGCGGAAGTCGTCGAAACGATCTCACACCTCTGTAGCCCCGAGGGGAAGGTAGCTTGAAATAAGCCCCTGAGAGGGAAGACGGCTGGAAGTAATCCCTTTCCTTCCCCTTGAGGGGAAGGTGGCCGCCGAAGGCGGACGGATGAGGTGATCGGAGCAACGGCTGGCTTGGCCGTGTGGCGGGACGATGGACGGGGATCGACACACTCGGGCCGTTTGGCCTCGCTCCGGTGATTTGATTGCGGAGCATATCAAATCACCTCCGCTGATACAGTCGATCCCCGCCCATCGCCCCACCACACTCAGCTCTTCCGGCTACCATTCCCTTCCCTTCCCTTCCCTTCCCTTCCCTTCCCTTCCCTTC
>NZ_QXGJ01000011.1 GCF_003952005.1 Bifidobacterium callimiconis
CGATCCACCAAACCGGAAGCATACGGAGACTTTCTCAACACGATCTTCGACGAATGGATCACGCATGACGTGGGGCGCGTATTCGTGCAGGACTTCGATGCGGCACTGGGCGCATTGTTCGGACAGTATTCGGTATGCGTTCATGCACCGGAATGCGGCACCAATATGGCATTGGAATTCAACGGCGACGTGTATGCCTGCGATCACTGGGTGGAGCCTGACTGGCTCGTCGGCAATATCAACGACAGCGATTTTGCGTCACTCGCCAGCACGCCGGTCATGCAAAAGTTCTCCTTGAAAAAACATGCGCAACTGTCCGAACAGTGCCGCCGTTGCCCGTTCCTGCGTATGTGCAACGGCGGATGCCCCAAGGATCGGTTCGTCGGTGTTCACGACGGCGATGGGAAACCAGGGCAGAACTACCTGTGCCCGGGATTCGCAAGATTCTACGGTCACATTCGACCGGACATGATCGGCATGGCACGGCTGCTGCGCGCTGGGCGAGCACCCTACGAAATCATGGATCCGCAGGTGAGGAAAAAAGTACGAGCGAAGGTACAGGCCGCACAATGACCTGCCAGCACGACGGCACATGCCGATAGCGACAAAGGAAAGGATGACGCATGGATTTGGCGCTCGCATTGGTGATCGGACTCGGAGTGGGCGTGGTCGTTGGAGCACTGGGAGCCGGCGGCGGCATCCTCTCCGTACCCGTGCTGGTGTATCTGCTCGGGCAGGAACCACACGCGGCATCGGCCGGTTCACTGGTGATAGTCGGACTAACCGCATTGACTTCGCTGATTCCTCACGCACGTGCGGGACGTGTGCGTTGGCGCGACGGATTGATCTTCGGCGTGCTCTCATCGATAGGCACGATTCTCGGATCCCGACTCTCGGTAATGGTCGATTCGCAAATACTGATGCTGCTGTTCGGCATATTGCTGATTGGCGTAGGCATCATGATGATTCGCAAGGCGCGGCGAACCGCTGCGCCGGCGAAAAAACGACTGACTGAGGTTCATGTGGAAAGCACCGACGGCGCAGTATCCACTGCCAAACGCGGTAGCCTCCCTATGCTGATCCTGTGTTCCACAGCCACCGGCTTCCTTACCGGATTCTTTGGAGTCGGCGGGGGATTCGCCGTAGTGCCAATGCTGGTACTTGCCTTGGGATTCGGCATGAGAGAGGCCTCTTCCACATCACTGCTTGTCATGACGATTGCCTCTGCCACTGGGCTGCTGTCCCGTATCGGTACCGATATTCACGTGGATTGGGCAATCGTATTGCTTTTCGCCGTAGCCTCGATGATTGGCGGGCAGATCGGTGCGCCGGCCTCACGCAAGGTCAAGGAGTCAACGCTGACACTGTTGTTCGGAATTCTTCTGCTGCTGGTATCCGCGGGAACACTGACATCCACCGTTCTGGAAATGGTGTGAGCCAAGAGCAAGAAGGCAAACATCCCGTAGACAACAAGAATAGGATACGTCGCACGATACATCTTCAAATGTAATGCGATGCAAATTGACATTACGGTCTTTGGAACGGTGCTCCGGCGCTGGTTTGCTACCTATCTCTGAGTTCTGAAGTATTTTGGGGCCTTTGCAGATGTCAATCTCCAAGTTCTGAAGTACGTACATCGCAAATCCGGAGTATGAATGCTGCAATTCCAATGGTCATACTCCGAGTTTCCTTCGTGGAAACTTCAGAACTTGGAGATTGGTGTCTGCAAGGCTGCGAAATCACTTCAGAACTTAGAGATTGCCTCAAGAGATTGCCTCAGCTAGGAGCCCAACCGAGCTGCAGAGCGGTCTCCGGAATGGCTCGGGACTGGAAACCGAGCGAGCCCAGAGACAAAAAGTGGACGCAGTCGTTCCTAAGGAGACCGAACCCGGTCTGCCTGTGGACGACTGCGCCCACTTTCGACGCGCTGCGACTATCCCCGCGGCTAGTTACGCTTGTCGGAGCGGGCGGCGAAGCGGACGGCACCGAATCCGGCACCGACCAGCAGGATCGCGGCGGCCGCCACGATCGCCACATCCGTACCGGTCCTCGCCAGCGACTTGGCATTGGCGCTGGTCTTGACCTTGGCTTCGGTGTTTGCCGGAGCCTTGGATCCGTTGCCATTGCCGGCATTGGCGGTGGGCTTGCCGTTCTGCTGGCCCTGGCCCTGCTGCTGACCATTCTGACCGTTCTGACCGTTGTCAGCACCGCCGTTGTCAACGCCACCGTTGTTCTGGCCATTGTTGCCATTGTTCTGGCCATTGCCACCGGGCACACCGGCCGCCACCTTCATCGGCACGGTCACGGTGGTGCCGTCGGTCGCGCCGGTCACGGTCAGCGTCGCGTCACCCGCGGCCTGATCGGCCGGCACGGTCACCTTGAGCGTGGCGGTGTCGCCGTCCTTGACCTCGGCCTTGCCGACCTCGGTATCACCGATCTTGGCGGTCAACGCGGTCTCCTTCGGCACGCCCAGCGAGGTGAGGGTGAGCTTGGAGAACTGCAGTTCGAACGAATCCCCGGCCTTCACCTCGCCGGTCGGCAGTCCGGTGACGGCCACGGCACGGCGGTCGTAGCGGGGCTTGAGCGGCGAGTTCTTGGAGATGTAGCTGATCCAAGCGTCACGGTCGACGAGGCCCGTGTCCTTGGTGTCCTTGCCTTGGGCGAAAGCGCGGAAGTTGTCGCCGCCCTGCAGCAGGAAGCTGAACGAACCGATGCGGTATTCGGCGTTCGGATCGAGCGGCTTGCCGTTGACGGTCACCGACGTGATGTGCTCGCCCTGCTTGGCGTTCGGATCGTAAGTGTAGGACACGTTGTGCGACAGGCCGAGCTGCAGGTACGGGCGCGAGGGCGTGGTGCCGTCGGTCGTGGTCTGCCACTGCTGCTCGAGGGCCTCCTTGAACTGGGCGCCGGTAAGCGTGGTGGTCCACAGGTTGTTGAGGAACGGCAGCACGGCGTTGGCCTGGGCGTAGGTCACGGAGCCGTCGGCGGCGAGCGTGCAGGCGGCGTTGTCGCCGGTCTTGCAGAATTCGGCGCGCAGACCGCCGGGGTTCACGACGCCGATCTGGGCGCCGCCACGGTCGGAGCTGGACAGCGAATCGAGCAGGGAGTCGGCCACGAGGTTGCCCATCGTGGATTCGGAGGCGCGGTCGTCACGCTTGCCGTCCTTGAAGGCCGTGGTGATGTCGGCGGCCACGGAACCGACCTTCTTGTTGCCTTCCTCGGTGCCCTTGGCCACGGCCGCGTCCACGATCTTCTTGACGTTCGCAGTCACGCCGGACTTGTCGGCGGCGGCGAGCTGGGCGTCAAAGTCGGCCTTGCTCACGCCTTCCGGCGCGGTCGGGGCGGCCACGTTGCCGGACTTCTCATAGCTCACGGCGTGGGTGGTCTTGTTGTAGTCGAGCACGACCTGACCGACGTTCGCGGCGTAGTTGCCGGTCTGGATGACCGGACGGTTGTTGTGCGCGGCATCGGTGTACGAGTACTTCATGTGCGTGTGGCCGGTGAAGATGGCGTTGACGGACGGATCGGTGTCGTCGACGATGTGTTTGAACACCGGGCTGGAGGCCTTCTGCTCGTCGATCGTGGGCTTACCGGTCTTGTCGTCCTCGTTGGAGGGAGCGCCTTCGTGGTATTCGGCCACGAGCACGTCGGCCTCGCCGTTGGACTCGTCGCCGTCGGTGAGCTGCTTGGCCACGCGGTTCACGGCCTCGACCGGGTCGCCGAAGCTGATGTCCTTGACGCCGCCGGGCGAGACGAGCGTAGACGTCTCCTCGGTGACGGCGCCGATCACGCCGACCTTGACGCCGTTGACGTTCTGGATGCTGTATTCCTTGAGGGCCGGGGTCGTGGTGCCCTTCTTGTAGACGTTGGCGCCAAGGTAGTCCCACTTGGCGTTGCGGGCGCCGTCGGCACCGATCACACGGTTGGTGAGGTCGGCGTAGCCCTGGTCGAACTCGTGGTTGCCGACCGACGAGGCCTTGAGATCCAAGGCGTTGAGCACGTCGATGGTCGGCTGGTCCTTCTGGACCGACGAGTTGAACAGCGAGGCTCCGATGAGGTCGCCCGCTCCAAGGAACAGCGACGAATCCGGGTATTCGGCCTTGAGCTGCTGCACGGTCGAGGCGAACGGCACGGTCAGACCGGTATCGATACGACCGTGGAAGTCGTTGACGTTCAGCAGGTTGATGGTGGCGACATCGCCGTCCTCGGCCGGATTGGTCTCGGCGGCCGACGCGGCCTGTGCGGGGACGACCACCGCGGCGAGCAGCATCGCCGTCGCCAGCAGTCCTCCCTGCATACGTTTCATATTTCGCATTGTTCTCCCCCCTCCGTAGGCCCGCCGCGAACCGGATGATTCGCGCGAACATACACATAGACGTCTTCGACATTAGGTCCGCCACGGCAACGCGATACGGCTGGACGACGAAGTCCACGACAACACCGTATGAACAACAGAAGCCGACTACGTAGTCGCAGTCGGCTTCCATCACGTACGCCGCCGATTGTCGTCGACGACGTACGTAGTCGATATTCAGTTGTCGATGTTCAGCGGAGTGCGTTGGTCATCGTGATCATCAGTCACGACGACGTGCCATGCGCATGGCGGAGAATCCGATGCCGAGGATCACCGCCACCGCGAGCGCGACACCGCCGATGGCGACGCCGGTCTTCGAGAGCTTGCCCCTGACCGCGGACTGCCCGTTGGCGTTGGCGTGCGTGCCGGCGTTGCCACTGCCGTTCGGGCTGGCGGCGGCGTTGCCGTTCACGGAACCGTTGCCGTTGGTGCCGCTGCCGTTGTTCTGGCCCTGGCCGCCGGGCTGGCCGCTCGGGTTGTTCGGCTGACCACCAGGCTGACCGCCGGGCTGGCTGCCAGGCTGGTCGGGGTTCGTCGGTCCGGGCTGCTGCGAGGCCGTGGCTTCGATGTAGCCCATGCGCAGGGAGTGACCGTCGGTCACGGAGTCGTCGGCCCAGAACACCGGCTTGTAGGTCTTGCCGTCCTTTCCGCCGGCAATCTTGGTCGCTTCGGCGTCGGGAGTGATGGCGAATCCTTCGGTGTTGCCGGCGGCCACGGCGGCCGGTTCGTCGTTCAGCCTGGTGAGCTGGAGCGTGCCGTCCGTGCCGAACTCGTAGGTGGCGAGCATGGCCTTGGTGGGCTTCTCGTCAGCGCCGATGGTGTTGTCGCCCTGGGCGAGCAGCTGGTCGTGCTCGGCGTCCCACGTCAGGTCACGCGGTCCGGAATAGCCGGCGTTGGCGGCGGTCTCGGGCAGTGGGATCTGCGCGACCGGGAAGGCGTTGTCGTGGCCGTCCTTGGTGGTCTGGAGGGCGAACGCGTAGATGGTGTTGGTCTTCTCCAGGGCCACGAAGAACAGTCCGCCGTAGCTGTTGCCGAAGCCGTCCGGATCGTAGTCGTGCACGTTCTTCGGGTCCACGTTCACCTTGAACTTCTTGGCGGTGAGCACGGAGTCCGGAATGAATGCCACGCCTTCGACGCCGAGGTTGGCGTCGTCGCCGTCGGCGAGGTGAACGTCGAACTGGCTGAGGCCGCCGGTGAGGTTCCACTCGTGCGCAGCGGTGAGATCCTGCGCGCCGTCGCCGTTGGTGTCGGAGGTCTTGGCGCTCACGTCGTAGCTGAGGATGGACGGACGCGGCTTGTTCTTGTCGGTGTTGTCGCGTTCCGCGCCGATGAACACGCCCTTGGAGGGGTCGCCTTCGATGAGGGTGATGCCTTCGGAGTCGACTCCGCCCTTGCCGTCCTTGAAGTGCAGCTGCTTGCCGCCCTTGGCGACGCCGTCCTTGGTGAAGCCCCATCCGTCGTTCGGATCCTGCTTCCAGGAGCCGGACTTGTCGTCGTAGACGAACTTGTTGATGGAGCCGGCGCCCTTCGGCCCGGTGATGCCGAGCGTGGGGTTGAGGTCGTTGTCGGCCGCCCACAGTGTGCCGGGCTTGCCGTTGACGCCGGGCTGGTAGGCCAGTCCGGAGAGGTTGCCGTCGGTGTGTTCGCCGGTGGCCTTGCCGGCGCCGAACTCGTCAACGCCGTCGATAGCCTTCACCGTGTCGAGGCCGGGCCATGCGTCCACGGCCATCTTGTCGCCCTTGTCTCCGGACGGCTGGTCGGTGCCGCCCTGACCCTGCTTGACCATGGCGTCGGCGTCGGTGTTGGCTACATAGATGGCCTTGCCGTCGTCACCCTTCCAGGTGAACTGGAGGATCTGCTTGCCGGACTTGTCGAACACGCGCACCTGGTCGGACTTGCCGAGGCCGATGCCGGCGAGCTTGTCGAGGTTGAACTCGACCTCGCCGCCCGCCTTGAGCACGGTGCCATCCGGGATGGTGTAGATGTGGTCGGCGGAGTCTTTGTCGTCGCGGATCGTCCAGCCGGAGAGGTCGACGTCCTTGGTGTTCTTGGAGCCGAGCGTGACGGTGTCGGTGCCGACGTCGATCTTCTTGAGGTAGACAGCGGTGCCTTCGTCCTTGATGGTGTCCTTGAACGTCGGGGGAACCGGCGTCTCGTCGCCTGTGGTCTTGATGCCGACGACCACCGGATCGTGATCGGATGCGCGGAACTGGTCGGGCTGGTAGAGGTTCTTCGCGTTGTAGTTGTAGCGCGAGTACTCCAGGGCCACGGACTCCACGGAGTTGATGTTCCAGATGTCGGCGCCGGTGACGTCCTTGAGGGCGGCCTCGTTGGCAAAGATGTGGTCGAGCGAGCCGACGCCGCCGTTCGTGTTGCCCTTGCCGTCGGTCACGGTGTAGGCGTACGTGTACTTGCCGGTCTTTTCGCTCACCTGTTCGCTCAGGTCGGTGTACTTGGCGTCCACGATCTTCTGGATGGGCTTCTCGGCGTAGTAGGCGTTGAAGTCGCCGACGAGGAACACCTTCTCAAGGCCGAGGTCCTGCTTCACCGAGTCCGTGAACTTCAGGAGCGCGTCGGCCTGGGCCTGGCGCGTGTAGTCGGCGTTGCCGGATCCGTCGCCCGGATCCTTGTTCTGGTCGTTGCTGGCCGAGCCCTTCGACTTGAAGTGGTTGGCCACCACGAGGAACGCATCCTTGTCGGCGGCGTTCTTGGCCTTGAACGCCTGCGCGTCGGGCTGGCGTCCGTGCTCGTAGCCGTTCTTGCCGTTGAAGGCGTCGGAGTCGGTGAGGATGTGCGTCTCACCCACGGTCGCGACCTTGGCGGGCTTGTAGATGAACGCCGTGCGGATCACGTCCTCGGTGTCGAGGGCGGGCAGCGTCTTCGGGCTGGGCACGTACGCCCAGGTTCCGTCGCCGGCCTGTGCGTTCAGCGCGTCCACGAGCGTGGAGAGCGCGTAGTCGCGGCGGTTGCCCTTGAACGAGTCGGGCACCACGCTGGCGGCCTTGGCGGAGTTCTCGATCTCCTCGAGCGAGACGACGTCCGCGCCGAGGTTGTTGATGGCCTTGACGATCTTCGCGCGCTGGCGTTCCATGTTCGTCTTGTCCCAGGCGCCTCGCACGTCGCAGTTCTTCGCGGTCACGGGGTTGCCGTCGCGGTCCACGTAGGCGTTGCTCACGGCGCATCCGGTCTCGTCGGCCGTGGTGGAGAAGTAGTTGAGCACGTTGAACGTGCCGAGCTTCACGTCGCCGCCGACCGTCTTCAGGTCCGGAGCGTCGGTGCGGGTGTTGGAGAACGTCACCGGCTGGGCGTCGGCGTTGTCGCCGGTCAGGCGCGTCGTCGGCTGGAACCGCCACGCGTTGTTGCGGTAGTCGAACACGACCGGCTTGGTGAACGTCACCTTCTCGCCCACGCGCACGGGCTCGGTATTGCTCAGGTACGGCAGCGGGGTGTCGGCGTTCTCCGGGTACTTTGTGTCGAGGAAGTTGCGGCTGGAACCGTCGTCGAGCGTCACGCTTTCCGCTTCCAGACGGTCGACTTCGGCCTGGTATGCGGCACCGGTCTTGGCGTCGCCCTTGAGTCCTTTGACCGTCGGGTTGAGGAACGGCTTGTCCGATGCGGCGAGACCCACCTCGCCGTACTTGTTGGTGTTGTACACGTCGGAGACGGTGTAGTCGCCCTGCGGGGCCACGAGCATGCTTTCGAGGCTTTCGCGCTGGGCGTCGGTCTTCGGGAACGCGACCTTCGCCGGCGTGGGGGCGTTCACCTTGTCGGGCAGCTTGGTGGCGGCAGTGGCGTTGAGCTCGGTCAGACCGTAGTATTCGCTGACCTTGCCGCTCACCTGTACGTAGTCGCCGGTCTTGAGGCTCTTGACGTTCTTCGCGTCGTAGACGAACAGGCCGTCGGAGGCCGTGTGCTTGGCGAGGTCGACGTCGCCGCCGGTGGCCGGAGTCTGGATGGTGTAGCCGTTGAAGCCGCCGTCGGGGTACGTGGCGGTGACCACGCCCTTGGTGGTGACGGTCTGGTCGACGAGCGGGCTGGCGTCGCCGGTCCCCTGGATCTCGGCGATGGTCTTCTCGCCGGCCGGCTGGGTGCCCGGATCGCCCGGATCGGGATTGGGCTGCGAGCCGCCGTCGGTCGCGTTGGCTTTGCCCGGCGTGATCGTGGCGCTGAGCGTGAAGTCCTTGCTGTTGTCGTTCGTGTCGACGCCGTTCGTGCGGTCAAGTGACTTGACGTCGCTGTTGGACGTCGGCGCGGTGGCCGCGGCCTTTTCGAACGTGTTCGTCGCGCCGTATCCGAGCGCGTCGATGATCTGCGCGTTCGTTGTGGTGTCGCCGGCCGCGGGACTGAGCTTGTCGGTCGTGGCGGCGAGGAACAGCGTGCCCTTGGTGCCGCTGGCGTTCAGACCCGTCGCGTCGACATCGGCCGCCGGCAGGTCGGCGCCGTTGTCGCCGTTCGATCCGGCCTTGACGAGGTAGTAGCCCTTGGCCTTGATGGTTCCCGTCAGGTTCGCGCTGGCGTTTGCCGCGCCGGTTCCGGCTGCCGAACGGTACTGCAGCGACGACCCAGCCAGGTCGATGTCCTTATCGGTCGTGTTGTACAGTTCGACGAACTTGTTCTTGTATGCGGCGCCCTTGCTGCCGCCCGAAAGATACGCCTCGTTGATGACGACGCCGGCGTACTGTGACGTCGCGCCGACGGACGGCTGCACGCCCTCATCGGCGATCGCCGTCTGCATGGGAACGACCGCCGCGGCGAACAGCATCGATGCCGCCAGCAGTCCTCCCTGAATACGTTTTGAGAATCGGTCCATGTTCTTCCCCGTTCTTTCCCCCCAGTCGATTCCGTAGGCGGAACATCCGCCATACGAATCCACGCTATCGCCGCAAACGCAACGGGACGCGGAGGGAAGATGAACCATGCGACGACACATGATGAACATCGGACGCCGACTACGTAGCGGCATGCGGAAAAGCGTCGCCGCTACAGGGAGCGGACCGCCGCCGGGTTCTTTGCCCGGTACGTGCGTATACGTACATACGATGGGAGGGAACCCGGCCGTGTATGTGGATGGGGGACGATTCCACGGAATGTGGAACCATCCCCCTCCGGCTCAGCGGGTGAGGTGCAGCGCGGTCCAGGAGACCGGCGGCAGGGTGACGTGGACGGACGCGTGAGCATCGTCCGTCTCCACGCACGCGGTCGGATTCGGCTGCAGGGTCACGTGGTTCTGGTCGTCGATCGTGTTGCGGGCATTGATGTCGTCGTCGTGCAGGGTGCGGGCGTCAACGCTTACTCCGGCAACGGTTCCGGCCTTGTCCTCATGCAGCCACGACTCGGGGATCGGGATCGTCAGATCGACTGACGAATCCAGCGAGCGGTTCGTCACGAACATGGCGAGCGAGCCGTCGGCGCAGCGGACGGTCACCGAATCGATCACCGGCACGTCGCCGTATGCGGCTGTGGTCACGGTCGGACCATCCGTGCGGGATTCGAGCACGGTGCCGCCCTTGGCGAGCGAGGCCACGGCAGCGAACGGGTAGAAGATGGTCTGACGCCATGCCGGGCCGCCCGGTTCGGTCATGATCGGGGCGATCACATTGACCAGCTGGGCGAGCGACGCCGCGTGCACACGGTCGGCGTTCCGCAGCAGCGTGATGAGCAGATCGCCCACCACCACGGCGTCGAGCGCACTGTACTGGTCCTCGAGCAGGCGCGGCGCGACCGGCCAGTTGCCGATGCCCTCGGGCGTGCGGCTCGCCTCCTCGCCCGCATACCACACGTTCCATTCATCGAAGGAGATGGCCACGTTGTGCGTGCTCTTGCGCTGCGCCTTGACCGCGTCGATCACGGAGCCCACGTCCTTGATGAACCCGTCCATGTCCACGCCGGACGCGAGGAAGCTGGCGATGTCGCCGTTCGCCGGCTTGTAGTAGGCGTGGCAGGAGACGAAGTCGACCAGATCGTAGGTGTGCTCGAGCACGGTGCGTTCCCATTCGCCGAACGTGGGCATACCGTGCGAGCTCGAGCCGCACACCACGAGTCCTAGATCCGGGTCGATCTGTCGCATGCCGCGCGCCACGTCGGCCGCGAGCACGCCGTAGTCGTGCGCGGACTTGTGACCGAGCTGCCACGGGCCGTCCATTTCGTTGCCAAGGCACCACATGCGGATGTTGAACGGCTTTTCGTGGCCGTTCGCGCGGCGGGCGTCGGAGAGTGTGGTGCCGCCGGGGATGTTGGCGTATTCGAGCAGGTCGAGGGCGTCCTGGAGTCCGCGGGTGCCGAGGTTGATGGCCTCCATGAGTTCGGGCGTGGCGGGGACGGTGGCGGAGGAGGACTCAGCTGATTCTGGTTCGGAGGTGGTTTCGGCGGCGCCGGGCTCGCCGTCCTTCTCCCCTACCTTTTCCAGCCATTCGGCCATTTCGTGTAGGCCGAACGCATTGGTTTCGGTGGAGTGCCAGGCCAGATCGAGTCGGCGCGGACGCTGATCGCGCGGGCCCACGCCGTCTTCCCAGCGGTAACCGGAGACGAAGTTGCCACCCGGGTAGCGCACGGTGGTTACGCCGAGTTCGCGTACCAGATCGATGACGTCTTGCCGGAATCCGTGTTCGTCGGCCGTGGGATGGTCGGGTTCGTAGATGCCGGTGTATACGCAGCGGCCCAGGTGTTCGACGAACGAGCCGAAGATACGGCGGCTGACCGGGGCGACGGTGAAGTACGGGTTGATGGTGATGGAAGCAGAGACGGCTGGGTTGGGTGAGGTGGTTGGGTCGGCTGAGTGGGTGGAGTTTGTTGGAGTGGCCGAACTGGCTGACTGCTGTGTCATGGTTCCTCGATTCTCGCGTGCTCATGTGAGCGCGAACGTAGAATCCAGCCTACTCGCCAAGGGACACAGATACTTGGCATGCATACGGTTTCGGATGAAAAGCACTCTGGGCGGGAGGGCTTCATCGCGCGGCCGACTGTTCTGGGCAGGAGGATCCGCGCATGTTCTCGGCGAAGTTGGTTCTGCATGACCTATCTGCCGTTCGGTAGGTGGTTCAGGCTCCCCGTAGAGACCTATCCCCCGTTAAGTAGGTTCTTGCCAAAGTAGAGCATCGGCCAAGGTCTCTCAGCAACACTGTTTTGAGCGAAATAAATGATAGTTTTCGCCAAGACTCTATGGATAATGGCCGGTTGGGGGTGGGCCGCTACTTTGCGAAGGACCTACCGAACGAGGGTTAGGTCCGTGCAAGCCCCTCGAGCAACCTAGCGAAAGGCAGATAGATCATGGCAACGCCGGCAAGGCCATGAATCGGGCAGCGGGAGGTGGACGGATACGAAGACGGGAATGAGGAAAGGAGACGGCCCGGGCCTTGAACCGAAAGAACGGTGATTGCCCGAAGCCGTCTGAGGGGCTACTGCTGAGGGGCGAGGCGGGAACGGAGGAGGGCGAGGTCATCCTCGAGGTGCTGCATATGGCGGAGTTGCTGGCGGAGGAGGGCTTCCATGGTGTCGATGCGTCGGTTGAGAGCAACCAGCGAAGCTTGCTGCGAGGCGACGCCGGAAGATTCAAAAGAGGAAGCGACAGTGGGCGCGAACGGCTCGGCGTCGAATGCGGTCCGCGGCGCGAACGGCTCGAGGTCGGGGGCAAATTGCGTACCGGACGGAGCGAACGGCCCGACAGCAGGGGCAAAGGACTCGGCGTCAGAAGCGAGCGGCGTGCGCCCGGAGGCACGGCCCCTCGGCTTGCCGCCCGGCACGAACGACTCGCCATCGGAGGTAACCGACATGCCGTTCGCGGAAGACGCGCGCGGCGCATCGGCCGAAACTACGACACCATCGGTGCCACCGGAATTCCTTGCTTTACTCGAACCGACGACAGTGGCATCGGCAATCGTTGCAGCATTGTTATTCTCACCGGTCAGCTCGCCTGAATCGTTCGTGATTCCGCTCGCGCTCGAGGGATCTCGGGAGTCGGGAGATGAAGGGACAGCGTCAGTCCGGAAGACCTCGGTGTGACTGGCTTCGGCACGGGCGGCGCGGGTGCGCCAGCGCGCCACACAGCGTTCGATGCGTTTGCGACCGATGATCGAGGGGCCAAGACCGGCCGCGCGGAAGATGCGCGTAGGGGAATCGCCTGCCTCGCAACGCTGGACCACGTAGTCCTTGAACGCGTCGTTGTAGTAGATGCGACCGCTCATCACGGATTCGACGGCGGGCAGCGTTTCCAGATATGCCTTGGTCTCTGCGTCGAGTTCCTTGCCGGCCATGATTCCGACTCCTCTCAATAGGGGGATTAATGAGGGGGCATTGACCCCGTGGAATGAAAAATGGTCCGATCGCAGCCGCAAGCGCGCCGCGGTCAGACCATGACTCCTCCGGATTCGAGCGCTGCTCTCGAAGCGGGCGGATGATGTTTGTTTTTGGGGACTGTGGGGAAGGACATGGGGACAAGGAGCGTCGCCAGATGTTCGACCCCTCCCTCAGTCGCGCTTTGCGCGACAGCTCCCTCCCTCGGAGGGAGCACACAGGGAAGGAAGCCTCCCGGGGGCATCTCCACCAGTCACCTGATGAAGGGGTTCTCCCTCCGAGGGAGGGAGATGTCACGGCGAATGCCGTGACAGAGGGAGGGATTCGATTCCAACCAGCCCGCATTGACCGATCAGCCCGGACCGACTCCCCTTGACCCCATATCGTCCTTGCCAACCACAGGCCGCTGCGGACAATCATTCCTTGGCTCGAGTTGAGCGTCGGAATGAGTTCTGACGGAGAAGGGGAAGGAGATTGCGCGCTGACCTGCATCGAAGCCCTCCCTCAGTCCGGCCTGCGGCCGGACAGCTCCCTCCCTTGGAGGGAGCACGAAGGAGGAGGGCCTTCACGCGGAAGGAATCGGCGACGGGTGAAGGACGTCGATTCCTTCCACGTGTTGTGACTCCCTCACGCCGAGGGAGTCACGGAGTCGCAGGCTCAGGCGTTGAGCAGGCGACGGGTGCGGGTGGACTTGGCGTACACCGCGGCACCAGCACCGGCGAGCAGAGCACCCACAGCCACGAACAGCGCGATGCCAGCAGCACCGGTGACCGGCAGCTGGGTGAGGCTCTTCACGTTCTCCACAGTCACGGTCGAAGTGTTGCCGTCGGAGACAAGATCCAGCAGATCACCAGTCACGGTATAGGTCGGGGTTGCAACCGCTTCGCTACCGGAGCCGGAGATGTTGGCGTCAATCTTGACATCGAAGGTCAGACCAACGCTGACATAGTCGTCGGGAGCCGCGATCTCCTTGATGGTGTAGGAACCGGCGTCCAGACCCTTGAAGGAGACCAGACCATTCTCACCGGTAGTGAATACACCATCGGCTTCGGTCTTGTTCTCGTCAGCGGTCGGCTCAGCAGCGAGCTCAACCCAGCGAGCCGGAGTTTCGCCAGCAGCAGCAACATAGCCCAGCCACTTTCCAGAGGTCTTGTCCTTGATGGCGAACTTGGCGCCCTGCAGCACAGCACCGGTCGTGCGATCAATCTTCTTCAGGTTGTAGTCGAAGTTGAACACCTTGACCGGGGTACCGGGGATTTCGTCCTTCTTCTCGTTGTCGGACGGATCGTTCGGGTACACGATGGACGGGGAGTTGGGCGCACCCTGGTTACCGATGGTGCCGGTAACCGTGGCCGAGTAGGTGATCGTTACGGTCTTGCCAACCAGATCGGTCTTGTCGAACAGGGACTTCTCATCGGCGGTGCCGCTGAAACCCTGAGACTGAATGTAGGAGCTCAGGTCCACGGTGAAGGTCTTGCTGGCGGCGTCAAATCCGGCGACCGTGTACTGGTCAGAAGTCAGAGGGGTATCACCAACCTTGACGGTGAGGGTGCCAGCCTTGTACGCCAGCGGAGCATTGTCCGCGAACTTATCCTTCACCTGGAAGGTGTAGCCCTGAACCTTGTAACCGACGTAGTTCGGGATCTTCGTGGTGATGGTGTACGTGGCGTCCTTGCCGATGGCGACGGTCTGGTCATCAACGGTCTTGTCAACAGTGGCGGTCTGATTCTTCACGTTGATCGTGCCGGCGGACACGACAGTGCCATCAGACAGCGTCCACGGAGTACCGACGAGAATGGCCAGCGACTTGGAAGACTTGTCATTCACGGCGTTCTGATCGACAATCAGCCAGTAGCCGACTTCACCCAGATTGAACGTGGCGGTCGCGCCATTCACCTGCGGAGTGACTGGCGTCTGGCTCTCAGCGGTGGACTGGGCAAGAGCGTCGGCGAACTTGCGGGTCACGCCAGTGGTGCCATAGAACGGGCTGGTGCCAGAAGCATCCAGCTTGTTGTTGCTGATAGCCCACTGGAGATAGTCGGAACTCTCAGCCGGAACATCCTTGACGCCAGCAGCTTCAAGAGCGGACTTCACCAAGGCATTCATGGCCGGCGAGGCGACCAGCACCTGAGCACCAGTGGAGACATCGTACTTACCGATCTTCACGGCCTTGTAGGTGTGGTCTTTGAACTGAACGGCATTGTCGGCGTTCATGGTGATCGTCATGCTGTCCGGCCGCGTCTCAGCCGCGTTGGCGGCGGTGGCGCCGAGGGCTAGGCCGCTGAGCAGGGTGGCCGCGGCGGCTACTCCTGCGAAAAGCTTCCTCATCTTCATGAGAAACCTCTCTTTCTTCCTTGTTGTTGTGGTTGTTCTGCAACCGCGGAGGCCGAGACCCCGTTGGAGGCCTCCGCGATCCGCAAATCTTGAATCTCTTCGGTTGTGTGGAGCGTGATGCTCCGGGGCGCTCCCCTCTGTCCGACAGGGTCGGACATCTCCCCTCCGGGGGAGGGGAGACGAGAAGGGCAGTGTTGAGTTATGTGGGGCGTGACACCCCGGGGTCTCCCCTCTGTTTGGCGAGGCCAGACATCTCCTCTCCGTGGGGAGGGGGCGGGAGTTGGTATTCGGTTATGGAGGGTGGTCGCCTTGCAGCCCTCCCCTCTGTCCGACGGGGTCGGACGTCTCCCCTCCCCTGGAGGGGAGACCAAGGTTGGGGACGTGTTTGGTTATGGAGGGTGGTTGCCTTGCGGCCCTCCCCTCTGTCTGGCGGGGCCAGACATCTCCCCTCCCTGGGAGGGGAGACCAGGTACCTTATCCGTCCGGTTTGGCCGGACACCTTCCCCTCGAGGGGAAGGAGGGGTCTGGGGCGAATCGGGTTAGAGGGCGCCTCCTAGCTGCGCGTCTTGTCGGCGCTTCCAGAGGCGGTAGGTGCCGCCGCCCAGGGCTCCGGCCAGCGCCAGCGCGGCGCCGAGGAGCAGCCAGTCGCGAGCCGTCCTTCCACCGGTGAGCGGCAGGGTCGACACGTTGACGGTATGGGTGTTGGTGAAGTCGGACACCAGCACTCCGTTCCACTTGCCCTCCGAGTCGGCCTTCACCTCGACTCCGCCACCAAGCAGACCCGGCTCATTGCCCGCGTCGTTCAGCAACCTCGTGAGCTTCGGCGTGGCCTTCATCCCCTCGCCCGCCTTGTAAGTGACGGTGATGTCGAGCCGGTACTTGGCCTTGGAGTAGCGGATCATGTTCGCCATGCCACCCGAGCCGGCCTCGCCATCGCCCGACGAGTCAGTCCCAGCGCCGAGCTCCTGCACGATGTAGCCGTAGGTGACCGAACGCACACCGTCCTTAGCCGTCACGCCCTTGATGTCGTCCCAGTTGAACGAGAACGTGCCGAACGTGTCCGAGTTGACCAGACCGTCGCCCTTGTCGCCGCCGTTCGTTCCCGGCTTCGAGATCGTCACCGTGCACGACGTCGCCGCAGAACCACCGTCCGAAGAACCGCCCACAGCACCAGCACCAGCGCCCTCGCCCGACCCCGTCGACGGTTTCACGCACGCATCAGCCGGCGCCTCCGCAGTCCCCGCGCCACCGGTCGGCAGCGGCGCGTCACCAGCGCCCTTCGGCTCGACCTTCGACGCATCCAACCGGAACTTGAAGCTCACGCCCTCCGGCCACTTCGGCTCCAGACCATCCACGGTCTTCCTCACCGCCGCGGTCGCGGTCGTCGGCTCCGGCGTATCGGCCACCTGCACCATCGCGGAACCGGTGACCAGCGAACTCAGCCGCTTGCTTCCCAGATCCACACGTCCCACGCTCTTCTCCGCACCCTTCGGCGCAGCATCCTGCGTCGTGGACGGCATCAGGTAACCGGTATCCGCCACGTACACGAGATTGCCGTTGCCGGCCAGCGGACCGTACTCCTGCACCACGCTGCCGCCGGCCACCGAACCGTACGCCACGCCGATCGTCGTGCCCTTCGCGGCGCCCGTCGTCTTCACGGCACCGTCGGTCACACGCGCCGTCTGTACGTTGGTCAGCGACTCGTCCTCCGCGGCCGCAGACTCGTCGGTTCCCGTATACAGGTGCGGCGTCATCCTCAGCCAGGTCAGCGTGCTGTCGACCGTCGGCGAACTACCGTACGTGTTCATGGTCTTGACGAGGTTGCCCACGCCGCGCACCACCTTCACGCCGTCGTTCGCCTCACCGGCGTTCACGAACACGCCCCACTGGTTGATCACGACCTCCACGACCCTGTCGCTGGCCGTGTAGCCCTTCGGCGCCTTGGTTTCCACGATGTAATACGTGACGCTCTCGTCGCTGCCGTCACTGTTCGACCCACCGGACAGTTTCACGCCCGCGCTGTTCGGGAACGTGCCGGATCCGCTGAAGCGCGGTTCGGTCACGCCGGCCGCGTTCACGTCCTTCGCCGCGCCCGACTTCGTATGATCGGCCGTGGTCAGCGAGTCGACGGGCGTGCACGTATTCTGCACCATCTGCACGGCACTGGTCTTCCCATCTGAGGAACCCGTCGCCGAGCAATCGTCATCCTTGCGATAGATCTTGAACTCCGCCCCGTTCAACGGCGTCCCGTCCTGATCCACCTTCTGCACCGACACCGTGTTGCGGATGTTCGACACGTACAGCATCACGGCGAACGTGCGCTTGAACGCGCTGTCGGAATTGGTATCCGTCTCGTCGGTGTTCTCCAGCAGATGCGTGTTGTTCGCGTTCACGTCTGCATTCGTGCCGACCTCCGACCAGTAGTAGCCGACGGAATACTTGGCCGCGCTTTCGTCGCCGTTCCAGTAGTAGTAGTCGCGGATGTCGCCCGGCAGATCCTCGAGCATCACGTCGTAACTGCCGCTCGACGACAGGCGGAACTTGTGCGGACTGTTCTGGAACGCCTCCATCACGGCCTTCATGTCGGAGTCGCCGCCCTGGCTCTCCGCGGATGTGGTCTTCCAACCGTCGATCTGATCGCCGTAGATGCCACGCCACTTGCCGTTGGCGTCCTTCTGGAACACGACGGCGAACAGCGTGCCGTTCTTCACCTTGTCGGCGTCCAGATGATGCTTCTTGCCGCTCTTGTCGGTGTAGTACAGATTGCTTTCGTCGGGCGCGCTGACCTGCACCTGCGCCATGGCGAGCGAACCCGTGTCCCACGCGTTGCCGTCACTGCTCGACGTGCTGGGATCGCTGACGAGCACGCCGGAGTCGCTGGCGCTGCCAACGCTCGACGGATTCGTCTGATACAGCAGATGCATGTCGCCGGCCTTGCGATAACCGTCCGGCACGGTGGTCTCCGACAGGATGAAATGATTGCCGTGCTCCTTGGCGATGACGTCCATGAACACCGGTTCGCCGTCGCTCGGATCGACGAGGTTCAGATGACCGTTGTCGTCGGTGGTGCCGGCCGCGACGATCTCGCCCGTCTTCGAGTACTTGTCGTCGCTCGCGTACAGCGTGAATCCGGCACCCGGGACGGCGTTGCCCTCCTGGTCGATCTTGATGACGTTGCTCTCCGGCGCGGTCACAAGGTTGAAGCGCAGACTCATGTCGGAGTCCGTCCAGCCACGTTCCATGTAGTAGAACTTCAGCGTGTGGTAGGTGTTGTCGGCAAACTTGTCGCCATCCCACGAGGTGGAGCCCAATCGACCCGCCGCCGCGAACGCCTCCCTGAGCGTGGTGGTCTCGACCGGACTGACCACCTCGTTCTTGTTGTTCAGTACGGCGCGCTCAATCTTGCCGGTGCTGAAGTCGATCTTCAGCGAGGCGCTGTCGTGGATGCCGCCCAGATCGCCGACGAGCACGTCGTCGATGAACACCCACACGTCGTCGTCGCCGGAGAACTCGTAGGTCACCGGCGTGGTGGGGTCGACCACCGTATGACCGCCGTTCTTCTGTACGAAACGGCTGCTCATGGTCAGGCCAAGATAGTGGTTGAGTCGCGGATCGCGCGAGGTGACGCTTCCGTCGTACACCAGGTGACCGTTGCCGTCCGTCACCGGCTTGGTGCCGTTGTCGGCGGTCTTGAACACTTCCGCAGCCGTGTTGAGCGGGAAGAACTGGCCGGGTGCGGTGTTGTTTCCTGACATCACGGCCTTGGCGTCGTACAGACGGAACGAATTGCTCGTCTTGTCGTAGGACGCGAAGTTCTGCTGGCTGTTGTACGTGTAGTAGCCGTCGATGAGCTGGAACAGCCCCTTCACACCCGTGTACGAGCGCTTGCCGTCCTGTGCGGACGTGTCGAACAGGTACGACAGCGATTCGTCCCGCACGAGACCGGTGACGTTGTGGTCAGCGCTGTCGTCCTTCTTAAGCTTCGGATAGCCGTCCACCAGCGTGTTGTAGACCATGCCGGATCGGTAGGGGCCATAAGTCTTGCCGGCCGGAGCCATCCAGCTGTTGTGCAGCTTGTACTGTTCCAGGGAATACGGATAGTCGGGATCCTTGTGCGCCTCGCGGTTGAAGTGCAGCTGATGGCCGTTGTTGATGCTGCCGGTCCAGTACGGGTAGGCGCCATTGATCGCCTGATACTGCCCGTCGGACGCGTCCTCGGCATCCCACCAGTAGTCGAACAGATTCGTGGTGGTGCCGCTCGGGTTCTCTACATCTTCAGTGACGATGTGCTTGTCGAAGATGCTGTTGTCGACGGCGGTGGCCGGACGCTTGCAGTGCAGCTTGGACTGGTAATCAGAGACGGTCTCGCAGTCGATCAGGTCGGCAGCGGTGATGGACGTATCCGCGGCGGCGGAATCAGCGGACTGATCGGACTGGGAGTCGGGTTCGTCGGAGGACTGAGAGTCGTTGTTGCTCTGGGTGTTCTGCGTATCGGCGCTGGCGGACGCATCGGCGTTCGCGTCACTGGTGGTTTTCTGCGACTGGCCGGCGTCGGCGGACGCGCTGTTGGACGCATTGCCGGACGCAGAATCGGTGTTTTCTCCGGACTGCGAATCGGACTTCGCGTCGGTGGAAGAGGATGCGCCGGATGTCTTGGCATCGGTCGCGCCGGACTTGGTGGAGTCATCGGCGGTCGCGCTGTCGGATGCGGACGTGGTGTCGGTCGACGCAGTCGATGCGGCACTGTGCGCGGTCGCAGACGAAGTAGATGAGGACTCCGACGGGGTGGCTGCGGAGGCGGTCTCGACGGCTGCTAGGGATCCGAGCATGCACACGGCCGCCGTCGCGGCAGCGACGGAACGCAGGGAATGTCCGATTAGAGGACTCCAAAACCGGAGCCCCCCCCCCGCGAAAACTTCGGCAACCTCATGCTCTACTCTCTCCTTCCAGCATGTCACCGGGATGTCCACGCAATGTTCCCGATACGACGTAGCGAATCAATCAGCATTACCGCATCATTGGGCCACATACCCTCGCATACGAGGTAAGTGTACCCACCATGTATGATTTTCGGGGGCATATCTCACAAAATGATTCAATCGTTGCAACCGTTGCAACCATTGACATACACCCCTTTTTGCGAGCATAACCCCCTATTGCCATAAGGGGTATAGGGGTTATCGTCATTGTCCGATAGAAAATATGAGAGCGTTCACTTGGCTGGAAATCCCGGCGTCGCGATCATCATTAATCGCCATTCGCACGAGCACACCCAATCGGCGATGCGGAAAACACGAATCAGAAAGTGCCCCCCGTTATCCACCCTTTGCAAGAACGTATCACACTGTGAAACGCCCGACATGGGTGTGCGGTTGACACACCGGAAGGAGGGCCGAGGAAATTGGGGGTCGAGTTGCTTTGCTCTCGGTCGTGCGGCTCGAGCACGAAAGACGGTGACGGGATGCGGGGCGCCCACGGAGTTGACCCCTCCCTCAGTCCGCCTTTGGCGGCCAGCTCCCTCCCTCGGAGGGAGCACGCGCTTTGTATCGTTGTGCTCCCTCCACGGGAGGGAGCTGTCACGCAAAGCGTGACTGAGGGAGGGATCGCACACCAGCATCACACACCCCATACAAAAAACGGGACCAGGCACAGGCCTGATCCCGAATATTGACTAATCCGCTCGCGCGAGCGTCAGTACACGCGGCGGGGCTGGAAGCCGGCGGCGCGCAGAGCGGCGAGAATGCGGTCGATATGATCCGGACCGTTCGTCTCCACCGTCACGCCCAGCGACACGGCATTCGTGTAATGACCGGATGCCTTGAACTGGTCGTGATCCAGCTGGATCACGTTCGCACGCTGCTCGGCCAGCAGCGTGGCCACCTTCACCAGCTGACCCGGCGTATCCGGCAGCTCCACCTCGAAGTTCATGATGCGACCACGCGCGATCATGCCCTTCTGGATCACCGCGCCGATCGTCACCGTATCGATGTTGCCGCCGGACATGATCGGCACCACCACATGCGGGCCGGGGGCCGACGCAAACTTGCGCGAACGCAGGTTCAGATGCTCGAGTGCGGCCAGCGACACCGCGCCGGCGGCCTCAACCACCAGCTTGTGCTTCTCCAGCATGAGCAGGATCATCTCGTTGATGTCGCGCTCGGTGACCGTCACCAGATCGTCAAGGAACTCGTTGAGCAGCGCGAACGTCAGATCGCCCGGATGCTTCACCGCCACGCCCTCGGCGGACGTGACCACCTGCTCGGCCTCAACCACATGACCGGCGCGGAACGAATTCAGGAACGCGGGGCTGCCCTCCGGGATCGCGCCGATCACGCGCACCTCCGGACGGAACGTCTTGATCGCGAGCGCCACGCCGGCACCCAGACCGCCGCCGCCCAGCGGCACCACCACGTCGGTCACGTCCGGAACATCCTCGAGGATCTCCAGACCGATCGTGCCCTGACCGCACACCACCTCGTAGTCGTCGAACGGCGGCACGAAGATCATGCCCTGCTCGTCGCTCAGCTTCTGCGCGTAGGCGGCGGCCTCGTCAAACACGTCGCCGTGCAGCACCACGTCGGCGCCGTACGCCTTGGTGGCATCCACCTTGAGCGGCGGGGTGATCTGCGGCATGCAGATCGTGGCCTTGGCGCCACGCTCGCGGGCGGCGTACGCCACACCCTGTGCGTGGTTACCGGCGGACGCGGTCACGATGCCGCGGGCCAGCTCCTCGTCACTGAGCGAAGCGATCTTGTTGTAGGCGCCGCGGATCTTGAACGATCCGGTGACCTGCAGGTTCTCCGGCTTAAGGAGAATCTTATGGCCGGTCAGGTCGGACAGGGCGGGGGATTCGATGATGCGGGTATGGCGAGCCGTGCCCTTGAGTCGCTTCGCCGCGAGCTTCAATTCCTCGGCATGGTCGCGCTGCAGATTTTTGATGACGTCTTTCTGATCCATGAGTGTCAATCTTAAGAGGCTGTCTCAACAAGCGGGCGGCATGACGGGGGCGGATTCCGTCATGCGGGCAGACGGCGGGGCGCGGTCAGGTCGGCGGACGGGACAGGGGGACGGAGTCGCGCAGGGGATGATGCATGGGGCGACATGTGAGAACACACATGAGGTGCATGAGGTGGAGGATATTTTCAACAAAACGTAACGCGGTATTCAGTTTGGTAAGCGAACTTGGCCATATTGGGACTCTAGATTCGGCATTGACAGTCAAAGGAAACAGGAAACGGCATGATGAGCATGGGCAAGGAGACGGAAATGGGCGACTTGATCTTCTCCAGGGAACCGCAGAGGCCGGCAGTGAAGGATATCGCGAATGAGCGCGGCGGGCGGAACGGCAGCGAGCAAAGAAACGTTGGAGGCAATGAAAACGGTCTTGGTGCACGTGGAATGCGTCGGATGAGGGCGAAAATCGCGGCCATTCTGGTCGGCGCCGGTGCGGCGCTCGCCATGCTGCTGTCGCCGGCACTGGCACTGGCCGCCGAGGCCACCGGCAACGTGGTTTCCGACCGTACGCCGCTCACTGGCATGGACATGGTCAGTGTGGTCGGGCTGATGGTTGTGATGGTGGCGGTGGGCGCGTGCATTATTCTTCACCGCATGCACTCCGGCAGTTCTTCCAGTCGAGAATAGGATCCGGCAAGTAGGATCCAGCCGGACGGGAATGAGGTTATGGCGTTGCGCCGCCGCAGGCATCTGCCATTCATCCGCCTATCCATGCTTCGCTAGGTTGTTTATGGGAGCTGCAAAGGTCTATCCCTCGTTCGCTAGGTTCTCGCGAAAGTAGAGCCTTCGCTGGAAGTGCAATAAAAAGCAGATGTGCCCATAAAACAATGAAATCAATGCAATTGTCGATTGCGCGCATTCATCGGCTACTTTGCCAAGAACCTAGGGAACCGAGGTTAGACCCACGCGAGGTCGCCAAAGCACCTAGCGAGAGGCGCATAGGCGCTGTCGAATCGAGCAATCCCCTGATTCGGAGGTCTTTAAGGGCCACGGTCGAAAGCTATCTAGCAATTGCGAGGTCCTTGGAAAAGTAGAGTTCCAGCTCCCACATACACAAACCTGCAATATCTCATCGTTGGAGCAGAAAAGCTATCTTCCAGAACCACCCGCAACAATGGGTCCGCAGACGGGACAACCTCCAAATCGATGGATAGATCTCTGCACGGGCCCGCAACAACATCACAACTGCGAGATAGGTCCGCTGCCATAGAAAATGCCGCCTTCCAACGAACTCGTGCAGCGGACGTTGGAGGACGGCAAGCGTTATTCTCGGCCATACAGCAGCAGAGCCGAGGTCCTACAGGCGGAACCGGTCACTTGGAACCGAAGCCTAGTCGAAGCGGACGGCGGGCCCGACCGACTCGGGCTCCGAATCGGACGAATCCTCCGCATCCACCGGCATGGTGACGGTCACGCGAATCGTGTGATCCGCAGGACCCGCGCCGAAAAACTGATCGGACACGAATCGCAGAATATCGATCCTGCTCATGGCGAAATCCATCATGCGCCTCCTTTCGGTCCGTATTGCGCACGGCACCGGCCTTCCGGCGCGTACGCCGATGATCAACGATCATCATGCCGCTAACGCTAGGCGCAGCAGGCACGGATTCGATTGCCTCATGGTTTCGTAGGCGTTACCCGTGTAACGCGAACATGACGGGATATAGCGGATGATGGGGGCGCCGGGGATTTGCGGCGGCACGACCAGACGGCAGCCCCGGCCGCCCCGTCTCCGCCGCATGCCTGACGATCACCGGCGAGCGGTGAAGAACTCAGCGAGCAGGGCGCGGCACTCGGCTTCGCGAACATCTCCGATCACTTCAGGGACTGAGCCGACATGCGGATCACGGGGGATGTCCCACACCGAACCGCAGGCGCCAAGCTTCGCGTCCCACGCGCCGAACACGATACGACCAATGTGCGTGGTGAGACAGGCGCCAGCACACATCGGACACGGCTCCAATGTGACCACGAGCGTGCAGTCCTCCAGATTCCAGCGGCCGCGGGTTGCGGCGGCCTCGCGCATGGCTTGTACCTCGGCATGAGCAAGCGGGTCGCCGTCCTCCTCGCGACGGTTGCGACCACGGCCGATCACTGCACCGTTCGTGTCAATCACCACCGCGCCCACAGGAACGTCACCGTGCGCGGCGGCCTCACGGGCGAGCGCCAACGCCTCCTCCATCATCCGATCCACATTGCTCATACCGTCACTCTAACCAATCGCCGCCCCTCCGGCGCCCTTCTCCCAATCGCCTCCGGCTCCCCTCCCGGGGAGGGGAGCTGTCTGCGAAGCAGACTGAGGGGAGGGATCAGCCCCCTGTAACGGCTGAGATACCAGGCCCATAAGTGACCAAACCCGCGCAGACCCCACCCCACCGTCACCTCATCGGTCATGATTACGTCCGACAGCGTCCTGCAGGTAATGACGGACTACGGCCGCAAGTTTTCTGCTTGCCTGTCGGCTCGTCTTCACCTCATCAGTCAGGCTACGCCTGACAGCTTCCCCTCAAGGGGAAGCGAGGGTGGAAGAGAACCTTTACGACTCAGCCCCTCAAGGGGGAGTCGGGTTAGTCCATAATCCGGCTCCTCTCCCCAGTCATCTCCGTCTCCTCTCCCAAGGAGGGGAGCTGTCTGCGAAGCAGACTGAGGAGAGGGATCAGCCTCGGCAACGCTCCAAATGGCAACAACACTCATGCGGCTTCGTGTTCGGGGGAAGTCGGGGGCGGTCAGCTACTAGACTTGGACAGTATGAGTATGGAACTGCATGTCGTATCCCACCCGCTGGTGGAGCATAAGCTCACTGTTCTGCGCGACAAGAACACCCCGTCCAACACCTTCCGCGAGCTCGTCAGCGAGATCGTGATGCTCGAGGCCTACGAGGCCACGCGTGATCTGCTGCTGGAGGACAAGCCCATCGAAACGCCGGTCGCCCCCATGGTCGGCAAGCAGATCGCCCCGCCGCGTCCGATGATCGTGCCGATCCTGCGCGCCGGTCTCGGCATGCTCGACGGCATGATGAAGCTGCTGCCCACCGCCGAAGTCGGCTTCCTCGGCATGAAGCGTGACGAGCAGACTCTCGACATCATCACTTACGCGAACCGTCTGCCCGACGATCTGACCGGCCGCCACGTGTTCCTCGTGGACCCGATGCTCGCCACCGGCGGCACCCTCGTGGCCGCGATCCACTACCTCGCCGAGCGTGGTGCCCGCGAGATCACCTGCATCGACGTGCTTGCCGCGCCGGAAGGCCTCAAGCGCCTCGAGAAGGAAGTCAACCCGGACGTCAACTTCAAGGTCGTGGTGGCCGCGGTCGACGATCACCTCAACGATCAGGCGTACATCGTGCCGGGCCTCGGAGATGCGGGCGACCGCCTCTATGGCGTGGTCGACTGATCAGGCAATCTGAATCTGTAGGTTTCGCCTCGATCTCTTGATGCTTTGGCGTGGAGGGAGGGGCATGCGTTTCTCGATACACTCAAGGCCGTTCGGCCTCGCTCCGGGATTTGTTTGCGAAGCATAACAAATCCCTTCGCTGCTTACGATCGAGAAACGCATGCCCCTCCCTCCACTTGCGTGTATCGGAATTTGGGGCGCGGGTACGGCATCTGGAGCCCGACAGGGAACAGCGAGGCGGTCGGGGCCCGGGAAGGGAAAGGAAAGAGGAGTATGAGGATTACGGTTATTGGGGTGGGGAAGATCAAGGAGCGGTATCTGCGCGACGGCATCGCGGAGTACGCCAAACGACTTGGCCGCTACTGCAAGCTCGACATCGTGGAAGTGGCCGACGAGAAGACGCCCGAGCATGCGAGCGAAGGCGTGGAACGACTGATCAAGGCCAAGGAGGGCGAGCGCATCGCCAAGCATCTGCGCGACGACGCGTACGTGATCGCACTGGCGATCGACGGCAAACAGTCGACGTCGGAACAGTTCGCCCGGCAGATCAACGATCTCGGTCTGCACGGCATGAGTCACATCCAGTTCGTGATCGGCGGATCGATCGGTCTGGATGATGCGATTCTGAAGCGCGCGGACTATCACCTGAGCTTCTCCAAGATGACGTTCCCGCATCAGCTCATGCGCATGGTGCTGCTTGAGCAGATCTACCGCGCGTACAAGATCAACGCGGGCGAGCCGTATCACAAGTAGTTCAGGCGGTGCGATACGAAATTGAGAAGCTGCGCCGATAGACAAGCGGACCAAGGCGAACCGGAATAGATCGGGGTTGGTTCCCTCCCTCTGTCACGGCTTTGCCGTGACATCTCCCTCCCATGGAGGGAGAACGCGGGTATGCAGTGTGCTCCCTCCATGGGAGGGAGCCGGACGGCGAAGCCGTACTGAGGGAGGGATCCGCCCCACCCCGCTCCCCTACTTCGCGGGGGCTCCGGGCACGAACGCCTCGAAGATCATGTGATCGAAGTACGGCGCGGACCGCTGGAATTCCACGGAACTACGCACCGTCCACGACACGGTGGTCGCGCCGAGCTTGCGCGCGAACCGCACCTGGGCGCTGTCGCCGCCATGCCAGTCATAGGCCACGAAATCCGGGCGCCCCAGCCAGTTGAACACGAGCAGGCCGCACAGCCAATCCTTCCAGTTCTTGGCCGGATTGCCCTCCTCCGCCAGCTGTCCGCGGTTCACCTCGGGGCAGTGCTGCCGGTACCAACGCACGGCACTCGGATGGAACGACTCGATCACGTACGGTCCGTCGTACGCGGCCAGCAGCTCGGAACCCTTCCGCATCAGCTCCTCGCAGGAATCATCCCAACCGTAGCCGTCGAACTTGTACTCCACGATGATCGGCACACGCCCGCCCACCACAGCGAGCACGTCGGAGAACAGCGGCACATGCTGGTAGTAGCCGGCCGGCTTCTCATCCCACTTGCCGTCGGCGCGCGTGGCCGCCACGGCGTCGCCCGGCTTGGCCGGATCGGGGAACAACGGAATACGAGTCAGCTCGTCGTAGGTCAGATCCTTGATCTTCCGCGGATCGCCGGCCACACGCTTGAGATCGGCATCATGCACGACCACCACCTGACCGTCGCGCGTCAACTGCAGATCAAGTTCGATGCCATACCCGGCCTCACGCGCGGCCGCGAACGAAGCGAGCGAGTTCTCCGGCGCGATCGGACCGTCGAAGTCGGCGCTGCCATAGCCGGCCTTGAGCGCGCTGCGCCGGGCGAGATCCACGTACGCGCAGCGCTCGCTCACCGTGCCGACGGACAGTCCGGAACCGGCGTCGTGCAGTCCGCGATGCGCGTAGTGCACGTACGGAATGGACGGCACACGATAGCGGCGGGTCTCGATGCGCGAGCGCGGGGCCAACGCCCATGCGCCGATTCCGGCGGCCATGCCTCCGGTGATCACGGCGTTGCGGAACAACGCACCGAGGCCGAATCCCCCCAATCCCCTGCCATGCTTGGCGAGTTTTGCCGATCGAACCGCAACCGTCTTTGCCCTACGCGACATCGGTACCTCCTGACTGGCCGTTTTCAGCCTGACCGCAGTCGTCCGCATCATCCGTTTCAACGACCCGCGGAGCGCTCCCCATGGTGTCGAACACGACGGATCAGACGACGTTTCTTCCCGTCATTATCGCCCAAACCGCGCACAACACCCAGTGCGACAAGCCGCCAAATTCGGCACGACGCCCGACGCACACCGAATCTTCAATATCGCGCATATCGCCGCTCGCGGCATCATCACCGATCGCGGCCACGATTACGGTCCATCACGGAACTTCATCGGAACGTAATCGGAACGATGTTCATGAGTACGTTCCGTCGAGAACCGTCAACGGAACGTAACCGAAGAGGCGCGTTCGAGTACGTTCCGTCATGCGTTACGAACGCATCGTAACCGAAACGTCTCATCCGAGTACGGTCCGTTGTGAATCCATGCCGAAACGTAATCGAATGCACGCGGCCCGATTCCAGTGCCGGCACTCAACCGCTCGGCGCCGTCACCGCCGCCACCACCGGCACTACCATCACCACCTCCGTCACCATCACCGAATCACCTGGCGACATTCGCGCGTCTGTTCGTAACAGTCGCCGTTGCGTTGGTCGTTTATGCTTGTGCCGAAGTCGACGGACCTCATACCTTTCCGGGCCTGCCGACCGGTCCGACCCACCCTGAAGGAGGCACGATGCTGAGCGTAACGGACATGTTTTCGACTGGCATCGGACCGTCGTCGTCGCATACCGTGGGTCCCATGCGCGCGGCATGCGAGTTCGTGACGTCGCTACACGAGCGCGAGATTCTCGACCATACGAATCGCGTGCGCGTGGTGCTGTCGGGATCGCTGGCGCAGACCGGACTGGGTCATGGCACTGATCGAGCGGTGCTGGCCGGGCTGGAAGGCAAACGTCCGGAGACGGTGGATCCACAGGATGTGCTGCATGATCTGGATCGGTGCAGTGAGCGCGGTTCGGTGACGCTGGCCGGCGTGCATGAGGTGCCGTTCGCACGTGACGACATCGAGTTCAATACGTGGCATGCGCCGCGTTTGCATCCGAATCGTATGGAGTTTCAGGCGTTGGATGCCAAGGGGCATGTGATCGCATCCGCGGTGATCTATTCGATCGGTGGCGGGTTCATTGCGTACGAGGAGGAGCTGCTGCGGCAGCGCGAGGCGCAGAAGCGCGCGGCCCGGCGCACCGACAGCACGAGCGTGGCGCCTGGCGTGGGCGGCGGTTCCGGGAGCGGCGAGCGTGGCGGTGGTGCCGACGATGGGTCGACCGTGCCGTATCCGTTTACGTCGGCGGCGGAACTGTTGGCCATGTGCGATCGGGAGCGGTGTTCCATCGCGGAGATCATGCGGCGCAATGAAGCGGCAATACGCCCGGCCGAGGAGACGCGCGCGGCGATGTTTCACGTGTGGAAGACCATGCGCGACTGCGTGATCAATGGGTGCACGAGTACTGTGAAAACACTGCCCGGAGGGCTTAATGTTCCACGCCGCGCAGCACCGTTGTATCAACGTCTTCGTCCGCGTGGGCACGATATTTTCGAGGGGAATGTTTCACGTGAAACATTCCATGAAAACGCGTCGGACGGCGAGTGGGTGGATCTGTTCGCGCTGGCCGTGAGCGAGGAGAACGCCGGCGGCGGTCGCATCGTGACTGCGCCGACGAACGGTTCGGCCGGCATCATCCCCGCCGTGCTGCACTACTACTGGTGGCTCACCGAAGGTGCGAGTCTGGACGGCGTCTGCGATTTTCTGCTTACCGCCACCGCCGTGGGATATCTGTTCAAGCGCAACGCGTCGATCTCCGGCGCCGAGGTCGGCTGCCAGGGCGAGGTCGGCTCGGCGTGCTCGATGGCGGCGGCGGGACTGTGTGCAGTACTCGGTGGCACGCCGCATCAGATCGAGAACGCGGCGGAGATCGGCATCGAACACAATCTCGGCCTCACCTGCGATCCGATCGGCGGACTCGTGCAGATCCCCTGCATCGAGCGCAACGCCATGGCCGCCAACACCGCCATCAATGCGGCACGCATGGCACTGCTCGGCAACGGCTCGCACATCGTCTCGCTCGACTCCGCCATCCGCACCATGAAGGAGACCGGCCGCGACATGATGAGCAAATATAAGGAGACGTCGGAAGGCGGCCTCGCCGTCAACGTAACCGAATGCTGAGCCAGCGAATCTCCGGGTGGTCTGCCCCCGCTCGCCCCGGCGCTGAATCCGGTTTTGGTAGTCAAGACGCGACATTTTCCAACTTGGTAGTCGAAACGTGACGTTTCGGAGGATTGTTACCCCTCACAATGTTGCGTTTCGACTACCAAGTTCGCTCCGACTACCAAGAAATGTTGCGATAGTCCATGTTCGTTCCGACTACCAAAACCAGCCCGTCCCCAACGACCGCGCCCGGAAACGCCAAAAAGTGTCCCGCGGACGACTGATATCCGCGGGACACCTCAAGGCGTGAAACGAAAACAATGTAGTACGGAGAGTTGGTCTTACAGGCGGCTCCTTTTCTTGGTTTCCTAGGGTTGGGTACCGATCCGGCACCAACGTTTGGCTGCTAACCGTCGGACATCAGCAGCCAGGGCAGGCGTCGATTGGCAGCGACGGCAGATGGATCAGGCTTCGGCAGCCGCGGCGGCGGCGTGACGTTCGGCGAGCTCCTTCTTGATCTGCGGCTCCATCTTCTCGAAACGACGGTAGAAGAGCATGATCACGGCCACGATGATGTAGACGATGATCGGCAGCCAGATGAAGCAGAAGCTGATGGCGTCCTGTGCGGACTGCGACTGGGTCGCGAGGTTCGCGTCATAGCCGGCCGCACCCATGATCTCCAGCGGCAGGAAGGCGCCGAAGCCGGAACCGACCTGGATGCAGAAGGCGGAGCCGACGGCGGTCAGGAAGCCGGCCGCGTGCACGCCGGTCTTCCACTCGCCGTAGTCGACGGTGTCGGCCAGCATGCCGAACGGCATACCGATGGCGATGGCGGCGCCGAGCACGCCGATGGTCCAGAAGGCGACCAGGAGCGGCACGTTCTGACCGGCGAGCGGCATGAGGGCCTGGCCGATGCCGCCGATGGCGAGACCGATGAGCATGGTCAGGGTCTTGTTCTTGGTCTTGTTGGCGATGATCGGCATGGCGATGGTGCCGAGCAGGCCGACGACCTGCACGCCGTTGAAGAGGGAGGTGAGATCGCGGTTGTTGAGCACGTACTGGGCGTAGTAGGTGGACACACCATTACGGGTGGACTGGGCGATCCAGTAGATGAGGAAGGCGACCACGAGGATGATCCACGGCCAGTTGCCCTTGGCGGCCTTGAGGGAATCCTTCAGCGGAATCGACTTGTTGAGTTCGGGGTGGTAGTTGTGCTCGGTGAGGTTCTTGAAGGAGAACAGCAGCAGCACGATGGCGACGATGCCCCAGATCGCGGTGACGATCATGAAGCCGGTCTTGTCACCGCCGCCGAAATGCACGCCGAACCAGCCGACCAGCGGGATGGTGAAGGACGAGGTGATGAAGGAGCCGATCTGACCGCCGGCCATACGGAACGAGTTGGCGTTGTTGCGCTCGGTCGGATCGTCGGTGAGGTTCGGCAGGATGGCGGTGATCGGGGTCTGGATGCCGGTGTAGACGGCGCCGGCGGCCAGAATGTAGGTGATCAGGGCGTACCAGAACTTCGGCGCGCCGTCGGGCAGACTCGGAGCGGTGAACGCGATGAACACGGTCACGGCGAACGGGACGCACAGCCACAGGAACCACGGACGGCTCTGGCCCCACTTGGTGTTGGTGTGGTCCACGATGGAGCCCCACACCACGGCGGAGATCGCGTCGGCGAAGCGTGCGACCAGCAGGATGGTGCCGGCGCCCAGCGCGCCGGCGGCCGGGATGTGGAACACGTTCGTGTAGAAGTACATGATGTACGAGGAGATCGTCACGTACAGCAGGTTGCCCGCCATATCGGTGAAGGAGTAGGCGATCTTCTCCTTTGTGGTGAGCCTGATCGCCGAAGCGGTCGAAGCGGTCTTGGTTGTTGCGCTCATGGTTTCCTTCTTCGTTGATTGTGGCATGAGTGTGCCATTGGGTTATAGAGCCCCCTTACCCCCGCTCGAACAACGGCAAAAGAGCGAGGGATGAGGGCAAATCTTGAATTATCGGAGGGATGATGATCGAGGATTGGATCCGTCGAATCAGAAATCGGAGTCGAACCACACCTGCATTTGACCGACCTCGCGATTAGCCCAGGCGTAGTACGGAATCAGTTTCAACGTGGCCTGTGTCGGCGCGGCGATGCCGGCGGCCACGTCGGCATACAGCGGGGCGTCGGCCTCCTCGTCCACGCGCTTGGCGGCGGGAACGGTGAGCACGGTCACGCCGTCGAGCTCGTCGGAACGGTATTCGGCGGTGGCGCCGGACACCGCGGCCGCGGACAGACGGTAGTTCCACAGCGGCCCCTCGTTGTCGGCCTCCTCGGCGCAGTACACGACCGGGCCGCGCATCACGGCGACCTTGCCGGCGTCCTGACGCACGGCGTTCTTGGAACGCATGAACTTCACGCGCATGTCCAGACCGAGCCTGATCACCACGGCGGTGCCGGACGCGACCTCGACGGTCACGAATCCGTCGTTCACCGGAAGATCGGCGGCGTCGGCGCCGTTCACGGTAAGCGTGTACCGGCCGGCAGACCACGATGGGATGCGCACCAAGAACCTCACGCCCTCAACGCCCTTCGGCACGGTCACCGTGAAACGAACGTCGCCGTCCCACGGGAAGTCGGACTCCTGCACCACCTTCACGCCATCGAAGAACTCCGCCTCGTTGGCGATGAACTGGTGGGCGACGATCGTGCGGTCGGACTCGCGCACGTTGTACAGATAGCGGTCGATCGAGGCGATGAAGCGGGCGATGTTCGCCGGGCAGCACGCGCAGCCGAACCATTCGGCGCGGTGCATGAGCACATGCGCCTGATCGGGATTGTGCGCGCTGGCCTTCGGATCGGCCTCGAGCGGATTCACGTAGTAGAAGTGCTTGCCGTCGAGCGCGATGCCGGAGATGCCACCGTTGAAGATCTCCTTCTCCAGCACGTCGGCGTACTCGCCGCGCGGCGCGATGTCGAGCATCTGACGGGCCACGAAACTCAGGCCCACGGACGCGCACGACTCGCCGTACATGGTCTCGTTCGGCAGATCGTAGTCGTAGGTGAACGCCTCACCGATATGCGTGGAGCCGATGCCGCCGGTGATGTACATGCGACGGCGAACGATGTCCTCCCATAGGCGCTGCGCGGTTTCCACAAGTTCGGCGTCCTTGGTCAGACGGGCCACATGCGCCACGGCGGTGAGCAGATACACCACGCGCACGGCATGGCCCTCGGCGGTCTGCTGCCGGCGGATCGGACGGGCCGACTGCGTGTACTCGTGCGTCCAACCGCGCATCTGCGGGAAGATGTCGGTGGAGCCGTTGCCGATCTTCGCGTTCTGCTTGTCGTAGAACGCGGGATCTTGGCCACGCACGTCGATGAAGAACTTCGACAACGTCAGATAGCGCTGCTCACCGGTCACCTCGTAGAGGCGCGCGAGCGCCAGCTCGATCTCCGGGTGGCCGTCGGAACCGTGGATCTTGCCGTCCTCGGGGCCGAAGTTGGCGTCCAGACAGTCGGCCATCTTCCTCGCCACATCGAGCGCCTGCTCGTTGCCTGTCACCTCGTAGTAGGCCACGGCCGCCTCGATGTAATGGCCCATCACGTACATCTCGTGCGACTGCTGGATCTGCGTGAAGCGCTCGCGGGTCTCGAACGCGCCGGACTTGATGATGTACGGGGTGTCGAGGTAGCCGTCCTCGCGCTGGGCGCGGGCGATCAGGTCCACAAGGCTATCGCACAGTTCGCGCAGATCGGCGTCGTTGGTATAGGCGAGCGCGTAGGCGGCCTCCTCGAGCCACTTGTACACGTCGGAGTCCTGGAAGACGAAGCCCTTGAACGGGCCTTCCTCGTCGCCGGCCGCGATGCGCAGGTTGCGTACGGCGCGGCTGTAGTGGTTGTCGATGTCCTGCTTGGCGCCGGAGGGGTCCTCGGGGATGTCGATCTCACGTTCGTCGTTGATGACCGACCACTGGTAGGGGATGACCTCCTTGGCCACGTTCTCGCGGTAGCGTGTCCAGAAAGGCGACGTTACCTTCACTGTCGTCGTGCTCATGTAGCTGCCCTTTCATTGTTTCACGGTTGCGCGCATATGCGATTTTGCATACGCGGATCCCGTGATGTCCCATCGTTTCGTTGTCGCGGTTTTCGCAGAGCTTCCCCCATGGTCTGGCCATTGCGTATCGGCGGAAAACTACTCCATCGAGTCCGCCCATGAAGCATGATCGCTGGAATCCCGGCCATGGAACCCAATCGATCAGCCCCTGCGATTGCTGTTGACTGTGATATTAAGAGACCGTTTTTCGCCTTGTGCCCGGTTGTTGCGAAAGGGAAAATTTTCCCATATCGTGGAGGCTGCGACGACATGACTACGACGGAAAGAGGCGACGATGCCGAAGAAGGTGACGTTGCATGACGTGGCGAACGCGGCGAATGTGTCGGTGGCCACGGTGTCGAAGGCGCTCAACGGCACGGGACGCATATCGGCGGCCACACGGCGACAGGTGGTCGCGACCGCGCAACGGCTCGGCTATCACAAATCCACCGCTGATACGCACAGGCGTTCCGGCCTGGTCGGTCTGATCACGTCGGACTACAACGGACGGTTCTCGCTGCCGCTGCTCACCGGTGCGGAGAGCACGCTCGGCGCATCAAATCACGCGGCGCTGCTGATGAGTTCGCACGGTCGGGCCGATCTGGAACGCAATCACATCGATCAGCTGGCGGCGCGCGGCGTGGACGGGCTGATCGTGGTGGGTGACACGACGAATCCACGGCCACCGCTCAAACCGTCGACCACCATGGGACTGCCCGTCGTGTACACGTACGATCCGTCGACCGATCCGAACGACTGCAGCATCATCTGCGACAACGTGGGGGCGGGCGCGCAGGCCATAGAATATCTGCTCTCGCTCGGCCGACGTTACATCGCGGTGATCGGCGGATCCGAGGATTTCCAAGCGGCGAAGGATCGCGCGCGAGGAGCACAACGCACGTTCACGCTCTACGATTTCCACCCCGTGGAAGTGCTGTTCGACATGTGGAGCGAGGAATGGGGCGAGCGATCCGCGCGGATACTGCTTGATCGGCATCCGCATCTGGACGGCATCTACTGTCTGAGCGACGAGATCGCGCGTGGCGCGGTGCGCGGACTGCTGGCCGCGGGGAAACGCATACCGCAGGACGTGGCGGTGATCGGGCACGACAATTGGTTCGTGTTCTGCTCGAACTCGCATCCCACGCTCACCACGTTCGACAACAACATTCCGTTGATCGGCAAGATGGCCGCAACGTATCTGATCGACGCGATCAACGGACGGCCGCACCGTGGCGTCTTTGCCGTGGAGTGCCCGATGATCGTGCGCGAATCCACCGATCCGATGCGCCGCACCGCACTCGACAATTCCGACCGCATATTCCGCAAGCGCTAGCTGGTCCGATCATGCCGATTTCGGCTTGGCGCCGTCCGTGCGGGTACGTAGGTGGGTTTGGTAGTCCGAACGTGACATTCCGTACCGAACTTGGGAGTCGAAACGTGACATTTCCCAACTTGGTAGTCGAAACGCGACGTTTTGGAGAAGTGTTATCCCTCACAATGTCGCGTTCGGACTACCAAGTTCGCTCCGACTACCAAAAATGTTGCGATAGTCCATGTTCATTCCGACTACCAAATCCGGTCACCGAGTCTCACCGCGTCTTACCTCGTTCTCGATCGCAACGCGGAATTTTCTGCACCATTTTCTGCATCATCACCGCTTTTCTGCATCATATTCGTACGATATGATGCAGAAAACCACCCCATGAGGCAGAAAAGCAGAAAAGGCGAGGCGCCAAATGAAGGAATTCGATTACATACAAGCGGCAACGACGTTGCTCACCCCGCAAACCACAAGTCTTCTCACGGCGATCCATGAGGCGAAGGGCCGGCAAAGCGTAACGGCGGCCATACGCCCAGACGTATTGGATACGCTGACCACCGTCGCGCGAATTCAAAGTACCGACGCGTCCAATCGCATCGAGGGCATCTCCACCAGCGACAAACGACTCGGCGAACTCGTCATGGAAAAGGTCACACCGCGTAATCGCGCCGAGGAGGAGATCGCCGGATACCGCGACGTACTCGCCACCATCCACGAGAGTCACGACTATATTCCATTGACTCCAAGCGTGATTCTGCAGTTGCATCGCGACCTGTTCCGGCATACCGCGCCGACGTTCGGCGGCCATTTTAAAGACGGTGACAACGTCATCGTCGAACGCGACGCCAATGGCAACCGTACGATCCGTTTCGCTCCACCGAACGCACTCATCACGCCGGAATTGGTGGATCGCGCCTGCACCGCCTATGCGGAGGCGCTGCATGAAGGGCATACGGATCCGCTGCTCGCAATCGCCATGTTCATATTCGACTTCACCTGCATCCATCCGTTCAACGACGGCAACGGACGGATGAGTCGTTTGCTCACACTGCTACTGCTCTATCGCAGCGGCTATATGGTCGGCAAATACATCAGTCTCGAGCATCTCATCGAGCAGTCCAAAGACACCTACTATGAGGCACTGGCGGCCAGTACCCGCGGATGGAACGACAACGACAACGATTACGCTCCATTCGTCAACTACCTGCTTGGCGTGATTCTCCGAGCATGCAAGGAATTCGACGAACGCGTCGGCACGCTGCTCAACGGTGCGAGCAATGGTCATGGAAACGGAACGCCTACCCGCACGGGAACGCCAACGAAGGAACAGCGAATCGCCGCCCTACTCGATCGCACATTGTCTCCGATATCGAAGGCCGACATCCGTACGCAACTGCCCGATATCAGCGTCTCCACCATCGAGCGCACACTCAAATCGCTGCTCGACGCAGGTGAGATTCTGAAAATCGGCGCCGGACGCAATACGAGGTACGTCAGAAAACGATAATCGGAATGAGCATCTCAGAATCCCGTCGTTAATAGTTCACCCAGAAAATAAAAGGCTCTTCGCGATCGATGGGGATCGTGAAGAGCCTTGGAATGCGCGGAAAACGTTGATCAGCGAGCGGTGATCTGGAGTACCGTGCGACGGTAGGGTGCGGCGGAACGACGTACGCGCTGCACTTCGATGACCTCGCCGTCGGCGGCGGCCTCGAACACCACGTTGCCTTCCATACGACGACGCAGCTGACGGTTCTGGCGCTTGAGCTGACGGTTCTCCTCCATCAGCTGCAGGATGCGCGTGATGCCGGCCAGATTGATCGATTCCTCCTGGCTCATGCGCTGGGCCTGTGCCAGACGGTCGATGTCGCGCAGACAGTAGCGGCGAGCGCCACCCGGCGTGCGCTGCGGCACGATCAGTCCCAGACGATCGTACTGACGCAGCGTCTGCGGATGGATGTCGGCCAGTTCCGCGGCGCGACCGACGCTGAAAATCGGAAAGTCGGCGTTGAGCCCGATCTGATCGACGGTGTCGAGGCTCACTCGGCCAAGTACCAACGCCTGAGCGCACATCGTGTATGCCTGACGAATCTTCGGCGTGATCTTAGCCATGGTTCACCTTCTTTCCGAAATGTTGCGATAGTCCATGTGTTGGGTGGGGGGACTTGGGCCTTGCGGGTGGGCATCCCTCCCCTCAGTCCGCGTTGCGGACAGCTCCCCTCCTCAGGAGGGGAGCCCGAGGAGTTTGGGCTCACCTCCGGGGAGGCTGAGTCCGTGAAGTAAACGCCAGAGGCGTTTATAGGACTCAGGCGAGCCGACAGGCGAGCCAGATATCGCGGCCAAAGGCCGTCCATTCTTGCAGGACGAGCTGGCGGCGCAGCCGACTGAGGGGAGGGAGACACAGCGAAAGCCTCTGCTTCCTCCGCAAGCCTTAGAGGCCACCGCCTCATCTCGGCACAGAGGTCAAGACCCCATTCGCTCCCCTACCGAACCGGCTCACTCGCCGGAGCGGGAGGCGGCCACCTTGGCGTTGAAGTCCTCGCTGAGGTTGTCGAAGTCCTTGAGGGCCTTCTTCTGGCGCAGGCCAAGCGAGCCGGGCACCTGAATCATGATCCGGCCGATCAGATCGCCGTTGCCCTTCGGGCTGGCCACGCCCTTGCCCTTGAGCCGAACTTCGGCACCGCTGGACGAACCGGACGGCACCTTGAACGTCACCACGTCGCCGTCGATGTCGCGCGCGGAGACCTTGCCTCCAAGCGCGGCCTCGGAGATCGTGACCGGCAGGTCCATCACCACGTCGCGCCCACGCATGGAGAACGTGTCGTCGGACTTCACGTGCACGGTGAGGTACAGATCGCCATGCGATCCGCCGTTCAGTCCGGCATGACCCTTGCCGGCCAGACGGATCTTCTGCCCGTCCTTCACACCGGCGGGGATGTGCGTCTTGAACTTGCTGCCGTCCATGCTCAGCGACACGGTCGCGCCCTTCACGGCCTGACGCATCGTCAGCGTGATCTTGGAGTTGCGGTCCCTGCCGCGTTCCGGCTTCGGCGGCTCCTCGTAGGAGTATCCGCCGGCGCCGTAGCCGCCGGCACGCTGGCCGGCCGCGCCACCGAACGCGGAGAAGATGTCGTTGAGGTCCGGGCCGCCCTGGCCGCCCGTGGAGAAGCGGATGCGCGAGCCGCCGGGGCCGCCGGCGCCCGCACCGAACATCGAACCGAAGATGTCGGAGAATCCGCTGGCGTCGAAACCGCCCTGACCGGAGCCGCCTGCGAAGCGGGCCCCGCCCATGCCGAACTGGCGGATCGCATCGTACTTCTGACGCTGATCCTTGTTGCTCAGCACGTCGTACGCCTCGGAGATGTCCTTGAACTTCTCCTCGGCCTCCTTGGTCTTGTTCAGATCGGGATGGTATTTGCGGGCGAGCTTACGGTAGGCCTTGGTGATCTCTTCGGCCGAAGCGTCTTTGGAGACACCGAGGACTTTGTAGAAGTCTTTGTTCAGCCATTCATTCTCAGCCATTCAGGTCTCCTTTCAAAAGTCTGTTGATTTGGTATGTTCCTACTGTTATGGTGCTCCCTCCTTGGGAGGGAGCTGTCGGACTTGTCCGACTGAGGGAGGGATCGGTTCCGGAATGGTTCCGAAGCCCTCCCTCAGTCACGGCTTTGCCGTGCCAGCTCCCTCCCCGGGAGGGAGCATGAATCCTAATGCGCGCTCAGTTCTGCGGGGAGACGACGACCACACGGGCGGCGCGGATCACGCGATCGCCGATGCGATAGCCGGCCTCGACCACGGCGTCGACGGTCTCCTTCTCGGCCGCCGGGTCAGGACGGTGCAGGATCGCCTCATGCTTGGTCGGGTCGAAGTCCTCGCCCTTCACGCCGAACTTCTCGACGCCGAACTTCTCGAACGCCTTGTCGATCTTGGTCGCAACGGCCTTGAAGGAGTCGTCCATCTCGCTGTGCTCGCGGATGCGATCGATGTCGTCGAGCGCAGGCAGCAGAGCGGTCAGCACGTCGATGATGCCATGCTGGCGGAAGACGTCCTTCTCCTTGGCGGTGCGGTTGCGGTAGTTGATGAACTCCGCACGCTCGCGCTGCAGGGCCTCGAGGTAGTCGGCGGCCTCCTTCTTGGCCTTGCCGAGCGGGGTGAGGGTGTCGTCGTCGCCCTTGGAGGCATCGGCGTCCTTCTCGTCCTTGGAATCAGCCTTGGCATCGGCCTTGGGGGCGTCCTTGGAGGTCTCGGACTCTCCTTCGGTCTTAGCGTCCGCCGAATCGGCGGCCTTGTCGGAGGGAGCGTCCGAAGCGGGGGCAGAGCCGGCGGATGCCGGGTCGTTCTTCAACGACTCGGCATCCTCCATGTCGTTCAGGTAATCGTCCTTGTTGAACTCAGACATGATTACTTGTTGTCCTTGTCGTCATCGTCGTCCACGACCTCGGCGTCCACCACGTCGTCGTCGCCACCGTTGTTGTTGGAGGCGGCGCCAGCGCCAGCGGCACCCGCACCGGCAGCGCCGGCGGCACCGGCCGCGGCCTGCTGCGAGTACAGGGCCTCGCCGATCTTCTGGGCGGAGGTCATAAGCTCGGTCTGCGCGCTCTTGATCTTCTCGATGTCGTCACCCTTCAGGGCTTCCTTCAGAGCGTTCACCTTGTCGGTGACCTCCTTGGCGACCTCGTCGGAGACCTTGTCCTTGTTGTCGTTGACAAGCTTCTCGGTCTGGTAGGCGAAGGCCTCGGCCTGGTTGCGGGCCTCGGCGTCCTCCTTGCGCTTCTTGTCCTCGGCCTCGTGGGCTTCGGCTTCCTTGACCATGCGGTCGATTTCGTCCTTGGGCAGGCCGGAACCACCGGTGATGGTCATCGACTGCTCCTTGCCGGTGCCCTTGTCCTTGGCGGACACGTGCACGATGCCGTTGGCGTCGATGTCGAAGGTGACCTCGATCTGCGGGACGCCACGCGGAGCCGGAGCGATGCCGGTCAGCTCGAAGGTGCCCAGCGGCTTGTTGTCGCGAGCGAACTCACGCTCGCCCTGGTAGACCTGGATCAGCACGGACGGCTGGTTGTCCTCGGCGGTGGAGAACACCTCGGAGCGCTTGGTCGGGATGGCGGTGTTGCGGTCGATCAGCTTGGTCATGATGCCGCCCTTGGTCTCGATGCCCAGCGAAAGCGGGGTCACGTCGATCAGCAGCACATCCTTGCGGTCGCCCTTGATGACGCCGGACTGCACGGCGGCACCGACGGCCACGACCTCATCCGGGTTCACGGACTGGTTAGCTTCCTTACCACCGGTGAGCTCCTTGACGAGCTCCTTGACGGCGGGCATACGGGTGGAGCCACCCACCAGCACCACGTGGTCGATCTGGCTCACGGAGATGCCGGCGTCGGACAGCACGTTGTTGAACGGGGTGCGGCAGCGACCCAGCAGGTCGGAGGTCATTTCCTCGAAGTGCGCACGGGTCAGGGTCTCGTCCAAGTGCACCGGAGTGCCGTCGGGCGTCATGGCCAGGTACTGCATGGAAATGCTGGTGGAGGTCGAGGAGGACAGCTCCTTCTTGGCCTGCTCGGCGGCTTCCTTCAGACGCTGCAGGGCGATCTTGTCCTTGCTCAGGTCAACACCGTACTTGTTCTTGACTTCGCCGACCAGCCAGTCGATGATCTTCTGATCCCAGTCGTCGCCGCCCAGACGGTTGTCGCCGTTCGTGGCCTGCACCTGAATGGTGGAGAAGCCATCGTCGTCCTTGCCGATCTCCAGCAGGGAGACATCGAAAGTGCCGCCACCGAGGTCGAAGACCAGGATGCGCTCGTCTTCCTTGCCCTTCTCAAGACCGTAGGCCAGTGCGGCGGCGGTCGGCTCGTTGATGATACGCAGCACATTCAGGCCGGCGATCTTGCCGGCGTCCTTGGTGGCCTGACGCTGGGCGTCGTTGAAGTAGGCCGGGCAGGTGATGACGGCGTCGGTAACCGGCTCACCCAGGTAGGCTTCTGCGTCCCTCTTCAGCTTCATCAGCACCTGAGCGGAGATCTCCTGCGGAGTCCACTTCTTGCCGTCGATCTCGACGGTCCAGTCGGTGCCCATGTGACGCTTCACGGAGCTGATAGTGCGGTCGACGTTCGTCACGGCCTGGCGCTTGGCGACCTCGCCGACCAGAATCTCACCGGACTTGCTGAAAGCCACGACGGACGGCGTGGTGCGAGCGCCCTCGGCGTTCACGATAACGGTGGGCTGGCCACCTTCAAGAGTAGCGATGCAGGAATTCGTGGTTCCCAGATCAATACCAACTGCGCGTCCCATAATTTCCTCCTATGGTTAGGTTTCGTTCTACGTTTATCGCTCAAGCTTCCGGCCTCGGCGACCTTCCGCGACCGACTGCGTCGATCAACCGAAGCCCGGTAGGCTTTTTCGCTTTCCAAAACTTGAGCCTACACCACTCAACTTTAGAAGTCCAATTATTATTCCCGGATTCTCGGGAAAAATTTTTGGGAAATGTGCTCGATTGTTTTGGAATCGCCTGCGGCGATGCTGTGTGGCCGCCTGCGGCGGGTCACCTCATCCGTCGGCTAGCGCCGACACCTTCCCCTCAAGGGGAAGGCAACAATACTTATGATCTTGCCCGGGAATGCTTCACTTGCAATATGCCGGCTTCCCCTTGAGGGGAAGCTGTCGAGCGAAGCGAGACTGATGAGGTGACCCGCCGCAGGCGGAAAACATCGCATCGGCCGCGGGCCGATTCCATTACACTCGCCGTCCTGCACCCCGTTCCTATAGAAAAACGCCCTTTCCCACGCATCGAATCAACACATGGGAGAGGGCGTCGGCAAATCCGGTCGGACGATCCGATCACGGGATCGAATCAGTTGATCGGATCAGGCGTTGTCGCGGGACTTGGCGAACTTGATGGCCAGACCGCCGGCCACCAGGGCCAGGGCGAGCAGGGCCACGCCGAGCACGGTGGCGCCGGTCTTGCCGAGCACGCCGTTCTGCTTCGGAGCGGTCACCTTGCCGGAGGCCACGGGCTTGCCGTTGTCGGCCGCGCCACCGTTCGGGTTCACGTCGGCCGCGCCGTTGCCTTCGGTGCCGTTCGGGCCGGCGAAGTCCTTGATCTCAACGGTCTTGCCGGACTGCTGGCCGGTCACGGTCAGCGTGTACTGGGCGTCGGAGGTGATGAACTTGCTCAGGTCGAGCGTGGTCGTGCCGGCGGTCTTCACGCGCAGGCCGGACAGCGGGGTGCTCGCGTCGGAGGCGGAGACGACCTTGCCGTCCTTGTCCTTGAGCTCGTAGCGGAGCACGGCGTCGCCGTTGAAGCCGGCGATGTCGAACACCTGGTTCTTGTTGTCCTTGGCGGTCACGGTCGCACCGTCGGACAGCCTGTCCTGATCGGCCTTGTCGGTGGCGAGGCCGAGCGCGTGGCCGATGGTGTAGAAGTTGTCGGTCTGATCGGTCAGGCCGTCGACGCGGGAGGCGCCGGGGCCGGAGGCGGCGATGCGCAGCTGGGTGCCGGTGTGGCTCATGTTGCCCTGGGCCTTGCTCGGATCGGCCTTGCCCTCGACGTCGTTGCTGGTGTCGGTGCCGTTGCCGTACAGGTCCTCCTCGGAGGTGCCGTAGGAGATGGTGGTCTTGGAACCGTCACGGTTCTTCAGCACGGTGCTCAGCGCGTAGATCGGCTGGGATTCCACGATCTGGCTGGTGTGCGCGTGGTCGGCGGTCACGATGACCAGGGTGTCGCTCAGGTCGATCTTGCCGAGCGCGGCGGAGATGGCCTTGTCGAGGTCGTCGGTCTCGCCGATCTGGCCGCAGGCGTTGGCGTTGTGGTCCTGCTTGTCGATCGAGGCGCCCTCGACCTGCAGGAAGTAGCCGTTGTCCTTGCCGTTCTTGTTGTTCTGCAGCAGGTCGATCGCCTTGCTGGTGAAGTCGGCCAGGGAGGCGCCCTTCTTGCCGAGCCACTTGTCGTTCACGGTGCACTCGGTGGGGTTGGCGTCCTTGGCGGGATCCTGCTTGGTGGCCACGGACGGGTTGAACTGGGTGGGCAGGTTGCCGTCGCCGAGCAGGGCGAGGACCGGCTTGTCCTGGTTGGCTTCGCCGAGGTTCTTGAAGCCGTCCACGTCACCGGACTTCACGGTCTGGAAGCCCTGATCAGCGGCGTCCTGCCACAGGGTCTTGCCGGACTGGTCCAGCTGGTTGAAGTACTTGGCGCCACCGCCGATGGTCACGTCGGCGCGGGTGTCGATCAGCTGCTCGGAGATGGAGCCGATGCCGCCATTGGCCTTGAGCTGGTTGGAAAGGCAGCTGCCGATGCCGGCCGCCTCGGCGTCCTTGAGGTCCACCACGCCGTCGCCGTTCTTGTCAGTGCCGTCCCACTTGCCCTGCGGGCCGTAGCAGGCGCGCTCGGAGGAGTGGGATTCCAGCACGGCCGGGGTGGCGTCCTGGATCTCGGCGGTGGTCACGTTGCCGGTGGCCTTACCGGCGGCCTTGGCGAGCTCGATCAGGTTGAGCTGCGGGTTGCCCTCGACGTCCACGTCCACGGCGTTGTTGTAGGTCTTGGTGCCGGTGGCCCAGCCGGAGCCGGAGGCGGAGGAGTCGGTCACGGGGGTGATCACGCCGGCGGTCTTGCTGCCGGTGAGCTTGCCGCTCTTGTCCTTGGCCATCAGCGAATCGTTGGAGTTGTTGCCCAGCGAGAACGTGGTGTACTGGCCGGTGCCGGTCTCCACGCCCTTGTTCAGGTTCGGCTGGCCGATCTTGTCGAGTCCGTCGAAGCTGCCGTTCACACCGTGCAGGTAGTTGCGGGCCACGGTGATCTCGGAGTCGCCCATGCCGTCGCCGATGAACAGGATGACGTTCTTGGCCGTGGCGTTGCCGTAGACGCCGGCGATGCGCTGCGCGGCGCCGTGCTCCTTGAGCTGCTCGACGCCCTGCCCGTCGGCCGCGTTGGCCAGACCGGCGAAGCCGAACAGCGTGGCCGACGCGATGAGCGCGGCGACCGTCCCCTTCAAAGCTTTGCGAGTGTTCACTTCCATACCTCAATTCCGTCTTCATACGACGGATCGCGTATGCCGTTCATCGTGATGTCCAACCTTGCCATCACCTGACCCACGCAACCGCCGAGGGAATGCTCCCTAGTGCGCGAGGGTAGGCCCGTCATTCGTCCGCAAGGCATCCCTCGGGCAACCACTACATGAACTTCGGCAACGGACGGTGAACGCCCGCCGAACACTTCACCAAGTACTAACCGGGCACTATCCCAATCGCAGCAGCAGATAGCTTTGCGGACCGAGGGTTAGGGTGGCGCCGTCGAGTCTCACGTCGCCCAGACGCAGCATCGTGCGGACACCGTCGGCGGCAAAGCCCTCGGCCATGTCGCCGTTGATCGAGACGGTCGCGTTGTTCCGCAGTCCGGCAGCTGCGCCAGACGCCACGTCGTGCGGCAAGTCAAACGGTTCAACATAATGGCCGGGGTTGAGCGCCACGAGCACACGGCACGGTTCCGCACCATCGCCGACAATACCGTCACCGCCAACGCCAACGACACCGTCGCCACCGCGATCGTCGTTCGGCACAGTCCGTACAGTGCGCACATACGCGAACCGACGCCCCACATGCGGCGCCTCGATCACGTCGAACGCGGCACCGGAATCCAACGCACGGCAATCGGCGCGCATGGCAAGCACACGACGAACCCACGAGCAGAGCGAATCGTCACGACTCAGCTGATCGGCCACGTTCGTCGCATCGTCGGCCGGATTAATGGGCAGATACAGACAGTCGGCCGGCGCGGTGGAAAAGCCACGGTTCACGCCGGAATCCCACTGCATGGGCGTGCGGCTGCCGGTGCGCACATAGCCGCCCTCCTTGGTGGGCAGCCGACGATAATGCATGCCGATCTCGTCGCCGTAGTAGACGAACGGCGCGCCGGGCATGGTCAGCAGCATGCCATACGCGAGTTTGAGCTCCCGTTCGGTCAGACGCTGGCCGACGCGCAGCGTGTCGTGATTGCCGGTGATCAGACAGAACAGTCCGCCAAGCCGTTCGGCGTCACGCAGCTGCGGCAGATACTGATCGAGGAAACCGTGGACCGATTCGCCCGTATCAGCGTTGAAATAGCTGCGATCATTCTCGCGGACCATCGGCGTATCGGTATTGCGCAGCAGAATGTTATAGCCGTTCGGATTGCCAGCCCAACGCCAGTCCAGATAAAAGTCCATGTCGAATCCGGCGTCAAGCGACTCGTACGGCCGACCCCATTCGGATACAAACGCGGCGTCGGGAAACTCGGGGCGGATCCTTGAGAACATGTATCGCCAGGTGCGTTTGGTGAGCGGCTTGCCGGAATCGTCGTTCTTGACGAGACTGTCGGCCATGTCCACGCGGAAGCCGTCCGCGCCAAGACCCAGCCAGAAACGCATGACGTCGACCATCGCATCGCATGTGGCGAGCGCGTCGGGGCCGAGCGCGGGCCTCTGCCACGATTGGGAGGGGTGAGCGAACCCGTAGTTGAGCGCGGGCTGACATTTGAAGAAGTTGAGGATGTACGTGCCGTCGCGCGGGGTCTCACCGCCCACGAACGGCAGACCGTTGCCGCCGGAAATCCAACAGTCGGTCCAGATGTAGCGTTCCGACATGCTGACGCCGTCGAGCATACGATCCTCAGGGCGCTCGCGGCCGCTGGCCTGGAACCATGCGTGCTCCTCGCTGGTATGGCCGGGAATCAGATCGAGCAGGACCCTCATGCCGCGTTTGTGCGCCTCAGCGAACAGACGTCTGGCGTCGTCGAGCGTGCCGTAGCGGGGCGCGACGGTGCGGTAGTCGCGTACGTCGTAGCCGGCGTCCTTGAACGGTGAATCGTAGATCGGGTTGACCCACAGCGCGTTGCATCCCAGATCGCGGATGTAGTCGAGGCGTGAGATCAGGCCGGGCAGATCGCCGATGCCGTCGCCGTTGGAGTCCTGGAAACTCTGCGGATACACCTCGTAGAATCGGGCCTGTTCCAGCCATGCCGGACGAGGCCGACGCTGCCACTGCTGCCATTCCTGTTGCCATTGTTCCGCGGTGTTCTCTGTCATGTCGACTCCTTCGTCGGAACGATCACCGCCTCCACCCTATCGCATGCCGGTCAATGTATCGACTGCCAAATCGCGCCGAACAGGTCGTCTATGACGATTTTCGTATCCGATCCGCACCGGCCCGCAACATATTCCGGGCAGTTCGCGATCACACGATTGACGACGAACGCAACTGCAAACAAGACGGCACCGTCGAGACACGAGTCAAGACGATGCCGGCAGATCAAAGAAGGGCAGCATCATGAGCAACACGAACTTCGGACCGTACCAGAACGGCACTTCCAACGGCGCTTCCCCATCGAACCCGGGCAACCGCAATCCTTATGGACAGAACGGTTTCAACCAGTCCCCCGCCCCAACCGGCCCGTCCGGCGAACAGTATTCCTGGGCAGCGTTCCTGCCGTACACCATCAAGATCGGCAGCAGCCAGTGGGACACCTGGACCCTCATCAGCGTGGCGCTGATGGTGCTCGCCTTCATCCTCCCCGCCTTCAACCTCTTCCTTGGCGACTTCCTCGCCGTGCTCATGTTTGTCGCCTCACTTCTGGCAACGGTTCAGATCCATCGGGCACGCAACGCCTACAGTCCGAATGAATCCGCCCAAAGCGTCAAGCTCAGGGCGCCCCGCGGCTGGGTGATCTCGATCATCCTGCTGGTTCTGGGCAGCCTCGCCACCCTCGACTTCATCAGCAAGATCGTCATCGGCGCCTACTAAACACGATTTCCCGAAGCGCCATGAAGGACGGCTGCGACACCGAGTCGAGCCGTCCTTCGTTGCGTTCCGACCATCGAATCACGCCAAACGCCCGGACGCCATCAAACGCTCGGACGCCGCCGCGCCTACTTCGACACCTTGTACTGGTATCCGCGGTGGTTCGGGTTGAGGTAGTCGCCCTTGCCGAACAGCTTGTTGCGCAGCGTGCCCGGCGCGTATTCGGTCTGGTAGACGCCGCGCTCCTGCAGGATCGGCACCACGTAATTGATGATGTCCTCGAACGTGCCGGGGTTCGTCACGTAGGCGAGGTTGAACCCGTCCACGTCGGTCAGCTCGACGATGCGCTGCAGTTCGTCGGCCACCTGCTCGCCAGAGCCGACGATCACCGGACTGTTGCCGCCGATCGCACGACGCACGGCGATGTCGCGCACCGTCCAGCGCCTGCCGTCCTCGCCGGTCACCTTCTGCATGTTGGCCGCCGTGGACTGGATGGCGTTGGAGTCGATGTCGTCGAGCGGCTGGTCGAGATCGTACTTCGACAGATCGGTGCCGATCCAGCCGGAGTACAGCGTGAGCGCGCCCTCGGTGGACGCGTACCGCTCGTAGTCGTGGTACTTGTCCCACGCCTCCTGCTCGGTGTTGCCGGTGATCACGGTGAGCATCATGAGCACACGCGCATCGTAGCGTCCGCGGCCGGCGGCCTCGAGCGAGTCACGCACCTTCTTCACCTGCGGCGCGACGAGCTCCGGCGTGGGGCCGGTCACGAAGATCGCCTCGGCGTTCTCGGCCGCGAACCGGATGCCGCGCGGCGAGGTGCCGGCCTGGAAGATCACCGGCGTGCGCTGCGGCGACGGCTCGCACAGGTGGATGCCCGGCACGTCGAAGAACTCGCCGTGATGGTTGATCTCGTGCACCTTCGCCGGGTCGGCGTACACGTCGTGGGCCTTGTCCTTCACCACGGCGTCGTCCTCCCACGACCCCTCCCACAGCTTGTACAGCACGTCGAGGTATTCGTCGGCGTAGTCGTAGCGATTGTCGTGCGGAATGTCCTTCTGACCCATGTTGCGCAGCGCGGACGGCAGATAGCCGGTCACCACGTTCCAGCCCACACGGCCCTTCGTCAAATGATCGAGCGAACTCATGCGCCGCGCGAACGTGTACGGATGCTCGTAGAAGACGCCGGCCGTCACACCGAATCCGAGGTTCCGCGTGGCCACGGCCATCGCCGACACCAGCGTGGTCGGATCGTTGATGGGCAGCTGCGAGGCGGTACGCAGCGCGGAGTCCACGTTGCCGCCGTACACGTCGAAGTAGCCGACCAGATCGGCAATGAACATCGCGTCGAACTTGCCGCGTTCGAACAGTTTCGCCAGTTCGATCCAATGGTCGATGTCCGTGTATTCCGTCGACCGGTCACCCGGGTATCGCCACATGCCGGACGACTGGTGGCCCACGCAGTCCTTGACGAATCCGTTGAAATGAATCTGGCGTTTGGACTGATTGTCGGCCTGGCTGCTGGCACTGGCGTTGGCGGCGTTGATCCCCACTACGACGTCCTTTCATGGCGGCATCCCACTGCGGATGCGTTCGGCGAAATCGGCGCGCGCGTCCCCCGGCGCGTACCGCGAATACCGTCATTATGCCGCTCCGGAACGCATGGGGATCCGCGAAATCGCCAAACGCCGTATAGACGTTGCTTATCGGCGCTTATCAATCGGCGTGCTTTCGCGCGAGCGTGTTTCGGCGGCCGGCCGTTCCTTTGCCGACCACCGACCGGTCAGCCGTTCCGCCAGACGCAGAAGGCGCGCGGGGGGATGGCGATCTGCCGCTCATGCCCCTTGGTGTAGCTCGCCCAGTTCGCCTCGCCGCACGCCTCGGGACCGCGCGAACTGAACACGCACTCCCACGCGGAGTCGTCGAGCGGCGCGAACTGACCATAGTCGTGCACGGCGCGTAACGCCGACACGGTCTGCCATGCCGTCTGCCGCGTCGGGTTGACGGTCACGCAATCGTTGCCCACGCGGAACACGACCACGGAATCGTCGCGCGCGGGCACGATGCGGGGGCCGCCGAAATACGCGGGGTTGCTTCGGCGCAGACGGATCAGCGCCGCATAGTAGTCCACCAGATCGCTCAGCCGCCGCGCGCGACGCCAGTCCAAGCGGTTGAGTTCGGCGGAACGGTCGTACGAGTTGTCGCAGCCGTGCTTGGTGCGTGCGAACTCCTCGCCGGACAGCATGAACGGGACGCCCGCCGACGTGGCGATGATGCCCGCTGCCATGCGGTTCGCCTCCATGATGTCCTCGGTCAGGCTGGGGTCGGCGTCGTATTCGGCGTTCGTCGGGCCGGAGTCAGCGGCCGACCATACGCCGCTCAGCATGCCAAGACCGTTCATGCCGGCCAGGCCGGAGTCCGCCGGCGGACGGGCGTCCGCGTCGAACGAGCCGGAGCTAGCATCGGCGGGATTAGCGGCACCGGCGGCGCCGGACGAACCGGCATTGGCGGAGTGGTCGGTGTGGAGTGTGCCCGTATGGCCGAACGCCACCGATCGCATGGCCATGCAGAGCTTGTCCCACAACGTCAGATCGTCGTGTGCGGACACGTATTGCACGAACTGCCCCACGCTGGCGGCCTCGACCTGCGTGCCCCGCCACGCATCGACGGCATGGCGGACGGCGGGCGCGAACTCGCGGGCCGCGCCGGATACGTAGCCGGGCTTGTGATGGTGGAAGATGTTGCCGCGGATGGCGTCACGCGTGTCGTCGCTGAAGAAGCCGATGCGCGGATTGAGTTGCGATAGTCCACGTTTTCCGGCCAGCACGACATCGGGCGAGACGGCGGTCATGTCGGCGGCCCATGGCTCGCCGTATATGATCGTTCCGGCGCCGCCAGGCAGCGAATCCAAGCGGGCGCGCACCGCGTTCATGGTGTCCACGTCCATCAGACCCATGAGGTCGAACCGGAAGCCGTCGATGTGATATTCGCGCGCCCAGTACTCCACGGAATCGACGATGTACTTGCGCATCATCGGCCGCTCAGACGCCATGTCGTTGCCGCAGCCGGAGCCGTTGGACAGCGCACCCCCGGCGTAGCTGCGGCAGAAATAGCCGGGCACCATGCGCTCCAGCCAGTTGTCGGCGGAGTACATATGGTTGTAGACCACGTCCATGATGACTTTGAAACCGTTCGCGTGCAATGCCTGGATCATTTGCTTGCACTCGCGGATGCGTGTTGCACCGTCGAACGGGTCGGTGCTGTACGAGCCTTCGGGAACGTTGTAGTTGACAGGATCGTAGCCCCAGTTGTAGGCGCGGCGGAGCGGATCGCCGTCGCGGGCGGCGGCCTCGTCCACCGAACCGAAGTCGAAGATCGGCATGAGCTGCACGGCGGTGACGCCCAGTCGGCGCAGGTAGGCCATGCATGTGGGGAACTCGCCGCCGCCGTCCACGCTCGTGTCGGGATGGGTAAACGCCAAATAGGTGCCGCGATGTTCGGCGGGGATGCCGCTGTGGGGGTCGTTGCTGAAGTCGCCGACATGGGTTTCCCAGACCACGAGCTCGCTCATCGGGGTGTTCGGGGAATGGTCGACGGCCCAGCCGTCAGGGTCGGTCTTTCGCAGGTCCACGACCATGCTGCGTCGGCCGTTCGCGCCGGCGGCCCGGGCCCACGGGTCGGCGGTGCGGGTCGCGCGGCCGTTCGGGAAATGCACCATGTAGTCGTAGTAGGTGCCGTGGCCCACGTCGTCGACGTGTATGGTCCAGGTGCCGTCATCGGGATGGGAGGCGGCTCCGGAGGTATGGGAGGCGGCGGTGTTGCGGTTCATCGCATAGGTGGCGTATGGCCGGTCCGAGGCATCCGCATCGGAAGCGGGGCCCTCTGCATACACGCCTGACGCGCAGGCTCCGCCCTCGTAGAACAGCCGCAACTCCACGTTGGCCGCGGTCGGGGCCCACACGCGGAATGTGGTGCCGAGACCGGACCTGTCGGGGATCGCGCCCAGATCGTCGCCGGCATACACTGGCAGCTCATCAACCGGTAGAACACCCATACGGCACCCCCATTGGCACATCGCTTATCTATCCAGCAATCTACCAGCAGTCCCGAACCCGGGCCGGCTCGCTCGCCGTCGCCTACATACAGGCACTCATACGGGCAATCCGCGAGTTCTGAAGTGATTCCGAGGGCATGCGGACATCAATCTCCAAGTTCTGAAGTGTCGCAGCACGATATGGCGAGTATGGGCCTTGGAATTCCAACGACTATATATGGGGATGAGCCATTTCATACTTCAGAACTTGGAGTTTGATGTCCGCAAGGAGCGAGAATCACTTCAGAACTTGAAGATTGCCGCGTATTGCTAGCTCGCGCATGCACCCGGATTCATCCGCACGTATGGATTCTCCTATGCGATGGGCCGGATGGGGATGCGGCGCGCGTGAAGAGCCTCGACGATGTCGTGATGGTGCGTGGAGACCAGGATGGTCTTGCCCGCGGCAACGAAACTATTGAGCACACGCACCACGAGGGCGGTGTTGCGCTCGTCGAGACCGTCGGTGGGCTCGTCGAGCACGAGCAGGTCGGGGTTGAGCGACATGCAGCAGGCGATGGCGACCCGCTTCTTCTCCCCGCCGCTCAGCCGGTAGGGCGCGCGATCGCCGAAGCGTTCGAGCTCGAACAGTTGCAGGATGTCGTGCACACGCCGCTGGATCTCATCGTCCGGGAGTCCCATCTGCGCGGAGCCGAAGGCGATCTCCTCCCCCACCGACGGGCAGAACAGCTGGGTTTCGGAATTCTGGAAGACGAAGCCGATGCGTTGATGCAGCCGCTTGGCGAATCGCTTGTCGGCGAGTGCCTCCCTCGTGACAGGATCGCCGTCGAACCGGTATTCGCCGCCAGTGAGGTTCTCCAGGCCGTTGAGGATGCGCATGATGGTGGTCTTGCCGCTGCCGTTTGGGCCGAGCAGCGCTACGGATTCGCCACGGACGAGGGTCATGTCGAAATCGCGCAGCACCTCGCGCGGGGGCTCCCCGTCCACGCCCGGATACGTGAGCCCGCCTTGCGCAGTTCGGCAAGGGGCTCAACCACCGAGGCTCATGATCGCAGCGATTGCGAGAGCCGCAGTTTGCAGCGCCAGTGATGTTCTGGCCATGCGCTCCTCGCCCCTTTACCCTATGAATGCAACAGGGAACAGTACGGCAGCGTTCGGCATCGAACGTGTTGACCGATTATTTCGGTTCCGTCTCGTAGATGACGGGCAGGCCGTGCGTCTTTTTATCTTTTTTGACTTTCGGACTCAGGTTAAGGGTCCGGACGCCTGCAACACTTGCGCCGCGCAGCCTCTTCCCCATGCAAAAGGGCCCATGCTCTACTCGGCGCATGGGCCCTCGCATCGTTCCGATCGATCCAGCGTCATGGTCGGCATGGTCAGTATGGTGGCCGAAACATTTGGAGATCGGAACGGATCTAATGGTTTGGACGAACTTGGCGGACAGAACGAACTTGGTCGTCAAAGCGAATTTGGTAGCCAGAACGATACGGCGTGATCGTTCACAACCCGCTCAATCCGTCACGTTGTCAACTACCAAACCCGTCTGTTGTCGCATTCCGACTACCAAATTCGCATCATGGATCGCGACTACTTCTCTTCGCTCCGACGAGCGCCGGACTTCACGGGCAGGTGCACGCCGCACAGGTCCTCGCCTTGGCCGGCGAGCACCGCACCCGGCGTGAAGTCGAGCGGATTCGACGACGTGGAGGCGAACACGGAAGCGGCGGAGGCACTCACCGCGCCACCCTGAGCTGCACCCTCCTTGGCCTCGATCGTTACGCGCTCGCCGGAACGCCCAGCTGCACCACGGGCCGCCTCGATCGCGTCCTCATCCTCTTCCACGAATTCCTTGCGCAGATAGTAGAGGTCCTCGTCGAGCTGCTTCTCGCTCGCGGCCACGACCACGGCCGTGTTGGCGGCACCGGCCACGTTGAGCGCGGTGCGGCCCATGTCCACGATCTGCGAGATCGGCTGGGTGATCGCGATGAACGGGATCGGCAGGCCGGCGGCGGCAAACAGGGACGTCGCGGTGATCGTGGCGGTGCCGGGCACGCCGACCGTGCCGATCGACACGAGCAGCGCGAGCACCACCAGGAAGCCGTACTGCGCCGGCGAATAATCCAGACCCTGCGCGTTCACGGCGAACACGGCGAGCAGCACGGGCCACACGCCCGCGCATCCGGGCATGCCGAGGTTGGCGCCCAGACCGGCCACGAACGACGCGATGTCGCCGGGCACGCCCGCGCCGCGCAGCTGGCGCACGGTCACCGGGATCGTGCCGATGCTGCTTTCGGAGGTGAACGCCACCACGCCGGCCGTCCAGAACGTCTTGAAGAAGTACACCGGGTTGAGACGGGTCACGCCGGCCAGCACGAGCGGCTGCACCACGAACAGCTGCAGCGCCATGGCGATGTACGCCACCACCAGCACCACGAGCAGCGGCAGCAGGGCCGCTACGTCGCTGCCGCTCACGGCCGCGGCGATGAGCGAGAGCACGGCGTACGGGGTGAAGCCGACCACGATCTGCGTGGCGCGCGACAGCACCACGTTGCCGGCGTCGACGAGCGCCTTGAACGGCGCGATGGCGGCACGGCCCTTCTCAGTGGCTCCGGCGGCGTTGTAGGCCACGGCCACCAGGATGGCGAAGATCACCACGGGCACCACCTGGTTCTCGGACCAGTTCGCGGCCAGATTCGTGGGGAACAGGTTCACGATGGTGTCGAGCACGGCCGGCACCTCACGCTGCTGGTAGTCGGTGGGCAGCGTGTACTGGAAGCCCTTGCCGATGCCGAACGCGAGCGACAGGGCAAGCGTGATCGCCGCCGCGGTGAACGTGTTGAGCAGCAGCAGGAACACGGTCTTGATGCCGATGTTCTTCAGTCGGATGGATTCGCCGAGGTTGGTGATGCTCGCGATGATGCTGAACAGCAGCAGCGGCACCACGATGGCGGAGATCACGTTGGACCACACGGTACCGAATGCGGCCACGTAGTCGGTGTGCCCCTTGAAGATCACACCCAGACCGATGCCCAGCACGGTGGCGAGCAGCACGCGCGAGGTGAATCCCGCCTTCTTCTTCACACTCAGCAGTCCGAGGCCCGCGAACAGGACGACGGTGACGCCGAGCGCGACCCAATTGAGTGTCACGTCTGACATTGCTCTTGTATCCCCTTGTATGTCGATGATCATATCCCTGCGATCGCTGTCACGATCGCTCATGCGATTGCGAATCACCTATTGTCGTTATTCCGCAACGCCTCTGCAAACGATTACAATCTAGCGATTCGGACAACCTACCACACCGTCTTCGATATCGCCGTTGGCTATAAGCGTCTATCAGCGCCATACGGCAGAGAGCTTGCGAAAAATCGCAGAACTGCAATATAGGGGTTTCCGGCCGTTGGAATTTCAACGGCGTGCGAACCGTATATTGCAGTTCTGCGATTTTTCTCGCAGGCAATGGCCCCTTCTCACCTCGCATGGCCATCTTTGGTGATGTTATGACGGTAAATGGTAAGGAATGTTCGGTTTCTCTTCCCCCGGCGGTTCACAAATCGAAGATACCGGGCGCATCGGCCCACATTGCAAGGGGCCACATGGGATATCTTCGATTTGTGAACCGCTGCGAGCGGAGCCCCCGGCACGGACCCCACGACCATCACTCAACATCGAACATCTTTGACGCAAAACCTCGCATCCCGCGAAAATCCAGTCGTCCAGGACTCCCGTCGCCATCCGCAACACGCCGAGGTGTACGAATGTACACCACAGTCGGTCGGATGAGATAGTATTAGAACGTTCAAATTCAGACTTCATGAGACACCTTCGGCACCGACACCCAGCCATCGGCCATCGACGACCATATATGGCGAACGTCGGAACACGGAACCATCCCACGGAAAGGACGATCAATGACGGCGAACAACCTCCACGACGACTGGTGGAAGCAGGCGGTGGTCTATCAGGTCTATCCGCGCAGCTTCAAGGACATGAACGGCGATGGCCTAGGCGACATCAAAGGCGTGACCGATCGCATCGACTATCTCAAGGAACTCGGCGTGGATGCGATCTGGCTAAGCCCGTTCTACCCCTCCGAACTGCACGACGGCGGCTACGACGTCATGGACTATCGCAACGTCGACCCGCGCCTCGGCAGCATGGACGACTTCGACGAGATGGTGGCCCGCGCGCACGAGGCCGGCATCAAGATCGTGGTGGACATCGTGCCGAACCACAGCGCCGACAAGCACGTCTGGTTCCAGGCGGCCCTCGCCGCCGCCCCCGGCAGCCCCGAACGCGACCGCTACATCTTCCGTGACGGCCGTGGCGAACACGGCGAACTGCCGCCGAACGACTGGCAGTCGATCTTCGGCGGGCCGGCATGGGAGCGCGTGGCCGACGGCCAGTGGTACCTGCATCTGTTCGCCAAGCAGCAGCCCGACTTCAACTGGAAGAACCCCGAGGTGCACGAGGAGTTCCTCAAGACGCTGCGTTTCTGGTCCGATCATGGCACCGACGGCTTCCGCGTGGATGTGGCGCACGGTCTGGCCAAGGACCTCGAATCCAAGCCGCTCGAGGAGCTCGGCAAGTGGTCCACGCTCTACCAGTTCAACCCGAACGGCGACAACCCGCTCTTCGATCGCGCCGAGGTGCACGACATCTACCGCGAATGGCGCAAGGTGTTCAACGAGTACGATCCGCCGCGCTTCGCCGTGGCCGAGGCCTGGATCTCGCCCGAACATCAGGCCCTGTACGCCAGCCCCGACGAGCTCGGCCAGATCTTCAACTTCGAGTTCGCCAAGGCCGACTGGCGCCAGTCCGACATGCGCGCCGCCATCGAGGATGGCATGGCTGCTGCCGAACGCTCCGGCTCCACCACCACGTGGGTGATGAACAATCACGATGTGCCGCGCTCGGCCAGCCGCTACGCGCTGCCGCAGGTGAAGACGTTCCAATACCATCAGATGGCTGAGGCATGGCTGCTGCGCAACGGCGAGTTCGTGGAGGAGGATCGCGCCGCCGGTACCCGTCGCGCCCGTGCCGCCGCGCTCATGGAGCTTGGCCTGCCCGGTTCCGCCTACATCTATCAGGGTGAGGAGCTCGGCCTGTTCGAAGTGGCCGACATCCCGTGGGACCGCCTGGAGGACCCGTACGCGTTCAACTCCGAGCGCGAGTTCAAGGTGAAGGGTCGCGACGGCTGCCGCGTGCCGCTGCCGTGGACCGCGTCCGACGAGCCGCAGCCCGCGGAGTGGAGCGAGAAGTTCGGTGACGGCACCACCGGCACGTTCGGATTCGCGCCGACGTCCGGCAAGCGCGCCGACGGCTCGCCGATCGCCGATCCTCACCTGCCGCAGCCGTTGTGGTTCAAGGACTTCGCCGCCGATACGGAGGACGCCGATCCCGCGTCCATGCTCAATCTGTATCGTGCCGCGCTCGCCCTGCGCCAGCGTCTGCTCACCCCGACCGGCGACACGTCGATCACATGGCTGGATGATTTCGACACCGCCGAGGGCGGCACCGCGATCGCGTACAGTCGTCCGACCGCGGACAACCGCACGTTCGCCAGCGTGACGAACTTCGCCGACGAGCCGCTCGTCCTGCCTGCCGAGGCCGAGGTGCTGCTCGCGTCCGCCTCGCTCGACGAGGAGGGCCGCCTCCCGCAGGACGCCACCGCCTGGCTCGCGTTCTAATCCGGCCTCCCATCCCTGTCCGTACGTAGAACGGTTCTGGGTATAACCGCATCATGAGGACCCCAAAAACGGGCTCTAGATGTCCGGTTAGACCCAGAACCGTTCTTATATACCGGTTAGACCCAGATTTATTGGACCGGATATACCCAGAACCAGTCCAGATGGATTCGCCCCCGTCCGGTTATACCCAGAACTCTGTCCGGTTATACCCAGAACCCAGTCCGGTTATACCCAAAACCAGAACCAGACCCATCCGTAAATCCCCGTTCCCGACCACCAACCACCGAACACCGACCACCAACCACCAACCACCGCGGTCATCCAGCGTCCACGCGGCACCCCCTCCCAACGAATCCGCCGGCCAAACCGCCGACTAATCTGATACCGAACGGCCGCGCGACTACAGGCCCGCGCCCACACCACGAAGGATACGAACCGAGGGACACCATGCCGCTGATCATCGCATTCGGTCTGCTCGCCATCGTGCACGTCGCGCTGCGGTTCGATCGTGAGCACCGCCGCCGCGCCCGTCTGCGCGGCAGGAAAGGCACCCGCCAATTCATCGACGAACTGAAATCGGCCGGGGTCTCCGATCGAGACATATACCTCGCCAACGCAGCGGATTCCGTACCCGAGCTGATCATGCTTCTGGGTTGGCTGTCACTCCCGCTGATCCCCATCCTCGGCACCGCAGTCTGGCTTGCCGTCGATCCCGTATCCGCACCGGCGCGATGGCTATGGGCCACGGTCGACGCAATCATCATCGGTACGGCCCTACCCGGCTACGGCCATCATCAGACACAGGTCGAACGTCAACAGGCCGGTCTGCCCGAACTGGAACAGCGCACGCGCGGCGAGACCATCGCGTTCTGGATATCCTGCCTGGTCACGACCGCCATACTGACCGTCACCCTGGCATTCGGCTACGCTCCCGAAAACCTGCGCCTCACCATGACGCCGCCGGAAGCGCTCATCCGCGCCGGCATATTCCTCGCCGGTTTATGGACGGCCTACGGCGCAAGCCGGCTCGGCGCCCGCATCGCGGCCATGTTCTCCTCGCCGCGGTTCGAACTGTACGCCGACAACACCACGCTGTTGTATCTGCGATCGTTCAACGACGACAACATCGGCATGTACTCCCCCATGGCCGATCAGAACTGCGACACGATCCTGCGCACGCTGCTCTGGCCGCGCATCTCATTTGAGGAGCAGCTGTCCCTCGCCCAGACGGGCGGCGGCCACGGCACGCTCATCACCATCGGCCGCCCCGGCGAACGACTGCCCCGCGCCGGCGCGCAACGCTCCTACTACGATCAGGACAACTGGCGTGAAGGCGTTCGCCTGACCGCGTTCCGCTCCCGAGGCGTCATCCTCACGCTGGGCGCCACGGTGTCGTTGAAGTGGGAGATCGAACATCTCAAACGATGGCGGCTGCTGCCCAAATGCCTGTTCATCATCCCGCCCTGCAAGGATCGCGATCTGCCGCATCGTCTCGATCTGGCGTTCGACGCGCTCGACATCAGTCCGGCGGAACGGGCGAAGGCCGCCAAACTTCCGATCCGCTATCTGGCGGCGTTCCGCGTCAGAACGGACGGCACCCTGCAGTGGATGTTCTCCAAAAGCCGCGACTGGCGGACATATTTTGTCATCACGAGCGGCGCCAGCATGGAAGAGACCGTCGACGACGACGCCATGCCGAACATGCCGGTCAGACCGAACATGTCAGACAGACCGAACATGCCCGGCAAGCCCGGCTCTCCAGACGGCTCCGATCTGATCGACCCGACCGATCTCACATTCGACGTCGAATCGGCGGTCAACGATCTCAAAACGCAGTTCAGCCCCACACAATGGCGTCGAAAAATCCTCGCGCCGGCATCCGTGCTCAAGGCCATTTCCGATTCCACAACCGCTGCCATGGCACTGAAAGCCGGCAACCGAACGGCGGCCGTGACCGCATACGGCAGACTCATCGCACAGCTGCAGACCACCGGCGACACCGACCCGGATGCGCTCGCCTACCTGCTCTGGCAACGGTTCCAGGCCACCGACAACGGCCGGTTCATCGACGGCGACGATTTCACCGCACTGGTTCGCACACTGGACGGAATACTGCAGTCGCAGACGATCAAATGCCTATGGATCACCGCCAACGCCAACATGCCCACGGCCATGGCGATCTACACGCTGTGGGGTTCCATGGCCGAGTTCTTCCACCGTACGCAGGCCAGGGACTGGGAGATCGACGCCCGGCGCACCCAGCTTCAGGCCGCCCATCGCATGGAGGACTGGCGGCTCGTCGGGGAGACGGAACTTCATCTGGCCGATCTCGCCGACGACAACGACTATCGACGGATGTATTCCGAGGCCGCGGTGGCACTCGACGCCGCGCGACGGGTCGGCGACATTCGCATGGAGGGCATGGCCCGCAGCCGGGTCGCCCACGCCATGGCGCATTTCGGAGCCGACAGCAGGCACGGCGATCAGTGGCCGAACGAGTTCTCCCATGCCGTTGACCAGCTGATGTCGTCCGGCGAGGCCACGGCCGCACTCGACGCCGTCGAGCAGTTCATCCGCGACGCATGGGATACGCACGACCTCGATACCGCATTGGAGGCGGTACGACTCGGTCTGCGTGTGGCGCCGGAGTCCGAGTCCGCGCGCCGCCAGCGGTTCCGCGAATACGAGCAGTGGTTGCTCGGCAAGATCAACGAGAGGCAGCCGGCACAGCCGAATTCACCGAATTCAGCGGATGCACCGAGTTCACCGGGTCGATGAGCGGCAGCACGCCCTGATCGATGAGCGCCGACGCGGCCGACGCACCCACGTGGTCGTCGATCGTACCGGTCTCGTTGCACGTGAACAGATGAGTGCCGTCCGGCGATGCGACCAGACCATGGAAGACCAGACCATCCTCATCATCCGTCTGTGCGAACGCGCCGATCGGGAACGTGCAACTGCCGCCCAGCGCGGTCATGAATTCTCGTTCGGTCAGTACGGCATCACGCGTGGCCGGATCGTCGAACGCCGCCAACAGTTCCAGCGTCTGCATATCATCGGCACGGCATTCCACCACCATCGCGCCCTGTCCGGCGGCCGGCAGCAGCACGCCACGCAGGGACACCCGATACAGTCCACCGAGTTCCGGATGACCGTCGCCCGTCTCCGGATACAGTCGGTTCAATCCCGCCTCGGCCAGGATCACGCCGTCGAGTCGTTCGGTTTCGATCTTGCGCAGACGACTGTCGATGTTGCCACGAATCGGCACGATCTCCAGATCGGGCCGCCGATGCAGCAGCTGTGCCTGCCGTCGCAGACTGTTCGTACCGATGCGCGCCCCCTGCGGCAGATCATCAAGATCAGCGTACGGGCGCGGAGAAATCAGACAGTCGAACGGCGAATCACGTTTGGGAAAGCATCCCAGCACAAGCCCGTCGGGCAGCACCGGCTGCACGTCCTTGAGACTGTGCGCGGCGAAGTCGATCGTGCCGTCGAGCAGTTCGCGTTCGATCTCCTTAACGAACACGCCTTTGCCACCGATGGTCTGCAGACTGGAATGGAGATCGCGATCGCCCTGCGTGACGATCGGCCGCGGCGTGATCGTGACGTTCGGGAACCGTTCCCGCAGCGCATTGCAGATCAGTTCCGTCTGCCGTAGCGCCAACCGACTCTTGCGCGTACCGATGCGGAATTCGCGTCCCATCACTCGCCAGTCACTCCCCCGTTTCCGGCCGTGCGCGATTACCCGACGCGCCGGCGATCCGTCACATGCCGACAGCCCACTGTAGCAGTCGCGAATCGGGAAATTGCCGCCCGGCTATATGAAGAAGTTATGGGATCCGCACGTCACGGCACACGCGATGCGCGGCACGAGGCATTCCCCGCACCGCATGCGTACGTCATCCGACCACGTCGTCGGTGTTGCGCGGCATCAGACTGACGGGCGCGGTCTCGTGCGCACCGTCGCCCAGCGGCTTCCCGGCGATCAGCCGCAGCGCCTTGCGCGCCGCGTCCGCACCCATCGTCTGCGGATCCTGACGGATCGTGGTCAGGCCGAGCACGTCCGCGTAGGTGCTGTCGTCGAATCCGATGATCGAGTAGTCGCGCGGCGTACGTTTGCCGTATCGTTCGAGTCTCAGCATGAGCGGAATGGCGATCACGTCGGCCTGGCAGCAGATCGCGTCGGGGAACGTGTCGAGCGCCAGCAGACGCGACAGGATCGTAGACAGCGCCTGAGGCGACGAGATGGCGGCGAGCGCCGACTGATCGCGCGGCACGGCAATCACGTGCCAGTCGAGGTCGATGCCGTTCGCCTGCGCCGTTTCGCATGCGCGGCGGAATCCCTGTTCGCGTTTGTCGATGCTGGAGCTGAGCGTGGGCACGGCCTCCGCGCACACGTAGGCGAGATGCCGATGGCCGAGTTTGATGAGATGCTGCGCGGCCATGAGCATGCCCTGCTCGTCGTCGATGGACACCGAGGCGTCGAATCCGTCGATGTCCGGCGTATTGATGCCGATGATCGGCACCTGCGCGCGTTTGAGCTGTTCCACCTCGTGCGGGTCGATGGCGAACGACGCGACGAACACGGCGTCCACGTTACGCCGGATCGGCAGCGTCTCGAAGAACCGCTGGCGTATGCGTGCGGTGTCGATGTTCGGGAAGAGCGCGATGTCGTAGCCGGCCGGGTGCAGCACGGATTCGAGTCCGGCGAGCGCGGCGGCGTTGAACCAGCTGGTGATGCTGTCGTTCATGAGCAGCGCCACGCGGTTGGTGCGGCCGGATTTGAGCGTGGCCGCGGATCGGGAGATGTTGAAGTCGAGTTCGTCGGCCACGCGCATCACCTTGGCGCGCGTGCGTTCGCTCACCATGTCCGGTCTGGTGAACGCGCGCGACACCGTTGAGATGGATACCCCCGCCTTGGCCGCCACATCCTGAATGGTCGCCTGCATCGTTCCTCGCTTCCTCGACGCCGAGTCGCCTGAACTTCCCGACCATTCTAAGTGTCCCGCCCCGACAGTCCGTCACGCTCCCCGCCTTCATTCCTCCGGCTCCCCTCTCCGAGGCTGAGTCCGTGAAGTAAACGCCGGAGGCGTTTATAGGACTCAGGCGAGCCGACAGGCGAGCCAGACATTCGCGGCCAAAGGCCGTCCATCCTTGCAGGACGAGCTGTCGGCGCAGCCGACTGAGGGGAGTCAACCCGCTACGGGAGCCAACCCCCAAATCCCTACCGCGAACCGGAAGAAAGCCATCGCGCGATTCGTTCCTTCATCCTCCGCGCCCGCGACGGGTCCCTTCCGTATGTGGAGACCGTGATCATCAGCCCGTCCTGTTCCGTCACGGCCACGTTCCCGAAGTTCGATTGCGCAGGATCGGCCGCGTTGTTGACCAATGGCACGCCCGCGGCCTTGGCGTCACGCACCGCTCGCGCGTTCGCCTCGGGATCGTCCGTGCACGCGATCACGATGAACGCACCGGCAAGACCAGTGTCGTCCCCAACGTCGTCTCCAGCGACGCCACCCTCATCGCCCCTGTGCGAGTTATCCCCAGACTTGTATGGCTTATCCACCCAGGTCACACGTCCCCGCTTCGCTTCGCCGGCGATGCGCGGATCGAGCGTCGGGCTGATCACGGTCACGCGCGCACCGGACCGCAGCAGCGAGGCGACCTTGCGAGCCGCCACGCGTCCGCCTCCCACCACCACGGCCAGGCGTCCGCGGATGTCGAGATTCACCGGATACGGTCGCGCCGCCACCTTCCCGCTCACATCCTCACCGTCGTCGCCCGTCGCGCCCACGGTCATCACGGCTCCAGCAGCGACGCGACGCCGCCCACCACGATCAGCGCGGGGGCGCCGAGTCCGGCCTCGTCCACGGCGGCGCGGATGCCGGCAAGATCGGAGCGCACGGCCCGTTGCTGCTCGCGCGTGGCCCACTGGATCACGGCGATCGGCGTATCGGCCGGCTTGCCGTTGGCGATCAGGTTGCCGGTGATGCGATCAAGCGACTCCATGCCCATGAGGAACACGAGTGTGCCTTCCATGTGCGCGATGTTGTCCCAGTCGAGTTCATGCCCCTCGCGCTTGCGATGGCCGGCGATCACGTGGAAGCTCGACGCGTAGTCGCGGTGCGTCACGGGAATGCCCACGGCCGCCGGCCCCGCGATCGCACTGGTGATGCCCGGCACGATCTCCACACGCACACCCCGGTCACGCAGATACTTCTGCTCCTCGCCGCCGCGACCGAACACGAACGGGTCGCCGGACTTGAGCCGCACCACGCGTTTGCCTTCAAGCGCGAGACGAGCGAGCATGTCGTTGATCTCGCGCTGCTTCACCGGGTGATGGTGCGCGGACTTGCCCACGTCGATACGCTCGGCATCGTCGCGCGCGAACTCGAGCAGTTCGGGGTTGACGAGCCGATCGTACACGATCACGTCGGCCTCCTCGATCCGCCGCTTGCCGCGCAGCGTCAGCAGTTCCGGATCGCCCGGCCCGGCGCCGACCAGCGACACCAGTCCCGTGCCATCGGCCGGATTGACGTCATCGGTCCGACTCGCGTCACCGACATTGCCGGCGTTATCGACGTTATTGACATTGCCTGCGTCATCGGCGTCACCGACGTTATCGAGCACCGTACCGTTGTCGCTCATGTGGCTCCCCTCCGCTCATCGCCGCGCACCCGCGCGAACACGGGCGCCTTTCGGTCACTCGTTCCAACATACCTGCCTGCTCAAGCCGTTCCGAACGCCGGCCGGGCGAGCATTCCTTGCAATCATTGGCCTCTATCAGCCGTCATAACAAACCGGTATAGGCGTTCCCGCCCCGTGCCCGACGGGCTTCAGCCGTACCGGTTACGCTGGGGAGTCGGAAAATCGTAGGTCGATATCATCGCAACCATTGGGGGATTCATGACGGGAAACACATTCAACGCCGACGCACTGCAGTTCGATCGCCATCGTCGTCTGCGCACGAGCGCGGCGCTGCGCGATCTGGTCCGTGAGACGCATGTGGCGAAGGACGATCTGATCATGCCGGTGTTCGTCGATGCGACGATCAGCGGCAGTCAGCCGATCGCGTCGATGCCGGGCATTTCGCGTTTCGGTTTGGACACGGTGGCCACCGAGATCGATGAGATCGTGGAACTGGGCATCAAGTCGGTGATTGTGTTCGGCATTCCGAATCATAAGGATGACACCGGTTCGGACGCGTGGAGCGACGACGGCATCGTGCAGCGTGGCATTCGTCTGATCAAGGAGCGCCATCCCGAGCTGGTGGTGATCGCCGACGATTGCATGTGCAAGTACACGTCCACCGGTCATTGCGGCATCGTGCGCGATGGCGAGGTGCTGAACGACGAATCGTTGGAGTACATCACGCGCATCGCGGTGAGTCAGGCGAAGGCCGGCGCGGACATCATCGCGCCGTCGAATGCGATGGACGGCTATGTGGCGGCGATTCGCGCGGGGCTCGATGCGGCCGGTTTCGCGCAGACGCCGATCATGTCGTATGCGGTGAAGTATGCGTCGAGCTTCTACGGGCCGTTCCGCGATGCGGCGGACGGCGCCCCGCAGTTCGGCGATCGCAGTGGTTATCAGATGGATCCGGCGAATCGTTTGGAGGCGTTGCGCGAGGCGGCGAGCGACGAGCGCGAAGGCGCGGATTTCCTGATGGTCAAGCCGGCGATGGCGTTCCTGGATGTGGTGCGTGAGGTGCGCAACGCGAGCGACCTGCCGCTGGTGGCGTACAACGTCTCCGGTGAGTATGCGATGATCAAGGCCGCGGCGGCCAACGGATGGATCGACGAGAATCGCATCGTCAAGGAGACGTTGACGAGCATCAAGCGCGCCGGCGCCGACCTGATCATCACCTACTTCGCCAAGGACGTGGCCGCCCGCATCGACGAGCGGGAGTGGTAGGCGCTTTCTCGGCATAGCGGAGGCGTTCCCTCCCTCAGTCCGCCTGGGCGACAGCTCCCTCCCTTGGAGGGAGCACGCAGGGATTATTCTTTGTGCTCCCTCCGAGGGAGGGAGCTGTCGCGCAAACGCGCGACTGAGGGAGGGATCGCAACCCCACGCGCCCTCATAATTTCGGAGTTGACGCATGACCATACTGATCACCTATCCACGGCATAAGATCCCGCAGGATCTGCAGGACCGACTTGACCTCGCCGTCGCACCGGCGACGCCGATCTATCTGCCATTGCGGCATCTGCAGGCCGTGCCGCTGTCATCATCGGACCGCAATCACATCGCCCGCAGCGACTATCTCATCATCACCAGCAACTTCGCCTTGACCACGCTGATCGACCATATCCTGCCATCGCTCGCCTCCGCCTGGCACGGCACGCTGATCGTGCTCAGCCGCAAGATGGAGTCCGCCGCGAACGCCGCCGGACTGCACCACGTTCTGGTTCCCGACGAGGAGAACCGCCACGGTCTGCACCGTCTGCTCGCCGCACTGACGCCCATGCTGCCAGCCGATGCCATCGTCACTGAACTGTGCGGCAACCTGCACGTCCCCGATTCGCACGAGTCCGCGCACCATGAGACGACCAGCCATGGGCCCTTCCACGAATCCGCCATCCCCAAAATCCGCATCTACGAAAACACGTGGGAGCCCGACGACGAGCAGCACGCGACAGACGAAATCCGCCGTTCGCTCACCGCGGCCAACACCCATGATCCGACGGTCAATACCGATATACGCATCAACCGCATCCTGGTAACAAGTCCGTCCGCCTACCAACGCCTGCAAGGCCTCATCGCCGCCACCCCAGAAAGTTTTTCGAAAAAACTAACCTATTACACCCTCGGCCCCAGCACCGCCCGCATCATAACCGCCGCCCATCACCCCGTCATCCTCCCCACCACCAACACCAACGTCCTCCGCCAAACCCTCCTCCACCTCCTCCAAGACCTCGCCTGACCTTTGCCCTCCAGCCCCGTGAGATTTTCAACCGAGCCAATGCGCAGCGAGGCGGCCGCTGCACGGCGCTCGACCATATCAGCGAAGGTGATTTGATATTGCCCTTTACCTCCCGATGCGCCCCAATCCGGACCGCCAAGCGGAGAGGGACGATGGACGGTGCTCGACCGTATCAGCAGGGATTTCTTCTTTTGCCCTTAAGCTCGTGAGATTCTCCGACTGAAAGCCAATGCGCAGCGAGGCGGCCGATGCATGGTGTTCGACTGTATCAGCGGAGGTGATTTGATATGCTCCGCAATCAAATCACCGGAGCGAGGCCAAACGGCCCGAGTGTGTCGAACACCTTGCATCGGTCGCCTCGCGACCAAAGCAACCCTCAGTCAGAGAATCCCTTCACAGCATCCCCCATGAGCGCGCATACTCCACCCGAATCTCAAAGTCCCCTTCGTCGAATCCCGCATCCAGCAGCTCCCGTTCGAGCCGTTCGTAGGATTCCCCGTCGCGTTCGGCGCGCACGCCTTTCCACGAGATGGTGATCTGCCAGTCGTCGGCGGCGCTGATGGATCGCAGTGTGCGCAGCACGCGTTCCACCACGGTGGCGCGTTCCACGCGTTCGCTGAGCGATCGGGATGCTTCGTCGAGCGAGAGTCGGGTGCGGCGGAACGGTCCGTCGGTGAAGGGGATGCCGACGATCACGTGCCAGACGACGGGCAGTCCGCTGCCGGAGTCGACGTAGTCGTCGCGCCTGTCACGCTCGTCGATCTGAGACTCGTCTGCATAGGCGCCGTTCGTCCGTCCGTATTCCACTCCGGCGGCGAATGCATCGCCCACGGGTCGGGTCTTCAGCAGGGTTGCGAAACTCATGAGATTGCTCCTTTGGTATGGCGGGTATGACGTTGGGTGGATGGGACGGATGCGATGCGTGATGGACGGCCGTCGGCGCGAATGTTGCGAGTCCACGCCGACGGCCGTGTATGTCAGGCCACCGGAATGGTGGACCAGAAGCCGGGCAGGATCACCGCGGAGAGCACGAAGCCGAGCACGATGTTGACCAGTGCGCCGATGCTGAACGCGGCGGCGGGCTTCCATCCGAGGGAGGAGAGCTGGCCGAAGCGCGTGGTCAGGCCGATGGACAGGAACGTGAACGTGAAGGCCCACGTGCGCAGTTCCTTGATGGGGGTGATCAGGTCGTTGGTGACGCCGGCGGATGCGGCGGCGCCCGCCACGGTGATCACGATGGTGAGGAAGATGGATGCGACGAAGAATCCGATGACGAACTTGGGGAAGCGGTGCCAGATCTGCGCCACGTCGAGCTTCTGCTTGGGCAGGGTGGCGGGGTCGCGGCCTTCGGCCTTGGCGGCCTTGATCTGGTCCTGACGATCCCAGTAGGTCACGGCGATGAACGCGAGGATGAGGCACCATACGCCGATGAAGATGTCGCGGCCGACCACCTTCATGAGGGTGAAGGCGGCGATGCCCTGCTCGCCGAAGCTGCTGGCCGCGGTCACGCCGGCGGCGTCGGCGAATTCGGAGGTGCCGACCCAGGCGCCGGCCACGCCGTCGGGCAGGCCGAACGCCTTGCCGAGCGCGGTGAGCAGGAAGATGGAGATGATTGCCCAGACGACCACGATGGAGATCACCGCGGAGACGTGCTCCTTGCGGCTTTTGACGGCGCTGCCCACGGCGATGCCGGCGGAGACGCCGCAGATGGAGCCGCCGGCGCCGAGCGTGGCGGCGAAGCGCTTGTCGAGTCCGAACAGGCGGGTGGCGGCGAAGTAGATGATCAGGAACGTGGAGACGGCGATGAACGTGGCCTGCAGGAACGCGACCGGTCCGGCCTTGACGATGGTGGTGAACGGCAGGGTGGCGCCGAGCAGCACGATGCCGACCTTCACGAACAGTTCGGTGCGCAGCGCGCCGCCGAAGAACCGTTCGAGATTGAACAGGTTGCCGAGCAGCAGTCCGATGACCAGGGCGACGAGCGGCGCCTCGAGGTTGTAGGAGCTGGCGAACTTTGACGAGCTGAACACGTTGACGATGAAACTCAGCACGAACAGGGCGAGGAATCCGCCGAGGAACGCCCGCACCTTGAGCTTGAGGAAGTATGCGGCCACGCCGAACACCACGGCGAACAGGGCGAACAGGGCGATGATGTTGGGCAGGCGCTGGATGAGTCCGGCCGCGTGCGTGGTGACGCCGTTCTTGGTCACGTCGCCGCCGTTGAACAGGAACGCCCAGTTGGCCCAGCTGGGTATCTTCGCCGCGAATATGTTGAAGGTGCCGCCGACGGCCCAGATCACGAATCCGAGTGCGACGATGCCGAGGCCGATGAATGTGGCCCACCAGTCCTCGCTGCCGAGGATCTTGCGTCCTTCGGCTGCGGCCGGCACCGCTTCCTTGACGCCGTGCTTGGAGGCACGGGTTACTGCTATTGGCTGCGATTGCGCCATGATGTTCCCCCTCTTCTTGTACGCGCACCCGTCCGATCCCCATCGGCGCAGATACGCGGTTCCCCAGTGGTCTAAGCGTGTGTTCGCTTATCGATATGATCTGGTTTGCCTGTTTGGCTTACTGATTTGGTTTGTTGATTTGATTATCTGTTGTGTTGGTTGTTGATTGTTGTGGCCGCAACGGAACGGATCAGGTCAGATGCCGCGATCACGTATTGAATTCCCCCGACGTGTGTCCCCCACCGTCAATTGAATCCCGTCGTTGCGAAACGTTGTGCGACAACCTTCGTTCCGTTGCGTAGTTACGATGCTAACGACATGGCCGACCCCGGCGCAAGCCTTGCGTTACAACAAAAATCCGCGCGTCGCCATCGAAAGAATCGATAACGTCGCGCGGATCGTACAACGGATGAATTTACGGATCGGCTCAGGCGAAGAACTCCGTATAGATGGCGTCCTTGGCGCGGTTGAACGCCTCGCCCACACGCTTGCGCGGCACGCCCAGATCGACGTGCTCCACGCGTTTGATCTCGCCGGGATGCGGTTTCATCACCACCACGGTCTGCCCCAGGTACACGGCCTCGTCGATGTCGTGCGTCACGATCACCATCGTGATGTGCTCGGCCTGCCAGATGCGCAGCAGCTGGTCCTGCAATTTGATCTTGGTGATGGCGTCGAGTGCGCCGAACGGTTCGTCGAGCAGCAGGATCTTCGGCCGGTTGGCCAGTGCGCGGGCGATGGCCACACGCTGCGCCATACCGCCGGACAGCTGTTTCGGCAACGACTTCTCGAATCCGGTGAGCCCCACCAGATCGATGTACTCCTGAATGTAGTCATCGTCGTTCTTGCGGTCGTCGGGCAGAGCGAAACGGATGTTGTCGCGTACGGAGAACCACGGCAGCAGACGGTGGTCCTGAAACACGAATCCCTTGTCTCGCCCCGGGCCGTCGATCGGCTCGCCGTTCATGAGCGCCGTGCCGTCGTAGTCGGTGTCGAGTCCGCCGATGATGCGCAGCAGCGTGGACTTACCGCATCCGGACGGGCCGATGATCGAGGTGAATCCGCCGCGCGGCAGCGATAATGTCACGTCGTGCAGCGCCTCGACGTCGCCGTCGTCGGTGTGGAAGGTCTTGGTGAGATTGCGAATGTCGATGATGCTGTCGGTCATGTCTGCCATGTTCTGCGAATCCTCTGCGAATCCGTTCATCCGTCCGTCGGCGCCGGTCACAGCCAGTTGACGATGCGACGGCGCTGCCACTGCACGAAGTCGTCCATGAGCTTGCCGATCACGCCGATGATGAGCATGGCGAGGATCACCACGTCGGGGCGGGACATGGAACGGCCGTCGGAAAGCATGAAGCCCACGCCGGACGTGGCGCCGATCATTTCGGCGGCGACCACGCAGATCCACGCGCCGGACAGGCCCAGACGAATACCGGTGAGGATCTGCGGCAGCGCGGCGGGCACGACCACCTGGCGGATGAACCGCCACTTGGGGATCTCGTACGCTTCGCCGAGTTCGAAGTACCGCTTGTCGATGCCCTTGATGCCGTCGACGATGTTGACGAACATCGGGAAGAACGCGCCGATGAAGATGATGTACACCTTGGAGTTCTCTCCGATGCCGAACCAGATGATCGCGAGCGGAATCCACGCGATGCCGGGAATCGGCCTGAGGATCTGCATGATCAGGTCGATGGCCCGCTCGAACCTGTGCGAGACGCCGGCGCCCACGCCGAGCACGGCCGCGGCTGCGAGCGCCACGAGGAAGCCTTCGAGCACGCGTGCGATGCTCACCGCGATGTTCAGCCACAGTTCGCCGCTGGCCGCGTATTCGACCGTGGCCTGCACGATCTGCTGCGGGGTGGCCATGGCATAGGACTGCGATCCGCCGAACGTCCCGTACAGCGCCCACGCCGCCACGATGACGACCGGCAGAATCAGGTACAGCACCCAGCCGCCGACGCCGGACGCCATCTTGGACCGGGAGCGGGCGCGCTTCCGGTTTGCCGTCGAAGTCGACACGGCGGACTTGGTCTGAGCGCGGTCCGGCCGCACGACCGTCGCATCCGTGGCACCCGCGCGGAGTGTCGATAATCCCGTAAGTACTTTCTCGACCATGATCGGTCACTCCTTCGCCGTGGTTGTGGTGGTTGATGTGGTTGCGGCGCCATGCGAGGCGGCGACCGCACCGGTGTCTCGTGTGGTGTCCGCGGCGGTCGATCCGTTCGTCGCCGTCACGAAGTCGGTGTCGATGAGTGCGTTCACGTCCACCTGGGATTTGAGGATGCCGTTGCGCCACGCGAAGTCGCTGACCTGCGTGATCGCGTCGATGTCGTCCTGCTTGAGTTCGGTGGTGAAGGTCAGATGCGTCCAGATCCGCTTGAGCATGTCGGCGCTCACGCCGAAGTCCTTGGCCACGGCGTTCGCAGCCTTGTCGGGATCCTTGGCGATCAGGTCGGCGCCGCGCTGCACGGCGCGATTGTAGGCGCGGATCACGGCCGGATTCTTTTTCGCATAGGCGGTGGTCGCATAGCTGACCATGTTGCCGCGCTTCACGCCGGTGCCGTCGGCGAGCACTTTGGCGGTGCCTTCGCTTTCCAGCTGGGTGACGTACTGCTCCCAGATCACGATCGCGTCCACACTGTGACTCTGGATGGCGGCCACCTGATCCTCGGCGGACAGGTTCGCGGTCTGCACGTCGTCGAGCGTCAGGCCCTGTTCGGCGAGACGCAGCGCCAGCAGATGCTGCGCGTAGGAGCCGGTGGCGTAGCCCACCTTCCTCCCCTTGAGGTCGGCGACGGATGTGATGGTGGAGTCGGCGGGCACCATGATGGCGAGCGCCTTCTCGCCGTAGGCCACGTTCGACACGATGGTGACGTCCTGTCCGGTGGATTTGGCGATGATGGCGGGCAGGTCGGCCGCGTATCCGATGTCCTCGTTGCCGGCGGCCATGGCCTCGTTCACGAGCGGGCCGCTTTTGAAGGAATCCCACGTGTAGCCGGCGTTGACCTTGCCGAGTTCGTCCTTGAGATAGCCGAGCTCGTGCGCCACCCAGACGTCGGAGTACAACGGGTAGGGTTGGGCGGCAATGCGCAGCGTGGTCGTTGCGCTCTTGTCGTTGTTGCCCTGCAATGCCTTGGTGCCGGCGTCGGCGATGAGTTCGCTCGGCCACGCGCATCCGCCGAGGGACAGCATGAGCGCGAGGGAGAGCGCCGCGGCGGAGAACCGGAATACGGATCGTATGCCATGGAATCCGCGAAGTCGTTCGCGTACACCACTCCCGTTGCCTATGCCCATCAGAATCCCCTTACGATGATGTCGCGCACGTCGTATCAAACCCCTGCGGCGAGCGCGTTGGTCACCATTATTCCCGCGGGAACCGTTGCATACGAGCGAAAACGGCACTTTGCGGTAATCCAAAAATCTTGAGCCCCTTATCAATCTGCGCCGTTGCAACGATCTATGAGGCCTCATAACCAGCCCCTATAAGCGCGTTCGCCGATTTCCCCGTCAGGGCTTGAAAACGGCCGGTAAGCTGGGGTTCAACGTCGGCTCGTTGAGGGATGAGAGCCGGCGTCACAACGTCACGATGGGAGACAATCTTGAGCACAGCCGTACTTTCTCCGCAGGAGACACGCATTCGGGAGCAGATCGAGCACAAGCCGGTCAGGCTTGAGCACCACACGCGAGCCAACGACATTCTGGCCCGCATCCGTGCGGAGAAGCCGCACGTCGACGTGGAGCGCGGACTGCTGTTCACCGAAAGCTTCCGCCAGACCGAAGGCGAGCCGCTGGTGCTGCGTTGGGCCAAGGCGCTCTACCACTACGCGGAGAAGGCCACCGTGTACATCGATCAGGATCAGCTGATCGTGGGCCGCGGCGGCGGTGAAGGCCGTTACGGCCTGCTCTACCCGGAACTCGACGGCGATACGCTCGACCTGGCCATTCAGAAGCTGCCGACGCGTGAAAGCTCGCCGTTCGACATCAGCCCCGAGGACGCCCGCGTGATCGTCGAGGAGATCGCCCCGTATTGGAAGGGCAAGACGTTCCACGAGGATCTGGCCAAGGCGCTGGGCCCGGAGACCATGAAGCTCACTTACAATCCCGACGAGGCGCTCACCTCCCGCTACGTGGTGAACGAGACCGCGTCGTTCCGCTCCAGCCTGCAGTGGGTGCACGACTACGAGATCGTGCTGCAGAAGGGCTTCGGCGGACTGCGCGCCGAGGCACAGGAACGCCTGACGCAGCTCGACGAGTTCTCGCCGATCGACAACTGCGAAAAGCGTCCGTTCCTCGAGGCGGAGATCCTCACCGCAGACGCGATCATCCTGTGGGCCAACCGCCACGCCGATCTCGCCGAGCAGCTGGCCGCCGAGGAATCCGATCCGAAGCGCGCCGCCGAACTCACCCGCATCGCGCAGACCTGCCGCTGGGTGCCCGAACACCCCGCCCGCACGTTCTACGAGGCCATGCAAAGCCAGTGGTTCACCCAGCTGTTCAGCCGCATCGAGCAGAAGACCGGCACCATCATCTCCAACGGCCGCATGGACCAGTACCTCTACCCGTTCTACAAGGCCGACAAGGAAGCCGGACGCATCACCGCGGACGAGGCCCAGGAACTGTTCGAATGCATGTGGGTCGACATGGCCCAGTACATCGACCTGTACCTGTCCGACGCCGGCGGCGCGTTCAACGAAGGCTACGCGCACTGGGAGGCCGTGACCATCGGAGGCCAGACGCCGGAAGGCTACGACGCCACCAACGAACTCACCTACATTCTGCTCAAGTCCAAGCGCGAGTTCCCGCTCAACTACCCGGACCTGGCAGCGCGCATCCACACGCGCTCCCCGAAGCGCTACCTGCGCGAGGTGGCACTGACCATCAAGAGCGGCGAAGGCTTCCCGAAACTGCTCAACGACGAGGACGTAGTGCCGCTGCTGCTCAGCAAGGGCGCGAAGTTCGACGAGGCGCTCGACTACTCGGTGTCCGGCTGCGCCGAATGCCGCATGCCGAACCGCGACACCTACACCAGTCCGAACGCCTACATCAACTTCGCCGCCGCGCTGGAAATGGTGCTGTACAACGGCCGCATGCTCAAGTACGGCGATGAGGTGCTGGGCCTGGAGACCGGCGAGTTTGAGGACTTCACGAGCTTCGACGACCTGTTCGCCGCGTTCCTCAAGCAGCAGAACAACCTGCTCAAGCACGCGTTCATCCAGCAGCACGAGATCATTCGCCTGCGCGCCGAGCACTTCGCCACCCCGCTGGGTTCCATGCTGCAGAAGCTGTGCCGCGACTCGTGCATCGACCTGCACCAGCCGAAGATCCCGGGAGGCATCGATCTCGGCTACCTCGAGTACATGGGCTATGCCACGGTGATCGACTCGCTCGCCGCCATCCGCAAGCTCGTGTTCGAGGATCATGTGATCACCCTCCACGAGCTCAAGGAGGCGTGCGCGCACGACTTCGAGGGCTACGAGGTGATCCGCCAGCTGCTGAAGAACGCGCCGTCCTACGGCAACGACGACCCGTACGCCGACGAGATCGGCAAGATCCTGGATCGTACGGCCCAGGAGTTCACCGCCAAATACTCCAAGCAGATCGGCGTGCACATGGACATCCGTCTGGTGCCGTTCACCAGCCACGTGCCATTCGGCAAGGTGGTGTCGGCCACGCCCGACGGCCGCCGCGCATACACGCCGCTGTCCGACGGTTCGTCCGCCGCGCAGGGCGCCGACCACGAGGGCCCCACCGCCATCCTGCTGTCGAACTACCTGACCAAGAACTTCGACCACAACGAGCACGCCGGCCGTCTGCTCAACATCAAGCTCTCCCCCGGCTGCGTGGCGGGCAAGGAGGGCACGGAGAAGCTCGTCGAGTTCATCGAGACCTGGCGCGACCTCAAGCTGTGGCACGTGCAGTTCAACGTGATGAACAACGACACGCTGCGTGAGGCGCAGAAGCATCCGGAGCTGTACCGCAACCTCATCGTGCGCATCGCCGGCTACTCCGCGTTCTTCACCGAACTGTCGAAGGACCTGCAGGACGAGCTCATCTCCCGCAACGAACAGGAAGCCTTCTAACCTCCTCGCCTGTCGGCTCCCCTCCCCAGATCGGAAACGCGCCAGCGCGTCCCCATCCTCGGCTCCCCTCTCCGAGGCTGAGCCCGTAAAGAAAACGCCAGCGGCGTTTTCAGGGCTCAGGCGAGCCGACAGGCGAGCCAGCAATCCGCGACCGGCAGGTCGTCCACTCTTGCAGGACGAGCTGTCCGCCAACGGCAGACCAGAAGCTTTCGGCTCCCTTCCCCAGATCGGAAACACGCCAAGCGCGTCCCATTTCCGCGGCTCCCCTCCCTGAGGGGAGCTGTCCGCCGTTGGCGGACTGAGGGGAGCCACCAGCCCATCCCCTTGCCAATCCCAACCCGACCCACATCACAGAAGCCCACCGACATGCAACCGTCACTAGCCACCCGCATTCTCGCGGACCGCGAGCAGTCCTCCAAGCCCACCGGCGAATGGCGACGGCTCATGCCCAAGGACTCGGCGCTGGTCTTCAACATCCAGCACTATTCACTGCACGACGGCCCAGGCATCCGTACAATCGTCTTCCTCAAGGGATGCCCGCTGCGCTGCCCCTGGTGCAGCAACCCCGAATCGCAGCGATTCGGCCCCGAGGTCAGCTACGTGGCCGACAAATGCATCGCGGGCATGGGCTGCGACCGCTGCGCGTTGGCATGCCCCGGCGCAGTGCGGCCTGCGTCCGGCAATGGCATCGACGCCAACGATGACGCCAACACCAACCCCGCCGCCATCGATCTCAACCATGAGGCCCTCGACCGTCTTGATCTCAACGAACTCACCGGCTTCGCCAAGGCATGCCCGTCCAAGGCCCTCACTCTGGAAGGACATCCCATGCGCGTGGACGAGGTCCTCGACGTCGTGGAACGCGACGAGGTGTTCTTCGACCGCAGCGGCGGCGGCCTCACCGTCTCCGGAGGCGAGCCGCTCGCCCACCGCACGTTCCTCACGTCACTGCTCGCCGGCGCACACGAGCGCGGCATCTCCACCGCCATCGAAACCTGCGGCTACGCGCCCTATGCCTCACTGGCGAGCGCCGCCGAACACCTCGACTACGTGCTCTTCGACATCAAGTCGATGGACGATGTGAAGCACCGCGAGTGGACCGGCTTCGGCAACGTGCGCATTCTCGACAACTTCCGCCGGCTGTGCACCGACCATCCGGAGATCCCCAAACTGGTGCGCACGCCGATCATCCCCGGCTTCAACAACTCGCGCGAGGACGTGGCCGCCATCATCGATTTCCTGCATTCCCTAGGCGGCACCGACGCGAACATCACCTACCAGCCGTTGCACTACCACCGCTTCGGTGAAGGCAAGTACCACGCCCTCGGCCGCGATTACCCGATGGGCTCGGTCAAACTCGACGACGACCTGTTCAACGCGATCCGCGACGATGCGCTCGCCTCGGGACTCGCCGCCGAGGCCCTCTACCACGACTGACGTCCGTTTCCCGCGCTCCCGCATGCCGGTGAAGCGCGACGCCTCTGGCACACCGGCACCGGCGCGAAACGGCAATCTCCAAGTTCTGAAGTGATTTCGTGACATTGCAGAGGTCAATCTCCAAGTTCTGAAGTAGCTATACCGCATATCCGGAGTATGCACGTTGAAATTCCAACCGTCATACTCGGAAGCATCGGCGCAACTACTTCAGAACTTGGAGATTGATGTCTGCAGGATCCCCGAATCACTTCAGAACTCGGAGATTCTGCCATCGACCACAAACCGCGAACCATCACGCATGAATCGCCGCCGAGATCCGCGTCTCCAACGTTCTGAACTCCTCCGTGTCACGCACGGCATCAATGTCCTCGGGATGTTCCGGGTCACGCGGCACATCCACGGGGATATCCATGAGCACCGTGCCCGGATGCGCGCTCATCACCACCACGCGCGTGCCGAGGAAGATCGCCTCGTCCACGCTGTGGGTGATGAAAAACACGGTCTTGCGCTTCTCCTGCCAGATGCGCCGCAGCTCCACCTGCAGGTTCTCCCGGGTCAACGCGTCCAACGCGCCGAACGGCTCGTCCATCAGCACCACCGCGGGATCGGCGGCCAGCACGCGGGCGATCTGCGCACGCTGCTGCATGCCTCCGGACAGCTCGTAGGGCTTGCGATCAGCCGCGTCGGATAATCCCACCATCGACAGGTACTCGTTGGCTACATGCCGGCGCCGAACGGCATCGACGCCCTGCATGCGTAGGCCGAATTCCACGTTGCGCCTCACGTTCAACCACGGGTACAGCTGCGGCTTCTGGAACACCACGCCTCGTTCGGGACTGGGCCCGGCAACCGGCCGACCGTCAATGAGGATCTCCCCTTCGGTGGGCTTGTCGAATCCGGCGAGCATGCGCAGCAACGTGGTCTTGCCGCACCCGGACTGTCCCACCACGGTGATGAAATCATGCGCGTCGATCGTCAGGTTGACGTCGTGCAGCGCGGTCACGTCCTCGCCCCGGTCGGTGTGGAATCGTTTGGTCACGCCGCGGATCGCAACGGCTGGCTGATTGTCGGTCATATGCGTCTGCTCCCTACCTGCCTGTCTTGTTCGTTGCCTTGCGCGCCTTGCCCGCGCACGCCCGCACCTACTTGCTTGCCTTCTGGATCGCGTCGGTGTACAGCGCCGAGTCGTAGCTGGATGCCACGGTGTCGAGTCCGCCCTGGTTCTTCAGGAACTCGGCGGTCTTGGAGAACACGCCCGGCAGATCGTCGAAGGCCTTGGCCTGCTCGGCAGCGTCAAGGTACGTGTATCCCTTGAGCTGCTGACGCACCTGATCGGGCTTCACGTTGAGCTGCACGGCGATGGAGTCCACGGCCGTGTCGTCGGCCTTCTTCACCTGCTGCACGGCGTGGTTCTCCACCGCGGTCCAGGTGTCGAGCACGCCTGGATTGTTCTTGATGAACGTGCTGTCCGCGATCTCCAGATCGTATGTGGGAGCGCCCGTCCTGGCGGTTTCGGCGCTTGACGTCACCGTGGTGCCGCCCTTCTCCTTGAGCTGGCTGAGCACCGGATCCCACACCCATGCGGCGTCGATCTCCTTGCGTTCCCACGCGGCCGGCATCTTGTCGGGGTCGAGATTCACCAGCTTCACGTCGGACTCGGTCAGCCCGGCCTCGCTCAGTGCGGACAGCAGGCTGAAGTGCGAGGTGGAGCCGAACGGCACGGCGATGGTCTTGCCCTTGAGGTCCTTGATCGACGAGACGCCCTGCGCCTGCGTGACCAGCGACTCGGCCTCGCCGATCACGTCGTTGATCCACACCACCTGCACGGGAAGGTTGAGCGGACCGCTCACGGCCTTCACCGACGGACTGGACCCCAGCAGCGCGATGTCCAGCGACTTCGCGCCGAACGCCTGCAGTACGTCGGCGCCGGAGTTGAACTGGCTCCATTTGATGGTCGCCTTGGGCAGGCAGGATTCCAGCAGCTTCTGGTCCTTCACCACCAGATCGGCGTTCGGAATCGCCTGCCATCCCACGCGCACGGTTCCGGTGAAGTCGTTGTTGACGTCGGTCGGGCACTTGCCGCTCGACGAGGACGCGCTCGTGTTGCCGGCCACCTGATCGGCCGTCTGCATTCCCCCGCACGCCGCGAGCGACAGTACCGCGGCACCGGCCGCGATGATGGACAATGTCTTGCTGAACCACGTGTTCGATTTCGGCATGGTTCTCCCCCTTGATTGTGTGATTGTGATTGTCGGCCGCCGCCCGCGAACCCCCATTCGCGTACGGCGGCCAAGATCGTGATCGGGAACGCGTCCCCCGACGCGCCCCGACGAACATCTACTCCTTGCCGACCCACGGCGTGAGCGCGCGGATCACCAGCTGAATCAGCCCGTCGAGCACGAGCGCCGCCGCGCCGATCACCAGGATGCACGCAATGGTCAGCGGCGTGTTCATCTCGGTGCCGGACAGGTAGGCGAGCGCACCGATGCCCGGGATGCCGTTGTTGAGTTCGGCGGCCACCACGGTGGTCCACGCGAATCCGACGGCCAGCCGAATGCCGTTGAGCACCGACGGCAGCGTGCTCGGGAACATCACGTGCACGAGCAGCTGCAGACGGTTCGCACCCAGCGAGAGCGCCGAGTTGAGACGGTCGCGGTTCACGCCAGAGATGCCGTCGATGGTGGCGAGCACGATCGGCGGGAACGCGGCGAGGAACAGCAGCCAGATCTTGGTGGTGTCGCCGATGCCGAACCAGACGATCAGCAGACCGATGTAGCCCAGCGGCGGCAGCGCGCGAATGAAGTTGATGTACGGCATGATGAGCCGGTTGAGCACCGTCACGTTGGCAAGGATGAATCCGACGACCACGCCGAAGCCGATGGCGAGCGCCAGTCCCACGCCGATGCGTTCGAGGCTCATGAGCAGATGCTGCCACAGGAAGTACTGCTGCACGCCGCAGACGATGCGGTCAGATCCGACCGCGATCGGATTGCAGGTGTTCGCCTTCACGAACGCGTCCCACACCGCGCCCGGACTGGGCAGGTACAGCGGGCTGACCAGCTTTGCGGCGGTCACCGCCCACCAGACGGCCAAGAACGCGAGCAGGGAGATCGCACCCTGCACCTTGCCCACGGTCACGCGCCCGGTGGTTCTCGACGAGCCGGGCTCACCGGCCTGTCCGAATATGCTGCGGATGCGTTCCGTCACCTTGGCGGCGGGCATGATTGCTGCGGTCATTGACGTTCCTCTCGTTCATTCGCGCCGGGTTCGCCCAGGCGCTGATTGCTGATGTTCGGATCGCCCGCATACGACGAACTGCTCGACGCGAGCCGGTGGAACAGGTCCAGAAGGATGTCATCGGTGATGACGACGGGATTGTTAAGAAGATTCGGATGATGGCTGTCCCGCACCAGCGCCTCGATGGCCGGTTCATCCAAGTCCAGATCGGCGAGACTCTCGCGCAGATGCAGCGCCCGACGCAGGTCGGCGATGGCGTCGGCCAGTCCGTCGGCATCGCGATACCCCAACGCCCGGCCCAGCGCGTCCGCCCGGCCTTCCGGGTCCGCGGCGTTCACGCGGGTGAAGTAGTCAAGCGTCAGCGCGCACGCCTCGCCATGCGCGATGCCGTAGCGGTTGGTCAGCGGGAACGAGCACGCGTGACTCGACGTGGTCTTCGGCAGGGTGAACGCCAGTCCGGCGATCACCGACGCCTCGCACATGCGCTCGCGCGCCTCGCGGTCGTCGGGCCGCTCCACGGCCGTGGGCAGAAAGTCGAACACCAGTCGGGCGGCGTGCACGGCGAGCGCGTCGCAGATGGGCTGATGTCCCACACTCCAATACCCCTCGATGGCCTGACTGAGCACGTCCATACCCGTGCACGCGGTCACATACGGCGGCACGGTATACGTGAGCTCGGGGTCGACGATCGCCAGTTCGGGATAGAAGCCGTTGGACACGATGGGCGCCTTGACTCCGGCCGCGCGATCGGTCAGCACGGAGACGCAGGTGACCTCGCTGCCGGTTCCGGCGGTCGTCGGCACGGCGATCAGCGGCAGGTGCCCCAATGGCAGCGGCTTGCCCGTGCCGTGATAGTCACGGATCGATCCGACGGTCTCCCTGCTGCCGACACCGATCACGGACGCCGCCTTGGCCAGGTCGAGCGCGCTGCCGCCGCCAAGCGCCACGATGAATCCGAGGTCTCGTTCGCGGATGAGTTCGGCGCAGGCGTCCACTTCGGTCACGTCGGGATTGGGAGAGAAGTCGCTGAACACGGCATCGATCGCACCACGCCCAGAGTCGACGACCCGCTGCGCCAGACCGCTGCGCACACTGTGCCCGCCGGCCACGAGCAGCCCGCGGTACAGGCCGCGTTCACGAGCCGCGTCGCCGATTTCCGACACTCGGCCGGCGCCGAATCGGATATCGACCGGTTGCGTGTAGTTCCAGATCATGAGTGACGGTTCCCCCTCTCCGACGGCATACGATCGTCGTGTAGACTTCGTCGACCGTCGGTACGTTTGGTGCATGTGGCACGTGTGATACGGACCGGCCGGAGGCATCCCCTCCCCCGACCGGTCATCGTGGAGATTCCGGTGTGTCGCCGGAATCTGTTCCCACCGTATTCCCTTCGGAACGCGAACAATCCCAAAATCGGAAAATGACCTATAGGCATTCGCTATGACGGCTTACTATTCCGCGTATTCCTTGGGATTACGCGGCATGGACGGTCTTTTTGCGCACCGTCGCCGCCGCGTATACTGCCAATCAGCCCACACCGATCGTGGGTAGTCCAACATTCATGCCGGTGGGGGCCGGCATCACATAAAGGGGATTGTATGACCAGACTGACCGGCGAGGAAGTGGCACACCTTCATGAGCAGTACGTGCTGCAGCCATGGGCCAAACAGGGGGCTCCGGCGATTCCAGTCGAACGCGCGGAGGGCATCTACTTCTGGGATTACGACGGCAATCGCTATGCCGACATGAGCTCGCAGATGGTGTGCTCCAACCTTGGCCATCAGAACAAGGTCGTGGTCGAGGCCATCAAACGGCAGGCCGACGAACTGTGCTATATCGCGCCGAGCTTCGCCGTGGAGCCGCGTGGCCGACTCGCCAAGCTGCTGGTCGACATCGCCGGCGCCGATCATTTCCAGCGGGTGTTCTTCACGCTCGGCGGTTCGGATTCCAACGAGAACGCCATTGAGATCGCGCGCTTCTACACGGGTCGTCCGAAGATCCTTTCCTGCTACCGTTCCTACCACGGTTCCACGTTGGGTTCCGCGTTCGCCAGTGGCGACTGGCGTCGTTTCGCCTACGAGACGGGCGGCGCGGCGCCGTCGTTCGTGCACTTCCTCAATCCGAGCGTGTACGAGGACGGATTCGACCGCACCGAGGAGGACGAGGCCCGCTGCACCCGTCAGTATCTGCGCCAGTTGGAGGAGCAGATCCGTTATGAGGGTCCGGAGACGATCGCCGCCGTGCTCATGGAGTCAATCGTGGGCGCGAACGGCGTGCTGATCCCGCCGAAGGGGTACATGGAGGGCGTGGCGAAACTGTGCCACGACAATGGCATCCTGCTTATCTGCGACGAGGTCATGGCCGGATTCGCGCGCTCGGGCAAGATGTTCACCTGGCAGAACTTTGATCTGGTGCCGGATCTCATCACCTTCGCCAAGGGCGTGACCGGCGCCACGGTGCCGCTCGGCGGCGTGATCGCCAGCAAGGAGATCTCCGCGTTCTTCGAGGAGCATCCCCTGCCCTGCGGCCTGACCTATTCCGGCCACCCGCTGGCCTGCGCCGCCGGCGTGGCCGCCACCCAGTACTATCTGGACAACGATATCTGCGGTCATGTGAAGCAGTTGGAGGGCGTGCTCAAGCCGGCGCTCGAGGAGTTTGCGCAGCGTCACGCCTGCGTGGGCGAGGCCCGCTGCATCGGTCTGTTCGCCGCGCTCACGCTGGTGGTCGACAAGAACACCCGCGAGCTCATGGCCCCGTATCACACGGCGAACGGCAGGATGCCCACCATCTTCGCGGAGCTGAAGCGTCGCGGCTTCTATACGTTCGGCCGCGAGTCGAATCTCAACGTCTGCCCGCCGCTGATCATCACTGAGGACGAGCTGCGCGAGCAGCTGGCCGTACTTGACGACGTGCTCACCTGGGCCGATCGCAAGTTCTGCAACGCCTGACAGACCGCGGGTGTTTCTTCCATCGTCCGGAAGGGACGCCCATCATGATCGCATCTCGCAATCACAGCGCACACGCAAACACGAGGGGAGTGCGGACCATACCCGGTTCGCGCTCCCCTCGTTGCGTTTGTGATTCGTCGCCTTGCCGACGCTCAGCCCGACGCCCGGTCTGACGCTCAGCTGTGCAGCGGCTGCTTCCTGTCCGGATACAGCTGCTCGGCCAGATGGTTCACCGCGCGTGGCACTTCGCCGAATCCTGCGGAGATGAGCTTCACCTTGCCCGGATAGTTCACCGCATCGCCCACGCCGTAGATGCCCGGCACATCGGTCTCCAGATACTCGTTCACCTGCAGATCGCCACGCTTGACCGGCAGTCCCCAGTCGCGCAGCACGTGATTGTCGGACGTGAATCCGTAGTTGACGAGCAGCGCGTCCACGTCCAGGTCGAGCACCTCATCGCTTTTGATCTTCGCGAGTTCGATGTGCAGTCCGTCCGGCGTACCGGCCACGGTGGTGAACTTGTACGGCGTCAGGATCGCCACCGTGGACTCCTTGAGTCGGGTGACGCTGGATTCGAGCGCACGGAAGTTGTCACGACGGTGGATCAGCACCACCTTGTCGGCGATCTGCTCGAGTTCGAGAGCCCAGTCGATCGCCGCGTCGCCGCCGCCGGCCACGGCCACGGTCTTGCCCTTGAAGTCGGCCAGACGCTTGACGAAGTAGAACACCTTGCGCCCGTCGAGCTGTTCGCGATCGTAGTCGATGGCCAGCGGACGCGGGCTGAACGCGCCGCTGCCGATGGCCACGATCACGCTGCGCGTATGGATCTCACGGGCCGCGGTACGCAGAATGAACGTGCCGTCGTCAAGACGCTCGAGTCCGGTCACCTCCTCGTTCGTGTGCACGCCGATCTTGTCTCCGAACGAGTCGATCTGCCGTTTGAGATTGGCGATGAGCTCCGCGCCCGTACCCGACACGAATCCGGCGATGTCGTGGATCGGCTTCTCCGGGTAGAGCGCCGCCACCTGGCCGCCGAGTTCGGGCAGACTGTCGACCAGCTGCACACTGAGATTGCGCATGGCCGAGTAGAACGCGGTGAACATGCCCACCGGCCCTCCTCCGATCACGGTCACGTCGGTCAGCGTCTCATCAGTCATAGTTATCCCCCTACTGCTATATCGATTCGTCCGCGAACACGACCCCATACCTTCGTGCTCCCCTTCGGAAAGCCGACAGGTCAGGCCCCTGCCCTTCATGCTCCTTTGTGGAGTCGGCAGGCCTCTACCCTTCGTGCTCCCTCCGTGGGAGGGAGCTGGCCGACCGCAGGTCGGACTGAGGGAGGGATCCCGAACCCATGCACCGCACGAATCCCGCCACCCCCGCATCCATCTCGCATGACGATAGCCGCAAGTATACGGACTCCGCCCCTCTTGCGAAACAGTGCCCTATACCACCAAATCGTTGAAATTTCAACGATTGATAACGCCCCACAAATAGAACCGTCACCGCACTTTCCCACGACCGGTCACGAATCACGCCAACTTTTCGTTGCAATTCCAACGATTTCAGCCACTTCGCGACCGCACTTCCCCGTTTTGACAGTCCGCCGCGCCCGTTTGTACGCTGTGAGCCATACGGCCGGCCACGCAACAGCGGCGAGGCCGCGCCAATACGGGGTTTTACGTTACTTTTTTGGGGGTTCACATGAGCTATACCGCCACTTGGGCAGATCAAAAGCTCAACGCGAACGAGATCAGCAAGCTCAACGAGGACGGCCTTGACGTGTTCAAGGACCTCCCCGAACTGGTCAAGAAGCCGTTCTCGGAGATCGACAAGAGCTACTACATGTACTTCAAGTACGCCGGTCTGACGGTGCAGAAGCCGCAGGACGAAGGCTACTTCATGATGCGCATCAAGATCCCCGGCGGTCGTGTGACCGTGAAGCAGGCGGATCATCTTGCGTGGATCGGCCGTACGTACGGTCACGGCGTCGTCGATCTGACCACGCGTCAGGCCGTGCAGTACCACTGGATTCCGTTCGCCGAACTCGTCGACATCTTCGCCGGTATCGAGGCGGTCGGCCTGACCACAGTCGGTGCGGAGGGCGACATCACTCGAAACATCATCGACAACCCGCTGTCCGGCATCGACCCCGACGAACTGTTCGACACCCGTCAGACCGTGCTCGACGTCTATCGTCGGTTCCAGGGCAACTACGACTATTCGAATCTGCCGCGCAAGTTCAAGATCTCGATCAGCAGCAACCGTCACAACTCCGGCAATGCGGAGATCAACGATCTGGCGTTCATCCCGGCCACCAAGCGCATCGGCCGTCACACGGTCAAGGGCTTCAACGTGAAGGTGGGCGGAGGTCTGGGCATGAAGCCGATGCTCGCCCAGCAGCTCAACATCTTCGTCACGCCCGATCGCGTGGCCGATCTGGCCGAGGTCGTCTGCCGTCTGTTCCGTGACTACGGCTACCGCCGCAGCCGTTCCAAGGCCCGTCTCAAGTTCCTCATCAAGGACTGGGGCGTGGAACAGTTCGAAGACAAGATCCGCGAATCGCTGCCCGATCTGCAGACCAAGGGCGTTTCCAAGGTCAGGGGCTGGACGAACGGCACCGCGCTCGGCGTGCACCGCCAGCTGCAGGACGGCTACTACTACGTGGGTGTGAGCGTGCCGTCCGGCCGTATTCAGGCCGACGACTTCCAGGCGCTGATCGATGTGGCACGCAAATACGGCAAGGATGAGATCCGCTTTGATCACTGCCAGAATCTGATGATTCCGTGGATCAAGGAGGAGGATCTTCCGGCACTCGAGGCCGAGCCGATCTTCGAACGCTTCTCGATCCACCCGCATCTGCTGGCCGACTACGGCACCACGTGCACGGGCGCCGAATACTGCAATCTGGCGAACGCGTACACCAAGACCGTGTTCAAGCCGCTGGTCGAGGAGCTCGACAAGCGCTTCAGCTTCGATTCCCCGCTGAACATCACGCTCACGGGATGCGGCAACGGCTGCGCACATCGTTCCATCGCCGACATCGGCATCGAAGGCGTGCACGCCCGCACCGCCGACCGTCAGCACACGGCGGGATACAAGCTGTCCGTAGGCGGCAGTCTGCTTGACGGCGGCCATTTCAACGAGCAGTTGAAGGGCGTGGTCTCCGCTGCGCAGCTCACCGACGCGGTGGGTTCGCTGCTTGCCGACTATCGGGATTCCCATGAGAAGGGCGAGTCGTTCTACGACTACTACCAGCGCACGGGAACCGAACATTTTCAGGAAGTTTTTGACAATTATCTGGCAACCCTACCCGCAACGGAGGTACTGAAGTAATGAGCACCAAGATCATTTTCACGAGCGCGACCGGCAACACCAAGGAGGCCGTGGAGCTGCTCGAGGAAGCCCTGCAGGATCTGGATCAGGACGTGGAGGTCTTTGATGCCGAGGACGGCGTCGAGGTCGATGAGTTCTTCGACGACGCCGACAACTACGTCGTGGCCAGCTGGAGCGATGGCGACAACGGCGAAGTGCCCGGCGGCATCGTCGATTTCTACGACGATCTTGACGGCTATGATCTGTCCGGCAAGAAGGTGGCGGTGCTCGGCACCGGCGATACCAGCTACCCGCACTTCTGCGCCGCGGTTGACATCTTCGAGAAGCTGCTCACTGACGACGGCGCCGAGCTGGCCGCCCCGTCCCTGAAGATCGAGCTCGCCCCCGACGACGACGCCATCGCCAAGATCAAGGACCTCGCCAAGACCCTCGCCGTCTGACCTCATCCCCTGCGGCTCCCCTCCTGCGTAGCGGACTGAGGGGAGCCACCAGCCCGTCCCTCGTTCGACGTCAGCCTCAGCTCCCACTTCTCGGCTCCCCTCCTGCGGAGGGGAGCTGTCCGCGTAGCGGACTGAGGGGAGGCACCACACCCCATTCCACACCACCTCGCAATCTTCCAAGGACCCACCTATGACCACCGGCTATCTCTACGTCCTGCACGGACGCCGCGGCAAAATCCCCGAGTCCAATCTCGATCTGCTCAACGACTTCATTCAGCGCTCCGAACAGATCGGCCGCATCGCTTTTCTCGAGGGCGATGAGCAGACCCTGGAAGACGGCATCCGCGATCTGCAATCCCGTGTCTCCCGTCTGGTGATCGTACCGGTCCTGCTGTTCTCCGCCACACACATGCGCTGGGACATTCCACAGCGCACGCGTAAGGTGCTGAAGCCCGGCGTATCACTGTCCGTCACTGAACCGTTGGCCACTACGCAGGCAGTCCGCGACTATCTGGTCGATCACCTTGGCAAGGCCACTCAGGAGCATCCCGGACGTCGCATTCTGCTTGTGGCTCATGGCACCCCGCACTTCCCGGAACCGTTCGACCAGTTGCAGGCGCTTGCCGCAGATGTCGAGCGTCAGATCGGCACGCCGATCATCTGCACGAACCATATCGGGCATCCGCTGATCGAGGAGACGCTGCGCGTCGACCCCGGTCCGCTGATCGTCGAACGACTGTTCCTTACCGACGGCCGTCTTGCCAATAAGATCAAGACCCGAATCGAAGCGCTGACCTCCGATGCGATTTTCCTTCCCACTCTGGAAGACGACCCCGTCATCACCAACGCCATCCAGGAACGCCTCAACGCTCTCGCCCTCACCCCTACCCGCTGACCCCGAATTCCTTCGGCTCCCCTCCCCGAGGGGAGCTGTCTGCGAAGCAGACTGAGGGGAGCCCAACCAGGCACCTTCCATTTATTTCTCTCCTCAGTCTCCCTCCGGCGGACAGTTTTCCTCCACCGGAGGGAGCCAAGCATATGTACTCAACGCAGGACTTCATTATCGTCAGGCAAGCCATCGGTACAGTCACCACCGCCCATCCCTCCGGCTCCCCTCCTGCGGAGGGGAGCTGTCTGCGAAGCAGACTGAGGGGAGCGGCCACACCTCATCCACCGTCCCTTCCCACGTGGAATAATGGTCTTCATGACGGATTCCCATACCAGCCCGAATAGCAACGTCGATCAAATCGTCGATGCATTCGGACGTTTTGACGCAAAGGTGGATGCCATGCGCGAGCGGCGACTCAACGACCCTGATTCCCTCGGCGACAAGCTGCTGAAGTTCGCCCTTCCCTCCGTGGCCGGCTTCGTGGCCAGCAAGGCATTCCAGCTGCTGTGGAACAACACCGTCTCCAGTCGGTCCGTGAAACGTTCCGGCCGTCACACCTCTAAATCCGATGTTTCACGTGAAACAATTACAGAATCCGATTCTTCTCTGGGCGATGGTGTCATCGATGAACGAGAGAGCCTATTCATGAGCATCGCCTTCTCCGCCCTCTCTGCAGCGTTAAGCGCCGTCGTATCCCAACTCTCCGACCGAGGCTCCCAAGCCCTAGTCACCCGCCGCCACAACCGCCGCACTCGATGACCCCATCTCCGCGACCGAATCCGTGGGCGAATACCTGCAGTATCCCAAGATTCAGGCGGATAAGACATACCCGTCACAACTATCCATCGTCAGGTTTTTCTGGCTCCCCTCACTGAGGGGAGCTGTCCGCGTAGCGGACTGAGGGGAGCCACCCCACCCATGCAAAATCTTCCAACCCAACCATTCAAGCCTAATAACACCGCTCCCCCGAATTCTCCCATCGAACAATTCGCCTGTCTCCCACATCGGTCTCTGTCACAATGGATCCATGACAGAGCACACCTACAATCTCGATAATCCGACGATCCAGACCCTGCTGAACCGTCGCTCCATTCGCGCCTTTGCCAACGAATCTATTCCCGCCGACGTCATCGACACACTGGAGTCCGTGGCACAGCGCGCCGCGTCGAGCCAGTATCTCAACGACTGGCCCGCCATCCGTATCACCGATCCCGAAATCGCCGAGAAACTCGCCGAGATCGGTCGACAGCCCTACATCGCCCAGGCACCGTTGCTTTATGTGTTCGTCCTTGATGAGCATCGTAACGCCACGATCGCCAAGGCCAAGGGCGTGGATACCGATTCCGACGACTTCACACTGAACGGCAGCTACCGTTACACGCAGGCACAGAACGACGCCGTGCTCGCTCTGCACACCATGGAGACCGCCGCGTATTCCCTCGGCCTTGGCTGCGTGATTCTGGGTTCCCTGCTCAACGACGTGGACGCGCTGATCGACGTGCTACACCTACCCAAGTACACCTACCCCGTACTAGGTCTGGCGATCGGCAAGCCGGCACAGGATCCCGCACTGAAGCCTCGCCTGCCGAAGTCCGTGCAGTTCTTCGAGAACACGTATCCGGAGGATTCCGACGACGTTCTGTCCGCGATCGCCGATTTCGACGCCGACGTCCACCGTTACTACGACCTGCGGAACACGGATCGCCCGGTCGATGCCTTCAGCGACCAGATCGCGCAAAACGCCGTCGCCAGCATGAACGGCCGCAGCGTCAATCCTCCCGCCACCCGCCAGGGCTTCCGCCTCGACCGCTAACCCTTTTTTCTGTACCTTCTAGAACGCACAAATTGCAACCACATGGTTCCGGCCGCGGGGGTGGGGCATGTGATGTTCGATACACTCAAGGCCGTTCGGCCTCGCTCCGGTGTTTGCTTGCACAGCATAGCAAACACCTCCGCTGCTTACGATCGAACATCACATGCCCCACCCCCGCTCAGCTGATTGATCATTCCTCAGTTGTGCTAGATGTATCTCAGAAGCGCGATTCAGTTCATTGTCTTTTGCCGAGCCGTGCTGTGTGGGGCGTGGTGTTCGACTGTATCAGCGGAGACGATTTGATACGCTCCGCGATCAAATCGTCGGAGCGAGGCCAAACGGCCCGAGTGTGTCGAACACCACGCCCCACATGGCTCGGCGGCCATGCCATAAAGGTTCAAATTCTAATGGGCGGCAGCCTGATCCGCTATTTTCTGCGTGGTTTGTAGCCTTTTTTGCGCGAGTGTGGTTTGATCTGCTGATTGAGCGGCACATGCACCCATGCGTGATCGGGTGAGTGACTGGTCAGATGCCAGGTTCCGCAGTACTGGCAACGATAGGTCCACAGCTCCGCTCCGCGTTCGATGCGACTCTGTTCGGCGGCTCGTTCCGCCTGAGCCTTATCGTGATACATGATTTTCGACGAATTCGGGCATCGTTTTGGAGTGAAGAAGTGCATGATTCCGTATTATGCCTTGCTGTGCGGATGATTGTCTCGGATATAGAAAAAGGGGAGAAGTCGTGTGACTTCTCCCCTTTTCAGAAGAAAAATTGCGGTGGTGTGCTACTCTCCCACACCCTGTCGGGTGCAGTACCATCGCCGTGCCAGGTCTTAGCTTCCGGGTTCGGAATGGGACCGGGCGTCTCCCCTGGGCCATGACCGCCGCAAAACCTT
>NZ_QXGJ01000012.1 GCF_003952005.1 Bifidobacterium callimiconis
CTCCGCGAACCGCGGATCCTGCGGGACGCACGCCCGCGCCCGCATCGTCGTAACGTCTGCCGCGCGCTACCCGTTGATCACGACCTTCTGGTTCACGAACTCCTTGAGTCCCAGATCGATCAGTTCGCGGCCATATCCGGAATTCTTCACGCCGCCGAACGGGATGTCCGGACCGGACGCGCTCGCACGGTTGATCGTCACCATGCCAGTGTCGAGTCGCCGCGCGATCTCCTGCGCATGATGCACATCCGCGCTGAACACCGAACCGCCCAGGCCGTACGGCGAATCATTCGCGATGCGGATCGCATCCTCCTCGTCGGCAGCGCGATACAGCTGCGCCACCGGTCCGAAGATCTCCGTACGCGCGGCGGGCGTGCCCTCCGGAATATCCGTGATCAGCGCCGGCGGATAGAACGCGCCCTCGCCGGGCGTACCATCGGCGTGCCAGCCGGGCACGTCCGCCAGATACTCGACCGACGCGCCCTGCGCCACGATATCCGCCACCTGACGCTCCACCTGAATACGCGCGCCCACGCTCGACAGCGGCGCCAGCGTGGTCGCCGGATCCGCCGGATCGCCGGCCACGAGCTTCGCGGCCTCCGCGCGGTACCGTTCCACGAACTCGTCGTATACGTCGTCGACCACGATGAACCGCTTCGACGAGACGCACACCTGACCCGCGTTGCGGCAGCGTCCACGCACGGCCCACTCCGCCGCGGCCGCCACATCCGCATCCTTCAGCACAATGAACGCGTCCATGCCACCCAGTTCGAGCGTGCTCTTCTTCAGATGCTTGCCGGCCAGCGACGCGATCACCGCGCCCGCATGCTCCGACCCGGTGAGCGCCACGCCACGCACGTACGGGCTGGCGATCACATGCTCGGTCAGCTCGTGCGGCAGATACAGGTTCGTGAACACGCCGTCCGGCGCACCCGCCCTGCGGAACAGGTCGGCCATGAGCGCGGCGCACTGCGGCACGTTCGACGCATGCTTAAGCATCACCACGTTGCCGGCCGCCAGCTGCGGCGCCGCCACGCGAATCACCTGATAGTACGGGAAGTTCCACGGCTCCACGGCGAAGATGATGCCCATCGGATCGTTCACCAGCTGCACGTTCGTGTCGCCGAACCCGGCGGTCGGCAGCAGCTTCGGTGCGAGCAGCGTTTCCGTGTGCTTCACGTAGTAGCGCAGAATCGCCACGCATACGTTGACCTCGGCCATGGCCTCGCTCGTGATCTTGCCCATCTCCAACGTGAGCATCGACGCGAACGCGCCGCTCTCGTGCTCGAGGATGTCCGCCGCGGCCGACAACACCTTCGTACGCTCCGCGACCGGCTCGTCGCGCCACCATTCGAACGCGTGATGCGCCACGTCGAGCGCGGTGTCCACCTCCTCGAACGTGGCCATGGGGAAGGTCTTCAGCGTTTCCCCGGTGTATGGATTGGTCGTTGCGTATGCCATTGCGGTCTCCTCTCTGAGAACCTGCCGTGCGACTGCCGATCGTTGCCGACAATGTTGCTGATATTGCCATACCGTCGGCGTCGATACGTTGCCATTATCTCTCGGGCCGGGGGATTCGGGAAGGAATGTCGTGGGGGATTGGGGCAGGATTTACCGGGGATTTACAGTGCGAATGCGGCATTTCGGCCGGGGTGGGCGACCGGCATCGGCGATTGCGACGACCGAATGACCGACGTGAAATCCGCCCGATCGGAGGGAACGACGGAGAGTAATGTGTCCGACGTGAGTGAGGCAATGAACGAAAAGAACGTTATGAACAACGAAACGGTAAACGGCGTGACGTTTGTGAAGTCCGACAAGCCGGCAGACAATGGCGAGGGCTCCGCCACGCTTGGCGAGGGACGGCCCGCGAGCCACGTGTGGATGATGCTGGTGGGCGTGGGCATTCTGTCCGGATTCCTGTCGGGCCTGTTCGGCATCGGCGGCGGCACGGTGATCGTGCCCGCGCTGGTGTTCCTTGGACTGTCGCAGCGCCACGCGGCGGCCACGTCGCTGGCCGCGATCATCCCGACGTCCATCACCGGCGTGATCTCGTATGCGACCGGCAACGACGTGGACTGGATCGCCGCGCTGCTGCTCGCATGCGGACTTGTGGTCGGATCGCAGATCGGCAGCTGGCTGCTCGCGCGACTGCCCGAAGTGGTGCTGCGCTGGGTGTTCGTCGTGTTCCTGGTGTTCGTGATCACGTCGCAGATCGTGTTCACCCCGTCGCGCGACCATACGATTCACATGACCGTGGTCACCGGCGTTCTGCTCGCCCTGCTCGGCGTGGGCATCGGCACGCTCGCCGGCCTGCTCGGCATCGGCGGCGGCGCGGTGATGGTACCGGCGCTGTCCGTGCTGTTCGGCGCGAGCGATCTGATCGCGCGCGGCACGTCGCTGCTCGCCATGTTCCCCAGTTCGATCGCTGGCACCATCGCCAACACCAAGCGCAAGCTCGTACACCTGCGCAACGGTCTGACCATCGGCATCACCGCGGCCATCATTGCGCCGTTGGGTACGCTTGCCGCCGGTGCGGTTTCGCCGCGCATGGGCGCCAACCTGTTCGCGCTGTACCTGTGCGTGCTGCTGGTGCGCAGCCTGTGGACCGCGGTGAAGATCACCCCGGGTCTGCGCGAGCGCTTCGTGCGCAAGTAGGGAGTGTGCCCGGCGTTTTGGCATATGGGTAGGGGCCATGACCATGCCTATCGGGCATATGGTGGTGGCTTTCATGCTCATATAGGGTGATATCCCCGCTTTGCTAGGTGGTTCAGCCTTGTTGCGCGAGTCTAACCCCTGTTCGCTAGGTCCTTGCCAAAGAAGGCCTTCCCGATAGGATTTCGGTTTGTGGATTTTCGGGATAGTTTTTGCAGAATGGCTGCTTGTCTTTGATCGTATGGGGCAGTTGGCTACTCAGCCAACAACCTAGCGAACGATGGTTAGACCCCGCATGAGGCGAAAAAGAACCTAGCGAAGGGCAGATATCCGCCGGGCGAGGTCTCCCGGGCGTATATCTGCCCTACCGCTGGCTGGTCCTACTGCTGGTTGGACTGCGTTGAGGTGCCGGTGCTGCCCTGTGCGGTAGAGCCTTGACCGCTGCCGCTCTGGGAGGAGCCGCTGTTGCCGCTGCTCGACTGGTTGTTCTGGTTGCTGTTGCTGCTGTTGCCGCTTTGGCTCGGATTCTGGGTCTGGTTCTGGCTCGAACCCTGATCGCCCTGCTGGCTCTGCTGCGTGGTATCGCCCTGCGTCGAGCCGGTGTTGTTCTGCGTCGGGTTGTTCGTGCTGTACTGGCGGCGGTTGTAGCTGTTGCCTGAGTACCGGTTGTTCGACGAGCTGCCGGAACCGTTGCCGTTCGAGCCGTTCGAGCTGCTTGAACCGTTCGACGACGAGCTGTTGGATGAGGAACCACTGCTCGACCGCCGTCTCGTGGAGCTGCTGCCCGAACCGGACGAACCGGATCCGCTGCCCACCGTCGACTCCTCGCTCGGCATGGAATCCTCCACGTTCGTCTTGGCCGTCTCCAGCGCGCTCTTCGCCTTCTCCAGCTCGGCCACCGTGGCGCCGGACTTCTTCTCCACCTTCTGCGCCTCATCGATCGCGGACTTCAGCGTGGAGCGCGTCACGTCGTCAACCACGCCATCGCTGTTCTCGTACGCCGTCTGCGCGCCAGGCAGCAGCGCCGTGATCTGCTGTTTGAGCGTGCTGATCTTCTGCGCGTCCTGACTTGCAGACACCTTCTTGGCGGCCGCGTTCACGTTCTTGGCCGCCTTGTTCGCGGCGGCGGCGAGCTTGGCGTTCGCATCCGCGGCCGCCTGCAGTTCCGCCGTGGGCATGGAGTTGCGGCAGTCCCGTGCCGTGCCGGACACGTTCGAGTCGCTGATCGTCTGCTTGAGCGCGCTGACCGTTGTCGCATCGGACACGTCTCCGGCCGCGGTGGACGCCTCGTCCTGCGCGTTCTTGATGGCCGTGCTCAGCTGCTTCTTGGCCTTGTCGTAGTCGCTCGACGACGTGGAGCAGTCCGTCATTGCCGTGGCGTGGGCCTGATTGTCGCTTATGTGCTTCCAGACGAGTGCGCCGGCGATGATTAACACGATGGCCGCGATGGCTGCGACCGCCATGCGCAGGCGACGCTTGCGCTGCTTGGCGCCGCCTCTGAGACCGCGCTTCTTGCCGGTGCGCTTCGCTCCGGCGGTTGGGGGATTTGCGCCCGCACCATTCGCATTTGCTTCGGCACCCGGCTCGATCTTCGGCATGATCACGGTCTCCGATGATGCATCGGGGCCTGCCGTATCGGCTGCCGCTCCGGTTGTGTGTCCGTCGTCAGTAACGACCGTGGTGGGCTCGTTCGTCGGCTGATGGGCTTCCTCGGTCGGCGCGAACGCCGGCGCGACGGGCGTGGTGGCGCCGTCCGCCACGTCGCCCGCAGCCGCGATCGGCGTGCTGAAATCATCCAATGTTGCGGACAGGTGGTCCAACTCCGCCGGCAGATTGCCGATCACCGCGGTGTCGGCATTCAGATCCGACTCCAACGAATCGGGGATGCTATTCGCCCCGGTTGACGCAAAGACGGATTCGTCCGGGGTCGCATCGGTGGCGGCCGGCGTGCCCGGAGTCTGTGTAGCCGTGACCGGTGTGTCCGAAGCCGCGTGCGACGAGATTGCAGTCGGTGCGGCCGGTCCATCCATCGATGGTGCGGTCGTCGTTTCATCTGCGCCGGACGTTGCGGAGCCGGCGTTCGGCACGGTATCGACGGTCGTTGCGGAAGATGTGGAGTCGTTGGCCGGCGATGATGTGATGTTCGTCGTCGCTCCCAGTGTTCCCAGATCTGGTATCGCGTGACGGTCGGCCTTATCATGATCGGCTTCCGTAGATGATGACGTGTCGATTGATGATGCGCCGTCCGGTTCGGGAAACGTCAGATCGGGAATGTCCCACGAGCCGGACAAAAGATCAAAGGAGTCGGACGATGACGTACCGGCGTCTGCCGCGTCGTCGTGTTGTGCCTTGATGCCATTACTGTCGTTTGCCTTGCCGTCGATGCCATCGTTGTCGATATCGTCGCGATCTTCGCTGTTTCCGCTGCCGGTCATGTCTTCACTTCCCCACATAACCGGGTCGGCCGTTCCTCGTGCGGTCGCCCGTCCCTCGTGTCGGATTCCAAGTGCCTCATCTTAGGCCCGTTTTGTGCCGGAGACACGAGTGTTTCGCAGAAAGATCGTCTGATCGGCGCGCCTCGCCGAGGTCTTAGGCGAATCAAGCCTCCTTTCTGGCTCACCTCTCTTTGAGGGGAGCTGTCGGCGGAGCCGACTGAGGGGAGTGCCGGCTCATGCTTCGGCTGGTTCCCTCCCCTCAGTCCGCCGGCGGCAGCCAGCTCCCCTCCCATGGAGGGGAGCCAATCGGGATGCATGCTGTCTGTGCGACGAACAGCTTCCCTCGGCGAGGGGGCCAAGGACTGTGCCGCTTCCCGCGGTCGGCGTTTTGAACGTTAAAATGATCACGGTGGTACGTTCGTCCATATCGCGACGGACGCGTGACGGACGGCACCGCCAACGAACGCCTCGTCAACGATCGTCAGCAGTCGACGATCGACGTGAAACGGGCGGACGCGGACGACAGACAGCACGAAACAGGACAGACAGGAGCGACAATGACGACCGAACAGCGCAAACCGCTACCCGACGCGATCCGTACGAACGGCGCCGAACAGAACCCGTGGTGGTCCAACGCGGTGGTCTACCAGATCTACCCGCGCAGCTTCCAGGACACCAACGGCGACGGCTACGGTGATCTGCCCGGCATCACCAGTCGTCTCGACTATCTCGCCGATCTGGGCGTGGACGTGATCTGGCTGTCACCCGTCTACAAGTCCCCGCAGGACGACAACGGCTACGACATCAGCGACTATCAGGACATCGACCCCATGTTCGGCACGCTCGACGACATGGACGAACTGCTCGCCGAAGCACACGACCGCGGCATCAAGGTGGTCATGGATCTGGTGGTCAACCACACGTCCGACGAACACGCATGGTTCCAGGCGTCGCGCGACAAGAACGATCCGCACGCCGACTGGTACTGGTGGCGCCCCGCCAAGGAGGGCCACGAGCCGGGCACGCCGGGCGCCGAACCGAACCATTGGGGCTCGTACTTCGGCGGATCGGCATGGCAGTACGACCCCAAGCGCGGCGAATACTACCTGCACCAGTTCTCCAAGAAGCAGCCCGACCTCAACTGGGAGAACCCCGAAGTGCGCGCCGCCGTGTACAAGATGATGAACTGGTGGCTCGACCGCGGCATCGACGGCTTCCGCATGGACGTGATCACGCTGATCTCCAAGCACGTGGACGCCAACGGCGAACTGCCGGGCGTGGGCGCGAACACCGACTCCGACGGCCCGATCGGCCCCGACGGCTACTCCAGCCCCAACCCGTTCTGCGCCGACGGCCCGCGCCAGGACGAGTTCCTCGCCGAAATGCACCGTGAGGTGTTCGACGGCCGCGAAGGCACGATCACCGTGGGCGAGGCGCCGGGCATCACCGCCGAACGCAACCAGCACATCACCGACCCCGCCAACCGCGAGCTCGACATGCTGTTCCTGTTCGACCACGTGGAGCCGGGCGGCGGCCAGTCCAAGTGGACCGCCGAACCATGGAAGCTCGCGCACCTCAAGCACTGCCTCGCCGGACATCAGCATGCGGTGAAGAAGACCGGCTGGACCAGCCTGTTCTTCAACAACCACGACCAGCCGCGCGTCGTCTCGCGCTGGGGCGACGACTCCACCGACGAGCTGCGCGTGCGCTCCGCCAAGGCCATCGCCCTGCTGCTGCACATGCACCGCGGCACCCCGTACGTGTACGAGGGCGAGGAGCTGGGCATGACCAACGCCTACTTCGATTCGCTCGACCAGTACCAGGACCTCGAGTCGATCAACATGTACCATCAGCTCACCGAGGCCGGCGTGATGACCCCGGAGGCCATGATGGACGCGCTCAAGGCCATCAGCCGCGACAACGCGCGCACGCCCATGCAGTGGGACGCCACCAAGTACGCCGGATTCACCGCGCCGTACGCGCCCACCGCCCCGTGGCTGCCGGTCAACGAGAACCGTGACGTGGTGAATGCGAAGAAGGAGCAGCGCGACCCCGACTCCGTGTACAACTTCTACAAGAAGCTGATCGCGCTGCGCCACGAGAACCCGGTGGTCGCGGCCGGCGAGTGGGAAATGCTCGACGCCGACGATCCGCAGGTGTACGCGTTCGTGCGCACGCTGCGCGAGGACGGCGTCGGCGGCGGCATCGACGGGTCCGGCGAGCGCAGGATCGTGGTGGTGGTGAACATGTCGAGCGAGTCGGCAAAGATCCCGGCCGAGGCCGCGGATGCGCTTGGCCTTGGTCTCGCGGGCACCACGCTGGGCGGCGTGAGCGCCGACCGCATCCTGATCAGCACCTATCCGACCGAGGACACCGCGGCCGACCTGCTCTTCGGCAAGCTCGCCCCCTGGGAGGCCTTCGCCTACGAGCTGTAGGACCGACTGTACCGGCTCCCCTCCAGAGGAGAGGGGAGCTGGCGGCGTTAGCCGACCGAGGGGAGGGGTCAGCTCCTCGCAGGTTCGATATTCCGCTGGTGAACGGATATCGGAGGTGAACGCTCGGGGCACCTCATCAGTCAGCCTGGCGGCTGACAGCTTCCCCTCGAGGGGAAGCGGGGGAGCTGTGCTTTCCGTCTTCTTCACCACCATTGCCCATCCGTTACAATGAATCGTTGGCGGATGCGATTTCCCGCCGACGATGTTGACGTGCGGTGAAACGACGCGATCCCCATCCGACACCGATCGGACTCCGATCGCGCCCGGGCGAATCATGCTTGCAGGAGGTTGCGAATGGTCGGAATGCGTGACGTGGCACGCAGGGCCGGAGTCTCGTTGAGCACCGTCTCCCTGGCGGTGAACGGCACCGGATACGTGGCCGAATCCACACGCGCACGCATCGAGGCGGCCATGGCCGAACTCAACTACGTGCCGAACGAACTGGCCCGCAACCTGTTCCGCGGTCGCACCAATCTGATCGGCGTGACCATCCCCACCGTCGCCCACCCGTTCTTCGCGCAGCTCACCGCCAGCCTGCAACGCCATCTGCACGACGCCGGCCTGCGCATGATGCTGTGCTCCACCGCCGACCAGGAGCGCGGCGAAAGCGAATACATCGACATGCTCAAGCGGCAGATGATGGACGGCATCATCATCGGCTCGCACACGAACCAGCGCCCCGAATACTGGCAGGGCATCGGCCGGCCGATCGTGGCGTTCGACCGATTCCTCGGTGAGGAGATCCCCTCCGTCTGCTCGGATCACGTGCAGGGCGCACATTTGGCCGCGCGGCAGTTCCTCGAATCCGGCGTACGGCATGTGGTGGAGATCGGTGGTCCGCGCTCGCAGTTCCATGATCTGTCCGAGGCGCAGACCGCGGACGGCAGTTTCGAGTCGGTGCTGTCGGCGGCCGCCGACGTGGCTGCGGACGTGGCGGCGGATGTGAATGATACGACGTTCCCCACGGTGCGCTATCACCTGACGTTCGAACGGGAGATGGCGGCGGCCGGCGTGCGGTGCGACTACGTGGCCGTGGAACATGTGAGCGATACGTCGCTGTTCGAGCGTGCCGCCGAGGAGGTGTTCCGCCGATTCCCCGACGCGGACGCGATCATCGCGCCCGATCTGGCGGCCGCGCATTGCGTGCGTCTGGCGCTGCGAGAGCTGCGTGACAATCACGACACCGGCCGTCGTATTCCCGACGATCTGCAGATCATCGCCTACGATGGCACGCCGGTCGCCGATCTTGCGGGATTGCGCATCACGTCGGTGCATCAGGATCTCGACGCGATCGCCGTGAAGCTGGTGGAACGCATGAAGGAGGCCATCGCCGACGATCACGCGTCCGCGTCGGCCTCGTCCGCCGATGAGGTCGCCGGCGCCGATGGCGTCTCCGAAGCCCCGACTTCAGTCGCCGCATCCTGCGATCTGGTGCCCCTCACCCTGGTGCGCGGCGAGACCACGCGCTAGGCACTGATCGTGTCAGTCATGCTTTATTCCGGGGAAGCCAAAGAGCCCGGCGGCAGCGGCGATCGTCAATAGCGAGAACGTCAGCCACAGAAAGTCGGTGGTGAGGAACACGATGATGCCGACGATCAACGCCACCCAGATCACCGCCACGCGAATCCATCCCCGTCGGGCGTGGTCGTTCGGTTTCTTCATTGTCATCTCGAGCCTCCTTGCTGCGCCGTCATCTTCCATGTAATCAGGGAGTTGAGACTCATACAATGGCTATCCGCCGTTCCTTAGGTGGATTACCGCTGCTGTGCAGGTCTAACTCTCGTTCGGTAGGTACTTGCCAAAGTAGACACATCGTCCTCGCGCTCCGATGTCATGTACTTGAAGATAGTTGTTGTTAAAAAGCTATCTCGACTGACTTCCGGCGTAGGTGCCTCTATGTCCCGAACCACCTAGCGAACGAGGGTTAGACCAGCGCCGAGGCGCTCAACCACCTAGCGAACGGGGAATAGGTCCAAAATCGGCCTCGTGCCGCCGAAACCCGCATCGTTTGGACAAGTGCACGGTCTAATATGCGAAGCGGAAGTAGGGAGTACGTGCGCGCGAGAGTGGTATGCGCGTGTGCGTGACGTGCGCATGAGCGTGCGGAAACGAGAAGGAAAGAAAGACCCATGAACGAGGATTTCAAACGTCCGGGCATCGATGACAAACCCGACCCCGACAAGGTGCTGACCGCCGAAGACAAGGCGTCGATCGCCCGTCTGGCCGTACTGCCGGAATCCGCCGAACCGGAGGCGAGCCGTACCGAGGCCGCCGTGCAATCCACCAAACTCGCCGCCGAGGCCGCCGCCCCCATGGCCGCCGCGGCATCGATCGCCACGGTTGACGCCGCCGTGCCCGATCCGAACTCCGCGTTTCTCGACATGCGCGACCCCATGGTGGCCGCCGACGGCACCCGCCCGAACAAGCTCGCCATCACGCGCCTGACCATCGCATTCACGCTCAGCGCCGTGCTGTGCGCCATCCCGTGGATGGCCCTGAATTCGGTGGTGGTCCCGGAGATCCTCGACCGCCTCGATCCGGCCGGCCGCGAAACCATGTTCGCCGCGATCAACGCCGTGGGCGCGGTTGTGGCCTTGGTCTCCAACGTGCTGTTCGGCGCGCTGTCCGATACCACGCGCACCCCGTTCGGCCGCCGTACCCCGTGGATCGTGGGCGGCGGCGTGCTCACCGCGCTGTTCACGCTGCTGCTTGGCGCCACGCACGCGTTCCCGGCGATGCTGTTCGCTTGGTGTGGCATGCAGTTCGGCTACAACATGATGCTCGCCCCGTTCGTGGCCGCCATGGCCGATCGTCTGCCCGACAAGGTTCGCGGCCGTGTCTCGCGCTGGTACGGCACCGGCATCGCCGTCGGTCAGATGCTGGGCCTGATCGTGGGCGCGGGAGTCCTCGCCAGGGTCGGCGCCACGCCGCTGAACGCGCCGGCAGGCCCGGGGGCCAATGCGGTCGCCAATCCGCTCGATCCCGCCGATCTCGCCGTGCTCGGCTCCGTCTTCGTGCCCTCGGCCATCCTGTTCGCGCTCATCGGCCTGGTCGTCGTGCTGATCTGGCCGCGCGAACCCTCCAGCGTGGAGCAGGCCAACACGCGCTTCGACATGCACGCGCTGCTCGCCGACTTCCGCCCGCCGCATCACGCGCCCGACTACTACCGCATGCTCGTGGCCCGTACGCTCATGATGGCCGGCTACGGCATGATCCCCATGTACGAGCTGTACATCCTCAAGTACTATTCGCTGGCCCGCGTGATCGCCGGACCGGGCGCGTTCGTCACGTCCGCGCCGGCGCTGCTGCCGGTCGCCGTCGTCATTGCCGTCATGGCTGTGATCGCGTTCGTGGCGTCGCTGATCGCCGCGTTCGTCGCCGGCCCGCTGGTCGACAAGTTCGGCGTGAGCCGCAATCTGGTGATGGTCTGCTGCCTGCTGTGCCTGATCGGCGTGATCCTCCCGTGGATCCTGCCGAGCGGCCTTGGCATGTGGCTGTTCGCCGCGATCGCCGGATTCGGCTACGGTCTGTACAACGCCGTCGATCATGCGCTGAGCATGACCGTGCTGCCCGACCCGTCAGACGCCGGCCGTGATCTTGCCGTGCTGAACCTGACGAACACGCTGAGCGTGGTGGTCGCCGCCGTGGTCGGTGCCGTCGCGGTGGTGTTCGGCGGCTACTCGTGGCTGTTCATCAGCGCGCTGATCATGATCGCCGTGGCGGTCGTGCTGTTCTCCTCGCTCAAGTCCGCTCATTGAGTTCCGTTGATCGCACGGTCGGACACCGAACCGCCTACCACCACAGGTCGGCGGCGATGCCCTTGAGTCGCAGCACGGCCTCGAGGAAGAAGTAGTCGGCGTACACGATCGGAATGTGAATGCGTTCGGGGTCGTGATACTCCACCGAGCACAGCTGCACCAGACCGTCGCGGTCGGGATCCCAGTCGCAGGCACGGTCGTCCACGGCGTGCAGCATAAACATCGCGTTGGCAAGGCACCAGTCGGGCGTGAGTTCGGTGGCCGACCCGGTCTCGGCGGCATCCGAATCGGTTTCGCCGGCCTCCTTCAATGCGCGGGCCAGCTCCAGCAGTCCGTCGGCGGCCACGCACGATGCGATGGCGTCGTAGTAGAGCGGTTCGTCGGGCTGACGGAAGTCCAGTCGCGCCAGACCGTCCGTGACCTTCACCTGTTCCACGAAATACCGCGCCACGCGGCACGCGGCGTCGAGATACCGACGATCGCCGGTGTGACGATAGGCGAGCGCGAATCCGTAGATCGCCCAGCTCTGGCCGCGGCTCCACGACGATCCCGCCGCATATCCCTGACCGGCGGGCGCACCTACGAATTCCCCGGTCTCCGGGTCGAACTGAACGATGTGGTTGCACGAACCGTCGTCGCGCACGATCGTGCGCAGCATGGTGTCGGCGTGCATGCGTGCGATGGACGCGAAGCGCGGATCGTTGGTTTCGCGGCTCGCCCAGAACAGCAGCGGCAGGTTCATCAGCGAGTCGACGATCGCCCATCCTTCGCGGCCCGGCTCGTTCCATGCGCGGATGAAGCGTCCCATGGGGTTGAATCGGCCGGCGAGCATGGTGGCGGCGTGCAGCGCGTGCGTGCGTGCGGTCGGGTTGCCGGTGATGCGCCAGTCGGCCACGCCCGACAGCAGCCAGACGAATCCGAGATCGTGGTCCACGCGTTCGTAGTCGGCGAGCACCTGGTAGAGCACGGTCTCCTCGATCTCGCGTGCCGGCGCGGCGAACGCGAACGAGCATGAGGGCAGTCGGGACAGGCTGCCCGGTTCGTGCGGGTCGCGTAGATCGGCAAGACGGTCCTTCGGGTCGGCCGGATCGTCGCCGGAGACTCGGACGCGTTCGGAACGGCCGAACAGCACGGCGTTCGAGGAATGATCGACGGTCGTGTTCACGGTCCCGTCCGTCGTGCCTTGGGGCGCTTTCTTGTCGAGGCAGGCGGTGGCGACGGTCATCTGCCAGAGGATGCCGGGCCAGAATCCGTTCACCCACCAGCCGGGGAACACTTCGGCCATGTTCTCGTCGTAGCGGCCGTCGTGTGCGATGTACGGGATCTGCGCTCCCACGCGTTCGCGTTCGGCGGCGAACTTCTCGACCAGCCGGTCGGTCGTCGTATTGATCCATGTGGATTCCCCATCAGGCAGCTGTGCACCGAACACGCCGCGTGCGTCGAACGTCATCGTCCCTCCTTTGGGCCGTTATTCACATCACATCATCACGCGCACTTCCGTTGTGGATGGTCCATTGTGCACGTGAACATCCTGCCAGACATTGTACAATCAATTCAGATCAAAGTTGATCATTTTTGATAGTTATGTAAATCGTTTACCGGTAATCGTTGTCGATAATCGATATTTGCCGGATGGTTTCGACGTTGTGTGCGCCGCCCACCTTCCTTTTGGTTGCACCGAGAACGAGGATTGACATGACGGGGTGGCGGAGCCGTCCGTATGGCACCCCTAACTCCGCCGTGTCATGAACTCTGTTTGCGCAAACATGCGTAGATATGATCGTTCTGCCCCGCCTGCCATGCCTCACCCCCCACTGCCCCCTACCTCCGCAAACGCCTGTAATTTGAACGCACAGCGACATTGTGCTGTTTGCCAAAGTGAATGTTTTACGACTATCCTGAACGCTAACGATTACTGACGATTGAGGTTGATCGGCTCTGATCGTAATGAAAGACGAAGGCACATTGAGGAGCGTGTCTTCGCCCTACACGAGGAGGTGAAGTATGCGTATGCATACCAATCAGGGGAGGGGGATCGTATGAGCAAGCATAAGCCCAGGCGTTTCTCCTCTCCCAAGAAACTTGCGGTGGCCGTCGCATCCGTGGCGATGTTCGCCCCGTTCGTGGCGGTCGGAACGGCATCCGCCGCGCCGACCGACCCGGTCGAAGTGGTGGTCAACGGCAGTGACGTCGCGGCCGCCGCCAAGAACCGCAACGGTCTGACATTCAAGGGCTTCGGCGTGCTGAGCGCCAACTCCACCAGCGCCCTGCTGATGGACTACAAGTCCCAGAACCCCGAGGCCTACTGGGATCTCATCACCACGCTGTTCGGCGGGGACAACCCGATCATGAACACCGTGAAGATCGAGATGGGCAACGACCAGAACAACTCCACCGGTCCGAACGCCGCCACCATGCGTTCCTCCGACGAGTACCCGGACGTGGCGCGCGAGCCCGGCTTCCAGCTGGCGGCCGACGCCATGAAGGTGAACCCGAACGTCAAGGTGAGCATCCTGCGCTGGCGCAGCCCCGCCTGGGTCAAGAGCAACGACGACGTCTACAAGTGGTACAAGAACACGATCCTCGCCGTGTACCGCCAGTATGGCTACATGGTCGACTCCGTGAACCCGCACATCAACGAGACCGGCCCGAACTTCAGCTGGACCAAGGACTTCGCCAACCGCGTGAAGACCGATGAGGTCGGCTTCATCGGCGCCGACACCACCAAGGATCTCAACGGCAACGACGTGCCCGCGTGGAGCAGCGACGAGGAGAAGGCCGCCTTCCACAAGATCCGCACCGTCATCTCCGACGAGGTGAGCACCGGCTCGTTCGGCGACGACATGATCAGCGATCAGGCGCTGCGCGACGCGGTCGACATCGCCGGCTACCACTACAACACCGCCGATCAGGGCAACAACTTCAAGACCCTCGCCGACAAGTACGACAAGGAGATCTGGAACTCCGAGGCCCAGGCCACATTCTCCGTGGGCGCCGACCGGCCCAACAACACCATGAACCTCGGTTCGGGTGAGGGCAACGGCACCAACAACGGCAAGTACGACGGCACGTCCGGCACCGGCATCGGCGGCACCAACTCGCCGCTCGAGATGGCGAACACCTTCGTCAAGGGCTTCACCAGCTCCCGCCGCACCAACTTCGTGTACCAGCCCGCCATCGGCTCGTTCTACGACGGCTTCCAGTACTCCTCCAAGGAGCTGGTCTCCGCCCGTGACCCGTGGAGCGGCTGGCTGCAGTACGACACCGGTCTGAGTGTGCTCGAACACGTCTCCGGCTTCGCCAAGACCGGATACGAGACCAACGCCGACGACGTGGACGCCGACGGCATCTGGCGCGGCATCCCCGCCGCCTCCAGAAGCGACATCACCGACGGCAACCCGCCGGGACGCGGTACCGGCAGCAATCGTTCCCGCGGTGGCGCCACCAGCTACATGACGCTGGCCGCCCCCGACAAGTCCGCCTTCTCCACGGTGATCGTCAACGACAGCCAATACACCAAGACCTACAAGATCAAGGCCACCGACATGAACGTCGGCGACACCATGGAACTGTGGGAGACCAAGGCCTCCGGCGCATCCGGCAGCTACGCCTCCAACTACATGAAGCCCGTGGCCGAGACCAAGGCCGACGCCGACGGCTACTACACGTTCACCATCGCCCCGTGGTCCATCGCCACCGCCACCACGCTCGACAAAGCGACCAAGAACGCCGACGGCGCCCTCGTCGCCAAGGACGGTCAGGGCAGCCGCGTCGCCGCGTCCAAGGAATACACCAACGGCGCCGACCAGGCAGTGCTCGACACCGACGAGTCCGGCGACGAGAACGGCGTGACCTGGGACAATACCCTGTACGCCGACGACTTCGACTACAGCGGCAAGACCGTACAGTCCTACGATCCCAAGTCCGGCAAGATGATCACCGAGGACTTCCTCAAGTCCCGCGGCGGCGACACCGGCGCGACCCCGCTCTACACGAACGACACCAACGGCGCGTTCGAGGTCGTCAAGCGTTCCGACGGTAACTACGTGCTGCGTCAGCAGCTCTCCGCCGGCATGCAGAACGGCGGCTGGAACGGCGGCGCATGGAACAGCGGCGATCCGATCACCACGATCGGCGACAACCGCTGGGCCAACTACAAGGTGTCCACCGACGTACTGTTCGAGGACGGCTCCGGCCGGTACGCCACGCTCGGCGCCCGCGAACAGGGCAACAGCAACAGTGGCATCGGCATCTCCGCGGCCGAGATCCGCATCGATCCCGACGGCAACTGGACGCTGCGACGCTTCGGCGCCACCGTCGCTTCCGGTAAGGCGACCGACGTCGAGGGCGTGAACTGGAAGGCCGGATCCAACCAGTGGAACAACATCGCCGTACAGGTGGCCGGCAACGTGTACACCGCGTACGTCAACGGCGTGCAGGTGGCCGAATACAAGGACGCCAGCCCGCAGGCCACCGGACGCATCCAGATCGGCAGCGGCTACACCAACGTGCAGTACGACAACCTCAAGGTCGAAACCGTGGATGGCTACACGCCGTACTACACCGACCTGATCGACAACATGCACATGCGCAGCTGGGACGACGTGGCCACCCCCGTGCTCCAGTACAACGACAAGTGGCAGCACCTCAACGGTCAGGGCATGTACATCTACAAGCGCTCGATCTCCAACTCCACCGGCAAGGGAGCCCAGCTCACCTACAAGTTCACCGGCACCGGACTGGACATCAACGGCGCCAACAACGGCAAGGCCAAGCTCAACGTGACCGTGGACGGCAAGAAGATCGTCGCCTCCGGCAAGACGCAGAGCGCCAGCAACATGCTCACCACGTACGAGCTGCGCGGCCTGTCCGACGGCGAGCACACGGTGACCTTCGAAACCGCCACCGACGACGCGATCTCCGTCGACACCGTGGGCGTGATCCAGAACACCGCCGCAGGCGACGTGGACACCACCGCCCTCAAGACCGCCGTGGACTCCTACTCCGGTCTGAAGGCCACCGACTGGAACATCAAGACCTGGCAGGTGTTCGAGAACAACCTCAACGACGCCAAAGCCGCGCTCGCCGATCCGGCCGGCTACGGGCTCGACGCCGAGGGCGCACAGGCGATCATCGATCGTCTCGCCGCCGCCCGCGACGGACTGGTCGACGGCTCCATCTCCGAGGACGTGCAGGAGCTCGGCTTCACCGGAATCGCAGTGGACAAGACCGACGTCTCCAAGCTGCCGGCCAAGCTGGCCGTGAAGGACGGCAAGGAGACCGCGGTGACGTGGGACTCCGACGCCAAGACCGCGCTGGCCGCCGCCGCGGACTACGGCAAGGTCAAGCTCTCCGGCATCACCACCGACAAGCAGGCCGACGGCAACAAGTACAAGTTCACGATCGAGGTGGAGGCCATCCCCGCGAACGTGCAGTACTTCATCGATTCCGGCACGAACGGCAAGGACTCCCCGGAGTACATGGCCGTGAAGAACGCGGTGAAGGGCCTGCTCAACGACAAGGTGGACCAGACGTCCGACGGCTCCACGTGGGGCTACGACACCAACGCCATGAGGGTCAAGGGCAGCACCGACATCAACGACAAGCAGTCCACCGGACTCTACTCCGATGACGACGACGTGGTCTACTACCTGCCGCTCAAGGCCGGCAAGTACAAGCTCACCGCCGGATTCCAGGAATGGTGGGGCATGGACAACCGCGAGTCCGCGCAGTCCGTGGTCGCCGCCGACGGCACCGTGCTCGCCACCGGCGACAACGTGAAGCTGGGCAAGGCCAACCCGAGCCTGACCGGCACCGTCGAGTTCTCCGTGCCGACCGACCAGACCGTCAAGTACGTGGTCTCCAAGGTGGGCGACGCGCAGAAGCCCGTCATCGGCTGGCTCGGCGTGGCCGAGACCGCCGACTACGGACTGGCCACCGCCGTGGTCAAAGGCGCCGATCTGCCCAAGCAGGTCAGCGTGGACGGTCTCACCTTCGACGTGAAGTCGTGGGACAAGTCCGCCACCGAGTCCATCGCCAACGCCGCGAACTACAGCAAGGTCAAGGTCTCCGGCATCAAGGCCAACGGCAGCGCCTTCACCGCCGAGGTCGAGGTGATCCCCGACGGCGTGCAGTACTTCATCGACTCCGGTACGAACGGCAAGGACTCCCCGGAGTACACGGCCGTGAAGAGCGCGGTGAAGGGCCTGCTCAACGACAAGGTGGACCAGACGTCCGACGGCTCCACGTGGGGCTACAACGCGGACGGTCAGAACACCTACGGATCCGGTGACATCAACGACAAGTCCTCCACCGGTCTGTGGGCCGGCAAGGGCAAGTCCACGACCTACTACCTGCCGCTGAAGGCCGGTACGTACGACCTGTCCGCCGGATTCCACGAGTGGTGGGGCGTCAGCCGCAACATGAAGGTGATCGTGACCGCCGCAGACGGCACCGAACTGTCGAACGGCAACGCCGATCTGTCCTCCGACGCGGTGGACGTGACCTCAACGAGCACCATCACCCTCGACAAGGACCAGACCGTCACCCTCACGGTGAGCGGCGTGAGCGCCGACCCCGTGATCAGCTGGGTCGCCGTCGCCACCCACAAATAACTGAACAAGCCGGGCGCCTTCTCGTGCTCCCTCCGGGGGAGGGAGCTGTCCGGCAGCGCCGGACTGAGGGAGGGATCCAACCCAAACAAACCCCTCCCTCAGCCCACCCAAACCAACACTTTCACGGACCGCCGCGTTCCCCGGAACGCGCGGCCCGTCGGGGAACAGACCACACAGACATCTGACAGCAACAGAGGAAAGGAATCAGATGAAGCGCAACATAGTCTCCCGCACCCTTGCGGGCATGGCCGCCGCGGCGATCTCGCTCGGCTGCTTCGCGCTCGGCGCCGGAACCGCGCAGGCCGCGGACACCGACCCCAACGACGCCACGATCACGCTGAGCGGCGAGGTCGCCGGTCACACGTTCAAGGCCTACCAGCTGGCCACGTATGAGAAGGTCAAGTCCAACGGCACGGACATCACCTCCATGGAGCTCGCCACCGTGGGCGCCAAGGCCGACCTGATCAAGACCACCGCCGAAGCGGCCGCCACCGAGGCCGGCGGCGTGGGCGCCGACAAGGTCTCCACCCTGCCCGCCGCCTACACCGGCAACCCGGCCGGCTGGCTATCCAGCTGGACCGGCGCCGACGGCACCAACGACTCTACCGCCGTTCGTCTGTTCACCGAAAAGTACGTCGCCTCCGACAATCTCGGCGACCCGGCCGCCACCGTGACCGGCGCCGAAGGCGCCGACTCCGCCGTCTTCGACTTCGGCAACGTGGCCGCCAACGCCGGCTGGTTCGTGATCACCGACACCGACGCCAGCGGCGCCCAGCTCGGCTCCCCGATCCTCGTGGGCTCCACCTGGACCGGCAAGGTCTCGCTGAACGGCGTTGCGCTCGGCGAGGCCACGGTCAAGCCGTCCGAGACCGACACCGTCGCCGCCCCGACCAAGACCGCCGACAAGACGTCCGTGTCCGTGGTGTCGAGCACCCCGGCCAAGGGCGACGCCAACTGGATCACCTACACGCTGACCGGCGTGCTGCCCAAGAACGCCACCGCGGGCTACACCTACAAGTTCGTCGACGTGCCGCAGAAGGGCCTGACCGTCACCCCGAGCGGCTTCACCGCGCAGATCCAGTCCGTGGACGAGAACGGCAAGCTCAAGGTGGATGCCGACGGCAACCCGGTGTACGAGAACCTCTCCGCCACCTACGTCACCGCTCCGCGCCGCCAGGTCGTCGGCGACGGCGCCAAGACCTTCGAGATCGCGCTGAAGAACGTCGAGAAGCTCACCCCCGGCGCCACCGTCAAGGTGACCTACCAGGGCTACGTGACCGCCGAACCCGAGTACAACGAGGCCGGCGTGGGCGAGGTGTCCAACGCCGCGCACATCGAGTACGGTGCCGCTGCCGCCTCCACGCAGTCCGCTGAGACCGCCGCTGCCGCGACCGTGAAGTCCACCGAGTCCGTCGCCGCCACGGTCAAGGTGTTCAAGGGCGGCCAGTTCACCAAGATCGGCGCCGACACCAAGAAGGCGCTGACCGGAGCCACCTTCTCCCTGAAGCTCAAGGACTCCACCTCCACCACCGCCCTGCGCACCGTCACCACTGGTGACAACGGTGTGGTCGCCTTCACCGGCCTGGGTGCCGGCACCTACGTGGTGACCGAGACCAACGTGCCGGACGGCTATTACAGCGAGATCAAGCCCAGCTTCGAGATGACCGTCAACGACAACGGCACGGTCGTCTTCGGCAAGGACGCCACGTGGGATCTGGTGAACAACGCCGATCAGGCCAACGTCACCGTGACCAACGTGAACAAGGTCACCCAGCTGCCGAGCACCGGCGGCATGGGCCTCGGCGTGATCACCGCCGCGATCGTGCTGGCCGCCGGCGGCAGCGTCTTCTTCGCCGCCAAGACCATCCGCAACCGCCGCACCGCCCGCATGTGACGGTGAGCGGGGTGCGGGAGGTATCGCTTGGGAGTGAGGTATCGCCCTGCGGGCGATGCTGATCTCCGTTCCCACTAGCGCGGAAACATCCCACCTCATCAGTCACGCTTCGCGTGACGGCTTCATCCGCAAGAATGGACGGCCTGCGGCCGGCGATATTCTGCTTGCCTGGCGGCTCGTCTTCGCCTATGAACAGTCCACTGGACTGTTCATTTTGACGGCTCAGCCTAAGGGGAAGCCGGCTTCTCCGACACTTGCCTTCCCCTTGAGGGGAAGGTGGCCGGCGAAGCCGGACGGATGAGGTGCCCGACCAACTAGCCTCACGCCCCCCACCCACAATCTCACAACGAATCCAAGCACCGATCATGATCTCAGCTGATCCACGCAATCCCCACGGATCCGACCGCCCGGACACCCGGCGCGGCGATCCCGGCGCGCCCGCCGCACAGCAACCATCGCAGGCGTGCCACGCGGGAACGTGGATCAGCGGGATCATGGCGGTGCTTTTCCTTATTCTCGTCATCGCGCTCGCCGGCTGGCTCATCAGCTCGCGCATGCAGGCCGACTCCACGCAGCGCCGCACTGCCGAACAGGCCAATCAGGCCGCATCCCAGCTCACCGGAGAGCAATCGTCGCGCGCGCTCAAAGAGGCCCGCGCCTACAACCACAAGCTTTTCGAAGACGGACAGAACGATCTCGGCGCCATCCAGGACCCATACGCCGCCATCCAACTACAGAAAGCGGCCGTCACCAAGGCCACGTCCGGAACCGACGGCAGCGGCTCCTCCAACGCATCTGCCCGCCGCACCGACGCCGAGGTCATCGCCGCCGATCAGGGCGAAAAATCCGCGGCCGACGCCGACTACAACCGACTCGTCAACATCGGCGACGGCATCATGGGATCCCTCACCATCCCGTCCATCAACGCCACCATGCCCATCTACCACGGCACGTCCAACGAGGCGCTGTCGTCGGGCGCCGGCCACCTGTATGGCACATCGCTGCCCGTGGGTGGCACCGACTCGCACGCCGTGCTCACCGCCCACCGAGGACTCGTCACCGCCGACCTGTTCACGCGCCTCGACGAGGTGCGCACGGGCGATACGTTCGCCATCCACGTGCTTGGCAACACCCTCAACTATCGCGTGGATCGCATCAGCGTGGTCGACCCGGACGATGTCAGCCAGCTCAAGATCACGCCCGGCGAGGACCGCGTCACGCTCGTCACATGCACCCCGTACGGCGTCAACACACACCGGCTGCTCGTCTCCGCCATCCGCACGTCCGACTCCGCGCCCGCATCGACCGGCGTATCCCCGGTGCGCATCCGCCACGCGTGGCAGTACGCCACCGGCGTGGCCGCCCTGATCGTGCTGCTGGGCACCATGTACCTGCTCGTTTCTCGCCCGCCTGACCTTCCCCTAGGCTCCCACCGCGCCTCCGCTGCGCGGTGACGTTCCGGATTCCTCCTCCGTGCGCGTTCCGTTCCTGCCTGAGGGGCCAGCCTCCATACCGTGGCTCCCCTCAGAGAGGGGAGCCAGACGATTTTGTCCGGGCACGGCGTTCGCCAGCTCCCCTCAGGGAGGGAACCTCAGCCTCAAACCCCTACTCCCGCAACGCCTCCGCGCCCTTACGATCGTATAGTGACCCCGACCCCGTCCACATAGTGGCCCCCGGGTGGCATCTGCCCCGGCACGGGCCTATCTTCTCAAGTGGTTCGGGTCGCAAGGCCCGTGGAAATGACTTTGATACCGAAGGGAGGTTCGCCATGATGTACGGAATGACCGCGTTTGCCGCTGTGTCCGGCCGAATTATTATTCCGTCTTCGTTGGCGGACTGATTCGGCATTCACACTGTTCGAGCACGCCAACGATTGGCGGGGCCCGAACGGACACAATCTGTTTTAGCCCTGCCAAAAGCGGGGCTTTTTTGATGCTCGGCAGATGTTTCACCGAGCGGAATCGTTCAGCAAAGTCAATAAGAACAGAAGAGAAATTACTGATTACCACACATGTGAGCGCAAACGTACGTCGTGGCAGCTCGGCGATGTTTCACGCGCATGTGATTAACAGGAGATTAGAGAAATGACAGCAGTCGACAAGACTGTCGCGGCGGACGCCGCGAATCCCGCCACCTTGGTGCGTGACTCGGTCAAGACCGTGATCGCCGCATCCATGGTCGGCACGGCCATCGAGTTCTACGACTTCTACGCCTACGGCACCGCCGCGGCGAACTACTTCCCGCACATCTTCTTCTCGGACAAGGCGAACCCCACGGTCGCCCTGCTGATGAGCCTGCTGACCTTCGCCATCGCGTTCATCGCCCGCCCGCTCGGCTCCCTCGTGTTCGGCCACTTCGGTGACCGCATGGGCCGCAAGACCACGCTGGTCGTCTCCCTGATGACCATGGGTATCGGCACGTTCCTCATCGGCTGCCTGCCCACCTACAACACCTGGGGCATCGCGGCGGTTGCGCTGCTCTGCCTGCTGCGCTTCGTCCAGGGCATCGGCCTTGGCGGTGAGTGGTCCGGCGCGGCTCTGGTCGCCACCGAGAACGCTCCTGAAGACAAGCGCGCCCTCTACGGCTCCTTCCCGGAGCTCGGCGCCCCGATCGGCTTCTTCCTGTCCAACGGCACCTACTTCGTGCTCGAGTCCTTCAACGACTCCGACGCCATGCTCGCCTGGGGCTGGCGCGTGCCGTTCCTGCTGAGCGCCATCCTCGTGATCATCGGCCTCGTCGTCCGAGTCCACATGGAGGAGACCCCGATCTTCCGTCTCGCCCAGGAGCAGAAGAAGGTCGTCAAGTCCCCGCTCACCGAGGTGTTCCGCAAGTCCTGGAAGCAGGTCCTGCAGGCCACGTTCCTCGTCGCCGTCACCTACACGCTGTTCTACACGCTCGCCACCTGGTCCCTCGCCTGGGGCACCAAGGAGAAGGGCGAAGGCGGTGGCAGCCTCGGCTTCACCAATCAGGAATACCTGCTCATGCTCATGATCGCCATCTGCGTGTTCGCTGCCTTCATCGTGATCTCCTGCGTGAACGCCGACAAGTTCGGCCGCAAGCGCGTGATCATCACCTCCTCCGTGCTGCTCGTCGTGTTCGCCGCCCTGTTCCCGTTCCTGCTGAACGGTGAGATCGTCGGCCAGCGCAACTTCGTTGCCAACATGGCCTTCCTGTGCATCGGCTTCGCTCTGATGGGCACCGCGTTCGGCCCGATCGGCGCGTTCCTGCCCGAGCTGTTCGACGCCAACGTCCGCTACTCCGGCTCCGGCATCGGCTACAACCTGGCCGCCATCGTCGGCGCGGCGTTCGTGCCGACCATCGCCACTTGGCTGAGCTCCCACTGGGGTGTGCACTCCGTGGGCATCTACCTCGGCGTGATGGCCCTGTGCTGCCTCGTCGCCGTGCTCTCCTGCCACGAGACCAAGAACGTCGACTTCACCAAGTAAGTCAGCCAATAAATTCACCAAGAAGTCATCTTTGACTCCTTGACCTGTGCCTTCTCCATCGGGGAAACTCGATGGGGGAGACATACGGTGGGAACGATCACATGTGACCGTTCCCATCCCCAGTCCGCAACCCGGGCAAAAACAATTCAATATTTGGACGCCGGCTTTTATGCCGGCCTCTGGAGGACTAGAACTAGTTCCCAGTGATCGATGACTTTCAACGTCTAGGACACAATCCTTCTCGCCGAAGGCCGTCAGCAATCTCAACCGATTGCCGGACGTCCAACGCTCGGTAATCACCAAACTAATAAAGGAGTGCCAATCATGGCAGCAACTATCTGGTACGAGAAGGACGCCGATCTGTCCGTGCTCGAAGGCAAGAAGGTGGCCATCCTCGGCTACGGTTCCCAGGGTCACGCTCACGCGCTGAACCTGCGTGATTCCGGCGTTGACGTGGTGGTCGGTCTTCGTCCTACCTCCAAGTCCGTGGAGTTCGCCAAGGAGCAGGGCCTCGAGGTCAAGTCCGTGCCGGAGGCCGTCGCCGAGGCCGACATCGTCATGATCCTTCTGCCTGATCAGTACCAGGCCGCCGTGTACAAGAAGGACGTTGAGCCGAACCTGAAGCCGGGCGCCGCTCTGGCCTTCGCTCATGGCTTCAACATCCACTACGGATACATCAAGCCCACCGAGGATCACCCGGTGTTCATGGTCGCCCCGAAGGGCCCGGGCCACATCGTGCGTCGTGAGTACGCCGCTGGCCGTGGTGTCCCGGTGGTCGTGGCCGTGGAGCAGGATCCTCGCGGTGACGGCTGGGCCATCACCCTGGCTTACGCCAAGGCCCTCGGCGCTCTGCGCGCCGGCGCCATCAAGACCACCTTCACCGAGGAGACCGAGACCGATCTGTTCGGCGAGCAGGACGTCCTCATGGGCGGCATCAACCACCTGTGCGACATGGGCTTCGATGTGCTGACCGAGGCTGGCTACCAGCCGGAGATCGCCTACTTCGAGGTGTTCCACGAGCTGAAGATGCTGGTGGACCTCGCCAACGAGGGTGGTCTGAACAAGGCTCGCTGGAGCTGCTCCGACACCGCTCAGTACGGTGACTACACCTCCACGGTCATCACCGAGGAGACCAAGAAGCGCATGCAGTACCAGCTGAAGCGCATCCAGGACGGCTCCTTCGCCAAGGAGTTCATGGATGACCAGGCTGCCGGCGCTCCGAAGTTCAAGAAGCTGCAGGAAGAGTACTCTCACCCGCACCTGGAGACCGTTGGCCCGAAGCTGCGCGCCATGTTCTCCTGGAACAACGGCCCGGCCAAGGACGCTGATGAGGCTGAGTCCTTCAACGGCAAGATCGCTCGTACCCAGGTTCAGTGATTGCCGCCGACCAACCGGTCGTGATTGCCGCTCCCCACTGAGGGTGGCAAGCCCAAACGCATAGAAGCCGCCGCTCCCGTTCATTCGGGACGGCGGCTTTTGCGTATCGCGACGCCCCATCCGCTCCGTCGTCGGTCTCCGTATCCGTCCGTCGTTCGTTTGCGTACCCATCCGTTGCAATACTCACGTCGCGTATCCGTCTCTTCTCGTACTTTCGCTGCGGGTTTGTCACACATCTCCAACGAACCCGCAGCGGGGGAGTCGTCATACTGCGGGTTTGTCGTATACGCGTGACAAACCCGCACTGAGGAACCCTCCAGACTGCGGGTTCGTATCGTCCGTATGACGAACCCGCAGTGAGGTGTGTCGTAGACTGCGGGTTCGTTATGTCGACGTGACGAACCCGCAGTAGCAGCAGATCGTGATGGATCGCAGCGGACGATGGGCGGAGATGACGGGCAGACGTGGACGATCCCATGGGTGAGGATGCCGGCGGTTGACGCTGCCGTACATTGTCGGCGCACACCGACGTGCGTCAAACGATGCAGGTTGAGCCGCGCCGACTCAGGAGTGCGCCCACGTTGTGGACGGGAATGTGACGAAAGCGACATTATCGGTAGGATAGTGGGCAGTTTGCAGGACAAAATCCTCAGATGAGCTCGTCTGGGTAAGTGATTCGGCCGGTCCAACGGGATCGCGGCAATCACGCATCGGACAAACGCGCGTCACGCGCGGCGCACTATGCGCAACCACAACAACATTCGCAGTAGTTAAGGAGTGCTTACATGGCTGCACAGATCTGGTACGAGAACGACGGCGATCTGTCCGTTCTCCAGGGCAAGAAGGTTGCCATCATCGGTTACGGTTCCCAGGGTCACGCTCACGCGCTGAACCTGCGTGATTCCGGCGTTGACGTGGTGGTCGGCCTGCGCCCCACCTCCAAGTCCGTCGAGTTCGCCAAGGAGCAGGGCCTCGAGGTCAAGTCCGTGCCGGAAGCCGCCGCTGAGGCCGACGTGATCATGATCCTGGCCCCCGACCAGTACCAGCGCACCATCTGGGCCAACGACATCGAGCCCAACATCAAGCCGGGTGCCGCCGTCGCCTTCGCCCACGGTTTCAACATCCACTACGGCTACATCAAGCCCACCGAGGATCACCCGGTGTTCATGGTTGCCCCGAAGGGCCCGGGTCACATCGTGCGTCGTGAGTACGCCGCTGGCCGTGGCGTCCCGGTCGTGGTGGCCGTTGAGCAGGATCCGCGTGGCGACGGCTGGGCTCTGACCCTGGCTTACGCCAAGGCTCTCGGTGCCCTGCGCGCCGGCGCCATCAAGACCACCTTCAAGGAAGAGACCGAGACCGATCTCTTCGGCGAGCAGAACGTGCTCATGGGTGGCGTGAACAAGCTCGTCGAGATGGGCTTCGAGGTTCTCACCGACGCCGGTTACCAGCCGGAGATCGCCTACTTCGAGGTCTGCCACGAGCTGAAGATGCTCGTCGATCTCATGAACGAGGGTGGTCTGAACAAGGCCCGTTGGTCCTGCTCCGACACCGCTCAGTACGGCGACTACACCAACACCGTGATCAACGAGGACTGCCGCAAGCGCATGGAGTACCACCTGGGCCGCATCCAGGACGGTTCCTTCGCCAAGGAGTTCATCGACGATCAGGACGCCGGCGCCCCGCACTTCAAGGAGCTGCAGGAGAAGTACTCCAACGAGCGCATCGAGACCGTCGGCCCGAAGCTGCGTGCCATGTTCTCTTGGAACAAGGATGGCGTGAAGGACGCCGACGAGGCCAACTCCTTCACCGGCAAGATCGCCCGCGCCCAGGTTCAGTGAGCACCGTTCGGTGAGCACCACGCCGTGAGTACTGCGCGGTGATTCACTGACCCGCTCGCCGATTCGTCGATCCAATACCGACTGACGAACCGTAGGCGTACCAAGCGCATCAAACCGCCGCCCCCGTTCATTCGGGTGCGGCGGTTTTGCTTTTCGCGCCCTGTGTTTCACGCCTGAAGCGATCACGCCCTGTGAAACACCAGATACCGGCGCAGCAGGAACGCGAGCGCCAGCCCCGTATGCTCATTGAGCGCGCGCGGATTGTATCCGGTACGGCGCGCCATGGCGTTGAGATGGTTCTGCAGGGTGTTCTTGTGCAGGAACAGTTCGTCGGCCGCTCTCGTAATGCTGCCGTTGTGCTTTGTATAGACGTCGAACGTGCGTTGCAGATCGTCGATGTCGGCGTCGGGGATGCCGGCGAACACATGCTCGACGAATCGTGCCGCGTCCGGCCGCGGAATGGCGGACAGCAGCAGTCCGTAATCGAGATCGTCGTATCCGATCGTGCTGGCACTGCCGGTGAACCGCAGCCAATCGACGGCTGTTTCCGCCTGACGATGACTGACCCAGTATCGGTCGGCCGTGCTCGCCGTGCATCCCAGTCCCAGACTGATCGGCCGGTTCAGCGTACGTTCCATATCGACTCGCATGGCATCCATCAGAGTGCGCGTTTCCGCGGAAGTGTCGGTTGCGTCAGCTCCGTCGCCCTCCCCGCCGGCAGGCACGAGCACGCAGAACCCCTGTGCGGAGACGGTGAACAGGGTTCCGCTCCGTCGTCCCAGATGCCGGTGCAGCACGTCGTATATCGCGTCCCGGCCGGAATGATCGGCGTCCTGCGCGGTGCATCGTCCCACGGCTACCAGTCGTGGAACGGTGAGATCGACGTTCAGTGCGTCGGCGAGATAGGTCACCAATCCATGGTCATGTTGTTCCGAGGTGAGTAGGCTGATGAGATTCGTGGTCATCATGCGCTCGTCGAATCGGTTGATCTGTTCCGTGTTTTCGCGCACCAGAATCTCGGTCATCTTGCGGATCACGTCGCTGAACGGCTCGACCTGCGCGCGCTCGCCGGTCACGCCGATCACGGCCACCACGTCGTCGTTGAGCAGCACGGGCGTGTTGATGCCGTGCCGTGCACCTGCGAACTGTTCGTTGTTGTCGACGGCGATGGTGCGCCGCTGCTGTGCGGCGAGCAGTGCCGCGTCGTGCCGCGTGCCGATGCGCGTCGGATCGGTGCTGGCGATCATGATGCCGTCGGGGGAGAAGAAGTTGATGTCGTGCCGGATGATGCCTTTGAGATTCTCCACTATGGTCTGTGCGATGCGCGGATCGATGTTCATGACGCTAGTGTAGAGGATTTTTCGGCATAAAAATAGTACGCATACCATTCCACTATGGTTTTTCTGCTGGTTTTCCGTTCCTTGGAATATGGAAAACCGTTGTTTTTTCTTAGAAAATAGAGCTATCAAGATCAATCGTGACGGATGGGCGTTCCAATGCGGGAGCGGCCTTTCGGAATCGATGTTGGTTCGTGTACTACAGTCAAAGGAGATTTCCCATGGTGGAGGGTGTGTCGATCGCATGGTGGGCTGCACTGGTCGGCCTTGCCGTCGCGATCGTGCTGATTCTGAAGAAGCTCAATGCCACGTACGCGCTGCTGCTGGGCGCGGTGGTCGGATGCCTGATCGGCGGCGCATCGCTTGCGCAGACGGTGAACGTGGTGGTCGCCGGCGGTCAGAGCGTGGTCGGCACCATCGTGCGCGTGCTTGCCGCCGGCGTGCTGGCCGGTGTGATGATGGAGTCCGGTGCGGCGGACCGCATCGCCAAGACCATCGTCGCGAAGTTCGGCGAAAGCCTAGCGATTTTTTCGTTGGCGTTCGCCACGATGATCATCTGCGCGGTCGGCGTGTTCATTCCCGTGGCGGTGCTGATCGTCGCCCCGATCGCGCTCGAGGTGGGCAACCGTCTGGGCATCTCCAAACTGGCGTTGCTTGTGGCGCTGTCCGGCGGCGGCAAGGCCGGCAACATCATCTCCCCGAATCCGAACACCATTGCCGCCGCCTCCGGTTTCGGCATCCAGCCGTCCGCGGTCATGGTGGGCAGCTTCATTCCGGCCGTCTGTGGTCTCGCCATGGCGGTACTGCTGGCCACGCTGCTGCGCAATCATGGCGCTGCGCCGACTCTCGCCGAAGTCGGCAACGGCAATGCTGATGCCGCCGCCGAGTCCGCTCGTGAACTGCCGACGATCGGCCGTGCACTGGTCGCGCCGGTCATCGCCATCGTGTTGCTGCTCGTCAACCCGATCGGCAGCGTGCTGGGCATCGGTCTGCTGACGCGCTTCCAGGTGGATGCCATGTACATTCTGCCGTTCGCCGCTGTGATCGGACTGTTTGTCATGGGTCAGGGCCGTCATCTGCTCGACTACACCAAAGCCGGCCTCGCGCGCATGACCGATGTGGTTCTCATCCTGATCGGCGCCGGCGCGATCGGCGGCCTGATCACGAACTCGGACCTGTCCACGCAGATCGTGAACCTCATCAAGGCGTGGGGCGTCTCCGGCTCGTTGCTCGCTCCGCTGGCCGGCATACTCATGGCGGCGGCCACGGCATCCACCTCCACTGGCGTGATCCTCGGCAGCAGCTCGTTCGGCTCGTCGATTCTCGACTTCGGCGTGACTCCGGTCGCCGCGGCCGTGACCATGCAGGCCGGCGCCACGGTGATCGACCACCTGCCGCACGGCAATTACTTCCACGTCAGCGGTCAGGCGATGAAGATGACGGTCGGTGAGCGCATGAAGAGCGTGCCGTTCGAATCGATCGTCGGTCTGACGATGACCATCGTGGCCACGCTCATCTACACCCTGTTCTGACTGTTCCGACTGTTCTGAGCAGCCGCCCCCTGTTCTTTTTACCCAACTTTGCCATTGAACATCAATCGTTGAAATCAAAGGAGATCGTCATGAAGTTCGTTATCGCGCCGGATTCGTTCAAGGGATGCATGACTGCCAAGCAAGCCGCCGAGGCGATGCGCACGGGACTGCGCCGCGTGTTTCCCGACGCCGAGTATGTGATGGTGCCGATGGCCGATGGCGGCGAGGGCACCGTGCAGTCGCTGGTCGATGCCACCGGCGGCACGCTGCACCAGGCGCGTGTACTCGACCCGCTGCAGCGCGAGACCGTTGCGGAATATGGTCTGCTGGGGTCTGCCGCTGATGCCGATGCCGATGCCGACGACAGTGCCACCGGCCCCACCGCCGTCATCGAAATGGCCGCGGCCAGCGGCATCCAGTTCGTGAACGACGACACCAAGAATCCGCTCGTCACCACCACGTACGGCACCGGTCAGCTGATCCGCGCCGCGCTCGACGACGGCGCCCGCACGATCATCCTCGGCGTGGGCGGATCCGCTACGAACGACGGTGGTGCCGGCATGGCCGAAGCGCTGGGCGTGCGCTTCCTCGACGCGGACGGCAACCCGATCCCGCGTGGCGGCGGATTCCTCGACCGACTCGACCGCATCGATGCGTCCGGCATCGACCCGCGCATCGCGCAGACGCGCATCCTCATCGCCTCCGACGTGACCAACCCGCTCGTCGGCCCCAAGGGCGCGTCGGCCGTATTCGGCCCACAGAAGGGCGCCACCCCGGACATGGTCGCGCAGCTCGACGCGAATCTGACGCACTACGCCGCCATCATCAAGCGCGACCTCGGCATCGACGTGGCCCACACTCCGGGCGCCGGCGGCGCGGGCGGACTGGGCGCAGGACTTCTCGCCTTCACGAAGTCGACCATGCGCTCCGGCGTCGAGATCGTCTCGCAGACCGTGCGACTGGCCGATCGCGCGGCCGACGCCGACTACTGCCTGACCGGCGAAGGCGGTATCGACTTCCAAACCCAGTACGGCAAGACCCCGATGGGTGTGGCGCAGGCCGTGCGCCGCGGCAATCCGAACATCGGTGTGATCGCGCTCGCCGGATACGTGGGCGAAGGCATCGACCAGCTGTACGATCTCGGCATCGACGCGGTATTCGGCATCGTTCCCGCCGCCGTCTCCCTGGAACGCGCGCTCGCCGACGGTCCGGCGAACCTCGAACGTACGGCGGAGAACGTCGGCCGACTGATCGCGCTGCCCCGCTGACCTGACGGCGTCAAACGTTCCGAAATCCAAGGTGATTTCTTCCCCGGCCGATCGCAATGCCGAGTTTTGTGGTTTTTCTCCGCGCCTATTCGAGGACAGAGCCTCATGTGAGCCCTCACTATATGACGACGTATCCCGGAAAACCACAAAACTCGGCATCCCATTGCGAATCACCGGTTTCCTGACGAAAAAATCCGGCGAAAAATAACGCGTCCGCAGTCTGAAGGCGAGTGTCCGACGACACGTTGGCGAGGCCGACACGGCATGTTCGGCAGGGGCGTCGTTCATCCATCCGTCACGCATAATGGTTTGGGGTCCACTTATATAGAGGTGCGTGACTATGACGGAACAGACGACTGATGATATGACGACCGACGATGCGATGGCAGCGCCCGAGAGCGCCGCATCATCGTCTGAAGCGATTCGTGCCGCGATCGCCGCATACCCGCGGGCCAAGGCGCGTACCCAGCGGTTCTCGCTCGGCGCGCCACGCTCCGCAACGGTGCTCGACGACGGTTCCCACGCACTGTTCCTGCGTTCGCGTGGCCCCGAAGACGACGTCACCTGCCTGTGGCTGAGCTGGTTCGACGCCACCGGCAATCATCACGAGACGCTGCTGGCCGACCCGAGTGCGCTGCTGGACGCCAACGCCGACATTCCCGACGAGGAGAAGGCCCGCCGCGAGCGCGCCCGCGAATCCGCCGACGGCATCGTGTCATACAGCGTCAACGATTCCGGCAATCGCGTGGTGTTCACGGTCGGCGGCCGCCTGTGGCTCACCACGTTCGTGTTCGACGGCGACATCGAATTCATCGCCGACGTCGAGCCGGAGAACACCAGCGCGGACATCGTGTTGGAGAACATCGACTTCCCGGGTGCGCGTTCCGATGCCGCGCGCTCCGGCTCCGCTGGTTCCGCCTGTCGCAGCCCGGTGCGCGTGACCGTGGAGGATGGCGAACTTCACGCCGTGACCCGTGAGCTCGGCGACACCTGGTACGTGTCCGCAATGGCGGTCAGCGGTCACCGCGGCCGCCTGTTCCGCCCGGTGCTCAATCCGCGCATCTCCCCGAACGGTCGTCTGGTCGCCTACACGACCGGCCGTATGATCAACCTCGTCGTGATCGGCGAGAACGGTCAGCCGGACGACGAACGTTCGATCTGCGGCGTGGCCGACGATCCGAACATCACCGTTGGTCTGGCGGAGTTCGCCGCCGGCGAGGAGATGGACCGGTACGAGGGCTTCTGGTGGTCGCCCGACTCGCGCAGCCTGCTCATCGAACGTGCCGACGAGTCGCCCGAACCGCTGTGGCACATCTCCGATCCTGCCGATCCGACCAAACCCGCACAGTCCCGTCACTATCCGCAGGCGCTTACGCGCAATGCCGACGTGCGTTTGTTCCGTTTCAACATCGGTTCCGCCGAGTATCGTGCCGGCAACATGGCGTTCGCCAGCGTGGAGGACCTGCCCGAAGTGTGGTGGGACCGTCGTGGCTACGAATACCTGGCCGACGTGCACTGGAGTCGCGGCGGCGACCCGCTGCTGCTCGTGCAGAACCGTCGCCAGACCGCCGATCAGGTGCTCGCCGTGAAGCCCGAAGGCAGCGATCCCCACGTGGGGTACGCGTCGCAGCACAGCATCCTCGACGGGTTCGCGCTCGCCGACGACAACGGTCTGCTGGCGAACGAGGAGGCGCGCAAGCGTTGGCTGCCGACGAGTACGCTGACGGTGAGCGGCAGCCGGTATTGGCTGGATCTGATCCATGGCTGCCCGGCGTGGACGCCCGGCGGCCGTCTGATCACCGCCATGCCCGACGAGGAGACCGATACCATGCGTCTGGCGGTTGACGGTCATGCGTTCACCCCGGTCGGCTGGCAGATCCTTGACGTGCTTGACGTGACCGATCACGACGTGCTCGCCCGTGCGACCCGTGATGCGCGCGCCGTGGACGTGGTGAGTTTCACACTGCCCGAGGAGGGCCAGGAGTTCATCGGCTCGTATTGGCAGGAGCTGACCGTCGACAGGCACTTCGACGCGCAGAACGCGTGCGGTGCCGGGCGGCAGACATCCGATTCGGAGGATCAGGGCACGACGAACGGTGGTTTCGGCAATCGTTTCGCGGCCGATTCCGCGTCCGGCGGCTGTCCCGAACCGATCGTGCTGAACCCTGAGACCGGCGTGTGGACAGCCTCGCGATCCGGCAATGGTCTGGTGTTGACCGGCCGGACCATGCACGACGATCGCAGCATGATGCTGCACATGTTCGGTGCCAACGCGGACAGCGGATACTCCGCGACGGTGACCAACCATGCGGCCGTCCCCGGATTCGCGCCCCGCACCGAATTCGTGCGACTGGGCTCGCAGGGCATGTACGCGGCGATCACGCTGCCGTCCGAATCCAGTCCGTACGCGCACGCGGAGAAACTGCCCGTGCTGATGAAACCGTACGGCGGTCCGATGCATCGTGAGGTCATGTTCAGCCAGGCGTACTACTGGGATTCACAGTGGTGGGCCGATCAGGGCTTCATCGTGGTGGCGGCCGACGGTCACGGCACCGGCGCGCGCGGTCTGCACTGGGATCACGCCATGTTCGAACGTTTCGACATCGCGTTAGACGATCAGGTCGACGCCGTTCACGCGCTGCCCGAGGCGATGGCCGCGCTTGGCGCGTCGAAGGGCTTGGCAGTGCCCGCGCCCGACCTCGATCATGTGGCCATGATCGGCTGGTCGTACGGCGGATATTTGTCGGCCTTGGCCGTGCTGCGCGCGCCCGACGTGTTCCACGCCGCCTGCGCCGGCGCTCCGCCGACCGATTGGACGCTGTACGATACGCACTACACCGAGCGGTATCTCGGCCTGAACCCGACCGTGTACGAACGCAACAGTCTGATCAAGGACGCGCCGAACCTGCGTCGCCCGCTGCTGCTGATCCACGGTTTCGCCGACGACAACGTGACCGTGGCGAACTCGCTGCGACTGAGTTCCGCACTGCTGGCCGCCGGCCGTGAGCACACCGTGCTGCCGCTGACCGGCATCACGCACATGACCAACGACGAGACCGTGGCCGAAAACCTGCTGCTGTTCCAGCGCGACTTCCTCCGCAAGGCGCTCGCCGAGTAGTCGGGCGTGCGCGCCGAGTGGTTTCGCCAAGTAGTCGGGCGCGCGGCGTGGCGTAGAGGGCCTCTTCTTGAGAGGGGCGCGCTGCGTGATTGTGTTTCCGCTGGCGCGAAAACAGTCACCTCATCAGTCACGCTACGCGTGACAGCTTCCCCAGGGGAAGCCGGCTGCGCCACATACCGGTCTTCCCCTTAGGCTGAGCCGTCAAATGAACAGTCCAGTGGACTGTTCATAGGCGAGGACGAGCCGACAGGCGAGCAGAATATCGCCGGCCGCAGGCCATCCATTCTTGCAGATGAAGGTGGCCGGCGCAGCCGGACGGATGAGGTGACGATGCTTCACCGCGACAGGATTCCTTCTCCGCGCTCGCCCGCTCTCTCAATACCCCCTTCCATGGGTGCTGTGGCTTTGCCTGCCAATGTGGTCAAATGGAACCCCCTCCATCTCACCAGTTGCAATCATTGCCCTCGATCCTCCGCCTTCATTGCTGATTCCTCCCCTCACACCCCTACGGGGGTATGGCTCCCGAAACAGGGGCCATACGATGGGCCGTACCTGAACGAGAGATCAGCAATGGAGGCTGGATATGAAGGGTTTTCTCATTGTGACAAGATGCGTCACGCTACTCACCGCATCGCTTGGCAGCATGATCGGCAAACTGATCGCCGCGTTGTTGCTGTTTCTGGCGGCGTTGGTCGCTCCTCCCGGCACCTACGATGACTCGCGATCGATCTCCATACGGAATGATTCCGGAGGCGATTCCAGTCAAACCCAGGTCGACTCCGCAACGACGCGGGTCGCCAACACTGGTAGCAAGCGCGTGCACATTTCCAGCAGCCGGTTCATCGTCGCCAAGATCGAACCGGACGCGGTGGGCTTCGACGATGTGGCCGCCGCCTCGAAAAACCACGCCATCAATCCCGACGGCACCGTCGGCGTCCGGAACGGTGGCGTGCAGTTCGTACTCTGGCCCGAATACCATGCCGCCAACGGCGCCTGGTACGTCTACGAGCAACGCTTCACCGAGCAGAACGGCGATGGCACGTGGAAGGACGAGGGGCGCTGGTATCAGAGCACGCTGAGCGCCGATGGGCTTGAAGGGGAGGCGTGGATCGAGACTGATGCGCCGAATCTCAAGGATGGTGGATCGTGGTCGCCAATGCCGCAGGGGTGCGACGGCGAACTGGACAACGGTGCCCGATACTGTACGGCCTCGCAAATGGAGGAAATGGAATACGCGTATTGGGGGAGCGACGGCGCTACCTCGAAAGTGTATTTCCCCGTCGCAGTCGACGATTACACGCAACCATATGAGGCTCATCAGTTCAAATATCGCGTGACCATGTCCCGTCCGTCACCTGACGAGGAGAGCAAAGGCAATGTGTTCTTTGGGCGGGATATTTCGGAAGTGATTACCGAAGTGAGTCATAAAGCTGATTCCTATTGGAGAGTCAATAGTTCATTTGTTACTCAATTGACGGATATCACAGGTCGTGACATCATCACTCCTTTGGAAGATTCTCCGATGAACTTTGAAGATGCAGCACCGGATAATTTGTCTGAGTCCGAAATGTCTTTGACGGATTCGAGTGAGGGGAACAGTCAGAGTGCGGTGTCGGCCGGCGGCATCGTCTCCCCGCAGGTTTCCAACATCGACTCGATCACCGTCAATCCCAGCAAGCTCATGGTCGGTCGCGCGCAGAAGCCTGGCGAGTTCAAGCTGCTGCTGACCGCGCTGCCGAACGATCGTGATGGTGTACACACCTCGGCCGAGATGACGCCCATGCCGAACCGCGGTTTTCTGATCAACGACGATCGCACGACGATGGGCGAGGACTGGTACGGCGCCAACGATCAGTCCTTCGCCTTCTCGATCAATCCCGGCAACGCTGAAGCGGCTTCCGGCGCTTCGCCGAACGTTTCGTCAGACGCCTCAGCCGGGCAGAACGGCGACACTCGCGCGAATTCAACCGCCGAATCCCATGCCGCAAGCCATCTGAGCGCACACCTCACCATCGCCTACACCACATACGATGTCTCGCCGGGATACGGCTCGTCATCCTCCCGCTGGTTCTCCTACCAGCTGTGCGAGCAGGGGCCGAGCGGCGGCTGCGTCACCCAGCAGGACAACACATCCAACGTCAATGCCGTCACCTACGATCTGTCCCGATACGTCATCTGGGTGCGCGGCGAGATCGACGAACGCAACGCCATGCGCCTGACCGCCGACAGTTTCATCGTCAAAACGCACGACCGGAACGGCAACGATCTGACCAATAATGGCGCTACGGAAGGCGAGCGCGGTCGGTTCGACGCAGAAACGCTCACGTTCGCACCTCGATTCGTCAACTCCATACGAGGGAACCTGTCGTTCACCAAGCAGAACGAGCAGGGAACGCCACTGCCCGGCGCGGAGTTCACCGCCGACGACCTGTCCGTTACCCAATCCGGCGACAAGCCGGGCACATACCGGTACGTGAACGGGAACGCGCCCAACGCCTCGCATGGTATGACGTCGGGCGCTGACGGTCGGGTGCATGTCACTGACATCGATCTGATCGACGTGTTCGGCTACGACGATGATCCGAATTCGGACCGATACGGGCAGCTGCTGAGGGAGTCCGTCAGCTATACGATCACCGAAACCAAGGCGCCGCCCGGATATGTGCTGCCGGTTGGCGAAGCGCCGAAGTTCAAGGTGATTCTCTACGCGGATGGCACGCTGAACTATCGTTCGATCTCGGACCGCGCCGGCGCGTTTTGCGAGAACGACGATGGCAATACCAACGGCGATTGTCGATTCATTGTGGTGAACTCCGGATTCCGTTTCCTCAAAGTCGATGACAACGGCAACCCACTGCGCGACGCCATATTCCGGATATTCGAAGGCCGGCAACTGCCGGACGCCGACAATGATGACGGCACGATCCCCGCGAAACCGCTGGTCTTCACACCGGTCGCAGACAGTGCCGGATCCTACAACCACACGCCCGCCGGCAGCGTCGACAATACCGGTGACGCCGGCAAAACCGACGGTGCCGACGCCATCGTGATCGATCTTGCCACCGATGAGCATGGCATGATCCACGTGCACAATCTGCCCGACGGCACGTATACGATTCGTGAGATTCGCGCGCCGATCGACGCCGACGGACGGGAGATCTACGCCAACAAACAGGACGTCTGGTTTCTCGTCGTCGTTCGTGACGGTACGGTTCGTCTCGCCGAACAGTCCGATCACGCCGATCAGTCCGGCGGAACCGCTCAGCCCAATGGAGTTCTGGCTGCGGACGGTCCCGCGACAGGCCCCGACGTCGCCGTCGGATGCACCAACGCCGTAACCGGCATGATCGCCGCCGACGATATGCCGACCTCACCGGTCTGCGTGGCCACCGCCACTAACCACCGCGTCAACCAGGTGGTGGAACTGCCCATGACCGGCGGCAGCGGAGGCCTGATACCGTGCGTGCTCGCCGGTAGCGGACTTCTCGCCCTGGCCGTCGGACTCCGTGCCGCCGCCATACGACTGCGAAACAAGCAGACGCACGAAACACAGAGTTCGCATCAGTAATCGTCAATCAAGGAGCATCATCATGAATCGTCTCACACACGTCACTCGCCTTATGCGTTCCATACTGGCCGTGCTCGCCATCGCACTGGTATCGATCGGCATGGTCAGTGCAGTCGCTCCGCCGGCTTCGGCCACACCTGGCGAAGACGCCGACGCCACCGCGGACCATCCGGTCGTCGGCACCTCGATCACCATCACCGCCGATACCAGCGCGCAGATTCGCGGCCACACGTTCGCCGCCTATCAGCTCGGCAACTACGACATCCTGCAACATTCCGGGACCGCGGGACTGAAAACCGTCACCGAACCGGCATCCGCCTACCAGCACATTCAGAACGCCATGGCCCAAGCGAATCCGGCATACGACGCGGAGCGTGACGGCGACCCGCTCGCCTGGGCCGTACAGGTGGAAGGCCGTCTCGATCACAGCGCCGCCTCGCCCTGGACAGGTCTCACCCGCGCGCTTGCCACCGCGCTCAACCCCAGCGAACTCGGCGAACCCGCTACCGTCACCGCGAATGATGGCACCATCGTCGCCACCGGAGAGCAGGTCACGGTCACGCTTGACGGACTCGACCCCGGTCTTTATCTGATCGTTGATGTCAGTGTACGGCAAGCGCAATCGCCATCATCGTCGCAAACGGATACGGACTCAACGTCATGGACCAACTCCATCCGCATGGTGGCCGGCACCCGGCTCACGGTCTGGGACGCCGCCACGAACTCGTCGACCACGCTCGCCGATGGCGTCATCAACCTCAAGAACCAGTCCGTTCCCATCCACAAGCAGATCGTCGACCCCGACGGCAAACCGCAGCCCGAACCCGACTACACGATCGGTGACACCATCCACTACGAAATCACCTCGACCGTGCCCGCCTACACCGGCTACGCGCCCACCGGCCGCATCTACCGCATCCTCGACACCATGAGCCAGGGGCTCACCTACGTCGGTGTCGCCTCGGTACGGATCGGCGAAACGACGCTCACGGAGGCGACCGGCGACGGTGCCGGCGATTACACGATCAGCGTGCGCGCGACCACGTATGAGTCCCGGCAGGGCGCGGCCGGTCAGGTGCCCGACGCGCTGATCGGCCAACCCGCCACCGAGATCACCGTCGATCTAGGCAATTACGTGAACCAGGCCAACAACGCCAATCCATTGCAGGAGGGCGCGGACGTGACCGTGCTGATCGTCGCCACGCTCAACGACAACGCCGTCGTCTCCGATCCGGGACTGCCGCAGGGCAACCCGAACAAGGTGGATCTCGTCTATTCGCACAATCCCGAGGACCTGACCGATCAGGCCACCGTTCCCGGCGGCGAAGTGAACGTGTACACGTTCCGGTTTCGCATCCGCAAGACCGATCTCGGTACGGGCCAGCCGCTCGAGGGCGCTGGGTTCATCGTGAAATCCGCGGACCGTGGATATCTCAAGACGTACGAGTCTGCGAGCGCCGAGCGTGCCGGTGAGGGCGTGAATGCCGATCAGGCGGGCAACGACGCCAGGTCCGGCGGATGGATATATACATCGAACGAATCCGACGCCATGGTCTTCACGTCCGACGCTGACGGCATGATCGACGGATTGGACGGCTTGGATGCCGGCACGTATACCGTGACGGAAACCAAGGCGCCCAACGACTATCAGAATGCCGTGCTGCCCACGTTCAGCTTCACCATCACCGCCGCGTATCAGCAGGATTCGAGTTCCAAGCCGGACGGCGCGGACGCGTGGGGCGACCATCATCTCGGAACCGTGACCTTCGGCGCGCCCGAGGGGGATGTGTGGAAACTCGTGCAGCAGGGTGGTGGCGTCGCTGGAGACGGTAACGGCTCGGGGAATGCAGGTGGTTCGGCGAATGCGGGAGACGCGGACGGTTCGGGAGACGCGAACGATGGCGTGCCGACCTTCCAATACACCGTCGGCAATGTGCGCAACGTGTCGGCACTGCCGAAGACCGGTGCGGCCGGCGTGGTGATGCTCGTCCCGATCGTGGCGCTGCTCGTGGCCGCGGCGATCATCTCCTACCTGCACGGGCGGGCGCTGCAGCGCAACGGCATGCACCTGCAGGAGTAGCATCGCCGGCCACAGCGGTGCCGGCATCGTAGCGGTGCGGCCGCAGTCGGACGGCGCCAACTTCGCTTATACCGATACTGATTCACCCATAACAACCCAACACCGATCAAAGGAGATCGTCATGTTCACCGCAGAGGAACGCCAATATCTCAGCTCACTGCCGGCCGTGTACTATGCCGGCACCGAACGCATCCTGTACACCGACGAATTCAAGTACGCGTGCATCGCCCGGTACATGGACGGCGAATCGCCCGTCGCTATCTTCCGCGAGGCCGGGCTCGATCCGGAACTGGTCGGACGCAAGCGCATCGAACGCTGCTTCGCCCGCTGGCGCGATTCGGAGGGGATCCGTCGCCGGCTGTCGGTGGACCGCATCCGTATGCAGCAGGAACGTGACGGCGGTGCAGCGTCGGCAGCGTCGATTGGCGTTACACCGATCGGTGAGACGTCGAATGATGGAGCGGGTTCGCCGTCGACTGGCGGGACAACGGCGCGGCCGGTCGGCGTAACGGGATCGATCTGTGGAATGCCTGCAAGCGTCGCCGCGGTTTCGGGCATGCGTGTCGGAATGACTTCGGTCGGTGGAGCGATGACGTCAACCGATGCGCCCAACGGAGTGATTGCGGCAGGACTGATGGCAGGCGGCGCAGCGTCATCCAGCATCGGCACCACGGCAACGGCCGAGGCGGGCCTCTCCGATCCCATTGCCAATGGTGTCCTCAGTCGTTTCCCTGATCACGCCGACTGCACTGACCACGCCGATGATACTGACACCGGTGTTGGCACCGACGATACTGACTGCACCGACGGCACCGACGGCACCAACACCGGCACGGCCACTGCCACCGATCCCGCCGCATCCCGCACCGTCTGCATGACGCACGACGACGGCTGTCTGCACACCAGACTACCGGGGGAGCCGACGATGATGTCCAAAGGTGACGTGCTCCGCATCCGCAGGGAGGCCGTGGCCAGTGCGGTCCGCGGCGAGAATATGTCCGGCCTGTGGAACGGCGGCAGACCAGATGCCCGCGAACTACTGCTCGATCAGCAGACCAGGCGCATCGACGAACTGGAACGCGAGATCGCACAGCTACGCGGCGTCGTGGCCCGTTCCACCGCCGTCATGGAACACGCCTTCGCCCGTCATGCCGCCCGACCGTCGACCTCCACGTCAACAGCGTCCACGTCACCGTCGTCCGCATCCGCGCGTGCCGAGTCCCGTGCCGCCCACCCCGCCGGCGGCGCCAGGCCGTAGCTTTCCTCCCGTCCGCATCCACTACCTCCGTTACATAAAGTTCCCGTAGGTTCTGTAATCTAAAACAATTGCCATATTGCGAAGAATCGCACGAGGAACCGCATCGTATCGCGATTGCCGCCGCGCACATGGCGGGAAATGAGGAGTGTATGCAAGACGTCGAGGAACTTGACGCGGAAAACCAGATGAACCGTGGCCTGAAAAACCGCCACGTGCAGTTCATCGCCATCGGAGGAACCATTGGAACGGGCCTGTTCCTCGGTTCGGGCAAGTCGATCTCGCTCACCGGTCCGAGCATCGTGTTCGTCTATATCGCCGTGGGCATCATCATGTTCCTGCTCATGCGCGCCATCGGCGAGATGATGTACCGCGATCCGAGCCAGCACACGTTCATCAACTTCATCACCCGCTATCTGGGCCGCGGTTGGGGGCACTTCGCCGGCTGGACGTACTGGATCGTGCTGATCCTCATCGGCATGAGCGAGATCACGGCCGTGTCCACATACTTCGTCACGTTCTTCGACACGTTCGGCATTGATCTCAGTCATTGGAAATGGCTGATTGAGCTGTGCTTCCTCGTGGCGCTGTCCGGCATCAATCTGATTGCGGTGAAGGTGTTCGGCGAGGCCGAGTTCTGGTTCTCCATGATCAAGATCACGTTGATCTGCGGCATGATCGCCACCGCCGTGGTCATGCTCGTGATCGGCTACCACTACCCGGCCGTGCAGATCACCGGCTCCGACCACATCAGCCCCGCCGGCCACGTGAGCTTCTCCAACATCACCGACGGGTTCTCGCTCGCGCCGAACGGCTGGCTCGCCCTGCTTATGAGCTTCCAGATGGTGTTCTACGCCTACCAGATGATCGAGTTTATCGGCGTGACCGTGTCTGAGACGCAGAACCCGCGCAAGGTGCTGCCCAAGGCGATCAACGAGATCATCCTGCGCGTGCTGATCTTCTACGTGGGCGCGCTCGTGGCGATCATGGTGATCGTGCCGTGGCGCAACTTCCAGCCCAACGCCGACGGATCGTTCGCCTCCCCGTTCATCATGGTGTTCAAGTACGCCGGTCTTGACTGGGCGGCCGCGCTCGTGTTCTTCGTGGTGATCACCGCCGCGTCGTCCGCACTGAACTCACTGCTCTACTCGGCCGGACGCCACCTCTACCAGCTGGCCAAGGAATCGCCGTCGCCCGCCATGCAGCGGCTCGGCGTGGTCTCGAAGAACCACGTGCCGGCGCGCGCGATCGTCGTGTCCGCGTTGATGATCGTGCTGTCCCCGATCATCAACGCGTTCCCGCAGGTTTCCAGCGCGTTCGTGCTGTTTTCGTCCGCGTCCTCGGCCGTGATCATCTTCATCTACACGCTGACGATGATCGCCCACCGTCGCTACCGCGTGAGCGGTGACTTCATGGCCGACGGCTACGTGATGCCCGCCTACAAGTTCACCAATACGCTTGCCATCGCGTTCTTCGTGTTCGTGTTTTGCACGCTGTTCATCTCCGATGACACGCGTGGCTCGGCCATCGCCGCGCTCGTGTGGCTGATCGTGTTCGGCGGATTCTGCCAGTGGCGTCAGCACTTGGAGGACCGCGACCTCAGGTCCGCCGTGAACAAGGTGGACCGTTCGCGCAGGAGCCGGCCGAAGGTCTCCGCCGACAAGTAGAACAGACTCGGTATTTGACGCCCCTCGGCCGATCGGTTGAGGGGCGCTGTCACGTCATACGTGATCGGGGAGCAACGGAAAAGGCGGGAGCATGTCGCAGTTCGATATCGTGGTCGGGCAGATCGTCGGTTTCTTCATCATGATGATGATCGGCTACGGGTGCGTGCGGCTGCGGTTCTATGGCATGAAGACGCTCGACGGCATGTGCATGCTGCTCACCCGTGTGCTCATCCCGCTGCTCGTGTTCAGCAACGCGGTGGACGGCACCACGCGTGCCGACCTGGTCGGCAACTGGGGCATCATGCTGCTCACCGCCGCCATGTACGGGCTGCTCATGCTCGTGTTCTTCGTGACGGCATGGGCGATTCGGCTGCGGGGGAGTCGCAGCCATCTATTCCAGGCGGGGTTCATCTTCGGCAACGCCGGATTCATCGGCATTCCGCTCGTGCTCGCGCTGTTCCCCAAGCACGGGGCCATGTTCATCGTGCTCATGTCGATTGTGGATCAGGCGCTGCTGTGGACGTACGGCGTGTGGCTGTGCGAGCCGGTGAGGGATGCATCGGAGGCCAAGGGCGGGGCCGGTGCGTCCGGTGAGTCTGGCGAGAGGGTGAAGGCTCCCGGTGTCGCTTCCGGTGCCCCGGATGCTGCCGCATCTGCCAGGTCGTCGCATGGCTTCGGCAAATCCGTGCTCGCGCTGCTCAAGCGTTTCGCCAATCCCGCCATTGCGGGAATCCTCATCGCGCTCGTGATCATCATCGCAGGCTGGCGGGTGCCGCCCATGGTCCTCACTCCGCTGCACACCATCGGCCAGATGGCCACGCCGCTGTCGCTGTTCTATCTCGGTGGCCTGTTCGCGCTCACCAAATGGTGGGGCGTATTCAAACGCTATGAGCTTTACGTGGGACTTGTGGTCAAGATGCTCGCGTTCCCGGTCGGCTTCTACTTCGCCATGAGCGCGCTCGCCGCCGTGACGCCGCTGCCCATCACGCACGAGATGATCCAGATGATGTCGCTGATCTCCGGCCTGCCCACCATGACCACCGTGGCCATGTTCGCCGGACGGTCCAAGAACATGCCCGAATACGCGGTAGGAGTGGTGCTGGTGAGCACCTTGTTCTCGCTGGTGTCGCTTACCGCCATCTCAACGGTCATTTTCGGGTAGCTTTATATCTCAGGATATTAATTCTTGCAATCTCTTGCTTCTTGGCGCTGATAAAAATCGCACAACTGCAAAGTACGGAATCCGGGGCGTTGCAATTCCAGCGCTCCGATTTTGCTACTTTGCAGTTATGCGATTTTTCCTGAACTACTGTTCCGTATTTCCGGGCATGAGCACGGCCGCGCCGGTGAACGCGCCGGCCTTGAGATCCTTGAGCGCGCTCTGCGCCTGATCCAGCGGATACGGGTGCGCGTCGATCTTGATCGGATGCGTGGCCGCGAACGCGAGGAACTCACGCCCGTCACGCCGCGTGTTCGACTCCACCGAGCGGATCTCCTTCTCATGGAACAGATGCTGCTCGTAGTTGAGCGGCGGTACGTCGCTCATATGAATGCCCGCCAGGCTCAGCACGCCGCCCGAACGCAACGCCTCCAACGCGGGCGGCACGATCGCCCCGACCGGCGCGAAGATGATCGCCGCATCCAGAGGCTCATCCGGCTGATCGTACGCATCGTTCGCCGATGCACATCCCAGATTCAGCGCTAGGCGCTGCGCGTCGCGGCCGCGCGTCAGCACATGCACGCGCATGCCCAACGCTAGCGCCACCTGCGCGGTGATATGCGCCGAACCGCCGAACCCATACAATCCCAATGCCGGACGATGACCCACGATCTCGGCGATGCGCTCGCGAGCGCGACCGGCCTCGATGTCGGCGAACGTGACGCCGTCGAGCAGCCCGGTGCGCTTCAGCGCGCGATAGCCGATGATGCCCGCGCACATGAGTGGAGCCGCGGTCTCCAGCGAATACCCGCTGTTGAGCAGGCCGTCGAGCGGGTAGATGTAGTCGTCGGGCGCCACCATGTATTCCGCATAGCCGCCGTTCGCATCCCAGCCGTTGTACAGAGAATGCCGGCACAGGTTCTCCTTGCCGGACACGCAGTAGTCGCATTCGCCACACGTGTGCCGCAGCCAGGCCACGCCCACGCGCTCGCCCACACGCAGCTCCACACGCTGGCCGTGGATGTCGACGCCCTGATCGGCGCCAAGCGCCACGATCTCGCCCACCACTTCGTGACCGGGGGTCACATGAGGCAGATGCGCGGGCAGGTCGCCTTCGGATACGTGCAGGTCGGTGCGGCACACGCCGCAGGCGAGCACGCGGATTAGCGCCTGACCGGGGCCGGGCTTCGGAATGGGCTTTTCGATCCATTCGAGCGGATCGTCCTCGATCGGTCCGGGGTTCTCGCGCACCTGCCATGCGTGCATGGTGGTGACGCCGGGCGTGATCATCGGAGCTGATGCCGGCGCGTTGGAGGTCGCCGCTTCAATGGCGCTCGGAGTTGATGTCGTGTTGGTGTTGGTGTTTTCGGTGTTCTCGTTTGTGGTGTTCGGGGTGCCGTTGGCGTTGTCGCCCGTCATCGGGCTTGTCGTCTCGCTTGTCATACCTGTTGTCTCGCCTTTCCCCAACTGTTTGTAGTGCTCACTTCTTCGTCCATTCTTTCGCCCCTGATGCGCCGTCATGTCAGACTTCGACATGAGACGACGCACTGTCTTCTCTAGGTCTAGCACAATTCGATGTCCCACACGGGAGGCCCGCGGCATTACTCATCGTCGGTTCCCTTCCTCTGATAACCTCTCCAAACCTCATATACTGCTTGATGATCGGACGAGCACAGGAGGCGGTATGATCGACCCGAAGACGCGCGGCAATGCCGCCGGACATGGTGATATACGCGTGGCGATCGTTGATAACGATTCGATCACACTGACCGCGCTCGCCGGCCTGCTGGAGCAACGATTCCGCGCCGTGACCGTCATCTGGACGACCACGGATGGTCGCGAGTCGATCGTCAAGGTGCTGGACCCCAACACGGCTCCCGACGTGTTGCTCGTGGACATGTCGTTGTCGGATATGTCGGGAATCCGCGTATGCCGGGAAATTCGCCGTCGTGACGGGCGGACCCGATTGCTGGGAATCACGTCGTTCCCTCTGAATCTTTACACGCGCAAGGCAAGCGAGGCCGGAGCGCAGGGACTGGTCGGCAAAGAATCCATGAAGGCGCTGTTTGAATCGCTCGGCCGCATACTGTCCGCCGGTGTGGATCTTCCGAAATGCGGAACGGAATTTGAGACGGCCGAAGCGACGCATCGCCGATTGCGCGAGACTCCGCCGCAAGGCGTGGACGCGTTGTCTCCCATGGAACTGCGCGTGCTGCAGGCATGCACCGAAGGAAAGAATCAGGAGCGGATCGCCGACGAGCTCGGCATCGCATCCGGTACCGTGCGCACGCACGTGAAGCGCATCAAGGCGAAACTGCACGCCGCCACCCTGAGCCAGGCGGTCATGTTGTGGATCACGATGCGGGACGAATAGGGAGTGGTCATGCTGGGTAGAAGCGCTTTGGATATGAGTGAGACCACGAAGAGCGAAACGGCGAACGATGACCGATCCGAAGTGAATACGGCTGCAAAACCCATCGCTGATTTCGCTCGAACCCACCGTTTGCGATTCGCTGCGCTTGCGCTCGCTATCGTGTTCTCCCTGTTGGATTGGTATCCGATGTGGGCTGCCGGAGCCGGTTTGCCGGGGCCCGAGATCTCGGTGATGATCGCGCTGATCATGTCGATGCTGATTGCCATGGTCGACCTCCGCCGGGGTGCCGTGCTGGCCGCGCTCGCGATGATGGCATCCGTGCCTACAGGCGGTGTGCTGGGAACGTCGTGGGCGGACTGGGCTCAGTATGCGCTGATCGGCTTACTGGCGTTCGAGGTCAACGCCGCTTCGGCCGTGGCGTTGGGAATGATCGCCATCGCGTCGGCCACGGGATTCGTGAGCCTGCATACATGGATGCTGACCATGCCGTTGGCGGGCTGGGTGGGCGATGTCATGATGACCGCCACACCTTTATTTATTGGTTTAACTTTCCGCTGGCGTGCCGATGCACAGGAAGCGGAGACGCGATTGCGGCTACGGGAACGAGAGCTGGCGCAACTGCAGCGAGACCTGCAATTGGTGCATGTGCTTCACGACACGGTCGCCGGACGTCTGGCGTTCGTCTCCGCGTTCAGCGAGCAACGTGCAAGTTCACAAGCGGGTGCCGACACGCAGAATGCTGACACGCAATCGTGGAAGTTGGTCAATGAGGAGACGGCCGATGCACTCCACAGTGTCTGGCAGGCCGTGCGAGTGCTGTCCGCTGAATCATCGCGGTCGTCCGAGAAAGGGACCGCGGCGGAGACTGCCGCCGTTGATGATGGGCCGGATGCCTGCATGAACGACTGCGTGAATGTCTGTGCAGGTGGGCATACGAGTGCCGTGCCTGATAGCGTGGTTCACCGAATGACTTGGGTCTCCGAGGACTGGAGTCACCGACTTGACCTGTTGAATCTGCATGGCGCGGTACGGATCTCCGGGAGCGCTGCGAGATGCGATGAGAAAGTCGGTGAGTTGGCCGAACAACTTCTCGGCGAACTGTTCGTCAACATCCTCAAATATGCCAAGCGCTCGGAACACGCTTCCGAATATGTTGAATGGTCGGACAAACGATTATGTGACGATTATCTGATCGCGATCACCTGCTCCGACAGTGGCATTCACATCACGCAGACCAACGCCATTGCTCCGGACGATGGCCGGTCGAATCGTGTGCGTATCGGTAATGATGACGATACCGTTGCCGGCGGTGACCTCGACAACGGTGATGGTGTTGACGGTATTGGCACGGGTATTGGCACCGGCGCACAGGCCGGGCTGCCTTATTATCAGCGGCGATTGCAGGACATCGGCGGTTCTCTGTCATATGCCGCCATCGACGACAGCTGGATGCTGCAAGCCGCCATCCCCACTCATGCCGCCGCCGTCCACATTTGAGGACACCCACGTTGCCGTCCACATATCCGTCTTTCTACCCTGAACGAGTTGAGATACGTGCTCCTCTCGGGAGAGCGCCGCAATGTTGCCGTGGAGTCGGAAAGCCGAGAACCGGACAGGTCTCGAGAATCCACGCGGCGAGGAATCCCGGTGAAGGGAAGAAAACCGACAGGGACACGGATTTGTAATGCTGAAGAGTAGTCGCGTGCTCCCTCCATGGGAGGGAGCTGGCCTCCGAAGGCGGACTGAGGGAGGGCACGTCCCGTACGAAAACGGCGGGCGGCAACCGTCTATCCCCACCCACCGGAAAGGAGAGTCCATGACCGGATTCCGCTTTACCGTCGCCCGTAACAACGGCCCACACGCTTTCAGGAACCACCATCGTCTCCGGCACGTCCTCGCCGCAATCGCGCTCCTGCTCTGCGCTGCGCTGACCGGGTGTGGGAGCGCGCCGGTGAGGGGCGTATCGTCGCGGGGGAGCGAGGCGTTCACGCGGGATACGGTTCGGCTGGCGTCGTCGCAGATGCGGGAGCTGAAGCAGATACAGGAGCGGACGCATTCCGCCATGATCGCCGACATCATGAAGGACGGTGTCATTACGGCGCAGGAGATGAACGATCTGCAGCGTCAGCAGATGGACTGCTACGCCGCGGAAGGCTACGACATCCTGTACGACGATGATCTGACGGCGACTGTGATCCCGCGCGACGCGAACGGCGAGGGCGAGACCGAGGCGGTGGCTCGTAAGTGCGACACTAATCAGGGATTCGCCGACGTGTACAACGTCTATTTCGAGGCGCTGCGGAACCCGGACGCGCGCGACATGACGAAGGCGACGATCCAGTGCCTGATCGACAACGGTCTGGTCGACAAGACGTATTCGAAGGCCGATTACGAGCGGGATTCCAAGAACCGTACCGGTCCGTATACGCCCGACCCCGAGACCGGTGGCGTGAACGATCAGGTCTACACCTGCGGTCGGGACCCACTCGGCAATCTGGAGTAGGGCTAGGCCTGCTCAGGCTCTCGACTCCCCTCAGAGAGGGGAGCCACTGGATTCGGCTCCCCTCGCTGAGGCCGGGCCCGTGAAGCGAACGCTGGTGGCGTTCGCAGGGCTCGAGCGAGCCGGCAGGCGAGCAAGGTAATGCGACCGCAAGGTTGTCCGTTCTTGCGGGACGAGCTGTCACCGAAGGTGACTGAGGGGAGTGGGCGGGTAAATATCTGGTTGGTGTTTGGGAGCCCTCCCTCTGTCGTGACAAAGTCACGACATCTCCCTCCTAAGGAGGGAGAACTCTGGTGTGTGGCTTGTACTGGTTTGTTCTCCCTCCGTGGGAGGGAGATGCCACGGCGGGCGCCGTGACAGAGGGAGGGGCCCGAGCGCTTAAGCCTGAGATTCCCCTCAGAACATCGGGCTGGGATGTCGCCGAATGTGATACACCATAAGGTGATATCACCAAGGAGATGCGTCATGGACGATAAGCTCAGATTCCCGCGATTTCCGCGGGTGCCGCAGTTCGGGCCGTTTGATACGCCGGAGTTCATGCGCACGTTCGGCATCGACTGCTCGGTGGGGCGCCTCACGGCCATGGCGTCGCGCAATCTCGACACCGCCAGGCGCGTGGCCGTGTTCATTCCGGGATTCACCGGGTCCAAGGAGGACTTCATTCCGTTCTTTCCGTATCTGTGGCGCGAACTGTGCTCGACCGGTCATGACGATTTCGCCATCGTCGCGTATTCGCAGCGCGGCCAGGCTGATTCCGCGGCGCCGAACGACCGGAACTCCTATGCGCTTGACGATTTCGTGGCCGATGGCTGCGAGGTGTTGGAACGACTGGGCGCCGATGATCGTCCGATTGATCTGGTCGGTCATAGTTTTGGGGGAGTGGTGGCACGGCGTGTGGCGCTGCGTCGGCCGGAACTGCTGCGCTCGCTGACGGTGTTCGATTCCGGCGCGGTGCCCGTGAAACTGTCTCCGGTGATCAAGGCGGGGCCTGCGATCATTCGTCTGCTCGGACCGATGGTCATGTACTGGGCGTATCGGCCGAAGCTGCGCGACGAGCCGCAGGCCGATCGTCTGGCTGAGCTGTTCCGTCAGTGCATGCATGCGTCGTCGAAGTATCATCTCGCATCGGTCGCCGATTTCATGACGAAGTTCGACGATGTGACTGACGAACTCAAAATGTTTCACGTGAAACATGACGTGCCGATCAATATCATGTATGGCAAAAACGACGACGTCTGGCCGAACGATGTCTATGACGGCGAGGCCGCCGCGCTTGGCATCACGCCGATCGCGTTCGATAACGCCGGTCATCTCGCCCAGGACGATCAGCCCGAGCCCTTCGCCAAGGCGCTGGTGCGCTTCTGGGACCGGTGCTGAACAAGGTTCCGAGTGCGATGCCACCGCGCACCCCTCGCGATTCACAGCGCCAAACACCCGTCCGACCCTACCGCAAACTTCCGTTTGATGCTGTGAATCGCACGGGACGTCGATGTTCCGGCGGATATGACAGTGCCCGGACCGTCGGGGGCGGTTCGGGCACTGTTGGATTTGATTATGGTGGCGAAGGCCCTCCCTCAGTCCGCCTAACGGGCGGACAGCTCCCTCCCTAGGAGGGAGCACGAGCGGGTATGGGCATGTTGCGTATCTCATGCCTCCCGGTTCATGCCCCTCCGGGGAGCGCAACGGGGTCGAGCGTCCTTTACTTCTTCACCTGGGTGAGCTGGTAGCTGACGAACAGGATCGCGAGCCAGATCACGCCGGCGATCACGGCCACGCGGTAGCTCGGCGAGAAGCACATGAGCACCACCACGAGCGCGAGGAACGCGAGCACCACCCACGGGGTGACCTTGGCGAACGGCAGCTTGAAGTGGATCGCGGCGAGCGCCTCCTTGCCGGAGAGTCCGTGCAGCGCGGAGTCTTCCGGCGCCTTGCCGGCTTCTGCCACGCGGCGGAACTTCATCTCGGTGATCATGATCATCGTCCAGTTGATCACACCGGCGATGGTGGCGATCGACATCAGGTAGTTGAACGCGAACTCGGGCCACAGGAACACCACGACCACGGCGATGGCGGTGATTACGGCGGAGGTGAGTACGCCGGCCACGGGCACACCGTTCTTGTTGAGCTTGCCGAGGTAGGCGGGGGCGTTGCCCTGCTTGGCGAGCGAGTACAGCATGCGGGAGTTGGCGTACAGGCCGGAGTTGTAGACGCTCATCACGGCGGTGAGGCACACGAAGTTGAGGATGCCGGCGGCCACGTGCACGCCCACGGAGTCGAAGATCTGCACGAACGGGCTGGACTTGCCGTCGATCGTGTTCCACGGCACCACGGCCATGATCACGCCGAGCGCACCGATGTAGAAGACGAGGATTCGCCAGATGATGTCGTTGGTCGCACGCGGGATGGTGCGGCGCGGATCCTCGGTCTCGCCGGCGGTGATGCCGATGAGCTCGGTGCCGCCGAAGCTGAACATCACCACGACGAGCGCCATGAGCAGGCCGGTCCACGAGCCGTCGGAGGACTGCGACATCAGACCGTTCGGGAAGAATCCGCCGTCGATGTTGAACCAGTTGGCGAAGCTGGCGGGTACGCCGGAATCGGTGGGCAGCGCGAAGACGATCACGGCAAGGCCGCCGAGGATCATGGCCACCACGGCCACGATCTTGATGATGGCGAACCAGAACTCGAACTCGCCGAACTGGCTAACGCCAAGCAGGTTGGCCGCCGCGATGATAATGAGGAACGCGGCCGCCGACACCCACGTCGGGATGGCGGGGAACCAGTAGTTCACGAACGAGCCGACCACGGACAGCTCCACCATCGACACGAGGATGTAGTTGAACCAGTAGTTCCAGCCGGACACGAATCCGGCGCGCTTGGACCAGTACTGGGTGGCGTAGTAGCTGAAGGCGCCGGCCTTCGGATCCTCTACCGACATCTCGGACAGCGCGCGCACGATCATGAAGATCGCGAGGCCGCCGATCAGGTAGGCCAGCAGGATCGACGGGCCGGCGAGCGCGATGGATTCGGACGAGCCGTAGAACAGGCCCGTGCCGATGGCGCCGCCGAGCGCGATGAGCTGGATGTGGCGGTTCTTCAGTGATTTGCGTAATGATGCGGGGACCGGCACGTCGTCGGTCTCGCGCGGCTTGGTCGATTGGTTTTCGGCCATGGCGTTTCCCTTCCTCTCTGAGTCTTGCGGCATGCTCCGCGTGGGTCTGGCTGCTGTTGGCAAATGTTCCACGTGAAACGTGCGGTACGGGTGCCTTCGCCGATGGTGTCGGTGCCGGCATCGTTCGGTCAACGTGTACCGAGGGTAGTCGTACCGCATGTCACCGGCGGGATTCTGTCCATCGAAACCGAAAGAGCCGGTGCGCCCTTCCGTGGGGAACGCCGATATTTGACACTATAAAATATTGGTGGTAGAAAATATCTCGGAAGCCGCAAGGGGACGACGGGTCCGGCAGCAATGCCGGCGCGATCGCAGAAGCGGTGAATCGAGAAAGGGAATGCCATGGGATTTGCCGAGGATGCGGTCGCGGAGATGTTCGCGCTCTCGATGCGCACTCGCGGCAAGGCAATCGACAAGGTCAGCCGCGGGGCCAAGGGCGAGATGCCGGCGCTGCACATGCTGGCTGTGTCGAGCGTGCCGCTGACGCCGGGGCGTATATCCGATGCGCTCGGCGTGAGCCCGGGTCGCGTGTCCGCGATCCTGGACCGGCTGGAGAAAAAGGGGATGATCGTACGCGAAACCGATCCGTCCAACCGTCGCAACGTGCTGGTGAGTGTCACCGACGCTGGGCGCGAAGCGGATCGTGAGGCCTTTACACAGATGCATGACCGTTTCATCCGTGTATTCGAGCACATGGGGGAGGAGCATACCAGGCAATTTCTCGACCGATGCAAGGAGTTCGCCGGCTACATGCTTGACGAAGGCTTTCCGTCGCCGCCCGAAGGGCCGCCGTGTGCGCTCTGACCTGACGGCACTGCCGTGACGGCATGACGGCGACCCCGGTGCGTCCGGGGTTTCCTTTTGCCTCATCTTGAACACTGTAAATAATGACTACCCAAAATAAAAACCGCAAGGAAAGAAACCATAGGGGAACAACCGTGATCAGAATTAGCAAATACCTATCCAAGGCCGAATGGGGGCAGCTGTTCGTCGGCCTGCTGCTCGTCATCGCACAGATCTGGTTCAATCTGGAACTGCCCGACTACATGGCCGACATCACCCGACTTGTCGAGACGCCCGGCAGCGAGATGCACGACATCTGGGTGGCCGGCGGCAAAATGCTTGCCGTCTCGCTCGGCGCCGTCGTGTGCATGATCCTCGTCTCGCTGATCACCGCGCGCGTGGGCGCATCGTTCAGTCAGCGTCTGCGCTCGCTGGAGTTCAAGCGCGTCGAATCGTTCGGTCCGGCCGAGATGAACCGGTTCTCGTCGGCCAGTCTGATCACCCGATCCACGAACGACATCACGCAGATCCAGATGTTCGTGACCATGGGTCTGATGCTGCTCGTGCAGTCGCCGATCATGGCCGTGTGGGCCGTGTGCAAGATCGCCGGCAAGGGCTTCGAATGGACCGTCGCCACCGGTGTGGCCGTCGCGATCCTCATGGTCGCCGTCGCAATTCTCATGGCGCTGGTCATGCCCAAGTTCAAGGCCATGCAGACGCTCACCGACAACATCAATCGCGTTTCACGTGAAAACCTCACCGGCCTGCGCGTGGTGCGCGCCTACAACGCCGAGGACTATCAGGAGGCCAAGTTCGACAAGGCCAACACCGACCTGACCGAGACACAGCTGTTCACCAACCGCGCGATGAGCGTGATGATGCCGCTCATGAACACCGTGATGAACGGCCTGATGCTCGCCGTGTACTGGATCGGCGCCTACCTGATCGACGCGGCCGACATGACCGACAAGCTCACCCTGTTCTCCAACATGGTGGTGTTCTCCAGCTACTCCGTGCAGGTGATCATGAGCTTCCTCATGATGAGCATGGTGTTCGTGCTCTGGCCGCGCGCCGACGTGTCCGCCAAGCGCGTGCTCGAAGTGCTCGACACCAAGCCGACCGTGACCGACGGCACCCGCACCGCCGGCGAGCGCGACGCCGCCGGCAACGAGCTGCGCGGCGAGGTCGAGTTCCGCGATGTGACGTTCACGTACCCCGATTCGCGCGAGCCGATGCTCGAACACGTGAGCTTCAAGGCCGAGCCCGGCCAGACCGTGGCGTTCATCGGATCCACCGGCTCCGGCAAGTCCACGCTCGTGAACCTCGTGCCGCGCTTCTACGACGCCACCGAAGGCCAGGTGCTCGTCGACGGCGTGGACGTGCGCGACTACGAGCTCAAGGCGCTGCGCGACAGGATCGGCTACGTGCCACAGCGTTCCGTGATGTTCAAGGGCACGGTGGCCAGCAACGTGGCGTACGGCGATACGACCGCGGCCGGCGTGGACACCGCCTCGTCCGGCGCCGTCGACCCCGACTCCGTGCACGCCGCCATCGACGTGGCCCAGGCCGGCGAGTTCGTGAACAAGATGCCCCGCGGCATCGACTCCGAGATCGCCCAGGGCGGCTCCAACGTGTCCGGCGGCCAGAAGCAGCGACTGTCCATCGCCCGCGCGGTATGGCGTCACCCGGAGATCCTCGTGTTCGACGATTCGTTCTCCGCGCTTGACTTCCGTACCGACCGCGAGGTGCGCGAGGCCCTCGCCCGCGAATGCGCCGACTCGACCAAGCTGATCGTCGCGCAGCGCATCGGAACGATCATGCACGCCGACCAGATCATCGTGCTTGACGACGGCCGCGTGGTCGGCCACGGCACGCACAAGGAACTGCTCGAAACCTGTGACGTCTACCGCGAGATCGCCGAATCCCAGCTTTCCCAGACCGAGCTCGCCGCGTAGGGGAGGAGTCGGCCGAGCAAAACGCTTCAACTGCATATAGAACTTAAGGAGAACCAATGCCAGGACCAATGGGACCGCGTACCGCGGTCGAAAAACCGCAGGACTTCGGCAAGATCATGGGCAAACTCGTCCGCTTCTGCAAGCGGTATCTGCCCGCGATGATCATCGCGCTGATTCTCGGCGCCGCCGGAACCGTCTGCCAGATCATCGGACCGGACAAACTCAAGGACGTCACCAACGAGATCACCAAGGGCCTGCCCGCCATGGTCAACGGCCGTCCGGTCATGAACTCGATCGACATGGACGCCGTCACGCGCATATGCGTCACGCTCGTGGTGCTCTACGTCGGCTACGCGCTGCTCACCTACGTGCAGAGCTGGATCATGGCCAGCGTCACCCAGCGCACCGCCCAGCGTCTGCGTGACGAGATCTCGAAGAAGATCAACCGTCTGCCGCTCAAGTACTTCGACAAGGTCAGCTACGGCGACGTGCTCAGCCGCATCACCAACGACGTGGACGCCATCGGCCAGACGCTCGGCCAGTCGTTGGGATCGCTCATCACCGCGGCCACGCTGTTCGTCGGATCGCTCGTCATGATGTTTTATAACAACGTGACCATGACGCTCACCGCGATCGGCGTGAGCGTGATCGGCCTGATCATCATGATGATCATCATGAAGGCGTCGCAGAAGTACTTCACGCTGCAGCAGCTCGCGCTCGGCGAGGTCAACGGCCACGTGGAGGAGATGTACGCCGGCCATACGATCGTCAAGGCCTACTCCGGTGAGGATTCGTCGATCGACCAGTTCGAGAAGTACAACGACCGTCTGTACGTGTCCGGCTGGAAGTCGCAGTTCCTGTCCGGTCTGATGATGCCGATCATGCAGTTCGTGGGCAACCTCGGCTACGTGGCCGTGTGCGTTGTGGGCGCGGCGCTCGCCATGAACGGCGACATCGAGTTCGGCGTGATCGTGGCGTTCATGATGTACATCCGCCTGTACACGCAGCCGCTGTCGCAGTTCGCGCAGGCGTTCCAGAACCTGCAGCGCTGCGCCGCCGCGTCCGAGCGTGTGTTCGGCTTCCTTGAGGAGCCGGAGATGAGCGACGAGACCGCGCTCGAGGGCCGTCACATCACCGACGAGGCCGGCGACGCCAACGGTCTGCGCGGCGACGTGGAGTTCGACCACGTGCGCTTCGGCTACAAGCCGGGCGAGCCGGTGATCCACGACTTCAGCGCCAGCGTAAAGGCCGGGCAGAAGGTGGCGATCGTGGGCCCGACCGGCGCCGGCAAGACCACCATGGTCAACCTGCTCATGCGCTTCTACGATCTCAACGGCGGCGACATCCGCATCGACGGCGTCTCCACCGCGTCTGTGCCGCGCGCCGAAGTGCACGACCAGTTCGCCATGGTGCTGCAGGACACGTGGACCTTCGAGGGCACGATCCGCGAGAACATCGTGTACTCCAAGAAGGGCGTGACCGACGAACAGGTGCAGGCCGCCTGCCGCGCCGTGGGCCTCGACCGCTTCATCCGCTCGCTGCCCGACGGCTACGACACCGTGCTCAACGACAACACCAGCCTGTCCGCAGGCCAGAAGCAGCTGCTCACCATCGCGCGAGCCATGATCCAGGACGCGCCGATCCTGATCCTCGACGAGGCCACTTCGTCCGTGGACACGCGCACCGAGGAGCTGATCCAGAAGGCCATGGACCAGCTGACCGTGGGACGTACGTCGTTCGTGATCGCACACCGCCTGTCCACGATCAAGAACGCCGACATGATCCTCGTGATGAAGGACGGCGACATCATCGAACGCGGCACGCACGACGAACTGCTCGCCGACGGCGGCTTCTACGCCGACCTCTACAACAGCCAGTTCGCCACCCTCGCCGCGTAGGCGTCGGAGCGGTCTCGACGGACCTGTGCTGGGTGTCGGCGACCTCGATGCTTAGTTCGGAGCGGTCGGCTCCCCTCAGTCGGCTGCGCCGACAGCTCGTCCTGTGATAATGGATGACCGTGCCGGTCGCGGATTCCTAGCTCGCCTTTCGGCTCGCCCGAGCCTTAAAAACGCCGCCGGCGTTTTCTAACGGCCCCGGCCTCAGAGCGGGGAGCCGCGATCCCAAATCCGACAGGGGCGCATCCGGTGGCTCCCCTCTCTGAGGGGAGCTGTCCGCCACCGGCGGACTGAGGGGAGCCGCGGCAAAAACTCAATCACCGCAGCACAACTCAACCCGCTATCGGTGACTGAGGGGAGCCACGCCCTCTATACCCCCAAAAAGGAACCCGCAGGGGGCCGCACCGGCGCACATTCGTCGCTTCCTCTTACGCTTCCCATCCATTCCTCCGCAATCTGAACACGTCAACGACGACGCGAACAGAAACGGAGGATATAATGAAAACGTTATATTCACGCAGAAGACAACGATGGGTGGTGCGACTCGAACTCATCGGGGACTGGCTGCTGTCCTTGGACGAGGAAACCTATGCACAGGTCATGGCCTCTCTGGAAATACTGGGGGAGCGTGGACCTATGCTGGGACGGCCTTTGGTGGATTCGATCCGGTACTCATCCATTCACAATCTCAAAGAACTACGGCCGCCATCATCCGGAATCAGCGAAATCAGAATGCTGTTCGCATTCGATCCCGAACGACGAGCTGTCATGCTGGTGGCGGGAGACAAACGGGGAAAGTGGGATGCATGGTACAAAACCAACATCCCTCTGGCCGAACAACGATGGAACACGTATATGGAGGAACGCAATGAAGCCGATGACCATCGATGACATTCTGAAAATCCGTCCGGTCGACGAAGCCGCCGTGGAACGCGAGAAGAAGCGCATGATCGCCGAGATCCGCGCATACAAGCTCCGCGAACTGCGGCGAAAACTCCACATCCCGCAGCAGGCGCTGGCACGCGCGCTGCACATCTCCCAGCCACGCATCTCACAGATCGAAAACGGCGAAATCGACTCGATCAAGGTCGGCACGCTGAAACGCTACGTGGAGGCCGTCGGCGGCCATCTGCGCATCGAGATCACGGTGAACGGACACACCACGCTGCTGGATTCGTGACCTCGGCGGCCACTGCGCTTCGGGAAACGCAGATCGTGCGAAGCGTATTCACCCGCTAAGGTGGAGGGTTGAGAGACGACGGAGACGATCGTGAGGATAACCACGTCCCGCGTGGCGCAGCAACGCCCGCGGCGCAACGTATGACCGCCCGCCGGGCAGTGAAAGGGGACTCGCATGGCACAGCTGGCAGGATTCGAGACACCGAGACTGGGCATGGGCACGATGGCGCTCGCCATCGAAGGACGACCGACGGGCCGGCGCGAGGCCATCGACACGATCCACGCGGCGCTCGACGAGGGCGTGCGCTACCTCGACACCGCATGGTCGTATTATCTGCCGAGTAAGCCCGGCACCGGGGAGCCCGAGGATCTCGGCTACGGCGAAAAGCTCGTCTACGATGCGCTGCACACGTGGAACGGCCCTCGCGACGAGGTGCTGGTGGCCACCAAGACCGGATGGCTGCGCACGCTGTCCGCGCCGGCGCCCGTGCCGGATGCGCCCGCCGAGACTGCTGATCCCGCCGCGTCCGACGCCGACCGTTCCGCCATCGCCGATCAGACCGGCGCCGTATCCGGCAACAACTTCGGCGAATACGGATGGCAGGCCGACGCCCGCCCCGAAACCATCATCCGTCAGGCCAAGGAATCTGCGCTTCGACTCGGCGCCGATACGCTGAGCCTGCTCTACTCGCACTGCCACGATCCACAGGTGCCGTACGACGAGCAGATGGGCGCGTTCCGCCAGCTCGTCGACGAGGGCGTGGTTCGCTACGTGGGCATCTCCCGCGTGGACGCCGCCGACATCGAAACGGCGAGCGAGATCCTCGACGATGCGTTCGTGGCCGTGCAGAACCAGTTCTCGCCCTCATTCCCCGACCCGGACCATACGCTCGAATACTGCGAACAGCGCGGACTGGCGTTCGTCTGCTGGTCGCCGCTCGGCGGATTCCTCGACAAGATCGACCAGCGCAAATACGACGCGTTCCGTACGGTGGCCGCCGTGCACGACTGCTCGTACCAGCGCGTGGTGCTGGCGTGGGAGATGGCCCAGTACGACCGTCTGTTCACGATCCCCAGCGCCCGCAATCCGCACGAGATTCAGGACTCCTTCGCCGCCACGCGGCTGATCCTCACCCCCGACGAACTGCGTTTCCTCAACGACTCCGTGGACCGTTGACCCGGTCTGTGGGGTGGGGCGTGGGCTCCCCTCGTTGAGGGGAGCCGGGTATGTGCTCGGTCAGGCCACAAAGAATTGTCCCGGGAAGCTCCGCGACTTGGCTAGGATCCGCTCCTCGGTGATGATCGCGCATTGGAAATCACAGGACTCGGCAAGCCTCGCCGCCGATGTGACGAACAATGCCGTCGCCAGTCCATCCGCTACCATGGTCGGATACGGTTCGGAGTCTGCGCCGTCGAACAACACCCACGATGCGCGTACATCGTTGGCCGGCAGCCCATCGAGCGCGTTGAGCAGGTGATGGGCCTCGTGCAAGGTCTCGGCTCCTGACACCGGCCAATGCCGTCGACTCGGGGCCGACGCGCATAGGGATGCATGCGTGAGCTCGAGAACGCCCACGGCGCGCGTAGTGTTGTCCGGATCCTCGAGCGCGATGCGGGCCGGCCGGTACCCGAAGCCCGGGCAGACTTCGGGCCGTTCATTCGCATCCCGTCCGTTCGGATTTTCCTGCCGGCCCACCAACCCGGACTCCGGAGTCCGCTCGGTCGTCCCCGGTTTGGTTCCGCGACTGTCGTACACACGTACGCGCAGATCGCCGCCGGCGTCGATCACATACCGCAGTGGCTCTGTCCCGTTGCGATCGTCGCCATGTTCTTCGAGCCGCTCCCTGTCATACCGTTCCAGCATCTCTCCAAGCAGATCCACCATGTATCCTTTGCCCGCGGCTCCGAAATCCAGCCGTACCGGGCCCGTGGTGACGAGCGTCGTGCCGTCGCGGCGCACCGAGTCCCAGGTGGCGCGTCCGTGTTCCCGGCCGAGATGTGCGAACGCCCCGGATTCCATGCGGAACGTCAGATTCGCGTCATAGCCCAGGCGCGTAAGGTCCTCGCCCACGCACGGGTCGATCGCACCTTCGGTCGCGGCGAACATGCGATCGTAGAACGCGAACAGCGGGCGTGTGAAGTCGGGGAATTCGAACCGGCCTCCGTGCGGGGAGCGGGCCATGGCCGAAACGGTCGAATCCTCGCGAAACCGTGACAGCGCCCGTTCGAATTCGTCGATACGTGATGCCATGCGGTCGTGCAGGGAGGAGGTGATCTGCTGCGATGAGGTGATGATGATCCCGCCTCCCAAAGCGTTGGGAAAGCTGACGACGGCGGGGCCTTCCGAAGGCTTTCGCCCTGGTTGGGGCGCGTTCCCGTTCGCGGGGACGCCGGATTCCAAGGGCGTTGATGAGCCGTGGCATACGTTTCCGGGGAAGTTCTCCATGGGTTTCATGGTAGGTCGGAGGCCGGCCCCGCGTTTTTCGGAAGGAATGAACTCGGGAAAAATCGCAGAACTGCAAAGTAGCTTTTTCACCCGCCTCGGAAGCCCTGTAATTGCAACGGTTTCAAGATTTTGTGATTCGGTACTTTGCAGTTCTGCGATTATGCTCCCTGTACCGGAAGGGAATCGTCGGGATGTGTGATCGTTTATGGGCGGTTTTGTACGATTCGGTCTTGGAAATGTGAGGTTCTGAGAATGTCGTGAAGGGCGGCGGTTCACAAATCGACGTTATCCGAGCAACTCCCGCGGATTTCCGCCGCAGCTTTGCGGGTATCTTCGATTCGTGTTATCCCAACTATCGAGACGATTTTTTGGGCGATGCCAATAATTTACACAAATGGACAAAACATAAGGCGCACACCGTTTTGTGAGCGCTCACACCCTATTCTGACCTAGGGGAGGCCGCCAATTACCACGCACCCCTAAAAATGTCAAGACTTTCTTTTTCGGGAAAGTGGCTCTAAGTTTCCGTAACGGTTCATGAAAATGCTGTGGAACTATTGAAAACATTGGTTTTCGAGAGGGGATCCGCAGTGGCGGAAATTGAGAGGAATCTATGCGTTCACTGAGCATGACACTCGTACGCCATGGGCGAAACGCCGTTGCCGGCATCTCCGGCGGCGCGGTCCGCGGCGTCATTCGTGTCTTCGCGGCCGTGATCATGGCGGTGCTTATGGTGGCGGCGCTCTTCGTGTCCCCGAACGCCGCGTTGGCCGCGTCCGGCTCCGACGGCGTGCCGACCAAGGCGTCGTTCGACTACACCACGTGGACCCAGATCTCCGACAAGATCGCCGAGCAGCTGAACGAAGGCTCCACCGACTACAAGAACGGTGACCATTCCGGCGCATCCTCCGCGTTCAACTCCGCCTACAGCATCACCTACGTGTCCACCAACTTCTCCCAGGCCACGATCGATAAGCTCGGCCAGGAGAAGTTCCAGTCGCAGCAGCAGCAGTTCAATACGATCAAGTCGCTGGCCTACCAGCAGGGCAAGGAAGGCGACATCGACTCCGGCATCGCCACGCTGACCGCCGACATCGCCGACACCGCGACCCAGCTCGACAACGCCTCCGACCTGCTCAAGCCGCAGGAATACTACACGGCCCGCGCCGAGAAGACCAACGCCCAGCGCAAGACGCTCGAGGCCAACAAGGTCAACAAGAACACCGGCAAGGGCGACCGCACCTGGACCGACGTGGCCAACGAGATGACCCCGATCCTCGACAAGGCGCTCAAGGCCGCCAAGGCCGGCGACGGCCGCAAGGGCTCCGACCTCGTCAACAACGCCTACTACCAGTACTACGAGAAACTCGGCTTCGAGAAGAACGTGATGAACGCCATCGGCGGCGACCGCGTCTCCAAGGTGGAATCCACGTTCAAGGAGGCCCGCAAGGCCATGGTGGCCGGTGAGGATGCCACCCAGCACATCACCAGCCTCAAGTCCATGCTGGTGGAGGACGCCGGCAAGCTTGACGGCGGCGCCGCGGACAACGTCAACGGCTTCACCAAGTTCATCACCAGCTCCGTCGGCCAGGCCTTCCTGATCCTCATCCGTGAGGGCCTTGAGGCGCTGCTCGTGGTGGCCGCCATCATCGCCTACCTGATCAAGTCCGAGAACAAGCGCTTCGTCAAGTGGATCTACGTCGGCGTGCTGGCCGGTCTGGCCGGCTCCGGCGTGGTGGCCGTGCTCTTCGGCCTGCTCTTCGGCGGCAGCGGCCCGATCCAGGAGATCATGGAGGGCGTGTGCGCCCTGATCGCCATGGGCATGCTGCTGTGGACCAGCAACTGGATGCTCAACAAGTCCAGCGTCGAAGCGTGGAACAAGTACATCAAGAACAAGACCGAGTCCGCAGTGGCCTCCGCCGACGCAGTGGCCTCCGCTGGCGAGAAGACGACCGTGGGCACCATGGTCTCGCTCGCCATGCTGAGCTTCCTCGCCGTGTTCCGCGAGGGCGCCGAAACCGTGATCTTCTACGAGTCGATCTACTCGATGAGCCGTGACTCGCGAGGCATGTGGATCGGCGGCATCGCCGCGGCCGTGGTGCTGGTGATCGTGTTCCTGATCATCCGCTTCACCTCCGTGAAGATCCCGATCGGCCCGTTCTTCCTGGTCACCTCGATCCTGATGTCCATCCTCGTGGTCGTCTTCGCCGGCGGCGGCGTGCACGCACTGATCGAGGGTGACGCCCTGGGTGGCATGTACCTCAACGGCGTGCCCACCAACGACTGGCTCGGCTTCTACCCGTACGTGGAGACCATCGTGGCCCAGGCCATCGCCGCGGTCGCCGTGATCGCCCTGTTCGTGGTCGGCTTCATCAAGCAGCGCAAGGCCAAGGCCAAGCTCGCATCCGCCGAGCCCGCCAAGTAGACGCAGACGCGACCCGCGAACACAACCCCAAGATTTTTCCAAAATCCCAACAGAAAAGGAAAAGAGAAATGATGAAGAACAAGATCAAGGCTCTGCTGGCCGTCGTGGCCGCCGGTGCCATGGCGTTCTCGCTCGCCGCCTGCGGCAACTCCAACGCCTCCTCCAGCTCCGACAAGAGCGCTTCCTCCTCCAGCTCCAAGACCACCGAGTCCAAGAGCACCGACGGCGGCGCCGGCTTCGAAGAGATCCCGATCGGCGACGACCAGGAGGTCGGCCCGCTGAACGTGGCCGCCGTGTACTTCCAGCCCGTCGACATGTACCCCGAAGGCCAGGGCCTGTCCGCCGCCGAGTCGAACCTCCACCTCGAGGCCGACATCCACGCCCTGAAGAACAACCAGCTGGGCTACGCCGAGGGCGAGTTCATCCCGAAGCTGACCGTGGACTACAAGATCGAGGACAAGAACGATCCGAACAACGTGCAGCAGGGTACGTTCATGGAAATGAACGCCGACGACGGTCCGCACTACGGCGCCAACCTGAAGCTCGACAAGGACGGCGAGTACAAGCTCACCTTCACCATCCACTCCCCGCAGGAGAACGGCTGGACCCTGCACGTGGATCCCGAGACCGGTGTGAAGGGCCGCTTCTGGACCGAGCCGCTGACCGCCTCCTTCGATTGGGACTACACCGTTCACCAGTGGTGATCGCGGTACCATTCGCAGTGGCGTAACGTTCTGATACGCCCCGCAAGGGGCTGACCGGGAACTTACACCCTAGGGCATTCCGCCGATTCGCTCCCCTGCGGGAGGTGAATCGCCGGAATGCCCTCTACGCGTTTTTGGATGAAAACACGTGGCATAACGCATAACGTGACACAACCAATACACAACTGAACATCAACAACGAAAGGCTGATGAATGCTTGGACAATACGTGCAGGCGTTGCCGGGTATGCTGTCGCCATGCCTGCTGGTCATGGTGATGAGCGTACTGCTCACCGTGGGTGAGGGACGCGACAAACCGAAAAGCGCGAACTGGCGTCTCATCGGCCTGATCCTGGGCCTGCTCGGTGCGCTCGTGTTCGCCACGCTGCGCGGCACGGCCGTCATCGATCGTCGCTCCACGGTGAACCTGCCGGCGCTGATCCTCGCGGTCGTGTTCGACGTGGCCATGATCGCCGTCGTACTCACCGCACACAGACTTACGAAGAACTGGCATGACCATGCGGTCGCGCTGCATCTCGGCAACTTCGCCGCCGCGGCCGGCATCGCATGCACCACCTTCTACATCACGCCCGACGTGATCCTGCAGCTGACCAACTTCGTGGAGACCGGCAAGTCGCCGTTCACCTCCGAAATGCTGCTGCGCGCGCTCGGCTTCCTGCTCGGCGTGGGCACCGCCATCGTCACGGCGGCCATCTTCCGTACGATGCGCTCCACGGCCGTCCGCGCATCGTTCACCGCGGCGGCGGCGCTGCTGGTCGTGCTGATCCTCATCCGCCACCTGACCGACCTGTTCTCGCTGATGATGAACATGCTGATCCTGGTGCTGCACGGCCCGGCGTTCCGCGCCCTCATCTTCTTCCACAACCACGAGATCCAGTTCACGCTCGCGCAGGCGCTCGTGTTCGTCATCCCCGTCGTCGCATCGCTGATCGCCGGATTCAGGATGCCGAGGACCGGCGCGAACGAGGCCATCGCCCGTACGCACATCGCATTCAAGCGTCGCGCGCTGGCGGCCAGCGTGTGGAGTCTCGTCGCCATGATCGGCGTGACCGTGGCACTCACGTTCGGCGTCTACGAGAACAACAAGGTGCCCGAGCTTTCGCCGCCGGAACCGTATTCGCTGAGCAAGGGCGTGGCCACGATCAACTTCTCCCAGGTGGAGGACGGCCATCTGCACCGCTTTGAATACAAGGCGAAGGACGGCACCACCATGCGCTTCATCATCATCAAGAAGAACGGCGGCGCATACGGCATCGGTCTGGACGCGTGCGAGACGTGCGGCGACGCCGGCTACTACGAGGAGAACGGCAAGATCATCTGCAAGCGCTGCGACGTGGCGATCAACCTCGCCACCATCGGATTCAAGGGCGGTTGCAACCCGATCCCGTTCAACTACAAGATCGGCAACGGCAAGATCACCATCCAGACGGCGGATCTCGACGCGCTGTCGCAGCACTTCAAGTAAGGGGAGGTGAAGCGTGTTCTTTCTTCGTATGATTTTCCGGTCGTTCAGCAGGCAGTTCAAACGTCGTCTGCTGATCGCCGTCACCGTGTGCCTGTCCGCCACGGTGAGCGTGGCCATGCTCGGCGTCGTGTTCGACGTGGGCGACAAGCTCAACGCCGAACTGTCGACGTACGGCTCCAACATCACCGTGCAGCCGAAGTCCGACGCCGTGATCTCCGATCTGTATTCCACGGACGACGCGGCGGGTGCGGCCGGCACGTCCGATTCGACGGGCGGCTCCGGCACGACCAGCGATCCCACGTCGTTCCTCAAGGAGTCGGACGCAAAGAACATCAAGACGATCTTCTGGGCGTTCAACATCACCAACTTCGCGCCGCAGCTCAATATCCATGCGAACGCCGGCGTGAACGGCGGCAGCGGTCAGGTCAGCATCCCGATCGTGGGCACGTGGTTCAACAAGACGCTCAAACTCGACACTGGCGAATCCACCGTGGTGGGCGTGCAGGGCATGCGTTCCTGGTGGACCGTGCAGGGCGCTTGGCCCAAGGACGACACCGATCAGGCGATGATCGGCGTGAACCTGGCCGACAAGCTCGGCGTGAAGATCGGCGATACGCTCACGCTGACCAAGACCACCGCGTCCGGCGTGAACAACGTGCAGCCGGTGAAGATCGTCGGCACATACGACTCCGGCGACGACGCGGCCAACTCGCTGTACATGGCGAGCTCGGTGGCGCAGACGCTGGCCGATCTGCCTGACTCCGTCGACAAGATCGAGGTCAAGGCGCTCACCACGCCGGAGAACGATCTGGCGCGCAAGGCCGCCAAGAACCCGGCCGCGCTGACGTCCGAGGAGTGGGAGACCTGGTACTGCACCGCGTACGCGAGCTCCATCGCCTACCAGATCGAGGAGGTCATCCCCGGTTCGGTGGCCAAGCAGGTGCGGCAGGTGGCCGCGCTGCAGGGCGACGTGATGAACAAGACCCGCGCCGTGATGATCCTTATGACCGCGCTGAGCCTGGTCGCCGCCGCCATCGCCGTGGCGAACCTCATGGCCGCGTCGATCGGCGAGCGCGGCAACGAGCTGGCGCTGCTCAAGGCCATCGGCGCCACGGATGGCGCGGTGTCCCGTCTGATGCTGGCCGAGACGGCGGTGATCTCGCTCGTGGGCGCGCTCATCGGCGCCGGTCTGGGCTCGGGCGTGGCACAGATCGTGGGACAGGTGGTGTTCGGTTCGGGCATCACGATGCGTCCCATGGTGTTCGTGCTGGTGTTCGTGCTGCTGGCCATTACGATTCTCATCGCCTCGGTGTCGTCGATCCGTTCGATTCTGAGGCTGCGTCCCGCGGAGGTGCTGCATGGCCGCTGATAGCAAGGTCGAAAAGGCCGGCAAGATTCGCAAGCCGATGACGAATCGGCGTATGTTCTTCGCCATGATCTTCGGCGCGGTGTTCCGTCGCCGTTCGCGTGCCGTGATGGCCGTCGTCTCGTCGATGGTGGGCGCGGCGACGCTGTTCTGTCTGGCCGCCGTGTGCCTGGTGGTGCCGCAGCAGATGAGTGCCGAGATGCGTGCGTATGGCGCGAATCTGATCGTCACGCCGAACGAGGCGTCGAGTGCCGCCGGACTGAGTGCCGACACGGTGTCGTCGGTCGAGAAGACGGTCGAGGCCGCCGGTTCCGCCAAGTCGGCCACCTACCGTTACGAGACGGTGCGCATCAACTCGGCACCCTACGTGCTTGGCGGCATTGACGTGAATCAGGTGCGCGACCTCAACCGCCATTGGGTGGTCGACGGCAAGTGGCCGAGCGAGGGCCGTGTGCTTGTGGGTCGTGATGTGGCCGACGCGATGGGATTGGAGATCGGTTCGGCGATCAAGATCGCGTATCGTGCGTCGGACAATGCGGCCGGGGCGAGCTCGTCCGGCACGTCCGGTTCGGCCGGATCGAACGCCACCGCAGTGCCGAACGACAGCACGACCGCCGGTACGACGTCCGCCGAAACGCAGGCGCAGTCCACGGGCCAGTCGTCGCGTGACGGACGCGTGTCCACCGACATTCTCAACACCGACGGCACCGAGTTCCGCGTGGCCGGCATCGTCGACACCGGCGGCAGCGAGGACGAGATCGTATACGCCACGAACGATGACCTGACCAAACTGGCCGGCGAGCGCGGCAGCGATGTGATCGAGTTCTCCTCCGAGGCGTCCGCCGATCAGCTCACGCAGCTCGTTAATCGAATCAACAAATCGTCGTCGTTGGGTGTGAAGGCACAGCAGGTCAGCAAGATCACGTCGTCGAACACGCGCATCATCACCATGCTGCAGACGCTGTTCTGGCTGGTGTCGGTCGTGGTGCTGGTGCTGACGCTCGTGGGCGTGAGCACGACCATGGCGTCGATCGTCTCGCAGCGCCGCAACGAAATCGGTCTGCGCAAGGCGCTGGGTGCGAGCTCCGCGTCGGTGGGCGCCGAATTCTACGTGGAGTCGGCGCTCTATGGTCTGCTCGGCGGCGTGGTGGGCACGGGCATCGGCTACGTGTTCGCGCGCGTACTGTGCCAGACTGTGTTCGAACGGACGCTGTCGTTCAACTGGCTGCTGGGATTGGCGTCGGTGGTGCTCAGCGTGCTGATCGCCGTGGTCGCGTCGATCGTGCCCGTGCGCCGCGCCTCCCGCATCGACCCCGCCATCGTGCTGCGTGAAGAATAATCGTCAATCCCCAACCGTCACAAAGGATCTCCAATGCTTCTGGAACTTGATCACATCTCCAAGATCTACGGCTCGTTGCACGCCGTGGACGACCTGTCCCTCACCGTGCCGGAGGGCGAATGGCTCGCCATCGTCGGCTCGTCCGGCTCGGGCAAGACCACGCTGATGAACATGATCGGCTGCATGGACACCCCGAGCAAGGGCTCGGTTTCCCTCGAGGGACGCAAGCTCGAGGATCTCAACGCCACGCAGCTGGCCGATGTGCGTAAGAACCTGATCGGTCTCGTGTTCCAGAAGTTCTATCTGGTGCCGCATCTGACCGCCGTGGAAAACGTGATGGTCGCGCAGTACTACCATTCGGTGGTCAACGAGAAGGAGGCGCTCGAGGCTCTGGACCGCGTGGGCCTCAAGGATCGCGCCCACCACCTGCCGGGCCAGCTGTCCGGCGGCGAACAGCAGCGAGTGTGCATCGCTCGCGCGCTCATCAACTGCCCGAAGCTGATCCTCGCCGACGAGCCCACCGGCAACCTGGACGAGAAGAACGAGAAGATCGTGCTTGACCTGTTCCGTCAGCTGCACGAACAGGGCACCACGATCATCGTCGTGACGCACGACGCGCTGGTCGCCAGCTGCGCCGAACGTGAGATTATGCTCAACCACGGCGTGCTCGTGGGTGAGAAGTGGAACGACGAGGACGCGCGCGCCAAGTACGAGGCGGCCGGCGGCAAGCCCGCATCCACGGGCAGCAAGTCCGAAGGCGCGCAGACCGGCGAGACCGCGATCGGGTTCGCCGACCCGACCAAGGCCGCCAAGACCGGCGGCGAGGAGTAAACAAGAGCGGTGAGAGCGGTGGCTCGGTACTTTACTCCACCAAATGGTCGCTGTTCCGGCTGATTTGCGACTGTTTGATGGAGTAAAACGCGGATTTAGTCCATTTGGCGCTGTGAAATCCGTGCCGTGATCCGTGTACCGTGGGGATAGGCAATCAACAGGGGAGGAACTGACATGACCAACAAGACCGTAAAGACCGCGGCCGGCGCGCTCGCCGGTCTGGTGGTGGTCGGCGCACTGCTCGGCGGCTGCGGAAGCCCGCATTCCAAGGCGGTGCCGATGGACGACGAATACGCCGGCAACTCGGGGGAGTCGTCGGCTTCGCCGTCCACCGGATCGTCCGATTCATCATCTTCATCCGCGTCTTCGTCGGCCTCCGACGACGCGTCGTCGAAGGACACCGGCAACTACAAGGACGGTACATACTCGATCAAAGGCGTGTACGGTCCGGTCAACGAGGACAGCATCGACGTCACCCTGACGATCGCGAACGGCGTGATCACGGACGTGCAGGTGGTGGGCCATCCGCTCACCAGCATCTCCAAGGACCATCAGGACGCGTTCATCCAGGCCATCCCCGGCGTGGTGGATGGCAAGCAGCTCAAGGGACTGAAGATCGACAACGTGGCCGGCGCCAGCTGGACGTCCGACGCGTTCAACTCCGCCCTCGACCTCGCTCGTGAGCAAGCCTCGCAGTGAGGTTGCCGGCGCACGTCACCTCATCCGTCCGGCTTCGCCGGCCACCTTCCCCTCAAGGGGAAGGCTGCGTGTCGCTGTGCGAGCTCATCCGGCAATGCCGGCTTCCCCTTGAGGGGAAGCTGTCACGCGAATGCGTGACTGATGAGGTGACGTGCGCCGAAGCGGCGCAGTCGCTTTGTGCTCCCTCCAAGGGAGGGAGCTGGCCGACGAAGGCGGACTGAGGGAGGGCCTCCGCGGGCGTTTTTTCAGGCATTCGTTCCGCAAGTGTGGTCCCGGCTGCCGCCGGGCGTTTTGTTGGCTCGCCTGTCGGCTCGCCTAAGTCCTAAAAACGCCTCTGGCGTTTTCTTAACGGACTCAGTCCTGCAAGTGTTGTCGGCCTGCGGCCGCGTTTTGTTTGCTCGCCTGTCGGCTCGCCTGAATGCTAAAAACGCCTCTGGCGTTTTTTATACGCATTCAGCCCACATACGCTGAGCCGTCGCCGGTTTCGATCTTGGGGAGATTCACGGTCGGATCGGTCTCGCCGTTGCCGAGCGCGTCGATGAACTGCTTGATGCTTGGCGCTTCCTTGCCGGCCGGATAGTACGTCATCGTCTCGTTGTTCGACAGACTCCACGTGACCGTGCCGTCGCCGTTCTCCTTATACGAATCCGCGGTGTACGAGTACGCGCCGCTCGACCCGCTCGCCTCGCCGGCGTCCTGCATGCTGATGCTGCAGTCGGCGCTCACGGTAAGCTGCATACTGCCCTGCCACATGCCGTAGTTGCCGGCGATGTTCTGGCATCGGGTCTTGTCGTCAGCCGCCTGCTTGGCCTTGACCGACGCGTTCACCTTCTCCATGGCGGTCTCCAACGTGTCAGACGCCTTGTTCAGCGCCGACGCGGTGACCTTGGACGAATCCGCATCGGTCAGGCTCTGCATCAGCGTGCTCGCGTCGCTGATGGCCTGCTGCAGTGCGGTGAGCACGGTTTCATCGGTTACGTTGCCGGTGGCCGACGTCATGAGCTCCTTGGCCTTGCTGAGCGTGGACTCCAGCGTGCTCTTGGCGTCCGCAAGCGTTTTGCTGGCCTTGCTGCCCTTGAGCGTGGTCACGCCGTTGTCGATTTTCGACGCGAGCGTGACGTTGCTTTTGGCCAGCGACTTGAATTTATCGGCGCTCGCGTTGAGCTGCGCGGTGGTGCGGTCGACGCTGCACGATTCCGACGAGCCATCGTCCGTAGAGGTGTTGACCAGATTGTTCAGACTGGTGATGGCGGTCTGATCGCTCACCTCGTCATACTGGGTATCGCTGATCGCCTGCTTGCCCTTGGTGATCGAATTCGACAACGTGGTCGCCGACTTGTCGAACGAGGACTGCGCTTCAGTGCAGGCGCTGACCGCGGCCTGATGCTCGCGGTTCCGCCACAGCGCATAGCCGCCGGCGGCCGCTACGAGCGCGATCACGCAGATCACGGCCGCGACGATCGCCCCCGTATGCCTGCGCTTGGGCTTGGGGGCGGGGGCGTTGCCGATCGGCCCACCGGGAACCTGTCCGCTGCCCGGCCCATTGGGGGTGCCGGGCACATTGGGCGTGGAGCCGCCGGGAATTGAACCGTTGCCGTATCCGCCGGTCGTGGTCGGAGTCGGGGCGGTGGATCCACCGTACTGATTGCCGTATGCGGCGTTGTCGCCGTAGGTGTTCGTTCCGTATGCGCCGTCGGGCTGACCGGGCTGACCAAACTGTCCGTATGACGTCTGCTGGCCGTTCGGCGCGAACGCCGACGGCATGGCCATCGTCTCGGATGTTGCCGATGACGTTGCCGACGCTACCGGCTGCTGATAGGCCATGGTCTGATCCACGACGGTCTTGTCGTCGACCTTGCCGAGGAACGGAACCTCGTCATCCTCGTCGTCCGGCACGGCAAACTGGGCAAGTTCGTCGAGCGCCGACTGCGGTGCGGATTGTGCCGGCGTGACCGGTGCAAGAATCGACGGGCGGGTGGACGACTGCACGGTCGGCTGTGACGGATCCTGTACGGTCGGCTCCGCGGTCGACGACGCCGAACGCGCTGTGCGAACGGGCTGGTTTTCCGGTGCTGGTGTGGCTGACGGTGCTGACGGTGTTGCCGGAGTCGTCAACGGAGTCATGGCGATCGTCTCTTCGGGCGCGGTCGTGGAGGATGTCGGAACGGCTGCCGGCGTATCCTTCCCGCCGGTCGTATTGGACAACGGCAGTGCGGTGGTATGGGGGATGTCGGCGTCATGCGTGACGGCCGACGGTTTGATCACCGTGGTCTCCGCGGAGGAGGGGACGGTTGCGGATTCGGATGCCGGGCCCGTAGCGGATGCCGGAGTAGTCGTTTCTGAGGCGGCCGCGGCCGTTGGATGTGCGGCCGCAGCGGTTCCGACGATTCCTGCGACACCCGCTCCGGCCAGAAGGGTCTTCATCTGCTTGACGGGGATCGCCTGCGTGGCCTGTTCCTCCGGATGCGTGGTATTCGCCATCGGATTGTTGGTCGTTGCGGTTGGGGAGGGAACCGGTGCCATGGCCACGGTCTCCTGACCGCCGGACGGTTCCGCAGTGTTCTGCGGCAGCGCGGTGGTGGGAGGGATCGCCGGCGGCATGGCCGGTCCCGTAGGAATCGCCTGCGCTGCCTGTTCCTCCGAAGCCTGCGGTACGGAGGCCTTTGCGGGGACGGCGACGGTATTCAACGAAGTCGGCGCGGTTTCACCCAATACGGCAATGCCCGGCTGAGCGTCATTCTCCGCAGTATCGTCGAACCATTCCAGCGGGTTGAACGCCGTGGTCTCCTCCGCCTCGCGAACCGGATCCGGCTCGTTCCCGGTTGCGGTTTCAATCGCATCGGCTCGCGTCGGGTCGGAAATCACCGTACGGTCATCTATTTCAGATGCTGACGGAACGGTATCGTCATCGATCTGCGGAGGAGACAGCACGGTCCTGTCGTCCTCGTCCTCAAGCGCGGCCAACGGATCAAACGCCGTTGTCTCCTCGCCAATCGAAGTGGTCGCAGAAGTATTGTTGACCGTGGTGACGTGCTCCTCCTGGGAAAGGGCATTGCCCGACGTTGCGGGACTGGGGGAGGGCGTACCGGTTCCGTGTTCGCTTTCGGGAACGTGGGCGGGAGTGTCTACGTCATCAGCGTTCGGTGCCGGGTTCGGTGCCGGGTGTTCTCCGGGCTGAGCGTGCAGGCCGTGAGCACTTGCATCGGCGGCCTCCTCCTCAGCCAGTGCGGCCAGCGGATTGAATGCCACCGTCTCTTCACCTACGGAGCTGGCTTCGGGTTCCTTCTCCTTGTGCTCCTCCCGAGAGGAGGCGCCGTCCGGCAAAGTCGGACTGGGGGAGGACTGCACTCCTGCACCGGCTTCGGTTTGATCAGCCTGGCCAGCGCCTGTAGCGGCCGCTTCCTCCTCGGCCAAGGCCGCCAGAGGGTCGAACGCGGTCGTCGCTTCACCTACGGAGCTGGCTTCGGACTCTCCGGTGGTTTCCTTGGCCGCGTGCTCCTTCTGGGGGAGTGGACTGTCCGACTTTGTCGGGCTGAGGGAGGGCGCATCAGCGCTGTTTCCACTCGACTCGGCCTGTGCGGGCTCCTGCGCTTCTTCAGCCTGCTCCCGAGCCTCTTCTTCCGCTCGTGCCGCGGCGATCGCCTCGGTGCGGGCCACCAGCGATTCCAGCGGCTGCGCCTCGTACACCGGCTGTGCGGCGATGAACGGCGTATGCCTGCCGTGCTGGGGTTCCGCTCCCGGCACCGCTTCGCGCGCGGCCTCGCGAGCCGCTTCCTTGGCGGCTTCCTGCGCGGCTTCGCGCTCCTCCGCGGTCACGCCCCACGGCGCAATGTCCCCGGTCTCCGGCGCAATCTGGAATGCACCCGGATTCGGCTGTGCGGCGGGTGTGATCGGTGCTGACGATCCCCCTGTTCCCGTGGCGGCTGTTCTGGAATTGTGCTCCGGTTGTATGGAGACCGGCTGCGCCGTGCCTTCGTGCACGGCTCCCGGCCGAACCGCTCCTGGCTTTGGACCGCCGAACCGCTGCGGAGGCAGGATCTCCGTTTCGCCGAGGTCCTCCGCCGTGTGCGGAACCGATTCCGCCTGCGTTTGGGGTACGAACGATGGTGGCATCTGCGCTGGTGCAGGCAATGGTCCCGCGGCTTCGGCCGGCAACGGCACCGGACCGGCATTCAGGCCCGGTGCCTGAATCACCGTGTCATCCTGAATCGGCGCCGCGGCGAACCTGTGCCCACATTTCGCGCAGAAATTGGCGCCCTCCATACGCGGGGCCCCGCATTGCGGGCAGAACTGCGTCTTTCCTGTCTCGCTCATCGCCTTCACGCCTTTCCCTCGCGCACATGTGGTGCTCTATTGCGGCTCTTTTCCCCCAGCCTAGTCGCTCACCGGCTCCGTTCTCCACATCGGTATTGCCGTGCGGCAATGCTTGCATGGTTTTGCTACACATGACCGAAAATCGCACGATGAATGTGAGGGAATGTTCGGTTCGTTCGAGGGGCACGGGCCGCGCCGGTTCACAAATCGAAGATATCCCAGCAAGGTCTTGAACCAGCCGGCTGGAATCGTTGCAATAGCGACGATTCCAAGCATGCTCGATTTTGCCTCCCCAAGGTATCTTCGATTTGTGAACCGGTCCCGCCTGAGACCTCGGTCTTCCGCCGTGTCCAATCGAAGAAAACCGCACACCGCACGTCACAAAACGAATCACATCGCGCCTCTGCCCTATGCTCGCGCATATGAGCTCCTCCGTGCCAAGCCCTACTCCGACAAATCCCATCCGCGACTTCACCCCTTTCGCGCTCAAGGCCCTCGAACGCAACTTCGGCTACACCTCGTTCCGTACCGGACAGGCCGACGTGGTCAACGCCATCATGAACCACCGCGACGTGCTCGCCGTGCTGCCCACCGGCGCCGGCAAATCAGTGTGCTACCAACTGCCGGCGATCGCCCTGCGTCTCACGCTCGTCATCACCCCGCTGCGCGCGCTCATGCGAGACCAGGTACAATCGCTCGCCAAGCGCCACATCGCCGCCGCGCTCATCGACTCGGGCACGGCGGGCCCCGAACGCCAGCGCATCTACGCCGCCGCGCTCGCCGGTCACATCAAACTGCTCTACGTGGCGCCGGAACGCCTGCATACCAACGATTTTGCGGCGTTCGCCCATCGGGCCCCCATCGATCTGATCGCGGTGGACGAGGCGCACTGCGTGCTGCAGTGGGGCCAGGACTTCCGCCCCGCGTATCTGGGCATCCGAGCGTTCGTCGAATCGTTGTCCGCGCACCTGCCGGCCCGCCCGGTCATCGCCGCGTTCACGGCCACCGCCACGCCCGCCACGCGCAACGAGATCATCGCCAACCTCGGACAGATCGATCCCATTCGCGTGACCACCACCTTCGACCGTCCGAATATTCGCTTCGACGTGCGGTTCGTCAAACGCTGGAGCCGCGAGCGCGCGATCGTGGACTGGGCCGTGGCGCACAAGGGCCAGTGCGGCATCGTGTACTGCAACAGCCGTGCGCGTACCGAGGAGCTGGAGCAGGCGCTGCTCGACGCCGGCGTGGCGGCCGCGCACTTCCACGCGCGCATGCCGGAGTCGGACAAGGGCCCGGTGCAGGACCGGTTCCTGCGCGGCGAGATCCAGGTGATCTGCGCCACGAGTGCGTTCGGCATGGGCGTGGACAAGCCGGACGTGCGCTGGGTGATCAACGACGGCGCGACCGACAGCCTGGAGGAGTATTACCAGGAGGCGGGTCGCGCGGGGCGTGACGGCAAGGAGTCGGTGAGCCTGCTGCTGTGGGCCGACGACGATTTCGACTGGCTGCGCAAACGCGTGGACGAATCATTCGGCAACGCCGCGATGGACGACGAGGAGCAGAAGCGGGCCAAGGAGGCGGCGCTGGGTCGGCTGGATGCGATGGAGCGCTACTGTGAGACACCTGGTTGCCTGCGCGCCGAATTGCTCCGATATTTCGGGGAGGGCGTCGGGGAATCCGCCGGTGAACGGACCGCCGCGAATCCCGGTGGTTCCGGCGCGGCCCCTGCCTCCGGTTCCGGCGCGGACTCGACTTCCCGCGGATCCTTCTACCGTTGTGGTGCGTGTTCGCATTGCCTTGGGCTGTACAAGACGTCGAAATTCGGCTCGTTCGATGACGATGACGAATACGGAGGTGGAGGTCGCGGCGGCCGGGGCTCCCGCCGTGGTCGTGGCGGTCGTGACTTCGATGGCACCCGCTACGAGGATCTTGACGACGACTTCGATTCCAGCTGCTCCGACGGCTGGGGTTCCGCAGGCGATTCGCAGGACTCCCGCAGCCGCTACGGTCGGGGCAAGGGACGCAAGGGCTACGGTCGTGGTCGTAAGGGCGGCAGCTACGGCGGCTACAGAAGCTACGGTTCCGGTCGCGAAAACTACGCCCGCGATGACGACGACTTCGACGCCTCCCAGACCTCCGGCACCAGCGGCCGCAATCTGCGCAAGTCCTCCGGTTCCGTCTACTCCGCGATGTTCGGCACCGACTCCGATCTCGATGCTTAACCGCTTGGCTTGACCGTCCGGACTGGCTGTCTGGATGTCCACCCAGAAGGTATTCGGATCGATCATCCGGGGCAACCATCTATCGGCTGGCGCCTTGCCCCTGAACGTGGTCCGTTCCACGGTCTCTTTCAGATCGTCCTCTCTGGACGGGTTCCAGCTTTCTCATCGTTCTCACTCCCGCAGAACTCTGAACTCTCGCCCACATAAAACCCCATGCCAATGTGCGGCCAGCATGAGCGTTCTCCACAGACCTTGTGCACTATTGGAGCGTTCCTGTTTGGTTCTGACGGTATTTGTGCGTAATGGCGTGGTCGGCTCGCGATTCACTGCGACTGGAATCGCACAACTGCAAAGTAGC
>NZ_QXGJ01000013.1 GCF_003952005.1 Bifidobacterium callimiconis
CCCCCACCCCCACCCCGACACCGTCGTCGGGAAATCATCCCGGGGAACTATGGGGGTGTCGTGTCGAATCGCGATACGCTGAAAACAGTGTCGTCATGCTGCGCGAAATCGTCCGACTCACTCGCCTTGCCGTATCTGACACGGCAGGGGTTGAACTTCGGAGGAGCCCATACGATCCTTGATCGTGCAGCGGCGATCGGCGATGGCTGAACGCCGTCGAGGAAGAGACGATCCGTCGACCGCCATCAACGCCAAGGTGCGTACGGTCGGTGGCAAAGGAGGTGAGCCATGGGCGGATCCGATCACGGACCATCCCGACCCATCATCGAAGTGCGGAACCTGCGCAAGGAATATCCGGTCGGCGACGAGGTCGTCGTGGCGCTCGAACGCGTGAATCTGCGCATACCCAAAGGACAGATCTGCTGCATCTTCGGCGAATCCGGATCCGGCAAAAGCACGCTGCTCAACCAGCTCGCCGGCATGGAGAAACCCACGCGCGGCGGCGTGATGATCGGCGGAGTGCCCATCTCCAAACTCGAGGAGCACGAACTGGCCGAATTCCGCCAGAAGCATCTCGGATTCGTGTTCCAGTCCTACAATCTGCTGCCCAACCTCACCGCCGTGGAGAACGTGGCCATGCCGCTCATGTTCCGCGGAGTCCCCAAGGCGCAGCGCGAGGCCGCGGCCCGGGCCATGCTCAAACGCGTCGGCCTCGAACGCCGCATGAAGCACTTCCCGTACCAGATGTCGGGCGGACAGCAGCAGCGCGTAGGCATCGCCCGCGCGTTCGTGGCCAAGCCGCAGGTGGTGTTTGCCGACGAGCCGACCGGCAACCTCGATTCCAAAACCAAAACCGACGTAATGGAGATGATGTGCTCGTTCGCGCGACGGCTCGACCAGACGATCGTGCTGGTTTCGCACGACGGCAACATGGCCTCCTACGCCGACCGCATCGTCACCCTGCTCGACGGTCGCATCATCGCCGACACCATGAACGCCTGAACCAACTCCGCCCACCCCTGACGCACGATGAAAACCGCACGATGAAACCGGCAGCCGCGGGAAGCCTGAATCGTCTCACATCGGCTTCCCCTTGAGGGGAAGCTGGCAGCCGCAGGCTGACTGATGAGGTGAAAACAGAACACAGCCGCCGAAGGCGACCCAATCCACCATCCGGTAAACGGCGAAGCGGAATCAGCCGATGACGGGTACATGCACGTTGCGACTGGTCGCGGCGTCACCTCATCCGTCGGCTTTGCCGACACCTTCCCCTCAAGGGGAAGGAAATGGTTCATACTGCGCTTCGCGTCAGGCGTGTTCTTCAAACCTTCCCCTCAGGGGGAAGGAGGGAGAGAGGCCGGCCGAACTTGACATCGTACTTGACAACAACGGAACTAGAAGAAGGAAACCCTATGAACGTCATATCCACCAGCCAGGCATCGGCCGCGGCAACGCCGGTGCGCCGACTGCTCGGCATGCTGCTTGCGGTCATGATGAGCCTGATGCTCGGACTGGCCGTCAGCGCGCCTCCCGCGCTCGCCGACGACAACACCGGCGCATCCGCCGCGAACGGCACCGTCGCGACCGCCACGGACAACGGCTCCGGTTCCACGCAGACCGTGATCGCCGGACCCGTGCCGAACATCATCGTCACCGGCTACACGTACGGCGGCAACACCGTGGCCGCGGGCGCCACGTTCCCGCTCAACTTCACGTTCCAGAACAAGGGCAAGGTACGCGTGGAGAACATGGTCGTCACCGTGGACGGAGGCGAGAACTTCACCATCGCCGGCGGCACGAACACGTTCTACTTCGACCGTCTGTCCGCGGGCGGCAGCCTGAGCCAGGAGGTGCAGATGCAGGCGGTGACCGGCGCCAAAAGCGGCGCACAGGGCATCACCGTGAGCTTCCGCTACGAGTACGTGGATCAGGACCAGCGCGGCTCGAACAACACCGACATCAAACTGTCCGTGCCGGTGAGTCAGCCCGACCGCTTCCAGGTGAACGACCCGCAGATCCCCGAGACCGTCAACTCGGGTGAGGAGACCACCGTCACCATGGAATACGTGAACAAGGGCAAGGGCGACATCGCCAACGTGGAGGCCACGGTGGATGGCGACGGCATTGAGGCGGTGACTAAGACCCAGTATCTCGGCAACGTGGCGTCCGGCGCGTCCGGTTCGATCGGATTCGCGTTCACGCCCACCACCACGGGCGAGGTGAACGCCAAGTTCACCGTCACCTACGAGGATTCCGACGGCCATCCGCAGACCAAGGAGTTCCCGGTCACGCTCAACGTGCAGGAGCCGCCGACCCCGGTCGAGTCCGACGCAGCCGCCGACGCGACCGTGCAGGAGCAGCAGGGCGTGCCGTGGTGGGCGTACGCCATCGTCGCAGTCGCTGTGGTGCTGCTGATCGTCGTGATCGTGGTGGTGCGTCGCAGGAGGAAGCGCAAGAAGAAGGCCAGCGTCGACGAGGCTTGGGATGACTGGGAGAAGGGCGCCGACAGCACCTCGGCCACCGGAGAGTCCACCGCCGGCGCGGGTGCGGGCACGGCAGCCGCGGACGGCGCCGCCACCACGGTCATCACGCCCAACGACGACACGATGGACATGCCTGCCGTCGCATCCGTCTCCGACATGCCCGGCACCGGTCTGTCCGGTACGAGCGCGCACGACGCACCGAACGGCGCCCGCCGTCGCGGCCGCTAGACGGGACCTGCCATGCGTTTCGACGATATCCTGCGCCTGTGCGCGCAGAACATGTTCCGACGCAAATCGCGAACGATCCTCACCGTGCTCGGCGTGATCGTCGGCTGCTGTTCGATCGTGCTGATGATCTCGCTCGGCGCGGGCGTGAGCGAGCAGAACCAAGCCATGCTCAAGCAGATGGGCGATCTCAACGTCATCACCGTGTACAAGCCCGGCTCCGGTTACGGCACCGCGTCGAGCACGTCCACGAGCTCGTCCGGCACCGGGGCGGACGGCGAGGTGAAGCTCGACGACGACGCCATCGCGTCGATGAAGGAGATTCCCGGCGTGGTGGGCGCCACCGGGCAGATGACGATCGACTATCCGCTGACGGTCAGCACCGACAATGGGCGCTACTACACGACCTACGTCATGATCGACGCGATCGACATGTCCGAATTCTCGACACTGGGATTGGAACTCACACAGGGCGAGGCACCCAAACGCGCCGACGAAGTGCTCGTCGGACAGTACTTCGCCTACCAGTTCATGGACAAGTACCGGCCCGAAGGCAGCAACATGCGCAATCAGCCGTACGACGCCGGCGACGGTCAGGTGACGCAGTGCGACAACACCGGCAACTGCGAGACCGTGCCCGCGGACGAGGCACAGAAGCCGTTCTTCGACCCGGTCACGTCCACGATCACCGTCACGTTCGGCTCACAGGACGGTTCGTCTTCGGGAGTCGTCGGTTCGGCGTCCGGCACGACGGGCACGACCGACGGCACGAGTACCGGCGACGGCTCGTCCGGTTCGGGGTCGTCCTCGGCGAACACGTTCAAGTTCAAGCCGACCGGCATCCTCAAGGAGGACTACAACAAGGGGCAGGCCACGTCCACCGGCATGCTGCTGGACATCACGCAGGTCAGGGCCATGCTCGCCAAGCTCGACAAGTCGACGGCGCTGAAGGGCACGTCGTACAACCAGGCGATGGTCAAGGTGAGCGACATCTCGCAGGTGCCGGACGTGGAGCAGCAGATCCGTGACATGGGATTCGGCACCACGTCGTACGAGCAGATGCGCAAGGATCTGGAGCAGCAGTCGCGGTTCATCCAGCTCATGCTCGGCGGCATCGGCGCGGTGTCGCTGCTCGTGGCGGCGATCGGCATCACGAACACGATGGTCATGTCCGTGACCGAACGCACGCGCGAGATCGGCATCATGAAGGCGCTCGGTTGCTACGTGCGCGACATCCGCATGATGTTCCTCGGCGAGGCCGGCGCGATCGGATTCATGGGAGGTGTGATCGGCTGCATACTGAGCGGCGTGATTTCGCTGGGCCTCAATCTGCTCGTGCTCGGCGGATTCAGTTGGGAGCATGTGCGGCAGGCGATCATGGGCGGCGACGACGTGACCAGACTGTCGGTGATCCCGCCGTGGCTGTTCGTGTTCGCGATCCTGTTCTCCATGGCGATCGGTCTGATCTCCGGCTTCGGCCCGTCCAACAAGGCCGTGAAGATTCCCGCCCTCGACGCGATCAAGAACGAGCAGTAGGTGCGTGGGAGCGGTTTGTGGAATTGGTGTGTTGGATCGGCCGATGGGGTCGGTGTTCGGTATCGACCTGTTGGATCGGCTGGTGGGATTGGTGTGGGGGAGCGGCTGGTGGAATCGACCTGCGGTCGATATTTCGTTGATGCGGCTTCGCCGCGTCACCTCATCCGTCCGGCTAGCGCCGGCCACCTTCCCCTCAAGGGGAAGGCGGGTGAACCCCGTGAGCCGTACTCGGAAAAGCACAAGCTAATCCATATTCCAGTAAGCGCAAAATGCAAACCAGCCCTTCCTTCCCCTTGAGGGGAAGGTGTCGGCGCAGCTGACGGATGAGGTGACGCCGTTGAGAGGAAGGCGGATAAACCCTGTTTGTCGTACAGGGGTAAGTTTGTCTGCGTTGTGGCGAGAACGGAATACAGACAAACCCCTCCTTCCCCTTGAGGGGAAGGTGTCGGCGCCAGCCGACGGATGAGGTGATGCGGCAAAGCCGCAACAATGCAGTATCGGTCGTAGACCGATACCACTCCTATGAGCGGCCGTCCATCTCTGTTTTTACTAGTTATGCCGAACCTCCGGAAAGCATCTCTCACAGCGCCGCGAGCGCGCGTTCGGCGATGTGCTTCGGCGTCAGTCCGTAGCGTTCGCGCAGCGCGGGCAGTGGCACGCGGTCGGTGACCTCCTTGCGCGCACCGAAGTTGAGCACGCGCATCGGAGTGGTCGGGGTCGCCGACTGAGACGGGGTCGCCGACTGAGACGTCGAAGCCGTCTGGCCAACCCGGCCGTAGTACGAGGCGATCTTCTCGCCCCAGCCGCCTTCAAGCTGACCGTCTTCGATGGTCACGGCCACCGTGTGATCGGCGCGCAGCGCGTCGAGCGTGACGACGTCGATCGTGGAGAACTGATGCGGGTCGATCACCGTGGCTGTAACGCCATGCGCGTCGAGCTCGCGGGCGGTGGCCTCCGCGGTCGGGTAGGCGTCGCCGAGGCCGATCAGCGCGATCCGCGACCCCGAACGCGTGACGGTGTAATGAGCCCACGGGTTGCCGGCGGTCGGCGTGACGGTGATGTCGTGTTCATCATGAGCGCCAACACCGTCGGCACTAGCGGCACTGTCGATGCCAACACTGCCATCGCCGATTGTCGCGCCGATTGTCGTCGTCTCGTCGAACGCCGGATATCCGCCCGACCGTTCGGCGGCAAGTATGTCGTTGCCGGGCATGCGGATCGCCACGGGGCGTGCGGCCGGTCCGGTCGACCAGGCGAGCATGTCGAGCAGTTCGCGACCGCTCGTCGGTGCCAGGCAGGTCAGGCCGGGCACGTTGCCGAACATCATGATGTCGCCCGCACCGGAATGCGTGTTGTCGGTGCCGGAGATGCCGCCGCCGAAGATCAGCAGCGTGCCGGGCGCTTGGTTGAGCGCGAACTCCTGATGGATCTGGTCGTACGCGCGCTGGAAGAACGTGGCGCTCGTGGCGAGCACCGGCGTGCCGCCCGCCCGCGCGACGCCCGCGGCGAACGCGACGGCGTGCTCCTCGGTGATGCCCGTGTCAAGATAGTGCGTTCCGGCCGCGGCGCGCCATTCGCGGGTGATGCCGTTCGAGCCGGGCGTGGCGGGGGAGATGACCAGCAGACCGGGCTCACGGTCGAATCGTGCGGCCAGCGCGTCCATGGCCATCATGCCGTACGTCTTGCGTGCATTAAGGGGGGATCCCGCCGCGGAATCGGGGTTATGCCAGTGGTTGCTCTCCACCGACCCCTCCTCGCTGCCGAGTCCCTTGCCCTTGAGCGTGTGAATGTGCACCACGATCGGATGGTCGATGTCCTTTACGTCGGCGAACGCGCGGACCAGCGTGGCCACGTCGTTGCCGTCCTCCACGTACCGATAGTCAAGTCCCATCGAACGGAACAGATTGCGCTGCGCACGGCCCTTCGACACGCGCAGTTCCGCCAGATCGTCGTACATGCCGCCATGATCCTCGGCGATCGACATCTCGTTGTCGTTGAGCACAATGATCAGATTGGAACGCAGTTCGCCGGCCTCGTTCAGTCCTTCGAACGCCACCGCGCTGCTGAGCGCGCCGTCGCCGATCAGCGCGATCACGTTGCCGTCGCCGCCCATGAGATCGCGCGCCTTCGCCATGCCGCACGCCAGCGAGATCGACGTGCCCGTATGGCCCAAAACGAACGGATCGTGCGCGCTTTCCAACGGATTCGTAAACCCGGTCACATCGCCGAACTTCGACGGATCGGTGAATGCCTCACGGCGTCCGGTAAGCATCTTGTGCACATAACTCTGGTGGGAGACGTCGAAAATGATGCGGTCGCGCGGCGAATCGAACACGTAGTGCAGGGCGATCGTGGCTTCCACCAAGCCAAGATTCGAACCGATGTGCCCGCCATGGGCGTGCGAATACGTGAGGAGCGCGCGGCGGATCTCGTCCGCCAGATCAGGCAGCTGATCCACGGCAAGATGCTTCAGATCGCTCGGACCGTTGATCCCCGCCAGAAAATCGCTCATCCCTGCTCCTTCGCTGCTCGCGCGTCGCTCGTCTTCCAAAGGCGAAAGCATAGCCGAAACCATGCGACCGATGCATCCACTTCGTACGATACCCCCAACATCTCCGTATCACGGGTGTTTCCGGTCATGGGCGTTTGCGGGGCGCGCATGGGCGTGTCTGGCACGGTTTGCCGTGGGCCGGCGTCACAATGAATACGACGACATGCCGAGCGAAAGGGAATGCCAATGAAGGCCGTATACGCGAACGATGTGAACTACGACGATCCGCTGTCCGTACTGGAAGTGGGGGAGAGGCCCGAGCCGACGCCCCGCGAATACTGGTCCACGATCAGCGTGAAATCCGCCACCGTGAACCACCACGACCTGTGGTCGCTGCAGGGCGTGGGACTGTCCGCCGCGCAGACGCCGATGATCCTCGGCACCGACGCCGCCGGCATCCTCGACGACGACATCCCCGTGCGTAAGGGACTCAAGGCCGGCAGCGAAGTCGTGCTGTACACGTTCGTCGGCACCGACGGCAACGGCGTGGCACCGGGCGAGCGCCGCACCATCCTGTCCGAAAAATACGCCGGCACGCTCGCCGAGAAGACCCAGGTGCCCAGCGCCAACGTGTTCGCCAAGCCCACGAACCTCAGCTTCGACGAGGCCGCGGCGCTCGGCACCAGCTGGCTGACCGCCTACTCGCTCGTATTCAGCGCCGCCGGCGTGAAGCCCGGCGACACGATCCTCGTGCAGGGCGCGGGCGGCGGCGTGTCCACCGCGGCCATCCAGCTCGCCCATGCGGCTGGACTCGAAGTGTTCGTCACCTCCCGCAGCGAAGCTAAGCGCGACCGTGCCGTCGCCCTGGGTGCCGACGCCGCATTCGAACCGGGCGTCCGACTGCCGCGCAAGGTGGACGCCGTGATCGAATCCGTGGGCGCGGCCACCTGGTCGCACTCCGTCAAGTCCGTGCGCCCCGGCGGCACGATCGCCGTCTGCGGCGCTACCACCGGCGACCAGCCCGGCGCCGAACTGACCCGCGTGTTCTTCCAGGACATTCGCGTGCAGGGCGTGACCATGGGATCGCGCGACGACTTCGCTCGACTGCTGCGCTTCGTCGAGCACGCCGACATCCACCCCGTCATCGACTCCACGTACGCGCTCGCCGACGCTCCCGCCGCCTTCCGCAAGGTTCTCGACGGCGACGTCTTCGGCAAGGTTGTGCTGCGCGTGTGAGCGTGAGCGTGCGGGCGGCGGCATCGCCTTGCGGCGATACGGTGGTTGTTTTCACTGCGTGAAAACGGGTCACCTCATCAGTCTCGCTTCGCTCGACAGCTTCCCCTTGAGGGGAAGGTGTCGGCGTAGCCGACGGATGAGGTGATCCTCCCTACGCAGCAAGCACACGTTTGCACAGCGAATACACGGCGCCGCATCGTCGCCCCGTCCGCTGCCGGACCTGCTGTTCGTGCCTGCTGCCGGCGTTCGTCGCCCGCGTTCGCTGCCGAATCTGTCGCCGCGTCTACCACCCGCGTCCGCCTCTGCGAACCGCTCTTCATGGCCGGATGACCCGTCATCGGACCGTCGATTACGAATATTTGATCGGTTTCCACAAACGGCGTTTATACCGATCCGGGAGGAAGTCGGGAAATCCTTGCAATCGCAACGGTCATCCATGCAACGTCCAGCGAACTTTCCGGTATCTTCCCGCGACATCCCGCGCGTGCGGCTGGAAACCGGGGACGAAGTTCACTACGATCGCAATCAGCAAACGTGTGTGAAACAAGCTGGACGACGCCTGTATGGCAGGCGACGGCATGACGGGCGATGCCGGATCATGCCAAGCGAAGGCCAGCGATGGACGTCGGTAATGACGGAATGGAAGGGGAACTCCCGATGGTCGATGCGATAGTCTTCTCCTCGGTAACCAAGACGGTGCTGACCGCGGACGGTCCCAAGTCGTTGATCAAGGACGTGAATCTCAACTTTGAGGCCGGCGGCATCTACGGCATCATCGGACTGGGCGGCGCCGGCAAATCCACGCTGCTCAAGCTCGTCGACCACACGCTCACCCCCACCTCCGGCACGATCAGCGTGCTCGGGCAGGACCTCGGCGCGCTCGACGCCACCGGCCTGGCCGCCGTCAAGGCGCAGATCAGCAAGGTGGGCGTGTTCCCCGACTTCGATCCTGACCGCACCATCCTCGAATCCGTGGCCATCGCCGCAGGCGAGGACCCCGAGGCACGCGAACCCGACGAGAAGGCGCGTGCCAAGGCGTTCCGACTGCTGCGGGAAGTGAGCCTGCGCTCGCAGAAGGACACCTACCCGTCGCAGCTGTCCGGCGGCGAACTGCAGCGTGCCGCCGTGGCGCGCGCGTTCGCGTCCAGCCCGCGCATCGTGCTGCTCGACGAGGTGACCGCCGCGCAGGATCATCTCGAAAGCCTCGACATTCTGCGACTCGTTCAGCAGTTCGCCCACGAATCCGAGGCGACCGTGCTGCTCGCCACGCATGAGATCTCCGCGGTCAAGGAGATCTGCGACCACATCGTGGTGCTCGACCGCGGTCTGGTGGTGGAGGAGGGTGCCACGCATGCCGTGCTCGCCGACCCGCAGGCCGCGCAGACGCGCATCTTCACCCAGTCGGCGTCCAGCCTCGGCAAGGTGCAGACCCTGCTCGACGGCCATGATCCGGTGGTGGATCTGCGCCCCGGACAGAAGCTCATCTCCCTGCGCTACGTGCACGAGGACGTCTCCGAGCCGCTGGTCTCGCTGGTCACGCGCAAGTTCGGCATCGACGTGAACATCATGCTCGCCGACGTGCAGATCGTGGGCAAGCATCCGATCGGCGGCATTGTGGCGGTGTTCGAAGGCCCCGAACGCAACATTCGCGACGCGATCACCTTCCTGCGTTCCAAGAAGGTCCGCGTGGAGGTCCTCGCCGAGAACTGATTCGGCGTCGGCCCGCATGCGTTCAGGACCATCGTGCTCCCTAAGCCGTCGGGGCTGCATGTTCGCAGGACGACCAATGTGCGTGTGCTCCCTCCATGGGAGGGAGCTGTCATGCAGGGCATGACTGAGGGAGGGCTACTGGGCGCGCCGACCGTGCCCCTCCCCAATACCCCGTCCCCGTTTTCCCCCGCCGTGCGTACAGTGGTGTCTGTTCTTATGGGTCCTTGAACGGGAGGTTCGACATGGCCGAAAACACGCCGCTGGTAGCGGTCGTTATGGGTTCTTCCAGCGATTGGGAGACGATGAAGCATGCTTGCGAAATGCTCGATCAGTTCGGTGTTCCGTACCACAAGCAGGTGATCTCCGCCCACCGTACGCCGGAGCTCATGGCCGACTTTGCCCACTCCGCGCGTGAGAAGGGCTTCCACGTGATCATCGCCGGCGCAGGCGGCGCCGCCCATCTGCCGGGCATGATCGCCGCGCAGACCACGCTGCCGGTCATCGGTGTGCCGGTGCGTTCCCACGCCCTGTCCGGCTGGGATTCGCTGCTGTCCATCGTGCAGATGCCCGGCGGCATCCCCGTGGCTACCACGGCCGTGGGCAACTCCGGCGCCACGAACGCCGGTCTGCTGGCCGTGAGCATCCTGTCGACCACCGACGAGCGTCTGGCCAAGGAGCTGCAGGAGTACCGCGACGGTCTGAAGAAGAAGGTGGAGGAATCGAATGCCCAGCTTGTCTGAGGAGACCAACGGCGCGGTCAAGATGCTGCAGCCCGGCGCCACCATCGGCATCGTCGGCGGCGGCCAGCTCGGCCGCATGATGGCCATCGTGGCCAAGTACCGCGGCTTCCGCATCGGCGTGCTCGACCCGACCCCCGACTGCCCGACCGCACAGGTGGCCGACTTCCAGGTCGTCGGTGAATACGACGACAAGACCGCCATCCACGACCTGGCCGAGAAGTCCGACGTGCTCACCTACGAGTTCGAGAACGTGGACGCCGACGCCATCGACGAGGTGCGCCACCTGGTCGCCGCCCCGCAGGGCACCGACCTGCTGCGCGTAACGCAGGACCGCATCAACGAGAAGACGTTCATCAACGAGCATGGCATCGAGACCGCCCCGTGGCGCGAGGTCAACGACTTCGACGAGCTCGAGGCCGCCATTGACGACCTGCACTACCCGTGCGTGCTGAAGACCCGTTCCGGCGGCTACGACGGTCACGGTCAGCACGTGCTCCGCAGCGACGCCGACCTTGAGAAGATCCGCGCCCGCGGCGACCGTGGCGGCGGCTTCCCGCCGAGCATTCTCGAGGGATTCGTCGACTTCGCGTTCGAGGCGTCGATCCTGGTCTCCGGCAACGGCAAGGACTACGTGACGTTCCCGATGGTGCGCAACGACCATCGCAACAACATCCTGCACATCACCGTCGCCCCGGCCGAAGTGAGCGACGAGCTGCACCAGCAGGCCCATGATCTTGCGCTGCGTCTGGCGAAGGGCTTCGAGCTGGCGGGTACGCTCGCCATCGAGCTGTTCATCACCAAGGACGGCCGCGTGGTCGTCAACGAGCTGGCGCCGCGTCCGCACAACTCCGGCCACTACACCATCGAGGCCTGCTCGATCGACCAGTTCGACGCGCACATCCGCGGCATCGCCGGCTGGCCGCTGCCCGAGCCGAAGCTGCTCAGCCCCGCCGTCATGGTGAACGTGCTCGGCCAGCATGTGGCGCCCAGCCGCGCGCTGATCGCCGACCACCCCGAGTGGAACGTGCACGACTACGGCAAGGCGCAGGTGCGGCACAACCGCAAGATGGGGCACATCACCGTGCTCACCGACGACACCGCCCGCACCGTGGCCGATCTCGAGGCCACCGGCGTGTGGGACGACCTAAAGTAGCCGAAACAGACGGAATAGTCAGGTCTGATACCGTTCGCCCGGTTTCAGGTACGTTTGGTTTCCTCGTCGAAACGCAACGTACCCGGAGCCGGGCGTTCGCGTACGTTCCGCTGTCGTTGGCAGGCATGACGTAATCGGATCCTCGATTACGGTTACGTTATGGTGTATATGGGTGACGGATCGTAATCGAGCCTGTTCCCACGGTTACGTTCCGTCACGGGAGCGAAGCGGATCGTACCCGCAGGCCGGCCGCACGGGCGCGGGACACGCTGGATGTCGTGTTCGACGCGAAAGGCCCCGGAGCGCAATGGATAGCACATTGCGCTCCGGGGCCTTTCGCGTAGGAAACAAGAATGGATGGTGTTCCGCTCAGCCGCGCTTCTTGACGAGGTCCTCGGAATCCTTGTCCAGCGTGGCCATGATGGCGTGCTGGGCGTCTTTCACGTAGCCGAAGCCGCCGGCCTTGGAGAACGCGGTCTTGGCGGCCTCGTCCTCGGAGACGGAACGGGTCACGCGGGCGATGGCGACCAGCACGTTCGGCAGCTGTGAGTCGGGCGCATCGTTGCCCAGCTCACCGTAGAACCGGATGGTCTCCACGTCGTTCGGATTGGCGCCATTGGTGGGAGCGGCCTTCAGTGCTTCCACGATGCCGCCGAGATACTGCTTCATTGGATACTCTGTTGGAATGCTCATGGCTCCCATGGTAGGAGCGTGTCCGCCGGCTGTTAAGCGTGGATCGCCACTGTTTTACCAATGGCAAACCACCGTTCACGTGCCATTGATCCGGGGTAAAATTCCAATGGGTTCTATATTCCTCCTCGTCTTTCTCTTTTCTGGATGTATCCCGTGCCGTCGGACGCCTATCTTCGAGTTCTGAAGTAATATTCGCTGTTCCCGGACATCAATCTCCAAGTTCTGAAGTTTCCGGCACCGGAAACCGGGGTACGGTCGTTGCAATTTCGTCGGCCATACTTCGTGACTCGGCGCTGGAAACTTCAGAACTCGGAGATTGATGTCTGCAACGGGGTCAAATGACTTCAGAACTTGGAGATTGCCTGTCCGGCTGTTGCGAGGAAGTCTCGTTCCGGCAGTGCGACTAAGCGAAGCCGAGCATATCCTGGCCCGATTCTCTGATGGAACGAATGTAACTTGTTACAGAAAAACATGGTGCCCGTTGTTGACCATGAAGCTGATTTTTGTTGCAATTCCAATGGTTTTCTCGTGTTTTGAAACTTTTTTGAAATCGGTTTCTTAATGATATTGTTCTGAATTGTCACCGAACGACGATGTCGTCGGACTCCCGTCGGGGAAGACGGGTGGGAAATGAGCATGAAGGAGTGTCGTCATGGCTGCACAATATGTAAGCAACGGTTCCGGGGTATCCCCGCACCGCGGAATAGTGGATGAGGATCAGCCGAAGTTCCCGTGGAAGCCTGGCCTTGGCCTGCTCTTCGGAGGAGCGGGATGGTATTGGGCGGGCCAGGCCGTCAACGCCGTGCTGCTGCCCGCCAAGATCGGGCAGATCGACCCGCAGGGCAAGGTGGCCATGGTGGCCATCGTGTCCACGGTGACCATGGTGATCTCCATCTTCGCCGGCATCATCGGCGGCGCGCTCTCCGACATGACCCGCACCCGCTTCGGCTCCCGTACCCCGTGGATCGTCGGCGGCGTGATCCTGGGCACCATCGCGCTGCTATGCTTCGCGTTCACCAGCCATGTGGCCGTGGTGCTGGTGTCGTGGTGGGTGTACGCGGCCGTGTACAACGCCATGCTGGCGGCCGGCTGCGCATGGCAGCCCGACCAGGTGGCTCCCCGCTGGCGAGGCACCGCGTCGTCGCTGTACGGCGTGGGACACCAGGCCGCCCTGCAGGGCGCTCAGGTGGTGGCCGCCCTGTTCGTGACCAACATCCCCACCGGCGTGATCATCTCGCTGGTCATCGGCGACGTGCTGTCGCTGCTGTCCGTGGCCGTGTGCCGTGAACCCTCCAACACGGACGTCCCTCGCGAGAAGTTCACGATCAGCGCCGCGCTCACCAACTTCCTGCCGCCCAAGGATGGCGGCCGCGACTACTGGCTGGCCGCGCTCGCCCGCTTCCTGTGGATGGTCCCCGGCGGCATCGGCACCTACCGTCTGTACACGCTGACCGACTACATGGGCCAGTCCGAGGCCGATGCCGGCAAGTGGATGAGCTTCATGGCTTTGCTGGCCGTGATCGCCGCCGTGAGCTGCGGCATCATCGCCGGCCCGATCGCCGATAAGTTCCGTAGCATCAAGATCCCGCTGGGCGTGGCGATCCTCACCGTGGGCCTGCCCTGCTGGCTGCCGTTCTTCATCCCGACCACGGTGATGTACACCATCTACGTGGCCGTCTCTTCGCTGGGCTCCGGCGTGTTCAGCTCCCTCGACCAGGCGATCATGACCACCGTGCTGCCCAACCCGAAGAACGCCGCCAAGGATCTCGCGTTCCTCAACTCCTGCGGCGTGGTCGGCAACCTGTGCGCCCCGCTGCTCGCCGGCTGGGTGATCCACACCTTCGGCTACGCGGGTCTGTTCCCGATGGGCTTCATCGTGCTGACGCTCGCCGCCATCTGCGTGTTCTTCATCAAGAAGGTGCACTGATCCGTCTGATTGAGCCGATGGTTCGATAATCGATTCCGTGGCTGATGGCCGTGGGGTGCCTGGAAACAGGCGCCTTGCGGCCATTGTTGTTTTTGGGGCGGAGAGAGAGGGAGGGTTCTGTTGTGGGGTGGGGCCCTCCCTCTGTCATGACGTGCGTCATGACATCTCCCTCCCATGGAGGGAGAACTCCGGAGAGGAACGTGCTCCCTCCTGGGGAGGGAGCTGTCAGACGAAGTCTGACTGAGGGAGGGCTCTGGCGCTGCTCGCCGTTTTCCCCGCGAAGCGCCTCCATTCCGTTCTGCCTACTCTTTTTTCTTACCCCCTACCGCCTTCCCGCCGGCGGAGCGATCGAATCGCGGAGTATGAACCGCGACTCGAAGGTGGTGTGCAGGTCGGGATTACCGGGCTCCGGCCGTTTGAAGACCAGTTCGGCGGCGCGTTGCCCCACGGCCCGGAACGACGGTCGGATCGTCGTCAATGATGGCGTGATGTCGGCGGCGAACGGAATGTCGTCGAATCCCACGACGGACAGATCATCCGGAATGCGCAGGCCGAGCCGTCGCGCGGCCCGATACACGCCGATCGCGATGTCGTCGGAGAACGTCATCACGGCGGTCGGCCGCTCATCCGGCCGCTCAACGAACCGTCCCAGCAGCTGTTCCGCGGCCCGGCACCCGTCCGCGGTGATGTTTGGACATCGAATGATCAGCGAGGGGTCCACGGGAATTCCCTCGCTCTCAAGACCCCGTCGATACCCGTCCACGCGCCGGTGCGCCGAATCCTGATCCCAGTCGCCGATGAACGCGATCCGCCGATGGCCGAGCATCACCAGATTGCGTGTGGCGCGGCTCACCGCCATGGTCTGCTCGTATGAGACCGTGGCGACCTGCGGCAGCTGCGGAATCTCCGGTCTGCACAGCACCAGATACGAGCCGATCGACCGCAGCGCCTCGTCATACCGGCGGATCCGCTCGACGTATTCGGCGGAGCCGTCCCCCGATTTGCCGAAGATCATGCCCGTGGCGCGCTGCTGCATGTACATGCGGACAAGCGCGCGCTCCTGATGGATATCCGGCCCCACGGTATTGGCCGTAAACATCGCCCCGTGCCTGGTGGCCACCTGCTCCATGCCGTCGATCACATCGCTCTGTGTGCCGGCCCGCGCGAACGTGATGTAGACCAACAGCCGCGGCCCGATGCCCATCATCGACTTCGCCAGCGTGTTGACGGTGTAATGCAGATCTTCAGCCGCCTGCAGCACGCGTTCCCGGGTCCGATCGCTGACGGATCCCTTGCCGTTGAACACCCGCGACGCCGTGGCAACCGACACCCCGGCCGCCCGCGCCACATCCCGCAGCGTCACGCCCTCGGTGCGGCTGGGACCGGGGGAGGTCTCCCGCCGAGGGCCCTGATGCCCCGCGCGGCTCATCGCGGCACCGGTCCCATGGATTCACGCACGATGGGCGTGGACGCGAACGTGGCGTGCAGATTCGTGCCGTTCGCCGACTGCGGGTCGAAGCAGAATCGCGCCGCCTGCCGGCCAAGCGTGAGGAACGGCGCGGCCACGGTGGTGAGCGTCGGCGTGACGTCGAGACATGAGGGGATGTCGCCGAACCCGACGACCGACAGATCGTCGGGGATGCGCAGACCAAGACGCCGGGCCGCACGATAGGCGCCGAGCGCGATGTAGTCGGAGTGGGCGACGATCGCCGTCGGACGTTCCCCGTCCGGCAGTGACAGCAGCCGTTCGATGACCGGCTGCGATTCGGCCTGCGAATTGCGGCAGTGCACCATCCATGCGGGGTTCGGCTCAAGCCCGGACTCTCGCATGCCCTGCTCGAATCCACGCATGCGCAGCTGCGCCGGCATGTTGGTTTCCGCGCCCACGAACGCGATGCGCGTATGCCCCAGATCGGTCAGCGCCCGTGTGAGTCGGCGGCCCGGCCCGGTCTGCTCGTAGTCGACGGTGGGGATGTTCGGCTCACCGGGGATCTCCGGTCGCCCGCAGAACACCAGCGGCGAGCCGATGGACCGCAGATGATCGCGGTAGCGCCGCACGTTGGCGAGAAATTCGGGGGAGTCGTCGCCCGACCGGCCGATCACCACGCCGGCCGCACGCTGCTGGGTGAAGAAGTCGATCAGATCCGAGGTTCGATCATCCGCGCTGACGGTGGTGCTTACGATCAGCATGGAGTCATGCTGTTTCGCCACGGATTCGAGTCCCATGATGATGTCGCCCTGCGCGTCGTCGCGCACCTGATACGTGAGATAGACGAGCGGCCGCGGTCCGGCTCCCGACATGGATCGGGCGAGTCCGTTGATCGTGTAGTTGAGTCGTTGCGCCGCGTCGACCACCCGGGCCCGGGTCTCATCCGAAATGTGCGTGTTGCCGGACAGCGCGCGTGACGCCGTGCTGACCGACACTCCTGCCTCCCGCGCCACGTCGCGCAGATTGGCTCCCGTGCCCGCGCGGGGACCGGGACTGTTCCGTCTTGTCATGGTTGCGATTGTATCGCGTCCCACTATGTGCGACGCCGGCGGCACGACAGTCCATGAAACCAGTTGCATAAACTCGTTGCGCAATGAATGTCCTATAAACACCTTGATTTGATTGCAATATCAACGATTGTTCGGCGTGTCGCACGATTGTATGAAACCGATATCAACCATTTATGGTTAGAGCTATCGCAACGCCGAGAAAACGGTTGATGAACTGCACAAGCGCAGGATGAACACCGTTCCGGCCCGTTGCCCAACGACCACATCCGATCCGCATGGCAGGGGATCGGTCGCGGCCACCGCCTATGTATGCATTGACCATAAAGGAGTGTCTTCAATGTCGAACACCGTAGCCAAGGAGAAGGAGGGGACGACGATCGTCTCCAAGATCTCCGATGAGGACCAGCCCAAGTTCCCATGGCGCCCCGCGCTGGCGCTGCTGATCGGCCCCGCCGGATGGGCCGCCCCGTTCACTGCGCTCAACGCCGTGCTGCTGCCCGCCAAGGTGGCGAACATCGCCCCCGGTCAGAAGGTCGCCATCGTGGCACTCGTCACGTCCGTCACCATGATCGTCTCGCTGATCTCCGGCATCATCTTCGGCGCGCTCTCCGACATGACCCGATCTCGCTTCGGCTCGCGAACCCCGTGGGTGATCGGCGGCGCCGTCGCCGGCTCGCTGTGTCTGATCGTGTTCGCCATGACCGACAGCCTGCCCGTCATGCTGGTGTCCTGGTGGGCGTACGACGCGTTCTTCCACGCCATCACCGCAGCCGGCACCGCCTGGCTGCCCGACCGCGTGGCACCGCGTTGGCGCGGCTCCGCATCCGCCATGTTCGGCGTGGCCGGACAGATCGGCAACCTCGGCGTGCAGGCCGTGGCCGCCCAGTTCATGAACAACATCCCCGCCGGTGTGATCTTCGCACTCGTCGCCGCCGACATCTGCGTGCTCGTCGCCTGCGTGATCTGCAAGGAGCCGTCCAACAAGCACGAGGACCCGGTCAAGTTCGACCTGTCCGCGTTCCGCAACTTCCTGCCCCCGCTGCACGGCAGCCGTGACTACTACCTCGCCGCGCTCGCCCGCATGCTGTGGATGATGCCCGGCGGCATTGGCACCTACCGTCTGTTCACGCTCACCGACTACATGCACCAGACCAAGGCGCAGGCCGCCGACTGGATGAGCCTCATGGCCTCGCTGAGCCTGGTCATCGGCATCGTGTTCTGCCTGATCTCCGGCCCGCTTGCCGACCGTTTCCACACCGTCAAGATCCCGTGCGTGATCGCCGTGTTCGTGGTCTGCGTGCCCTGCTGGCTGCCGTTCTTCGACCCCACGCCCATGACGTACACCATCTACGTGGCCATCTCCGCCATCGGCGGCGGCATCTTCAACGCGCTTGACCAGACGATCATGACCAGCGTGCTGCCCGACGCCAAGACCGCGGCCAAGGATCTCGCGTTCATCAACGTGGCCGGCACCATCGGCAACCTGCTTGCCCCGATCGTGGCGGCGGCCGTGATCGGCGCGTTCGGCTACCGCGGACTGTTCCCGATGGGCTTCATCATCCTCAGCTGCGCCGCCCTGTGCATCCTCGCCATCAAGCGCGTCCACTGATTTCTCCCTCACTCGTGCTCCCTCCTCGGAGGGAGCCATCGCGCAATGTGCGCCTGGCAATCTCACTCGTGCTCCCTCCATGGGAGGGAGCTGTCGTGCAGCGAGCGCCTGGCAATCTCACTTGTGCTCCCCCCCAAGGGAGCTGTCACGCAACGCGTCTGGCAATCTCACTTGTCCCCCCCCAAGGGAGCTGTCACGCAACGCGTCTGGCAATCTTGCTTGTGCTCCCTCCGTGGGAGGGAGCTGTCGCGCGAAGCGTGACTGAGGGAGGGATCCCATCCCCATCTCCATCCACCCAAACGAGGCGAATCCAATGAGTGCCGAATCCATCATGCGGCTGCAGCGGCTGGCCGCCCACACCAAAGCCGTGATGAACGACCCCGACGCGGTCTACCCGCAGGGCGCGCTCGACGGCGTGGCCGACATGCTCGACCTGGCCGAACGCGTGATCGACGGCACGTATCGTCGTCCGTTCAGCCACAGTCACCATTTCCTGCCCGACATCGACGCCGCCGACTTCGTCACGCGATTCCACACCATGATCACCGGCTGGCAGACGCCCGGCGACATGGAACGCACCTATGGTCTTGCCGACGCCGCCGACTGGCTCTCCACGCAGGATCTGGCCGCCCTGCCGCTGCCGGAGCTGCGCGACCGTGTGGACACGACGACGGCGCGCGCCCGTCAGGTTCTGGACTCGGTGAAGTCGGGCACTGCCCTCGGCAACGTGAACCCGGAACGGTATCGCGATCTGGAGACTGCGTTGGCGGCGTGCGAAACCACCGTCAACGCCGTGTCCCCCGATCATCGTGCGCTCGCCCGCCGCGTGGCCGACTGCATGGACGCGATCCGCAACTGCCTGGCATCGCGCGTGCTGGCCTGCGATCTGACCGACGGTGATGATCTCCCGGCACTGTTCTTCTCCTCCGCGGACGAACGGGCGGCCCTGATCGAACGCATCCGTTCCGACGAATTCCTGAGCGCCCGCTATCGGGACATCAAGGCCATCGCCGACGAATGGAGGCCGTCCGACGCCGACGCCATGGCCGGTCTGTGCCGCGACGACGTGGATTATGCCGCGGCCGACCGCAGATTCCGCATGTGGGCGAGTTCGGAAAGCGAATACAATTTCGTCACTCCGGCGGATGCCGTCTCGGCGACCATCGAGATCGCACTTCCGGCGACCGAACGGTACGCCGACGGCCGCAGTTTCGCGTGGATCGATCAGCTGCGCATCGCCTCCGCGCAGGAGGGCGACTGGGCGCTGCTGAATCCCGGATTCGACGGGGCGGCAGACCATGCCGATAGCCCCGAAGAAGCCGCCGACGTTCCCGCGCACTGGGTCTCCCGTTCCACCGCCGGATCGCTGATCCGCCGCGATGCGCGCGAACTGTATCGCATCGGCGAGGGTGCATCGCTGTATCTGGAGAATCCCGATCTGACGGACGGCGCCGTCGGCACTGACGTTGCGGGTACTGACGTTGCGGGCACAGACATTGTCGACGCCGGCGCCACCGCCATTCCCGACGCCTCCGGTTTCGTCGGCGCCCGCGCGGTCAACGATCAGCCCATCTCCGTGCCGGCGAACACCGCGTGCACGCTCGCGTTCATGGGCAAACTCGACGGCGTGATGCCGCACGGTCTGCACATCCGCTTGCGCTTCCTCAACGCCGACTGCGAGGAATGCGGCGCCGAGGACTGGGATTTCAATCGCGCCGCCGCACTCTGGCAGGTCAAGGGCCCTGGCCGTGGCCCCGCCCTGAGCGCGCAGACCGACGCGATCGTCGCGTTCATGGAATCCGATCGCGATCCCGCAGCCGCACGCGTCTACGCGATCAAGGCGAAGAACGAGATCATGCTCGAACTCGACGACTTCTGCCAGGGTGCCGAACATTGGATGGTCAACAACGCCCGCCCATACGGCTGCGACTCCTACGGCGCCGTGCAGGCCGGCCGCATCCTCTGCTCGGTGGCCGCCACGCTTACGCTGATCCAATCGTTCCACGTGTTCTCGGACAGTGAGACCGCACGGTTCCTCGACCTCATCGACGTCATGCTGCTGTACGTCACCGACGCGCGCGACCGTACGGCGTACCCGGCCGACGAAATACTGCTCGGCGCGACCAACTGGCAAACCGACATGATGGCCGGAGCCGCCGTGATCTCGCTCGCCCTGCTCGACGCCGGCATCCTCGACCCCGCACGCGCCCTGCGCGCCCGCCGCATGATCGCCGACGGCACATGGTTTCTCAAGGCACAGGTCGACGATCACGTGAACCCGGACGGGGCGTTCCCCGAATCGCTGCGCTACCATATGGCCGCATTGAGCCGCTACACGTTCGTCGCCGGCGTGCTCGGTCGCGGCACCGGCGACGACTGGTACCGGTCCACCCGACTGCGCGACATGTTCCGCTACTACGCGGACATGGTCACCCCGCCCTACGCGTACAAGAAAGGCCGCCGATCCACGCCCACGTTCGGCGACCATCAGCTTGGCGACGGCACCGAATTCGCACAGCTCGGCCTGCACGCCAGCGACGTGGCCGCGGTGGATCCCGCGCTCGCCCAGCAGATGCGGGACCTGTGGCTGGAGGCCGGCCGGCCCGTGCCGCCGTTCAGCACCGAGGCCGTGGCGTTCGAGCATCTGCTGCCGAACATGGATCCGGTGCCCGGCCACGAACCGTACGATTGGGCGCCGCTGCATTCGACCGCCGCCTACCCGGATTCCGGCATCGCCCTGTTCCGCAAGGCGTTCGGCACGCCGCATGAACAGTTCCTCGCCGTCATGTCGAGTCCGCGGCCGATCGGACACGGGCATTTCGATCAGGGATCGTTCATCTACTACAAGGACTGCGTGCCGATCGTGGTCGACCCCGGCATCATCGGTTACTTCGACACCTCCAAGGACTGGCTGTACAGTTCCTCCGCGCACGCCACCATGCAGTTCGCGTCACGGTATGGGCGTCTGGAGCAGGCGGCGGTCACCGTGGAACGGCTCGACGAAAGCCTGTACAGTCGTCAGTTCGGATACGTGGATACGCCGCGATCGTCACGCGTGCTGGACGTGCATGTTGGGGGAGTGGATGTGAGTGGTGTCGATGGTGGCGCTGCCGATGGTGGCGTTGCCGATGGCAGTGCTGCCGATGGCGCCGCTGAGGAGTCGATCACGATCGCCATCGACAATCCGGAAGGCGCGGGCACGCAGATCCGCACGATCACCTGGTTCCCCGAACCCGAACTGATTCTGGTGCACGACCGCGTGCGCGACTTCGACGGCACGGTCCGCTTCACCCTGCCGCTGGCAGCCACGACGACCGAGGAGACCTCGTCGCGTGGGGCGGTATCGTCTGCGGGCGGTGTTCGTGAATTCACATCCGCGTGCGACTATGGTCTGCGTTTGCAGACCTTGTTCCTCACGCCGGTCGACACCGTGACCTGCGAATGGGGAACCTCCTCGCCGGTCGCGCCGCCGGTGAACGGCCGCGACCAGCTGCAGTTCCTCCGTGCGGAGACCCAGGCCTCCCAGGGATTCACCGTACTGCTCAACGCCATGCACGACGGCGAACCGAAGGCGCACGCGGCGTGGAGTCCCGACGGTGCCCTCTACCTCACCAAAGGCCCCTGGACCCACACCCTCCATCCAGACTCCTCTCTCTGAGGCTGAGTCCGTAACGGTAAACGCCTCCGTAAACGTCATCAGATTCCCGAAAGGAATGATGCACTATGAACACCACCATCGACCTGCTTGCCGACTGGACCGCCACCCCCACCGGCCAGGCCGGGGGAGGCGTGCGTTTCGACTACCCGGTACCCGCCGACGCGTGCGGCTTCTTCACCCGCGGATTCATGCCATGCTGCGATACCGCGTTCGATGCCACGGACTATTTGGGCATCGCGCTGCGCGTACGGACGACCTTGCCGAACACAGCCGTGTTCGTCGTCGTGACGTGCCTGAAGAATCCGGCCGGCGGCAACGGTGCGGTGGGCGGCGCAGACCCCAGCGAAACACACGCCGCCGCATGCACGATAGCCATGCCGGGCGATCATGATCTGGTCATCCCATGGTCGGACTTCGACATCGAGACGGCGAACCGACTCGCATGGCAGTACGTGAGCGCCGTGACGGTCGAGGCCAGTACCGGTGTCGAGGCCAATGCTGCTGGTGTCGGCGTCGAATCCGACAAAGCCGAACCCAAGCGCAATGATGCCAATGCCAAACGAGACGACGGATTCGTCGTGCTCTCCGCGCGGCTGCTGCGCGCTCGAGGACTCGTCGCCGAATGCGCGATCAGGGGACGGGCCGTGGAATCCGGACACAACGCCATCTACACCGTCGACGTGCTCAACTGTCTTGATCATGCCGTGGCCGTCAGCTCACGGCAGATCTTCGACGGATGGGAATCCACGCGTGCGATCGTCGAACCCGTCAGCGCGGTCGTCGAATCGAACGCCACCACGACCTTCACCGTACGCATTCCCGTGCATGACGGTTTCGTGCCCGGCGGCAGCGAGCATACACGCATCCGATTCACGCCCGACGGGGACGACATCGCTTCGGACACCGTGGAACTCGTCACCATGCGCACGCTGCCGCACCCCTATCTGGTCCACACGGCAGCCGGCTGGCGTGACGTGGCCGCACGCATCCGCGACTATCTGAAATTCACGCCGGAACACGACCGCTGGCACGCACTCGCCGACCAGTGGGAGTCGCAGCCCACGGCCGACGGCAAACCATACTGCTACTTCACCGACGTGGAGGATCACCTCATGGCGTGCGCGTATCTGCACATGCTCGGCGAGGATGTAAGCACTGGCGAGGATGCGGGCGCCAATGAGGTCACCGAGTCGAACGCGTACGCGCGCAGGATCATCGAGTTCTTCCGATACTTCACCGATCCGGAGAACGGCTACCCGGCACGCCGACGTGGCTGCCATCAGAGCTTCGTGCAGGAGGGACAGTTCTTCCAACATCTGGCCATCGCCTACGACGCAGTCGCCGGATGCGGACCCGACCTGCTGACCGACGCCGATCGCACAGCCGTGGAACACACATTCCGCCTGTACATGACCGACATTGACCGGCACATCCGCGGCGGCGAGATCTCCAACTGGCTGCTCGCCGAGATCGTCGGCGCATTCGACTGCGCGCTCGCCCTCGGGGACATGGAACGCGCCGACCGGTTCCTCAACGGTCCCGGCGGCATCATCGAACAGTTCCGCTACGGTACGCTCAACGACGGCTGGTGGCATGAATGCTCCATCGGCTACAACACGTGGGTGTCCGGCCTGTTCCTGCACGTCTGTCACGCGCTTGAACCGTTCGGCATCCGGCTCGCCCACACGCGCTTCCCCGTGCCGTTCAACCGCGGCGTCAACAGCACGTACGCGTGCGAGCCACGCGCCGGCGCCGAACCGGCCACCTGGGTGCGCGAGAAGTGGGGCGGAAACCTGCACGCCACGCTCGGATTCAAGGACCTGTTCGACGCGTCGCTCAAGTTCCTCGACTATCGCGGCGTGATGATCGGCATCAACGACTCCGACGAAAAGAAGATCACCGCCGAACACTGGACGTCCACCTACGATCTGGCCTACCGGTACTATCGCGACCCCGAATACCTGCCGATCATCGCACGACAGGATGTGGCCGATCCCGTTTTCGGATTCGGTGAAATACCCGATGCGGATGCGGCGCGTGCGGCGGTTGCGGTATTGGACGGGCGACGTGCGGACGATGCCGGGACCGGGATCGACAACAAGCCCGCCTACCTGCGCAACGCCTACTCCGACAACGTGGGCATCGCCATGCTGCGCAGCCAGACGTCCGACCGCGAACCGCGTGAACAGATCCAGGCCGTACTGCATTACGGCTCCCACGGCGGTGCGCACGGACACTTCGACATCACCGACCTGCTCAGCGTGATGCGTTACGGGCGTAGCCTGTTCAATCCGGAAAACAACTGGTGGGGCTACCGCAACTTCATGTACAAGTGGCACGTGCAGAACTCGCTGACCAAGAACATGGTCAACGTGGACGACAAGATGCAGCTGCCCGCCGACTCCACGCGCACACTGTTCCACACCGGACGCGCATTGCAGGCGGCGGCGATCGACACCACCTGCACGTGGGCGTATCCGCCCTACTGCGGCATGGACTACGACGATTCGGCCGGCGACTTCGCCAAGCGACTGCGCATGAATTATCTGTCGTTCCCCGTGGATCCCGACCTGACGTATGCAGCCACGTCCGGCGAGACCGAGCCGATCCGGCAGCGTCGCGTGATGGCTGTGACCGACGACTACATCGTGCTGTTCGACTTGGTGCAGGGTGAGCGGGCGCATCAGTATGAGACGACGTGGCAGTTCAAAGGATTCCGCGGACTGACGGGGGTCGGCGGTGATATGGACGGTGATGGCGAGGGCGACGGTGTTGGCGTGACGGCGACCGGTCACACCGACCAGTACACCACCGAATCCGCGTCCGACGGGCAGATGATCACCGACTGTACGTGGTATCGCGTTGCCGGCGCGTCCCGGGCGAGCTTCCGCAACGAATTCACCGCCGACGAATACGAGCCAGAACTGCGCTCCGACCGTTCCTTCTACAACGAGCCCGGAGTGCTGAACACCGACGTGTACACGGCATGGCCCAAGAGCACCACGCAGGTGGTGGGCAACACCGCCATGTACTTCGGATGGGCTACCGACTACGACGGATACAACGTGCCGTTCGACTGGGCGGTGCTCGGTGACGGGACGGCCGACACGGTTGATGCGGGCGCTGGTGTTGTGGGCGAGGGGATGCGTGAACTCGCGCATGGCAGCCTCAACGGCTGGATTCTCGGACGCGACGAGACGAACGTGAGGCTCGACGGTGTGCACCGGCTGACGCTGCGCGTGTGCCAGCATGACGTGGCCAACGAGAAGGGCGAGCCGGTACGCACCCCGCAGTCGGTGTTCTGGGGGAGTGCGGTGCTGGAGCTGGCGGATGGCAGCACGGTCGCGCTCGCTGACCTGCCATACGAGACGTCGAACATCGATGCCGGGCATGGCGTCGGCAGGGATTACGAGGGTGGTCGCGTGACCATCCAGGGACGTGAGTTCCCGCAGGCGATTCCCTCCAGCACGGTGGATCATGGAGAGCCGGGTGAGCTGGTATGGAATCTGGATGCGCTGCGGGCGTCGGGGACTTTGGCCTCGGAGCCGGAGCGACTGCGCGCATGTGTGGGCGTGGACGCGTTCCCGGGCTCCGAAGATCAGGTTCGCCGGTTCTACGCGGTGCGAGCCGCGGAACCATCGGTGTCCGCGCAATTCATCACCGTTCTGGAGCCATATGAGACCGAGCGCCGGGTGCTGAAGGTGCATGCGGATTCCGCAACCTCGGTGGCAGTGACCCTCACCGATGGCCGCGTGCAGCGAATCTCCCTGTCCGAGGGGTCGGAGGATGGTTCACAGCCGCAGCTCGACTTCACCGAAACCCTCAATGGCCGGGTGCTGAGGCGGGAGACTGCCTCCGGATGTTCGGTTTGAGATCCGAGTGTGGGGAAGTCTCGGGGATGAGCGGTTCACAAATCGAAGATACCGGCGATGAAGGGTTGAAATTCAAGCCTGTGCAGCGGGTATCTTCGATTTGTGAACCATCGCTTTCCGAGACCTATGCGCGAAGTGCGCAAAACCTCACGGTATTGCGATGAATAACGACAAAAGACATAAAAAAGAACATTCGAACCACGCTGTTCGAATATTCCTCGAAATTGTGCTCGAACGGATCGGGAACCGAGTTGGAGTCCCGCTATCGAGCCGATGCTTGTTTGATGCTGGAGAACGGTTCTCAGCGGTTCCGGGCGATGTCGATGATCGCGTCGTTCATCTTCTCGCTGCCGACGCCCATCGTGCTCGACATCTTGGCGGTTCCGTAGAGAGCCATTCCGCGCATCATGGAGTTCATCAGAGTCATGGTCAGTCCTTTCCTAGAGTGTGAAATCTTTTTCGTGCTGGTGTGAATCGAGGGGGATCGTTAGGCTTCGAGCACTCTGATTTTGGTGGACTTTCAGCCTTTTCGAATCCCTGTTATTCGTCCCAACGTCTTCACCATAACGCATGAAACCGATTTCAGCAAGTGGTGTGTTGAAGTTCGCCTGTCCGCTCATGCCGCACTATCAAGTCCGGGTGTTGAACCAGAAGCTGTCATGGCTGTGTCTGTGGGCGGCGTCATCGGGCTGCTTAGGCCGACCGGGCTGGCTTGTCTGTGGAATGAAGGGGTGGCTGCGCCGGAATGACCGCGCTGGCGCGACTGCATCGGGATGCCCGACCCGGGATGACCACGCTTTCGGTCATACTGGCGGCAGTCCTGATGCGTGAAAGGGGAATGTCATGTCGGAAACGGAACGCGCGCTGTACATCGGCTCACATCTGTCCACGGCCGGCGGCTGGAGCAAGTTGCTCGACCGTTCGCACAAGGAAGGTGGCACGACGTTCGCGTTCTTCCCGCGCTCGCCATACGGCAAGCGGTCGAAATCGCTGACGACGGAAGGCGCGGCTGAACTTGCCGCGCGACTCGTGGACGAACAGTACGGCCCGTTGGTGGCCCATGCGCCGTACGTGTACAACTTCGCGGCCAAAGACGAGGCCAAGCGCGAGTTCGCGGTCAACGCGATGATCGAGGATCTGCGACTGCTGTCGGCGATTCGCAAGGCCGGCCAGCCGATCTATCTCAACGTGCATCCCGGTGCGCACGTGGGGCAGGGGAGCGAGACCGGATGCCGGCTGATCGCCGAGAGTCTGAGCCGCGTGCTGATCGAACTCGGAGAGGATAGTGCCTCGGTGCCGATCCTGCTGGAGACCATGGCCGGCAAGGGCACCGAATGCGGCCGCACCTTCGAGGAGGTCGCCACCATCATCGCCGGCATCGAGGAGCGTCTTGCCGAGGCGGGCGTTTCCTCCATGTCGCGGGAGTTCGGCGAGCCGCTCATCGGCGTCACGCTCGACACCTGCCATGTGCTCGACGCCGGTTATGATCTGGTGAACGACTTCGACGGTGTTCTCGCCGAATTCGATCGCGTCGTCGGGCTCGACCGGCTCAAGGCCATCCATGCGAACGATTCGATCAACGGACTGGGCTCGCACAAGGACCGTCACGAGAACATCGGCGACGGAGCGCTCGGCCTGCCGTTCTTCGAGCGCATGATCAACGATCCGAGGCTTTCGAAGCTCCCGATGATCCTCGAAACCAAGGAGCTCACCCCGCAGACCCACCACGACGAGATCACCCTCCTTCGCAGCCTGCGGCACTAGCGGCGTCGACTCCCCTCAGTCGGCTGGCGCCGACAGCTCCCCTCAGAGAGGGGAGCCGAAGGGGTGTGGCGTGCATCGCGTGGCTCCCCTCCCTGAGGGGAGCTGTCAGACGAAGTCTGACTGAGGGGAGCTGAAGATTAGAGCCGAGACTTTGCCGTCGCCGCCGTGATCGTCAGGTCGGCTGCCATGATCGCCAGCATCAGTCCGGTTCCGATAAGGGCGAGAACGCTCCCGCTGCCCGAACCCTGCAGCCCGCTTTGCTCTTGGTCGTACAGCGGCCACGTGACGGTGGCGTTGCTCGCGCCAGGCCCCGGTCCATACGCGCACTGCACCTCACCCACGGCGTTGACTTTCGGATGAATGTATCGGGCTCCGAGCGCCTGCGCCTGTTCCGATGTCACGTCGTCGGCCGTCGATGTGGCATTCCCGTCGCCCGCCACGGCGTCTTCCAATGCCGCCAGCACTGCGGTCTTCTCCGCTGTGTGTGAAACAACGGGCGACGAATCCTTGTCGAGAACGGTTTCGCCCCGCCATGAGGTCAGACACGTGCCACCGGCCTGCGAGGGCAGCATTGCGTAGGCGTTCACGCCTATCAGCATGATCAGCGTCACTGCAGCGAAGAACAGGCAATGGCACATGCGCCCGAGGAACGTCATTGTTTCACGCAGTGCGTGTGTATCCGAACCGGAAGAAACCTGAGCGCCCCGCGAGTCTGAGTCCTGAACATCCCAAATCGTCGATCGGCGAGCCCACACCATCCGACACAACGTCACGAACAGCACGACCGAGGCAATGACGACCACCCCGGACGCGACCATGGACGCCACCGGTATCCACCGTCCCGCATTCGACGCGAACGTCACGATAGTCCCATCGCCGGAGTGAACTACGCAATCCACATCGACTCGCGGTGATGGCGACGAGAACAGTTTCCCGCCGCCGATCATGTCGCCGATCCGCGTCACGCGCACCTGCGATTCGTCCCATCGTGTCACCATCAGCGCGCCGGAATCGCCCTGAGCGATGGTCGTGAAACTCGACTCCCCGCACGCCTCGAGATTAGAGACGTTCACCGCGCTCAGCACCGCCGCCGCATAGGCGATCAGTCCCAGAACCAGCGCCGCGAACGCGCCCAGGGCCGCTATGCCGCCGCCCGTGAGATATTTGCTGCGCCGGGTGCGTGTTGGCTGCACCTTATTCGTGAAATTTGTTGCCATGCTGCCCCCGCTCCGCAACATTGCCGCCCGTCATATCGATGTGGTGCCGATTGTAATGCGGTGGAAGAAGGGAATTGCGTTTCGGACGGGCATTACAAAATAATCAATACAAAATAATCAATGAGGGGTAGAAAACCTGTCTGGATTCCAGTCTCTGGGACTCCGCGTCAGTTGCTGAACATAACAAAAAAGCGACCTCATCGGTCGCCTGCTTGGTAAATAGGAGCCGTACGCGGACGCCGTTGGCCGCATACTGTCTCTGTTCTTCTTCTCTGTTTTCGGATTTTGTTGATAAGGTTCCGAAGTTCCTCAGCTAGCCCGGATCAGCGCTCGTCGTTGCTCATGGCAGATTCGGCGATCTGCTGGTAGGTGCGGCCGTTGTAGGCGGTCAGCGAGGCGGCGCCCATGAGGGCCATGGTCTTCTTCATGCTGTCCTTGAAGCTCATTGTTACTCCTTGATTGATTTGATTGACGTTTGGTTGTGTTTGGTATGCGTTGTTCGCGTTTGTGCGGGAAGAGGCGTTACCGCTGGGGTCAGCGGGCGTCGTTCTCGAGGCTGCGCAGGGTGGCGAAGATTTCCTTGCTGGCGGACTGGGTGGCGGTCATGGTGGAAGCGCCGTACAGGGCGAGGCCGCGGATCATGCTGTTCTTGAAGCTCATTGTTGTTCCTTACTTGAGAAGTGTGATTGGTGATTGATGATGCCGATTGATCGGCTATCGGAGGCTACCGGTCGTCGTGGACGCCGCGGTTGCTGTTGGCTCAGCGGGCGTCGTTCTGCAGGTCGGCCAGGGTGTCGGCGATGGCCTTGCCGGCGACCGGGTTGGCAGCCAGGGTGGAAGCGCCGTAGAGGGCCATACCGCGCAGAATGCTCTTCTTGATGTTCATGATGTTCTCCTTGTTGTGAAGTATTCGATGTATTCGGTTATTCGGTTGTAAGTCTTTGATGTCCTGTGGTCTGCGGCTGATTGATTATCCGTGACGCTGCAGGAGCGAGGGTGCTCAGCGGGTCTCGGCCTCGCGAGCCAGATCGATGACCGTCTGGTTGGCCTTGCTGTAGGAACCGGCCATCACGGAAGCGCCGTAGAGAGCCAGACCACGCATCATGCTGTTCTTCATGTTCATTGCTGTCTCCTTTTTGCTTTTGTTGTCCGCCTTGCTTGGCTGACATGATTAACCATAGACCACCTGCGCAATTTGCGCAAGCGCTGGCGCAAAGAAACCTACCAAGTGGTTGGTATTCTGCCGTTTTGTCGGCGTGTTGCGGATTGATGTCGGTGTTTCCTTTGTGTTTCAAGGGATTTGAGGGAATTGTGATGATGGTTGTGGATGGGATGTGAAGGCTCACATGAGATCTCACATCTGCGATGTTCGGTTTCGTTGGTGTGATTGGTGGTGGTGCTTGAGACAGCGTTGTCGCTCTTGCTGCGCTTGGGCGATCCGGAACGTGCGTGAGATAGGGCCATGGGTCGGTGGTTTGGTCGAAGGGCGTGGGCCCTAGATGATCCGGAACGTGCGTGAAATGGGGCGGTGGGGCTGTCGGGGCCCGATTTGCGACAATGACCTGGAGCGCGCGTGGGGATGAGGTGATGGGCGCGTGGATCACGTTTGTGCGGAAGCTGATCCGGAGTGCGCGGAGAATGGGGTGGCCGGGGGATTCTGGGTTGTAGAGGGCGTGGTGTTGTTGCCGGAGCTGGTCTTGCGGGTGGGTGATATGGGTGGCTGCCGTTGGCTGCTCCTGCCGTCGGATGTAGCCGTGTGCCGGGTTTCTGCGGTTCGTTTTGGTGGTGTGGCGTATGGATGGGCCGTTGACTTGCTGCCGTTGGCGTGCGGTATGGGGTGACGTGGTCTTGGGATGTTCGATTGTTTTGTGAGATCGGCCTGTGATGTGTGTGGAGGCGGGGGCGTCGGTTCCACCGATCATTGCGATGTATGTGAATGGAAAACGGGTGCATGTGGAATGCTAAAAGGCGGAGATGCGGAAAGGCGGACGCCGTTGTCCGTTTCCTGATTCGAGATATTCCCGGGGTTTGCTCGATTCCGAGTCCTATGACCGTGCCGGATGACAAGGAGCGAAAAACATCAAACGGTCGAAGGGTTCATATGGCATTCGGAAGAGCGTCGGTCGATTGACCTGATCGGTCGGTTCGATCGATACTGGCCGCGATTCGTGGCCGCTGCGGACTGATGCCGATTCCGGCGTCAGCGCTGGTCTTCGTGGGCCAGGTCGATGACGGTGTCCATGAGGTGGCGGTTGGCCATGCCCGCGTGTGCGGTGGCGATGGAGGATCCGTACATGGCGAGTCCGTGCAGCATGCTCTTAGCGATGTTCATAATGTTCTCCCTGTGATGATCGGTGTTGTTGAGGTTGCCGGAGTGTGTCTCTCGGCTGAGGAATCGTCCTCAACTTTGTTAGCGCTCACAATTATATGACGACAGCATGACGTCCGGGACAGAATCTGGGTATTCGGTATGGGACCCTGACGGTCGAACGTTTTCGGCGCCGTCGAGGCTTCGCCTTATCGGTTCAGTCGGGAGCGGCCTGATACTTCGGTCAGAGCAGCTTCCCTTGCGCGTGCGCAAAGGATGGCGGCAGGAGGAGACAGGCGCCTTGCGGCTAAAGCGCTCTTGTTGATCTCGTGCGGGGCTGCTGACGGGCTGTGGGATCGCCGGGCTGCGGGGTCGCTGACGGGCTGCGGGGCCCGGCGGCACCCCCGTAGTGTGCACGATGGGAGGCAATCTCCAAGTTCTGAATGGATTTTGCGGGTTGCAGACATCAATCTCCAAGTTCTGACGTTCCAAAAGCTCATATGCGAAGTAGGAGCCTTGGGATTGCAGTCGTTCTACTCCGGGTATGGGGGATTTTCACTTCAGAACTTGGGGATTGATGTCCGCAGGACCCCGAAATCACTTCAGAACTTGAAGAATGCTCTTCAGCGGAGGTGTGTCATACGGAATTTCGGGCGTCAATGCTTTGCCGGCAGGGGCAATCTGCGAGTTCTGAGCGGATTCCCATGGATCGCAGACACCAATCTCCGAGTTCTGTGCGGAATATTCCCCGTATCTGGAGTAGCACGGTTGAAATTTCAAGGCTTCTACTTTGGGAATAGGCCTTGGGACGCTCAGAACTCGAAGATTGGTGTTCGCAAGCCCCCAGAATCCGCTCAGAACTCGAAGATAGCCTCCGTGGAGGCATGTGTCCGCGCGGAGTCCCGATGTCGGATTCCGCGCGGCGCCAGAATTGCGGGTTTCGACATCGATGGAAGCCTCTCGGATGAGGAGCTCGTCTCTTAGTGTGATCACACCAAGAAAACAGGGCTATGGGGTGTGACGTGCAAGGAGTGGGGGTGGCACCTGGTTTGGGGATGATGGCCAGCCGAACCAGGTACCAATCAACTCATGACAAGATCGATTCGATAATCACTCGGGATCTGCGGTGGTACGAACCGCTTCGACCGTTTCCGCTGCCGCAACCGTCTCCGCATCGACTGTCGTCTTCCTCCGCTTCTCCACGATGCCAGGCTGCTTCGGATGCAGCGTGTAGGTCAGCAGGATTCCCGCCGCATACAGGATCGCGTACGCCCAGCAGATGCCGTCGATGCCGAGCACGGTGAGCAGGATCGTGGCGATTCCGGGCCCCACGAACGTGGCCAGACCGGCCGACAGATTGTAGACGGACAGCGCCGCGCCTCGCTCATCCGGAGCCAACGCGTTCATAATCGAAGGAATGGAGGCGAACGCGCTCGTGCCCACGCCGATCAGAATGGCCGCGATCACCATGAGCGGCGCATTCGCACCAAACCAGCGCGGAATGTAGTAGAACGACAGCGAGCACGCGCCAAGCAGCGCGCACCCGAACCACCGCATGGGCCATACCCAGCCGAAATGATCAAGGAACCATCCCCAGAACACGTTGAAGCCGAGCATCACGATGAACACGCATCCCCAGATACGCATCCAGTCCTCAATGCGGAACCAGTTCTCGCCGCCATACTGCCTGCCGCACAGGTACAGTGGCATGATCACGGGGAATCCGTACAGCAGCAGACTGTTGATGATACGGATCGCGGCGCAGACGGCGATGTCGCGGTTGCGGAAGATGATCGTGGCTCCCGATGCCAGCCGTTCCAGCCGCTGCATATGCGTCAGATTCGCGGACTGCGCGCTGCGGGTCTTGGGTACGAGCGCAAAGCACATGATCAGGCCGGCCACAGAGAACGGGATGGCGAACCAGAAGGTGCGATACTCGCCCACGACGGGGATGAGGAAGCTCGGAATGTAGGCGCCGAACACCCCGAGGCCCATGGAGAAACAGGTCCAGAACAGTCCCATGGCGCTGGAGAGTCGGTCCGGACGTACGGTCTGCGACAGCAGCACGACGAACGAGTAGATGAACAGCGGGTACCCGAATCCCCTCAGCGCGTAGACCGCCAGAATGAGCGGATAGATGCCGCTGGGCAGCGCCACGCCTAGAAAGATCAGATGGATGCCGATCCACCAGCCGGCGCCGATCAGCATGATGCGTCGGGCGCCGAACATTTCGGCGAGCATGCCCGCCGTCCAGCCGGCGAGTGCGGCGAACAGTCCGTAGACGGTGATGAGCAGTGAGCCCTGCGAGGCCGAGAATCCCTGATCCACCATGTATTTGGTGAGGAAGGTGAGCTCGAATCCGTCGCCCGTCATGAAGATGGCGATGGTGAGAAATCCGACGATGAGTGTGCGTGGAATGCCGAATCGTTCCATGGCGTTGAGAGCGCGGATGAACATGATGATCCTCTCTGATGAAATGTTCTTCCGCAACTGAATGTAATTAGTTACATTAATGAATTCAAGTGGTTAACAATTACGCTGAAACGCGATATGAAGGATGATTTTCGTTGAAAACGCGAAGGTTGTTGGTGATGCTCGCATGGTGTGGTGAAAGATGTATGACTGGTCACATTTCGGTGATCGGCACATTGATGGCGTTTGATTCAGGTACTGAAGGCCTAGCACGGTGCGGGGGCGGACTGGCGGATTAGGCCGGGGAAGTCCACCTCCGGGAGCATTGGCTGCGCGGGGGCGGGCGGACGGGTTAGGCGGACCTTGTCTGATGTCGGTGGATAGCTCCACCACGAAGATGGGAAGGCTCACGACAGCCTCGTGCGGATACTGCCGCTCTGGAAGCTGTGATAGGGGCGTGCCGCGTGGGTGGGCTATATGGCGCGTGGTGGGGAATGGTGAATGGGGGCCGATTGGTGTTGGAGGTGGCGTCACCTCATCAGTCGGCTGCGCCGACAGCTTCCCCTCGAGGGGAAGCCCGCCTTCGGCGGAAGAATGCGGTGGATACTCGGCAGGTCGGTGGGAGGTCTGCTTTTTGCGGAAGAGACTGGTCGGCATCGCCTACGAGCGGGCTGGGCGCAGAGGAAGCACCGCCTTTGGCGGAAGAGGTCCCGACGGTCGTAGAGATGTGGTTTCCCTTAGGAGCCACGCCTTTTGGTGGAAGAGGTCGTTGAGCACTCGGTGGGCTGGCTATGCGTGGCCGGGAAGCTTGCTTCGGCGGAAGAGGATGTCATCCTTGATGATCGTCTTTGCCGAGGAGCCGCCTCCGGGTGGAGGTTCGTTTATGGCGGAAGTGAGTTATGAAGTGGGGTATACGGAAATAGTCCGGTTGGGGGAGATGCCGCGTTTGGCATTGTCTCCCCAACCGGACTATTGCTCGGTGCCGGGGGCGTTGCGTTTTTTATCTAGCTCCGGCACCGGCTGGTCCTGCCGGTGCACGGGCTTTGCCAAGCGCCTACGCGGGGCGAAGCATGGGACTGCGGTCCTGCCGGCGCATGGTCCTTGTTCTGTTACGCCGGGGTCTCGTCCGTCATGCCTTAGCGCAACGAAAACCAGCAATCAGCGAGGTGGAGAGGACCCTTCCCGTCAATGCCTTGGCATGACTTGAGGAGTAGGGATGGTTGCAGTGAGTTGTACCGTTCTCTCCCCACACCTCCATTTCTTAGTGTGATCACACTAAGAAATCACACCAAGAAATGGAGGGGCTGCGCTGGTTTCTTCCTCCGTCACGCTGGGCGTGACGCCTCCCTCGTCAGAGGGAGGCGAGGGGGTAGAGCTCAGGCGCGGCGCCTGCGCAGGATCAGGGCGGCTCCCGCTCCGACCAGCGCGATCGCTGTGATGGCGATGCCGGCCACGGCGCTGCCGGTGCGGCTCAGCTTGGAGACGTTCGTCTTGGTGCCGGAGACGCTCCTGTTCGCATTGCCGCCGCTGACGGTACCGGTGTTGCTGCCATTACCGTTCGTGGAACCATTGGCACCGTTGCCGTTAGTGCCGGCGTTGCCGTTGGAACCGTTAGAACCGGCGTTGCCGGCGGTATTGCCGCCATTGCCATTGCCGGAACCGTTCTCTCCGGAACCGCCGTTCTCCGAACCGTTGCCATTGCTACCGTTGCCGCCATTGTCCTTGTGCTTCAGACCATCCTTGGCGGTCTTCAGCGCGGCGGTCGCGGCATCCACCTGCTCCTGCGTGGAGTTCTCGTCGTCGCGCACCTGACGAGCGGCGCCGAGCGCGGTCTGGAACGCCTTCCAGCTGGCGTCGGTGTAATCGCCCTGACCGTTGCCGTCAACACCTTCGGCGTCGGTGATCGCGGCGATCAGACCGGCCTTGTCCACGCCGGCGACCTGCTTGGTCCATCCGGCGTACAGCGTCACGTTGCCGGTCACGGCGTCGGCGTCGAAGTCCCACGCGTGGGTCAGTGCCTCGTCGGAGTACCAGCCGGTGAACGTGTAGCCGTCACGGGTCGGGTCGGCCGGCTTGGTGGCCTTGTCGTGCCACTCCACGGTCTGCGCGGCCACGTCGGAGCCGCCGTTCGCGTTGAAAGTCACGGTCATGTCGCCCACCTGGCGCATCAGGCCGAACGAGCCCTTCACGCCGTCCGCGCCGAGCACGAGCCTAGGGGAGGTGTTGGCCGGGTCGCCGCTGGTCTTCGGGTCGATGGTCAGCTGACGGTTGCCGTGCGAGGGCGAGGTGATCGTGGCGCCCGGAGCGCCGATTGCGGAGACCTTGAACTTCTCGTTGTCGCCGATCTTGGAGGCGCTCGCCTTCACGACCAGCGTGCCGGCGTCGTCGGCCTTCTCATCGGTCACGGACAGGTACTTGCCGTTCTGCGTGGCGAGCAGCGAGACGGTGCCGTCGTCGTTGCTCACGACCTCGAACACCGGTGCGCCCTCCCAGCGGGAGGTGATGGACACGGTGCCGTCGTCGGCCACGGAGAAGAACGAGTCGAGCGTCTGATCCACGCCGCTGGGCAGCTCGTTGGTGTCGGGACGGTACTTGTTCACCTCGTCCCAGGTGTTCTGGTACCAGGGCTTCTCGGAGGTGCGCAGCTGGATGAACGTGCGCTGCTTGCCGGCCTTGCCGTTGTAGTTGGTCAGCGTGGAGTAGTTGAGGAAGTCGAGCGTGGTGTAGCCTTCGGGACGCATGGCGCGCGCGGCCTTCTCCATCCACGTGGTGTCCACGCCGTCCACGGTGCCGTAGTGGGCGAGCGCGGTCTCGAACGTGGGGGCGAGGAATCCGCGGTAGCTCACGTTGATCCACGTGTTGATCTTGTCCCAGTAGGCGAACGGCCCACGGGCGTGGTAGATGTTGTCGACGATCTCGTAGGGCACGTCGTCGTGACCGAGGTTGTACTTGGCATACCAGTTCATGGCCTTGGCGAGACGGTTGTCGTACAGGCCCCACAGGTCGGCGTCGCCCTGTTTCTCGGCGGTCAGGCAGATCTGCGCCATCCATGCGATGGGCAGCTGCGCGTGGTCCATGTCGCGGCCGGCCTCCTGCGTCACGCCGTCGTCGTTGATGTATGCGGCGATGGATCCGTTGACGTGGATGTCCTGGTACATGGTGATCGCACGGTTGTAGATGTGCGCGTTCTCGGTGTAGATGCCGATGGCCATCATGGTCATAATGGAGCTGTCATCCCAGCTGCCGTTGGCGATCATGGGGGCGCTGCCGTCGCGGATGACGGGGTAGAACACGTCGAGCATCTCGTTCTTGAGCGCGGTCTGCGCGTCCTTGGCGAAGCCGTCGTATCCGCCGTTGTAGTAGGTCACGATCTCGGCGGCGGCGAGCAGCCGGTAGGTGCCGATGCTGGCACCGAGGATGCGGTCGCGGCCGTTGAACGCCTTGAGGTGCGTCCAGTTGGTGATGGTCTCGGCGGCGCGGTCGCCGTATTTGGTGTCACCGGTCACGGCCCAGGCGAGCGCGTTGTTGTAGGCGGTCTGCGCGTCCTTGTCGAACTGGTCGCGGCGCGGCGCATCCCAGCTGGTGTAGGAGCCGCGGCCGATTTCGGTGTAGTTCTGGCCGAGCGGTCCGCTGGTGGTCAGCGGGTCGGAGACGAGCTTGTCGAAGTCGGCCTTCCACGGCTGTTCGCCCTTGGCCACGTGCGCCTTCATGGTGTCGAGGTCGGCGGCGGCCAGTGCGATGCCGGGGTGGGTGAAGTCGCGCGTCTCGTTGTCCTTGACGATCGTCGACTGCGGATCGGCCTTTTCGAAGCTCACGCGGTAGGGGGCCTTGTCGGGGGTGGAGACCTCGGTGTTGAACGTGACGAAGCGGTCGCTGGCGATCTTGGTCTGGTACTTGGCGAACGACTTGCCGTCGCTTTCGTCGCCGGGCTTGATGTCGCGCTCGGAGTTCATGTGGGTGCTCACCGCGTAGCTGCTGTCGGCCTCGTTTTGGTCGAGGTAGAAGCGTTCGTTGTAGCTCACGTAGTCGGCGGTGGCGTCGATGCTGTACACGGTGGAGCCCCAGGTGGGCACGTCGTTGTAGTACTTCTCGGCCACCGTGTTCTTCTGCGTGTAGTTCTGGATGGTCAGGTACTTGCCGGAGCGGGTGTCTTGGATGGCGTACGTGGTGACCATGGATCCGAACGTCTCGGCGGGGATCGTGTCGGTGCCGGTGACGTAGTCCTGATACTTGTATTCGTATTTGATCACGTTGAACACGGACGCCTCGTCCGCGTTGTCGGTGGGGTAGACCGCGCCATCGTTGGTGCGCACGGCCAGGTATTTGCCGTCGCTGCCCTTGATCCTGGCGGTCTGCCAGACCACACCGTCCGGATCGGGCGTGACGGTGCTCACGGGTGCGGCGAGCGGTTCGATGGCCTCTTCTGCGTTGGCCGCGCTGGCGCCCACGCCGAACATGGAGAACGCCATGGCGCCGGCGATGGCGGCGGCCAGGCCCGTCCTTCCCAGTCGGCGCAGCCATGACGGCCGCGTGGTTGACGACGATGTCGACAATGTCATTCCTAGGTCCCTTCCTCGGGAGTTCTCAGACGACGATCATGCGGCGGGACGCGTACGCATTCCGTGCGTCGCGGATATCGATGCGCGTGGGGATGCGTGCGGCGGATGCCGTGGCGATCGTTCGTCCGATGATCGGTTCGCCGTTGCGCGCGGCGAATGAATACTGCCTTGTATGTGTGACTGTTGATGATTTGCCCGGCCGTTCGGCATTGGTTGGCGGATGCCGAATGGCCGGATATGGGTTGGCGTTGGCGGGCTGGATTGCCCGGTCCGTAAGCCGCCTGCCGACCTCCGTTCCATACGTTGAGCGGGAGTCTATCTCACACTGAAAACCTCACAAATCCAGCATGATGTGTAAGCGGTTACAGGCTTGATCTGCACTATACAAGTCGTTTCTCGGAATTATCAATGTAACGAAACGCCGGAAATTTCAACGAAATTGACAGTTTGCCATAGTTTGCTTTATTCTGTAGTTGTTTCGCAGTTGAAACTAGTTACACAAACTACAACAACACAGAACTGAACATCGACATGATCGATTGAACGGACTCGGTGGTCTGCGATCGGCATGCCGATAGATCAAGACCAACCCGGTCGGCGACGATCGGGCAACAGCCAAACCAAGGAGGGTTCGGATGAACAAGCGTTGGATGAAGATCGCGATCAGCGCGGTCGCGGCCGTGGGCATGCTCGCCCCGCTGGCCGCCTGCGGCGGCTCCTCGAGCGGCAGCTCCAGCTCCAGCAACGGCACCACCACGATCGAATGGTGGGGTTGGGATCAGGGTCAGAAGGCCCAGGCCGAAGCGTTCAACAAGTCGCAGAACAAGATCAAGGTCGTCTACAAGCAGCAGGCCTCGCAGGAGAAGGCCGAGCAGGCCCTCGTCAACGCCGTCAAGGCCGGCAACGCCCCGGATCTGACCCAGGTCAACATGGACTCCACGATCTCGCTGCTCGCCGACGGCACGCTGCAGGATCTCAACCAGTACAAGCCCGACACCTCCAAGATCTCCAAGCAGGCCATCGAATCCTTCACCGTGGGCAACAACCTCGCCGTGATCCCCTACAAGGTCAGCCCGCAGTTCATGATCGTCAACCAGAAGACCTTCAACGACAACGGCGTGCAGGTGCCCACCACCTGGGACGAGATGATCCAGGCTGGCAAGGATCTCAAGGCCAAGAACCCCGACGTCAAGCTGATCAACCTGCCCGGTGAGGATCCGTCGCAGCTGGTGCTCATGGCCCAGCAGTTCGGCGCCAAGTGGTACTCCACCAAGGGCGACAAGTGGATCATCGACATCAACGGCCCGGAGACCAAGAAGGCCGCCGAATACCTGCAGCAGATCGTCGACAACGACATGTACTCCCAGAAGACCTACGTCGAATGGGACGCCCTGATGCAGTTCTTCCAGTCCGGCAACCTCGCCACGGTCGGCACCTCCACCTGGCAGCTGTCCGCCTACCAGTCCAACTTCTCGCAGTCCCTCGGCGACTGGCACGCGGTGGCATGGCCCAAGGAGTCCGCTGACTCCAAGGTCGTCACCCCGCTGAACGCCCAGGGCAACGGTGTTCCGAAGGGCGCCAAGAACCCGCAGGCCGCCGTCGAGTTCGCCACCTGGCTCGCCACCAACGACGAGGCCATCAAGATCGCCGCCAACGCCCAGACCGGTTCCGGCGCCTTCCCGGCAGTCGCCGACGCCTCCAAGTACGTGGCCGACTCCCTGCCCGACAAGCTGCTCGACAACAAGGACGACGCCGCCAAGGTGGTTGAAGAAGCCGACCAGACCCTCGCCCCGTACACCACCGGCGTGAACTGGAGCTCCATGTTCAAGCAGCTGCAGGACCAGTGGGCCCAGTTCACCGAGCACAAGATCACCGCCGATCAGATGCTTGACAACGTCCAGGCCTGGACCGTCAAGGACCTCAAGGACAAGGGCGTCAGCGTCGAGTCCGCGAACTGATCGCGCTGATCGCAGTACGCAAACAACGATAACTGAGTCCCTCCCTCAGACGGGCTGACGCCCGCCAGCTCCCTCCCAAGGAGGGAGCACGAGCTCGGAACCCTGTGTTCTCCCTCCAAGGGAGGGAGATGTCGTGACGAAGTCACGACAGAGGGAGGGATCCAACCCCGCACCCGCCAATTCCTTAACCGCCATCCGCCAAACGAAAGGAGCACAGCCCAACACCAGCGCGCAACCTCCACACAGCACTATCACTCACAGCACGCAATTCATATTGCACATACTTCTCTTCTTCCTTTTATTTCCTCTTCCCCAATGCAACGCCGTCGGGCTTTTTCTTCTTCCTTCCGGCTCGACGGCTTTGCTTTGCCCGAAAAGAACGGGCGCTACGGGCCGCGGTGCATTCCGATCCCGCACAAGTCCCGCATTCAAGATTTTCAATCCCACACAATCACACACATATTCCCCATCCCCGATCGTTAGGAGTTCGATCATGAGTGCCGTCAGCACATCGGTGCCAGCGTCTTCAACGGCGAAGCCTGTAGCGAAGACTCCGGCCGCGGCTCGTGAGAACAAGACCCCGTCATGGCAGAAGCGCCTCGGCTACAAGGGCGCCCTGTTCGGAGTCCCGTTCTTCGTGGGCTTCCTCTTCGTCTTCATCATCCCGCTGTTCTACGCGATCTACGAAAGCCTCTTCAAGCGCCAGTCCAGCGGTCTGGGCATCGGAGAGCCGACGCTGCACTTCTCCGGCCTCGCCCAGTACGCGCGAGTGATGCAGGATCACGACTTCTGGGTGGGCATGGGCCGCGTGGCCATCTACTCGGTCGTCGTGGTGCCGATCATCATGGGCTTCGCCCTCGCCGAGGCACTGCTCATCGACAGCGCCAAGGCCCGCGCCAAGAAGTCCTTCCGCTTCATCCTGCTCATCCCGTACATGGTCCCGACCATCGTCTCCACGCTGATGTGGGTGTACCTCTACTCTCCCGACATCGGCCCGCTGCGTAAGTTCTTCCTGCTCTTCGGACTCGACGTCAACTTCTTCAGCGCCGGCATGCTGTGGGTCTCCATGGCCAACCTGCTGCTGTGGACTCAGGTCGGTTTCAACATGCTGATCCTCTACGGCTCCCTCACCGCACTCGACCCGGCACTGCTCGAGGCCGCCCGCGTGGACGGCGCCAGCGAGCTGCGCATCGCATGGTCCATCAAGATCCCGCAGATCAGGGGCTCCATGCTCCTGACTGGCCTGCTCTCCTTCATCGGCATGCTCCAGCTGTTCGACCAGCCGCTGCTCTTCCGGTCCGCGTCGCCGCAGACCGTGACGGCCAACTTCACGCCGATCATGACCATTTACAACTACACGTTCACCGCCGGCGGCGACTACAACTACGCGGCCGCGCTCTCCGTGGTCCTCGCCATCGTCATCGGCATCCTTTCCGCACTCATCTACGGCTTCTCGAACAGGAAGAAGTGATCATCATGACCTCCGCAACAGCATCTCGACACGGTGCCAACAAGGGCATCAAGGGACTGAGCAACAAGCGCACCCGCACCAGCGTGCTCGTGGTCCTCGTCCTCATGGCGTTCTACGCATGCGCCCCGCTCTGGTGGCTCGTGGTCTCTGTCACCAAGACCCGCGTGGACCTCTACAACACCAACGGCCTGTGGTTCGGCCACAGCAACAACCTGATCCAGAACTTCCAGCAGCTGTTCCAGTACGAGAACGGCCTGTTCTTCAAGTGGATGTGGAACTCCATCCTCTACGCGGGCCTCGGCTCCCTGGTCTGCATGGTCATCTCCCTGGCCGCCGGCTACTCGCTGAGCAAGTACAAGTACCCCGGCCGCAGCATCGGCATGGGACTGGTCATGTGCTCCTTCCTGATCCCCGCCGCACTGCTCACCATGCCGATGTACCTCATGTTCTCCGCCGTGCACATGACCGACACCATCTGGGCCGTGCTCGTGCCGTTCTTCATCAACGCGTTCGACGTGTACCTCGCCAAGGTGTACATCGACGGATCCGTGCCCGACGAACTGCTCGAGGCCGCACGCGTGGACGGCGCCGGCGAGTTCTACATCTTCAGCAAGATCGTACTGCCGCTGCTCTCCACCCCGGCCGCCACCATCTTCATCTTGACCTTCGTGCTCAACTGGAACAACTTCTACCTGCCGATCGTGATGCTGCGCGGCTCCGATAAGTGGACCCTGTCGCTCGGCCTCTACAGCTTCATGCAGACCAAGCAGAACGCCCTGTTCGACCCGACCACCATCGCGCTCGCCGGCGCCGTGCTCTCCATCGTGCCGCTGGCCGTGGTGATGATCGCCATGCAGCGCTACTGGAAGTCCGGCGTGGCGCTCGGTTCCGTCAAGGGGTGATCGATCCGATGTCTTCCTCCACCACATACGCCGTCCTCGTCCACGGATGGGGCGGCTCCCCGAAAGCCTGGGATACGGTTCGCTTCCCGGCCACCTGGACGACGTTCGCCTACACGCTTCCCGGCCATGGCGACCGCGCCCAGGAGGGTCCGTGGACCATCCGTGAGACCGCCGAGGATCTGGCCGACTACGTGCGGTCGGTCGTGCCGGCCGGCGTGAAGCCGCTCATCATCGCGCACTCGATGGGCGGACAGCTGTCCATGCTGCTCAACGCCGAACATCCCGAACTCGTGTCCGGCGAAGTGGTGATCGACCCCGCCTACAACGGCGGCGACTCGCCAGAGGAGCTGGCCGAGACCCATCGGAACCTCGCCGAGCTGCACTGCGACCCGCATGCCATGATGCGCGAGTTCGTCAAGGGCGCGTTCGGTCCGTACCTCAACAACGACGCCCGCCGCGTGATCCTCGACGACATCGAACGCACCAACGGCCAGGCACTGGTCGACTACTTCGCCTCCGAATACCTCGATCCTGGCGCCTTCGGACTGAAGCGTGACACCCCGAACGTGGCGAAAAGGCGCACCCGTCCGGTGCTCGGCTTCTACATGACCGACGCCCGCGGCAACGCCGAACGCGAATGCAACCCGGAGGGGCTCGACGTGAGCATCTCCCTGTGGAAGGAGGCCGGCCATCGGCACTTCATGCACATGGAGGATCCGGAGCGCTTCTCCCGCGAGGTCGTGGAATGGGCCGTGCAGCACGGACTCGCCGACGCCGGCGACCTGCTCTCCGCTCCGGTCGAAACCGCCGCGGTGCGCGCCTAGCTTCCAGCTTTCAAGGCATTGGCTCCCCTCAGTCCGCTTCGCGGACAGCTCCCCTCTCCGAGGGGAGCCAAAGCAGCCCGACCAACTTCCCCCACACCCCCTGTCCGCACATCAGACGACAGTGGGTATGGTCTGCGAATACGGATTCCGCGATCGATCGCAGTCCGCAACCGCCATCATCTTTCAACACCTACCGGTAAGGAGCCGAACGTGAATCAGCAGCAGTCATTTGATGCACAGTCAGGCTCACAGTCCGGAACGGCCGGCGGCAGATCCTCCGGCACATCCAACACCAACACAGCCGTCCGCCATCGCGGCCACTCCGGTCCGGCCCGCACCAGCAGCGTCAACATCCGCGACATCGCCGCCGCGGCAGGTGTCTCCACCGCAACCGTCTCGCGCGTGATGCGCGGCAACTCCAAGGTCTCCGACGCCACCCGAGAGAAGGTGCAGGAGGCCATCGAACGACTCGGCTACGTGCCCAACGCCCACGCGCTCGCCCTCACCACGCCCCCCAACTCCGTCACCTTGGTGGTCGACCATATCTCCGGCGGTACGTACAGCGAAATGACCGCCGGCGTGGAACGCGAGACGTCCGACCGCAAGATGATGTTCCGCATCGCCTCCACCGGCGGCAAATGGGACGAGCCCAAGCCGATTCTCGACGATCTGCTCTCGCAACGTCCGCGTCTGGCCGTGCTCACCGCCAGCGACGTGATCGACGATCCGATCGACGACGTGCTCAACGACTACGTGGACAAATTCAAATCCGTCGGCACCAGTCTGGTCGTGCTCGCCCGCCCGCGCATGCGGCTGTCGCCCGAGATCGCCGTGGTGGACTATGCCAACGAATCCGGCATGTACGAACTGACGAAATACATGATCTCGCTCGGCCATCGTCGGTTCATGTTCGCCGGACTGCGCCGCAACTCCAGCGTCTTCATGGCCCGATACCACGGCTTCCTGCGTGCGCTGCGCGAAGCCGGCATCGAGTTCGACCCGCGGTGCACCATTCCGCTCGACGGTGACCGCGCCGCCACCATCGCCAATACCATGGCCATGTTCCCCACCGTGCGCGACTGCACCGCCGTGGTGGCCGTCACCGATGAGATGGCGCTGTACGTGATCGCCGCGCTGCGCAAACTCGGCAAGTCCGTGCCCGGCGACGTGTCGGTCGGCGGATTCGACGACATGCCGTATGCGGAGGATCTGGTGGTGCCGCTCACCACCGTGCACGCGCCCTTCGGCAACATGGGACACATGGCCGTCAAGATCGGTCTGGATGACTTCGGCCACGACGTGACCATGCCCACGCAGCTGGTGGTGCGCGGATCGGTCGCCCCGGTGCGGTGAGCTTGCTAAAACAAACGGGAACATCAACAAACGATAGGAAAAGAAAAGGCGGTCCGTCTCGCACCTGCGTTGTGCGAAGCGGACCGCCTTTTCGTCTACGCGTCCTTGCGTAGCGCGCGCGTCATGAGCAGGCCGATCACGGCCACGATCACGGCCATCACCAGATAGTCCAGACGGGCGCCGGACTGCGTGGCCAGACGGTACGTTGTCGAACCGGCTGCGCCCGCGCCGGACTGAAACACCGACACGATCGTCGCCACCACGGTGGTGCCGGCCGCGCCCGCGAACTGCTGCAGCGTGCTGAACATCGCATTGCCGTCGGCCCTGCGATCGGCGTCGATCATCGACAGGCCGCTCGTCATGATGTTCGCGTAGCACAGCGAGAACCCGAACATGTACACCACGTACAGGCCGGCCAGCAGCATCGGGGTCATGCGGTCGCCGAGCACGACCAGTCCGATCAGAACGGCCAGCGCGGCCACGGTCGCGCCCAGAATCGGGCGACGGGCGCCGAACCGGTCGAGCAGCATGCCGCCGACGGGGGAGAACATCGCGCCGATCAGCGAACCGGGCAGGATCAGCAGGCCGGCGGTGAGCATCGACGTGCCCATGCTCATCTGCGGGATGTTCGGAATCAGATAGCCGAAGCCGATCGTCACGCCCTGATACATCATGTAGGCGAACAGATGCGCGCGGAATCCGCCGTTGCGCAGCACGCCCAGATGCAGCAACGGATCGGCCGAACGCTTCGCCAGCACGCCGAAGACGATCAGACCGCCGATGCCAACGACCGCTCCCGCGACGGCAAGCAGGACGGGCATCATCGCCGTTGCCGGGGTGTTGCCGGATGGTCTGCTCAGCGCGCTGACCGCCTCCGCGCCCTGGTTGATGCCGACGATCAGACCGGTGAAACCGGCCGCCACGCACAGGAACTGGCCGAACGCGAACGGCCTGGCGGCGGTGGCGTGCGGCTGTTCGATGCTGATCACGCCGATGACGAGACTCACGACCAGCACGGGGATCACCGCGACGAAGATCGTCTGCCACGGCGCATGCGCGGAGACGAAGCCGCCGAACGCCGGACCGAGGGCGGGCGCGGTGCCCACGACCAGCGTGCCGAGACCCATCAGGCTGCCGATCCTCGACTTCGGCGCGCGCTCCAGAATGATGTTGAACATGAGCGGCAGCGCCAGACCGGCGCCCACGCCCTGCAGCACGCGCGCGGCCAGCAGCATCGGGAAGGACGACGCGAGGATGGTGACCACGCAGCCGGCGATGGAGACCAGATTCGCGGTCACGAAGGTGTGTTTTTGCTGGAAGCGGCCGTTGAGATACGTGGAGGCGGGTACCGTGGCCGACACGACCAGCAGGTAGCCGGTGGTGAGCCACTGGATGGTGGACGCGTTCACGTGCAGCATGCCCATGAGCTGTGGGAACAGCACGTTCATCACGGTTTCGGTGAGAATGCCGATGAACGCGAGCGAGCCCACGGAGACGATGGATCCGATCAGGTCGGGGGAGACGACGTCGGTGGGGGTTGCGGTGGTGGGTGCGATGGTGGCTGTGCGGGTGGTTGCGCGGACGGTCGTGCGGGTGGGGGAGGTCGTGGCGTTGTCGGTGGAATGGGCGGCAGTCGTCGTCGTGTTGGGGCTGCGGCGCTCGTGGTCGTAGCGTTCGTGATTGCGAATGCCGTGATGACGGCTGTCATGGTTGCCGGTGATGGCGGGTATGGCCCGTGCTGCCTGTGTCATGTCTGTACGTCCCCTTTCCTGTGTCGTTCCGTATCGTCGTGCGGTCGTCGTGAGAGCCGACGCCGTCTGCGCGTGTGCGACGTGTGTATGGCGTGTGTGGCATGTGCGTGTGCGGTGTACTCGTGTATGGGTGTGTACCGCGTGCACATACGTGTATATGTGCGGCGTGTGCGCAGCCGTGGCGCGTTGCGTTCCCGTTCTTGCGCATTCGTTGTCGATGATCTGCACAATCCTTGGTAAGCGCTTTCCATAATAGCAGTACCGTGGACGATGATTCTGTGAGATACGAGATACTTTTACGTATTTGTAACCATATGTTATGAAGGAAAATATGTCTGATGCCGCGTCATGAGAAAATTGGAAAACGTTTACCAAATGATTGCCGTAGTAGACTTCATGATGATTCGACGACGATCGGAAGGGGCGGATGGTGACTGAACGGATGACCACACGTGCGATCGATCCCGAAGCCGGCGGGGACGGTCGCGGGGATGATCGGGATGGTTTCGGAACCGTCTTCGGAAACGGCCGTGGGGGAGATGCTTCCGATAGGCAGAGTGGGCGCGCCGCCGGTCGAGGGAACGGCGCTCCGGCCACGCTGTCCGACGTGGCGCGTGAGGCGGGCGTGTCCATCGCCACCGCGTCGCGCGTGCTCAACGGCGGCACCCGCAAAGTGCGCGACGACCTGCGCGGCAAGGTCATGCAGGCCGCCGAACGACTCAACTATCATGCGAACGCCTACGCGCAGGCCGTGGCCAAAGGCGGATCGTCGAACATCGCGCTGCTCGTCTCCGACATCTCCGACCCGTACTTCGCCGGCGTCTCGCAGGGCGTGGTCAAGGCCGCATCGCAGCGCGGGGTGACGGTGAGCATCGCCGTGGCGTCGAACGGCGAGGATGAACTCGACCGCGTGCGCGGACTGGTGGCGACCCGGCCGCGCGGCATCATCATCTCCGAAAGCGAGAACGTCAACGACTCCGCACGCCAGGAACTGCAGGAGGAGCTGGAACGGTACCGGTCATCCGGCGGACGCGTGGTGTTCATTCTCGACCGTGGGCTGCCGTTCCCCGCCGTGGATGTGGCGAACGAGGCCGGCGGACGCGCCATCGGGCGGCTGCTGGTCGAATCCGGGTATCGCCGGCCGGTGATTCTCAAGGGCAACGACGGATATCGGTCGTCCGCCCAGCGATATCGCGGCGTGGTCGGCGCGCTCGCCGAGGCGGGGATCATGGTGGACCCGCGTGCTGTGGCCAACGGACAGTTCAATCGGACGAAGGGTTTCTCCGCCATCATGCAGATGGCCGGCGCCGGCGGCATGCTCACGCCCGGCGAGGGGGCTGTGTATGGGGGAGCGGGTGCGGACTCGATCGTCGCGCTGAACGACGTGATGGCGATCGGTGCCATGACCGCGCTGCGCAACGCCGGAATCGTGCCGGGGCGTGACATCGGCGTGACCGGATTCGGCGACATTCCGTACGCCGTGGATGTGCATCCGGCGCTCACCACCGTGCACCTGCCGCTGACCGACATGGGGCGTGCCGCCGTGGAAAGCGTGCTGTCCGACGACGAATACGTGGCCGACGATTCGGGCCGGCGCCTGATCTTCCTGCAAGGGCGTCCCGACGTGATCCTGCGCGACTCCCTGCCGCGGAGGTAAGGTTCGGGCTTGGGGTGTGTCGGGTCGCTTTCGGGTGGCCTGGCGCCCCTTTTCCTGTGAAGATGGGTGGATGCGACCTCGTTGGTCATGCTGCTGAGCGCGCGTGGATGTCCTCCGTACCGTGCCGGCGATGGACTCTGCTATGTCGCTGAGTGTGCTTGGGTGCTCTGCTGGATGCATCTCACGGGCACATGGGCGACGGAGCATCGCTGGATGCGCTCAAGTACCCTTCCTCCTGAGAAGATTGGGCGGATCTAGTCGCTCTGGATGCGTATTTCGGGTGTGTGCGCGTTCGGTATGTGACCGAGCTGGAATTTGGGGCGCGAAATACCCGTTTTCCGTTCTTTGGGGCGTCGACTTCCCGTTTTTGGCCCGATTTTCGGGAAGTTGACGCCCCAAATCACGGATTTTCTCGCATCGCGGACGTTGGTGGCCGAAATGCGAGAACATCCGCGATTCACAGCGTCAAACGGAAGTCGAGGCTAGGCTGTCGCGGGTGTTTGGCGCTGCGAATTGCCCGACACGGGTGTTTGGCGCTGTGAATCGTCTGCGGCAGGTGCAGGTGCGTGCCCGATGGTGCTGGTTCGGCTTCCTGTAGGTTGCCGGAGGCGGGCGGACTGGGGTATATTGGAAATCGCTTGTTTGTGAAACCGGTTACATTGGTTGGCTTTTTCGTGGCCGAGGAACGGCAGGTGCAATCCAAAGTCGGATGCGCGCAAGCGCCATATGAGCGACGGTGATGTCGCCGTCGCCGGGAAGGGAGATCGTTCGCATGGCGATCTTATCTGCAGTCAAACGAATAGGCGGCGTGATGGCCGCGGGAGCCATGATGCTCGCCGCGGGACTCACGGCCGCCGCGGTCACGTCCACCACGGCATACGCCGACACGGTGGACAACGTCATCAAGGACAACGCATGGGTCTGGGGATCCGACGCCGGCAACGCCCACGCCGACGGTGCCCTCATCGTCAAGAACGACATCGACTCGTATATGCGTCTCGACATCTCCGGCATCAGGGCCGACGCCAAGTCAGTCACCCTGAATCTGTCGAAGAAGAACGCCGCCAACACGCTCAAGGTGCAGCGCGCCAGCGAAAACCTGAGCAAGGACGGCAAGGACACCGACACTGCCTGGAACGAAAGCAACATCACCTGGTCCACGAAACCGATTGCAAGCGATACTGACGCGGTGAGCGTGGACATGGAGTCCGGCAACGTCTCCTTCGGAGTGGACATCACCAAACTCGTCAACGATGCCAAGGCGGCCGGCGACGCGACCATGACCCTGCGTCTGTCCACCGAAGGCACCACCGGCTCCGACCTGTACTCCACCCGCGCCGACGGTAGTCTCCAGCCCTACGTGGACGCCGCATATGCCGACGACGAAAAGCCCGTCGACTTCGCCGTGAAGACGCCGTTCGCGTCGTACATCGCCAACGGCGAGACCGCGCAGAAGATCGTGAACATCAGAACCGACGATGGCAAGTACCTCACGGTGAACAAGAACACCGGTGCGATCACCACCGTCGATTCCAAGGACAACGCCGGACTGTTCGTCATCTACGGCTACGACTACACCGCGTCCGACTACGACGGCAAGGGCGGCGCCCAGCAGACCACCTACGCCATTAAGTCGCTCGTCAACGGCAAGTACCTGACCATCCAGAACTACGGCACCGAAAAGAACCAGCCGTACTACAACATGTCCGGCAGCGCCTACGAAGTCAAGGCCACCGCCGACTCCGTGCTGTGGAACGAACGCTTCTACCTGAGCGAATACGCCAAGGCCGGCAAGATCGCCATCGCCACGCACCTCAACTCGCTGCGCGACGGCGCCGAGGGCGCGCAGTCCCCGGTGCAGGCCACCGACAAGGGCATGACCGCCGTCGCCGGCGATCACCACGTGTACAAGTACGCATTCGAGGACGCCTCGGCCAACCTGCTCGAAGCTCACGCCACCGTGAACGGCACCAGCGCCGTTGTGCAGTGGGCGCCCGTGAACGGCGACGCCGACGCCAGCCACTACAGTGTGCAGGGCGCCACCGTGACCAGCGCCGACGGCGTGCTGTCCGCCACCGTCGACGGACTGAAGACCGGCAGCCGCAAGATCACCGTCAACTACGCCAACGGCAACGTCAAGGCCAGCGACGACGTGACCGTACGCGTGTTCAACCACCCCGGCGTGACGCTGAGCGAGAAGCAGCTCGACGCCATGAAGGAGCACGTGGCCAAGAAGGAGGACCCCTGGTACTCCGACTACCTGCGTCTGAAGAACACCGCGCCCGACAACACCGCATCCGCAGACTTCGTCGACACCCCGCAGGAGGGCGTCGGCCGCGGCGACCAGCCCGGACACGGCAACATCGCCTACTACGAGAAGGCCAGTGCCGCTGCGTACTTCAACGCGCTCGAGTGGGTGATCACCGGCGAAAGCAAGTACGCCGACAAGACCGTTGAGATCCTCAGCGGCTGGTCCGACAAGCTCAGCATCCTCGACGGCCGCGACCAGATCCTCGGCGCATCCCTCTCCACCGACAAGCTCATCAACGCGGCCGAGATCGTGCGCTACTACGACGGCGGATACAGCGGCTACTCCACCGCCGACTTCGCCAAGTTCCAGACGCTCATGCTCAACGTCGTCTACCCGGTGATCCAGGACGGCGGAGCGCCCATGAACGCCAACGGCAACTGGGACGTGATCCCGATCAACACCATGATCGCCATCGGCGTGGTCACCGACAACGCCGAGATCTACGACAATGCCGTGAACATGTACAAGAGCCCGTACATCAACGGATCCATCGTCAACTACGTGAGCGACTGGGGCCAGACCGCCGAATCCGCGCGCGACCAGGCGCACGGACAGCTCGGTGTGGGCGCCATGGGCGACATCTGCGCCATCGCCGAACAGCAGGGCGACGACCTGTGGAGCCTGGAGAACAACAAGCTCGCCAAGGCCTACAACTGGGCCGCCCAGTACAACATGTTCAGCGGTGAAGGCGAGCTCAAGGCGCAGCCGATCGACAACATCTTCGGCCGCACCGACAACTGGGCCAAGTGGAGCACCATGGAGGAGCAGGGCGTGTACCGCGGCCAGCTCCGCCCGATCTACGAAACCGCGCTCGCGCACTACTCCAAGGTGCCCGGCGTGGACGTGACCTGGATGGCCAAGGCCGCGGAGGCGAGCCGCCCCGAAGGATTCGTGCACTACGACAACCTCAACTTCGACACGCTCACCTCATACAACGGTGAGGCGGATACGTCGAAGACTGGCACCACGCCGTACTTCCAGATCCGCACGCGCATCGCACCCTGGTACCAGACCGCATGGAACGCGATCGCCCAGTACGGTGAGATCCCCGAGGGCTCCAACTCCATCACCGGCGGCGTGCTGCCCAAGAACTACACCACCGAGACCACGGACTCCTACTTCACCACGCAGTCCGACGGCACGGTGAAGGTGGCCGCCAAGCAGAAGGACGCCACCGTGTACCGACTGGTGACCAACAGCGACGAGACCTACTCCGTGCAGGACGCGACGACCGGCAAGTACCTGAGCGTGGGCGCCAAGGCCGACGATGGCACCAACCCGATCACCGCCACCGCCGACAAGGTGGGCGACAACGAGAAGTTCACCATGACCAGCTGGATCGGCATCAGCTACCTGAGCCACGACGGCCGCATGGTGGAGCAGACGGTCGTCGGATCCGACGCCTCGTGCACGACCGACAACCCTGACGTGACCAAGTGCGCGCCGGCGCTGCGACTCGGCACCGCGGCCACTCCCGCCGCCGCGGCGGACACCAAGACCACCAACTGGCTGCAGTTCACCTACCACGACGCGGTCAGCGTGCCGGGGGATGGTGATAACGGCGGTAACGGTTCCGGTGATAATGGTTCGGGCAACAATGGCGGTTCCGATAACAGTGGCTCCGATAACGGTTCGGACAATGGCAATGGTTCCGGCAACGGCGGTTCCAACGGTTCGGGCAATGGTGCTGGCAGCGGTAATGCCGGTAACGGTGGTGCCGGTTCCGACAACGGTGCCACGAACGGTTCCGGCAGCGGCAATGGGTCCAGCAATGGCAATGGCTCCAACGGATCCGGAGTCACCGGACAGCAGACCGGCAAGCCTTCCGCCAACGCCGTCAAGACCACGAATGGCAATGCCAAGCTGTCCCGCACCGGAGCCTCGGTCGCTGCCGTGACGGTCCTTGCCGTCATCGCGCTCGCCGCCGGCGTGACCCTGACCCTCCGTCGCAAGGCGAAGTAGGGGGCCAATTCAGGGCGCGAAAATCCCGAAATCCGCTCTTTGGGGCGTCAACATCCCGAAAATCGGGGTGAAAACGGGAAGTTGACGCCCCAAAGAGCGGATTCTCTCGCATGCTGGGCACCAGCGGCCATCATGCGAGAGAATCCGCGATTCGCAGCGTCAAACGGAAGCCAAAGCCAGTCTGGCACGGGTGTTTGGCGCTGTGAATCGCCGGATACGGGTGTTTGGCGCTGTGAATTCTGGATCCTCGTGGGGCGTATGTTCTCGTCGTCTTGCTTTGACTGCGGTGTTCGGCCGGGCTGCCGGGTGTGTCGGTCTTGCGTGCTGCCGGTTTTGGCTGACCTGTCGGGCTTGGGATCTATCGAATCTGGCTGAATTGGTGGGGCTTTGGCTCTGGGTGGAGCGCTGGGTCTGGTTTGGCTCATTGGATCTGGTGGGATTGCCGGGCTTGGCTTTGGATGGGAGTTGGGTCTGGTTGCATCGGCGGGCTTGGCCGGGCTGATGAATCTGGTTATCGGGGTGTGGGCGGACTGTCAAGTCTGGCCGGGCCGCTGAGGTTGGGCGGATTGCCGGATTCGGCCATGCCTTCGCGCTCGGCTCGGCCTGTTGCGTGTGGGGCGGTTCGAAAATGCCGTGGCTGTCGGTCGAATCTTGCCCCTCGTCGCGTCCGGGATGGCCGTGCGGCGGCAATCCGCGCATCCGTGCTCGACGTGTCGGGGTTGCGGATTTGAAACCGATTTCATATAATCAATCTTGAAAACGGCAATCGTACTGATTTCAAGGATTCTGTGATCGTGAAATTAGGAAACCAATTTCACGATGAGCCTTCGCGATAAGTCTTCGCGATGAATCCTCGTGGTGATTCGGACGACTGCCGTGCGCGAAACGTCTGACCATTGCAAAGGAGCGTCATGTCCGAGAAATTCAACGTCGTTATGTCCATCAAGCCCGGCCTGCCGGAGCAGCTGCTCACCGAGTCGATGTGGAGGCGTCTGCATGAGATCGCCAACATCGAACAGCACACCGAGATCACCGACTTCTCCGATCCGGCCGCACTCGAGCGCATGAAGGACGCCGACTACTTGTGGTACGGCTGGGAGGCCCCGCAGATCACCGCCGAGGCGCTGAACGCCATGCCGAAGCTCAAGGGCATCATCGCCGCCCAGGGAAGCGCCTACAAGGCTCTGGCCGACGAGGCCCGCCAGATCGCCAAGGATCGCGGCATCTTCGCCACCAACGTGCAGGCCGCCAACTCCATCCCCGTGGCCGAGTACTGCCTCGGCGTGGCGCTGCTCGAAAGCAAGGACTACACGCTGTCGCAGCGCCAGTACGGCGAGAAGCGCGCCTACATCAACCGTGAGGTCAACTACGCCGACGCCGGCACCTACGGCAAGACCATCGGCATCGTGACCGCCACCGCGCAGATCGCGCGCGACTTCATGCAGATGCTCAAGCCGTTCGACTTCAACGTGCTTGCCTGGAGCCGTCATCTCACCGACGAGGAGGCCGCCGAGTACGGCGCCAAGAAGGTGGACCTCGACACCGTGTTCCGCGAGTCCGACATCGTGTCCATCCACACGCCCGGCATCCCGCAGACCGCCGGCATGATCGGCGCGCACGAACTCGGTCTGATGAAGGACGGCGCCCTGCTGCTCAACTCCGCCCGCGGCATCGTGATCGACCACAAGGCGCTTGAGAAGGAGCTCGTCTCCGGCCGCATCCGCGCCGTGCTCGACGTGACCGACCCGGAGGAGCCGCTGCCTGCCGACAGCCCGCTGTGGGATCTGCCGAACGTGGTGCTCACTCCGCACATCGCCGGCTCCATGGGCTGCGACCTCAACCGCATGGGTGCTTCCGTGCTCGCCGAGTTCGAGCACATCGCCGCCGGTGAGCCGCCGGTGCACTTCGAGGCCAACCCGCTGGACTGACGGAACGCCCGACAGGACAACAGGACATAGGACAGGAGCGTTTCATGGACAAGAAGTACGAATACGGCACCGAGGAGAACCGTGCCCTCCTCAAGCGCGAAACCGAGAACCTGCTCGGCTTCGGCCACAAGTTCCCAGCGCCCGGCGGCGGCTCCGCCTGGCTCGACAACGAAGGCAACCCCGACCCGTCGCGCGGCATCCAGACGTGGATCACCTGCCGCATGGCGCACGTGTACTCGCTGGGCACCCTGCTTGGCCACCCCGGTTCCGAGGAGCTGGTCGACGCCGCGGTGGAGGGTCTGCTCGGCCATCTGCACGACGACGAGAACGGCGGCTGGTACCCCGAGATCACGTGGGACGGCAAGCCCGCCCCCGACAAGATCTGCTACGCCCACGCCTTCGTGATCCTCGCCGGCACGTCCGCCACGCTGATCGGCCGCCCGAAGGGCCCCGAACTGCTGGAGAAGGCGCTGGACGCCTACAACAAGCACTTCTGGGATGACGAGATCGGTCTGGCCGTGGACACGTGGAACACCGAGTTCACCAAGCTCGACCCGTACCGTGGCCTCAATGCCAACATGCACACCACCGAGGCCTTCCTCGCCGTGGCCGACGTGACCGGCGACGAGGAGTACCGCCGTCGCGCGGGCCGCATCATCGACCACGTGGTGGGCTGGGCCGCCAACAACGAATGGCGAATCCCCGAGCATTTCAACGAGGACTGGACCCCGGACCTCGAATGCAACCGTGACAAGCCCGACGACCAGTTCAAGCCGTTCGGCGCCACCCCCGGCCACGGCATCGAATGGGCGCGTCTCATCACCCAGTACGCGCTCAGCTCCGATCGCCCGCAGGCCGAGAAGGATCGCCTGATCGCCGCCGCCGAGCACCTGTTCGCCCGGGCGCTCGAGGACGGCTGGAACCGCAACGGCACCGTCGGACTTGCCTACACCACCGACTGGGACGGCAACCCCGTGGTCACCGACCGCATGCATTGGACGCTCGCCGAGTCGGTGAACACGTCCGCCACGCTCGCCAAGGTGACCGGCAAGCAGGTGTACAAGGACTGGTACGCCAAGTTCTGGCAGTACATCGACGAGCATCTGGTCGACCACGACAAGGGTTCGTGGTTCCACCAGCTCGACAAGGACAACAACGTGCTCGACACGGTGTGGCCCGGCAAGTCCGACCTGTACCATGCCACGCAGTGCACGCTGATTCCGCTGCTCGATCCGGCCGTGTCCGTGGCGCCGGCGCTCAAGGCCGCCAGGGCCGAATCCGCCAAGGAAGCGTGAGGCAATCGCTTACAGGCCGTGGTGGATGTCATCGCGGCCTGAAATAATCGGCAATTAGTCGCGTATCGGCATGAAGTCTGAAACGATTTCATGCCGATACTTGTACGCGTGATATGTGTAGGTTCGTATGTGCGGGTCGGTTTGCACGTGCACGTACGCGCATACACATATACGCGCAGTAGTACCACTCAAGGAGTCCATATGTCTAGGAACGCGCAACGCAGCACGCCGGTGATCAAGGACGTCGCCAAGCTGGCAGGAGTGTCCGCGCCCACCGTATCGCGGTATCTCAACGGCACCGCCAACGTGAATGAGGAGAAGCGCGAGCGCATCGCGCAGGCCATCAAACTGCTGGGATACAAGCCGAGTATCGTCGCCCGCGCGCTGGCCAACAAGGAGATGGACTCCGTGATGGTGTTCGCCGCCAACTCCGGCACGTTCTCCACCAACATGACCAACATCGGCGTGGAACGCGGCGCGCAGTCGAAGAACTACCTGTTCGCCGTCACCTCGCTGAGCGAGAACCGTCTCGACGACGTGCAGCAGATGGTGCAGATGGCGCTCGGCGCGAATCCGGCCGGCGTGATCGTGTACGAGTACGACCGTGCCGGCGCCGAGGCGCTGCGCTACATTCCCGACGACATGCCGCTGGTCATCGTGGGCGGCAACGCGGGGGAGGGGCCGTATCAGGTCATCAACTCCGAGCGTGACGGCGGTCGCGCCATGACCGAATACCTGCTCAAGCTCGGCCACAGGACGGTGTTCCACGTGGCCCGAGCCGAAGGTCCGAGCGGCAATACGCGTACCAACGGCTGGCGTGACGCGCTTACCGCGGCCGGTGCGCCGATTCCCGAGATCGTCCGTGTGTCCGCAACGGACCTTGAGGAGGCCGTGGAGGCTGGCCGCGCACTCGGACGACGTAGCGACGTGACCGCGATCTTCGCCGGCAACGACGAGACTGCGATCGCCGTGATCAACGGTCTGCGCGAGGTGGGTCGTCGTGTGCCCGAGGACGTGAGCGTGGTCGGCTTCGACGATCGTCAGTTCGCGCCGTTGTGGAGGCCTGCGCTGACGAGTTATCGGCAGAATTTCAACGATATGGGCGAGCGCGCGTTCGCCATGCTCTACGAGCAGATCCAGGCCAAGCGTGCCGGCGAGGAGCCGCCGCAGTCGCGTCTGGAGACCGTGCAGGGCGCCATGGTCGTGCGTGATTCCGCCAGCGAGCTGGCGTAGCGAGTCCGCACCGGTCGTACATCGATTGCGCGGCTGCTTGCCGAGCATAATGGCACCAAGCTGCCCAATGCCCAGCGGTGGATTGCCACTGCCCGCAAGCGTGGATTCCTTGCGCCGGTGGCCAGGGGACAGCGCAAGCGGTAGGGGGCTCTTTGCGCCGGCGAGCGCGGGGCTGTGATGGGTTCACGGCCTCGCGCCTTCTCCTCGTTGATCTTGGGACGGAGATTGATTTTTGGGGCAATCGTTGAGTTCTGCGCGGAAAATGGGGGAGTGCAGACATCTATCCTCGAGTTCTGTGCGCTGAAATGCCGAGAGACGGAGTATAAGCGTTGGAATTTCAGCGGCCATACTTCGAATTGCGCTGTTTGGGTGCACAGAACTCGAGGATAGATGTCTGCAGGGGGATGGAATCCGCACAGAACTCGCAGTTAGGTGGGGTTCTCGTGATTCGTTTCCGTGTTTCGACGCATGAGGCTCCTATAGTGGTGGCCCGAAGACGCCGATGTGCGGGGTGCCGGAGGGGAGTCATGTGCCGAGCGTTCTGGGTCGTCGACGTGATGATGGGAGCCGCAGTGGGGGACATGGGGGACCGTGGCCGGATCCATTGGGGCGCATGACAAAAGGGGGATGCCATGGAATTCATGGATGTTGTTCGTGCTCGTTATGCATGCCGCAAGTATGAGGACCGGCCGGTCGACCAGTCCGATCTTGACGCGATTCTGGAGGCGGGCCGTCTGGCTCCGACCTCCACCGATCAGCAGGAGCAGCATGTGTACGTCATCCGGTTCGAATCTGGTCTGGAGAAGATCGACGCGCTGAGCGAATGCCGGTACGGCGCGCCGCTGGTGCTGCTGATTACATACGACAAGACCGATGTGTACGAGTATCCGGGCGGCAAGTACGACTCCGGCGTGGAGGACGCGTCCATCGCCGTGACGCACATGATGCTCGAGGCTACGGAGCGCGGCGTGGGTAGCTGCTGGGTCAACGTGTTCGACCCGGACAAGGTGAAGGCGGCGTTCAATCTGCCCGAGAATGAGCAGGTCGTGGCCATGCTGGATCTGGGGTATCCGGCCGCCGACGCCAAACCGTCGGCCAAGCATGATCATCGCAAGCTGATCTCGGATCTTGTCACGTATCTGTGACGGAGATTTCATAATCGTCGGCGGGATTCGCGATAGACGCCTTCGGTGAAGGGGCGTTCAACGCGGCGAGTCCCGCCTCTTTTCGTATTTCCGTAAAACCCGGTTTGTCGTAGCGGGAAGGTGGTGTACACTGGAGTTGTTTTTGAAACCGGTTTCAATATTGGGTTGAGAAAGACGCCGATATTGATAACCGAATGAACAAAACCTCAGCAACGAGGCTTAGGAAAGGATTTGCCATGGCTTGGGAACTGGCTGCAAGCACACTCGGCGCACCGTACGACACGATGAATGAGCTCGCCAAGACCTTCACTGAAACCGGTGTAACGAAGATCGAGGTCGCGGTCGGCGATGAAATGAAATTCACCATGAACTCCACCGACGACGAGCTCAAGGCCATGCGCGACGAACTCGCCGAAAAGGCCAACGTCTCCATCTTCTCCGTGGACTCCCGCGTGCAGGTGTGCAACCCCGACCGCACCGAGGACGAGCTGCTGGAAAGCCTGGAACACTGCCTGCACATGGCCGACGTGCTCGGCGCCCAGTACGTGCGCGTGTTCCCGACCGCCCCGCTCGACCCGTGCTGGACCCCGGACCGCCTGCCCGGCCTCGCTCTGCCCGACGGACAGAACCTCGCCGGCATCTCCAAGCGTGGTGCGGCCATCATCGTCAAGGCCCTGCCGCTGGCCGACAAGCTCGGCGTGCAGCCGCTGCTCGAGACCCACGACTCGCACACCAACGGTGAGCGCAACGCCATGATCCACGCCGAGATCGATCGCCTGGCCCCGGGCAACCGCGTCGGCAGCATCTGGGATCTGGCCCACCCGTGGCGCGTGGGCGAGGATCCGGTGACCACGTTCGAGTACATCGGCCAGTACATCGCGAACGGTCGTGGTCTGGTGCAGATCAAGGACTGTGCGTTCCCCGGCGACCAGACTCCGGTGCTGCAGGGCACCGGCCGTGTGCCGCTGGCCAAGTGCTGCCGCCTGCTGAAGAACGGCGGATACACCGGTCCGCTGTCGCTGGAGTGGGAGCGCCGCTGGTACCCCGAGGTCGCGCCGCTCAAGGATGCGCTTGTGGCCGCGCAGAACGCCATCGACAACCTGCCGCTCGACGCCCAGCTGGCGTAGGGGAAAACAAGAAATTGCGGGCGGGGGACTGAGTGGGGGTCAACTCCCCCTCAGTCGGCTGCGCCGACAGCTCCCCTCAATCATGAGGGGAGCCGGTTGGAATTGGCTGGCTCCCCTCTCTGAGGGGAGCTGTCAGCCGTGAGGCTGACTGAGGGGAGCCGGTTGAAATTGGAGTAAGTCCCTCCCTCAGTCATGCGTTCGCATGACAGCTCCCTCCCCGGGAGGGAGCACGGGGGAGGGATTCTGTCTGCTTGCCGCAATCATGAGGGAGCACGGTCTCTGCATCCTGTGTGCTCCCTCCCAGGGAGGGAGCTGGCCGCCGAAGGCGGACTGAGGGAGGGGTCCAACACCGCCGGCACCGATGACAGCCATCGCCGACACCATCACCCATCACCCCACCCCGCCACTACATCACACAACACGAAGGAGTTTTTCAATGACGATTGATCCCCGTACCTACGGCGCCAAGGCGGACGGCACGACCAACGACGCCGCGGCCATCCAGCAGGCCATCGACGCATGCGCGGCGAACGGCGGAGGAACGGTCAGGCTGGCCGACGGCGCGTTCTGCTCCGGCACGCTGTTCCTGAAGTCGAACGTGTACCTCAACATCGCCGCATCGGCGAAACTGGTCGCCAGTCCGAACATCGCCGACTACTCGCCGAACGTGCACCACAATCGCTACCGCAACGAGCATGACATCGACCGTTGCTTCATCTACGCCGAGGACGCGCATGACTTCGGCCTGATCGGCCACGGCGAAATCCAGGGCCGGGCCGAGGTCTTCCCCAACGAGGGATTGATCTACCGTCCGATGATGATCCGCATGCTGCGCTGCTCAAACGTGCACGTCGAGAATCTGCGCCTGTACAACGCGGCCGCATGGACCACCGCGTTCCTTGACAGCGAATACATCTGGGTGCGCGGCGTGGATATCAAGAACGACAAGCGCTACAACGGCGACGGTCTCGACTTCGACGGCTGCGCGCACGTATTCGTCTCCGACTGCTACGTGCGTGGCACCGACGATAACTTCTGTCTGCAGGCCAGCAGCCGTGACTATCCCGTGCATGACGTCCACGTGACCAACTGCGAGTTCTCCGGCATCTGCGCCGGCATCCGCATCGGCCTGAAGTCGATCGGCGACATCTACAACGTCACGATCAGCAACTGCACGCTCAACCGCGTGTGGCGCGAGGGCATCAAGATCGAAAGCACCGAGGGCGGCACGATCAGCGACATCAGCGTCAGCAATATCGTGATGCGCAATGTCACCCGTCCTATTTTTGTGATCCTCAACAATCGTTTCGAGCCAGACGACCTTGGTACGTCGATTGAACTTACTCGTATGCCGACGATCGGTCATCTGGAAAACGTTGATATCTCACATCTGACGGCGGTCGACGACGAAGAGATGGTCAACACGCACATGCGCTTCACCGACGACGTGATGGGCTCGCCGCGGTTCAACGGCATCCGCTTCGACGCGGCCGACGGCCATCCGATCAGCGGCGTGACGCTCAGCGATATTCGGTACACGTTCATCGGCGGCGTGAAGAAGACCGACATTCCGTCCGACGACGAATACCCGAAGGTGCTTGACCGACTGGTCACGACGGACAACAAGTCCAGCGAAAACTACTGGCCCGACTGGTCGCGCACGTCGTTCATGGACCTGCGCAACGTGACCGACCTGCAGCTGCGCAACATCCGACTGAAGACGCTGCACGACGACGAACGTCCCGCGATCCTCACCGACGGCTGCGACGACATGATCGCCGACAACATCCGCGTCAACGGAAAGGCGTGGGCGTGAGGGAAGCCAGAGTGAGGGTATCTGGCCCGACTGAACAAGAAACGTGAGGAGCACATGCGAACGATTCTTCTGCAGACCACCGTGGGCGGGACCACGGCCGTGTACCGTCGTGACACCGAGACCGGCATCGTCGAACTGCTGCTCGTGCCGGCCGACGTACTCGGCGATGACGGCAGTATCGATGCCGCCCTGCGCGATGACTGCGCCGCCGAATCGCTCGTGCAGGCCAAGATCATCGGCGACGACTACCCGTTCGGCTTCTCGCAGGGGCGCACCATGCGCAACTCGCAGACCGTGGCGCGCATGGAGTTTGGCAAGCCGCGTGCGCTCGCCGACGACAACGGCGTGACCACCGTGACCACGCGCATCGACGACCCGCGCGGCTGGCACTACGAGCACGTGCTCACCATGACCCCGGCGAGCCAGGCCGTGGAGATTCACACGTCCGTAGTCAACGACTCCGCCGAACCGATCACCTTCGAAATGCTCTCCAGCTTCACGCTCGGCTCACTTTCGCCGTTCGCCACCGGACTGGATCCGGAGAACCTGACGTTGCACCGCATGCGCAGCACGTGGAGCGCCGAGGGACGACTGCTGTCCCAGCCGGTCGAGGACCTGGAGCTCGAACCCAGCTGGCAGCGATTCTCCGCCAACTCCGTGCGCTTCGGCTCGGTCGGCAGCTTCCCCGTGCGCGAATGGGTGCCGTTCGTGGGAATCACCGACCGGCGCGCCGGCGTGACCTGGGCCGCGGCCACCACGCACGCGTCCAGCTGGCAGATCGAGGCCTACCGCCGCGACGAGGGCCTGAGCCTGTCCGGGGGCATCGCCGACCGCGAGTTCGGCCAGTGGACGCACACCGTGAAGCCGGGCGAGCGCTTCGACGCGCCCAAGGCCGTGCTCGCCGTGGTGCGCGGCGACGTGAACTTGGCCGCACAGGCCGTGGCCGGCAACGTGCGCCAGTACGTGCGCACGCCCGAATCCGAGAACCATCTGCCGATCATCTTCAACGAATTCTGCTCCACGTGGGGCGTGCCCACCGAGAAGAGCGTGCTCGAACAGCTCGACGCGGTCAAGGCACTCGGCGTGGAGTACTTCGTCATCGACGCCGGCTGGTTCGACGACACCGCGTTCGAGTCGGCCAGCCGATTCGGCAAGTGGGAGGTCAGCAAAACTGCGTTCCCGCACGGCCTGAAGCCCGTCGTCGACGCGATTCACGCGGCCGGCATGAAGGCCGGCATCTGGTTCGAGTTCGAGATCGCCGGACGTCAGGAGCCCGACTGCTTCAACAGGACCGAATGGCTACTCACCCGCGACGGCCTGCCCATCACGTCCGGCAACCGCCGCTGGTGGGACATGCGCAACCCCGACGTGCGGGACTACTTGGCGCACAAGGTCATCGACATGCTGCGCGACAACGGATTCGACTACATGAAGGTCGACTACAACGACACGATCGGCGTGGGCTGCGAGACGCCCGGCGATCCGGACGCGTCGCTGGGCGACGGCCTGTACTCGCAGATCCAGGCGTCTCAGGACTTCTTCCGTCGCATCCGCCGCGAACTGCCGGACCTCATGATCGAGATCTGCGCGTCCGGCGGCCACCGGCTCGTCCAGTCGTTCATGGAGATCGGCGCCATGGCCAGCTTCTCCGACGCGCACGAGTGCGACGAGATCCCCGTGATCGCCGCGAACATGCACCGCATGATCCTGCCGCGCCAGTCGCAGATCTGGGCCGTGGTGCGCGACGAGGAACCGGCGAGCAAACTGTACTATCAGATCTGCTCCGGGCTGCTCGGCCGCCTCTGCTTCTCCGGCGATGCGAACGCGTTCTCCGGTGAGAAGAACGACGTGATCCATGGCGGCGTCGACTTCTACCGTGCGGCCGCGCCGATCATCGACCACGGCGTGAGCGCATGGCACGGGCCGGCGCTCGGCAGCTACCGTCACCCACGCGGATGGCAGGCGATCGTGCGCCGCGGCGAGCACGGCACCGACGCGCAGGGCCGCACGCTCGTGGTGCTGCACACGTTCCACGACGCGCCGGAGAACGTGACGATCTCGCTGGACGACGTGAACGGCGGCGACGCCGCCGGATTCGCCGACGTCATCGCCCGCGCGTTCCACCGCGACGGCATCGACGTGACGCTCGCCGACGGCACGCTGACCGTCTCCGGCCTCACCGACTTCGACGGCGTAGCCGTACTACTGTGATTTCATGACAAAGGAGTTCATATGACCACGATGATCCACAACCCGATCCTGCCGGGCTTCCACCCGGACTCCAGCGCCCTGCGCGTGGGTGACGACTACTACATCGCCACGTCCACCTTCGAATGGTGGCCGGGCATCGACATCTACCATTCCAAGGATCTCGTCAACTGGGAGTGGATCGCCTCGCCGGTGAACCGCGAATCCCAGGTGAACCTGCTCGGTAACTACGACTCCGGCTCCCTGTGGGCGCCGCACCTGAGCTACGCCGACGGCAAGTTCTGGCTCGTCTACACGGACGTGAAGACCTACGCGCCGTTCAAGGACACGCTCAACTACGTGATCACCGCGCCGAGCATCACCGGACCGTGGAGCGAACCGCACTTCCTGACCGCGTCCGGCTTCGACCCGGCCATCTTCCACGACGACGCCGGCCGCAAGTGGTTCCTCAACATGCTCTACGACTACCGTCCCGGCCACGCGCTGTTCGCCGGCACCGTGATCCAGGAGTTCGACCCCAGTACCATGAAGCTGGTGGGGGAGCGCAAGCACTTCTACAAGGGCACCAAGCTCGGCGTGTGCGAGGGGCCGCAGATTTTGAAGCGCAACGGCTGGTACTACCTGCTGTGCGCGGCCGGCGGCACCGGTTACATGCACGCCGCCACCGTGGCCCGCGCCCGCACGCTCGAAGGCCCGTTCGAGGATTCGCCGTACACGCCGCTGCTCACCGCGCGCGACGAGCCGACCAACCCGCTGCAGAAGTCGGGCCACTGCTGCTTCCTCGAGATCGGCGACGAATGGTACGTGACCCAGATCTGCGGCCGTCCGCTCACTGAACGCGGCAACTGCACGCTCGGCCGCGAGACCGGCATCCAGAAGATCTACTGGACCGAGGACGGCTGGCCGCGCCTGGAGAACAACACCATCAGCCCCGACCTCGACGTGCCCGCCCCCAAGATCGCCCAGGGCGTGGTGCAGAAGATGGATCACTCCGAACGCATCGACTTCGCAGCCGCCGACTCTTCTTCCACCGGCCTTCCCCTCGGGGGGAAGGTGTCGGCGCAGCCGACGGATGAGGGGGCCGAGGATGCTGGCGAAGATGCTGGCAAGGATTCAGCCCCCCTCACCTCCGTCACCGACCCGGCCATCCCGCCGAGCCTCAAGACCCTGCGCACCGCGCTCGTCGCCGGCGAGGACTACAGCCTCACCGATCGCCCCGGCTGGCTGCGCCTCTACGGCGGCCAGTCCCTGCGCTCGCAGCACCGTCAGAGCCTGTTCGCCCGCCGCTGGGAGCACTTCGACTTCGACGCCGAGACCGTGGTCGACTTCGATCCGAAGAACTTCCAGCAGCTCGCCGGACTGATCCTCTACTACGACACCCAGAACTGGATCTACGCGTGCGTCACCTTCGACACCGAAGGCACCGACACCCGCGTGCTGCAGATCCTGCGCTGCGACCACGAGAATCTGGAGTATGGCTGCGAGCAGGTGGAGATCCCCGGCACCGACCCGGTGAAGCTGCATGTGGAGGTGCGCGGCGCCGTCGCGAAATTCTCCTACGCGCTGGGCGATGGCGAACTCCGGCCGCTTGGCGGCGACCAGCCCGCCGATCACATCAGCGACGACTACGTGGAGCGCACGATCAAGGGTTGCGCGTTCACCGGTGCCATGCTCGGCATCTGCGCCCAGGACATGGACGCCCACGGCTCCCACGCCGACTTCCGGTACCTCGATTACGTTGAGAAGCACTGATCGGGCGTAGTCCCCGTTACCAACGGACGATCCCGGCACTTTCCCTGGAGAAGGTGCCGGGATCGTCCGTTTTTTTGTGTGGATTTGTGTTATCGATATGAGGATTGTGCGGTTGAGTTGTCTTCTCCCGGAACGACGGTTCACAAAAGCGCGATACCCGATTCGATGCACGGGTTTTCAACGGTGTCTCCCGGGTATCGCGCTTTTGTGAACCGACAACCGCCAAACGAAAAGCGGGCCGATGCGATCGCATCGACCCGCCTTCCGGGAGAGTTCGCACGAGGTGCGAGGATATAGCGGTCGGATCGGGGAAAGAGAGGTGACCGATCCGACCGGTTAGGGGAGGGGAGTTAGTCCTCCCGGGTCCGGCCGAATGCCGGACGGATTTACTTGACGCCCTTGATGCCGAAGACGGATACCGCGGCGATGGACAGCACGATGAAGCCCATCGGGAACAGGCCCATGTAGCCGAAGATGCCGATCACGGCCGCCGCCAGAAGCGGGGCGAGCATCTGGCCGATCGTACCGGCCACGTTGAGGAAGGCCAGATCCTTGGCTGCGGTCTTCGGGTTGGGCAGCACGGAGGTCATCAGCGCCTGGTCGAGGGCCACGAAGATGCCGCCGCCGAGGCCGGAGAGCGCCACGTAGATCGTGTACATGAGCGGCGTGGGCACGAAGAACGGCAGCCAGCAGGGCACGCCCACCAGGAACACGGCGATGGCGACCGGCACCTTGATGGTCTTCATGCGATCGGCCAGCGGACCGGAGATCACGGCGGCGACGATGGCCATGACCAGGCTTAGCGCGGCCATGAGGCTCATCCACTTGGCGGCCGCCTCGGCCGGGGTGTGCATGTAGTCGGTGAGTGTGTACAGACGGTAGGTGCCGATGCCGCCGGGCATCATGTACATGAGTCGGGCGAGCGCGGCGAACCAGTAGTCACGGCCGGCGTGTGCCGGCGGCAGGAAGCTTTCCTTGGCGGCGGCCAGCGAGAACTTCTCGCGCGGCATGTCCTTGTTGGACTTCTCCTGGCAGATCACGACGGCGAGGATCAGGGCGATGTCGGCCACGATGAGCAGGATGAACACGCCGGTGGACACGTTGGTGATGTACAGGGAGGCGAGCGACTGCGCGCCATTAAGACCGATCTGGGTGGCCACGCCGAACATGGAGCTGGCGGTGCCGCGGTGCTTCGGGGCGATCAGATCGGGCATCCATGCCATACCGGCCGCCATGACGGCGTTGTACCACACCACATACACGTACCATGCGCCGAGCGCGAGCGTTGCGCTGGACGCGGTGGCGAAGATGATCAGGCAGATCGTGGCGAGAATGCCGCCGCCGACGATCCACGGGGTACGGCGGCCGAAGCGGGAGCGGGTCATATCGCACAGCGCACCGCAGATGAATCCGGCAAACACGGAGATCAGCAGCGTGATGCTGGTGGCGCTCGCCACCATGGAGACCTTCTGATCGGGGGCGATCATCTCGATCTTGGCGGGCAGCAGCACGGCGCTGATGCCGAAGAACGGGGCGTAGAAGCCGATGGTCGCGAAGAACTGGGCGATCGACGGACGCCATGGGAAGTTGGGCTGTTGCGCGTCGGTGACCGCCGCGTTGTTGACATTGATGTTCATCGTGCTCCTTTGCAAGGGATTGAGTATGAGAAGAAACGTACCAATGGAGGTGACATGGTTGCCTGACACCTGAGTCAGGTAACTAGTTACATCGCTGGAAAATACGATAACACGCAACGGAATGAACATGGTTCGGCGTTCGGTCGGCGCGGATCGGCCGCTCGGCGTGTCGCGGATCGGGGCAAACCGAAGGCAAGCCGTTGCAACAACTGGGAAGGCGGGTGGTTTGCGCGGCTGTTCTGAGGGTCGTCGAAGGGAGGGCGAACGCCGGTTTTCGTCGGCGTGTCGCGAGTGATTTTTCAGGCTGATTTGAAACCGGTTTCAAAATGGTGTATGGTTCAAAACGACAGCAAGAAAACCGTTAAGGAGATTGCGATGACGCACAAAGTTGCTCTTGTTACTGGTGGTAAGCAGGGAATCGGTTTCGGAATTGCCAAGCGCCTGATTGCCGACGGCTTCGCCGTGTCCATCCTCGATGTTTCCGATGAGCCCGTCGATGCGCTCGCCGAACTGCGCGCCGAGGCCGGCGACGACTCCCTGGTTCGTTACGTGAAGGGTTCCGTCGACAACCTCGACGACCACAAGCGCTACCTTGACGACGCCGTGAACGCGTGGGGTCGTCTGGACGTGCTCGTCAACAACGCCGGCGTGGCTCCCCGCGAGCGCAAGGACCTGCTCGAGGCCACTCCCGAAAGCTTCGACCGTGTGCTGAACATCAACCTGCGCGGACCCTATTTCCTCACCCAGGCGTTCGCCAACCGCGTCATCGAGCTGCGCGGGCCGTTCGACAAGCTGCCCGAGCCCCCGGAGCAGCCGGTGGCCACCATCATCAACATGGCCTCCACCTCCGCCGAGACCGTCTCGCTCAACCGCGGCGAGTACTGCATCTCCAAGGCCGGCGTGCACATGGCCACCTCGCTGTGGGCCGTGCGCCTCGCCCCCGAAGGCATCGTGGTCTACGAGGTCCGCCCGGGCATCATCGCCACGAGCATGACCTCCACCGTGCACGACAAGTACAACACGTTCTTCGCCAACGGCGGTGCTCCGATCGGCCGCTGGGGCAAGCCCGCCGACGTGGCCGGCGCCGTGGCCATCCTCGCCTCCGGCAACACCCCGTACTCCACCGGCGACATCATCAACGTCGACGGCGGCATGCACATCCCGGTGCTCTGATCGACGATCCCGCATATCGCGCGGCGTGGTCGCATGGCGTGTGAGTCACGCATCGCGGATCGTGCCGCACGTATTCATCCACTTCATCCATCCATCTCGCAAACGACAATCGTAAATAAAGGCGACATCATGAACGAAACCACACTGGTGATCGGAGGACACAAGGTCTCCGTCGTCACCCGTCAGGCCATCGTGGTCGGCACCGGTTCGGCCGGATACTGCGCCGCCGAGCGCCTGTACGACCTCGGCGTCAAGGACGTGGCGCTCGTGGCCGACCACATCAACGGCGGCACCTCGCGCAACGCAGGCTCCGACAAGCAGACCTACTACAAGCTGACCCTGTCGGGAGGAGACCCCGATTCCGTGCGCGAGATGGCGCAGACCCTGTTCGAAGGCGGCGCCGTCGACGGCGACACCGCGCTCGTGGAGGCCGCCGTCTCCGCCCAGGGCTTCCTGCACCTGTGCGACCTCGGCGTGCCGTTCCCGCGCAACAAGTACGGCGAGTACATCGGCTACAAGACCGATCACGACCCCCGTCGTCGCGCCACCTCCGTGGGCCCGTACACGTCCAAGGCCATGGTCGAGCACCTGCAGGCCTCGGTCGAATCCAAGGGCATCCCGACGTACGACCGCTGCCGCGTGGTCGACATCCTCACCGCCGAGAAGGACGGCGAGCGTCGCGTGATCGGTCTGCTCGTGCTGCGCACCGATGTGGAGGACGGTTCCGACGAGTCCCGCTTCCTCGTGTTCCGCACGCCGAACATCGTGTACGCGACCGGCGGTCCCGCCGGCATCTACGGCAACCGCGTGTACCCGAACGGCCAGTGGGGCGCCTCCGGCGCCGCCTACCGTGCGGGCGTGGACGGCAAGAACCTCACCGAATGGCAGTTCGGTCTGGCCTCCACCAACCCGAAGTGGAACGTGTCCGGCACCTACATGCAGGTGCTGCCGCGCTTCGTCTCCACCGCTCAGGACGGCTCCGACGAGCGTGAATTCCTCACCGAGGCGATCCCGGACTACGGCCGTCAGCTCTCCCTGATCTTCCTCAAGGGCTACCAGTGGCCGTTCGACATCCGCAAGGCCCGCGACGGCAGCTCGCTCATCGACCTGCTCGTCTACCGCGAGACCGTGCTGCGCGGCCGCAAGGTGTACCTCGACTTCCGCTCCAACCCCATGCAGCCCGAGCTCGACGCATCCAAGCTCGACAAGGAGGCGTACGACTACCTCGAGCAGGCCGGCGCCCTCACCGGCACGCCGATCGAGCGTCTGCGCCATATGAACGAGCCTGCCTACCAGTTCTACCTGGAGAAGAACCCCGGCGTGGATCTGGAGAAGGAGATGCTGCGCATCGACCTGTGCGCCCAGCACAACAACGGCGGTCTGGTCATCGACCCGTGGTGGCGTTCCAACGTGGAAGGCCTGTTCCCGGCCGGCGAGGCCGACGGTGTGCACGGCGTATACCGTCCGGGCGGATCCGCGCTGAACGCCGGGCAGGTGGCCGCCACTCGTGCCGCCACCTACATTTCGGCCCGTCGCGCCGACACCCCGGTGCTCGACGACTACGAGTTCGCCGCAGCGGCCGAAGCCCGCGTCAAGGAGACGTTCGATCTGCTCGACTCCGCCACCGCCCGCGCCGAACAGTCCGGCGCCGAGAACGTGCACGATTACCTGAAGAACGTGCAGAACCTCATGAGTGCCAAGGCCGGCCCCGTCCGCCAGAAGGACGAGGTGGAGGCCGCGTTCCGTCAGGTGGGCCAGTGGCTCGACGAATACGAGACCACCGTGAGCGCCAAGCTCGGCTCCCGTCGCAGCGTCGACCGCATCTTCCTGGTGCGCGACATCCTCACCACCGCCTACGTGTACCTGGGCGCAATGGCCGAGTATGCCGAGCATGCGGGCAACACGTCGCGCGGATCCGTGCTGTATACCAACCCCGACGGCGATCTGCCGGTCAAGGGCTACGGCGACGACGCGAACGCCCCGCTCGACATGGAAGACATCTTCCGCTTCAAGCTCGACGGCGGTGCGTTCAACGGCGAAGTGCAGGAGACCGCGTTCCGTCAGGACGGCGAAGGCAAGGCCGCCGGCAGCGTGGACTGCAGCTGGCGCCCCGTGCACCAGATCCCCGAGGATGACGACTTCTTCGAGAACGTCTGGCGCTCCTACCGCGAGACCGGCAACATCGACTGATTGCGAGGGGACGAGCCCCTGCGAGATCAACTCCCCTCAGTCGGCTTTGCCGACAGCTCCCCTCAATCATGAGGGGAGCCAACCAGTACCAATATCCATATCGTCAAACAATCAAACAAAACAATATCGAAAGGAACACCACCATGGCAGACAAGACTCTGGGCGTGATTCTCAATGGCGCGACCGGCCGCATGGGTTACCGCCAGCATCTGGTCCGTTCTATCCTCCCCATCATCGAGCAGGGCGGCGTCGAACTGTCCGACGGCTCCCGCGTGCAGCTCGACCCGATCCTGGTCGGACGCCACGAGGAGAAGCTCAAGGAGGTCTCCGAAAAGCACGGCGGACTGAAGTACACCACCGATCTCGACTCCGTCCTCGCCGACGACAAGTACCCGCTGTACGCCGACTTCCTCGTCACTTCCGCCCGCGTGGCCGCCATCGAAAAGGCCATCAAGGCCGGCAAGAAGGCCGTGTACACTGAGAAGCCGATCGCCGAGACCCTCGACGACGCCGTCGAACTCGTCAAGCTCGGCAAGGAGAACAACGTGGTCTCCGGCGTGGTGCACGACAAGCTGTTCCTGCCCGGCTTCCTCAAGCTGCGTCGCCTGATCGACTCCGGCTTCTTCGGCCGCATCCTCTCCGTGCACGGCGAGTTCGGCTACTGGGTGTTCGAAGGTGACTGGCACAAGTCTCAGCGCCCCAGCTGGAACTACAAGAAGGAGCAGGGCGGCGGCATGATCTCCGACATGTTCCCGCACTGGAACTACATCATCGAGAACCTGTTCGGCCGCATCACCGATGTGTACGCCGACGCGAAGACCGAGATCCCCGACCGCTGGGACGAGCAGGGCAACCACTATGACGCCACCGCCGAGGACGCCGCCTACGCCGTGTTCAACACCGTCAACGGCATCACCGTGCAGATGAACTCCTCCTGGAACACCCGCGTGTTCCGCGACGAGCTCGTCGAGTTCCAGGTGGACGGCACGCTCGGCTCCGCCGTGATCGGCCTGTTCACCGCCAAGATCCAGGCCCGCCCGGCCACGCCGCTCGCCTTCTGGAACCCGGACGTCCCGGATCCGCACAACTACTGGGACAACTGGCAGGAGATCGCCACCGACGAGCAGTTCGAGAACGGCTTCAAGGCCCAGTGGGAGGAGTACATCCGCGCCCTCGTCGAGCACAAGCCCTACCCGTACGACTTCGAATCCGGCGCCCGCGGCGTGCGTCTGGCCTCGCTCGGCTACGAAAGCGCCAAGGAAGGCCGCAAGATCGAGGTTCCCGAGAACCTGATCTGAGCTGAACTGGAGGGAGTCGGTCGAGTCGGCTGAGCCGGCTTTCCTGACTGCGGGCGGGAGAGGAATCGCGAGGTTCCGCGGTTCTCTCCCTCCCTCAGTCTCACTGCGTTCGACAGCTCCCTCCCATGGAGGGAGCACATTGCTATCGGGGCACCAGGGGAGTGCTCCCTCCGGGGGAGGGAGCTGGCCGCCAAAGGCGGACTGAGGGAGGGGCCAACCCCGCGATCGATCCAACTTCCCCAAACC
>NZ_QXGJ01000014.1 GCF_003952005.1 Bifidobacterium callimiconis
CCCCATACCCCAGCACCCCACCGGAAATCGGTGAACAGAGCGAATCCGGACGATGAACAGTGAGCGAATCCCCCACGAAGCCCCTCCCCCGCTCCACAGGCACGCGAAATACTGGAATCGGAAACGTGCCGAACACGGCAATCGTCAACGTCGCCGAGAGGAGTCACTGGGGATGCACCGGCTGATCATACGAATGATGGCGGCGGGCTTCGGAATCCTGCTTTCACTGTGGATGCTGTGGGAGGCGGTCTACGATCTGCTCAGGCCGGCCTTCTACGCCTGGATGAAAAACACGGTCGGCGACATCGGCGCGATCGTCATCTTTCTCGCGCTGCTGTGCTTCTGTCTGTACAAGCTCGCCACGTATATCATGCTGCTGCGCGAGGGGCCACGCACGGCGCACGGCATAATCTGGGAGTACAAGAAAACGCAGACCAAGGACTCCGATGGCGACACCGTGACGCACGTGACGCACACCATGCGTCTGGACGACGGTGAGATTCTGTACAGCCTCGAACGGATTCCGCAGTCGGCGTTCCGAGACGGCATGATGTGGGACAAGTTCATCACGCCGGGCACGTACGTGATCATGACGTGGTATGAGAAGCCGTTCATCTGCGTGGCGCTGCGCCCCGATCCGGAGCATCCCGTGCCGGCCACGGCCGACGAACGGCATCGGATCGCCGACCCCACCTGGGATCCGGAGCTAGACCGGAAGCTGGACGAGACGATGGACCGGGCGTTCGCGTCGGCGGGAAACAATGACGGCAGCGGCACGGACAATGCCGACGGCGCATCCAACACGGCTGACACTCAGCATGCCGAAGACAACAGCTCCGAACCGCCCAAACCGACGATCAGAACACTCAATCCCAAGCCGTTCAGAATCTTCAACATCATACTCGCGGTCGTCATGCTGGGCATCATCGCCATGCTGATCATTCAAGCGGCCAATTCCTTACCATTCGGCAGGCAGGGCGTGTACAAGAACATGTCACTGGGGCTGGTCTTCGCATGCATCGTCGTGTGGATACTGGTGCACGCGACCGGCAGACGCATGCTGCTGCGTCGCCTTAGCAAGCGGACAACGGTCCTGGAACAGGACACGGGGGAACGCGTTCCGTTGCCGAAGGACGAGATCGATACCGAGATACGTGACAATGGAATACGGCATCCGATCTGGACGATCATCGTGGCCATATTCGCCGTGATGATGCTGATCGGCCCCATACAGACGGCAATCGCCGGGCCGCAGACCGTGCCCGTCACCTATCAGGGCGTGGAGCATCGCGAGGAGACCGACGAGGATGATGGTTCCATCACCATCTACGCCGACTTCCATTTCCGCACGGAAAACGGGAGGACTCTCACCATCACCACCGACTGGGATCAGCGCACCACGATCGAGCAGCAGGCGGGGCAGGAGGGACGTCATCTTTTGCTCACCTATTGGGGCAATGACCAGAACAGCTTCGACCGCGTTCTCATCTTCGACAACGCCAAGGCGGATCCGAAATACGAGTGAACGCAAAGGGTGATTCGGCGATTGCGAAGGGTGATTCGTGTGATTGCGAAGGGCGATTCGTGTGATTGCGAAGGGCGATTCGTGTGATTGCGAAGGGCGATTCGTGTGATTGCGGACGCGCCTCATCATGACCGCAATTCATGAATCCAAGGCCTTCGCGGAGCCTGGCGAACGCAGCCACCCGGAGCAGCCCGCATAACGCGCAATCTCCAAGTTCTGAAGTGATTTGGCCACGTTGCAACCACCAATCTCCAAGTTCTGAAGTATCAAATCATCAAAACCGAAGTACAACCGTTGGAATTGCAGCGTCCATACATTGAATATCCGTCATCGTCACTTCAGAATTTGGAGATTGATGTCTGCAATGCTCCGAAATAACTTCAGAACTCGAAGATTACCGCCCCGGCCGGCCGCCACATGATTATTTTCACCGCGAAAACCCATCACGCGGGAAATCTGCAAAGAATTAAGGAATGAAGAACAAGGAACAGGACACGGACGCCGTTGGCCGCATCTTCTTCGCTGATTGGAAATGAGTTGCAATACTGCGCAATGCTGGAATCGTTATGATTCCGAAGCGATCGTTCATGATTCGCAGGAGGCGAATCGACGAATCACTTCTCCTCGTCGAGCTGACGAGCGACGTAGGCCATGGTCTTCAGGGTCTCACCGTTCACGTAGTCGCTGGCGGCGAAATCGGACATTGCCAGACCAAGAGACATCATCTTACCGAACTTCATTTTTTCTTCTCCTTATACGTTGTATATGGTTGCTGCAATTGGAATCGATTTCCAACTGACATCTGCGACTATAAGAACCTGATTATCACATGGCAACAATTTTCCATCTGTTGCATACGAACTTCATGAAAAACGTTATGCAGGTCACGTTTGGAACCTTCAAATACCGGGGAATGTAATCCAGATCACGTTTGCGAATCGGTGCCAATAATCATGAACCTCGTGAGCAGGAATGGAAATCCCAGACCAAGGAACGGTGGAACAGTGGAGCGGCGAAATAACAAAATAACCGAATATGACTGAAGAACACCGCACAAACGAAATCTTCAGCCATATTCGCCAAATGTGTCCAATGACGGCCGTCATCCCAGCAAACGAAGCAGATCGTCCTTGGTGAGGGAGCCGATGGCGTTGCCGCCGGTGGATGCGGCGTCGACGAACCGGGCGGCAAGATCGGTTTTGGTGCGCTGCAGGTTCAGGATGCGTTCCTCGATCGTGTCCTTGGCCACGATCTGGTACACGTTCACATCCTGCGTCTGTCCGATGCGATGCGCGCGGTCGGTGGCCTGGTTCTGCGCCGCGGCGTTCCACCACGGGTCGGCATGCACCACCACGCATGCGCCGGTGAGATTGAGGCCCGTGTTGCCGGCTTTGAGCGAGATGAGGAAGACGGGCGTGTCATCGCGGTTGAATGCGTCGACCAGCTCGAGGCGCTTGCGTTTGGGCGTGGCGCCGGTGATCACGTCATAGTCGACGCCGTCGGCGCGCAATCGCTCGGCGATAAGGTCGAGATAACTGGTGAACTGCGAGAAGATCAGCATCTTGCGGCCGGCGTCGCGGCAGCTCGACACCAGCTCCTCGATGGCGTCGAGCTTCGCAGAACTGGGTTTTGTGGTTTTTCTCGGCTTCGCGGCCTTGGTCACGGCCCGGGAACCCCTCTCCGACCGGGATACCGCAGGCTCTGTAGCCGGCGTACCGTCGGCATTGACCACAAAACTCGAGGTTCGCTCACCAGACGAGGACTCCGAAGCGGATTCCACGACCTCGTCCCGCTCACCGAACGCCAGCCGCGGATCACAGCACACCTGCCGCAACCGGGTCAGCTGCGCCAGCACCTGGATCTTGGACTCGTTGAAATCCTTGTCCTTCTGCCTCGTGAGCGTGTCACGAAGCCGCTGCTCAAGCGCCGCGTACAGCCGTCGCTGCTCGCCGGCAAGCTGCACGGTGATCACGTTCTCGATCTTGTCGGGCAGGTCCGCGAGCACGTCGGCCTTGAGTCTGCGCAGAATGAACGGCCCGACGAACGCCTGCAGCTTGCCCTGCGCGTTCTCGTCGCCCGCAAGGATCGGCATTTCGAACCGTTCGCGGAAGTGCGCGTACGAACCAAGCATGCCGGGCATCAGAAAGTCGAAGATGCTCCACAGTTCGCTCAGCCGGTTCTCGATCGGCGTGCCGGTGAGCGCGAACCGATGCCGCGCATGAATCGACCGCACTGCCTGCGATGCCTTGGTGGCGTGGTTCTTCACGTACTGCGCCTCGTCGAGCGTCATCACATCGAAGTCGATTCCGTCGTATTCGGCGATGTCGCGGCGCAGCAGGTCGTATGACGTGATGAGTACGTCGTAGTCGCCGCGTTTTGCCGCTTCGATCATCGACCGGCGTGCGGCCTTGGTGCCGGCGACCGCCACCACACGCAGTTCAGGCGCGAATCTGCCGCATTCGGCAAGCCAGTTGTAAACCAACGACGCCGGGCAGACGATCAGATTGACATTGACGCTGACATTGACGCTGACATTGGGCTTGGCACCGCCATCAACAGCGTTGACATTGCCAATGCCGGAGTCGACACCACCAGCGTCGCCTCCGACGGCCTCAGCATTATCGACATCTGCACCGTCGACGTGGGCCGACCGTCCATCGCCTGCAACCAGACCTTCCCCGGCACTCGTTCCGGCACTCCCCCGCCCATGCCGCGACACCAGCAACGACAGCATCTGCACGGTCTTGCCCAAACCCATCTCATCGGCCAGAATCCCGCCGAATCCCTTGTCGCACACCGCACTCAGCCATCGGAAGCCCTCCACCTGATACGGACGCAGCACACCCGCAAGCGACGCGGGAACCGTATACGTGGACGGGTCGATCACGCGCAGACCATCCAGATACGCCGTGAAACTCGCGCTCTTGTCGTCGTCATCGGCCTGATGGTCGAGGTAATACGCCTCATAGGCCGGCACTTCCAGCGTCCCCGCATCCAAACTGGCGGCGGGCACGCCAAGATCGGCGGCGACCTCGTCGACCGCACTCGCGTCCACGTCACGGATATCAACGAACGCGCCGGTGGACAGGCGATGGAACCGCCGCCTACGACGGTAACTGTTCAGCAGGGCCGGCACATCCTTGGGATCGATCTCGTCGGCGATGGGCGAAATACGCACCAGATCGGATGCTACGGACAGGCCGATGCGAATCGTGGGCCGCGGCGCGGCGGTCAGCCCGTCGAACGCGGGCGTGGAGAACACCTCGCCGAGCCCGCGCAGTACCGGCAGTCCTTCGGTGAGCAACCGGTAGATGGCGTCGTCGTCGGATTCGGGGATGCGCGCCACCACGTCGTCGGGCTGCGGGAAGTAGTGCAGCACGGCCTCCACGGCCAGCCGTTCGGTGTTGGGGTCACGCGTCGCGTCGCCCGGCGCGATGCCGGCGAACACGTGGAACCGCTGGTCGCCGTACCGCGCCTGCACGTCGCAGCTGATGCCGTCGCGGTCGCGATCCAGATAGATTTCGATCACGCAGGGCAGGCGTTTGCGCCGCAGCAGGTCGCTCGGCAGTTCGGCCGGAATGCCGTGCGTGGAGGTCGTGCCGTCCGCGTTCACGGTCACGCTCGTGCCCAGATACGGCAGAACCGTGCGGCCGAACATGTCCAGATCATCGCGGCTCAGGAATAGTCCATGATCGGCGTCGTTGCACAGAATGGACAGCATGTCGAAGTCCTTGACGAACTGCGCGCTGCACTTGCGGAATACCGGACGGTAGGTTTCGGCGGTCTGCCGCACGACGACGTAGGCCGCGTTCCGCCCCTCCACCAGCAGGTCGAAATACGTGGTGTGGTCGATCACATAGCCGTCGCCGGAATCGGCCTCGCGCACGGTGATGCCTGGATCCGGATCACCGTCGATCACGGCGACGTCGATTGCCTCACGGAACGACGAGGAGGCCGGAGAGGAAGCTGACGTCGAACCGAACGAATCGACGGGAATATAGTCGATGTGCTCCCTGGAATCGAGATAGATGTCCAACAGTTCGACAACCTCGTCGGCGACCAGATCCATCTCACCCAACGTGGGTTTGCGCCGGTAATAGTAGCTGTCGTACGACTCGTAGATACCAAGCGCGGTACGGATGGCGAGCGCTTGCGTGAGCATGTCGAGCAGTTGTCGGGAACGGTCGTCGAACGAGTCGCGCGTGTGCACGAATCCGAGTTTCTTGCCGTAGTAGAGGTAGTCGCCGTGCTGGATGGCGTTCAGCATGGCGCGAATGTTCTTCACCGTGTATTCGACGCCGCTGCGGGGGATGCGGATCCGCAGTTTCAGACGCCATCCGTCGTTGGATGGGTGCAGACAGGGGCGCAGGTTCACGCTGCCGATGGGCATGTGACGGCTGGCATCGACGGTGCCCTGTGAGCCTGCCGAACCGGCCGTGCCTGCCGCGTCGCCGTTGGATTCGGCGAGCGCGCTGACTTGTTTGAGCAGGTTCAGCCGCTGTTCGTGCGCGCGCAGTGCCGTCTCGTGTTCCCGCTGGCGCATGTAGAGCTGCAGCAGTCGTGAGGTGTGATGCGTTTTCGTCTGCGTGGGGTCGCCGATCTGGGTGAACGTCTGCGGATGATCGTTGTATTGCATGATCAGCGCAACCACGTGTTTGCAGATTTTGCTGTAGACCCCGTAAGCGGGGCAGGTGCAGGCAGAGTCGGTCAGCTCGTGCGTGGTTTCGTCGATGGCGGCGTGCACGGCGTAGTCGTCGCGGCCGCTGGCGTTGCTGTGGACGAGCGCGGAGATGACGGTGTCGCCGTCGGCGTCGACGTCGCAGCGCAGACTATGCATGCGCCCGCTGGTGATGACGTCGTAGGCGCGGTAGAAGGCGGTGCCGCCGAGATCGCGCAGTTCATATTCGGGAACGGCGTCGGACTGGTGGCCGTAGGCGGGAGAATCGACGTCGGCGGAATGCACGGTATTCGCGGCGTTCGCGTAATCGTTGTATTCGTCGTCGTAATAGCCGTCGTCATCACTCAGACTGCCGCCGAAACTGCCACCGAAACTGCCGCCACCGGAGGCGCTTCCGAAGTTGCCGCCGGGATTGCCGCCGGAACCGCGCCCATATACGTCCGATCGCCAGTTCATGCGCACGCCCTCCGATCAGTCCGATCCATTTGTTTTGACCATATCAATCCGATCGTATCGAATCGCCGAATGACGACGATGGGCGGAAACCACCGGCGGATGCGCGATGACGAATCACGCGGAGACCTCGCACTCCGGTCTTGGGTATATCGGGTATATCGGGGCGGCGGAGACGGCGACGATACGGTCAGATGCGCGGCAGGGACTGGAGGAAACGGTAGACGTCGGTGAGTTCGGCGTCGCACACGTCGTGGCGCATGCCGAGGTAGGCGCGCTCCTCCACGTTGGCGAACGTGGCGAGCGAGGCACGGATCGCGGACTTCTGCTCTTCGGGGATCTGCTGGTCGAGGCTGCCGTAGCCGAGGAATACCTTGGGACGACGGGTCGGTTCGGCGAATCGTACCTGCGCGTCGTGGAACGACGGGGCGAACAGCACGGCCGCGGCGAACATATCGGGATGGTCGGCGAGGATGCGGTACGCGAGATATCCGCCCTGGGAGAAGCCGACGAGCACCTTGCGGCGGCCTTTGAGCGCCGACGAGTCGAGCATGCCGACGACCTGGTCGCCGATGGCGGAGCACTGCGACTGGATCTGCATGTCGTCCCAGTCGGTGCTGTTGTACCAGGCGTGACCGCCGAGATACTGACGATGAATGGGGCCCTGCACGGAGATGTAGTCGCAGCCGGGATCCACCGCGGTGATGATGCGGACCATTTCATGCTCGTCGTTGCCGTAGCCGTGGAACATCACGTATACGATGTCGCTGGTCGCGCCGTTCTGCGGCACGATCTGTCCGGTAACGGGCTCGACGGGGGTTCCCGCCGGTTCCGTGGTCAAGCTGGCCAGCATATTCAACTGCATGTCGTCATCACCCTTTTCCCTCTCGTCGTCGTGACCGATCCGGCTCACGACGCCAACCTACAATACTATCCACATCCTGCGCATCGCTCACACCCCCTGCGCTGATTGCCTTGAGGGGCGGAGACGTGCATCCCTCATCGTAGGACGGAACGGACCATGAGGAATCCTGTTGCACTGGTTTTGCAAAATCCCGCGGCCGCTACGACTCACGCCATGGCGAAAACGGCATGAGGTTGCTACAATGGCTACTCGTTGCTTTTCGGCCCCGTAGCTCAGTTGGATAGAGCAACTGACTTCTAATCTGTAGGTCGCCGGTTCGAACCCGGCCGGGGTCACCACCAAGCCCTTGAAACCACTAGGTTTCAGGGGCCTCGTCATCTTGGGAATTCAATGACTTGGGCCTGATCGGGCCTCTTCGTCCCTGATCTGTCCCCGATGAACGTCAGCATCATCTCACCACCCCGGACACGATGGGACACGATTACGGCCTGCCGGCAGCCGGAATCGTCTCGTTCGCCGTTACAGACGGCGACTACAGTGGCGGTCATGACCGATGAACGTCCCGAGGATTTGGCGGCGCTGCATAAGCCCGCCAAACGTCATGATGAAAAGACCGTTGCCGGCGAGCACCGTCGTATGCGTCGCGCCGACCGCGAGGTGACCGATATCGCTCAGATGCTTGATATCGTGCGGCACTGCGACGTGGTGCATGTGTCGTATGTGGACGCCGAAGGGCTGACGATCGTGCCGATGAACTTCGGATTCACATACGACGCCGAAAAGCTCGATGACGACACCGGCACCCCCGTCGACACCGGCATGTTAACCCTCTACATGCATTCCGCGCCAGAGGGTCGCAAGTACGACGCGATGCTCGCGGCCGGCAATGCTCTGCCGGTGGCGTTCGAGATGAACACGGATCGGGAGATCATCGAGGGACGTACGTGGTGCAATTGGGGCGAGGCGTTCAAGTCGGTGATCGGCAACGGTACGGCAAGTATCGTGACCGACGTGGATGAGAAGATCCGTGGTCTGCAGCTGCTCATGGAGCAGCAGATGGGCACTGCGGACATTCCGTTCACCCCGCAGCAGGCGGCGAGCGTGGCCGTGTGGAAGATCGAGTCGACGCGATTCACCGCGAAGATTCACGCCAAGCCTCATAAACGCCATTAGCGGTTCACAAATCGAAAATATACAACCAATCCCGTTGAAATATCACCACGTTTTACGGGTTTCTTCGATTTGTGAACCGCAATTCCACCATTCTTCAGATTCAAGAACCACAACACGCACAGAATCGAACATATCCTCGGAATTTTTGAAAGAATCCGAATAAAAAGCACCAATAGGGAACGTTTACGGACAACGCCTCAGAAGAAGCGGTTCACAAATCGAAGATGCGGAAATGATGCCGCGGATTTTCAACACTCATCCCGAGGTTTCTTCGATTTGTGAACCGCAATTACGCTAGACACCATGGCCACTCATCCAAATTCCCCTCTTCTCCACGTGACCCACGGATTCGGCCCGGTGTGGGATGCGGATTCGCGCGTGCTGGTCCTCGGTTCGATGCCGAGTCCGAAGTCGCGTGAGGCGTCGTTCTACTACATGCATCCGCAGAACCGGTTCTGGCCGGTGATGGCCGCGCTCTTCGGAGAGCCGACGCCGGCCGCCGAACCGGAGGCACGGCGTGAGTTCGCATTGGAACACCGGTTCGCGCTGTGGGATGTGATCAAAGAATGCGACATCGTGGGCGCCAGTGATTCGTCGATTCGCAACGCCGTGCCGAACGATCTTGCACCGATCATCCGAGCGTCGCGCATCGCGCATGTATTCACGACCGGAGGCAAAGCGGCACAGCTGTATCGAAGACTCTGCGCGCCGCATCTTGCGAGCGCGGGCATCGACGTCCCCATGACTCCCCTGCCGTCCACGAGCCCCGCGAACGCAAGAATGCGGCTGCCGGATCTGACAGCCGCATATCAGGTGGTCGTCGAGGCGATCACACGAACAGGGAGAGCGTGAGCACGGAGATCAGGCCCATCACCGACATCACGGTGGTGGCGGCCGTCCACGACATGAACGTCTCCTTGAGCGAGAGGCCGAAGTACTCCTTGATCATCCAGAAGCCGGCGTCGTTCACGTGGTCGGCGATCACGGAGCCCGCGCCGACGGCCAGTACCATGAGCGCCGGGTTCACGCCGGACATGGCGACCATCGGGGCCACCAGGCCGGCGGCGGTGAGCGAGGCGACCGTGGCGGAGCCGAGGCACACGCGCAGCACGGCGGCCACGAGCCAGGCAGCGATCAGCGGCGGCATGTTGATGTTGGAGAACATGGTGGAGATGTAGTCGGAGATGCCGCCGTCGACGAGCACCTGCTTGAAGGCGCCGCCACCGCCGATGATGAGCAGCATCATGGCGATCTGCTTGACGGATTCGGTCATGCTGCCGGCGATGTCGGCCATGGTGCGCTTGCGGGCCAGGCCCATGGTCCACACGGCGAACAGCATGGACAGCAGCATGGCGGCGTCGGGCGCGCCCACGAACTGGATCACCTCGTTGACGACGTTGCCTTCGGGCAGCACGAACGAGCAGATGGTGGCCACGGCGATGAGGATGACCGGCATCATGGAGGTGATGACGGAGATCGCGAAGCCGGGGGTGTCCTCCTCCTTGAACTCCTTGAATTCGCCGAGCGCGGTCACTTCGACGTCGGTGTGGTACAGGTCGGGCCTGAACTTGTGCAGCATCGAGTTGAACAGCGGTCCGGCCACGATGATGGTGGGGATGGAGACGATGATGCCGTAGAGCAGCACGTGGCCCATGTTGGCGCCGAGCGTGGAGGTGATGGCGGTGGGCGCGGGGTGCGGCGGCAGGAACGCGTGCGCCACGTTGAGGGTGATGGCCATGGGGATGCCGAGGAACATGAGCGGCATGTCGAGTTCGCGCGCGATCACGAAGATAATCGGCAGCAGCACCACGAGGCCGACCTCGAAGAACAGGGCGATGCCCACGATGAACGAAGCGAGCACCACGGCGATCTGAATGTGCTTGCGGCCGAATCGTTTGATCAGCGTCATGGCGATGCGATGGCCGCCGCCGGAGTCGGAGACGAGCTTGCCGAGCATGGATCCGAAGCCGAAGATCACGGCGAGGTGGCCGAGCTGGCCGCCGATGCCGGTCTCGATGGTGGTGGGGATCTTGTCCACCGGGATCTGCAGAACGAGTGCGGTGAGGAATGAGACGATGACCAGCGAGACGAACGTGTTGAGCTTGAGTTTGACGATAAGGAAGATGAGGACCGCGACGGCGCAGGCCACGATGACCAGAGGCATGAGTCAGCTCCTTTGCTAGCTCTGGGTGATGGATGATTGAACGAATAGATGCTTCCTGGCTTCCCCTTGAGGGGAAGCTGGCAGCCGAAGGCTGACTGATGAGGTGACCGTCGTCGAGGACGGCATGGACACGGATCGGCACAGCCGATTCCATACAGACTGAGGGAGTACGGACGGATAGGGGTACGGGCAGGGCTCCCCTCAGTCGACTGCGTCGACAGCTCCCCTCAGAGAGGGGAGCCAAGGGTGCGGAAGGGATTGCCCTCGAGTGCGCCTAGCGCAGGAGGTAGCCGCCGTCGACGGGGAGCATCACGCCGTTGATGTAGTCGGAGGCGGCGGAGCAGAGGAACACCATGGCGCCCATGAGCTCCTTGGGCTCGCCCCAGTGGCCGGCGGGGATGTGCTCGCGGATCTCCACGCTGCGCACCGGATCCTCCTGCAGGGCCTTGGTCATGGGGGTGTTGATGTAGCCTGGCGCCAGGCCGTTGACCTGGATGTTGTGCGGCGCGAGCGCGTCGGCGTAGGCGCGGGTGAGGCCCATGACGGCGTGCTTGCTGGCGGCGTACGGGTAGATGAACTTGCCGGCGCGGTAGGACTGCATGGATCCGATGTTCACGATCTTGCCGCTGTTCTGCTTGATCATGATCTTGGCGACCTCGTGCGAGAGGTAGTACAGCGCGTTGAGGTTAAGCTCGATCACGGCCTTCCAGTCGGAGTCGGGGAAGTCGATGAGGTCGTGACGACGCTGCATGCCGGCGTTGTTGATGAGCACGTCGATGCGACCGAACTCCTCCATGGCGCGGTCGACGATCTTCCTGGCGGCGCCGGGTTCGGTGATGTCCTGCAGCATGAAGACGGCCTTGCGTCCGTTGGCCTCGACGGCGGCGCGGGTCTCCTCCCAGCCCTGCTGGTCGTAGGAGACGATGAACACGTCGGCGCCGACCTTGCTCACGGCCTGCGTGTAGTACTGGCCCAGTCCGCTGGCACCACCGGTGATGAGGACGACCTTGTCGGTCAGATCGAAGCTCTTGATGGAAAACTCGGCCATGATGCTCTCCTTTGATGGAAGGTCGATGTGAATATCTGGTTGTCGTGGGCCGGCCGGGCGATCCCACCGCGTCACCGCGTTGTCGTCGACCGACCAAAACTTAGGTTATCGATACCCTAACGTTGATAAACTTCTTTGCATTCGTTGTGGTGTATCGATACCCCAAAGATATACCTGAGTCATAAATCATGTCAATCCGGCGTGTTGCCGCGATTTGCTGCCGTTTTTCGAAAACACACGTCGGACGACTGGAGGAAACGCATTAGACTCGCACTAGAGACCCCCGAACGCCCGCAAAGAAGGAGCATCATGGCCAAGGTAACCATCGCCGACATCGCACGCGAGGCGCAGGTTTCAGTGACCACGGTCTCGCGATTCATCAACGGCAACTATGGCAAGATGAGCCCGGCCACCCGCGCGCGCATTCAGGAGACTGTCGACCGACTCGAGTACCGGCCCAGCGCCTCCGCCCGGCGCATGCGTCAGCAGTCCACGCACGTGGTGGGCGTGATCGTGGCCGACATCTCCAACGTGTTCTCCTCGCTGTTGTTCAGCGGCATCTACGCGCAGCTGCAGCCGGCCGGATACGACGTGATGCTCATGAACGCCAACAATTCCGCCACGCAGGAGCACGACGAGATCAACCGGCTCCTGTCGCAGGAGGTTGACGGGCTGATCGTCCAGCCGAACGCGCGCGAATTCGCCGCCTACGAGCCGATCATTTCGTCGCGCACGCCGTTGGTCATGGTCGACCGCGAGTGCGCCGACCAGCCGGACGGCGTGGCCAAGGTGGTGGCCGACAACGAGGAATCCTGCCGTCGCATGGGACTGACGCTGGCTGACATGGGATACGACAACATCGTCGTGCTCAGCCGCACGCGCAGTGAGATCTCCGCGCAGGCGGCGCGCGTGTCCGGATTCGCCAGGGCAGCCGAGGAGCGGCATGTGCTCATGGTGCCGGTCGAGGCCGATTCGCATGATCAGGACTGGCTTGAGCGACGGATCCGTACGACGCTCGACCATCTCAACGGTCGGACCGTGCTGGTGTCGCTGATGGGACCGCTGCTGTTCGATATCCTCGCCGCATTGAAGACATTGGGGGTTCGTTTCCCGAACGACGTCGGTCTGGTGAGTTTCGACGACTGGCGTTGGTCGCAGTACGTGCAGGACGGCATCTACCTGCTGGAGCAGGATCCGCAGGCCCTGGGCCGCGAGGCGGCAAGGAACCTGCTCGCGCAGATCACGGCCCGCGGTGAGGACCGCACCGGCGACCCATATGCCGAAAGCCGCCAGATCACCCTTCCCGTGACCGTAGTAGAAGCCAATTCCATCACCGCCCGATAGCGCCTTAGGCTCCCCTCAGCGAAGGACCAAAGGACGTAGCCATATGCTTCCCCTTGAGGGGAAGCTGGCGGCCGAAGGCCAACTGATGAGGTGACCGCCGTCAAAGACGGCACGAACACGGATCGGCGTGGCCGATTCCAGATTGAGTCGGCTACGCCGACACATTGCTTCGCCTACGGCGATTCACCTCATCAGTCTGCTACGCAGACAGCTTCCCCTCAAGGGGAAGTCAGGAATGGGAATGGGGCCGCCCCGGAAGGAAGCCGGGCGAATGGAAAAACTCAGCCGACGGTGTTGCCGTAGATTTCGGCTTGGAGGTTCTTGCGGGAGGCCTCCTGCTTGGTGATCTCGCCGAGCAGACGGAACTTCTCCTCGCCCTCCGGCAGCAGGTTCATGCGTCGCTTCCACATGGCGATCCTGCGCATGCACGCCATGTCGAGCAGACGGACCAGCAGTTCCGACGCATACTGTCGTTCGGCCTCGCTGGCCGGACGCAACGGGTTCGCGGCGCCGTTGGCCTGCGGGTCGATCGGACCATCGGGACCGGGCACTCCCCCGTTCGCCCCCGAACCCGAACCGGAACCGCCAGCACCGCCCTTGTCCAGATTCGGCAACGGCAGCGGCATCACCGCCAGCTCATTGATCACCTGTTCAAGCATCGGCCCGGCCGCCTTCGACAGATTGTGCAGCCACAGACCCTGCGGCGTCTCGTCCGGCGGCAGACCACCGGCCGTCTCCAACGCCTGATACAGCGACCGGAACACGGGCGTCGTGAAGCTCTCCTCGTCCAGTCGTGAGAACAGGTCACGGTTCACCGCGCGCGGCACCTGGATCAGAATCCCCATGAACTGCTGTTCGCAGATGAACACCGCATCATCCACCCGGTAGTAGCCCTGCATGAGCGCGTCCTGATGTTCGATCTGACGACGCCGGGCCGGACTGACCGCACCTCGATCATCGCCGTAGCCGTCACCGAACCGATCACCGCCGCCATTGTTGCCATACCGGTTGCCGCGCGGCGCATACGCATCCTCGTCGCGCACACGCAGACGACGTCGCGCCGTCTGCACCTCGCGGATCATCACGTCCAGGTCCACGCCGATGCGGCGGGCCGCCTTGCGCGCGTACATGTCGACCAGCGAACGGTCGCGGATCTGCGCGATGATCGGCGCCACGGCCTTCACCGCACCCATCTGCCCGGTCGTGTACTCGGTGCCGAACTGGTCGATCGCCGCGTTGATCACGAAGTCGTACAGCGGCGACGCATTCTCCACCAGACGCCGCACGGCCGTATCCCCCTGCTGGATACGCAGATCGCACGGGTCGAGATTGTTGTCGGCCACGGCCACGAACGTCTGCGACAGGAACGCTCCGTCAAGGCCGAACGCGTGCAGCGCCGCCTTCTGTCCGGCCGCGTCGCCGTCGAACGTGAACACCACGCGCGACGTATGGTTCTTGCCCGGACCGATCAGCTGCAATGCGCCGAGCTTGTCGTCGGAGATCAGACGACGCACGATCTTCGCATGCTCGTTGCCGAACGCCGTGCCGCACGTGGCGACGGCCGTGTCCACGCCGGCCAGATGGCAGGCCATCACGTCGGTGTAGCCTTCGACGATCACCACCTGACGTTTCTTCACGATGTTCGCCTTGGCCAGATCAAGGCCGTACAGCACCTGGTTCTTGTGGTAGAGCGTGGTGTCGGGCGTGTTGATGTACTTCGCCTGGATCGTGTCGTCGTCGAACAGTTTGCGTGCACCGAAGCCGAGCGCACGGCCGGTGGCGTCGCGGATCGGCCACGTCACGCGGCCGCGGAAGTAGTCGTACACGCCGCGCTGGCCCTGACGGGCAAGACCGGCGTCGAGCATCTCCTGCTGCGTGAAGCCCTTGGATGCGAGATGACGGACCAGATTGTCCCACCCCTGCGGCGCGTACCCGCAGCCGAAACGCTCACAGTCGGCCTGCGAGAAGTTGCGACCGGCGAGCAGCTTGCGCGCGGCGAGCGCCTCCTTGCTCATGATCTGAGAGACGAAGAACTTCTGCGCGGCCTCGTTGGCCTCGAGCAGTCGGGATCGTTTGGAGCCCTGCCTCTGCTGCGGCTGGTTGGAGTCGTAACGCAGTTCGATGTGGTATTTGTCGGCGAGGATCTCCACGGCGTCGGCGAATCCGACGTTTTCGGACTGTTCGACGTATTTGAACACGTCGCCGCCGAGACCACAGCCGAAGCAGTGCCATGCGCCGAGTCCGGGGCGTACGGAGAAGCTTGGCGTCTTCTCGTCGTGGAACGGGCACAGGCCCATGTAGGTGCCGGAACCCGACGGCTTCAATGTGACGTCGGCGGAGACGATGTCGTACAGGTCGGCTGCGGCGCGTACTTTCTCAATGTCTTCTTTCAGAATCAATCCCGGCATAACGCCCCAGTCTACTCGGCGGTGGGGTTCCGATTGTCGGCGGAGTGGCATCGGGTGCGTTGGGGGTATGAGCCCGCCCCTGAGGATGACCGAGAGGGTGAGGCCTCCCCTGACGAGGCCAGTGCACGGCCTCTCCCTGGGTTAGGTCAGTGGCGTGAGTCCTCTCCCTGAGGGTGATAGGGGTACAGCCCTCCCTCAGTCGGACTTGCGTCCGACAGCTCCCTCCCTCGGAGGGAGCACAGAGAAAACCCGCGTGCTCCCTCCGAGGGAGGGAGCTGGCACACGCAGCGTGACTGAGGGAGGGCTCACACCCGCACCGCCCCGATGTCATGCCAAGAGCTCCCACACCTTGATCGCCCGCACTACCCTTGCAAACGCCAGCGCAGACCATCGACTTCAGTCATGTATGTATCCACACGCCCGCTACCCGTGCAGCCGCCGGTGCAGGGTCAGGGCGGAGGTGTCGGTGAGGCTGGCCACCTGGTCGATGGCCACGCGCAGTCGTTCGCCGTCGTTGGACGCGTGCCGCCAGTCGTCGAGGAACACGGGTTCGAGCAGCGGCGACGGCTTGCGACCGCCGTCCGCCGTAGTCGTGCCGTCCATCAGCGCGGCGACTAGTTCCTCGATGATCCGCCGCTGACGCCGATGCATGGCGTCGTTTTCTCGCGGCGCCATCACGAAGTGCACTGCCACGCCTTTGAGCGCCATGATCTCGTATGACGTCTCCTCGGGAATGACCAGCGACGCGTGATACCGCGTGAGCGGACCGTGCCCGTGCCGTTCGCGCGTGGCGCGTTCCACCGAGTCGGCGAACCGGCCGATCTGCGCACTGGTGAGATTCTTGAGCACGGCCAGCGATCGACGCGAACCATCGAACCGTTCGGGCAGCATGCCGGCCGCACGCAATCGGCCGAACGCGCGGACCAGCCCGTCACCGTCCCACGTTTCGCCATACCACTGCCGTGTGGACTCCACGATCGCGTCGATCACATGACCGTCGTGCAGCAGCGTGGGGTCGATCGAACCGCAGACGATGCCGTCCTCCACGTCGTGCACGCTGTACGCGATGTCGTCGGACAGATCCATGATCTGACATTCCACGGGCTTCGCCGTGACCGACGGCTTCACACAGTCGGGATCGTCCTGTTTGAGCCATCGGAACACCGGCAGATCGTCCGGGTACACGCAGAACTTCGGACTGCGCGTGCCGTCCGCGCGCAGGGGTGCGTCGGCCGCCGTCCACGGGTATTTCACCGCGGCATCGAGTGACGTGCGGGTCAGATTCACGCCGGCGGACCGGCCGTCCGGCAGGAAGAACTTCGGTTCGAGCCGGGTGAGCAGACGCAGGGTCTGCGCATTGCCCTCGAACCCGCCGATGCCACCGGCCAGCGAGGCCAGCGCGCGCTCGCCGTTGTGGCCGAACGGCGGATGACCCAGATCATGCGCCAGGCAGGCGCAGTCGACCACGTCGGGGTTCGCACCGAGGGATTCGGCGATCTGACGGCCGATCTGCGCCACCTCGAGCGTGTGGGTGAGCCGTGTGCGGGCGAAATCGTCGGTGCCGGCCACGAGCACCTGGGTTTTTGCGCCGAGCCGGCGGAACGCCGAGGAGTGGATGACGCGGGCGCGATCACGCTGGAACGCGGTGCGCGTGCTGGTCTTCGGCGGCTCCGTCGCCCAGCGCTCGCGGTCGAACGCGGTGTAGCCGTCGGTGCCAATCACCTTCGTGGGATCATCCACTCCCCCGCTGCTCATGCCGTCGAGCCCTACAGCAGCGACGCCGGGTCGAGCTTGGCCAGATCCTCGGGCGGCAGCACTTCGGCCGCGTGCAGGTACAGGCGCGGGATGCGGTTGCGCAGGCAGGTGAAGATCTCGTAGCTGATCGTGCCGGCGGCGCGCGCCCAATCGTCGGCGGTCGGCTCGGCGTGGTCCTCGCCGCGGCCGGGGCCGAACAGCACCACGGTGTCACCCTCGTGCACGTTGAGCTCCTCGCACTTGCCGTGCAGGTCGATCATGAACTGGTCCATGCACACGCGGCCGGACACGTGGTAGACCTTGGGACCCTCGTTCGTCATCACGCGCACCGGACCGCCGTCCTTCTGCACGTGCTTGGCGCCCTGCATGTCGAATCCGGAGGCGGAGCGGTGGATGCCGTCCGCGTAGCCGATCGGCACGATCGCGGTGGACGTGTCGTCGGGGGTCAGGTAGGTGCGGCCGTAGGAGATGCCGTGGCCGGCCTCCACGTGCTTGACGGTGCCGAGCTGCGCCTGCAGCGTCATGGCGGGCTTGAGATCCCACGTGGAGGGGGTGCCCATGGCCGGGTCGGGCTCGTAGCCGTACAGGCCGATGCCCGGACGGGTGAGTTCGAAGTGGATCTCGGGACGGTCGAGCGTGGCCGCCGTGTTGGCGAGGTGACGGATCTCGGGCGCGATGCCGGCCTTCTCCATGCGCGCGGTGAACGCGTTGAAGTGCTCGATCTGACGGTCGGTGGACGCCACGAATTCGGGCACGTCGGGCGAGTCGGCCACGGCGAGGTGGCTCCACTGGCCGACGATGTGGAACACGCCCTCGTGCGCGAGCTCCACGAAGCGCTTGAGCGCCGCGTCGAACGTCTCCTCGGTGAAGCCGTTGCGGCCGAATCCGGAGTCGACCTTCACGTGCACACGCGCGGTCCTGCCCACCTTGCGCGCAGCCTCGGCGGCGGCTTCGATGCCGGCCATGGAGCCGATGGAGATGTCGATGTCGTTTTCGATGAGCTCGCCGAACGGCACGTTGCGACCGTTGTACACCCACGTGAGAATGTGGCAGCGGTCCGGCCCGATGCCCGCCTTGCGCAGCAGCAGCGCCTCGTGCGACTGCGCGGTGCCGAGCCATGTGGCGCCACCGGCGAGCGCGGCGAGCGCGGCGGGGATCAGTCCGTGTCCGTAGGCGTCAGCCTTGACCACGCCCATCACCGCGGTCTTGGATTCCGGCCCGCCGACCACGTCGACCAGGTGGCGCATGTTGTCACGCAATGCCTTGAGATCGACGATGCACTGCGCCGGGTACTGTTCGCATGCCCGCGCATAGTTGTTTCGTCCGGTTTCCGATGAGAAAGCCCATTCGGGCGCTGCACTCAATGTCATGTGCCCTATTGTGGCCCGGCTATGCGACGGACGGGCAACGTGTGTCATTTTCCTTCGATTTTCTTGACATTCGAAGGTGGAGGGTGTGGGGGTTGGCGTGGTTTAGGTGGTGGGTTTTGCTTCCCTCCCTCAGTCCGCCTGCGGCGGACAGCTCCCTCCCTTGGAGGGAGCACGAAGAGGGCGGTCTACTTTCCCGCCTTCATTGCCTCGTAGCGTTTGCGGATCAGGTCGTTGTAGTGGTCGGCGGCGTCGGCGGGCGCACCGTCGAAGACCACGCGGTGGTCGTCGAGCAGCAGCACGCGGTCGATCGCGTAGATGGGGTCGGTCACCAGACTCAGGTCGTGCGTGGCGAACACGACCTGCTTGTCGTAGCCGAACAGGGCGCGTGCCACGTTGCGGGTGGCGTGTTCGTCGAGTCCCTTGGTCGGCTCGTCGGCCACGATGGCGGCCGGGTTGATGGCGAGCGCGCTGACGATGGCGAGCAGGTGGCGCTTTTCGCTGTCGAGTGCGTCGGCCTTCTGCCGGGCGTAGGCGGTCAGTCCGAAGTGGGCGAACAGCATGCCGATGGTTTCGTTGCAGTAGGCTTCGGGCAGCTTGCGTTTCTTGAGTGGTGCGGCCACGGCGTCCGAGATGTTCTCCGCCATGTAGTAGCTGTTGGGGATCTCCTCGCGACGTACGATGCCGATCAGATCCTTGAGTGCCTTGGCGTCGGATTTGCGCGAGGGATCGTAGGCGGTGTCCTGCCCGGGTTCGGGGTTGCCGTCGTCGTCGAGCACGTGGCGGACGACGCTGACGGTGCCGGACGAGGATGCCATCGCGCCGTCGATGAGTTTGAGCAGCGTGGATTTGCCGGCTCCGTTGAGTCCGATCACGGCCACGCGTTTTTCGGTGATGGTCAGTGTGGTCGGTTCGAGGCCGACACGACCGTCCTCGTATGTGGCGCGGGCGTCGTTCAGTACGAACGACAGCGATCGTACGCGCGTGTCAATCTGCTTGCCGCGCGAGAATATGTCCAGCAATCCCATGGGTTCCTCCTCGTCTGCGTTTCCGATGTCGATCCCCCGAATCGACTCCGGAAGTCGCTTCCATACTATCCACGCATGTCTACGCGCGGCTCCCCTCAGTCGGACATCCGTCCGACAGCTCCCCTCGGAGAGGGGAGCCACGGGACTTGATCACACAGGGAATTTTGAACACGCTATAAATGGACTTTGGCGTGTCGTTATGGTGAAGATCGGCGTTTTTCGTCCTATAATTTGGGATTTTTCTCTGTTTTCAGCCTTCCGAAACATAAACACTCATGTTCTCCCCGTATGATGTGAGAGTTTCGTAATTGTGAATTGTCGAATACGAGAGGGAATCATGAGCAGCAGCCTTCTGCGCAAAAAGGACGTGGCGAGCATCGTCGCCGAGTCCACCCCGTTGAAACGTACGATGAAAACCTTCGACCTGACGATGCTGGGCATCGGTGCGATCATCGGCACCGGCATCTTCGTCCTCACCGGCAAGGGCGCGCTCACCGCCGGCCCGGCGCTGGCGGTGTCGTTCCTGCTGGCCGCCATCTGCTGCGGCTTCGCCGGTCTGTGCTACGCGGAGTTCGCGTCCATGGCCCCCGTCTCCGGTTCCGCATACTCCTACGCCTATCTGGCGTTCGGCGAACTTGTGGCGTTCGTCATCGGATGGAACCTGATCCTCGAATACGCGTTGCAGGCGGCCACGGTGTCGGCCGGCTGGGCGGGCTACTTTAATAAGCTGCTCGAGGGATTCGGCCTGCATCTGCCCGTTGAGTTGACCGCCGCGTACGGCACCACGCCGGGCGTGACCACATACTTCAACCTGCCGGGCTTCGTGATCGTGCTGATCATCACGTGGGTGCTGTCGATCGGCATCAACCAGACCAAGCGCGCCAACGACATCATGGTGATGATCAAGCTCGCCATCATCGTGCTGTTCGTCATCTGCACCGTCTGGTACGTGAACCCGGCGAACTGGAAGCCGTTCTCCCCGTACGGCATCTACACATTCCAGCCCGGTTCGACGCAGCCGTACGGCATCATCCCGGCCGCGTCGATCGTGTTCTTCAGCTTCATCGGATTCGACGCCGTGTCCTCCTCCGCCGAGGAGACCGTGAATCCGAACAAGACGCTGCCGCGCGGCATCCTGCTGTCGCTGGCCGTCTCCACGGTGATCTACATCATCATGACGCTGGTGATGACCGGCGTGGTGCCCTACAAGGAGTTCGCGAAGTTCATCGACGCGCCGGTGGCCGGCGTGATTCTGGCGACCGGTCTGAACTGGCTGGCCGTGATCGTGAACATCGGTGCGCTCGTGGGCATGACCACAGTGATGCTCGTGCAGCTGTACGGCCAGTCCCGCATCTGCTACGCCATGGCCCGCGACGGCCTGTTCCCCAAGCTGTTCGGAGAGGTGCACAAGAAGTATCTGACCCCGTTTAAGGGCACGTGGTTCTTCGGCATTCTCACCGCCATCGCCGGCGGCTTCATCAACATCAACATCCTGTTCGAGCTGGTGAACATCGGTACGCTGTCCGCGTTCATGATCGTGTCGGCCGGCGTGCTGTGGATGCGCAAGACCCAGCCGAACGCACACCGTGGATTCAAGGCGCCGGGCGTGCCGTTCACCCCGATCCTGTCGATCATCTTCTGTCTGGTGTTCATCGCCGGCCTGAACTGGGAGACCTGGCTGCGATTCGCCATCTGGATGGCCATCGGCCTGGCCGTGTACTTCGGCTTCAGCCGCAAGAACTCCAAGCTCGGTCAGGAGGCGCAGAAGAAGGCCCGCAAGGCCATCAATGAGGCCGTGGCCAAGCAGCAGGGCGAGGCCGCGGCGACCGTTTCCGGCGACGCCGAGGCCAAGGCCGAGACCGTGGTCAAGGAGGCCGAGGCGAAGGAATAGTCCTAAGTCTCAAACGCAAAGGCTCCCCTCGCTGAGGGGAGCTGTCCGCGAAGCGGACTGAGGGGAGTATTGACCGGACACCGTTCGGGCGCACGCTCCCCTCAGTCAGACATTCGTCTGACAGCTCCCCTCAGAGAGGGGAGCCTTTGTATATACAGCTCTCTTATGTAGGGGAGCTTTTGTGTATGTAGCTCTTATGTATGGCTATCTAACGATCGAGTGCGTCGGCGAGGATGGCGTCGATGGGACGGTAGTGGTCGTCCACGGCCCGTCGGTAGGCATCGGCGTCACCGGCGAGCGCGGCGTTCAGCATCGCTCGATGCGCTTCGGCGCTGTCCTTGAGCTGGGCGGACACCTGCAGTCCGAGGCTGGGCAGCACTGCCATGTGCACCATCCACAGGCTGTCGGACAGCTGGGTGAGCACGATGTTGTCCGCGTAGGCGAGCAGTCGGGAGTGGAAGGCGATGTCCTCGTCAAGGAAGCTGTCGCCATGGTCGGCGCGCTCGATCATGCGGTCGGTGATCTCCATGAGTTCGGGCTGATCGGTGCCTTTCAGTGCGGCCACGATCGGTTCGGCCACTCCCTTGTCGAGCGAACGGCGGACCTGCACCACGTTGCGCAGTTCGCTGAAGTCCTGTTTGCTGGTGGCCTTGACCATGGCGCGGAAGGCCAGCGTCTCGACGAGTGGTTCCAGCGACAGGTCGCCCACGAACGTGCCTCGGCCGTGCACCACCTTGACGATGTGCAGTGCCTCGAGCTTGCGCACGGCTTCGCGTACGGAGGATCGTGACGCCTTGACGGCCTGGCACAGTTCGGTTTCGGTGGGAAGGCTGTCGCCCGGCACGAGCTTGTGATTGATGATGTACGACTTGATCGCGTCCATGGTGATGTCGCAGCGGCTGGGCTGCTGAGGGGCGTCCGTGTCGATCGGCGAACGGTCCAGGTAGGACAACGATGGTACGGCGGCCACGAAATCGCTGGCCGAAGGCGTGGATGACATCTGTGTTCCTTTCCAGAACGTGTGCGGTCACATCAGCGTCGTCATGAACAGATGGTTCACAATTCGACTACGTAATTGGAGTCGTGCCCCTCCAAACTGCACCGGGACATCGTCAACGACAACCACAGGTGTTCATTTCATAACACAGCGTTCACATCGAACCGCTTTAACGCCCGAAAGCGGAACCATGCGACGTTGGATGGTGGGCTTCGACGGGGGCGCTCGGCAATGGGGGCGGAAAACGACGTGGATGACAGCATGGACGACGGAGGCGGGCCGGGAAAATCCAGTCCGCCTCCGGTATGCGGTCGAGGGGAGTCACACGGCTATGGCAGGCTTCGCGTGACCACTCCCCGACCGGTCAGATGCCCTGCCAGGCGGGCTTGTTCTCGTAGACCCAGCGGTAGTAGTCGGCAAGCTTGAGCTTGCTGGCCGCGGCCTCGTCCACGATGAACGTGGCGTGCGGGTGCAGCTGCAGCGCGGACGCCGGGCACATGGCGGAGACGCCGCCCTCCACGCTGGCGGCCACGGCGTCGGCCTTGTTCTCGCCGAACGCGAGCAGCACCAGATGACGGGCCTTCATGATCGTGCCGATGCCCTGCGTGATGCAGTGCGTGGGCACCTGGTTCATGTCGCCGTCGAAGAAGCGGGCGTTGTCGACGCGCGTCTGCTGGGTGAGCGTCTTGATGCGCGTGCCGGACGCCAGCGAACTGCCGGGCTCGTTGAAGCCGATGTGGCCGTCGGTGCCCACGCCGAGGATCTGCACGTCGATGCCGCCGGCCTCCTCGATGGCGCGATCGTAGTCGGCGCCGGCGGTGGCGATGGTCTCGAGCGCGCCGTTGGGCACGTGCACGTGCTTCGGGTCGAGGCCGAGCGGCTCCACCACGGTGCGCGTGATCACGCTGCGGTAGGATTCGGGGTGTTCGACCGGCAGTCCGGCGTACTCGTCGAGCGCGAATCCGCGCACGTGGGAGACGTCGAGACCGCGGTCGCGCACTTCGAGCGCCAGATGCTCGTAGGCGACCAGCGGCGTGGATCCGGTGGCCAGACCGAGCACGGCGAACGGCTTGCGTTCGATGAGATCGGCCACGGACTTGGCGTACAGCGCGCCGGCTTCATCCTGGTTCTTGACGATGATGACTTCCGCCATGGGTGTTCCTTTCGCGGGTTCTTTCGAGGATCAGTGGGTGGAGTTGGTGACTTCCTCGGGGGTGCGCACGGGTTCGAGTCCGCATTCGCGCAGCACGGCGGCCACGGCTTCCACGTTCTCGCCCTGCAGCGCCTGCACCGGGTTGGGCATCTGGTTGGTGTCGAACACGCCGAGCAGTGCCATGGCGGTCTTGAACGCGCCCACGCCGGCACCGAATCCGGAGACGCCGGACGTGACGGTGACGATGCGCATGAGCGCGGCGAGCTTGTCCTGTTCGGCGCGCACGGTGGCCCAGTCGCCGGCCTCGCAGGCCTGCCACATGCGCACGTATCCGGTGCATTCCACGTTGCCCAGGCCCGGCACGCTGCCGTCGGCGCCGGCCATGTACGCGCCGTCGACCACGACCTCCTGTCCGGTGAGCAGGGTGAGCGGGTGGCCGGCCTTGTTGTTGTCATCCACGAGGAAGCGGAAGGCCACGTCGTCGTTCGACGAGTCCTTCACACCGGCGAGCACGCCGTCGAGGCCGAGGCGCACGAGCAGGTCGCCGGGCAGCTTGACGTGTACGCACACGGGGATGTCGTAGGCGAACAGCGGCAGGTCCACGGCCTCGTGGATCAGACGGAAGTGGTTCTCGATCTCCGGCAGGCCGCCGAGCGCGTAGAACGGCGCGGTGGCGACGATGGCGTCGGCGCCCAGTTCCTTGGCGACCTTGGCGTGTTCGATCACGCGGTCGGTCTCGGTGTCGATGCAGCCGACGAGCACGGGCACGCGTCCGGCCACGAACTCGATGGCGGCTTCGATGATCTCGCGACGGCGTTCGTCGGTGCTGAACGCGACCTCGCCGGAGGAACCGAGGAAGAACAGACCGTTGACGCCGGCGTCGATCAGTCGGTCGATCGAACGCTTGAAGCTGGCACGGTCGAGTTCGCGCTCGGCGGTGAGCGGGGTGACGACGGGCGGGATGACGCCGCGGAATGTGGTGGTCATGATGGTTGGTTTCCTTTTGGTGTGTATTTGGTGGAAAGGTGGATGGGAATGGTGTGGATGGGAATGGCGGAGCCCGATCGGCTCAGATGCACTCGTCCGGAGTGGGGTGCAGCAGCGACGGCGCGGCACCGAGCAGCATCTGCGTGTACGGATCCTGCGGGTTGGTGAGCACGTCGTGCGCCTCGCCGTGTTCGACGATGGTGCCGTGGTTCATCACCACGATCTCGTCGGACACGTATCGCACGGTCTGGATGTCGTGGCTGATGAACACCATCGATAGTCCGAGCGACTTCTTGAGGTCGCTCAGCAGGTTGAGGATCTGCGCGCGCACCGACACGTCGAGTGCGGAGGTGGGCTCGTCGGCGATGATCGCGTCCGGGTTGAGCGACAGGGCGCGGGCGATGGCCACGCGCTGGCGCTGGCCGCCGGAGAGCTGTCCGGGCAGGGCGTTGAGCGCGGACTTGGGCAGGCCCACCATGTCGATCAGCTCGTAGGCGCGCTTGCGGCGGGCCGCATCGTCGCCGAGGCTGTGCACGATCAGCGGGTCCATGAGCTGGTCCTGCACGCTCATGCGGGCGTTGAGCGCGGTGGCCGGGTCCTGGAAGACCACGGAGACCACACGGCCGATGTCCATGCGCTCCTTGGCGGTGCGTCGGGTGACGTCCTGGCCCTTGAAGAACACCTTGCCGCCGGTCACGCTCTGCAGTCCGCACATCACGTTCGCGGTGGTGGACTTGCCGCAGCCGGACTCGCCCACGATGCCGATCGTGCGGCCGGGCATGAGCCTGAGGTTCACCTTGTTGACGGCGGTAATCTTCTTGGGGTGGAAGAGCGAGCCGGCACGGGTGGTGAACACGACCTCGATGTCCTTGAGCTCGATGATGGGCGTGGCCTTGTCACCGGCATGCCTGCCGTCGATGCGCTTGCTGTTCGTCTCGCTCATCGCTGTGCTCCTTTCAGCGCCTCGGCCGCCTCACGGGCCGCCACTTCGGGGGTTGGCGCGAACCAGTCGTAGGTGAAGTCGGGTGCCGGCTCCGGCTCGGGATCGTCGGGCTGGCATGCCACGTAGTGCTGGGTGCCGGGCACGACCTTCATCACGGGCTTCTCGTTGAGACCGTGGTCGGGGCGCGAGGAGCGCGGTGCGAAGCGGTTGCCCTTGGGGAAGTCGGCGGGGCTCGGCACGGTGCCGGGCACCTGGTGGAGGCGTCCCTGTCCGGCCTCGATGGAGGTGACGGATCCGAGCAGGCCGCGCGTGTACTCGTGGCGGGGGTCGGTGAGGATCTCCTTGATGGAGGCCTGCTCGACCACCTGGCCGGCGTACATCACGGTGACGGAGTGGGCCACCTTGGCCACGAGCGCCAGGTCGTGCGAGACGAAGATCATGGCGAAGCCGAGCTTCTCACGCAGCTCGTTGAGCAGGTCGATCACCTGCTTCTGCACGGTCACGTCGAGTGCGGTGGTGGGCTCGTCGGCGATGATGAGCTTCGGGTCGCGGGTCAGGGCCATGGCGATGAGCACGCGCTGGCGCTGGCCGCCGGAAAGCTCGTGCGGGTAGGATTCCAGCGTGCGCTTGGGGTCCAGACCCACGAGTTCGAGCAGTTCCTCGGCGCTGCGGGTGCCGCCGCGGGAGGTGAGCTGCTTCATCTGCGCCTTGATGAGCATGGACGGGTTGAGGCTGGAGAGCGCGTCCTGGTAGACCATGGCGATCTCGTGGCCGCGCAGGGCGTTGTGCTCCTTGGGGTCCATGCCCACGAGGTTCTTGCCGTCGAACAGGATCTCGCCGCTGATCTGGGCCTTGGGGTCCAGCAGTCCCATGATGGCCAGCGAGGTGATGGACTTGCCGCAGCCGGACTCGCCGACCAGGCCCATGGTCTCGCCGGGGCGTACGGAGAACGACAGGTGGTCCACCACGTTCACGTCGCCGTGGCGCGGGAACTTGATGCACAGGTCCTTGACCTCGATGACGGGCTTCTCCTGCGAGAGCGGGATGAAGCGGTCCTTGCGCTTAAGCTCGGCCTCGCGCAGCTGGGCGAGTCGCAGCTCCAGGCTGTCGTGCTGGGCCTTGTAGGCGGCCACCGGGTCGATGAGCAGCTGGTCTTCCTTGCGCTTGAGCTCGGCCTCGTCGGCGGTCTGCCTGATCGGCGCGGTCGGGGCGGCCACCATAGCGTCGGTGATGCCTTCGGACAGGATGTTGAGGCACAGCACGGTGATCATGATCGCCAGGCCGGGGAACATGGCCTGCCACCAGTAGCCGTACAGCACGCCGGCCTTGGCGGACGACAGGATGTTGCCCCACGTGGGCGTGGGCTCGGGGATGCCGGCGTTGATGAAGCTCAGCGAGGCCTCGAACACGATCGCGTCGGCCACCGACAGCGTGGTGAACACCATGACGGGGGCGGCGATGTTGCGCGTCACGTGCTTGAACAGGATCCACGGGGCGCGTGCACCGGAGACGATCACGGCGCGCACGTAGTCCTTGCCGTATTCGCTGATGATGTTCGCTCGCACGATTCGTGCGATCTGCGGCACGTAGAGCACGCCGATGGAGATGATGATGCCGATCATGGACTGGCCGAGGATCGACACGAACACGGCGGCCAGGGCGATCGTCGGCACGGACATGACCACGTCGATCAGTCGCATGATGATCTCGGAGATCCACGTGCGCGAGACAGCGGCGATCGCGCCGATGATCGCGCCCACGACGAGGGCGAACGCGATCGACGTCAGGCCGATGACCAGCGAGTAGCGGGCGCCGTAGATCACGCGGGAGAACACGTCACGGCCGAGGTTGTCGGTGCCGAACCAGTGGTCGCCGCTCGGCGAATCGTAGCTCATGGTGATCTCGGTGGGATCGTGCGGGGTGACGACGGGCGCGAGGATGGCGGCCAGGGCCAGCACGGCGATCACGATCACGGAGATGCGGGTGCCGATGGTCATGCTCGACCAGCGGCGCACCTTCACCTTGGTTCCGGGTTTGCTGAATTCCTTGGTTGCGTTGTTGCTTCCGAACATGTCACACCGTCCTGATTCGCGGGTTGATGAGCACGTACAGCAGGTCGACGATCACGTTGACCACCATGAACGCGAGCGCCACGACGAGCACCACGCCCTGTACCAGCATCGGCTGGTTGTTGTTGATGCCGTCGAACATGGCCGTGCCCATGCCGGGCAGGGAGAAGATGACCTCGATGACGATGGCGCCGCCCATGAGGTAGCCGATCTTCATGCCGAGCACGGTGACCGGGGTGATCAGCGCGTTGCGGAACACGTTGCGGGCCACGACCACGCGCTTGGGCACGCCGGCGCCGATGGCGGTGCGCACGTAGTCCTTGTCGAGCTCCTCGACCATGGACGTGCGGATGATGCGGGTCAGCGAGCCGGCGACGGGCAGGCCGAGCGCGAAGCTGGGCATGGCCATGCGGGCGAGGTAGCCGGTCGGATCCTGCGTGAACGCGGGCAGTTCGCCGGCGCCGGGCAGCCAGGACAGCTGGATCTGCAACAGGTAGATGAGCAGCACGCCGAGCCAGAACGACGGGGTGGCGATGGCGATGATGGACACGACGCGGATGGCCTGGTCGACCCAGGTGTCGCGGTAGAGGGCGGCGAGCACGCCGAAGATCACAGCGAGGACCACGGCGATGAGCAGGCCGATGAACGTCAGCTGCAGCGTGATCGGGAACGCGTCGGCGATGCGCGCGCCCACGGAGTCCTTGTTGACGCCGTACACGCCGAGGTCGCCGTGCAGCAGGCCGCCGAGGTAGGAGAAGAACTGCTCCCACCAGGGGCGGTCGAAGCCCATTTCGTGACGGTAGGCGGCGAGCGCCTCGGGGGTGGCGTTTTCGCCGAGCGCGGCGACGGCGGGATCGTACTGCGAGAACGACATGAGGAAGTAGACGAGCAGCGTCACTCCGAATGCCATGAACGGCAGGGCGATCAGTCGTCTGCCGAGAAGTCGTAAGAGGTTATTCACGTCTGTGTCTCCCAACGAATGGTGAACATGAATGGGTCGGCCGGGCGTTCCGGCCGGGCTTGGATGTCCGGCGGCGGTCATGCGAGGGTCGTTCCGGTGTGTGTTTTCCGGAAAACGGCATGGCTGTCGCCGGGTCCGTTGCGAAAGGAAAGAAAATGGATGATCCGTGTCGGAAGGCTCCCGTGCCTTCGCTGTCGGATCGGCTGCGTCGGCCGTTCGTCGCCTTCTTTCGACGTGTGGCCGATGCGGCTGGGTGATCGTCGATCGACGTCATGGGCGGTCGGCGATCGGATGATCATGCGATCATCGGGGTGATCGTCTGATCGGGTTGATCGGATGGGTTTTAGACTCGGATGGGGCCCGGCCCGCGGATCGGGTCGCCTGTGTGGATGTGGAATCGTTCGCGATCCGTTCCACGGGCCGGACGTCTGCTACTTGCTGAGCTTGGCCTCCACCAGGTTGATGCCGGTGGATCCGATGGGCTGGAACTTCTCGAACACGCCCTTCTTGACCGCGGTGGTTGTCTTGCGGTGGAACAGCGGGTAGAGCGGCACCTGCTCGCTGAGCAGGTCGAAGCACTGGTTCCAGTACTCCTGGCGTTCCTTCTCGCTGGTGGCGGAGATGGCCTTGTCCATCAGCTCGTGGAGCTGGTTGTAGCCGTCGGAGTCCTTCCAGAAGGTGCGGGTCTTGGTCCAGGCGTTGTCGCCGTACCACCAGTTCATGAGCAGGTCGGGGTCGTTGCCGAACACGGACGGGTCGCCGGGGGCGAGGACCATCGAGTAGTCGGCGTCGGCCTTGTCGGTCACGTTCGGGTAGAGGGCGGAGGAGGCCATGGACTGGATGTCCACGTTCATGCCGATCTCGGCCAGATCGTTCTTGATCTGCGGGGCCAGCTGGGTGATCCAGGACTGGTCGGTGGTGTACAGGGTGAAGTTGAGCTCACCGCTCACGCCGGCTTCCTTGAGCAGCTTCTTGGCCTTGTTCAGGTCCTTCTTGTAGACGGTGCTGGCCTTGTGGTAGTTGGGGAAGTTCTCCGGCAGGAAGCTGGTGGCGGCGGTGGCCTGGCCGTTCATCTGGTTGTCGATGAGCTTCTGCGTGTCGATGGCGTAGAACACGGCCTGACGGACCTCGGCCTTGTCGAACGGGGCCTTCTTGGTGTTGAACATCAGGAACGGCTGGTTGAAGCCCTGCACGGTCTCGAGCTTGGATCCGGAGGATTCGAGGGTCTTGAACGCGTTGGCGGGCACCATTTCCATGATGTCGGTCTTGCCGGCCTGCATGGCGGTGACGCGGGAGGTGTCGTCCACGGCCACGTTCCACACCATGTGCTTGGTCTGGGCCGGGTGGTCGCCGTTGTACGTGTCGTTCTTGTCGAACTTGACCTGCTGGTCGGTGATCTCGGTGTACCTCCACGGGCCGGAGCCGACGGGCTGGGCCTTGAGGTCGGCGTCGCTCATGGAGGTCGGCACGATCTGGATGAGGGCCAGACGCTGCTTGAACATCGGGAAGGCCTGCTTGAGTGTGAAGGTCACCTGGTTGTCGCCCTTGGCCTCGACGTTCTGGATGAAGTCCAGCATGGAGACGTAGAGGCTGCCTTCGGCGGTGGTGCGCTTCCAGGAGCTCACCACGTCCTCGGGGGTGACGGCGGTGCCGTCGGAGAACTTGGCGCCGTCGCGCAGGGTGACCACGTATTCGGTGTCGGACACCTGCTCCGGCTCGCCCTTGGCCAGGGCGTTGTAGACGGAGAAGTCCGAGTAGTTGAGCGCGTAGAGCGGCTCGGTCACGTGCCAGTTGCCGGCCATGGCGAGGGCGCTGGACGTGGTGGACGGGGCGAAGTCGCGGCTGGCGTACGCCACCTGGGCGGTGATGGTGTCGGCCACGGAGGTGCCGGTGGCCGCGGTCTTGGCGGAGTCTCCGCCTCCGCCACATGCGCCGAGACTGAGCGTCATGGCGCCGGCGACGACCAGGGCGGTTGCCTTGATCAGTCGGTTTTTGAAGAACGACATCGTAGTTCTCTCCTTTGATTTCCTACTTCCTTGAAAGTGCGAGACGCTTCGGTGTGCCTCGAACTTGGGTTTAATCATAAGACGTCTGATGTCTTATCGCAATTTGGGAGTGTCGTAAGACGTCTGATGTCTCGACGGTGAGATGGGTGGCCGCCTGTGCGGGAAGTGGTTGGGGTGTGGACTCTCCTCTTGGGGTGTGAGCCCTCCCTCAGTCGGGCTGCGCCCGACAGCTCCCTCCCTCGGAGGGAGCACAAAGAAGAAAGCGCGTGCCCCTGCTGTGGGAAGCACGCGCATATCCTTCATGCTCCCTCCTGGGGAGGGAGCTGGCCGCCCGCAGGGCGGACTGAGGGAGGGCCCACCCCGCTACCGACTGCACGACGAACGAAGAAGACCATCACACGATTGGGCCGAGGACCCACCCACCCCGCTACCGGCAGCGCTTAGCCGTTCAGCCGCGCCTTGAACCAGCGGGTGATGCTGGTCGGATGCGTGATCGCCGTACCGACGACCGCCGCCCACGCGCCGCGCTCCATCACCGCGGCCAGCTGGTCGGGCGTGTGGATGCGCCCCTCGCACAGCACCGGCACGTCGGGGAACGCGGCGATCATCTGCTCCAGCAGTTCGAAGTCCGGCCCGTCGGTCTTCTCGCGCTCGCCGGTGTAGCCGGACAGCGTGGTGGAGATGATGTCGGTGCCGGCGTCCACGGCCTGCTGCGCGTCGGCGAAGCTGCCGCAGTCGGCCATCACGGTCACGCCGTCCCGGTGCAATGCCTCCACGGTCTGCGCGTAGGTCAGTCCGTCTGGACGCGGCCTGCGCGTGGCATCGATGGCCACGATGTCGGCGCCGGCGGCGGCGCAGCAGCGGGCGTGACGCAGCGTGGGCGTGATGTACACGCCTTCGTCGCCCTCCTTCCAGATGCCGATGACCGGCACCTTCACCTGCCCCTTGATCGCGGCGATGTCGGCCAGCCCCTGGCAACGGATGGCGACCGCGCCGCCGATCTCCGCAGCCATGGCCATCTGCGCCATCGTCTCGGGGTGACGCAGCGGCTCGCCGGGATACGCCTGGCAGCTGACGACCAGTCCGCCCTTGATCTGTTCGATGATCGGATTCATATGATGCTCCTTTGCATATGCATGATTGTTGGTTATTGGGCGGTGACGAAGCCCACGGCCGCGCCGATCAGCGGCGCATTGCCGCCGAGCTGTCCGCGCAGCAGCGGCGTGGTGCGCACGCGGGGCAGCGCGCCGTCGGCGAATCCCTCGCGCAGCGCCTTCCACCACACCTCGCCGGCGTTGACCACCGACCCAGACAGCACGATCACGGCCGGGTCGATGAGGCTGCCCATGCCGGCCAGGCATTCGCCGAGGGCCCGCGCGCTCATCGACAGGATCTCGGTCGCGTACGCCTCCCCCGCCGCCGCGCGTCGGGAGATTTCGGCGGCGTTCGTGGCCGGGGGCACGTCGTCGGGCCGTCGCGACTCGAACAGGTCGGCGATGCCGGTGCCGGACGCCACGGGTTCGATGTGCCCGCAGGTCGTGCCGCACGAGCAGCGCATGCCCGCGCCCAGACCGTGCGGCATATGGCCCACGTGCCCGGCCACGCCGTGCGCGCCGGTGATCAGCCGCCCGTGATCCACGTAGGCGCCGCCGATGCCCGTGCCCACGCCCACCGACAGCATGGTCGGATATTCGCGTCCGGCGCCGTACGTCGCCTCGCCGAGTCCATGCGCGCCGACGTCGCCGACCATGTGCACAGGCAATCCCGTAGCCTCACCCACCGCGGCGGCGATGTGCTGGCCGGCCCATCCGGGCATCAGATCGGTGGCGGAGAGGATCACGCCGGTCCCGGAGTCGACCACGCCGGCCGAGCCGATGCCCACACCGGCGATGTCGACCCCGGCTTCAACGCACTGTTCCAAGCGTCGGGCGGCAAATTCCACCAGTCGTTCACGCACGTCGTCGCCGCCACGATCAGCGAGCGTGGGAATCTCCGTCACGTCCTCGACCAGAGGCGTCGCAAGCGAGTCGGCGGGCGGCAGCGACACCACGCCGGACGCGATCTTGGTGCCGCCGATGTCGAAGGCCAGATATCGTCGGTCACAGGCCGGCACATCAAGGCCAGCGCGATCGTCATGCATGCTTGTCATGGCTCCCCCGCTCATCGCGCCATCACGGCGTGGTGGATGCGCTCCAGATAGCCCACCCGCTCGCTGAGGCTGCTGTCGGCCGGCACGCACACCTTGGCGCCGACGTATTCCAGCGATTCGCAGCCCATCGCCACACCCATGCATGCACGCATGCGCTCGGCGTCCATCAGCGACGTGGGCTCGTCGGGGTTCATGGGCAGGTGGCCGTCGATCCACTCGTATCCGTACTGCGTGGCCTCGGGGCCGGCGCCGGAGAACATGAGTCCGGTGAGCACGCCGGCCTGGGCCGCCGCGGCAACGTGTTCGAGCGGCAGTCCGGCGTCGCGCCCCTCCACGCAGCTGCGTCCCCAGTTCACGGTGAGGCCCACGCCGGTCTGGCGGCAGATGTCGATTTCGGATTCGATCGGCAGGAAGCCCTTCTCCGGCTTCTGACCGTCGATAAAGCGATCGCAGTGTTCGATCACCAGTCGCGTGCCGAACCAGTCGCGGCCCGTCAGTTCGTCGAGGGAGCGGCGCATGGCGTCGGCGTCGGCCCGACCAGTGGGTGCGGAGTGGAGTTCGACGAAGGCCACGTCGTTGGCGCCGCGACGGTCGGCCATGACGGATATGGCGTCGCGGATGTTGTCGAAGAAGTCGAGCGCAGCCTGGCGTCCGTCGTCGTCGGGGCTGGCGAGGCCGAAGTTCGGATTGCGGCCGATGGTTTGCATGGTGCCGGGGATGGCGGTGATCACGTTGCGGCACCAGAGGGTGGGCAGCGCGTCGGCGAGCCAGTCTCGGTCGGCGGGGTCGGCGATGTTGCCGGGGTATGGGATCTCGGTGGCGTCGATCCACGGCTGGTCGCCGAGCAGATCGTAGTATGTTCTCTGATCGTCCCGGTTCTGCGGAAGCGACGCGTATGCGCCGACCACGAAGGTGGGCTGGATCATCATTCCTCCTTGGTTCACCGTTGCGTGATTCATCGTTGAATCCTCGTAGCGTCTGGCATTCGTCGGAGCGTGCACGCACGGTCCGTCATTGACCAACCCAGTCTATCATGACATCAGACGTCTGATCTATTTCGACGGCGGTCACGTTTCGCGCGATATCCTCATCGAAACGCGCTCGTCCGTCGCCTCGCCCATCGGGTACGTTTCTCTTCTCATCCCCAACAGAACGTAACCGAACACATCACTACGAGTACGTTCCGTCACGCAAAACAAACAGAACGTAATCGGAGACGCCGTTACGAGTACGTTTCGTCGCACAACGCAAACGGAACGTAACCGTGGAGCCCGTTACGAGTACGTTCCGTTTCGGACGCGCGGCGCAACGCAAACGGCCCGCACCTTGTGGGTACGGGCCAAAGAAAGGAAAGAGGAAAAGAGACGCGATTGCGTCACCAGGTGGCGATCTCGTCGACCTTGGTGACGTGGCCGCCGAACTGGGCGCGCATGGCGGTGACCACGCGCAGGATGTCGTCGGCGCCGCCGCGCGAGGTCTGACGCTGCCACAGCGCCGCCGCGGTGGCCGGGGTGGGCACACCGAGCTCGAGCGCCGCCTCGATCATCCAGCGAGCCTCGCCGGACTCGTTCGCCACGGCCGGCACGTCCTGCAGTTCGGGATCATGCTCGGTGGCGTTGTCGAACAGGTCGAGCAGCCAGGAGGCCACCACGGAGCCCTCTCGCCACGAGTCCATGGTCCTGGCCGGGTCGTCGATGTACTCGCTCTTCATCATGGTGGCGAAGCCCTCGCCGAACGCCTGCATCATGCCGTATTCAATGCCGTTGTGCACCATCTTGGCGAAGTGGCCGCCACCCACCGGTCCGGCGAGAACCAGGCCGTGCTCGCCTTCCGGCTTGAGCGCCTCAAGCAGCGGACGCACGTATTCGAAGGTCTCGCGCTCGCCGCCGAGCATGAGCGCGTAACCGCGTTCGGCGCCCCACACGCCGCCGGAGACGCCGCAGTCGAGGAAGCGGATGCCCTTTTCGGCGAGCGAGGCCGCATGTTCGCGATCCTCGGTGTACTTGGAGTTGCCGCCGTCGATCACCACATCGCCCGGTTCGAGCAGGGCCTTGAGATTGTCGATGGTGGATTCGGTGGGCTTGCCGGCCGGAACCATGACCCATACGACGCGTGGCGCGTCAAGCGCGGCGACCAGCGCTTCGAGACTGTCGACGTCGCGTGCGGAATCGGGATTCATATCGAAGCCGACGACCTCGTGACCGCCGCCGCGAAGACGCTTGACCATGTTGCCGCCCATGCGGCCGAGTCCGATCATTCCGATCTGCATGATGTTCTTCTTTCCGATGGTTGTTCTTGACTGTGATTGTTCTATTCCTGACCACGGTTGTTCCTGACCGCGGTTACTGCCGGATTCTCATTGAAAGCTTTGTTGACGGCCCGAGCAGCCGTCACCGACGACGACAGCGACGACATGACGACACGACGTAGGCCATAGTGTGATCACACCAACGGGCCGCCAACACCATAGTGCGATCACACTAGCGAGCCATCAGCGCGCGCTCCTCCTTGGCGGCGTGCGCCCTCACCGCGGCGACGGCCCGCTCGATCATCTCCTCCATATCCCCCTCGACGGAGATCGCGATGCCGGGCTCGTCCGGCTGCAGCGGTTCGAGTGCGGCGAACTGGCTGGGCAGCAGCGCCGGCGGCATGAAGTGCCCCTTGCGCGCGGCGATGCGCTCGCCGATCAGCGATTCGCTGCCGGCCATGTGCACAAAGAACACGGGGACACCCTCGCGCAGCACGTCACGGTAGGACCGCTTGAGCGCCGAACAGGAGACGACGGTGGACTCGCCCTTCGCGTCATGGTCGCGCATCCACTCGTTGATCAGACGCAGCCACGGCCAGCGGTCCTCGTCGGTCAGCGGGATGCCCGCCGCCATCTTGTCGACGTTGGACTGCGGATGAAGATCGTCGCCCTCGGCCATCACGTAGCCGAGTCGGTCTCGGATGGCCTCGGCCACGGTGGATTTGCCGCATCCGGCGACTCCCATGACCACCACATGCACGTTCATTGTCTGCTCCTTTGCCTGATCGATGCGCCGTTGTTAATGATTACTATAGTCGTATTAAATAATCTTTGTCAATTCAAAAAGAGTACTTTTAAAGAAAAATTGTGATCAACACGATGGAATCGCATTCCATACGCGGAATTGGTAGTCTTTTTCCTATGACAGATACGTCGAAATCACCGGCAGCATCGCCGTCACCGATCACGCCGGCATCACGAACGACGTCGGCATCAACGTCAGTGCCAACGACGACATCGTCGACAACAGCACCAACACCAGCGTCACGACCCTCATCACGAGGATCATCGACCGGCTCCGCAGCCGCCGACGGCAAGCTCATGCATCTGCCCATCGCCGACCAGCTGGCCCTCGACATCCTCGACGGACACTGGCCTGTGGACGGCAACATCACGCTGGAGGATATTCAGAACCGGTTCGGCGTATCCCGCACGGTGGCGCGCGACGCCGCACGCTATCTCGAGGCGACCCACGCGGTGACGATCCGCCGACGCGTGGGACTCGTGGCGCAAAGCCCCGCCACATGGGCCGCGCTCAACCCGCAGGTCATCCAGTGGAAGCTGCACTCCAGTCAGCGCAAGCAGGAACTCATGTCGCTCACCGAACTGCGCCTCGCCATCGAACCGGCGGCCGCGGCCGGCGCCGCCACCCGCGCATCGCTCGACGTTCGCGCCAAAATGCCGGTACTCGCCATGGAAATGCGCAAACACGGCGAGGCCGGCGATCTCGAACCGTTCCACGAACTCGACATCGAGTTCCACTCCACCCTGCTGCGCAACAGCGGCAACGAACTGTTCGCCTCGCTCGCACCGATCGTGGCGACCATCCTGCGCGGGCGCGTGGAGATCAACATGTATCCGAGCAGACCGTCACCGAGTGCACTGGCCGCGCACGACGAGGTGGCCGACGCCGTGTGGAAGGGCGACGCCGAACGCGCCCGCAAGGGCATGCACGACATCGTCGACGAAGTCAGCACCGTCATCGCCGCACGGTAGGCAGGCCGGTCGGCGCCGCGGCAGGCGGTCGCACAATGAAAAATCCGTGATTCACAGCGCTTTTCGGAAGTTTTCCGTAATGGAAGACTTCCGTTTGACGCTGCGAATCACGGATTTCGCCTATTTCCGAACGACGATTCCTGCGCTCAGACGATCTTGCGCTCGAACGGGTCGGAGCTGATGCCCTTGGCCAGGATGTCCTTGCACCATTCCTTGGCCGTGAACAGGCTGTGGTCGCGGTAGTTGCCGCAGCTTTCGATCGTGGTGGCCGGCACGTCGTCCCACGTGGCCTTGTAGGCGATGAACTCGAGCGACTCCTTGAGCGCCTTCGCCACGTCCTCGGTGGAGTGCTCGCCCCACGTGAGCAGATGGAAGCCGGTGCGGCAGCCGAACGGCGAGCAGTCGATGTAGCCCGGGATGCGTTCGCGCAGCAGCACGGCGATGGTGTGCTCGATGGTGTGCAGACCGCCGGTCGGAATGGCGTTCTCGTTCGGTTGCACCAGACGCAGGTCGTAGTTGGAGATCACATCGCCGTGGGGGCCGGTCTCCGTGTCGATGTAGCGCACGTACGGCGCCTTGACCTTGGTGTGATCCAACTGGAAGCTTTCGACGACCGGCTTCTCGGACTTCTCGTCTGCCATGATGACTCCTTTTTATTCGATTTCCGTTAGTCCCGTTGGGCGGAATATACGAAACCCATCCCCTACTGTGGTCCGCCGCGGCCGCCAAGTCAACCACCTCGTCATGCATGTCGGTTATCGACGGCTATAGTCGCCCGCGACCGACCGGATCGCAACCGCCGGGACCGCTCGTGGCACCGTCGGCCTGAACTGGACAATCAGCCTGTTCAGACCGCGGACAGACCGGACAGTCAACGATCGTGACGCTGGTAGGCGAGACGTTCGGCGTCGCCCTCGCGGTTCACGAGTTCGATCACTCCGCAGCGGGTGAATCCGCTGGACTCCAGCACGTGCTGCATGGCGTGATTGTTGCGGTGCGTGTCCATGCGCACGTTGCCGTAGCGCGCGACGGCCCAGTCCAGACAGCCGCGGCCGGCGTGCGGACCGAGACCGGAGGCGGCCACGCGATGCACGGCCATATAGTCGTCGTCATCCAGCCATGCGCCGTCGATCGTCGCATACGATGGGTCCGGTCCGGGGCACAGCACGAACACGGCGAGCACGCGTTCGGCACCGCCCGCCGAGTCGACAGCTGCCGCATCAGCACCGCCGACCGCATCAGATGTGCTGGCGGACGCCCCGTCGCCACACTCTCCCGCGTGATCAATCAGCAAACGAGCGCGTCCCTCCTCGATATCGTTGCGAACCGTGGAATCGAGCGGGAACCGGTCGGCCCACTGCGTGGGATTGCCGTTCGCCGCCATGAGCTCGCGGGCGCGCGCATACATCGCGCGGATCGTATCGAAATCATCCATCGTCGCTACACGCACACTGCGTTCGTCATTTCCGGCCATATAGCCTCCTTCATCCCGACTCATATCGAATAGCCTATCCCCTTCGTTCTCCCTCCCGGGGAGGGAGATGTCGGGGCGCATGCCGCGACAGAGGGAGGGAACACGAGCGGAAAGCCCGCAAGCCCTCCCTCAGACCGGCTACGCCAGCCAGCTCCCTCCCAAGGAGGGAGCACGACGATATCGGGGTTCTCCCTCCCGGGGAGGGAGATGTCGTGGCACATGCCGCGACAGAGGGAGGGATGAGAAACATAAAGTCACTTTGAACCCCAACGCCATGTAAGCCCTCCCTCAGTCACGCTACGCGTGACAGCTCCCTCCCACGGAGGGAGCACGAAGATATGGAGTGTTCTCCCTCCTCGGGAGGGAGATGTCGGGGCGAACGCCACGACAGAGGGAGGGGAATAAGCAACAAGGCCACTTGAAACTCACAGCCCGCAAGCCCTCCCTCAGACCGGCTACGCCGGCCAGCTCCCTCCCAAGGAGGGAGCACGAAGATATCGGGAGTCCCCCGGGAAGGAGCACGAGGATACGGGTGACCTCACTCCCCCGCTTCGAAATCGCGGATCACGGCGAGGAAGCGCTCGCCGTACTGGTCGAGCTTCTTCTGGCCGACGCCGTTGACCTCGAGGAAGTCGTCATCAGTGTGTGGACGGCGCACGCACATGTCGCGCAGCGTCTTGTCGCCGAACACGATGTACGGCGGCACGCCTGCCGCCCGCGCGATCTCCGTGCGCAGCTCACGTAGCCGCACGAACAGGTCGGCGTCGTCACCGTCGAGTTCGGCGGGCACCGAACCGCGCGAACGCCTCGAGCCCGCGGCGCCCGAACCACTTCCGGATCCGCCGTACGTTGCACCACCATCACCGCCGTCTGCGCCATCATCGGCAGCCGGCCGGCTCACCTGCTTGATCGTCATGGTGAAGTCCGGCGCCACGGTCTCGGCCGCACGCGGTCCAAAGACCACCACCGCATACTTGCCCTCCGCCACGGCCAGGTAGCCGTCGGATGTCATCTGCGAGATCACATCACGGACGCGCGCGGCGGGCACGTCACGCAGCATGCCGTAGGTCGGCACGGAATCAAGATGCCGCCAGTCGTGCATCTCCTGGGCGTCGGATCCGCGCAGCACCTGTACGATTTTGCCGGCGCCGAGACGCTGATTCACGTCGTGCACGCATCGGCTCACGGCACGCGCGATGTCGGTCACGTCGATCGTCTCGAACTCGCCGTCGCAGTTGGAGCAGCCGGAGCACTTCACCGTACCGGTCTCGCCGAAGTACGACGTGATGTACTGGTGCAGACAGCTGGTGGTGCGGCAGTAGCCGATCATGCCGTCGAGCAGCACGCGGTGGCGGTTACGCACGGCCTGCGCCTCCTCGTCGGTGAGACGTTCGTTGCCGTTCTCCATTTCGATAAACCGGCGTCGGGTGGCGATGTCGCCGTCGCTCCACAGCAGCGTGCAGCGCGATGCCAATCCGTCTCGTCCAGCGCGCCCGGCCTCCTGATAGTAGGCCTCGATGCTGTCGGGCATGTTGTGGTGGATCACGTAGCGCACGTTGGATTTGTCGATGCCCATGCCGAACGCGTTGGTGGCCACCACCACGGGCGCCTCGTCGTTGACGAACGCGCGCTGGGCGGCGTGGCGATCCTCGGGCGGCATGCCGGCGTGGTAGCAGACGGCCTTGGCGCCGTGCGCGCGCAAATCGGCGGCGAGCGATTCGGTCTCCTTGCGGGTGGCGCAGTAGATGATGCCGGATTCGTCGGGGCGGGCGGTCACGTAGCGTTCGATCCACTGGCGTTTGACGGTGGGCACGGCCTTAATCACGTCGAAGTACAGGTTGGTGCGGTCGAATCCGGTGACGCTGATCTGCGGGTCGTGGAGGCCCACGAGGTTCACGATGTCGCGGCGCACGCGTTCGGTGGCGGTGGCGGTGAACGCGGCGACGACAGGCCGGTCGGGCAGTCGGTTCAGGAAGTCGCCGATGCCGAGATAGGCGGGGCGGAAGTCCTGACCCCATTGGGATACGCAGTGCGCCTCGTCGATGGCGACGAGCGCGATGTCGAGCGAGGACGCGAATTCGACGAACCGTTGGGTGTCGAGTCGTTCGGGGGCCACGTACATGACCTTGCAGCGGCCGGATCGGGCTTCGGCGAGCGCGAGCGACTGTTCCTCGGGGGTCTGCGTGGAGTTGACGCAGACGGCGTGGATGCCGTTGCCTTCGAGGCCGGCGACCTGGTCGGCCATGAGCGAGACGAGTGGGGAGATGACGATGGTGACGCCGTGCATGAGGACGGCGGGGATCTGATAGCAGATGGATTTGCCGGCGCCGGTGGGCATGACGCCGAGCGCATCACGGCCCTGCAGGATCGCGTCGATCAGCGGCTCCTGACCGGGGCGGAACCCGTCGTAGCCGAAGTATTGCCTGAGCGCGGCCCGCGCATCGTTCATGTCTGCCATGATTCCGACCATAGCACCGACACTCCTTCGTTCTCCCTCCTGGGGAGGGAGATGTCGGGGCGCATGCCGCGACAGAGGGAGGGATGAGAAGCACGAAGCCGCTTTGAACCACAACGCCATGTAAGCCCTCCCTCAGTCGACCTGCGGCCGACAGCTCCCTCCCTCGGAGGGAGCACGAAGATCAACCGGGTTCTCCCTCCTTGGGAGGGAGATGTCGGGGCGGACGCCACGACAGAGGGAGGGAACACAAGCAGAAAGACCAATTGAAACTCACAGCCCACAAGCCCTCCCTCAGTCACGCTACGCGTGACAGCTCCCTCCCTCGGAGGGAGCACGAAGATGCGTGGGGCACGAAATGAACGCCATATCCGCGTATTGGCGTCGGGAAAATCGCAGAACTGCAATATAGCGGAATCGGAGCCGCGGAATTGCAACGCCCCTGAAAGGCTACTTTGCAGTTCTGCGATTTTTTCCAGCGGTCTCGCCCTCCTCCGGCCCTTTCTGGGCGAGGGAAAGGTTCCGGCGCAGGGATTCGGGGCCGGCGGCTCGGGTGGTGGAGGCGAGGATGGCCGCCACGAACTCGATCGGCTCCCTGCGCCCGCCGGCGAACCAGTTGCGCACCACGTTCATGATGCCGCCCATGATGTAGTCGAACTGGTAGTCGCGAATCATCTCGGCACGCCTGAGCTCCGCGTCCCCAAGCCTCTCCCCCGTGCTCTCCACGGCCTGCGAGACCGGATCGACCACCCGATTGCACACGTCGCGGATGTCGTCGGCGAGCCGGTTGAACAGCACCTCCCCCGCAGATGACACCATCACGGAGAACACCTGCTCGTGCTCGTCCACATAGGTGAGGATGTCGGTGGCGAGCGGTAGGAAGTCGCCGGCGATGATCTGATCGGCGTGGGTCTCGATGCGCGATCGGCAGGAGACCGTCACCTCGTCCATGACGGTGTCGAGCAGGGCGCGCACGTTGCCGTAGTGCGAGTAGAAGGTCACGCGGTTCACGTCGGCACGTTCGGTGAGCTCGGTCACGGTGATGCGATCGACGGGCTTGCTCTTCATGAGCTCGAGCAGCGCCTCGGTGAGCCGGGTGCGGGTGCGGCGCACCCGACGGTCCTCGGTCGCGCCATTCTCCGACGAACGACGATGTTCCGTCATACTTGTTCTCGCTTTCCTCTGATCGACGACATCACGTCTTCTCAACGACATCGTGCTACCATACACGCTTGTTCATTAAACTACAGTTGTAGTATAACGTATATCTGTAGTAAAACTAACATGTGTTGACAATATCGTCGATCAGCGATCAGCGCATCGTTGACCGACGGCACCACCGACACCACCGATCCATTTCCGAGAACGGCATGAGGACGGCATGAAGAAAGCATTCCAAGTACTGGTCAGAGACATCAGGCGCATCATCGCCATTCCCATGGCGGTGGTCACCGTGGCCGGCCTGTGCGTGATCCCCGCACTGTATTCGTGGTTCAACGTGGCCGCGTTCTGGAATCCGTACGACAACACCGGCAACCTGCGCGTGGCCGTGGTGAACGAGGACCGCGGCGCAACCAGTGACGCCACCGGCCGCATTGACATCGGCGACCAGGTGGAGACGTCGCTCAAAAGCAATCACCAGCTCGGCTGGACGTTCATGAATCGAGGGCAGGCACTCGACGAGGTGCACAGCGGCACGAGCTACGCGGCCATCATCATCCCCAAGGACTTCTCCGCCGACCTGCTCACCATCACCAGCGGCGACTTCACACAGCCGAAGCTCGAGTATTACGTCAACGAGAAGATCAACGCCACCGCTCCCCGGGTCACCGACGCCGGCGCCACCACGCTCGAACAGCAGATCAATAGCCAGTTCATATCCACGGTGAGCCGCGTGGCCGTCTCCACGCTGTCGAACGCCGCCGACCAGGTGGACGTACACGCCAGCGAAGCCCATCAGAAGGCCTCCGACGGCATCGACAAAGCCAGCACCGGCGTGGACGACGCACAAAAGCAGATCACCGAACTCATCGACTCGGTGAATCAGGGCAGCGCCAAGGTGCAGCAGGCCAAGACCGGCCTTGCCACCATCGACGCCAAGGCCACCAACGCGCGAACCACGCTCAACGACGGCATCGCCTCGCTCTCCGACGCGCAGAACGGACTGACCACACTCAACACCGGACTCGCCGCCGCCTCCGCCAACGCGTCGCAGTCGCTCTCCCAGGGCTCCCAGACCGCGAACACCTTCATCGGCCAGGCCAGCGGCACCATGCTCGGCGCCCAGCAACGCCTCGATTCCGCGGTCGACACCGCGCAGACCGCCGTCGACACGAACCGCCAGGTCATCGAAACCCTCAAATCCTCCGAATTCGCACAGACCGACGCAGGCAAACAGCTCATCGGCGAACTCGAACAGCGCAACAAGGACAGTCAGAGCGCACTCGACGCCATCGGCACCGCCAGCACCAACGCCGGCAACAGTGCCACCGCCATCGCCAACGCGTCGAACAGCGTCAACACCGCCACGCAGAACACGCTCACCTCGCTGCAGAACACGCAGAATGCCATCAACGGCAATGCCTCCACCGGGCTCAACAGCGCGATCGGATCGTTCTCCGCCAGCACCACCACGCTCTCCGGGGCGCTCGCCGGCGTGAGTCCCGCCATCGACGAGGCCACCGTGGCACTCGACCAGCTGCAGACCACGCTCGACAAGACCGCGAAGGCGCTGACCGCCACCCGCGACGCGCTCGACGGCACCAAGGATTCGCTGACGACCATCGGCACCGATCTCAACGCGGTCTCCGCCGCCGACGCGACCGGCCGGATCAAGAGCATGTTCGGCGCCTCGGACGAGGATGTGGCGAAGTTCGTCGCCTCTCCCACCACGCTGACGACGAAGACCATCTATCCGCTCAACTCCTACGGTTCCGCCGTGGCGCCGATGTTCACCAACCTGTCCCTGTGGATCGGCGCGTTCTCGCTCGCCATGCTCTTCCATCTGGAGGTGGACGACGAGGGCATCCGCGGGCTGAAGGCGAACCAGAAGTACATGGGCCGCTGGATGCTGCTGGGGCTGATCGCCTGCCTGCAGGCCGTCGTGACCACGGTCGGCAATCTCGTCATCGGCGTCCAGACGGTGAAACCGCTCGCCTACGTCGGTACGTCGATGCTCATCGCATTGGTGTACAGCGCGATCATCTACGCACTGTGCGTGTCGCTCGCCCATGTGGGCCGCGGCCTGTGCGTGGTGCTCACCGTGCTGCAGGTGCCCGGATCGTCCGGCATGTATCCGATCGAGATGATGCCGCGTGAATTCCAGCGCATCTACCCGTGGCTGCCGATCACGTACGGCAACAACGCGATCCGCGAGACCATCGGCGGATTCTACGACCACCAGTACTGGAGTAATCTCGGCGTGCTGGCGCTGTTCGCGGCCGTCGCGTTCCTCATCGGCATGGCCGTACGCCCGTACCTGAACAACCCCAACACGCTGCTCGCCCGCCAGCTCAAGGAGACCGACCTGCTGAACGGCGACAAGCCCATCGCCGTACGCAACCGCTACTCGCTCAACCAGGTGATGCGCGCGCTGAGCGATTCGACGGAGTTCCGCACCGGCATCCTACGCAAAGCCGCACGATTCGAACGCGCATACCCCCGCCTCAAGCTCGGCGCGCTAATCGCCGGCGTGGTGTTGCCCGTCTGCCTGACCGTCTTCTCGTTGTCCACGAACGAGAAGATCGCCATCCTGCTGGCGTGGATCATCTGGATCGTACTGATCATCGGCTTCCTGATGGCCATCGAATTCATCAACGACAGCATCCAGCGACAGAAGGCGCTCGGCGACATGGACGACGACGCGCTGCGCAACATCTACCGCGAACAGCGCCTGCACAAGAAGCCGCTCGGCCTTCCCGACCTCGGCGCGTTCAGCGCGCATACCGGCGCACATGCCGGTGCACATACCGCCACCAAGGAGAACTGACGATGACACGAAACAGCACGCCACGCACGACCCACACATCCGGCACGCCACGCGAGTCCAGCGCATCACACGCATCCGGCACGTCACGCGGCAAGCGCGGTCCCGCCACACCCGCCTACTCGCCCATACGCTCCCTGAAGAACATCGGCCGCATCGTCGTCGGCGATCTACGTCGACTGTTCGGCAACATCACCGCCATCACCATGGTGATCGGACTGGTGGCCATCCCCTCACTGTTCGCATGGTTCAACGTGTCGGCCAACTGGGATCCGTTCGGCAACACCGGCAACCTCAAGTTCGCCGTAGCGAACAACGACGAAGGCTACCGCAGCGACCTGGTGCCCGTGAAAGTCAACGTGGGCGAGAACGTGATCTCCGCACTACGCGCCAACGACCAGCTCGACTGGGTGTTCACCAGCCGCGAGGAGGCCATCGAAGGCACTAAGTCGGGCGAATACTATGCCGCCGTGGTCATCCCCAAATCGTTCAGCCGCGACATGATGACCGTATTCTCCCCCGACGTGAAACACGCCAGCCTCACCTACTATTCGAACGAGAAGAAGAACCCGCTCGCCCCCAAGGTGACCAGTCAGGGCGCCGACGCCGTGCAGGCGCAGGTCAACCAAGTGTTCGACACCACGATCTCCACGGTGGGACTCACCATCGCATCCGAACTCGTGGACGCACTCGACAGCGACTCCGCCACCACGCTCGTGGGCAACCTCAACACGAACATCGCGCAGACCGCCGGACGACTCAACGCCACAGCCGACAACCTCGACCAGTACGGCGAGGTCATCACGTCGGCGCAGTCACTGATCGACTCGTCGTCCGACCTGGTAGGCAAGGCGTCAGACAGCGCCAAGGCCGCACAGACCGCCACCGATCAGGCCAAGCAGGGCGTGAGCAGCGTGTCCGATGCACTCAATTCGTCGGCGCAGAGTGTGTCCGACGCACTCGGACAGAGTGCGGACAGTTACAAAAACGCCGCCGACGACATCGACACCGCCATGGCCGCCATCGGCACGCAGGGCGCGGACACATCCAGGCAGCTGCACGCGCTCGCCGACAAACTTGACGAACAGATCAGCTCGTATCAGACGCTGCGAAACAACCTTGCCGCGCTCAACCCGCAGACCGACGCCGGCAGACAGGCGCTGGAGCGCACGCTCGCCGATCTTGACGATTCGATCGCCAAGCAGCAGTCCGTGCGCGATGCGCTCAACAACACCGCCGACAACGTGGACAAGGGCATGGCGAACGCCGATCAGGCGCGCACCGACGCCAAGGCCAAGGCGCAGGCCGCGCGCACCGCCATGGATCAGGCGAGCCGTGACTTCGATTCCGGTCTGAAGAAGAAGCTGGACGGCATGGCGTCGGCAGTGTCCTCGGCGTACGACGATGGCACCGAAGCGGCCACGCGACTGCAATCCACGGTGGACGATCTGTCCGGTTCGGCGGATTCGATCGCGTCGAACATGACCGCGGCGCACGACAAGATCACGGCCGCCGCGCAGACGCTACGCGATTCGTCCGACAAGATGACGGCGCTGCACGACAAGATTCAGAAGGCGTTGGACAGCGACGACATGCAGGCCGTGAAGACGGCGCTGGGTGACGACCCCGCGACTCTGGCTGCATCGATGGTGTCGCCAGCGGGCGTGAATCGTCATGCCGTGTTCACGGTGGAGAACTTCGGTTCGGCCATGGCGCCGATGTATACGGCGCTGGCCATGTGGCTTGGCGCGCTTCTCATGTCGCTGGCCATTCTCACGCAGGTGTCGCGTGAGCGGATGGATACGCTCGACCGGCCGCGCCCGCATGAGCTATATCTGGGTAGGTTCGGCGTGTTTGCATTCGTGGCGCTGTTGCAGAGCACCGTCACCTGCCTTGGTGAGCTGGCATATCTGCGGATCCAGTGTGACCATCCGATGCTGTTCATGCTGACCGGCTGGACCACGTCGCTGGTGTTCGCGTTCATCGTGTACACGCTGGTCGTATCGTTCGGCAATCCGGGCAAGGCGTTGTGCGTGCTGATCATGGTGATGCAGATCACCGGCGCGGGCGGCGCGTTCCCCGTGGCCATGTTGCCGGAGTTCTTCCAGAACGTGCACCCGTTCCTGCCGGCCACGCATGCGGTGGACGCGTTCCGTTCCGCCATCGCCGGTATCTACGGCAATGATTATTGGATTTCGATGGGCCGTCTGCTGGCGTTCGTGCTGCCGATGCTGCTGCTCGGTCTGGTGCTACGCAAGCCGCTTATCAGCTTCAACGCCAAGTCCATCGCCACCCTCGGCAAGACCAAAGTGCTGGGCTAGCGCGACGGCGCGATATGCGGGAACAGCACGATGTGCAATATGGGTGCGTGCGGGACGATGACGAGAGCGTCATGGTGTTTGTAGGCGCGTAGAGGCTGGACCCCTCCCCCAGTTACAACTAGATCCCTCCCTCAGTCACGCCGTTCGGCGTGACAGCGTCCCGCAAGAATGGACGGCCTGCGGCCGACACATCATCCCGTTCGCCTGTCGGCTCACCTGAGTCCTGAAAATGCCCCTTGCATTTTCTGATCAGACTCAGCCTCCCTTGGAGGGAGCACGCGGGTGTCATCACTCTGCGGGGTGAGCCCTCCCTCAGTCCGCCTACGGCGGCCAGCTCCCTCCCTCGGAGGGAGCACGTAGGTGCTATCGCTTCGTGCTCCCTCCACGGGAGGGAGCTGTCACGCCGAATGGCGTGACTGAGGGAGGGACCCATCCCCCTGCGAGTAAGAAACCCCCAAAAGCCGGGAATCCGGTCCGCGGGAATCCCCCATTCCCGCGGACCTTCTCCCCCGCTCGCTTACTGCGCGCTGCGCTCGAGCGCCTGATCGAGGTCGGCGATCAGATCGTCCACGTTCTCCACGCCCACGGACAGGCGGATCAGGTTGTCGGGCACCTGCAGGGTGGTACCGGAGACGGACGCGTGGGTCATGGCGGCCGGGTGTTCGATCAGCGACTCCACGCCGCCCAGCGATTCGGCCAGCGTGAAGATCTCGGTGCCGGCGGCGAACTTGAGCGCCGCGTCACGGCCGGCGGCCAGCTGCACGGAGACCACGCCGCCGAATCCGCCGTGCATCTGGCGGGCGGCGATCTCGTGGCCGGGGTGCGATTCGAGGCCCGGGTAGAGCACGCGCTCCACTTCGGGGCGGGCGGCCAGGTGCTCGGCGATGGCGAGCGCGTTGGCGCTGTGACGCTTCACGCGCAGCTCGAGGGTCTTGAGGCCGCGGGTCTGCAGCCAGGAGTCGAACGGTCCGGGCACGGCGCCGGCGGAGTTCTGCAGGAACGCCACCTGGTCGCGCACCTCCTCGTCGTTGAGCACGATCGCGCCGCCGACCACGTCGGAGTGGCCGCCGATGTACTTGGTGGTGGAGTAGACCACGGCGTCGGCGCCGAGTTCGAGCGGGTGCTGGAGCACGGGCGAGGCGAACGTGTTGTCCACCACGATCTTGGTGCCGTGCTTGTGGGCGATGTCGGCGGTGAGTTCAATGTCGGTGACGCGCAGCATCGGGTTCGACGGGGTCTCCACCCAGATGTACGCGTAGTCGTTGGATTCCAGGGCCTCGCGCACGGCGTCGGGGTCGGAGATGTCGACCACGTCGAGGCCGATGCCCCACGGCACGAATACCTTGCTCAGCAGTCGGTAGGTGCCGCCGTACACGTCGTTGCCGAGCAGCACGCGGTCGCCGGGCTTGAGGGTGGAGCGCAGCAGCACGTCGATCGCGGCGAGTCCGGACGAGAAGGCGAGCGCGTACTTGCCGCCTTCGATCGCGGCGAGCTGCGTGTCGAAGGAGTCGCGCGTGGGGTTCACCGAGCGGCTGTAGTCGTAGCCGTGGCGCAGCTGGCCGACGCCGTCCTGCTTGAACGTGGAGGTCAGGTAGAGCGGCGGGACGACGGCGCCGGTGATCGGATCGGGTTCCTGACCGGCGTGGATGGCGCGGGTGGCGAGCTGCGTTGCGGTGAAGTCGATGGTCATGATCTGGTTTCCTTTATGGTGTTGTGTTTTGTGTTGTCGTTTACGTATTACTCCGGCTCCCCTCCCGGGGAGGGGAGCTGTCCGCCGAGGCGGACTGAGGGGAGGGTTCCCACCCTCCGCCCTTCCCCTCGAGGGGAAGGTGTCCGGCGACTGTCGGACGGATGAGGTGACGCGCGTTACGCGTACACCGGCTTGCTGAGCACCGCGTCCACAAGCGACGGCTGTGCCGTGCGCGCCACGATGTCGCCGAATCCGTTGTCGATCATCCACTGGTCGTTGAAGATCTTGCCCAGGTAGCTGCGTCCGGAGTCGGGCAGCAGCACCACCATGAGCGCGTCCTTGCCGAGCTTGTGCATGCGCGCGTACTTGAGTGCGGAGACGACGGCCATGCCGCTCGAACCGCCCACGAGCAGTCCTTCCTCGGCGGCGAGGCGACGGGTCATCTCGAACGCCTCGGCGTCGTTGACCTGCACGATCGAGTCGACCACGGTCGGGTCGTACGCCTCGGGGTAGAAGTCCTCGCCTACGCCTTCGATCTTGTACTGGTGCACGTTGTCGGGGTTGGAGTAGATGGAGCCCTCCGGGTCGGAGCCGATCACGGTCACCTGGTTGGCGGACGCGTCCTTGAGGAAGCGGCCGGTGCCGGAGATGGTGCCGCCGGTGCCGATGCCGGCCACGAAGTGCGTGATCTTGCGGTCGGTGCCTTCCCAGATCTCCGGTCCGGTGGTGCGGTAGTGGCTTTCGGGACCGTTGGGGTTGCTGTACTGGTTGGGCTTGAACGCGCCGGGGATCTCGCGGGCGAGTCGGTCGGACACCGCGTAGTAGGAGCGCGGGTCGTCGGGCTCCACGTCGGTGGGCGTGACGACGACTTCGGCGCCGTATGCGCGCAGTACGGATCGCTTGTCCTCGGAGACCTTGTCGGGCACCACGAAGATTGTGCGGTAGCCGCGCTGCTGGGCGACGAGCGCGAGGCCGACGCCGGTGTTGCCGCTGGTGGGTTCGACGATCACGCCGCCGGGTTTGAGTTGGCCGGAGCGTTCGGCGGCGTCGATGATGCGGGCGGCGATGCGGTCCTTGGACGAGCCGCCGGGGTTGAAGTATTCGACCTTGACGGCGATGGTGGCGTCGATGCCGTCGGTCACGTGGTTGAGGCGGACGAGCGGAGTGTTGCCGACGAGCGAGGTGATGGAGTTGACGATGGTCATTGTGGTTCCCCTTGTTTCACGATATGCGATTGGCTTGTTTGGTATCGGATGCTTGATGTGGCGCCGATCTGACCGGCATCGGTAACACCGCCGACCCCTTTGCCGACCGGTGTTGCAATCGCGTGAAACAAGAGCGGGGATTTTGGATTCCGTCCGGTGCTGGCCGGGAGGAGGTTCCAAGGATTTCGTTGATTTCCGTCGATCGTCGGTATGCGATTCGCTCGTGAGATCGGATCCGTATGGTCAACCGATGATCGGCTGAAATGCGAAATGGATTCGTCGCCCGACTTGGCGGAATATGAAAAACCGTTCTGTTTCAGTTATGCGTCACTGGCCAGCACCCCGTATGCCTGCACTCGGCGACCGCGATCCGCGGTCCGGTGCGCATACCCTGAGGGGCGGCGGCTAGCGACAACAACATGAAAAGAACGTCATGCCTCAAACCGTAGCACACCCACCCGCTCCGGCGTGTCGCAATAATCGGTTTTCATTCCTTGACGAATCCGGTAGTCAGAACGCGACACTTGGCGAATTTGGGAATCGGAACGGGACAGTGCGAGCGAACACAGAGGGATTGGAACGTCGCGTTTGGACTACCAAGTTCGGATTGACTACCGAATTGTGCGGAATGCTCGTTCTTGACGTGGTTGGATTGAAGCTCCTCCCCTCAGTCGGCTGCGCCGACAGCTCCCCTCCGGTGGGGAGGGGAGCCGCAGGGCGACTGGCGCAGAGGGGAAGGGAAGCGGCTACTTTGTGGTGCGGGTGATGAGGGTGGCGTTGCGGTGGAGGGTGTAGCCGCCGTTGCCGTTCGGCTCGCAGCGGTGGGCGATGATCACGTCACCGGGCACGGACTCCAGAGTCACGTCCTCCTTGCCGCGCGGCAGGTAGAAGTCGAAGCAGACATTCGCGGTCTCGCGCACGGTATGGAGAATCGCGGCATCGGCAGCAGCAACCTCGGCAGCACCCGCCCCGGCGAGATACCCCCGTACGAAATCGCCCAGCGCCTTGCGGTCGAGATCGCAGCCCACGTAGTAGGCCTCGCCGTCGCCGTAGGCGTTGCGCACGAGCGCAGGCACGCCGTCAAGCTCCCACTCCTCGGCGTCCGCGCCCTCGTACGTCGCGAGCACGGCCGCCGAATCCGCCACGGACGTGACCACGTTGGCCCACAGGCGCGCAATCGCACCGCTCGACAGACCGACCGTGTCCGGATCGCCATCCACCGGCCCGAGGATGTTGAACTCCTCGGCACGCACTCCGGCCACATCGCGCAGCATGCCCGGATAGCCGCCAAGCGCGGTGTGGAACGTCTCGTCCATGAGTCCGGTCGCATAGCCGATCACCACGCGACCGCCGTCACGCACATACCCTCGTACGCGATCACACGCAAACTCCGACAGGTTGATCATCGTCGGCATCACGATCGTGTCGTACTCACTCCAGTCGGCGCGCAGCGGCACCACGTCGGCGCGTACGCCGGCGTCGAGGAACGCGTAATACCAGTCGCGCACGTCATGCCAGTGGTTGAGCTTCATGCTGGGCAAGGTCTCGCAGCGGGTCATCCACTCGCAGTCAGCGTCGAACAGGATGGCCGTGCGCGAGCGCCGCACCTCACTCCCCTGCACACCGGCGTCGGAGAGCGTACGCAGCATGCCGCCCAGTTCGCATACCTCGCGGTAGACGGCAGAGTCCTCACCAGCGTGCGGCAGCATGGCCGAGTGGAAGCATTCGGCGCCGGAACGCGACTGCCGCCACTGGAAGAAACAGATGGCGTCGGAGCCGAGTGCCACGTGCGCCAGGGCGTCGCGCACGAGCTGGCCGTGGCGCTTGCGCGAGTTGAGCGGCTTCCACTGCACGGCGGACGTGGAGTGTTCCATGAGGTACCAGGGCCTGCGCTGCGCGAATCCGGAGACGAGCGAGTCGGAGCAGGCGAGTTCGTCGAGGTGGTCGCGCCCGGCGGTGAAGTAGTGGTCGTTGGATACGAAGTCCACGTCGTCGCTCCAGTCGGCGTAGTCCATGCAGCACTGGTCGGTGGAGACCATGAAGTTGGTGGTGAACGGCTTGCCCGGGCAGATGGCCTCGATGGCGTCGCGCTCGGCCTTGTAGAACTCCTTGAGGCAGTCGGATCCGAAGCGTTCGTAGTCGAGCATCTGGCCGGGGTTGACCATGGAGTCGCCGCCCATGTGGCGCGGCAGCAGCACTTCGTCGAACGAGTTGACGTGCTGCGACCAGAACGCGGTGCCCCACGCCTCGTTGAGCGCGTCGATCGTGCCATACTTGCGCTCGCACCAGCGACGGAATTCGCGCAGCGAGTCGTCGGAGTAGTCGTGACGGTTGTTCCAGCCGTACTCGTTGTTCATGTGCCAGGCGGTCACGTACGGATTGTCCTTGTAGTGTTCGGCGAGGCGGCGGCACAGATCGAGCGCGTACTCGCGGAACACAGGGCTGGTGGGACGCCACGACTGGCGGGAGCCGGCGTTGACCACGTCGCCGTTGCGTTCGATCGGCAGCACTTCGGGGTGCTTCTCGTACAGCCACAGCGGTGCTGCGGCGGTGGCGGATGCGAGATCGACGGCGATGCCGGCGCGGCCGAGCTTGTCGATGATGCGGTCGAGCCAGTCGAAGTCCCACGTGTCCTCGGTGGGCTGGATGCGGTCCCAGCTGAAGATGGCGAGCGCGACGGTGTTCACGCCGGCCTTGACCATGAGGCGCACGTCGTCGTCCCATACGTCTTCGGGCCACTGGTCGGGGTTGTAGTCGCCGCCGTAGGCGATGCCGCGGCCGTTGTCGGTGAGCAGGGCGGGCCAGCGGAAGGGTCGGCGTACGGCGTCGGGTCCGTGGCCGAGCGGTTTGTCGGCGGTGCGTTCGGTGACGGTGGATGCGGAGGTATCGGTAACGGTCATGATGGTTCCTTGCGATGCGAATACGGAAAAGATATGAAAAACGGAGGCGGGCGAGCGGAGGTGAAGGGCTCGCCCGCCTCCGATGGGGAGGGAGGGTGCCGGCCGTCGTCGTCAAGGCTCGGCGACGGCCGATGATTGCGTTCGCGCCTACTTGGCGGAGGCGGAACCAGCTGCGGTGCCAGCGCCGGCGGCGACACCGGATGCGTCGGCGGTCTCGGTCGCGTTTTCCTCGACCACGTCGGCGTCCTGGGCGTCCTCGGACTTGATCTCGCCGCTGGCGAGCTTGGCCTCGAGCTCCTCGACGATCTTGGCGTGCATCTTCTCGTCGATCTTCACGGTGAACATGAAGACGAGGAGGCTGGCCACGATCAGGGCGAGCGGCGTGTAGAAGGCGAACATCTTGAAGGTGCGGATGTTGGCGGCGGTCATGTCGTCGGCGGTGGCGGTGCCGACCATGCCTGCGGCCACGGCGATGAAGCCGACGATGCCGTTGGAGAAGGCTCCGGCGATCTTGTCGAGCATCGGACGCACAGACAGGGTGACGGCCTCGTTGCGGCGGCCGGTCTTGAGCTGGCCGTACTCGATGGAGTCGGTGAGGCTCAGGATGGCGGTCATCTGGATGAACGTGCTGGGGATGTAGAACAGCACGAGGGCCACGATCACGAGGGTGAGGCTCTGGGCGCCGATGATGAACATCACGTAGCCGGCGATCATGAACACCATGCCCGCGAGGTACAGGTAGCGGCGCGGGATGTAGCGGTTGAGGATCGGGTAGAGCGGCGCGGCGATCAGACCGGTGATGATCGGGATCACGCCGGCGATGGAGAAGGCGGCGGGCTGGCCGAGCACGAACTTGAACAGGTAGAGCAGCACGCCGGTGGTGGCCACGTTGGCGATGGCGTATAGCAGGTAGCTCAGGGCGACCCACAGCAGCTGGTCGTTGTGGGCGAGGGCGCCGAACGCCTGCAGCGGGTTGCCGTTCTCCTGGGCCTTGGAACGCAGGGCGCTCTCGTTCTCCTTGGTACCGAACGCGACGGTGAGTGCGGTGAGGATGCCGAGCAGGGCCACGATCACGCCGAAGGCGGTCCAGCCGGACTGGCTTTCGGTGTGGGAGCCGGTGAACACGTAGCTGAAGTAGGTGACGATCGGGATGACGACCACGGTGATGCCGTTGTAGCCGATGGAGCCGGTGAAGGAGCCGAGTGCGGTGTAGACGCTGCGCTCGTGGGAGTCCTCGGACAGGGCCGGGATCATGCCCCAGTAGGAGATGTCACGCAGGGAGTAGAAGACGTCGAGCACGATGAACACGACGACGAACAGGATGATGAACCAGGTCTCGCTCACGTTGACCAGACCGAACAGGCCGGTGTAGACGAGGGCGAGCAGCACGGCAGAGGTGCAGCCGCCGATGACCTGCCACGGACGGAAGCGGCCGAACTTGGTGGTGGTGTTGTCGATGAGGTTGCCCAGCAGCGGGTCGATGAAGATCTCGCCGATGCGGATGGCCACGATCAGGCCGGTGATGATGCCGATGAGCTTGGTGGCGAGCGCCTTGTCGACTCCGGCGAACATGGTGCTGGTGACGTAGACGACGAAGTAGGTGCTCAGCGCGTTGTAGAACGCGGACTGGCCGAAGTTGCCGACGGCGTAGCAGATACGGCGTCCGATGCCGCCCGACTTGGCGGTGGTCGGCTGGTTTTCTTCCTTCATGTTCGTGCTTCTCCTTAGAAGACGTAAACGTGTGCGAGATCTTCCGTTGATCTGACATCCGTTAGTGTATGCCGTTACCACAATAAAGTAAAATCCATTACTATTTTGCTGGCAATCCGGGCGTGTCGTGTGCGCTTGCGCAAGTAATTCGGATCTTCGGCGACGAATGCGATCAGCATCGGAAATCGTTGCAATATCAACGACATTAGTCAGTGTGGCGTTGAAATGTTTTTGTTGCGTTGATTTGCTTTCTATATAGAGGTGCGGAAATAACGTCCATCACCGCCATTGAAATCGCACAAAAATCCATGATCAGTCGCACAAAATGCCAACAAAAACGCTCACATACCCCACAGATCGCCACCTAACAACACCCCGCCAACGACACGACGATGCGTCGACTTGCATAAATCACCATCTGTTATTACTGTTATCAGTAAAGAGTTTTACTTAACTCTTGGTCATGCGGTCGACACGCTCGCCGTAACGACCGCCACAGACTGAGACAACGACGTTATATGTCAGAAAGACAGGGAACATGACCACCCAGCCCGCCGCACACGCACCCCTCGCGGAATCCATCCACATCGCGCACGCCACCGAGGCCAGCGCCGCATGGATCACCGACCCGCAGACGTTCGCCGTCAACCGTCTGCCCGCCCACACCAGCCACCGCTTCTACGACCACAAGCCCCAGCCCGGCGAGACCATGGCCCTGCGCACCAGCCTCGACGGCGAATGGCGAGTCCGCGTGGTCACGACCGACGCCGACGGCTACCCCGTGGCCAGCGAACCCGGCAAGCACGCCCCCGACTTCGCCCAGCCCGACTACGACGACTCCGCGTTCGGCACCATCGCCGTGCCCGCCCACCTGAGCGAAGGCGGCTACCTCAACCCGCAGTACGTGAACATCCAGTACCCGTGGGACGGCCACGACGATCCGATCGCCCCCGACGTGCCCGCGAACAACCACGTGGCGCTCTACCGTCGCACGTTCACCGCCGGCGGCGAGATCGCCGCGGCCATCGCTGCCGCGCGCCCCGTCACGATCACCTTCCAGGGAGCGCAGACCGCCATCTACGTGTGGCTCAACGGCACGTTCGTCGGCTACGCGGAGGACTCCTTCACGCCCAGCGAGTTCGACGTGACCGGCGCGATCCACGAGGGCGAGAACGTGCTGGCCGTCGCCTGCTACGAATACACGTCCGCCAGCTGGCTCGAGGATCAGGACTACTGGCGCCTCTATGGCCTGTTCCGCAGCGTGGAGCTCACCGCCCAGCCCGAGGCCCACGTCGTGGATCTGCGCACCGTGGCCGACTACGATCACACCGCCGAGGAGGGCTCGATCGACGTCACCGCGCAGATCGCCAACGCCGAGGCCGTCGATTCCGGCGTCGCCGAGATCACCGACGCCAACGGCAACGTTATCTGGAAGCAGGAATTCACCGCCGCGGACATCGCCGACGGCGTCCTACACATCGAATCCGGCGTGGGCGAGGTGAACCCGTGGAGCGCCGAGGAGCCCACGCTGTACACGCTCACCGTCACGCTCAACGGTCCGCTGAACGACACGGTTGACGACGTGATCGAGGTGGCGCAGACCCGCATCGGCTTCCGTCACTTCGCCATCGAGGACGGCATCATGAAGCTCAACGGCAAGCGCGTCGTGTTCAAGGGCGTGGACCGTCATGAGTTCGACGCCCGCCACGGCCGCGCCGTCACTGAAGAGGACATGCTGTGGGACATCCGCTTCTTCAAGCGCCACAACCTCAACGCCGTGCGTACCAGCCACTACCCGAACCAGACCCGCTGGTACGAGCTGTGCGACGAGTACGGCGTGTACGTGATCGACGAGACCAACATCGAGACGCACGGCACGTGGAACGCCCCCGGCGATCAGGTGACCGCCGAGACCAACGTGCCCGGCAACAAGGACGAGTGGCTCGGCGCCTGCCTCGACCGCGTGAACAATATGGTGCGTCGCGATTTCAACCACCCGAGCGTGGTGATCTGGTCCATGGGCAACGAGTCCTACGCCGGCACCGTGTTCCAGGCCATGAGCGATCTGACGCACGAGCTCGACCCGGTTCGCCCGGTGCACTACGAGGGCGTGTTCTGGAACCGCGAGTTCGACGCGCTGTCCGACATCGAAAGCCGCATGTACGCCAAGCCGGCCGAGATCGAGGAGTACCTGACCAACGACCCGAAGAAGCCGTACATCTCCTGCGAGTACATGCACGCGATGGGCAACTCCGTGGGCGGCATGCACCTGTACACCGAGCTGGAGCGCTACCCGCACTATCAGGGCGGCTTCATCTGGGATTACATCGATCAGGCGATCTGGCAGAAGCTCGGCGACGGCAGCGAGCGCCTCACCTACGGTGGCGATTGGGGTGACCGTCCGCACGACTATGAGTTCTCCGGCGACGGCATCGTGTTCGCTGACCGTACCGCGTCCCCCAAGGCGCAGGAGGTCAAGCAGCTGTATGCGAACGTGAAGATCGCGCCGACCGATACCGACGTGACGATCACGAACGACAACCTGTTCGTGTCCACCGCCGGCTACGTGTTCACCGCGCGTCTGCTGGTCAACGGCGTGCAGACGTGGAGCGCCGACTACCGTTTCGACGTGCCGGCCGGTGAGACCTGTCGCTTCGACGTGGCGTTCCCCGACGTGTGCGAGGCCGACGACGTTGAGGTGACGTACGAGGTGGATCAGCGTCTGGCCGAGGCCACCGATTGGGCGGAGGCCGGCTACGAACTGGCGTTCGGCCAGTACGTGACCGTGGTCAAGGGCGCGGGTGCCGGCGTGGATGATGACGACGATGACGCTGCGGCCGACGCGGGCGTGCTGTCTGGCGCCGCGGCCGAGGCCGACGTGGAGGTTGTGGACTCCCGTTGGAACCTGGGCGTTCACGGCACGAACGGCAAGGACTTCGAGGTCATTCTTTCCCGCACGCAGGGCGGCATGGTGTCGTTCCGCTCGGGTGACCGCGAGATGGTGATCCGCCGTCCGGATCTGGTGACGTTCCGTCCGCTCACCAACAACGATCGCGGCAACGGCAGCGGCTTCGACCGCGCGCAGTGGTTCGGCGCCGGCCGTTACGCCCGCGTGGTGGACACCGCGTTCGAGGCCGGCACCGATTCCGCCACCGCCACGTACACGTATGAGCTGGCCGAGCCGAATCGTACGCATGTGACCGTGCGCTACGAGGTGGCGGACGACGGCACCGTGCATCTGACCGCCTCCTACCCCGGTGGCGTGGATGCGCCGACGCTGCCCGCGTTCGGTCTGGAGTGGACGTTGCCCGCCGAGTACGAGAACCTGAAGTTCTACGGTCTGGGCCAGGACGAGACGTATCTCGACCGCAAGCACGGCGGCAAGCTGGGCGTGTTCGCCACGACGGCTGCCGACTCCGTGGCGCCGTACCTGGTGCCGCAGGAGACCGGCAACCATGAGGGCGTGCGCTGGGCCGAGATCACGGATGCGACCGGTCACGGCATGCGCGTGGCCGCGGGCCGTGGCGAGGCCGGTGCCGACGCGTTCTCGGCAAGCCTGCTGCCGTACAGCACGCTGATGCTCGAGGAGGCCCGTCATCAGAACGAGCTGCCCGCGCCGCGTCACACGTTCCTGCGTCTGCTGGCCGCCCAGATGGGCGTTGGCGGCGACGATTCGTGGGGCGCCCCGGTGCACCCGCAGTTCCAGCTGCCCGCCGCCGACCCCTACACCCTCGACGTCACCCTCACCCTGATCTGAGTCGGCGTTCCTTCTAGGGGGTGGCCCGCCTACGCGAGCCACCCCCTATTTTTCTGGCTCCCCTCCGAGGGAGGGGAGCTGTCCACTGCCACATCCTGAATACTGCGGGTATACATCAGATTCACGACGAACCCACAGCGAAGAAACCCACATACTGCGGGTTCGTCACCACACCTAAACGAACCCGCAGCGAAGAAGTCTCTACACTGCGGGTTTGTCATCATCGCCGAACGGATCCGCAGCAAGACGCATGCCATACTGCGGATCCGTCACCATACCCAAACAAACCCGCAGTGCAGCATCATCGGTCCGAACAAGAACCGCCCCGGTT
>NZ_QXGJ01000015.1 GCF_003952005.1 Bifidobacterium callimiconis
GAATAACGGCACCAACGCAAGCCCCCACACGCCCCTGGCTCCCCTCCGCGGGGAGGGGAGCCAGGGGCGTGTGGGGGCTTGCGTTGGTGCCGTTATTCCTTCAAGGGGAAACGGGACTCAGCCGCGGGAGCCGTTGGCGTAGAAGCGGGCGAGCGTCTCCTTCTTGTATTCGTCGAAGTAGCCGCCGGTGATCGATTCGCGGATCTCGTCGAGCAGACGCACGAAGAACCGTTCGTTGTGGATCGTGGCCAGCGTGCAGCCGCTCATCTCGCGCGCCTTGAGCAGATGATGCAGGTATGCGCGCGAATAATGCGTGCAGGTGTAGCAGTCGCAGCCTTCCTCGAGCGGGCCGAAGTCGTGTTTGAGCGCGGTGCGCAGCACGTTCCAGCGGCCGTCGCGCGTGTAGATCGCGCCGTTGCGTGCCGTGCGGGCGGGGGCCACGCAGTCGAACGTGTCGCCGCCGTTCTCCACACCGGCGAAGATGTCGTCCACGGCGGCGATGCCGAGCACGTGGCGCGGTCGTAGTTCCGGCATCTCGTCGCAGATCCACGCGCACGTGTTGCCGAGCAGTCGCTTCTCGATCGCACCGCCGATGCCCACGCCGTCGAAGTCGAGCGAAGCGATCTGCCGGGCGGCGCGCCTGCGCAGATCCTCGTAGTTCGCACCCTGCACCACGCCGAACAGTGCCTGATACGGCTTGCCGAGTCGCGCTTCGGTGAGGCGCTTGTGCTCGGCCACGCAACGTTGCGCCCAACGGTACGTGCGCTCCACGGACTCCTCTTGGTAGCGGCGCGTGTTCATCAGCGTGGTGAGCTCGTCGAATGCGAACATGATGTCGGCGCCGATCTTGTGCTGGATGCCCATGGAGATCTCGGCGGAGAAGCGGTGCATGTCGCCGTTGAGCGGGGACTTGAACGTCACGCCGTCCTCGTCCACGAACGCAAGACGCTCCTTGCCCTCCGCGATCACGTCGTCGGACTTGAGCCCCTTGACGTCCATGGCGAGCGTCTTCTTGAATCCGGCGCCAAGCGAGAGCACCTGGAAGCCGCCGGAGTCGGTGAAGGTGGGGCCGTGCCAGTTCATGAACTTGGCGAGTCCGCCGGCCTCGTCGAGAATATCCTCGCCGGGGCGCTCGAACAGGTGGAACGCGTTGGCGAGCGTGCACTGAGCGCCGAGTTCCTTGAGCTGCTCGGGCAGCATGGCCTTCATGGTGGCCTGCGTGGCCACGGGCACGAATGCGGGGGTCCGGATGTCGCCGTGCGGGGTGTGGATCACGCCGCTACGCCCGTGGCGGAATCCGTCGCGTCCGAGACCGTCCGCGGTGGGTTCGAGTCGTCGGGTGATTTCAAAGCTGAACGCGCTGCGATCGCCGGGCTTGCCGGGTTCGGCGCCGCGCGGGTGTTCCACGAGATCGATGGGGTTCTGGGTTGCGTCAACGTCTGTCATGACTACCACTCTAAACGACGTGCAATGACATGACGAGGGACGGCCGATGGGCGACGACCGGCAAGAAAACAGAGGATTCGATTACAGCTTTCAAATAACGTTCAGGAAATATCCAGACGCGAAGCTTTAACTCTTAGGTAGTTCAAGAACGTATGCACGGAAACGTATGACACGCGCCCGCGCGAGTCCTCGAGAAGCAAGGAGCAGTAATGGCTGATACGAACAATGGTTCCACCCCGTGGGGTCAGCGGCCTGAGAACGAGCCGTGGCCCTCGGTGAACGACGATACCGTAATCAATGATCCCGCGGATTCCAAGAACGCCAAGACCAACGAATCCGCCTCCGTTAATGGCGCTTCCGCCGGCACCGACGCCGGCGTGTCCGCGGATTCCAACGAACGCCCGACCGAGGCGATCAACCCCGTGGCCGCGCGCGACGAGCAGCCCACCCAGGTGCAGGCACCGGCCCAGCCGCAGCAGCCCGCCGCCCAGCCGGCTCAGTCACAGCAGCAGTCGCTGCCGTTGTATGGCGCGTACGCTCCGCAGGGCGCGCAGCAGTATGGTGCCCAGCACTCGCAGTACAACGCTCCGCAGGCGGCTCCGCAGACGCCGGCCCCCTATCAGCAGAACGCGGCTCCGCAGAATAATCAGCAGCCGCAGCAGCCGGAATACGGCCAGTACCGTCCCGCGCCGGAGTTTGGCGCCTACGGTCCGGTTCCTCCGCAGAACCAGCCCGACGCCAACGCCCAGCAGCCGAACACCGCCAATGGTGGAAACGGCAATGGTGGCAACGGCGTGCCTCCGCGCGGCGGTTCCCCGTTCAACCCGTTCCGCGCTCCGCAGAACCCGCAGGGGCCGGGTAACAACGCCGGTGCTCCCGGTCAGGGACAGGACGGCCAGGGTGGCGCCAAGCCGAATGGCGTGGTCTCCCACGTCGTCACCGGCGCGGTGGCCGCCGTCGTGGCCGCGGCGCTGAGCCTGGGTGTGGGCTTCGCCGCCATCTCCAACGGCTGGGTGTCCAGCCCCACCTCGTCGTCGCTGAGCTCGGTGAGCAACTCCTCCGGCTCCGGCACCGCCAAGGCCGAATCCGGCGAGGCAGTCGACTGGACCGCGGTCGCCAAGAAGGTGGCCGGCTCCGTGGTGGCCATTCAGACGACGATCCAGTCCGGCGGCCAGACCGGCGTAGCCAAGGGCTCGGGCGCGATCATCTCCAAGGACGGCGACATCGTCACCAACAACCACGTGGTGTCCGGCGCCACGCAGATCCAGGTGACCCTGTCCGACGGCTCGCTGTACGAGGCCGACGTGGTCGGCACCGACGTGACCACCGATCTTGCGGTCATCAAGCTGAAGAACGCGCCGAGCGACCTGACCGTCGCCGAGTTCGCCGACTCCGACAACCTCGCCGTGGGCGAGAACGTGATGGCCATCGGCAACCCGCTCGGCTACGAGAACACCGCCACCACGGGCATCGTCTCCGCGCTGAACCGTCCGGTCACCGTGATGGACGACGAGAACAACGAGATCGTGACCAACGCCGTGCAGATCGACGCGGCCATCAACCCCGGCAACTCCGGCGGCCCGACGTTCAACGCGGCCGGCCAGATCATCGGCATCAACTCGTCGATCGCCACGTCATCGTCCAGCTCCAGCTCGTCCAGCTCCAGCGGCTCGATCGGCATCGGATTCGCCATCCCGTCGAACCTGGTCACGCGCGTGACCAGCGAGATCACCAGCAGCGGCTCCGTGAAGCACGTGGCCCTCGGCGTGACCGTGAAGACCGACACCGCCACCGCGGACGGCACCACCCGCGCCGGCAGCGCCGTGCAGAGCGTGGTCTCCGGCGGTCCGGCCGACAAGGCCGGCGTGAAGCAGGGCGATGTGATCGTCGGCTACAACGGCAAGACCGTGGGCTCCAACGCCTCGCTGCTCGGCTTCGTGCGCGCCACCGCGCTCAACGACACGGTGAAGCTCACCGTGGTGCGTGACGGCAAGACCATCGAGCTCAGCGCCACCATGGATCAGGAGGAAAGCGCCGTGAACGGCTCCAACCGCTCCGAATCCAGCAACGGCAGCAGCGGCAACAGCCAGAACAACAACAATGGCGGCAGCGGCAGCAACGGAGACAGCGGCAGCGGCGACAGCAACACCGATCCGTTCAACTTCGGTTGGTGATCGGCTGATCGCACGGTCTCCGTCTGTGGCTGATTGATGGGAATCGGGTTACGCCGGTCACCTCATCAGTCAGCCTGACGGCTGACAGCTTCCCCTCAAGGGGAAGCCGGCATTAAGAGGGCCTCGGACCTTGTGGTTCGAGGCCTTCTTTGGGTTTATTCGGTGTTTGGCCGGAATCAGACTCGACCGTCGTCCATGCGACATGACACGATCAAGGCGATAACTGAATATGTTGTTTATCTTTACGCCGTGTATCACGGGCGTCGATCGCGGGAACCGCAGATCGGCCAACGCCTGAGATGGGTTAACAAGGCGTGAAACCACGCCGATTTTCGATACCGTTGTCGGCCCGTGCACAAGCATAAGGAGAAACGATGAGTCGCATCATCGCTTTATGCAGACGAGTGCCTTTGCTGCCCGTCGTCATTCTGTCCGTCATCCCCGTGGCGGTGCTGTGGAACAGCCGTCCGTGGAGTCATCCGTTCTGGTTCGTTGATCCGAGCATCGGCCAGTGGATCGTCATCGTCCTCGTCGTCTACACCGTGATCGATACGTTGCGCGGCATGATCGACGACATCCGTCACGGCCATGTGGGCGTGGACGTGCTCGCCGTGGTCGCGATCCTTTCCACGCTCGCCGTGCAGGAGTACTGGGCCAGCTGGGCCGTGGTGCTCATGATCGCGTCGGGCGAGGCCATCGAGGAATACGCGCAGGCCAAGGCGGAGAACAATCTCACGGCGCTCATGGACGCCGCGCCGCAGACCGCGCACGTGATGAATCTGCCCGGCATTGGCGGGGCCGACGCGCGTCACGATCGTGATGAGATCGACGGTTCCGCGCTCGCAGACCGTGCCGTTCGTGCCGCCGATTCCACCGTCGCCGATGGCCGTGCCAACGCCAACCGCCACTGGAACACCGTGCCCGTCGACCGCGTGCGTCCCGGCGACGTGCTGCAGGTGCTGCCCGGCGAGACCGTGCCCGTCGACGGCGAACTGCTCAGCGAATCCGCCACGCTCGACCTGTCGAACATCAACGGCGAACCCGTGCCGCGCGAGGTGTTCGCCGGCGCCCGCGTGATGTCCGGCGCGGTCAACGGTTCCACCACGCTCACCATGCGCGCCACCGAACTGTCGCGCGACTCGCAGTACCAGCGCATCCTCGAACTCGTGCAGTCCGCGCAGAACTCGCGCGCCGCCGTGGTCAAGACCGCCGACCTGATGGCCGTGCCGTTCACCGTGATCTCGTTCATCATCGCGTGCACCGCATGGATCGTGTCCGGCGTGCCCACACGATTCGCGCAGGTGCTCGTACTCGCCACGCCCTGCCCGCTGCTCATCGCCGCGCCCGTCGCGTACATGGCCGGCACGGGTCGGCTCGCCAAGGCCGGCATCCTCATCAAGGCGCAGGACGTGCTCGAGAATCTGGGCCGCGTCTCGCACATCTTCTTCGACAAGACCGGCACGCTCACCGTGAAGAAGCCGCAGGTCGTGCGCGTGGACATGCCCATCGGCGTGGTGGGCACGGACGCCGCGCTCGCCGGAACGAACGGCGTAACCGACGCGACGGAGAACGCGCTCGCTGTGCACAACCCGAACAGGTCTGGGGATAACCGCACCGACGATACGGTCGCGAGTGCCGGCACCGGGGAAAACCCACACGAGTCTGGGGATAACTCCGCCGATTCGGCATTGCGGTCTGCCGGCATGGCACCCGGTGCGGTGGTCGGTAATCCGGCCGTCGCATCCGCTGCCGTTCGCCCTGCACTCAACGAGGACCACATCCTCATGCTCGCCGGCGTGGTGGAGGGCTACTCCGTACACATTCTCGCCAAGGGCATCGCCGCCGCGGGAACCGACGCCATCGAACGCCTCCACGCGCGGTACGACGCCGGACAGCGGCTGTGCCCCGAAAACGGCACGCCCGGTCATGGCCGCGCCTATCCGGTGGTGCGGAACATCGTCGAGGATGCGGGCAACGGCATCTCCGGCGAGGTCAACGGCCACACGGTGCGCGTGGGACGATTCGCGTACGCCACCGCCGGCATGACCGCCAGGGGAGCGGTCGCCTCGCAGCTCGCCGGATTCCGCAGGACCGCCGTTGAGAGCGCCGCCATGTCGGACGCCGGAACGCTTACGAAGGCGCAGACCGCGGTACACACCGAATCGGACACAGCCGGCAGCAATAGGTTGCGCAACGGTTCCGCTGATGAGTCTCGTGGATCGCGTGACGGTTTCCGCCGAATCAGCGGTTCCCTTGACGGTTTCCCCGACGACTCTCGCAACGGATCGCACGATGGTTTCCGCTCGACCAACGGTTTCCGCTTGACCAGCGGCTTCCGTATGACCGCATCCGCCGCGACCGCCCGTACGCTGCACGCCGATCGCGCGGCACAGGCCGACCGCGCCCGTCGCCGCGCCGTTCGTGATGCGATCTTCCCCGCCGATCACTTCGCCGCGCTCGCGCCCGACGAGATGGCCACCTACGTGGCGGTGGACGGACGTCTCGTGGCGCGCATCGTACTGCGTGACGTACCGCGTGCCAATACGCGCGAATCGTTGGAACGACTGCGTGCTCTCGGTGTGGATCGTCTGTCGATGATCACTGGCGACAAGATCGCGTCGGCGCGGACCATCGCGAGCGAGGTCGGTATCGACGACGTGAAGGCCGAACTGTTTCCCGAAGGCAAGGTGCAGGCGGTGAAGGACGCCACGCGCGAACGGCCGAACGCCCAGCCGTGGTGGGATCGTCTGCTGCAGAAGTTCGTAGGCGAATCCACCACGAAATCCGTGACGATGATGGTGGGCGACGGCGTGAACGACGCGCCTGTACTCGCCGCGGCCGACATCGGCATGGCGATCACCGACGGCACGAGCACGGCCGCGAGTGAATCGGCGCAGGTGGTGATCATGAACGACGACATCGCCGCCGTGCCGTCCGCCATCGCGATCGCACGCCGTACCAAGCGCGTGATGTTGCAGGCCGTGACGATCGGTCTTGGCCTGGCGCTGGTGTGCATGATCGCCGCCGCGTTCAACCTGATTCCGGTGGTGATCGGCGCATTCATGCAGGAGGCGATCGACGTGGTCAGCATCCTCTGGGCGCTCACCGCCCTCATCGATCGGGAATAGTTGCCGCGCATGCGGCTATCGGAGCGGGGCCGTTCGCAGGTCGTCGAATCCGCCCGCTGCGGGTTCGTCACGCCGGCATGACAAACCCGCAGTCTGCGTCGCGCTTCACTGCGGGTTCGTCATGGGTATACGACGGATCCGCAGTTTGCTGAACCCTACGCTGCGGGTTTGTCATGCAGACGCGGCAAACCCGCAGTCTGGCGACTTCCCCGCTGCGGGTTTGTCATATATACGTGACGAATCCGCAGCTGGGGATGTCATTCCCGCCGTGGGCCGCCATACGAGCGCCGTAGAGACGCGTACGGGGTGTGTCCGACGTACGTATGTGTCGAACACACCCCGATCAATCAGCTAACTAGGTGAAGCAGCCGATCCGGCTGAACCCCGCTCACACCGTGATCTCACCGGCGATGGATCGGGGGATCCACGCGGCCAGATCGCTGCCGGTCAGGCCCTGCGAGAGCAGGAACACGATCTTCGCGTACGCGGCCTCGAGCGTCATGTCGCCCGTGCCGATCGCGCCCGCGCGTGCGATCGCGTCGCCCGCCTCGTAATGGCCGAGCAGCACGGTCGCCTGCTGGCACTGCGACGCCACCACCACGGGCACGCCCTCGCTCAGCACGCCGGCGAGCACGTCGGTCAGACCCGGTTCGGTGCACGGCACGTTGCCCACGCCGTACGCGCGGATCAGCACCGCCTCGGGACGCGGCGTGAGCATGGCCTCGAGACGCGCGGCGGTGATGCCCGGCGCCATGTCGATCACGGCGACGTCGTGCCGTGTGTACGGCAGCGGATCGTACCAGCCCTCGCCGCGGCTCTCGTACGATTCCCAGTGCCAGGGCGCGCCCGTCTGGGCGAGCAGTCCGGCCGACGGCGCGTCGAAGCCCTCGAACGCCCACGACGACACCTTGCTCACGCGATTGCCGGCGATCAGATGATGGCCGAAGAACAGCGAGACGCCATGCGCGCGACCGCTGACCACCGCGTTGAGCGCGCCGGTCACGTTGGCCGTGGCGTCGGTTTCGACCATGCCGAGCGGATACTGCGATCCGGTGAACACGATCGGCTTGCCGAATCCGGTGAGCGCGTACGAGACGGCGGCCGACGAATAGCTCATCGTGTCGGTGCCGTGCAACACCACGAACGCGTCGGCGTCGTTGCGATGCGCGCGCAGATCGTTGATGATCGCCTGCCAGCTGTCCGGCGTGGCGCACGACGAGTCGATCAGCGGATCGAGTTCCGTGTACGACACCTGATCGGGACTGATCTGCGTGCCGTCGAGCAGCCCGTGCAGCCAGCCGAGCATGTCGGCGCCGGGAGCCAGACCGTGCGGCGAGTCGATCATGCCGATCGTGCCGCCCGTATACGTGATATGGATACGCATGACGTACTCCTTACTCCTGCTTTTGCTCGGCGATTACTTCGCGGCGGATTCGTCGGCATCCGCGGCGTCGGCGTCAAGCATCTCGTCCATCAGATTGCCGTCGATACGTCCGCGCACGTAGTACCAGCCGATGATCATGGCGATCACGACGACCACGAACAGGGCGAGCGTCCAACGACCGGACGCACTCGTCAGGTTGGAGATCACGACGATGGCGAAGAACAGCAGCGACACGTAGTTCGTGTACGGGGCGCCCGGCATACGGTACTCGGGACGGGTCTCCTCGCCGGCCTTGACCTTCTTGAGGAACGCCAGATGCGTCACGAGGATCGACGCCCACGTGCCGGCGATGCCGATGCCGGCTAGGTTCATGATGATGTCGAACGCGTCGGACGGCAGAACGGCGTTGAGCACCACGCCGATCAGACCCAGCGCGGACGTGATGATGATGCCGCCGTACGGAATGTGATGCTTGTTCATGCGCGCGGCGAACTTCGGGCCGGAGCCGGCGATGGCCATCGAGCGCAGCGTGCGGCCGGTGGCGTACAGACCGGCGTTCAGCGACGACAGCGCGGCGGTGAGCACGACCACCTGGATCACGTCGCCCGCGTGCGGGATGCCGATGCCGGAGAAGAACGTGACGAACGGCGACTCGTTCGACGAGTACGCGGTGTACGGCAGCACGAGCGCCATGAGGATCACGGAACCCACGTAGAACACGAAGATGCGGATGATCATCGAATTGATGGCCTTGGGCAGCACCTCCTTGGCCTCCTTGGCCTCGCCGGCCGCGACGCCCACCATCTCGGTGCCGCCGAACGCGAACACCACGCCCAGCGTGAGGGCGAACACGGGCGCGATGCCCATCGGGAAGAAGCCGCCATGCTCGGTGATGTTGGCGATGCCGGCGTGCGTGTCACCCACCGGGGCGCCGGTGACGATCGCCCAGATGGCGATGACCATGAACGCGATGATCGTGAACACCTTGATCGCGGCGAACCAGAACTCGGCCTCGCCGAACATCTTCACGCTCATCATGTTGAGCACGAACACGAGGGCCAGCGCGCCCAGCGCGAGCAGCCACTGCGGAACGTCGGCGAACGCCTTCCAGTAGTGGAAGTACACGGCCACGGCGGTGATGTCGGCCATCACGGTGGTGGACCAGTCGAGGAAGAACATCCAACCGGTCACGTACGCGCCCTTCTCGCCCAGGAACTCACGGGCGTAGGAGACGAACGCGCCCGACGACGGACGGCGGATCGCCAGCTCGCCCAGCGCGCGCACCATCAGGAACGCGAAGATGCCGCAGATCGCGTACGCGATGGTCAGGCCGGCGCCGCCTTGCGCCAGACGGCCGCCCGCGCCAAGGAACAGGCCGGTGCCGATCGAGCCGCCGATGGCGATCATCTGGATGTGGCGGGGCTTGAGCTCCTTCGCGTAGCCGGCGTCGCTCTTGTCCTGCGCAACGGTGTGGGATTGGGACGCCTTGCCGGCGCCTTCGGAGGCGGGTTCGGCCACCTCCGTCTTCTCGGTCTTCTCACTCATAATCGTTGATCCTGTCCTTCTTGTTCTTTTCGATTAGCGTTTCGGCGATCTTCCGATATCGGAGCGCCGATGCGCGTCAATCGATGCACGTCATGCGCTCTCTGCATGGCGCGATACGTGGCGCGCGTAATCGGTGAACATGATATGACGCTTAATGGTCAACCGGGTGAACACGCGGATCAGTGGATCGGCGGTGGACGTTGCGGTGGACGTTGCGGGGGACGTGCAGCCGCGGTGATCGTGGTGGCCGGCTTGTCCGGTGCGGGTACGTAAACGATGCGCAACGAACCCGCAGCGAGTACGGGCCTATACTGCGGGTTTGTCGATGAACTATGACGAACCCGCAGCGGGAGAACGGCCACACTGCGGGTTCGTTGACGTGGCGTGACGAACCCGCAGTGAGGACGACGCTTCGGTGCGGTTTTGTAGCGAACGCATGACGAACCTGCACCGAAACCGTGCAGACCGCGGCGGAAAGCCGGTTTCCCCTCTGTTCCGTAGGGCGGAAATGCGTTACCCTGTAATGCGTGACTGACAATACGAACACCAATGAACTTCGCATCGCCGTGATCGGCTCCGGTCCGGCCGGCGTGTACTCCTCCGACATTCTGCTCAAGCAGCTCGCCAAGCGCAGCGAGGAACTGGGCCTGCCCGCCACCGCGCGCATCGACCTGTTCGAGAAGCTGCCCGTGCCGTTCGGTCTGGTCCGCTACGGCGTGGCCCCCGACCACCCCTCCATCAAGTTCATCGCCGGCGCCCTCGAGAAGACGCTCGACAATCCGAACATCCACCTGTACTGCGACGTCGAGTTCGGCAAGGACGTAACGCTCGACGAGCTGCTCGAGCGCTACGACGCCGTGCTGTTCGCCACCGGCGCCGTCAAGGACAAGCCGCTCGGCCTGCCCGGCTCCGATCTGGACGGCGTGTATGGCGCCGCCAAGTTCGTCGAATGGTACGACGGCTACCCCACGGGCGCCCGCGAATGGCCGCTCGAGGCGGAGAACGTGGCCGTGATCGGCGGCGGCAACGTGGCCATGGACGTGGCGCGCGAGCTCATGCGCAACGCCGACGATCTCAAGGCCAAGACCGACATCCCCGACAACGTGTACGAGGGCATCCAGAACAACAAGGCCAAGGTGCTGCACCTGTTCATCCGTCGTGGCGTGGCCCAGGCCAAGTTCAGCGTGCAGGAGCTGCGCGAGATGGAGAAGCTGCCCGGCGTGCAGCTGATCATCAACGAGGACGACTTCGACCTCGACGACGAGACCATCGAGGTGGCCGGCAAGGACAAGCTCGCCCGCCAGATGGTCGAGGAGCTGTTCACCATCCGTGAGATGGCCGAGGACATGGAAGACGACGGCGACGTGGACTACGAGGGCAACCCCGCCGACCGCAAGTACTATCTGCACTTCAACTCCGCTCCCACCGAGATCCTCGGCGAGGACGGCAAGGTGAAGGCCATCCGCGTGGAGAAGACCGAGACCAGCGCCGACGGCAAGATGACCCGTCTGGGCGAGTTCGAGGACTACCCGGTCGAGGCCGTGTACCACGCCATCGGCTACAAGCCCGCCACCGCCCCCGGCATCGCCTACGACGAGAAGGGCGCGCATCTGGCCAACGCGAACGGCGACGGCCGTATCACCACCGAGGCCGACGGCGGCGAGGTGCGTCCGCGTCTGTACGCCACCGGTTGGGCCAAGCGTGGCCCGGTCGGTCTGATCGGCTCCACCAAGTCCGACGCGCTGATGATCGTGAACCACATGCTCGAGGACTTCTCCGCCGCGCCGGAGCACGGCCTGTTCGCCGCCGACCGCAACCCCGAGTCCATCGACGAGCTGCTCGCATCCAAGGGCATCCGTCCGATCGACTTCGCCGGTTGGAAGAAGATCGACGCGTTCGAGCGCGCCGAGGGTGCGAAGGAAGGCCGTGAGCACAAGAAGGTGATCGAGCCCGAGCAGATGCGCGCGCTCGCCCTCGACTGAGTCTCGACCGAGTCCATGACTGCGTTTGGGGATGAATCCGGGCGTGTGTGGGTATGACCATGCGTCCGTTCCTTAGTGTGAGCTCACACTAAGGAACGGGATCCCCAAAACGTTGCAATTCCAACACCTGCATTTTTTAGTGTGATCACACTAAGGATCACACTAAAAAATGTGGGGATGGGATAGACTGGACGGCATGGCTGAACTGAACCCGCAATCGCTCGTAACCCTCTGGCAGATCGAGCGTTGCGGGTCTTTTTCTGCCGCGGCGAAGGCGCTCGGCTGGAGTCAGCCCGCCATCAGCCAGCAGGTGAAGAAACTCGAATCCCAGTGCGGCATGCAGCTCGTCACGCGTGCCGTGCGCGGCGTGGAACTTACGCCCGTGGGCGCCATGCTCGCCCGTCACGGCGAGGCGATCGCCGACTCGCTTGCCCAGGCGCAACTGCAATTGAACGACTATCAGCGCGGCAGCTTCGCGCATCTGCGCATCGTCGCGCCGCCGTCGATCTGCTCCACGATCGTGGCGAAGACCGTGGTCAAGATCAGCATGGCGAACGAAGCCGATGAGTCTTCCGGCATGGATCGTCGTGATCGACTCGAGGTCAGCCTCGCCCAGATGGAACCGCCGCAGGCCGTGGAACAAGTGGGCAGCGGCGAGGCCGACGCGGCCATCATCTTCCGATACGGCACGCTGCCGCACTTCCTGCAGATCGACGAATCGTTGACATTCGAACCGCTCGGCGTCGATCCACTGCGACTGCTCGTGCGCAAGGCCAGCGATATCGGCCGCGCCTACGAAAAATCACGCGAAGCCGTGGACCTGACCGCGGCGCGAGGCGAACACTGGATCGCCGGCTGCGCCACCTGCCGCGCGAATCTGCTCAAACTCGCCAGCCGCGCCGGATTCAAACCCGACATCCGCCACGCCACCGACGACTACTGGGCCACGCAGAACCTGGTCGAAATGGGCATGGGCGTCTCGCTCGTCCCCACGCTCGACACGAAACTGCATCTGCAGAGCGATCTGGTGGCATGCCCGATCGCCGATGTGAACGCCAGCCGTCAGATCGGCATCCTCACGCGCGCGAACGATACGCGCGACTCGCTGCGACGACTGCGCGAGGAACTCACGCGCACCGCCCGCGGATATCTCAAGGATCACGTGACGTACGAACAGCCCGCGTTGGAGTAGGTGGGCGCCGCGATAAGCGGATTGTGGAAGACCATAATCGGTTGGGGGAGTGTGGACCGTCACACGTCACGTCGTTCTCACGCACAATGGTCGGCATGAGCATGGTGATGAATGACGACGTACTGATCGACGACTATGGGCACGACCGCGGCGAGCACGACCGCGGTTTCAGCGGATTCGACGCCGCGGCGATCGACCGGCAGAGCATGGCCGATCTTGAGACCGTCGGCTCCGACAAGTGGACCCGCTTCCCCGGCTGCATCGGCGCGTTCATCGCCGAAATGGACTTCGGACTCGCCCCCTGCGTGCAGCAGGCCGTCGCCGACGCTACCACACGCGGCTGCCTCGGCTACATCCCCGACCCGTGGAAGCATCGCGTGGCCGAATCCTGCGCACGCTGGCAGCGCGAACGCTACGGCTGGGACGTTGACCCCGCATGCATCCGCCCCGTGCCCGACATCCTCGAAGCGCTCGAGGTGTTCCTGCGCGAGATCGTGGGCGCCGGCAACTCGATCGTCGTGCCCACGCCCGCCTACATGCCGTTCCTCAGCGTGCCGCGCCTCTACAACATCGACGTGATCGAAGTGCCCATGCTGCGCGTGAGCGAACCCCGCCACTGCATCGACGGCTGGATGTTCGACTTCGACGGCCTCGAACGGGCCTTCGCGTCCGGCTGCCGCGCGCTCATGCTGTGCAATCCGCACAACCCGATCGGCAAGGTGCTCACCCGCGACGAACTGCTGCGCATCTCCGCGCTCGCCGAACGCTACGATGTCCGTATCTTCAACGACGAGATCCACGCGCCGTTCACGTACGACGATCATGAGCACGTGCCGTTCGCCGCGCTCAACGAGACCACCGCGCGCCAGGCGTTCACCGCCACGAGCGCGTCGAAGTCGTTCAACATCGCCGGCACCAAGTGCGCGCAGGTGATCCTGACGAACCCCGACGATCTGGACATGTGGATGGACCGCGCCGAATGGTCGGAGCATCAGACCGCCACGATCGGTGCGATCGCCACCACGGCCGCGTACGAGCACGGCGGCGCATGGTTCGACGACATGCGCGCCTACCTCGACGAATCCGTGGCGTACGTGAACGAACAGATGCGCACGCGACTGCAGCGTGTGGGATACGTGCCGCCGCAGGGCACGTACATCGCGTGGCTCGACTTCTCGCCGCTGGGCATCGAGAATCCCGCCGACTACTTCTATAAGAACGCGCATGTGGCGCTCACCGACGGACGCGAGTGCGGCGAGTGCGGCGCGGGATGCGTGCGCATGAACTTCGCGATGCCGCATCCGCTGCTGCGCGAGTACTTCGATCGCATGGTCGAGGCGTTGGACGCGGACGGGCTGTTGTGATGTGGGCGATGCGTGCCGTGCCGGTTGTGCTGGTTGTGCTGGTCGGGGCTGCGGCAAGTTTCGGCAACCGCGCATGTTCGCACCCGGTTTCCCCCGAATCTTCAGCAAACGTCCAGTCTGCATAATTACGTTGAGTCCCATGGACCGTGAAATTCATGTGCGTGGTCACTTCAACGGCCTGAAAACCACGCTCCTATTCGCGCTGATGTGGGCCATCATCATGCTCATATGGTGGCTCACCGGCGGTAGCCGAGGCACGCTTGGCCTATTCATATGCATAGGCCTGGCCACTACGTTCGTGTCCTACTGGTTCTCCGACAAGCTGGCCATCGCATCCATGCGCGCCCAGTGGGTGTCCGAGCAGGAGGCGCCGGGACTGTACCGCATCGTGCGTGAACTGTCCGCGCGCGCCGGCAAGCCGATGCCGCGCATCTACATCGCGCCCACCATGAGCCCGAACGCGTTCGCCACGGGACGCAACGAACGTCATGCGGCCGTCTGCTGCACGCAGGGTATTCTGCAGCTGCTCAACGAGCGTGAGATCCGCGGCGTGCTCGGCCACGAGCTTATGCACGTCTACAATCGTGACATTCTTACCGGTGCGATCGCGTCCGCCATGAGCACGGTGATCACGTACCTCGGGTATTCGCTGATGTATTTCGGCGGCAGCAGCGACGACGATCGTGAGAACGGCGGCGGCAATGTGCTTGGCCTGCTCGTGAGCATGATTCTGGCGCCGATCGGCGCTTCCCTGATTCAGATGGCCATCAGCCGCACGCGCGAGTTCGACGCGGACGAGGACGGCAGCCGACTGACCGGCGATCCGGAGGCGCTGGCGTCGGCGTTGAACAAGATCGAGTCCGGCGTGCAGATGGCGCCCATGGCGCAGACCGCCGGCACACAGAGCGTTTCCGCGCTGATGATCGCGAATCCGTTCACCGCGGAGGGGTTGAGCCGCCTGTTCTCCACACACCCGCCGACCAGCGAGCGCATCGCCCGTCTGATGCAGATGAGCCGCGAGCTGCGCGCCGCCGGAGCCGTTCCCGGCCAGCGCATCTCCCTGCACTGAGCGGGAACGGATTGGTCGCCTACCCTTGAAGGTCTCTGGCGGTCAAAGGCCGGTTGATCAGGGGCGAACGACTTTTGGTTATCGTGCGCCGAAGAGGGTTTTCATATCGATCAGTCGTATGGAATCGTCATGCTCGGCGAGGTTCCTGAGCGATTCGGTAAACCCGTTGAGTGAGAACAGGTAATACCACCGTTGTTCGCCCCGTAGCTGTGAACCCTTGCGCCGGAGCTCCTGCAATACGCGCATATCGATCGGCTGATTGCGGAATTTGCATTCTCCGAGTAGCAGACGGGTGCTGTCTCGGTTGCCGGCGACGACATCGATTTCGTCCTTGCTGTTCCACCAGCGGCCAATGATGTTGGCGTGGAACGGCAAAGTGCCGGCGGCGTTGCAGCGACGCAGCCAGTCCGCGCACATATGCTCGAATGCGCTAGCAGCAAAGGTGTGGAGTTGCGGCTCGATATCGTATCGGTACACTCCTCCGATATCGCCGAATTCTAAATTGGATCGGTTTGGGAATACGAATGCGAACCAAAACCGGAAGAAGTTGTCACTGATGTGGTAGAGACCACGCATGCCCTTGGAGAATTCCACGGTTTTTGCATTCGCGGGGAATTCACGTTCCAGTAGGCCGACTTCGATGAGGTTGGCGATGTAGGTGCTGGCCTTCTGCGGGGAGAGCAGGGTCTTCTGCGCGATGTCGTTGAGTTGCGTGGCTCCCAATGCGACTGCCTGAATGATGCTGTTGTAGGTTGCGGTTTCACGGAATTCCTGATGCATGAGGAATTCGACTTCGCTATACAAGGCGGTGCCTTTGCGCAGGATGCGGTTTTCGATGTTCGTCTGGAGGTCGTCATCCGGGTCGAATTGCAGCAGGTAGTGGGGGATGCCTCCCAGGATCGCATAGGCAAGTGTCTTGTCTTCATCGGTATAGTCCGGGAGGAATGCGGTGGCGTCCCAGTAAGGCATGGGCTGCATTTTGAGAATGCCCGTGGCACGTCCGTACAGGGGTGATTTTTCGGAGAGTATTTCTTTTTCGATGAAGCTCATGGCGCTGCCGCACAGAATGATCATGATGTCCTCATGCTGCAGTGTACGATCCCAAAGGTTTTGCAGGACCGAGGGCAGTGACGGGTCGGACTTGACCAGATAGGGGAACTCATCGAAGATAACGAGTCGGCGACCGTTATCGTTCGAACTGTTGCGGGGAAGTGTAACGAGATCGGACAGCGCGGTTTGCCAGTCGGGGTAGCGGTCGATATATCGGGCCGCCGGAGCTCCGGCGGCGAACATCTGCTTGGAGAATGCGGCGAGTTGTTCGTCTTTGGTGGCGGATTGCGCGGAAAAGAACAGATGCGGTTTCCCGGCGGCGAAATGCGCGAGAGTCTCGGTCTTCCCTACGCGTCGTCTGCCATACATGATGACGAGCTGTGCTCGTTTATCGGCGTAACTGGATTCAAGATAGTCGAGTTCGTTGGCTCGTCCGATAAATCTCATATTCAAATTATGATTTGTCAAATCGTAAATTGTCAAATCATGATTTGACAAATCGACGGTTGTTGGACGTGCGAATTCGGACAGCTGCTTTGGGGGTTCCGCGGCGGCGTGCTAGACTGATTCCTCGCGCCCACAAGGCGCACCTTTCGCGGATGTAGTTCATCGGTAGAACGAGAGCTTCCCAAGCTCTAAAGGCGGGTTCGACTCCCGTCATCCGCTCAAACCGAAACCGTTGGGAAACCAACGGTTTTCTGCGTTTTAGGCCGGGTGCAGACGGTTCCGTGATAACACTTTGCACATCCATTGCACAGTCATGGGGCAACCATGGGGCAGACAACGGCGTTGCGTGCTGTCTTTCGATATTGCCGAGACGAGGGTTTCCGGTGCGGCCCCTCCCTCAGTCACGCTGCGCGTGACAGCTCCCTCCCCCGGAGAGAGCACATGCTCGTTACCCTCGTGCTCCCTCCGGGGGAGGGAGCTGGCCGCCGCAGGCGGACTGAGGGAGGGCTTGCTGAGGCGTGCGGGTCGCTCACACCATGGTCATGAAGAGGATGAGGGCGGGGATGATGGCGAACGAGGCGACGGTGGTGAGGATCGTGCCCTTGGCGGGCAGCTTCGGGTCGCGGCCGTACTGCGCGGCGAACATCGACGCCATCGAACCGGTCGGCATGGCGAACATCACGGTGAACACGCCTAACACGGTCGGATCGGGCACGATCGGTCGCAGCGCGACGAACAGCGCGGCCGGCACCAGCAGCTGTCGAATGATCGCAAACGGGTAGATGCGCCACTCCGACACGACCTCGCGCAACGGCAGTCCGGCCACCACCACACCGACCAGAAGCATGGCGATCGGCCCGGTGATGCCGCCCAACGTGGTCAGCGTCTCCTCGATCACGTTCGGCAGATGCAGGCCGGAGAACAGCAGCGCGAGCGCCAGAACGGCCGCGATCGACGACGGATTCACCGCGGCCTTGAACGGCGCAAGCAGCCCCTGGCGGGTGCCCTTCGGCGAGATCAGCGCGATGCCGATGCTGTAGAAGAACAGGCTGATCGCGGTGATGAACATGCTCGACAGCAGCACCGAGGCGTTGCCGTAGATCGCCGCCGCCACGGGAATGCCGATGAATCCGGTGTTCGTGCACACGCTCATGAACAGGTAGATCGGCCGCTGCTCGAACGGCGTGCGCAGAACCAGGTTGCACAGCGCGCCCGTGATGAGCAGCAGGAAGAACTGCGCCGCGCCCAGACCCAGCGACCAGATCACCTGACGGCCGGCGGACGAGACGTCGACGTCGCCCGCGGAGCCGAGGATCATGCACGGCAGCGTGACGTTGAGCAGCAGCAGTGTGAGCTTGGCCTTGACATGATCGTCGAGATAGCCGAGTTTCGTCGCCGCGAATCCGACGACGGTGATCGCGACCAGAACCACCATCTGCGTGATCGCGCCGGTCAGATCAACCATGTGTCGCCTACGTTCGGATTGGGTGATGTGCGTTGTCTGCGTTTGGTCGTCTGCGTTCGGTTTCATTCAACGACTGAGCTGGCGGGATGTCCAATACGCATGTGGAATGCGATGGAATGCTTGAAGGGTATGGGATAGGAGTTGGGCGCGGTATGGTCGGGGTATGCGGTTGTGGAAAAAATTGGCGGTGGGCGCGGTTATGGCGATGATGTTGCCGTTGGCGGCGTGTTCGTTCGGTGGGAATGACGGGAGCGATGCGTCGAATGCTTCGGGGAATCCAACAGCATCGTCTTCCGCCTCGAGTGCCGGTTCCGGATCATCTGGGAATCCCACCGGGAATGGTGGCTCAACCGCCGACTCCACGCAACGCAACTGGGGAGATTCCGGCTGCGATGCGTCCAAGGCCGTGCGCGTGATCATCGTGCGCGGCACCGGCGAAAACGCCGATGACGGACTGCTCAATCCGGTGGCCGCCGACATCGCCAACGCCTTCCCGAACAACGTGCAGACCACCAGCCTCGACTACCCGGCCACATTCGATCTGAACAGCGTGAACGACGGTGTGACCGCGCTCGTCGCCATGATGGGCGGCGGCGCGCAGCAATGTCCCAATCAGAAAACCGTGCTACTCGGCTTCTCACAGGGCGCGGCCGTGGTCGGAGACGCGCTGTCCAAACCGAAATACCGGCTCAACACCGCGGGCACATCGGACCTCATTCCGCAGAGGGCCGCCGACAACATGCTTGCCACGGTGCTCTACGGCGACCCGCGTTTCAACGGCAAGGCCGACTATAACGCCGGCGGGTTCGACGCGACGAAGAACGGCATGCTCGCCCCGCGCAGTCTCAAAGCGCTCGCCGCATACGCCAGGACCAACCGCATCGTCGACTACTGCGCGGCGAACGACATCGTCTGTCAGGAGGGCGGTGTGGAGGACGGTCATCGCAGCTACTTCTCTGACGGCACGCGCGATCAAGGCACGGCCTTCGCCGTCGAGCGGATCCGCGCGGCCGGTCTGTAGCCGCGATCGTCGATTCGAGTCGGGTGATCATCGAACGATCATGCCGGAACACGGTCGGCGCATTCGTCTGCAAACGGTCCACATTATTCACATATGCGGTCGAATAGTGAGATATGAGTGGGGTGATAGGTGGGGCAGAAGGGTGGCACAGATGTGTTTGTGCACATTTTGTTCGTTGTTGTACCGTTTGTAGGTTGTCGTGCACGTGTGCGGAACATTCGCCGGGTATAACGGAGAAAAACGGATGGGTGTTCATCCATGCAAACGATGACATGACGCATGGCAGTGCATGACGGTCATGATGACGATGATGACAACTGGAGGACTTGATGGCGAGTGCGGAACAAGTCGATATGACGGTGCTGGACGAGGTGGTTCGTGAGGCGTCGCGCCGATATATGTTCGACGCGGTGGCCGTGCATCGCATCCGACTCAAGGGGCCGGCCGACTATGTGACGGAGGTCGATTCCTCCATTCAGAACTACATCAAGAACGAACTGGCCGAACGCTACCCCGACATTCAGTTCACCGGCGAGGAGAACAACGATCAGGACGCCGACTTCGGCGGACTGGTCTGGGCGCTCGACCCGGTGGACGGCACCACGAACCTGATCCACCACATGCATCACAGCGCGATCTCGCTGGCGCTGCTCGACGGCGGCAATGTGGTCAAGGCGATGATCTACCAGCCGTATCTGGACGAGATGTTCACCGCGGAACTCGGCAAGGGCGCGTTCCTCAACGGCAAGCCGATCCACGTGAGCGCCGTGGCCGATCTCGGCATGGCGCTGATCGGCCTGGGCACCTCGCACAAGGGCATCAACCGTTCCGAGGCCGCCGCACAGTTCAACATGTTCGGCAAGGTGTTCGAGCAGTGCGCCGACATCCGTCGCAGTGGATCCGCATCGCTTGATCTGGCGTGGGTGGCCGCCGGCCGTCTCGACGGATTCCTGGAACGCGACGTGAAGCTGTGGGATCACGCGGCCGGACGACTGCTCGTCACCGAGGCCGGCGGTGTGGTGACCAACTGGCAGGGCGGGGACCTCGGCAGCGCCATCCACACCAGCATCGTGGCGGGCAACCCGTACGTGGCGGAGCACCTGCGCGAGGTGTTCCTGCAGTAGGGAGCGCCGGCTGGCTGGGGGGGGCTGGGGTGAGCCCCAATCCCTCTTGATTTCCTAGTGTGATCACACTAGGAGAGGAGTGGGCTGGATGGGGCCGGAGCCCTCCCTCAGTCCAGCCTGCGGCTGGCCAGCTCCCTCCCTCGGAGGGAGCACGCAGAAAAGCGGGGTTCTCCCTCCATGGGAGGGAGATGTCGCGACGAATGTCGTGACAGAGGGAAGGCTCCCCACCCGCATACAGTCCGGTTTCCGCGCAGACTTGGCGCCGACTACTTGGTCGTGGCCGTTGTGGACTTCGTCGCGGAGGGCTTGGATTTCGCCGATGCCGATGCCGACGCCGACGTGGTGTCGTTGGCGGCGGCGGGAACGGGCTGATTCTCGGTCACGTGCTGCGGGAACGTGCCATCAAGCTTGATCAGCTCGGACACGGTCACGAACGTGAAGCCCTCGTTCTTCAGATCGTCGATGATGCGTGGCAGCGCGTCCACGTCCTGCGATCGGTCACCGCCGCCGTCATGCATGAGCACGATCGAACCGTTCTTCGCATGATTCAGCACGGCGTCGTGGATCTTGTCCGGACCGGGCCGGCGCCAATCCTCCGTATCAATGCTCCACAGCACGTTCATGCTGATCAAATCCGTCGAATCCACCCACTGCTGCGCCTCGAACGCGCCGTACGGGGAACGGAACATACGGCCCGTCGCCCCCGTGTTCGCCGCGATCGGCGCGAACGAATTGTTGATCTCATTACGCAGATCATCGCGCGACAGCTTCGGCAGATACTTGTGGCTCACCGAATGGCTCGCCACCTCGTTGCCGGCCGCCGCCACGGCCTTCTCCTGATCGGGGAACTCGGTGCCCTGCTCACTCAGGTTGAAGAACGTGGCATGCACGCCCTTCTCGTTGAGAATATTGAGAATGTCCTGCGTGTACTTGCTCGGACCATCATCGAACGTGAGCGCGATGTACTTCTTGCCATCCTGCGGATTCGGGCTCTTAGTGGTCACCTTGAAGTTCACCGGCTCCTTGAGCACCTTCTTGTCGGCCGTCTCCTTGGACTTCTTGCCGACCCACTGCTCCTTGACGCCGTCCACGCCTTGCTGCTCCACGTACTGGATCGTACCGCCGCCCTTGAGATTGATGTCGTTGCCGAACGGAATCGCCGCCTTGATCACCGTATGCGGTTCGGTCACGTCCTTGCCGTCCTTGACGAACAGCGCATCGCCGTCGGTGAGACGGGTCGCCGCCAGATCAGACGATTTGATCGCCGTGCTGCCAAGCGTGACGGAGTAGCGCTCACCGCCGTTCTCGTCCAGCGTCTTGCCGGTGACCGACAGCATGCGTCCGGCCTTGGTGCCGAAGCCGTCGCTATGGCTGAGCAGCGTGGCGATCGACGTGTTGATACGGGTGTTGACCTGCTCGCCGTTCACGGTAACGGTGATCGGGCGCAGACGGTTCTCCCACATCCAGAAGCCGGTGCACGTGGCCGCCGCCACGATCACCATGGTCAGCACGATCACCACGCATTTGCGGGCGACGGTCCAGCCGTGCGGCGCCAAGGCGGTGGAGATGGCGGCCTTGGCGGTTGCGGGAGACTCCGGTATCGACTGTGCTGACTGCGCTGACTGCGCCGACCGTGCCGACGGAGTGGGTTCCGACGATGGCTGGAAGACCGGCAACGATATGCGGCGGGGTGCGGCGGGCCTGGGCGCTGGTGCCGGTTTCGGCGCGGCTGGCGCGGATTCGGCTGGCACCGACTTGGCTGACTTGGCTTGCGCTGGCACCGGCCCGCGAACAGACTCGCCGCGTGCAACGGCATCGTCCGCAAATACGTCACGCGTGCGCGGACCGGTCGTCTCGGTGGCCTTGGGCTGAGCGGTCTTCACCGGATCGACGATCTCAGGTCGACCGGCCGGTTCCCGCTCTGCCTGCGGTCCCTGACTCTCCCGCTCGTTCCGTACGGCCTGCTCGTGCGCCTTCTCCTGGGCTTCCTCGCGGGCTGCGCGGCTGAACCTCCAGAAGAATCCACGCTGCCGGGGATTGCCGGCGTCATCGTAATACGCGCCGCGCGCGCTGCCTCCGAAATGCAGTTCCTCCACATGCTCCGGCGTCTGGTGCCCGCCACGTTCCGCGGGCTGACCCATCGTTTCGTTATTCACATCGCCGTCGTTCGCACGATCATTCGGGGATGCCATGTCTACCGACCCTTTCGAGACTCCCACTAAAAAATTGCTTCGTCTTTTTCTCCTGTATCAGTGTAGGAGGGGACGGACCGTGTCGGCGCGGCGATCGTGGTGGATACTGTGAAGAGATTCGGCAGACGTTTGCCATGACATGACGAAACCGAAACGGACAACGACGGCCACACCGTTGAATATGAGATCGAAACATAATCGGTTCAGGGTTTACGGTAACCTGTTTGCGGCGTAAACGCGCGGTTTCGCAGGTTCGCAGGATTCGGAGGAAATCATGCCTGGAATTATTTTGATCGGTGCTCAGTGGGGCGACGAAGGCAAGGGCAAGGCCACGGACCTCATCGGAACCAAGGTGGATTACGTCGCTCGCTTCAACGGTGGCAACAACGCCGGCCACACCGTGGTCGTCGGCAACGAATCGTACGCACTGCACCTGCTGCCGTCCGGCATCATCAGCCCGAACGTGACCCCCGTCATCGGCAACGGCGTGGTGGTGGACCCCGAGGTGCTGTTCCAGGAGATCGAAGGACTTGAATCGCGCGGCGTGGACTGCTCCCGACTGCTGGTGAGCGAATCCGCGCACATCATCGCGCCCTACCACCGCACGCTCGACAAGGTGACCGAGCGCTTCCTTGGCAAGCACAAGATCGGCACCACCGGCCGCGGCATCGGACCGGCCTACGCCGACAAGATCAACCGCGTGGGCATCCGCGTGCATGACCTCTTCAACGCCGAGCACCTGCACGACAAGGTGGAGGCCAGCCTGCACCAGAAGAACCAGATGCTCGTGAAGCTGTACAACCGTCGTCCGATCGACGTGGACCAGACCACCGACGAGCTGCTCGCGCTCGGCGAGCGTCTGCGCCCGTACGTGACCAACACGTCGCTCGTGCTCAACAAGGCGCTCGACGCCGGCAAGACCGTGCTGTTCGAGGGTGGCCAGGCCACCATGCTCGACGTGGACCACGGCACCTATCCGTTCGTGACCTCCTCCAACCCGACCGCCGGCGGCGCCTGCACCGGCACCGGCGTGGGCCCTACCAAGATCGATCGCGTGATCGCCGTGGCCAAGGCCTACACCACCCGCGTGGGCGAGGGCCCGTTCCCGACCGAGCTGTTCGACGAGCAGGGCGACTGGCTGCGCGCCCAGGGCCATGAGTACGGCGTGACCACCGGACGTCCGCGCCGCTGCGGCTGGTTCGACGCCGTGGTGACCCGCTACGCCTCCCAGGTCAACGGTCTGACCGACCTGGTGCTCACCAAGCTCGACGTGCTCACCGGTCTCAAGACCATTCCGGTGTGCGTGGCGTACGACGTGGAGAACGCGGACGGCACCCACACCCGCTACGACGACATGCCGTGCGACCAGGCCGCCTTCGCCGCGGCTAAGCCGATCTACGAGGAGCTGCCGGGCTGGGAGGAGGACATCTCCCAGGTGCACCGCTTCGAGGACCTGCCGGCCACCTGCCAGGCGTACGTGAAGCGTCTCGAGGAGATCTCCAACTGCCGCATCTCCGCGATCGGCACCGGTCCGCAGCGTGACCACATCATCTCGGTGCACTCGCTGATCGACTAGTCGAGGATCGATTCCGCGATTTCGTAATCCCGTTCCGGGCCCTGCATAACAGGGTTTGGAACGGGATTTGTCGTATTCCGGGGGGTTCGTGCTTCGAACTGTGCTGGAACCGTGAATGAATGGCAACGCGCCGTAACCTCACCATCTTCGATGGGTCGGTTTCCGGAAGAAAAATCGCACAACTGCAAAGTACCGAAATTGGAGGCCTTACTTTTCAACGGTTGTTGTGAGCTACTTTGCAGTTGTGTGATTTTTTATGGGCGGTCTCAGGGTGGGGCGGTTCACAAATCGAAGATACCCGGAAGAAGCTGTTGAAAAATGAGCCTTGGATTTCGGTATCTTCGATTTGTGAACCGGCTCCCCGCCCAAGCACCTTTTTCTTGGTCGGGAATGTTCCCTTTTCTGTATGATTCCGCACATTTCCTACCATCCGAACTTGCGCATGCCCCGCGGGCGGCCTATATTGGGCCGCGGTGATGGAACTCACCGGGGTGTCTGACGGTGATTTCACGACCGTGAGCGAATGCATGCGGCGCATGCGAGGCCGGTCGTGCGGGTCGGGCATCCGAACCGCATTTCCGCTGATGGTTCCTACGATTCGACAGGCGATGGCCCGGATTCCCGAGGCCATATGCAGAGCGTCGGTGCGTCGGGCGCATACGTGTGCAGGCGTGCACGGCGACGATGTGTGCGGCACGTGGAAGCGCGTGCGATGCGTGGGACGGTCGGATTCAGCGGATTGCGTTCATACTTTTCGCCGTTTCCCCTTCTCCAAGCGCCCGAGGGCGCCACGCGGAGTACGGTATTGTCATGCCGCATGCGTTTCGAAGCTTTGAGACGCAACGTGGAGAGAGAAGGTTAGGGGAAGATGAGCAAACCCATACGTCAACGTGCGGCCGGCACGGTCGCCGGTCAGGATCGTCCGCCGCTGGCCGATCCGATGATCTATCTGGTGGTGTTCCTGGGCGGTTGCCTTGGCACGGGCATGCGATACGGGCTGACGTTGGCCAATTCGCCGGCCACGATCGTCGGTGCGCAGCCCAGCGTGTGGGATGCGATCCATCTGGGCACGTTCACCGCGAACATCGTGGCCTGTTTCGTGTATGCGTCGCTGAGCACGTATGTGTCGCGCGCCGCCTGGGTGCGCAAGCGCAGCCGTGATCTGGTGTCGCGCGGCTTCGGCATGGGCATGTGCGGCGGCCTGTCCACCATGAGCACGCTTGCGTTCGAGCAGCTTCGCGATCTGGCTGCCGGCAATGTGTTCGGCGTGCTGGTGTATGTGCTGTTGAGTTTCGGTGTCGGCGTGGTGGCCGCGTATGGCGGTGTGCGCATGTCGCTGGCGATCACGCGCGTACGGGCCGATCACATGGCGTCGAGCGTGTGGGACGGCATGGCCGCGAGCGCGCCGGCCGCATCGTCGTCCTCGTCTTCGTCGGTGTCCGTTGATGAAGCGGATCGTGATTCCGCCAATGACGTCAAGGGAGGTGCGCGATGATGTTTCTCGCAACGGTATTGACGTTCCTTGGCGTGTGCGTGGCCGGCGGCCTTGGCGCCACCGCGCGGTTCGTGCTCGACACGGCCGTGAAACTGGCGTGGAAGAACGCGTTCCCGCTGTCCACGCTGATCATCAACATCATTGCGTCGTTCCTTGCCGGCATGGCGGGTGCGGCGGCCGTGGCGTCGGCGTTCCCGGAGCCGTGGCATCTTATGGCCGTCACCGGTTTCCTCGGCGGCCTGTCCACGTTCTCCACCGCCATCAACGAGGTGGTGACGCTCGGTCGTGGCGAGCACAAGGCCATGGCCGGCTACTATCTGATCGCCTGCATCGTGGTGCCGGTGGTCTGCGCCGCGCTTGGCTGGCAGCTGATGGGCGTGTGAGCTATCCGCGGCACAGGGTGGCGAGCGCGGAGCGGGCGGCGGATTCGGAGCATTCGCTGAACAGCACGACTACGTAGTCGCCGGCGAGGATCACGGAACTTGGGTTGGGTACGAAGTCTCGGCTGCCGCGGCGAACCGTGATGATCATCATGCCGTCGGGCAGTGGTGCGGTGCCGAGCGCTGATCCGGCCAGGCGGCTGCCGATCTCTACCGGGTATTCGACGACGCCGCTGCGGATGGCGGTCGGCTGCGCGCCGGCGTCGCCGTCGTTGTTTGGATGACCGGCTTGGTATCGGTCGAGCAGTACTTCGTAGATCGGTTTCGTGTTGCATACGTCGGCCACGAACAGCGCGATCAGTACGCAGGCGGCCACGGGCAGCATGTGCGTGATGTTGCCGGACATCTCGACGATCAGCAGGATCGACGTGATCGGCGCCTTGGTGGCGGCGGCGAGTGTGCCGGCCATGCCGATCACGGCGAACACGGACACGTACTGCGTATCTAGGGCGATCGGCAGGTCGGGCATGCCGCCCAGTGTGGCCACGAGTGCGCCGGTGATCGAGCCGACCGCGAGGATCGGCATGAAGATGCCGCCGGGGGCGCCGCTGGCGAAGCTGGTCGCGGTAAATAGCATTTTGACGATCAATAATGCTGCGAGCAGTCCGAGTCCGGCGCCGCCGCGTTCCATGAAGGCGATGAGGTTTTCGCCGCCGCCGAGCGTGAGCGGCAGCAGCATGCCGCACGGCAGCGCCACGGCGAGGGAGATGATGGGGCGTGCCATGGCGGGGACGTGGCTCATCAGTGTCTGCAGTCCGAGCAGCAGACGGTTCATGGCCACTCCGATCACGCCGGTGGCCAGTCCGAGCGGCAGCAGCCACCAGTAGTGGGTCAGCGGCAGCTGTTGAATGGTGGCGAAGTCGAGGACCGGGCGGAGACCGAAGCAGTATTTGGCCACGAAGTCGCTAGTGAGGGATGCGCTCATGGCGGTGAGCAGGATCGTGGGGGAGAAGCTGCGGTGGATCTCCTCGAGTGCGAACATGGCGCCGGACAGGGGTGCGCAGAATGCCGCGGACAGGCCTGCCGCCGCGCCGGACGTGATCAGTGCGTTGCGATCCACCTGACCGTGCGCGAGTCGCCCGCCTGTCGCCTGACTGGTGGCGGCGCCGATCTGTACGGACGGGCCTTCGCGGCCCATTGACAGGCCGAACAGTCCGCAGAGCAGTCCGCCGGCGTAGCGCACCACGAGAATCGACCATGATCGCATGCGCATGCCGCGCGTCACCACGCCTTCGGTCTGTGGGATGCCGCTGCCGGATGCCATGGGCTCCCAGCGGATCAGCCATGCGACGAACAGTCCGGCGAGTACGGCGGCCGCGGCCCATGCGGCGATCCAGAGCGGGTTGTCGCGCAGCCACGCGTACATGGCCGTGGCGAACTTCGTGCCATAGCCGATACCAAGACGGTAGAGCACCACGAGCAGGCCGACGGCGAATCCGCTGATGATGCCCTTGGCGGCGATGCGCCATTTCACGCGGCTGAAGTCGGAGAGGAAACGGTGGATCTGCGCCTGGCGACGGTGTGGGCTGCGCGGCACGTTTTGTTTGCGTGAAGCATGGGATTCAGACGATGTTTCACGTGAAACATTCCGTGAAACAGTGGAGGTGTTTTGTGTGGAGGCGTGTTGTGCGTCCTGGTCGTTGTGTGAAACGTTGTCTGCATCGTTCTGTGGAACGTCATGCTGATCCGAACCGCTCATGCCCATCTCCTTCGTCGCCGCGTCCAGCATACGCCGTGTGGGATGGTGCGGCCTTCTTTGAACGCGTTATCGGTTTTGGTTATTGCCGATCGACGCCGAAATATGGGCGGCTTTGCGTGTCCGTAACGTGGCGTTCATAGCATTGGGCGTTACGTGTCCTATCATCTGCGCTTCATGGGTCCGTTTCACGTGGAACGTGGTGAGGATGAATGACGATCGGCTGGATTGGCCGACGACCGACAAAGGATAAAAAGGGGAATAGCATGGCCGAGAACAGGTCTGAGCTGAACAAGAACCTTGCCCAGATGCTCAAGGGCGGCGTGATCATGGACGTGACCACGCCCGAGCAGGCGCGAATCGCTGAGGATGCCGGTGCGTGCGCCGTGATGGCGCTGGAGCGCATTCCGGCCGACATCCGTGCCGCCGGTGGCGTCTCCCGCATGTCCGATCCGGCCATGATCAAGGGCATTCAGGAGGCCGTGTCCATCCCGGTGATGGCCAAGGTGCGTATCGGCCACATCGCCGAGGCCCGCATCCTGCAGGCCATCGAGATCGACTACATCGACGAGTCCGAGGTGCTGTCCCCGGCCGACGACGTCTACCACATCGACAAGACCCAGTTCGACGTGCCGTTCGTGTGCGGCGCCAAGAATCTGGGCGAGGCCCTGCGCCGCATCGCCGAGGGCGCCGCCATGATCCGTACCAAGGGTGAGCCCGGCACTGGTGACGTGATCCAGGCCGTGCGTCACATGCGCACCATGAACAAGCAGATCCGCGAGCTCGTGGGCCTGCGCGACGACGAGATCTTCGAGGCCGCCAAGCAGCTGGCTGTGCCCTACGATCTGGCCAAGTACGTGCACGACAACGGCCGCCTGCCCGTCGTGAACTTCGCCGCCGGCGGTGTGGCCACCCCGGCCGACGCCGCCCTGATGATGGAGCTTGGCGCCGAGGGCGTGTTCGTGGGTTCCGGCATCTTCAAGTCCGGCGACCCGGCCAAGCGCGCTGCCGCCATCGTTCAGGCCACCGCCAACTGGCAGGACGCCGATCTGCTGGCCAAGCTCTCCGAGAACCTCGGCGAGGCCATGGTCGGTATCAACGAGGACGAGATCGAAACCATCATGGCCGCCCGCGGCGAGTGATCGGATCGTTCTCGAACTGACATTGTCTGGCTCCCTTCTTTGAGGGGAGCCATTAATATTCATCGTTTCGTGTAAAAGGACACAACATTGGTAGTAGCCGTTGAATACATCTCCAAGGAGGAGTCCGACGAGGCTGAATCCGCCAAGCATGGCGTGACGGGCATCCTCGCCGTGCAGGGCGCGTTCGCCGAGCACGCGGCCATGCTCGACCGTCTGGGCGCGCAGTGGAAGCTGCTGCGTGCGGCCGAGGACTTCGACGAGTCGATCGACCGCGTGATCCTGCCCGGCGGCGAGTCCACCACGCAGGGCAAGCTGCTGCACTCCACCGGACTGTTCGATAAGATCGCCGCGCACATCGCCGCCGGCAAGCCCGTGTTCGGCACCTGCGCCGGCATGATCCTGCTGGCCAAGAAGCTCGACAACGACGACAACGTGTACTTCGGCGCGCTCGACGCCGTGGTGCGCCGCAACGCGTACGGCCGTCAGCTCGGCTCGTTCGCCGCGAACGCCGACTTCGGCGACATCAAGGACTTCCCGCTGGTGTTCATCCGCGGGCCGTTCGTCGTGTCCGTCGGCCCGGACGCCACCGTGGAGACCGAGGTGAACGGCAACGTGGTGGGCCTGCGTCAAGGCAACATCATCGCCACCGCCTTCCACCCCGAACTCACCGACGACACCAGGATTCACGAGCTTTTCCTGAGCTTGTGAAAGGAACGGAAGCACTGCCTGAGCTTGTGAGGCTGAGCCGTTAAGCGGACAGTCCAGTGGACTGTCCGTAGGCGATGCGAGCGCGACGCGTCGAGCGCGAGGTGGGGATTGAGCCCGCCGGAGGGCGGTCCGTCAGAAGTGTGAGCCGTTAAGCGGACAGTCCAGTGGACTGTCCGTAGGCGATGCGAGCGCGACGCGTCGAGCGCGAGGCCTGCCCAAGCTCCTATGGGTCCACAGCAATCATCGGGCCGCCGATTGAATGCGAGGTCGGCCCGAGGTCTTATCCGTCGAGTCGATTCCCTGATAGAACGGTATCGAGGCTCTATACGTTCCATAAGGGGCGTAGCGATCATCGGGACGCCGATCGGAGTGCAAATCGGCCTAAGGGTTCCACGGGGTTCCGTAGGCCCTTGCGCCCGTTGACTAGGCAAGTTCGCCTCGGTGCCGTACGCACTCTCATACCATCGAGGGCTCCGATCAAGCGCGAGGCCGATTCGGGGCCTGCTGACAGCATTCATGCCGATATTTTCCTCGAACCGCGGTGGTGCAGCGGCGTCGGCCTTGCGCCTTACCTTTGACTCCCCTTCCCTGAGGGGAGCTGTCGGAGCAGCCGACTGAGGGGAGCCAGTCCGATCATCCCGGTTCCCGACGCTGTTTTTCGGGCTCGTCGGCGTGGGGATCCCTCCCTCTGTCACGACATACGTCGTGACATCTCCCTCCCATGGAGGGAGAACGGGTCCATTCCTTTGTGCTCCCTCCCGGGGAGGGAGCTGGCCGGCGAAGCCGGACTGAGGGAGGGAATCCGTCCCGATCAGGTTCCGAATCCCTCCCTCTGTCACGACGCACGTCGTGACATCTCCCTCCATGGGAGGGAGAACACAGGAATGGGTCGTCACGGATCATTGACGTACCCGCAGCGAAGCGCGTTCGCCGCCGGATCCGGATCCGGATCCGGATCGCTCAGAACGTGCCGTCGATGTCGGCTACGGCGACGACCTTCTGGTTCACGAACTCCTTGAGTCCCAGGTCGAGCAGCTCGTGTCCGTATCCGGAGTTCTTCACGCCGCCGAACGGAATGTCGGCCGCGACGACGGTCGGATGATTGATGGCGACCATGCCCGTGTCGAGGCGGCGGGCCACCTGCTGCGCGTGGTGGATGTCCCTGCTGAACACCGAACCGCCCAGTCCGAACGGGGAGTCGTTGGCGATGCGCACGGCGTCGTCCTCGTCCTTGGCACGGTAGACCTGCGCGACCGGTCCGAAGAACTCGGTGTGGAAGGCGTCGTTGTCCTCGGTGATGCCGGTGACGATCGCCGGCGGGAAGAACGCGCCTTGTTCGGGCACCTCAGCCAGATATTCGACCTTGGCGCCCTGTTCCACAGCGGAGGCCACCTGCTGCTTCAGCTTCTCGACGGCGCCCGTGCTGGACAGCGGCGCGAGCGTGGTCTTCGGATCGGTGGGATCGCCGGCCACCAGCTTGGACGCGCCCTCGCGGTACCGGGCGAGGAAGCGGTCGTAGACGGCGTCGGCCACGATCAGGCGCTTCGACGAGACGCACACCTGACCGGCGTTCCAATTGCGGCCGAACACCGCCCAGTCGGCGGCCTTGTCCACGTCGGCGTCGTCCAGCACGATGAACGCGTCGGCGCCGCCGAGCTCCAGCGTGCTCTTCTTGAGATGCTTCGCGGCGAGCGACGCCACGATGCTGCCGGCCTTCTCCGAACCGGTGAGCGCAACGCCGCGCACGTACGGGCTGGCGATGACGTGCTCGGTGAGATTGTGCGGCAGATACAGGTTGGTGAGCAGACCCTTGGGCGCACCGGCCTCGAGGAACAGCTGCTCCATACGGGCCGCGCTCTGCGGCACGTTCGACGCATGCTTGAGCACGACCACGTTGCCGGCAGTCGCCTGCGGCGCGGTGATGCGCACGACCTGGTAGTACGGGAAGTTCCACGGTTCGACGGCGAAGACCACGCCCATCGGGTCGTTGACCAGCTGCACGTCGGTGTCGCCGTACCCCTGGGCCGGGATCAGGCGCGGGGCCAGCAGCGCCTCGCCGTGCTTCACGTAGTAGCGCAGCATGCCCACGCACAGGTCGACTTCGGCCTCCGCCTCGGCCGTGATCTTGCCCATCTCCAGGGTGAGCGTCGCGGCGTAGTCGCTGCGGTTCTTCTCGAGGATGTCCGCGGCCTTGGCCAGCACGGCCACGCGATCGGCGATCGGCTTGTTCCTCCATTCGAGGAACGTGTCGTGCGCGGTCTGCAGCGCGGCATCCACTTCGGCTTCGGTGGCGTCCGGGAACGTCGTGATGGTCTGTTCGGTGTATGGATCGATTGTGGCGTATACCATGGTTTCCCCTTCCGGTTGTCGTCGTCGGCAACCAATGTCAATGGTATTGATGAATGGATGTCATTGGTAGTGTTTTCTGCTTAATGAGAAAACGCTTACCAAAGATATGGCGTCGTATTGTCAGTACGATCGTGGCTATATATACTCTATTTCTCTGGATAATTATTGAAATATAAGTGATAGACGAACGTGATCCCGACGTTGCCGTCACCGTGCAAACCGTCGCTGAATAATACTGCAATCTTTATTTGGAAAACGCTTTCCTAAGAATTGCCAATACGATACCGTTGTTGACGATTACATGGGATGAACGGCACAAGACGGCTGCCGTGGCCGCCGGCCTGATATCGGCACGGATCTGTCGACTGTGGATAGCCGGTCGAATCGTTGCGGGCATATCGGAACGTCGTCGTTGCGAATATGCCATCGTTATGGATAAGCCATCGTCGCCCCCTTCGATCGTCTGCATTGACGGTGAACGTAACGCCATCATTATGCGGACATGAGGAAGCGATGCGCCACTATGTTGCCGGCGTTGTCATGTTGCCGGCGTTGTCATGCGAATCCGCGGTTCGCGGAGACCGGGAGACCGGCCGCATTCCCCGGTACGGAGAACGATCGTTGTGCTCCGCGAACCGCGGATCCTGCGGGACGCACGCCCGCGCCCGCATCGTCGTAACGTCTGCCGCGCGCTACCCGTTGATCACGACCTTCTGGTTCACGAACTCCTTGAGTCCCAGATCGATCAGTTCG
>NZ_QXGJ01000016.1 GCF_003952005.1 Bifidobacterium callimiconis
TTTCAAGGTTTTGCGGCGGTCATGGCCCAGGGGAGACGCCCGGTCCCATTCCGAACCCGGAAGCTAAGACCTGGCACGGCGATGGTACTGCACCCGACAGGGTGTGGGAGAGTAGCACACCACCGCACAATTACTTTATAAAGCCCTCGACACTCAGTGTCGGGGGCTTTATGTTTTTCCAGCACCTTCCATATGCGAATAATTGTCACGCATCTTTTCTCGTAACCGGTTCGACGTGGTCCCGGGCCAGGTCAATCGTCAATGAAAGACGGGAAATGGAAGCAAGCAAATACCTAGCTTGGAGCGAATGAGTTGGAATGGCTACGCAGGTATGTGTCGAGGTGGTACAGATCTGTTATCGCATCCATTGACTCAATACGAGGTGACTCAATACAAGAACTAGATTCGAGACGATTCATTGGAGCATGGTGCGACACGCCGGGATTTGGCAATATGGGGGAGGTCCTGTATCTTATTTCTTGCTGCGGTCATGGCACAAGGGAAACGCCTGGTTCCATTCCGAACCCAGAAGCTAAGGCTTGGCACGGCGATGGTACTGCACTCGATAGGGTGTGGGAGAGTAGCACGCCGCAGCATTTACTCTTGAATAAAACGCTTGTCGAAGTCGACAAGCGTTTTTTGTTTTCGCGGTAATACGCGAACGGGAGCGGACTAGAATCGCTACGGTTGATTCGATACGTTGAGAAAGATGAAGTGGTATGAAGGATCGGCGCGCGAAGGTCGCACACCATAATCATTCCCACGATGCGGGGCTGGGGACACGACCGATCCCACGTCTGGCATTCGCACTGTCGGTGCCCACCATCGTGGCACAAGCAGCGAACGCATCGTATACGATCATCGATCGTCTGTTCATCGCGCATATTCCCGAAGTCGGCGATCAGGCCATGACCGGTGTGGGCATCTGCTTCCCGATCCTGCTGGCCGTCAGCGCATTCGCCATGCTGATCGGTGCCGGAGGAGCCCCTCGCGCATCCATTGAACTCGGTCGAGGCAACTTCAAACGGGCGGAGCGCATCCTCGGCGCCAGCACGGCATTCCTCGTCGCCATATCCATCGTGCTGATGATCGTCCTGCAGATCACCAAACGTCCCATACTCATGGCGTTCGGCGCCAGCGACGCCACCATCGAATACGCGGTCGATTTCATCACCGTGTATCTGCTCGGCACGGTGTTCATCCAACTCACACTCGGCCTCAATAATTTCATATCGGCACAGGGCAAGACAGCCGTCGCCATGGTGTCGGTACTGATCGGTGCGGGACTCAGCATCATTCTGGATCCGCTGTTCATCTTCGTGCTTGATATGGGCGTGCGCGGGGCCGCACTGGCGAATGTGATCGCCCAGCTGATCTCGGCGATCTGGGTGGTGGCGTTCCTCTGCTCCGGTCGTAGTGCCATCCGTCTGCGTCCCGGCAATATTCGTTTCGGTATGATCGTCGTGCCGATCCTGACGCTGGGACTTGCGCCGTTCATCATGCAGATCACCGAATGCCTGATCAACGTGGTCTTCAATTCCGGACTCCAACGCTACGGCGGGGACGATTACGTGACCGCCATGACCATCATCACCAGTCTCATGCAATTGGTGAACGTGCTGTGCACCGGATTCCAGCAGGGCATCCAGCCGATCATCGGCTTCAACTTCGGAGCCAGACAATACAGGCGCGTAAAGCAGGCCATTATCATGGCCTTCGCCACGCAGATCACGTCGGCCGTACTATTCGTTACGCTGATGGCGGTGTTCCCGGGCTTCTTCGTCTCGTGGTTCACCTCCAGTCCCGATGTCACCGACATCGCCGTGCGCATGATTCCCATATTCATGTGCGGCTGGGGCGTATTCGGCATTCAGATGGGCACGCAATGCGCATTGATCGGTATGGGGCAGGCCAAACAGTCGATCTTCCTCGCGATCTTCCGCAAGATCATCCTTCTGGTGCCGCTGGCGATCATACTGCCCCACTTCATGGGCGCGTTCGGCATCTTCGTGGCCGAGCCGATCTCCGACGCGACGGCCGGTCTGGTGGCCGGCGTGATCTTCGCCGTCACGTATCGGAAGGTCATCGGCAGAGCAGACAAGGAAACGGCGACGGACAAAACCGTGTGAAATTGAGGAAATCCACGTCGGGCGTGTCGGCATTTTACTTCAAGTGCTTGAAGTCCGTAGCGTGAATACCGACAATGCGTTACCGATGAGGACGCTACCGATCGGAGCGCTACCGACAAAGGAGTTCTAATGACTGACATGATGAAGGCGGCCGTATTCGAAGCCCCCGGCAGGATGGCCGTGAAGGAGCTGCCGAAGCCGCAGCTGGAGCAGGACGACGACATCGTGATCCGCGTGGTGCGCGCCTGCGTGTGCGGTTCCGACCTGTGGTTCTTCCGCGGACTGACCCCGCAGACCGTTGGTGGTCAGACCGGTCACGAATCCATCGGTGTAGTGGAGCAGGTCGGCTCGGCCGTGGAATCCGTGCAGCCCGGCGACTTCGTGGTAGTGCCGTTCCCGTTCAGCTGCGGCAAGTGCCCGGTATGCAAGGCCGGATTCGAATCCGTATGCCCTCACGGCGGCTACTTCTCCGCCTGCCAGGCCGAATACCTGCGCGTGCCTGAGGCCGACGGCACCGTCGTCAAGGTGCCGGGCAGCCCCTCCGACTACACCGACGAGCAGCTTGCTTCGCTGCTGACCATCTCCGACGTGATGTCGACCGGCTACCATGCGGCCGTCTCCGCCGAGGTCAAGCCCGGCGATACCGCCGTGGTGATGGGCGATGGCGCGGTCGGCCTGTGCGGCGTGATCGCGGCGAAGATGCTGGGCGCCTCCCGCATCATCGCCATGAGCCGTCACGAGGATCGTGCGGCGCTCGCCCGCGAGTTCGGCGCCACCGACATCGTGCCCGAGCGCGATCAGGCCGCCATCGACAAGGTGCTGGAGATGACCGGCGGCTACGGTGCGGACGCCGTGCTCGAATGCGTCGGATCCAAGCAGTCGTTCGACACGGCGATCGGGCTGGCCCGTCGCGGCGCCGTGATCGGACGCGTGGGGCTGCCGCACGACGTGGAGATCAGCGCTACTGGCACGTTCTACGCCAACATCGGCATCAAGGGCGGTCCGGCGCCGGTGCGCCACTACGATCTCAACGGTCTGCTTGACGCCGTACTCAACGGCGATATCAACCCCGGTCGCGTGTTCACTGGCGAGTACGACATCGACCATATTCAGGATGCGTACGAAGCGATGGATCAGCGCAAGGTCATCAAGGCGCTGATTCGCTTCTGACGCACATCTGATTACGTATTGCAGGACTGATACGTATCCGTAGGGCGGCGATCCCGCGTACCATGGGCACCATGGGGCGTGGCATCGCCGCCCTTGTGCTTGTGACGGTGGTGGTCACTATGGTGGTGGTCACTATGACGATGTGCACTGATGGGCACGATCGTCGGACGGCGAAACGAACAATCGGGGAGAATACGGCATGGGCAATGTCATCGATGATATGCGGTCGTCGTTCGACGATTTCGGAATGCGTGCGTTCAACGAAGTGGACAGTCTGGTGTTGTCACAGCTCGCGTATGCGCGTATGCCTGCCGTGGTGCCGCACTATCCGTCGTTCTCCATGGTTCCGTTGCAGTCATTGCTGCGCGCCGAGTCATACGACGCCATGTTCAACCGCGTCTGGTCGCCGCAGGCCAATGTGGAGCTGGTGCGTGCGATGTGCGAGAACCCGCGCTGGCGTGACGTGCGGGTCGGCGGTTATGTGAGCGAGTCCGATCCCGAGACGGCCAAGCAGTTCTCGGCCAGCACGTTCGATCTGGGCGACGGCCTGCTGTATATCGCGTTTCGTGGTACGGACAGTTCGATCGTGGGGTGGAAGGAGGACTTCATGATGGCCTTCCGCCGGCCCGTGGCCGCACAGGAGGCCGCGGCGCGATACGTGCGGGAGGTCGCCGCGCACTGGCATGGACTGATCATGCTGGGCGGTCATTCCAAGGGCGGCAATCTGGCGGTGTATGCGGCGGCCGTCGCGCCCGAGCCTATCCAGGACCGTATCATTGCCGTGTATTCGCATGACGGTCCGGGATTCGATGAGTCGTTTATGAATACGCCAGGCTTCGCACGCATGGCGGGACGCATACATAAGACCGTGCCGTCGTCGTCGATCATCGGCATGCTGTTCGAACCCCGTGCCGACACGGGTAATGATCACGCGGGATACACCGTGGTCGCCAGTGACGGCATCGGCATCATGCAGCATTTCGCGTTGAACTGGCAGGTGCGTGACGGGGCCTTTGAAAAGACGCCGGGGCTGTCGCAGGGCGCCGAATATCTGGCGGATGTGATCAACGGATGGATGAACCGGTACGACGACGAGCGGCGCAGACTGTTCATCGAGAACCTGTTCACCATCCTTGAATCCGGCGGCTACGACACGTTCGGCGAGCTGAGCGCGCACTGGCGGCAGACCGTGCCGATGATGGTCCAGGCGGCGCGGGGCGTGGATCCGGAGGAGCGTGAGGCCATGATCGCTGTGGTGGGCGGTCTGGTGGCGTCCGCGTTGAAGCCGGGGGAGCAGCAGACGGAGGAATAGGGTTTCCTGATTTCGGAGATGTCTTGTGGCCGTATCGGTTATCGTTCGCCGACCCATGGGGCGTCGGAGTGGATGTTCGGGAGCATCAGTGCGATGACCGCCAGCAGGCAGACGATCATGACCATCAGAATGATGTCCTCGTGACCGTGCGCCTGCAACAATGCGCCGGTGAGCGCACCGAAGGCGAGCGCCATCATCACCACGATGCGTCTGCCGAATTTCGACTGTTCGTGGCCGTGCGCCGACGCGTCGGCGACGATGCCGGTCAGTGTCATGGTGAGCACCGTGGTGGGCAGGTCCGGCACCGACAGTTTGCGTGCGGTGGAGTTCTGAATGCCCATTGCGGGGGCAAGCAGCATGATGAGCATGATGATGTGCAGGTCGATGTGGCTGGCGGTGGGGAAGTTCAGACTCGGTTCCGCGCCGCGCACTATCATCATGGCGCCGTTGCCGTTCAATGATGGGTTGGATGCGATCCAGTTCAGCAGGTAGGTGCCGAGCAGTGCCGCGACCACGAATGCCAGCTGCATGCCGGTTGAGACGAGCAGGTGTTTGGCGTGGTTGTCGCCATAGCGGCGGATGATCCGCCCTCCGATGAGCGCCCCCACGATGAACGAGACGAGGGTCAGTGCCGACGTCCACCAGACGAAGCCTTGTGCGTGGGCGATCGCGAAGCCGAGGAACACGATGTTGCCGGTCACGTTGGCGACAAACACGTGGCCGAATGCCAGATAGCTCAGGGCGTCTACAAGTCCGGCCACGAACGTCAGCAACACCAAGGCTGGCGATAGCAGACCGTATTGGTCGTCTTTGCGGGGGATCAGTGTGCGTTTCGCTTCAACGAGATGCGATGTCATGATGGCGGTGGTGCTTCCTGAACGGTTCGGAGCCCTGCGGGTTGGCTCCGGGGCTTGCGGATATGGATGGGTTCTGAACCGACATCCTAGCCATCAATGGGAACGGGCGTGTTCCGGGTAAGAAAAAGGCCTCCCTCGGAAGCGGTGAGGGAGGCCTGAAATGGGGCGATGCGAGGCGGATACGCGTGCATGCTGTGGAATTATGCGGGGCTGCGGGGAACCACGTGCGACTGTGGGGATCGTGAGCATCGTGGGGATGCGCGGGCCCGCGGGCGGACGGATCCCGCGAGCGGGCGGGACGTCAGATCAGTTCGGAGTCATCGGCGCCGGTGTAACTGCTGGAGCTTGAGCTGCCGGAACTGTTGGAGTCAGAGCTGCCGGAATTGGAGCTGCCGTTGGAATCGGAGTCGGTGCTGTTGCCGCTCTGGTTGCCGGGGCCTCCCTGACCGCCCATGCTTCCGCTCGGGGGCTGTCCCATGTTGCCGTTCTGCGAGTTTCCGTTGCCGCCGGGCGCCTGCATCTGCTGGCTGTTGCCGGGGCCGGAGCCGTGACCTCCGGTGATCGCGTTCACGGTGGCGGCTCCCGCCGCTCCTCCGATCAGGCCGCATACCAGTGACACGCCGGCGATGAGGCCCCACATCTTCTTGCCCAGGCCATTGCCGGTGATGGGGGATTTTGGCTTCGATGCCTTGGACTGAGGGGCGATGGGCTGGGGGTGAAGCAGGTTGTCGGGAGCCGGGGCGCTACCGGGCTGTCGGTCGCCGGGCTGAGTGGCACTTGGCTGCTGGAAGTATGCGGACGAGGGTTGCTGACCGGCTTGTTGCGGCTGTGCCTGCTGCTGGGAGTATGCTGCCGGTGTCTGCTGTGCATAGGCGGCGGTGGGAGCGGATTGCGTGGCGGGTGCGGTGGAAGTGGCTGACTGTGTGGCGGGCTGGGCGCTCGCAGCGTTTGCCGTATTCGGGTCAACTGCGTAATCGGGGGCGACGGGCGCGTAGGGCTGCTGGGAGATGGACTGGGTCTGCTGAGTGTTCGATGCCGTGGCGTTTGCCGTCGAAGTGGATTGGGTGCTGGGCTGCGGGGTATTGGCGGCGGGGGTGGTGTTGGTCATTCTATGCTCCTTACGGTGAAGAATACTGAATCGTTACGGGGTGGCTCTCCTCAGTCGGCTTTGCCGACAGCTCCCCTCGGAGAGGGGAGCCAAGAGGAGGGGGCTGACGGGGGTCAGCTCATGGTCCAGGAGGTGCTGGTGCCGAACTGGGAGTCGAAGTCGCTGCGGTCGATGGTCTCGGTGGTGAGTTCCGTGTCATCGCCGGCGCTCACAGTGGTGGAGTAGTCGCCGGTCACGGTCACGGTGATGTCGCTGTCGCCGGAGACCACGGTCTTGCCGTTCGCCTTGATGGTCACGGTGTTGCCGTTCGAATCGACCACCTTGCCGCCGTCCGCCACGTTGAGCGTGGAGATCGTGGTGTCCTCGGTCACCACCCAGGTGGAGGTGCCGTCCACGTTCACGCTGATCGGTGCGTCGCTGGCCGTGTCGTCCGTGGCGTTGGCATTGTCGGTGATTGACGCCGAACCGGTCCATGTGGTGCCTTCAAGCAGATACAGGTTCACTGTGGAGATCGTATCGGCGGTCACCTTGCCTTCCAGGGTTTGGTTTCGGCCGGTGAAGTTCACGGTCGCGCCGTTCGAACCCGCCGATCCCCAGTTGTTCGCATCGTTGCCTGACGCGTTGATCAGCGTGGCCTTGGCGGTGTTGAAGTCGAGCGTGGTGTTCTGCAGCACCACGTCGGCGGTGGTGTTGGTGAAGTAGAACATCGAACCGGATTCGATGGCTGACTTCAGCGTGGAATCCTTGGCTTGGAACGTGGCATGTTCGCCGGTGGAGGATTCCGCGTCGCCGGATGTGGACTGGTAGATGATCACGCCGTTGGCGATCGGATCGGAGCCGGTCTTGCCGGTATTCGTACTTTCCAATGTGGAATTGTTGATCAGGATGGTGTTGTAGCCTTCCATGCCGGCGATCTGGCTGCCCGATGCGGTGCCGGTCACGTTGTTCGCCTGCACGTCGCCGGTCGAATACAGGAGCGGTGAGCCGGAACCTTCCGTGGACAGCGTGGAATCGGTGATCGACACGTTGCCGCCGCCACGGTCGGTGGCAACCGTGGCGCTATGGTCGCCCTTGGTGGACGCCGTCACCGTACCGGCCAAGATCGTACCGGAATACGTGGCGTCAAGTCCGCGGGAATTGTCGGACGTGGTGCTGATCGTTGTGTCGTTGACCAGTGCGGTGCCGGAGTCCGTGGCGAACACGCCGTTCGAGCCGGAACTGGATGCCGTGATCTTACTGCCATTGATGACGGTCTTGGCATTCTCGCCGACGGTGAGTGAAACGGAGTTCGTGCCGTAGAAGTTGTTGTTGTCGGCATTGTCGCTGTCGCCGGACTTGGTGAGTGTGTCATTGGTGATGGTCAGTGTTCCGCCGTTCTGCGACAGCGTCGCGTTCACATCGGAATCCGAGGATTCGATGGTCTCGCCGTCGGACGCCTTGGTCTCGCCGTCGGCGGTGAGCGTTGCCGAATATGAGCCGGTGTAATCGTATTTCATGGTGTTCGCGCCGCCCATGCCGCCGGGGGCACCGTTTTGTGACATGGATGACGAGGAGAGATGTTGGATCGCGAATGCGCTGCCGGCTCCAGCGGCCAGGCCTCCGGCCAGGGAGAGAGCTGCGGCGACGGCGATGAGTTTTCGAGTGGCGAGTACCGGACGGACGTTTCCGTTGCCTGCTCCTCGGGAGCGTGAAGCGGATCTGCGCGGAGTCGCCGACCTGTGCATGTTCATGATCGTCCTTTCGAAGTTGATGACTTCATTGAACGACGGATGACGAAAAGACGGCTTTGGAGGAGCGCAAGGGGGTCTCGATATTTGCGTAAGGGGCACTCGGCATCGTGGTAATGTTCACCGGAAGTTTTCTGAATATCGACTGGAAACGTTGGGGCGCGGAAAGAATGAAATCCGACGATCACGTGCTGGTTCCCCCTATATTGGCCATCCGGGCTGCCTGCGGTTCAAGGTCGTCGGAAATGGTATGTTCGATGAAGGGATGAGACGATCATAGTGAGTTGACGAGGATGGGGATATGACTGATCGCAACAACACTTTCGTGAAGTCTGACCGCAAGACCGCTGCCGGGGTGCCGTCGGTCATCGAAGTGCACGGCGCCCGGGTGCACAATCTCAAGAACATCGATGTGAATGTGCCGTTGAACCGGCTGGTCGGCATAGCCGGAGTCTCCGGCTCGGGCAAATCCTCACTGGCATTGGGCGTACTGTATGCGGAAGGGTCGCGCCGATATCTGGAGGCGTTATCCACATACACCCGTCGACGACTCACCCAGGCAGGCCGAGCGGCGGTGGACGAGGTGCTGCACGTGCCGGCGGCACTCGCACTACACCAGCGACCGAGCGTTCCCGGCATCCGGTCCACTTTTGGTACCATGACCGAACTGCTCAACAGTCTTCGTCTCCTGTTTTCCCGCGTCGGCTCCCATACATGCCCCCACTGCGGCACACGAAACGCTCCGACGTTGAACGTCGCCGCAGAGCAGCCGATCGTCTGCTCGGGATGCGGACAGGAGTTCTTCGGGCCGGGGGCTGAGGATCTTGCCTTCAACTCCGGTGGTGCGTGCCCTACCTGCTCCGGTACGGGCGTCGTGCGTGAGGTGAATCGAGCCGCGCTGGTGCCGGACGAGTCCAAGAGCATTGACGACGGTGCCGTACTGCCGTGGGGTTCCCTGATGTGGGATCTCATGAAGCAGGTGTGCGGTGCCATGGGCGTGCGTACGAACGTGCCGTTCCGTGACCTCACCGAGAAGGAACGGGATATCATATTCAACGGTCCGGCGGTCAAAAAGCACATCCTGTACAAGCCGAAGAAAGGGGACGACTTCGCCGAGCTTGACTTCACGTACTTCAATGCGGTGTACACCGTGGAGAACGCGCTCGCCAAGGCCAAGGACGAAAAAGGTCTGAAACGCGTGGCCAGATTCCTCAAGGAGGGGCCGTGTCCGGACTGCGAGGGAACGAGACTGTCCGCAAAAGCACGCAGTCCAAGGATCAACGGTCTGAATCTCGCCGAGGTGACGGCCATGACGCTGGACGAAACCGTGGCCTGGGTGCGGGCTGTTCCAGACACGCTTGACGGCGGTTTGCGCCCGATGGCGACGAACATTGGCGAATCCTTTCTTGACGTGGCGAAACGGTTGCTGGAACTTGGATTGGGCTATCTGTCGCTCGACAGGGCCGGGGCAACGCTGTCCACTGGGGAACGCCAGCGTGTGCAGTTGGCCCGCGCCGTACGCAATCGCACCACGGGCGTGCTCTATGTGCTCGACGAACCGTCCATCGGTTTGCACCCGTCGAATGTCGACGGTCTGCTCGGCGTGATGGACGATCTGGTGGCCGACGGCAATTCGGTGGTCGTGGTCGATCATGACGTCCGCGTGCTCAGGGCCGCCGATCATCTCATCGAGATGGGGCCGGTGGCCGGAGCCGAAGGCGGACACGTGATCGCGCAGGGTACCGTGGCGGAGATCGCCTCGAACCCGGACAGCCGTATCGCACCGTTCCTGCGGACTGGGGCGACGCGGCGGATCCGCGAACAGGTTCCTGAGGATCACATGTTCGCAGCCGGGCGCATTCATATGGAGACCGGGTCTCTGCATACGGTCAAGCCGCTTTCCGTGGACATTCCCCGAGGCCGCCTGATCGTGGTGACCGGCGTTTCCGGTTCCGGCAAGACGACGATGGTGCTGGAGACGCTGATTCCCGCGTTGAAGGCCGCCGCCGCGCACGAACCCCTGCCGTCGCATGTACACGGCATCGAGGCGGATGGAATCGCCCGCGCGAATCTGATCGATGCCACGCCGATCGGCGCCAACGTGCGTTCCACGGTGGCCACCTACGCCGGTGTACATGACGAACTTCGTCGCGCCTTCGCCAGGGGAGACGAGGCCAAGGCGGCCGGATACAAGGCGGGGGACTTTTCCTACAACACCGGACGGCTGCGCTGCCCGACCTGTGACGGCACCGGGCAGATCAGTTTGGATGTGCAGTTCCTGCCGGACGTGGACATCGACTGTCCGGACTGCCGGGGAAGCCGGTATTCGGTCGAAGCCGGTCACATCCATCGTCGTTCCAGGAACGGAACGACGATGACGTTGCCGCAGCTCATGGCGATGAGCGTTGACGAGGCGTTGACGGTGACCGACGACCTGCGCAAGGTGCATGCCAGGTTGGAGACCCTGCATGATTTGGGACTCGGATATCTCACGCTTGGCGAACCCACGCCGGCGCTTTCCGGAGGCGAGGCGCAGCGGCTCAAGCTTGCGAGTGAGATGGGCAAGGTCCAGTCGGATGCCGTCTTCGTGTTCGACGAACCGACCATCGGATTGCATCCGCTGGACGTGCGGGTGCTGTTGGGCGTATTCGATGGCTTGGTGGCCAATGGTGCCACCGTGGTGGTCATCGAACATGATCTCGACGTGATCGCCAACGCGGACTACATGATCGACATGGGTCCGGGAGGCGGCGAGGCCGGCGGCCGAATCGTGGCCGCCGGCACGCCGGACCATATCACAACTATCCCGGAAAGCATCACCGGCAAGTACCTTGCCTCCTACTGCGGGAAGGCCTAAGCGGGATATCTCATATCCTCCTCAGGCAACGTCGGCTCCCGAAGCCGGTGAGATTCAAGAGATTCGCGGCTGTACCATGACCGTGGATTCACGGCTGCACGTGCAGGGCGGAGTCGGCTCGGAGCGTCTGCGGAGCAGTTCCTCCTCCAGATATTCCGAGATGGAACAGTCCTCCTCCCGGAGGCATTCATCGCAGAATGCGTCGTGAATACATTCGTCGCAGAGACAGTCGCCGGGGGAGACAACCATTCTCGACTCGAGATTATCGAACATATGTCCGATATTGATGGCTTTGGAGTTGTGAATACCGTGGATTGGTGAAAGGGCTGCGGCGGCGATGGAATCGTCGTCGACGATGAGGGCGATCGGGGCGATCAAAGTGATCGCCGTGGGGCGAATGGTGATGGTAAGCATGTGGAATCCTTGTCCTATATGGGTTGTTGGCGTCTGATGAACGGTGTTGGTGATAGGGGTGGTGGTGTCGAAGGTGGGGCGGTATCGGCTGCTGTGCTGATGGTTCTATAGATAGCATATTTCGTACGTATGTTCTAATTTGGTGTAATGGGTGTGTCGTGAAACATGAGTGGGGGGCGTGAAACAATGGGGGTGGAATCCCTCCCTCAGTCACGCGTTCGCGTGACAGCTCCCTCCTGAGGAGGGAGCACAGAGCAACGAGGCTCACACGTGCGTGCGACAGCTCCCTCCCGGGGAGGGAGCACGAAGCAATGAGGCTCACACGTGCGCGTATGGTTTGTCAGACCGTCACCCCCGTGCCCGTCGTCATCGTGAGACTCACGTGTGTACGTGACGTTTCTCCTCGATGGGGGGGAGAGAAGAACGGTGAAGCTCACGCGGACGCGTGATGGCTCGCTGTCGGGGGACGCTGGGGAGGGCTACTCCACGGATTTCAGGGCGGCGAGCATGTCGATGTTCTTCAGACGGCGATACATCACCCAGCCGAGCACGGCCAACACCACGCCGACCACGACGACCGGCGCCACAAACGCCAGCCAGCCCAACGCCGGATCGAACATGACCTCATCCGGCGGCACTTCGGTGATGATGTACCGATGCAGCCACGCGCCGAACCCGTATCCGGCCAGAATGCCCAGACCGGACAACAGAATCGTCTCCTGATAGATGTACATCGTGGTCTCATTGCTATGGAAACCCAGCACCTTGATCGTCGACAGCTCGCGAATGCGCTCCGAGACGTTCAGATTCGTCAGATTGTACAGAATCACAATCGCCAGCAGCGCGGCCACCAGAATCAGCACCTCCATGATCTGATCAAGCGAATCAACGATCGTGGCCACCTGATTCTTCATCGTCGTGTTCTGCACTATGCCGCGCACGCCGTCCATCGCCATGAATCCGGCACCCTGCTTCCCGGTGTTCTCGATGCTGGAATCCTTCAGCCGCACCAGATAGGCGTTCGACCGATAATCCCCGCCAAACACGCGCTCATACCCGCCCGCGGTCATGAAAATGAAATGGCCGATATACATCTCCGAGATGCCGCCGACACGCATACGCCGTTCCACGCCATTGCCGTCCGTAACCGTGAACGTGTCACCGACCCGAACATTCAGCATGTCGGCCATGCGCTCGCTGATCACCACGCCGTCGTCCGTCAGCACCTGCGGATCATGCGTGACGCGGTCGCGTAGCGTGATGTAATCGCCGAAATTATAGGCGTCGTCGGTGGCGATCAACGTGATGGTCTGCTTGTCGTTCGCCTTGCCCGCCGTCTTGGTGACCTCTTCATAGCGGATCGCGCTGGATTCGGAGATCGCGTCGTCGTTCATCGCGTCGGCCAGCGACTTGCGCTGCTCGTCGTTGTTGTCGGACTTCTCCGCGACGATCATGTCGTAATGGATGAGATCGCCGAACTGACGTTCGCTGATCTGTCCGATGGACGACTGTACGCCCAGACCGGCAGTCAGCAGCGCCACCGCGCCGCACACGCCGAAGATGGTCATGAACATGCGCGTCTTGTATCGGAAGATGTTGCGTGCCGTCACCTTGCGTGTGAAACTCAGACGATTCCACAACGGCGTGATGTGCTCGAGAAGGATCTTCGACCCTTTCGCCGGTGGCTTGGGCAGCAGCAGGCTCGCCGGTTTCTCCCGAAGCTCCCTGCTCGCCGAAAGGCACGCCGGGACCACGGCGCTGACCCATGACAGCGCGAACGCCGTCGCGGTGATTCCCGGATGGAACTCCAGCGCGATACGCGGCATGGTGAACCCGGAATCATAGGCGTGGTACACGATGAGCGGCAGCAGCGTATGGCCCGCGGCCACGCCGATCAGCGTGCCGATCGTGGACGCAGTGAACCCATAGAACACGAACTTCTTCAGAATGTCGGCATTGCCGTAGCCGAGCGCCTTGAGCGTGCCGGAATTCGTGCGCTCCTCGTCGACCATGCGCCCCATCGTGGTGAACGTAACCAGCGCCGCCACGAAATACAGGAAGAACGGGAAGATGTTCGCCAGCTTGCGCACGATGTCGGCGATGATCTCATAGACACGGTAGCCGTTCGAAGTCAGTCCCTCGCGACGACCGTCGATCGAATACGCGGGAACCTCCAGCGAATCCACCTTCTCGCGGGCCAGCGCGATATTGTGTTCGGCGTCCGTGATCTTCCGCTCGGCCTCGGGCTTGGCATCATTGAACTCCTGCAGTTTGGCGTCATACTCCTCCTCGGCCTTCTCGATCTGTCGCTGTCCCTTGATGAGTTGCGATGCGCCGTCGCTTACGCTGCCGGTGGCCTGGGAAACCGCCGAGCCGAGCTCGTGCTGCTTGCCGGCGAGCTGCTTCGACGCATCGGCGAGCGCGGCCGCATTGTCCTGATACTCCTGCGAACCCTGATCGAGCTGCCGTGCGCCGGCACTCCACTGTTCGAGTCCGGAGTTGTAGGCGTCCAGTCCGGTGTTGTACTGGCCGACGGCGTCGTTGTAGGCGTCGAGCGCCTGATCGTAGCGTGCTTTGATGGTGTCGTACATGCTGCCGGTCAGTCCGGTGTTCGCCCAAGAGTTCAAGAGGGAGCCGGTCCTGTCGAGCACGGGTTTGACGGCTTCGAGCTGGGCGCGTGCCTGATCGAGCTGGGTCTTGACGTCGGAAAGCTGCTGCCAGGAGGTGCCGAGCTGTGTCTGGCCGCCGGTGAGTTGCTGGGCTCCGGCCGCAAGCTGGGTCTGTGCGGAGGTGATCGAGCTGCCGGCCGCGGCGATCTGCGCCACGGCGCCGGAGAGTTCCGCGCCTGCCGCGGAGGCCTGGTCGAGGGCCTGGGTGGAGCTGCTGGTCATCTGGTCCTTGGCCGATTCGATCTGTGTTTTGGCATCGTCCAGCCGCTGCTGCGTGTCGGCGAGCTGCTGTTTGGCGTCATCCACCTGCTGCTGCGCCTTGTCGATCTGTTCGCGGCGTTCCGCGCGGATCGACTCCTCGCGTGCCTGCGGCTGGCCGGCCAGCCGCTTGGTCAGCGTGTCCTTGTGCCGCTGCACCAGATCGCGGTATGCGGTGGTCCAGTAGTCCACGCCGCGCGTGTCGGTGAATGTGACGCGTCCGATCATGCTCACGCTGGAGTCGAACGCACTGTCCGGCACCACCGCATAGCCGTCGAGCTTGCCGCTGCCGGCGGTCGACTGGCCCATGTTGAGATCCGAGACGATCTCACTGGCTTCGACGAATCCGGTCACGGTGAAGTCGGTATGTGTGAGCACGGTGTCGCCGGCGATGTCGGGCTGTTCGGTCACGTGAATCGTGCTGCCGACGGCGTACTTGTCCTGCTCGCCGGCGTCCAGGGCGATTTCCGTGGCGGCGCGCGGCATGCGGCCTTTCGCGATGGCGTAGGTGGACACGGTCGTCGGTGTGGAGAATACGCGCAGACTGTGGTCGCTGCCGGTGATAGTCACGTCTTTGAAGTAGCCGAATTCGGCGTCGCGCACGCCTGACGTGTCTTGGATGATCGTCTTGTCGTCGTCGGTCAGTCCGTAGTCGCTGATGATGGTGACGTCGGCCAGATTGTGGTCGTTGTAGAACGTGGTGCCGGTGCTTTGCATGTCGGGGGCGGTGACGGACAGTCCCACCAGGGCGAACGATCCCAGTGCCATCAGACTGACGATGGAGAGGAAGCGGCCCTTGGATTTCGCTAGGGTCTGTCGGATGTCCTTCCATAGCATGCGCTTGCGCATCGGGCCGCGTGATCCGGCGCCTGTGCGTGATTTCCTGCTGGCGCGCGGCCTCCCGCCGCCGCGGGATCGTGTTCCTCGTCGTGCATGTGTTCTGCCCATGTCGATCACCATTCCAGATCCTGGATGTCCATCGGATGCTCGTTCGTCTCGATCGATTTGACGCGGGCGTCGTGCATGTGGATCACCCGGTCGGCGATCGGCGCGATGGCGGAATTGTGCGTCACGATCACCACGGTGGCGCCGTCCTTGCGGCTCTTGTCCTGCAGGATCTGCAGCACCTGCTTGCCGGTGTTGTAGTCGAGTGCGCCGGTGGGCTCGTCGCACAGCAGGATCTTCGGGTTCTTGGCCACGGCGCGGGCTATGGCCACGCGCTGCTGTTCGCCGCCGGACAGTTGTGCGGGGAAGTTGTCGATGCGATCGGCGAGTCCCACGTCGGTGAGCGCCTTGACGGGGTCCTGCGCGTTGCGCACGATCTCGGAGGCGAGCTCGACGTTCTCTCTGGCGGTGAGATTCGCCACGAGATTGTAGAACTGGAAGACGAATCCGATGTCGTGCCGACGGTATTCGGTGAGCTGATGCGACGTGTAGCCGGAGATGTCCCTGCCGTCGATGATCACCTGGCCTTCGGAATTGGTGTCCATGCCGCCCAGAATGTTGAGCACCGTGGATTTGCCGGCTCCGGAGGATCCTAGAATAATGGCGAGCTCGCCCTTTTCGATGCCGAAGGTCACGTCGTTGTTGGCCACGATGGTGGTGCTGCCCATCTGATAGCGCTTGTAGCTGTGGACCATTTCGATGTATGACATGGGATCTCCTTTCGGCAGGCGCGGGCGATGATGACGATGCGACGGTCGTCGGTGCGGGATGCCGTTGTCCCGCGATCGTAACTGTCATCGGCTATGGACAACATGTTGATTTGCCTGCATTGTAGGGATCGGCCGGTCGGCCCGGCAATGGCCAGAAACGCGAAAAGCGTTCATAATGAACGGTTTTTCGAAAATTGACCAGTATGGCATCGGCAATGCACAACATGTTGATATCGTTGGGCACAACGGACGGCCATTGCATTCGGCGATTCGATGGGGAAAGGAGCCGGGACGGTCATGCAACGCACCACCAAGACCAAGGCGAAGATTCGCACCGCCTACATCGAACTATTGAAAAGCCGAGGATTCGAGGCCATGACCGTCAGCGCCATCGTACGTGCGGCCGGCATCAACCGCGGTACGTTCTATCTGCACTACGTCGACAAGTTCGACCTGCAGCGGCGACTGCTTGACGATGCGATCGACGATCTGACCGCCATCATGCGGTCCGGCACGCCTGCGGCTGGCGTCGATGACGTCGAGGACATCTTCAGCACGGAGTCGATCGCCGAGGCACTGCGCTACATCAAACGGGATTATGCGTTCTTCGACGCGGTGTCCGGTTCGGGCAGTGACATGCAGCTCTATGACCGGTTCAAGGACGTGCTCAAACGGATGCTGATCCTACAGGCCGGACGTCTGGGCATGCCGATGCGCGACCATGGCGGTATGCCGCGCGAATATGCGTTGGAGATCCTGGTCTCGTCCGTCGCGTCGATCATCTGGCTGTGGATTCGCCACGGATGCCGGGAGAGTCCCGAGCAGATCTGCGCGATCGTCGAACGTAACAAGGTGACCGCGCCCGTCGACATTCTGAAATGACGTCATGCAATGACCGTCCGCGACGAATCGAACAACGTGTGTGGTTGCTGTATGGTCTGATGAATCTTGGGAGTGTCTCAGTGGACATGGGGAATAATGACTCCCCGTGCGTATGAAAACATTGGGAAAACGAACTCTGAGAATGGTGTGGCGGACGCTGTGGCGCAACTCGCGCAGCGTGATTCTGGTGCCGGCGGTGGCGCTGCTGTGCGCGATCATGCCGGCGATCGGCGTGGGATTGCGTGATTCGACGTCGACGGTGTTGGAGGAGACGGAGTTCCTGCGGTCGCTGCGCAGCCTGCCGGTCGGCTTTGACGTGATCTCGACCCTGCTGGCATGGGTGTTCTCCGGCGTTGGCTGCGTGATTATCATGGCGGTGCTCGCCTACGTGGCGTACCGGCACAGTCGGTCGATACGCAAGGTGGTGCGCAACCTGATCGTATCCATCAGTCCGACCGCCTACGTGACCGGCGTGAAACAGGTGGTGGAGCGTCCGCGTCCGTCCACATCGGTCGGCTCGTCCCTGCTGCCGAGTGATCCAAGCTTTCCCAGCGGACACACTGCGGGCGCGGTCATGGTGGCGACGATGGGCGTGCTCATGACCCGCAGCATGAAACGGCGCATCCGACACGCGGTGATCATCATCGGCGTGCTGCTGGTGGCGGTGGTCGGATTCTCCCGTCTGGTGCTTGGCCTGCATTTTCCCACCGACGTGCTGACCTCGATCCTGGTGTGCCCGGCCATCTCCTACGCCCTGTGGTATCTGTTCGTGGACGTGGGCAAGCGGCGAACTCGCTAGAAGCCGGTTCACGATTTGCGCGACCCTGAAAATCGTGAACCGAAGTCGGCTCTCCGATCCGCATGATTGCAATGGGAACGTATTGGTTTCTGGTTCACGATTTGCACGACCCTGAAAATCGTGAACCAGAAACTGGTCATGCTTTAATGGATTGGTGACTCTGGCGCCATGAAACAAGGAGGTTTGACCCATGAATGCCGAAGAGAAAGCCGAAATGCGCGAACACTTCGCCGAAATGCTCGGCGGCGACGTCTACCTGCCCACCGATCCCCGGTTCTTCCCCGTGCAGGCCGCCCAGCGCGACATTCAAATGGCGCTCAACGCCACCCCGATGAGCGACCAGAAGCGCCGGACCGAACTCATGCAGGAGTTCTTCGGCGCCGCGGGCGAAGGCCTCTACCTGGAATGCCCGGTGTACGCCAACTGGGGATGCAACACCTTCTGGGGTGAGCGCTGCTACGCCAACTTCAACCTCACGCTGGTCGATGATGGCGAGATCTACATCGGCGATCACACGATGATCGGACCGAATGTGACGCTTGTGGCCACCGGGCACCCCATCCGCCCCGACCTGCGACTCGATGGCGCCCAGTACTCGTTCCCCATCCACATCGGCAAAAACGTGTGGATCGGCGCGAACGTGACCGTGATGCCCGGCGTGACCATCGGCGACAACACCGTGATCGGCGCGAACAGTCTCGTCACCAAGGACATCCCCGCCAACGTGGTGGCGTTCGGCACCCCATGCAAGGTGGTGCGCGAGATCAACGAGCACGACGACGAATACTATTGGCGCGACCGCAGGTTCAAGCCGCCGTTCGACAAGGTGGGAGCGCGGCTGGCATAAGCTGAGCGAGATCAGATCACGATGCCGTTGCAGTGATCGATCTCGTGCTGAATGATCTGCGCCGTCCAGCCCGCAAAGTTCTCGGTGCAGCGGTGGAATGCCAGATCGTCGAACGAGACCGTGATGCGACGGTAGCGGGTGGTCTTGCGCTCGCCGATCAGCGACAGGCAACCCTCCCGGGTCTCGTACGGTTCGGACTGCGCGGTGATCCGCGGATTGAACATCGCGCGTGCCGTGCCGTTGTCGTCGAACACGATCACCTGCCTGGACACGCCGATCATGTTGGCCGCCATGCCCACGCATTCGTTGGCGTGCGCGGCCAACGTATCCAGCAGATCCTGTGCCACCTTGGCATCGTTCTTCGTGGCAGGGGCGGACGGCTGCGACAGGAATGCCGCGGAGGTCATGATCGGTCGGCGCATGGGTAACTCCTTGATGACCGGGATGAATGATGACGGAATGATGTAATGCCGTTCCAGCTTACGGCAAGATTCACGATCATCATGCGGCAGTCGGATGCACAATGAAGCCATGACACAGGTTGGGGAGTATGTAGGCGAAACAGGTGCTTGGAATCGTGGTCGACAATGGAAGCCATCGATCAGCGAACGGCATACGGTGATACTCGGGGGAGTGTCGCAGAAGATTTCCGTGGAAGGGCCGGGCGGCAGCGCGCCGGTCATGATCATGTTCCATGGCGGGCCATGGGCGCCGTTCATCTATGGACTCGCCTACCGTGGATTCTATCCGGAACTGTCCAAACGGTTCACACTCGTCTGGTGGGATCAGTACGGCTGCGGCAGGAACGCCCGACGGCTACACGACATTCCCTCCGACATCAGCGTGGAGACGTTCGCACGCATGGCCATCGACCTGACCGGCGAGATCCGCAGACGGTTCCCGCATAGTCCGATCCTGCTCAACGGCTACTCGTTCGGCACCTACCTGACCATGCAGACGGTCGCCGCCAGAGAATCGGACATCGCCGGCGTGATCAACCTCGGACCGATCATGAGCATGCGCGAAGCCACCGGACACTTCCGCGCCGCATGCGACCGACGGATGAACGAGCGTGAACGACTGCGTATGCAACAGCTGCAGAACATCGGACGGTACGATCCCTACGCCGCCTATGTGGAACAACTGGCCGGCAAATACACGAACTGCTGCCACTATCGAGATGCTTTGGGGAGCGGCAATCCGATCTGGCGCGCGATAGCGGACAGTTGGCGCAACGACGCCATGTTCCGCCGATGGATGCTGCGTCTGGTGACCTCCGGCGACTACCGGCCGCTCGACCTGATCGGCGCCGCCATGGGAACGCTGCCATACGGACGATTCTCCCGACGCTTCCGTACACTCTGGGACTCCATGGAAAACATCGACCTGTGGCCGATCGCCGAACGACTCCCCATCCCCGTGATCTACATTCAAGGCGATGCGGAGCTTTACGTACTGCCCGACGAACTGGCCGCGCTCGCCGAACGCCGGCCCAACGTGGAGTATGTGCGGCTCGCCCATAGTGGGCATATTCCAACGAGTCGCGCATGGGAGTGGGCGATGCATGCCATGATCAGGTTCGGTCAGGCCGTTTCGTGAGCGCATCCGCCGACGAATCGTGTACGGCGTTCGTGTCACGTTCCGCGATGAGTTGGGCAAGCTGGGCGGATAACGCGTCGATCTTGGCCTCCAGATTGGCGTCGCGGGTGGCGCTCTCCTGAGCATCCTCATCGAGTTCGCGGCTCATCTGCGCCTCAAAGGTCTTGGTGAACGCCTTCTGATCACCCACCTGCACGCGTTCCATGATCCACGACGCCACCATGGCGGAGACCACGCCGATCAGCGTGATGCCGCCGAGCATGAGCGCCGCCGCGACCAGTCTTCCCTGCCACGTCGTGGGCGCGTAGTCACCATAGCCGACCGTGGTCACCGTGACGAACGCCCACCACACGGCGTCGCCGAAATCGTCGATCTGCCGGGTGGGGGCGTACTGTTCCACGTCGTACACGGCGAGCGCACCCACGTAGATCATCATCGTGACCGCGCCCACTACGTAGATGGCGATCCGACCGCGCAGCGCCAAACCGGACGTGCGGTTGAGCACCTTGAGCACCATGAACAGGCGGAGCAGTCGCAGCGGCCGCAGCATGGGCAGCACGACGGTGGCGAGGTCGAACAGGTGGCGGAAGAACCAGAACTGACGATTGTCCGACAGGATGAGCGACACGATGTAGTCGGTGGCGAACATCACCCAGATGACGTTCATGATGGTTTCCGTGACGATCGTGCTGGCCGGGCGGGCGAGCACCTGATACGAGTAGACGACGAGGAACACCACGGCGGCGCCGGTCATGGGCCATTCCGTCCACTTGCGCCACTGGTCGAGCGTGAGCCGGGTGTGATGCTTCGGGGCGTTCGGTTCGGGGGCGTGAATCTCGTGAATCTTCGGCATGATATTCGACACCTTCGTCGGTTCTGTACCGTTCATGATTCCAGAGTATCCCAGAACGGTGCAGGATTGCGGTTTGAGTGCAGTAGGACGGGGAAGCGGCTTTCCCAGAGGAAAGCCGAAGAGAATGCGAAGTAGGGCCTCAGGGGCTTGAACCCTGGACCGACGAATTATGAGTTCGCTGCTCTAACCGACTGAGCTAAGGCCCCACGTTGCCAAGGCAACTTGTCTAGGATAACAGGGTGGGTGTATTTCCGGGGGTGTTGGGGATTGCCATTGGTAGGTCGGGCACCTCATCAGTCAGACTGCGTCTGACGGCTTCCCCTCGAGGGGAAGCAGAGGACTGAGCGGGGAAGCAGAGGACTGAGCGAATGCACATAGTGGGACGATTGCGGGGCTCGCCGAAAGAAATGGCAACGGAATGCCGATTGGAATTTTCGGGGAATACAGTGAGGCATATTGCGGGAATGGGCCCGCGTATGACCGCATGACCAAAGGAGGTTTCATGACTGGAAGGCTGGGCGGCAAGGTGGCCGTGGTGACGGCGTCGACGCGAGGCATCGGCTGCGCGATCGTGAAGAGGTTCGCCGAAGAGGGTGCGACCGTCTACATGGCAGCGCGCAACCAGGAACGTGCCGAGGTGAAGATCGCCGAACTCATGGCCGAGGATGCGATCGTGAAATCCGGCGGCGTGGTGAAATTCGTCTACAATGACGCTTCGAAGGACGATACCTATGCGTCGGCGATCGACGAGGCCGCCGCGAACGAGGGCCGTCTTGACGTGCTCGTCAACAATTTCGGCACGTCCAACCCGCGCAAGGACCTCGACATCGAGCACACCGATCCGCAGGAGTTCATCAGCACGGTCGACATCAACCTTAAGAGCGTGTTCCTCGCATCGCAGGCGGCGCTGAAGTACATGGGCGAGGCGAAGTCGGGCAGCATCGTCAACATCTCGTCGGTCGGAGGCTCGGTGCCGGACATCTCACAGATCGCATACGGCACGTCCAAGGCCGCGATCAACTATCTGACCAAGCTGATCGCCGTGCACGAGGCGCGCAAGAACATCCGCTGCAACGCCGTGCTGCCGGGCATGACCGCCACCGACGCCGTGCAGAACGCGCTGACCGAGGACTTCCGTGAGTTCTTCCTCAAGCACACGCCGATCCGTCGCATGGCCACGCCGGAGGAGATCGCGAACGCCGTGCTGTACTTCGCCAGCGACGAGTCCGCGTTCACCACTGGACAGATCCTCGAGGTGTGCGGCGGCTATGGTCTGGCCGCGCCCGTGTTTGGTGACCTGGCCGAACGGTCCGGCGCTCGCGGATAGTTTGCGGGAGCGCCCGACTGGGGGTATTCGGGGCCTGCCGCGCGTGGATCCCTCCCTCAGTCCGGCCGGGGGCCGGACAGCTCCCTCCCTTGGAGGGAGCACGAAGCAAATCACCCGCGTGCTCCCTCCGAGGGAGGGAGCTGTCATGCGCAGCATGACTGAGGGAGGGCTGCCAAGCCGACCACGCACATTCACATACGAACAGGGCGGGCACGGACATCGTTCAGTGTCCACACCCGCCCTGTGTTTGCCTAAAGCCGCTGCAATCGATATCGGCGGCTCGTCGTCAGCGCTGGATCAGTACAGCTCCTCGAAGATCTTGCGCACGCGGTCCGCGTCGAGCGGCACGAAGCAGTTCTTCATCAGACGCTCCTGCGTGGTCATCACGCGCTCGGTGAACTCGGGCAGGTCCTCGCGGGTCACGCCGTACTCGTGCAGCGCCTTCTTGGGCAGCAGCTGGTTGATGAGGTTCTCCAGTTCGTCGTACACGTCGGCCACGTCGCAGCCGAGCACGTCGGCGATGACCTTGTTGAGCTTGGCGATCTCGCCGTCGGACTTGATCTCCATGTAGTTGCGCAGCACGCCGGTGAACATCGCGTAGTTGGACTCGCCGTGCGGCACATGGTACTTGCCGCCCAGCTGGTAGCTCAGCGCGTGCACGGCCGCGCAGCCGCCGGTGTCGAAGCTGATGCCGGCGTAGTCGGAGGCGATCAGGAAGTCGTCCATAAGCTCGTTGCGCTTGGCGCGGCGCTCGGCGCTGCCGGGCTCGCCGGCCTCCACGATGGCCTTGTAGCCGTTGATGATCGTCTTCATGGCCTCGTAGCCGAACAGCTTGGTGTACGGCGTGGAGTTCGGCGACAGCGTGGATTCCACGGAGTGGACGAGCGCGTCAAGGGAGCTGGTCATGAACACGTGGTCGGGCAGGCCGTACAGCAGTTCGGGAATCAGCACGGCATGATCGGCGAACATCTCGGGGCCGGCGATGCCGGCCTTGCAGCCGAGACGGGTGCGGTTGATGGCCGCGATCTCGGTGACCTCGCTGCCGGTGCCGCACGTGGTGGGGATGAGCACCAGGCCGACCTTGCGCTTGAAGTCGGGCAGATGGTCGATCACGTCGTCGATGCTGGCGCCGCCGGCCACGGCCACGACCTTCGACATGTCCATCACCGCGCCGCCGCCGATGGCGACGATGCGATCGTAGTCGAACTTGCCGGCGTCGGCGATGATCTCGTCGATCATCACGTCGGTGGGCTCCTGGTTGCCGTACTTGTCGACGAGCAGCACGTTGGCGCCGTTGAGGTACGGCTTGAGGAACTTGTCGTAGATCATTTCGATGCTGACGACCAGATCATTCGGGCCCAGTTCGAACGCTTCGGCGAAATCCTTGACGGTGGGGAACTTGAAGATGTCCTTCGGTCCCACGGTAAGCAGCTTCATGGTGAATGTCCTTTGATGTGTGCCGATGTGTGTGGTTGTATACGATTGCCTGACCGGATCGACTTTGGAGTCGCCGTGTCAGGCAATAGGAATGGTAGTCCGTTGCCGGCGGAAATCGGTGGAGGCTCCCCTCAGTCCGTCATACGACGGACAGCTCCCCTCAAAGAGGGGAGCCGTTGATGCGGAGTCGGGGAAACCCTTACTTGGCGCTTTCCTCGACGATGATCTCCTTGAGCACGTCAAGGGCCTCGGTGAGCTCCTCGTCGGTGATGGTCAGGGTGGGCAGCAGGCGGATCACGTTGCCGTTGATGCCGCAGGTGAGGATGATCAGACCCTCCTGAATGGTGCGCTTGGTGATGCGACCCACGAGCTCCTTGTTCGGCTCCATCGAACCGGGCTTGACGAACTCGATGCCGATCATGGCGCCGTGGCCACGGACCTCGGCCACCGTGTCGAGCTCGTCGACCAGCGGCTTGAGGGAGGCGTCGGCCACCTCGCCGATGTGGGCGGCGCGGGCCGGAAGATCCTTGTCTTCCATGAGCTTGACGGCCGCCAGGGCGGAGGCGCAGGAGACGGGGTTGCCGCCGTAGGTGCCGCCGATGCCGCCGGGCTGCACGCTGTCCATGATCTCGGCGCGACCGGTGACTGCGGCGATCGGCATGCCGCCGCCCAGAGCCTTGGCGGTGGTGATCAGATCCGGCACCACGCCGTCGTACTCGCAGGCGAACCACTTGCCGGAGCGGCAGAAGCCGGCCTGGATCTCATCGGAGATGTACAGCACGCCGTTGTCGTGCGCCCAGTCGGCCAGACCGGAGAGGAAGCCGGGGGCCGGGACGATGAAGCCGCCCTCGCCCTGAATCGGTTCGGCGATCACGGCGGCCACGTTCTCGTGACCCACCAGCAGTTCGATCTTCGCGGCGGCGGCCTTCGCGGCGGCGGCGCCGTCGGCACCGAACTCGTCACGCAGCGGGTAGCTGAACGGCACGCGGTAGATGTCGGGGGCGAAGGCGCCGAAGCCACGCTTGTACGGCATGGACTTGGTGGTCATGGCCATGGTCAGGTTGGTGCGGCCGTGGAAGGCGTTCTCCATCACCACGACGGCGGAGCGGCCGGTGTACTTGCGGGCGATCTTGACGGCGTTCTCAACGGCCTCGGCGCCGGAGTTGACCAGCACGCTCTTCTTCGGGAAGTCGCCGGGGGTGTGCTCGGCGAGCTTCTTGCACACCTCGATGTAGTTGGCGTACGGGGTGGTGGCGAAGTTCGTGTGGGTGAGCTTGGCGACCTCGTCCTGCACGGCCTTGACCACCTCGGGAGCGCAGTTGCCAACGCCGGTGACGGCGATGCCGGAGGCCAGATCGATGAATCGGTTGCCGTCCACGTCGGTGATGGTGGCGCCGGAGGCGGATTCGGCGAACACGGGCATGCCCTGGCCGACGCCGGCGCTCACGTACTTGTGGTGCTCCTCTTCAAGAGCCTGGGACTTCGGTCCGGGGATGGCGGTGACGAGCTTGCGGGCTACCTGCGGAACGGACATGATGTTTCCTTTCTCTGAATGATGAAAACTGAGAGAGTTTTGATTGGTTGTTGTTGGGTGGGTCGCCGTGCGGTTATGGCAGCTGCGCGACGACCCAAGTCTTGTTGTGTTTGTTGCGCCTTGTGTTTGGCGATATCGGTGATCGTGAGGATCAGCCGACGTGGTTGTACTCGGGCGGGTTGTGCTTGAATCCGCCTGTGAGCACGGCGAGGATCACCACGCCGATCGCCAGCCACGACAGGCCGAGGATCAGCGCGTGGATGTCGAGGTGCACGAGCAGGTACAGGCAGAACAGGGCGCCGAGGATCGGCAGCAGGATGTTGCGCAGCGCGCCGCCGGGGAGATCCTCCTTGCGCTGCTTGTCGTCCGCCTTGAGATAGGCGACGATCACGCAGACGTTTACCAGCGTGAAGGAGGTGAAGGCGCCGAAGTTCACGAACGAGGTGGACGTGGCCACGTCGAGGAACATGGCGATCAGGCCGATGGCGGCGACGAGCAGGATGGACAGGACCGGGGTGTCGAACTTGGCGCTCAGACGGCCGAAGAACTTCTTCGGTAGCACGCCGTCACGGCCCATCACGTACAGCAGACGGGAGGCGCTGGCCTGGGTGGCGATGCCGGAGGTGAACTGGCCGAAGCACAGGCCGGCGATGAACACGGAGGTGAACAGGTTGCCGCCGATCTGTGCGGCGATCTCATAGGCCGCGGAGGACTCGTCGATGAACACGCCGCCGGGGTGCACCAGCTGGGTGAAGTAGGAGACGGCGATGAAGATCAGTCCGCCGACCGCGGCGATGAGCAGGATGGCGCGGGGCATGGTCTTCTTCGGGTTGCGGGTCTCTTCGCTCAGCGTGGTCACCGCGTCGAATCCGAGGAACGAGTAGGCTGCGATGGCGCCGCCGGCCACGACCGCGGACAGTGAGGAACCGTCGCCGAGGAACGGGCTGGTGCTGACCAGGGCGGATGCGCCGTCACCGGTGACCACGGAACGGATGGACAGGCCGACGAACGTGATGATGACGATGGCCTGGAAGGTCATGAGTGCGAAGTTGATCTTGTCTGCAACGCTCAGACCGACGATGTTGATGCCGGTGGTGAGCACGATGAAGCCAAGCACCCATGCCCAGATCGGCACGGCGGGGAACTTGGCGGCCAGATAGGAGGCGCCGATCAGCCACACCACCATGGGCAGGAACATGTAGTCGAGCAGCACCGCCCAGCCGACGAGGAAGCCAAGCTTGCGGCTGATCGTCTTGCCGACGTACGTGTAGGCGCTGCCCGCCTCCGGGTGGAGGACGGCCATGCGGCCGTAGCTGCTGGCGGTGAACAACATGGCGATCGTGGCGGCGGTGTAGCTCATGGCCGTGGCACCGTGCGACGTGGCCGAGATGACGCCGAAGGTGCCGAGCACGATGATCGGGCACATGTAGGCCAGGCCGAGCAGCACGATGGAACGCAGTCCCATGGTGCGCTGGAGTTGAGGCGTGGATACTGTGGCGGCTACGGGCGTGGCCTCTACGGCCGTCTGCCCGATGGTTTGCGTGGTCATTGCGATGTCCTCTCTGAACTGCACGAGCGATTCGCTGTGGCGATGCCGCGATGCTGTTGGGGATGTTGGGATATGAGGAATTGAGAATGGTTAGGAGGAAGAGCGCGTGGCGTTATGACCGGATGTCAGTCGACCGGTGCGCTCCATCGGTCGGGATCGATCCGGCCTTCATAGAGCGGTAGGGGAACCGGACTGTCGCCGGGACGGAACTGCTCCCACACCTTGTTGGTGCCGCTGGTTCCGGTCTGATGAACGCGACGGACCTGATCGAGCTGCACGGTGGCGGTGATCAGTCCCTCCTGGCTGCCGGTGATCTGACGGATGATGTTGCCTTCGGGGTCCACCAGCACGGATTCGCCGACTCCCTGCGGTGCCGCCGCATTGATGCTGGCGAGGAACGTCTGGTTGACGATGGCGTTGGCGCGGGCCAGCACCAGTTCCTGCCGACGGTCGGGCGTGGTGGTGCGGACCAGATTGACGATCATGTCGGCGCCGAGCCAGGCCACCTGACGGGAGATCTCGGGGAACCATGCGTCATAGCAGATCGTCAGTCCGATGCGTCCCTTGCCGGGGATGTCGAACACGGCGAACGAGTCGCCGGGTGTGTACTGCTCGAACGGGCGCCACGGGCAGATCTTGCGGTAGGTGGTCACCAGTTCTCCCGCGGGGGAGAACACGGGCGCGGTGTTGAACGCGCCACCTTCGCCGTCCTGTTCGGGAATGGTTCCGGGGATGAGCCAGATGCCCAGTTCCTTGGCGAGCGCCTTGAGGTTCTCGGTCAGTTCGTCATGAAAATCGGTGGCTGCGGCGATCTTGCTGCGTCGTGCCTGATCCTGCGGCAGGTCGCCGGTGCCGAACAGGTGCATCTCGGGGAAGATCACGAGTTCGGGGCGGGCGCCCGCGGTGGAGTGAACGTCTACGACATGACGGACGGAATTCGCGAACCTGCCGAAGGGCTTGCCGATCGGCAGCTGGCTGTACTGCGCCATGGCGATGGTCAGTGCGCTGAGCTCGGTCATTGCCTTCTCCTTAGGTTGGGGTCGGGATGCGTTCCACCTGTGTGAGGCGTTCTCGCTGTTGGCTTTTGCCGGTCCCGACGAGGTTGTTTCGACGTCTGTGTTCGTCGTTGGTTCCCAAAGATATGACCGGTTGAAACGAAATGTTATGGACAGTTTGGAGTAAATAGACTCAAATCGTGGACGAACTGTCCTTGATGGGGTTTCTTGACGTATGGTGGAGGCATGTCAATCACCCTGAATGCCTTGCTGGAGCAGCGATCCCTGCACTTGTCCCTGGTGGTGGAGGGGGCTCCAGGAAGTCTGGATACGCCGATCTCGTGGGTTCATTCCTCGGAATCGATTGATCCCACGCCGTATCTGGAGGGCGGTGAGCTGCTGTTGCTCACCGGATTGCTCATGCCGGAGGGGGATCCCGGCGAGGATTTCCGCCTGTATGTGGACCGGTTGGCGCATTGCGGTATTCGCGGCATCGGGTTTGGTGTGGGCGTGCATCATGCGGCGATTCCCGAATGGCTGGTCCGGCAGTGCGAGGCGAGCGACGTGCCGTTGTTCTCCGTGCCGTTGGAGATATCGTTCATCGCGATCACCAAGATGATCTCGCGTGGTATCGCTGACGACAAGCAGCAGGGGTTCGCCAGACTGTACCGCAATCAGCAGCAGCTGCTGCGTTCCGTGCACACGCTCGATCCGGTGAGCACGATCGTGTCGAAGACCGCCGAGCTGATCGGCGGATGGGTGGCGCTGCTGAACCCGGCGGGCACGGTGACCGAGTCGTCGCACCGGTTCCTGCCGATCGAGATGAGTGCGCTCGGCGACGCGTTGACGTTCAGTGTGTTGGGTGAGGCGAAGTTCGTGGCCATGCGCGGATACGACATCGCCGCGTTTCACATCGCATCTCCGGCCGGGCAGACGCTGGGCTATCTGGTCGCCGGTTACCGCGGCGAGAAGGGCACGCTCGACCATCCGCTGGTGGCGCAGGCGGCGGCGTTGCTGTCGCTGGCCATCAGCAGTTCCGCCGATGCGAGCCGTGCGCTGGGCAGGCTGCGTGCGGCCATGATGCGGCAGTGTCTGGAGGGTGGCGCCGAACTCGTGCGGCCGTACGCCTCCGATCTGTGGGACGGCATGCCGGCCGAGCCGCTGACCGTACTGCGCGTCACCGGCGAGCAGGAGGCGTTGGAGACCGCGCAGCGACTGTTCGAGCCGTTCCGCAAGTCGCTGGCGAAGAACATGAACCCCGCCGTGTTCGGCATGATCGAAAGCGACCTGTGGGTGGTGGTCTCGCAGTCGAACGCCGCGGAATGGGTTGAGGGACTGCTGCGTGACTCACGCGTGATCGTGGGACAGTCGTCAGGCTGCATCTGGCGCGATCTGCCGAGGGCCCGTCACGAGGCGTACCAGGCGGCCTCCGAGGCCATGACGTCGGGCATGCAGTCATTGCGATACGGGCAGCGAGAAGGAGCGGGATCGCTGGAGAACATGGTGGAACCGTCGAAGATGCGCGCATTCGCCGACCTCAAGCTCGCGCCAATCTCGTCGCTGATCTTCAACCTGGCCGTGGGGCCGCACGGCGGCAGGGGAGACGGGGGAAAGGCCGCGGTGCAACCCGACGACTGGACCGAGCCGGACGGCATGAGCCTGCACGCCGTGGACGTACTGCGCACCTGGCTCGAATGCCGCGGCAAGGCCGAAGAGGTGGCCCGAACGCTGGGCATCCACCGCCACACGGTGACCAAGTACATGGCGCAGATCGCCAAGGCCCTGTCCGTGGACATCTCCGACCCGCAGACGGTCGCCGAGCTCTGGTTCGCCTGCAAATTCACCCGCTTCCCCGAAAAGAACTAGCCGCATCCGTCCTGTGGCTCCTGTGGGGATAGGGTTGCTGGCCTAAGGTCCTGTGGCTCCCCTCCCCTGGAGGGGAGCTGTCGGCGCAGCCGACTGAGGGGAGGGCCTGTCGAACACCTACTGCTCAAATGTTCGTTTCGCGAATTGCAATCGCCTTATTGTTTCGAATAAGAAAATAAAAGTGCTGTTTGTATAACGAAATCGAAACCAAGTGGGCTTACAACTGGATTCCAGAAGCGAACAGCAGGCGTGCGGGTGCGATCCGTATGCAGGCATGAAAGGAGCCATCATGAGCAAGTACGCGGTAACCAACCCGGCCACAGGCGAAGTCGAGGAGACGTTTGACACCTTCACCGACGCGCAGATCGCCGAAACCGTAGACAAGGCGCAGAAGGCCTACTCGACCTGGGGCAAGACGTCCATCGCCGAGGAACGCGCCGAACTGTTGCGCAAGGTGGCCGACCTCTATCTCGAACGCGAGGACGAACTCGCCGAAATCATCAACCACGAAATGGGCAAGAAGCTCGACGAATGCCGAGTCGAAGTCGAATTCTCCTCCGCCATCTACCGCTACTACGCCGACAACGGCCCGTCGTTCATAGCCGACTCGCCCATCAAGCGCGAAGCCGAAGGCTCCGCCGTCATCCGACGCAAGTCCATCGGCGTGCTGGTCGGCATCATGCCGTGGAACTACCCGTACTATCAGGTGGCGCGCTTCGCCGGCCCCAACCTCATGCTCGGCAACACGATCATCCTCAAGCACGCCGCACTGTGCCCCAAGTCCTCCGCCGCCATGGAGAAGATCTTCCACGACGCAGGATTCCCCGAAGGCGCCTACACCAACGTGTACGCCACCAACGAGCAGATCGCCAGTGTAATCGCCGATTCCCGCGTGCGAGGCGTCTCACTCACCGGCTCCGAACGCGCTGGTACCGCCGTGGCGTCCGAAGCCGGCAAGGCACTCAAGAAGGTCGTGTGCGAACTCGGCGGCAGCGATCCGTTCATCCTGCTCAGCACCAACGATATGGACGCCACGGTCGAGGCCGCCGTGGCCGGCCGCTACGAGAACTGCGGCCAGGTGTGCAACGGAGCCAAGCGATTCATCGTGATCGACTCCCTGTACGACGAATTCCTCGACAAGTTCAAGAAGGCATCCGATACCGTGGAGCTGGCGCCGCTGTGCTCCAAGGCCGCTGCCGAACACCTCGCCGAACAGGTATCGCGCGCCGTTGAGGCCGGTGCCACCCTTGAATATGGCGACGGCAAGAACGACGGCGCATTCTTCAAGCCGACCATCCTGACCAACATCCCCGAAGGATCGTCCGTGCGCTACGAGGAGTTCTTCGGGCCGGTCGCCCAGTTCTACCGCGTAAGTAGTGAGGAGGAGGCCGTGGCGCTCGCCAATGACACGTCGTTCGGTCTCGGCTCCTACGTGTTCACCACCGACGAGGAACAGGGCGAACGCATCGCCGACGAGCTTGAGACCGGTATGACCTACATCAACGAGGTGGGCGCCGACTCCTGCGAGTTGCCGTTCGGTGGCGTGAAGAACTCCGGCTTCGGCCGTGAGCTCGGGTCGCTCGGCATGGGCGAGTTCGTGAATCTCAAGCTCATCTGCACCGACGCCGTCGGCAGGTTCTGAAGGCGAGTCTGATTTAAGCCCCCGAGTTTTATGGTTTTCAGAACCGAATCCAGGCATCCAATGCAACAAAAGGGCTGTATTGGACGCCCGGAGTCGGTATTTTTGCCGGGAACACCACAAAACTCGGGGGTTTCTTGGTTCCGGAATCCTCCCCTCAGTCGGCTGAGCCGACAGCTCCCCTCCCCGGGAGGGGAGCCGACCTCAAAATGCCACATAGCTCAGGCTCCCCTCCGGGGAGGGGAGCTGTCCGCCAAAGGCGGACTGAGGGGAGGGGTCCAAAGACGAGCGCTCCCATTGCCGACGCCGGTATGAATTGGGTTATGTGCGCGATCTTTGCGTAACGTTCCCAACGTATCCCTGTATCTTGCCGACAGACCGCCTTGATTGTCGGTCACCTAGATCGTATATGAGTCACGCGGCTCGCCCGATCCCGGTGACCGGTAACTGATTTCGTTGAGATTTCAACGATTTTAAGCTATGGTCACTGGGATCGGGCGAGCCGCGTGACTCATATA
>NZ_QXGJ01000017.1 GCF_003952005.1 Bifidobacterium callimiconis
AGAAGCACCGCCGTGCCGGGCAACGAGTGAATAACTTACACGCCCACACCCGATAACGCAAACCCAACCAACACAACAACCCCAAAACCACTGAAAACACAAGCATCCACCGGCGTGTCGCAAACGCACAAAATCTAGCCCCATCGCCGACGTCGCGGTCGGTCACGGGCGCAAACACCATCAGAATACCGTCGGAACGGTTACGCAAACGTTGCCGGCACCGTGAATTCACCGGATCGTGGATGAGATTTCGTGCAATTCAAGGTCCTGAACCGGACTCTTCATCCCCGCCGGGCCCTTCATACACATTGAAGGTGTAAGAAGGGAGTATGAGCACAAAGAAGATTGCAGTACTGACGGGCGCGGGCATCTCCACCAGCGCCGGCATCCCTGATTTCCGCGGACCGGACGGCGTATGGACCAAGCATCCCGAACAGATGAACGTCTACGACATCGACGCCTTTATGACCAGCAAGGAGGATCGTGAATACTCCTGGCGCTGGCAAAAGGAGTCACCGGTGTGGGGAGCGCAGCCAGGCACCGCGCATAAGGCGCTGGTCGATCTGGAAAAGGCCGGCCTGCTCACGCTGCTGGCCACGCAGAACTTCGATGCACTGCATGAGAAGGCCGGCAACTCGCCCGACGTGATCGTAAATCTGCATGGCACCATCGGCACATCGCACTGCATGCGCTGCCATGCCAAATACGATACGGCCGACATCATGGATCGTCTGGATGAGGAACCGGATCCGCGCTGCCACCGCAAACTTCCGTATAAGGGGAACATGCCCTGCAACGGCATGATCAAGACCGACGTGGTGTATTTCGGAGAGGCATTGCCCGATGGCGCCATGGAGAAGTCGATCAAGCGCGTACAGGAGGCGGATGAGTTCTGGGTGATCGGATCCACGCTGGAGGTGTTCCCGGCAGCATCGCTGGCGCCCATCGCCGTACAGGCGGGTGTACCGCTGACGATCATGAACATGGGACGCACGCAGTATGACGGGATCGCTACCCGTCTGATCCACGACGACATCGCCGTGGCATTGCCGGAACTGGTGGAAAAGACCATCGCGGAGTGCGCGGGCTGAGCCGACCGGCCATACCTATATATACGCGGAGAAAGTTGGGGACCAATGAGTGACAGCGTGATCGATCGTCTGGAGGCCAGCGACGACATCGATATGGAAACGGCTCCGGTGGTGGAGTCGAGCGAGACCGTATATACAGGCGCGATCTTCCACGTGGAGGACCAGACGATACGGTTGACCAGACGGGACGGCCCGTCGACGCATATCCGACGTCAGGTGATGCGTCACGCACCGTGCGTGGTGATGCTCGTGCACGACTGTGCCACGGATCGGTATCTGCTGGAGCGCGAGTATCGGGTCGGCCCGAACAAGTATGCGTTCGGCGTGCCGGCGGGACTGATCGATGGCGACGAGGAACCGCATGCGGCGGCACTGCGAGAGCTGCGCGAGGAGACCGGCGTGCGACCGGGCCTTGCAGAGGACGGCGAGAACGACGGCGACATCGTGATCGACGATGTGGCGCAATGCTATTCGTCCGAAGGCATGACCGATGAACTGGCAAACATCATGGTGCTGCATCTGCGGCGTTGGCACATGGGGGAGCGGCACTTCGACAAGGACGAGCATGTGGAAAGCGCTTGGGTGAGCTGGGACGAGCTACTGAGCGCAGGAATCATCTCGTCGAACGCGACGATCGCGCTCAAGCATGAGGCGCTGCGACGCGCGTTGAACAAACCCTGCGATGGCGCAGGTCGGAACTGAGCCGTAGGGCCGAATTCGGTCACGCGGATCGGGGTCTGATCACACGGACCGCCCGAACCGCGTGATCGCAATGCGGGCCACGTGACCGAAGGCTGAGGAAACCATACGAAAAAGTGGGGGATTTTCCCTTGCGACAAGGGTTTTCCAAGGCATATCCGAGGAAAATTCCCAGTCGGGATTACGATTGGTGGAAGAAAGAAAGCGTAATGAAGACTTTGCAATGATAGCTTGGGATACCCATGCCTTGGTAAAGACAGCTGCGTACGATGGAGCCATTGCGAGAAAGGGATATTCATGAGCGTTCTCGACCGTTTTGAGAAAAGTGTCGAAGGTGCCGTAAACGGCGTGTTCAGCAAATTCGCTTCCAAGGACCTCCAGCCGGTGGACCTTTCCAGCGCCCTTGAACGTGAGATCGACGCGCAGGCCATGCCCATGGGACGGGATCGCACCGTGGCTCCCAACGAATACCGATTCCGTCTGTCCACCCCCGATTTCGACCGAATCGAGCAGTGGGGATCCGAAACCCTGGCCAACGAACTTGCCGACAATCTCACCAAGTACGCGGAAAGCCAGCATTACGCTTTTGTAGGCCCGGTCGTGGTGATCTTCGAGGAGGATCTTGACCTGAGCCGCGCCGAATTCAAACTGTCCAGCGAATCGGTGCAGGGCAACGCCGCTCCCGTGACCACGCCGAGCGAGACCAAGGACTGCCCCGTTCTGGAGATCAACGGCCGTCAGTATCTGCTGACCGCGCCCAAGACCGTGATCGGCCGCGGATCGAACTGCGACATCGTGATCGACGATCCCGGCATCTCGCGCAGCCATCTTGAGATCGACATCACCGACAACGGTGTGATCGCACGCGATCTGCGCTCCACCAACGGAACCTATGTGGAGGGGCATCAGGTTCCCGCGGCCACGCTGCTCGACGGCAACACCATCACCATCGGCCGTACGCGTATTCTGTTCTGGGCGTCCTCCACCCCGCAGGACTAGTCCACTGTTCTTCCGACGTACGAACGCGAGCCGATCATGACCGAACTTACTTTCACTGTTCTTAAATACGGATTCCTGATACTGCTTTGGGTATTCGTATGGCTCGCCGTACGTTCCTTGCACCGCGACGTGGCATCGTACAGTCCCAAACCGTCCAAGAAGCATCGCAAGCGCACGCAGGCCGCCCAGCAGGCCGCCCAGCAGGCGGCTCAGGCACCGGCTCCTACGCCCACTCCGGCACCGGTGAAGCCGGCAAGGCCCACAGTCGAACAGCCGACTGTGCTGGTGATCATCGACGGCCCGCTGGCCGGCACTACCATGCCGCTGGGCAATGGGCAGATCACTTTGGGACGCGCGGCCGGCAATTCGGTCGTACTCGACGACGAATTCGTGTCATCCCATCATGCGCGCATCTTCCGTGACCCCGGTAGCGGCGGATGGGCCATCGAGGATCTGGGCAGCACCAACGGCACTGTGGTGGGCGGCAAGAAGCTCATCGAAGCCGCGGTACTGCCGGCACGCGTGCCCGTGCGCATCGGTGCGACCACTTTCGAGCTGAGGTAACGCATGGCCACCAATCAGTCTTCTTCACAGTCCGCGCAGCAGGACCAGCAGTCAGAGACAACGGCGTCCGTGGCAAACGCGACGCCGGCACTCACCCTGTACTCCACGACGGTGTCCGACGTGGGCTATGTGCGCAGCAACAATCAGGATTCATCGTTCGCCGGACGCCATTTCGCGGCGATCTGCGACGGTATGGGCGGCCATGCCGGTGGCGATACCGCGTCGACCATCGCGATTCGTTCGCTGGCGCACATCGAGCACGAGGAATCGTCGAGCGACATCGAGACCGTGTCGAAGATCATGGAGACCTCCGTGCTGGCCGCGCACGACGCGATCGTGGGCAAGGCGAAGCACGAACGCCGTCTGTCCGGCATGGGCACGACCGTGGTGGCACTGAGTCTGGTGAGCAACCACTGGGTACTCGCGCACATCGGAGACTCACGCGCGTATCTGCTGCGCGACGGTCATCTGATTCGCGCCACCAAGGATCACAGTTACGTGCAGCATCTGATCGATACGGGGAGGATCACCGAAGCGGAGGCGAAGAACCATCCGCAGCGCAACGTGGTGATGCGCGTACTCGGCGACTTCGACATCGATCCGCGTCCCGACATCTCCATTCGCAAGGCCAAGGCCGGAGACCGCTGGCTGTTGTGCTCCGACGGCCTGTGCGGCGTACTGGAGGATTCCACGCTCGAGGAGATGCTGAGCGAGCTGACCGACCCCGAGGAGTGCGCACAGCGTCTGGTGGCCATGGCATTGAAGGCCGGCAGCACCGACAACGTGACCGCGGTGATCGCGGACGCCACCATGCCGCTCGATGAAACGGCCACCGAGGCGAACTCGCCGGTGCCGCTGGTGGGTGGCGCCGTGAGCAGCAGTCTGGAAAGCATCGCCGACATCATCGATGAGTCCGTTGCCACGGCCCCGGCGCTCAAGGCGGATCAGGGCAGTCCCGCGCAACGTGCGGCGGCGCTCATGCAGGAGCAGAAGCCCAAGGAGGAGCAGCCCGAGGACAAGGCCACTCCACGTGTGGCGCAACCGTCGAGCCAGCGTCCGGAGACCACGGATGCGGCCATGCCGAACACGGGGGAGATTCCCGTGGTGCAGAAGCGCGACGGCAGCGCCAGCGCCGATCCGCATGATCCCGAAGTGGCTCGCGCCATCAAGACGCAGCAGCGGGAGCAGGCGCAGCAGGAACGCAAACGCCGTTCCCGGTTCCGCATGACCGTTGCCGGAGTCATCGTCGCAGTGCTGCTGGTGCTGGGAGGCGCCGGCTTTATGGCCTTTCGGTGGTCGCAGACGCAGTACTATCTGGGCGAGGCGGACGGATCGGTAGCGATCTATCAGGGTGTGCCCACCGATCTGTTCGGGTTCTCGCTGTCGCATGAGGTGAAGCGCACCGACATCACGGTGTCGTCGCTGCCGTCGAACTGGCGTGAACAGTTGAGCCGCGGCATCACGGTCGGCTCATATGACGAAGCGGAAAAGCATGCGCAGACGATTCGCCAGCAGGCGCAGGATCTGCAGAATCAGGAAAACACCGGAGCCAAGGATCAGTTCGGCGGTCAGGAACAGACCGATCAGGGCGATCAGACGGATCAGCAGACGGGACAGTCCGCCCAACCGAGCGATTCCGCATCGGCCACGCAAACGCCATCACCCAGCGCATCGAATACGGAGAATCAGCAATGATCGCACGTCGAATCGAACAGGCCTCACTGCTGATTCTGTCCGGAGCGATCGTGGTGCTGGGCATCTTCCAGATGTTCATGCGCGTGCAGAATACGGTGCCGCAGGCCTATGTGACGCGACTGGGCATTACGGGAGCATTGTTCGTGGTGTTCTGGATCGTGCTGCTGGTGCGTCAGCCGCATGCCAATCAGACGATTCTGCCGTGCGTGCTGCTGCTCAGTGGCATCGGCGTCATCATGATCGCTCGCATTGACAATCAGAACGAAGTGTTCGGCAAGGGGCACAGCACCGTGGCGTTGAACCAGCTGACGTGGTTGTGCGTGGCGCTGGTGCTGTGTTCGATTCTGGTGGCGTTCCTGCGTGACTACCGAGTGCTGCGCAAATTCTCCTATCTGAGCATGGTGGTCGGTCTGGTACTGCTGCTTTCGCCCATGCTGCCGTTCATCGGCACGGAGATCAATGGTGCGCGAGTCTGGCTGTCGATCGGCAGCCATTCGCTGCAGCCCGCCGAATTCGCCAAGCTGTTCCTGGCGTTCTTCTTCGCTTCGTATCTGTTTGACCACCGCGATCAGTTGGCCGTGGGCGGCAGGAAGGTACTGGGCGTGCGTCTGCCCCGACTGCAGGATCTGGGACCGATCCTCGTGGTGTGGGTAGTGTGCATGGGCGTGCTTGTGCTGCAGCACGATCTCGGTACGTCTCTGATGTTCTTCGCCATGTTCGTGTCGATGCTGTACGTGGCAACCGGCCAGAAGAGCTGGATCATGATCGGCTTCGTTGGATTCGCCGTGGGAGCCGTCGCCGCCGCATCGTTGTTCTCGCATGTGGGCAATCGCGTGAACGCGTGGCTGCATCCTTACGACAACAAGGTCTACAACGCCATCGGCGGATCCTTCCAGCTGGTGCAGGGCCGATTCGGACTGGCCACCGGCGGCATGACCGGAACCGGTCTGGGACAGGGCCATCCGACCGTCACGCCGTATGCGAACTCCGACTTCATCTATGCCTCGCTCGGCGAGGAGCTGGGCATTGCGGGACTGTTCGCCGTGCTCGCTCTGTATCTGATCATCATCGGCACCGGCATGATCATCGCCATGAAGGTGACCGACGGATTCGGCAAGCTGCTGGCATCCGGCCTGGTGTTCACCATGGCGTTCCAGGTGTTCACCGTGGTGGGCGGCGTCACGGGCGTGATCCCGCTGACCGGTCTGACCCTGCCGTATCTGGCGGCCGGTGGTTCCAGCCTGATCGCCAACTGCGTTCTTGCCTCGCTGCTGCTCGTCATTTCCAACGCGGCGAACAAGCCGGTGGGGGACACCGACGATGAGGCTTTCCAATACGAGGCGCTGATGGCGCTGCGTGAAAAGGAGAAGAAGGCGGCGCAGGTACGCACTGCGCAGTCCGAAGCCGAGACGGAAATGAGGAACGAATCGCACGACGAATCCGAAACGATGGCCGTGCCCGCCCCGGCATTCGCATCCGCGTCCACAAGCAACGCGGCCCCCGTGGCCCCGGTGCCGTCGACGAGCGAAATGCCCCGTCACGCACGGCATACGGCACAGGCCGTGCAGCATCCCTCGAACGAGGAGACCGAAATCATCACGCAGCGAGCACGGCAGGGCGCCCATGATGGCGACACGTTGCCCGAGGCCACGGCCATGCCGGGACTGAAACGAGAATCGCAGACTTCCGCGGCGCCTCGTCATGCGGCAGGAACGGCCTCCGCGGAAAGGAGGGCCCAATGAACACCTCATTGCGGCACCTGTTCAACGCGGTCATCGTCTTGTTCGCCATTCTGGGATTGTCCACGTCGATCATCATGACCGTGCGCGCGAACGAACTGAACGCCGACACCCGTAACACCCGCGCGCTGTACCACGAGTACGGAGCACCGCGCGGATCGATTCTGGCCAGCGACGGCACGGTGATCGCCAAGTCCGAGAAATCGGACGACGCGTTCTCCTACCAGCGCACCTACAGCAGCGGCCAGCTCTACGCACCGGTAACCGGATACTTCTCCGTGAACCAGCGCGCCGACCGCGGCATCGAGGCCAGCCGCAACTCGCTGCTCAGCGGCGAAAGCAGCTCCCTGTGGCTCAGCCGGGTCAAGTCGCTGTTCACCGGCGAGGAGAATCTGGGCGCCACAATCGAAACCTCGATCGATCCGAAACTGCAGACGCTGGCCTACCAGCTGCTTGGCGACAAGCAGGGCGCGATCGTGGCCATGGAACCCAAGACCGGACGCATCCTGGCCATGGTGAGCACGCCGAGCTACGATCCGAACTCGTTGGCCAGCCATAACACGAGTGAAGTCAACTCGGCTTACTCCGCACTGGTCGGCGACGCCAACAATCCGATGCTCAACCGCACCACCAGCGAACTGTTCCCGCCGGGATCCACGTTCAAACTGGTCGTGGCCGCCGCAGCACTTGAGGATGGCGACTACAACACCGATACGCAGATTCCCGCCGGCGACTCATACACGCTGCCCGGCACCGTGACGAGCCTGACGAACACCACCAGCGCCGCCAACGGCTCCAACGGACAGATCACGCTCGAAGACGCACTGGCGTATTCGTCGAACACCGCGTTCGCGCAGCTGGGCGTAAAGCTCGGCAAGGACAAGGTGAGCGAGCAGGCGAAGAAGATGGGCTACGGCAGCTCCATCACCGTGGACGGCAACAGCTCCACGGGCACGCCGATGAAGGCCGTGGCCTCGAAGTTCCCCGATTCACCCACCGACGACAAGCTCGCGCTGGCGTCGATCGGACAGGGCGACGTGCTTGCCACGCCGCTGCTCAACGCCATGATCGCCTCCGCGGTGGCCAACGACGGCGTGATGATGCAGCCCACGCTTGTGGACCGCGTACGGTCCAGCGATCTGACCGTGATCAGCGAAAGCTCCCCTTCGGAGTTCTCCCGCGCGTTCTCCAGCGACACCGCCGGCAAGCTCAACGCCATGATGCAGTCCGTGATCACCAAGGAAGATCCGCAGCTGCAGCTCTCCAACGCCAAGGTGGCGGCCAAGACCGGCACCGCGCAGATCGGCAACAACGATGCCAACGATGCGTGGATCACCGGATTCGCGCCCGCCGACAACCCCGAAATCGCCGTGGCCGTGGTGGTGCACAACGTGAGCACCTACGGCGCACAGGCGGCCGGACCGATTATGCAACAGATCATGCAGGAGGCCCTGAAGCAATGAGACTGATCGAAGGACAACTGATCCACCGCCGCTACCGCCTGGACCAGCGTCTCGCGCAAGGCGGCATGGGTGAAGTATGGAAGGGCTACGACATCGAGCTTGAACGCCCCGTGGCCATCAAGGCCCTTCGTGCCGACATGGACAACGAGGAGGCGAAGCTCAAGCGTCTGCGTGCCGAGGCACACAACTCGGCGAATCTGGCGCATCCGAACATCGCCGCACTCTTTGAATACTACGAGCACGACAACATCGGATTCCTGATCATGGAATACGTGCCGAACAAGTCGCTCGCCGAGATCTACAAAGCACGCGGCCCGCTGAGCACCGACGAGCTGCTGCCGATCCTGATCCAGACCGCACGCGGCCTGTACGTGGCGCACTCGCACGGCGTGATCCATCGCGACGTGAAGCCCGCGAACATTATGGTGTCGGAGACCGGCGAGGTGAAGATCACCGACTTCGGCGTCTCCTACTCCACGAACCAGGCGCAGATCACGCAGGACGGCATGGTGGTGGGCACCGCCCAGTACATCTCCCCGGAACAGGCGCAGGGCGAACAGGCCACGCCGCAGTCCGACATCTACTCGCTCGGCGTGGTGGCATACGAAGGCCTGTGCGGCCACCGTCCGTTCACCGGCGCCACGCCCGTGGACATCGCCGCCGCGCACGTGAACGATCCCGTGCCGCCGCTGCCGGACAGTATCGATTGGCAGCTGCGCGAGTTCGTGATGAGTATGTTGGCCAAGAATCCGGCGGACCGTCCGGCGAACGCACTCGTCGTATCGCGCACGCTGGCGAAGATCGAACGCCGGCTCCTGGATCAGGAGGCCTCCGAAGCGCTGACCGAAACCGGGCACCTCACCCGTAGGGTCATGAGCGCTCCGCATCAGCCGATTCAGCTGTTCTCGGCCGCCGACTGGGTGGCCAAGCAGACGCCGAAGCCGGCCGCAGCCGCACCGATCACACTGCCGCCAGCTGCACCGGCCGCGCCAGCTGCGTTAGCCACGCCGTCGGCGTCAATCGCACCGTCGGCGACGACCGACGCGCAGGTGGACGCCGTGCCGTTGCCGTCAGCCCCCGCGCCGATCACGCAGTCGTCGGTAAAGACGACCGTCGCAAACACGACATCCGCAACCGCTGCGCCGACAATGTCCGCGGCGGCGACCGCATCCGCGGCAGGAGCCAAGGAATACGATCCATACGAGGACTGGCCGTCGTTGAATCCCACGCCGGACATTCCCGACATCCCGCCGTTGGATTCCGCACCGTTGCCGGGATTCGTCCCCGCAGCGAAACCGCGGCAGAATCCCACACCGACCTCGGCCACCGTGGTACCCCCCGCGCCGGCTCCCTATACGGGCACACCGCTTACGGGCGCCACAGGGTTGACGGACACGACCGCGACCACGGGAACACCCACCACGGACGCGCCGTCGGGCATCGCAAATATAGACTTGAGCATTAACGAGAACACAGGGAAGGAAGAGCCACGATGAGTATGTACATCCCCGCATCATTAGCCGGCGGACGGTACACCGTTGGCAATCTCGTCGGGCATGGCGGCATGGCGGAGGTCCACGTTGGTACCGACACCCGTCTGGGCCGCACCGTAGCCATCAAGATCATGAGGGCCGATCTGGCCAGCGATCCGATCTTCATCGCGCGTTTTCGCCGCGAGGCGCATTCGGTCGCTCAGCTGAACAATCCCAACATCGTCTCGATCTACGATTCCGGCGAAGAGAATCTCAAGGACGACGCCGGACGTGACGTCAGCGTGCCGTACCTGGTGATGGAGTACGTGCAGGGGCAGACGCTGCGCGACATCCTCAAGGCCAACGGCGCCCTGAGCCAGCGCGACTCCGAGCAGATCATGCTCGGCGTGCTCGGCGCGCTCGAGTACTCGCACCGCATGGGCATCATCCACCGCGACATCAAGCCCGGCAACATCATGATCAGTGATCAGGGCGTGGTGAAGGTGATGGACTTCGGCATCGCCCGCGCGCTCGACGATTCGTCCGCCACCATGACCCAGTCGCAGGGCGTGGTGGGCACCGCGCAGTACCTCTCCCCGGAGCAGGCGCGCGGCGAGAACGTGGACATGCGCTCCGACCTGTATTCGGCCGGCTGCGTGCTGTACGAGATGCTCACCGGACGTCCGCCGTTCACCGGCGACTCCGCGGTGGCGATCGCCTACCAGCATGTGTCCGAAGTGGCCACGCCGCCGAGCGCGATCGTGCCCGGCCTGCCGAAGATGTGGGATTCGATCTGCGCCAAGGCCATGGCCAAGGACCGTCAGAACCGCTACACCACGGCCACCGAGTTCCGCAACGACGTGCTGGCCCTGATGAACGGCGGCACCCCCGTGGCCGCCGCATTCAACCCGCTCACCGATCTGGCCAACATGAAGGCCCGCAAGGAGCAGGAGGCCGGCGAGACCATGGTGATGGGTCCCGGCACGAACGGAACGGCCGGAACGAACGGCGGCACCATGGCGTTCAACCCGATCGAGACCGGCACCGGCGCGCTCGGACCGAACAACGGCATGGGAGGCGCGGCCGGCGGTCGTGGAGCCGCCCGTGCCGAGGCGGCCAAGGCAAAGAAAAAGAAGAAGGTCGTCATCGCGTCGATTCTGGCCATTCTGGCGGTGGTCGCCGCCGGACTGGGCGCATGGTACTTCATGTCCGGTCGTTCGGCCGATCAGGTGACCGTGCCGACGATCACCGAACAGATGTCGAGCGAACTGGCCTGCCAGCGCATCCAGGATGCCGGCCTGACCTGCAAGACCGCCGACGACAACGACTCCGCCAAGGAGAAGGGCATGTTCACCAAGCAGAGCCCCGAAGGCGGATCCAAGGCCGCCAAGGGCAGCACGGTGACCGTGTGGTTCTCCACCGGCCCCAAGCAGGGCGAAGTGCCCGACGTGTCCGGCATGACGCAGGAGAAGGCCAAGAAGACCCTCGAGGACGCCGGCTTCACGGTGAGCGGCAGCGCATCCGTTGAGGAAAGCGCCACCGTGGCCAAGGACCACGTGACGCGCACTGACCCGGCAAGCGGCACGCAGAAGGCCAAGGGCACGTCGATCATCATCTACATCTCCTCCGGCATGACCACCGTTCCCGACGGTCTCTCCGGCATCTCCGCCGACGATGCCACGGCCAAGCTCAAGCAGGCTGGTCTGAGCGCCACCACCAAGGAGGTCGCGTCCAGTGATGTGGACGAAGGCAATGTGGTGAGCACCAACCCAGACGAGGGCTCCAAGGTGGAGCAGGGCAGCACGGTGACGCTGTACGTGTCCAAGGGCTCCGACCAGGTGACCGTGCCCGACGTGACCGGACAGACGCTCTCCTCCGCGCGTCAGGCGCTGCAGGCGCTCGGCCTTACGGTGAGCTCCAGCGGCAAGGACAGCGATACGGTGACCAGCCAGAGCCCGACCGCGAACAGCCAGGTGGACGCCGGCAGCTCGGTGACGCTGAACACGAGCGGCTCCGGCAGCACGGACAACTCCAGCTCCGGCAGCACGGACAACTCGTCGACCGGCAGCAGCGGATCGTCGAGCAGCGATCCGTTCGGCGTGATGGGCAAGACGCAGTCCGAGATGAAGTCGATCATGAGCGGCAAGAAGGTCAAGTACACCATCAGCGGCCCCGGCAACGACGATGCCACCGTGACCGGTGTGACCCAGAATTCCGACGGATCGTACACCATCACGGTGCAGTGATCTGAGGCAGATCATCACGGTTTGGTAGTTTGCCAAGGCGATTGTCGTGGCAAACGGACGGACGCGAGAAAGGCCGGTGGAGATTCCCATGAGGGGAGTCTCCACCGGCCTTTTTGTATTGGGGTGGGGGTGGGGAGGAGGATGGATGAGAGGACGGAGAATGCGAAACAGAGAAGGGTGGGGAGGAAAGGGACGAGGGAGGAAAGAGGAGAGACACAGGGAGGGGCGCATACGGAATCGGCCGAAGGCCGATTCCACGCCACCGATCCACAGCGTCAGCTCACGACACCAGCGCGCCGTCAGCCCACAGCGTCAGCCGATCGCCCTGTCTCAGATAGTCCTACTCGCCTACTCGGCGTCGACGGCGACCTTGGGCTTGAGACCCTTGGACTTCTCTACGGCACTGGTCTGACCGCATACGGCAAGCCAGTTGGCGAGCAGACGGTAGCCGCCCTCGGTCATCACGGACTCGGGATGGAACTGCACGGCGTACAGCGGCAGTTCACGATGCCGCAGACCCTGCACGATATGGTCGCCCTGCGTCCACGCGGTCACCTGCAGCGTATCGGGCACACTATCCGGCTCAACGGCCAGCGAATGGTAGCGCGTGGCGGTCATCGGATTCGGAATGCCGGCAAAGATCTCATCATCCAGATGCTCGATCTGGCTGGTCTTGCCGTGCATGATCGTGGGCGCATGGCCCACCGTGCAGCCGAACACTTCGGCGAGCGCCTGCATGCCCAGACACACGCCGAACATGGGCTTGCGTTCCTTGGCGCACAGTCGGATCATGTCCTCGCTCACGCCGGATTCGGACGGGGCACCCGGTCCGGGGGAGATGAGCACGCCGTCGTAGTCGTCGAGCAGTCCGGGCGTGGACGGGTCGATCGCGTCGTTGCGTACGACCGTCACCGTGGCACCCAGCGTCTCCACGTATCCGACGATCGTGTAGACGAACGAATCGTAGTTGTCGATGACCAGAATCCTTGCGGAATCGGTTGTCGTATCCGTCATGGCTGCTCCTCTGATCTCTTGTGATCGTTGATGACTCATGTTGTGACTCGTACGCCGTGGTCGGCCCACGGCCATCACTTCGCTGCGTCTACTCTACGGCAACGAAGTTCGATGTGACTTTCAGGTACGGAATATTGGACGCCGCCCACGGGAACGCCCATTCGAACAGTGCGGCGGCGATGGCCACGGCCAGAATGAGCATGAGTATCCAGCGGATGAGCATGGGGCCCGGCTGGTGCCGGTAGAACCATCCGTAGAGGCTTACGGCGGGCTTGTTGCGCACGCCGTATTTGATCTGTCGCAGCACGGGGTAGCGCCAGGCGACGAGCGCGGCCAGATACACGACGATGTAGGCGATGGCGAGCGCGATCACCACGTTCTCCATGGAGCCGGACACCTTGGCGAGCGGGGAGGACTGTCCGCGTTCGAACTGCACGCCGCCGGACGTGGCGGATGCGGCGAGCTCTTGGGGGATACCGTCGGAGACTTTGGCCCAGTAGTCGAATTTGCCGTAGGAGATCCAACGGTGGGTGGCTTCGGTGTAGCGCGGCTCGCAGGTGGTGAGCGTGATGTAGCGGTCGGTGGGGGTGGCTCCGGGCTGGCCGGGGACGGCTGCCACGACTTCGGTGGATTCGGGGGTGACGATCTTGTAGTCGGTGTACGTGTACACGTACCAGTAGTCCTGCGTGCGCAGGATGATCTTGTCGCCGGGCTGGAGTTCGTCGACGTGGGCGAGGGGTTCGCCGTAGCCGGAGCGGTGTCCGGCGATGGCCACGTTGCCGAGTTGGCCGGGCATCTGGGTTTCGGAGTAATGGCCGAGGCCGTGGCGGGAGAGCTGGTATGCGTCGGTGCCTTCGACCACGTTGCGCTGCCAGGACTGACCGAATCGGGGGACGTAGAGCTGGGCGATCAGGTCTCCGGTGACGGCGGCCTGCGGCTGGACCGGCGGATCGCCCTGCTGGGCCTTGGCGATGGTGTACCCGTCGCCGTTCTTCTGCGGGTCCACCCAGGAGACGCTGTCGCGTTGGGAGCTTTGCGCCTGTTCGGATTCCACGCCGGTCCACCACAGCTGCCAGGCGATGTACAGGGCGAGTACGGCCGCCAGGGTGAGCAGGATCTCGCCGAGAATGCCGAGGAATGCGGATGCGGCGGAGCCCCGGCCCCCACCGGGGTTGCGTGTCATGCGTGCGCGTGCGGTCGGTTGGGCCATGGTTTGTGCCATGTTAGCTTTCCTTTACCTTGGCGTATTTGAGGGTCTGCGACACCGCGTTGGCGGCGTCGAACTTGAGGTTGTCGGATCGTTCGACCTTCCATCCGAGGCCGATCGAATCCACGTATTCCTTGTATACCTGTATGGTGGGCGAATTGTTGAGCGCCTGGATCATGTCGTTGACCGGGCCGATGGCCGATATCTTGAACGGTGGCGCATACCGTTTGCCCTGCAGCAGCAGTACGTTGCCGACGCATCGTACGGCGGAATTGTAGGTCACTCGCTGGTCCTCGATCATCATGGACTCGGCGCCGCCGGCCCATAGCGCGTTCACCACACCTTCGATGTCCTGTTGATGCACCACGTAGTCGTTGATGTCGGCCGACGATCCGGAATCGCCCACCTTGCTCTCCCATAACGGGGAGTCGTCGAGCGTGACGGTGACGCCGGGCCCTTCCACCGCCTTGAGTTTGGTACCCGATCCGGCGTCTTCCGCGTTCTGCGCAGTGGTGTCGTTACCGGTGAGGGTCTTCAACGCATCGATCTTGTCGCTGAGCGTATTGACCTCGTCTTCGAGTTCGGTGACCTTGCGTGATCGTTCGTTGAGCAGCTGTGTGGTGTCGGACGTGACGGTGACGGAACGGTTGATGCGCACGTTGGTGACGAACAGGTAGCCGGCGAGCGCGAATACGATGATGACGGACAGCGCGCCGGCCAGCGACTTGCGCGCCACATGCCTACCCCCGTGCTTGCCCATGACCGATCGTCCGCCTTATCGTTCGTCCTATTATGGAATCCGACTTGTCAACTGTTTCCACTCTAGCCACTACTATGACTAGTAGCTTACGTTAAAGGAGTAATCTCTCATGGCTGAACAGGACGAGCAGAAGCTCGACGAGACCAAGGCGGACACCGTCACCGACACCACCGCCGATACCGACGTCAAGGACGTGGATGACGCTGACAAGGGTTCCGACAACGACGAGGATTTCGGCATCTCCATGGACAAGGTGGAGGCCGTGCTCAACAAGAGTGCCGATGAGGCCACGATGACGCCGCAGATGCGTAAGATGTTCGCCCGTCAGCAGGAGAACACGAAGCGCGTGGAGGAATCCATCAAGGGCACCAAGTCGAATCCCGCCTGGTTCGTGCCGCTGTTCTGCCTGCTGCTGGTGATCGGTCTGGTGTGGGTCGTCGTGTACTACATGACGTACGATTACCCGATTCCGCACATCGGCGCCTGGAATCTTGCCATTGGATTCGGCATTATGCTCGTCGGATTCCTGATGACCATGTGGTGGCGCTGATACGGTCAGACAGTATCCGCCGTATGTTTGCAACATACAGCTGGTGTCGACCATCGTCTTTCTGGTTTTTCACGGACATCGTTGTCGTATGAATTATATGAAAGGGTCCTCTCCGATCATCAATCGTCGGAGAGGACCCTTCGTTTTCGTGGTGAATCGAATGACGGATCGTCGGGTTATCCCAGAGTGGGGATGAGGCACCAGGCGCTCACGCCGGCGATGATCGCGAACAGTACGACGCCGTACGCCCACGCTCGCACGGTGAGCGTCTTCGATCGCATCATCGGCAGTCCGGCGACCATCAGCCACGCGTACAATCCGCCGATCACGAATCCGCCCACATGCGCCTGCCATGCGATGCCGGGCGCGATGAACGGCATCATGAAGTTGATCGCCAGCCAGACGATCATCGACGTCATATCCAGTCCCATACGTCGGTATGCCACGAAAATGGCGGCGAACAGGCCGAACAGTGCACCGGACGCACCGTACGTGGACATGGCCCAGCCCGAGCCGCCGGGCAGCAGTCGGGCCCACAGCAGCAGCGCCATGTCGCCGCCCAAGCCGGACAGCAGGTAGAAGCCGAGGAACCGCCAGTGGCCGAGCAGGCGCTCCAGTACGGGGCCGATGGCCCACAGGGTCAGCATGTTGAACAGGATATGGAAGATGCCCGGCTCGTGCAGGAACATCGACGTGACGAACGTCCACGGCATGCGGGCGGCAAGCGCGGACGTGAACATGCCGTAGCCGAGGATGACGCCCAGCAGATTCGGCGCGATGAATCGGGTGATGATCTCGATGGCCCACATGACCACGCAGATCAGGATGATCGCGGACGTGATGACCGGACCGCCGATTCGCCACTGACGGCGAATATTGTCGTGGTCGAACAGGTCGTGCGACGTGGGGGAGTTCGGGAACAGGCGAAAACGTTGACTCATGGACCCCACTGTATGGCATGGCGGCGCCGGATGATAGGGGTCGATTGGGATTGCGGCGAATCCCTCGGCGTGGATGCTCACAGCTTGGGCACATCGTCGGCTTAGAATGGGGGAAAACGGTCTGAAAGGGCAGGCTGTAATTCCCTGTGAAAGGAGCCAATATGGAGAACAAGTCGTCGAACGGGTGGAAGTTCTTCGCGCTTCTGTTCGGTGCGCTGCTGGCCGGTCTGGCGGCGCTGTACGTGTACAAGCAGCAGAACCCGGAGTACGATCCGTGGGAGGAGCCGTGGGAGAACAGCTCGTCTCCGGTCGACCTGAGTGCCTCCAAGAAGGAGAAGGCCGTGGCCGCCGATGAGGATGAGGCCGAGGTCGAGGAGCCCGAAGCGGAGGAAGCCGAAGCCTGATTCCCGGGACTCTTGTTCTTTCGGAATTTTCGGGATTGTGCGGATTTCCCGGGTTGGGGATGGGTCGCCGCCGCTTCGCATCGGGATCGTGTTGATCTGATGGTCGGGAGCGGGTGATCCGTTCATTCGCGAATACCACGTAAATAGCAAATTGGGTGTATCCGCATCATAGCGGGACCGGAATCGGTCTCCTTATGATGCGGATACACCCAATTTGTGTATTGCGGGTTTTGGGTTGTTTGGGACCGGTGTGCTCCGGAGCCCTCCCCTCAGTCTGCTACGCGGACAGCTCCCCTCCCGCGGAGGGGAGCCCGAGGATTACCCCTTGAGCGGAGCGAGCGGACTGACGCGTGCGGCATCAAGGCGCAGAGGGTGACGGCGTACGAAGGTACGTCGAACCCTCTGCAACGCAGATGACGCTCCGTCAGTCAGCGAGCGGACCGGTGTGCCAAATGTGCGGAGCCGTCAGCCAGCAGTCCGGTGGACTGCCGGTAGGCGACGCCGAGCGCGATTCATCGAGCGCGAGGTAGGGATACGGCACGCGTTTGGGGCACAGGGCCACTGGCCGTCAGGCCAGAGGACCGGTGTGCCAAATGCGTTCCAAATAATCCTCGATCGAACGGTCGGAGCTGAAGAAGCCGGTGTTGGCCACGTTGAGGATGGCCTTGCGGTTCCACTCCATCGGGTTGCGGTAGAGGTCCTCGATCTGGTACTGGATGTCGGCGTAGGAGGTGAAGTCGGCCAGGGTCATGAAGTAGTCCTTGGTCAGCCAGTCGGCAACGAGCGGCGCGTAGGTGTTGCGGTCGCCGTTGGAGAAGGTGCCGTTGGAGATCATGTCGATGGCCATCTTCAGGCGAGGATCGGCCTCGTAGTACTTGGCCGGGTTGTAGCCTTCCTCGTAGAGGGCGTCCACTTCGTCAACGGTCATGCCGAAGAGGAAGAAGTTCTCGGCGCCGACGCGTTCGCGGATCTCGACGTTCGCGCCGTCGAGGGTGCCGACGGTGAGAGCGCCGTTAAGGGCGAACTTCATGTTGCCGGTGCCGGACGCCTCCTTGCCGGCCTGCGAAATCTGCTCGTCGAGCTCGGTGGCGGGGATGAGGTGCTGGGCGAGGCGCACGTTGTAGTTGGCGGGGAAGTGCACGGCCAGCTTGCCCTTGACGTCGGGGTCGTTGTTGACGACGCGGGCGACGTTGTTGATGAGCTGGATGGTGAGCTTGGCCATGTAGTAGCCCGGGGCGGCCTTGGCGCCGAAGAACACGGTGCGCGGCAGCACGTCGTCCACGTTGATGGTGCCGTTCTTGATGGCGGCGTAGCGGGCGATGAGGGCCAGGATCTTGAGGGACTGGCGCTTGTACTCGTGCAGACGCTTGACCATGGTGTTGAACATGGTGTCCGGGTTGGCGTCGAAGCCGTAGCGGTCCTTGGCGAAGTTGGCGAAGGCCACCTTGTTGGCGTGCTTGACTTCGGCGAACTTCTTGACGAACTCGTCGTCGTCGGCCAGCGGGACGAGGCCCTGCAGCAGTTCGAGGTCGCTCAGCCACTTGTCGGTGCCGAGGCCTTCGGTGATGAGGGCGCTCAGGCGCGGGTTGGCGAGGCGGATGAAGCGGCGAGGGGTCACGCCGTTGGTCACGTTGGTGAACTTCGTCGGGAAGAGATCGGAGAAGTCACGCAGGGTGACGTCCTTGAGCAGCTGGGAGTGCAGCGCGGCCACGCCGTTGACGTGGGAGCCGCCGGCGGTGGCCAGGTAGGCCATGCGCACCTGCGGGTAGTCGCCCTCGGTGACGATGCGCATGCGGTTGATGCGCTCCTTGTCGCGGGTGAGACCCTTGAGCTCCTCGAGGAAGTGATCGTTGATCTCGTTGATGATCTGCATGTGGCGGGGCAGCAGCTCGTTGATCAGATCGACGGGCCACACTTCCAAGGCTTCCGGAAGCAGCGTGTGGCAGGTGTAGTTGAAGGTCTTGGTGGTGATGTCCCAAGCAGTGTTCCAGTCGTAGCCGTACTCGTCGATCAGGATGCGCATGAGCTCGGGGATGCCGATCACCGGGTGGGTGTCGTTGAGCTGGAACGTGATCTTGTTCGGGAAGGTGGTCAGATCGGGCTTGTCCTGACCGGGGTAGAACACGCGGATGGCGTCATGCAGGGAGGCCGCCACGAAGAAGTACTGCTGCTCGAGACGCAGACGCTTGCCCTGCGGGGTGGAATCCTCCGGGTAGAGGATCTTCGAAATGTTCTCGGCTTCGACCTGCGGCTTGACGGCGTCGAGGTACTCGCTCTTGTTGAAGGTGAGCAGATCGAACTCGTCGTAGCTCTTGGCGCTCCACAGACGCAGCGTGTTCACACGACCGGAGGCGTAGCCCGGAACCATGTAGTCGACCGGGACGGCGCGCACGGACCAAGCCGGCTTCCACACCTTCTTGCCGTCCTCCTCGACGACCTCGCCGCCGAAGGAGACCTTCTGGGAACGGTTGTAGTCGATGTGGCCCCACGGCTCCTCGTTGGCGAGCCAGTAGTCGGGGCGCTCCACCTGCTTGCCCTCGGCGTCGAACTCCTGCTTGAAGATGCCGTACTTGTACTGGATGCCGTAGCCGAAGGCCGGCACGCCCAGCGAGGCGAGAGAGTCGATGAAGCAGGCGGCCAGACGACCCAGACCACCGTTGCCGAGGCCGGGCTCGTACTCGGCGTCGACGACCAGCTGCGGATCGTGGCCCAGCGCCTTGACGGCGTCGTCGAACTCGGAAAGCATGCCAAGGTTGAGCAGCGCGTTGCGCAGCTGCTTACCCATCAGGAACTCGGCGGACAGATAGCCGACGGCCTTGGTGTTACCCTCGACGGTGTCCTTCTGCGTGGTGGCCCAGGAATCCATGAGGTGACGGCGCACGGCCAGTGACGAGGCGACGTAAACGTCGGCATCGGTGGCCTGCTCAACGGTCACGCCCTGGTTGTACTTCAGCTGTTCTTTGATTTCTTCGATGAACTGTTCAGTGGTCACCGGGGACTTCGGTGCGGTTTGCTCAGTCATAAAGCACTCTTTCTCGTGAGAACATCTCCCGCTAGACATTATGCGTCTGCAAAGGCGACTCTGCCTAGCTGCCAGATGAATTCTGGATTACAGATTCATCCGTTTAAGACCAACAATACCTGATAGTACCACTAGAACGTGCAAATATCAGTCTTTTCAGATGAACAAACGCTGGCGCAAATCGACGGCATCGGCGTTTTCACAGTCATGAGAGCGCACGACAATGAACCGGTTCGATACGATTCGGGGCGCGTCTCACACGATTCCGACGCGATCATATCGAAATTCGAAAATATCGAATGTGAAACAATGAGTGCATGGCATCCATATTGAAAAAGGATCTGCCCGAAGGACAGCGGGCATTGGAACAGTGGCGACGGACCGCGGCCGACGATCTCGCCGCAACGGACGATCTGCCACGTCGCGTGTGGGCCATGGCCGTGCGATATTCGCTGTATCTTATGGAACGCAAGGCACCCGGCGAGGGCGTGGAAGTGCGCGTGGCGCCGTGGGGCGCGATCAAGATATTGGAAGGGCCCGCATCGGACCCGCACAATCTCACCCCACCCGACGTGATCGAACTCGAACCCGACGTATGGCTACGGCTCGTCTGCGGCGTCAGCACATGGGATGAGGAAAAGGACGCCGGACACATCAGCGCGGTGGGCGAGCGCGACGATCTGAGCGACCTGCTGCCGTTGGCGTAGCCGTCGGGATCATCAGGATCATACGGAATCACCGAGAACGCAAAAAGGGGATGGACACCATTGCGGTACCCATCCCCTTCAAGGTATTGATCACGACATCCGACGATCAGTCACTTGCGATCATTCGTCGGATCCGGAATCGGAATCCTCCGTCTTCGGCTTGGCCGGAGCGGCAGGTTTTACGGTCTTCTTCAATGCGGAAGGCATCGGCATCGGAATCGGACCCCGTCGAACCGGAGCCTTGACGGCCGGCTTCTCCTCCGCCTTCTTGGCGGCTTCGGCGGCCCACTGCGCGTACTCATCCAGTTCCTCGCCATCGACTCCGACCGCATGATCCTCATGATCATCGGAGTGAAGTTTGGTTTCGATCGTCGCAAACGGATCCGCAGCGGATGGAGTCACCTCATCCTGACTTGACAATTCCTTCGCGAGCTCATCGTAATCGGTATCAGTGGTGAGGTACTTGAGCTTACGGGCAATTCGCGTCTGCTTAGCCTTCTGACGTCCGCGGCCCATCTGACCCCCTTCGCCAGTCTATTGTGCCCGAGGCAACACGTTTCCTAATTCATCACATAAGAGAGTACCACTAATCCCGGGATGTCTGCTCAGACTTTTACGATTAGAGCGTTATTTTTCAATACCTTCAACAAAAACGGGTTGGTGCGTAATGGCTGAAGAACAGCAGTTGACAGCAGCAGGCAACGAAATGAGCGCGAGCTTCCTCGCCGCGAAAAAACGCTCCGACGCCACGCTCGCCAAGCTGGAAGCCAACCCCGGCAAGTTCACCATGCTTACCGGCGACCGCCCGACCGGACGCCTGCACCTCGGCCACTACTTCGGCTCCATCAAGGAGCGCGTGGCCATGCAGAACCGCGGCGTGAACACCAACATCATCATCGCCGACTACCAGGTCATCACCGACCGCGACACCACCGAGCACATCGAAGACAACGTGCTCAACCTCGTCCTCGACTACATGGCCGCTGGCATCGACCCGACGAAGACCATGATCTTCACGCACTCTGCCGTGCCCGCCGAAAACCAGCTCATGCTGCCGTTCCTCTCCCTCGTCACCGAGGCCGAGCTGCACCGCAACCCCACCGTCAAGTCCGAGATGGAAGCCTCCGGCCACGCCCTGACCGGCCTGCTGCTCACCTACCCCGTGCATCAGGCATGCGACATCCTCTTCTGCAAGGCCAACGTCGTGCCGATCGGCAAGGACAACCTCCCGCACGTGGAGATCACCCGCACCATCGCGCGCCGCTTCAACGAGCGCTTCGCCAAGAAGAACCCCGTGTTCCCCGAGCCGTCCGCCATCCTCTCCGACGCCCCCGAGATCCCCGGTCTCGACGGCCGCAAGATGAGCAAGTCCTACGGCAACTCCATCATGCTCGGCGCCACCGCGGAGGAGACCGCCAAGCTCATCAAGAAGAGCCCCACCGACTCCGAGCGCACCATCACCTTCGACCCGGTCAACCGTCCGCAGGTCTCCGCCCTGCTCACCACCGCCGGCCTCGTCACCGGCCGCGACCCGCAGGAGATCGCCGAGGAGATCGGTGCCTCCGGCGCCGGCGCCCTCAAGAAGTACGTCACCGAATCCGTCAACGAGTTCCTCGCCCCGCACCGCGAGCGCCGCGCCGAACTCGCCAAGGACATGGACACCATCCGCGACATCCTTCACGACGGCAACAAGCGCGCCAACGCGATCGCCGAGGAGACGCTGGATGAGGTGCGCTCCGCCATGGGCATGAAGTACTGAGTTTTGCGCTGAGTTTTGGATGATGGAGCGTTATCCGCGTTGCGGAACATTCGACGTACCGTTGTACGCCTTCATGTTCCGCGCCTTGATGCCGCACGCATCATCCAAAACTCAGGGGTAAAGATGATGGAGCGTCCGCCGCGTTGCTCCTCAGTCGACGTACCTTCGTACGCCTTCCTTCGGTGCGTCTTGCGGCCGCACGCATCATCCGAAACTCAGGGGTAGCCGGCGTGGCCACAAAATCTGCGGGGCTCTTTCCCTCTGGCTCCCCTCCTTGGGAGGGGAGCTGTCGGCGACAGCCGACTGAGGGGAGGGACACGGAGACCGTTGCGCCCTTATTATCTGATGACTCAATGGAATCCACCCGCAAGCGCCAAAGCATATAGCGCAATTCATGGCGCAATCCTCTGTTGTCTCCCCTCAGTCCGCCTTTGGCAGACAGCTCCCCTCAGCGGTGAGGGGAGCCAGAGTATCGAGCCTCTCAGCAATACGAGCTTCACTGTTTTCTCCGCGCCCTCCGCGCCCTCTACGTGTGGTTTTCATTGACTTTCCCGTGGGGAAAGAGTTATTATTTCCTTAGAGGAAAGCGTTATTCCTCCATCGAGAATCATCCCGATCATGACCATCATGGTCAGTGGATTCAGATGATCGGCGACAACGACAGTCACCACTCGATTCGCTCGCCCGACACTTTTGGTTCATTCATTTCACCAGTCATGTCGCACTACGTTTGCCTCATACAGAAGGCGACATCCACCCATTGCTTAATCCGTTTCATCAAACCGACGACGAAGCCGGAAGGAGATGATTCCGATGCGTACCGAACAACCCATTCCGCATACCGAACCGAACAATGCAGAAGACAACACCGCACCGCGGCCGGCATCGCGCACCGATCCGCCCTCCACCGCTGACGCCTATCGGAACCTGCAGCAGCTCAACAGGGATGGAGCCAAACTCGGAAAGAAGGCCGCCTGGCCCCTGTGGGTCAGCATGGCGCATGGCATCGCCTGGGGCGCGCTCTTCGCCAACGTGGGCATCGCGGATCTGTCCATCGACCTGAAGCTGCTGGCCGTCTTCATTCTGTTCGAGGCGATCACCATCATTCCCGACGAGCGCCGCAAGCGCATGCGCAGAACCGCGTGGATGGGCAATCGCGCCATCATTCTCAACTACACGCTCACCACGGTCGTGGCGGTGATCATGATTCTGGCCGAAAGCGTGATGCGCGAGCAGGCGCGGTTGCTCGGCGGTGGAGAACCATTCTCGTTGACGATCGTGCGATACGGCGTGCTGCCCGTTCTCGGTGCGGCGGCGATCGTGCTGCTTACCTGGATGCGCGAGCGTGAAATCGCCAGGCTCATTGCGAGTCGGCATAATCCCGATGCTGGGGTCACGCCATGAGCGGCGCCGTCACGCCGCGCTTCGACGAGCTCATCCACGAACCCAACCGTCTGCGCATCTGCGGACTGCTGGCCGCGAGCAGCCCGCTGGAGTTCTCGGTGATCCGCGACACGTTGGAGATCAGCGACGCCGCCTGCTCTAAGCACCTCAAGGTTCTGGCGGACAACGGATATGTGGAACTGGAAAAGCGGCCGGGCATTCTCAATCGACATAAGGTGACGCTGGTGCACATGCTACCGGCCGGAGATCACGCCTTCGCCGCGCATATGGCGGCGTTGCGCGCGATCGCCGAGGGACGGCCTCTCAGGTAAAAGCGGTTCACAAATCGAAGATACCCGCTTGTCTGCCACGGAATTTCGCGGCTCGGATCGGGGTATCTTCGATTTGTGAACCGGTCTCACCCAAGCGACGTTCACTATTGTGCGATCTGAGCGAATATCGTTCTCTTCACACACGAAAAACCTAGGAAATGTGAGGGTTTGTGCGTCTATTCACCGGATGAGGAAACCTGACTCTCCTTGAACACCGCATTGCGGTAATCCGCCCAATCGGGAAGCGGCCGATCCTTGTGAACGGCCTTCTGAATGTCGCCGTAGTAGTGCAGCTTGCGCAGAAGATGCGCATGGGCCTCCTCCAGCGCGCGACGCTGCTCGTCAAGCGCCTCGTGCCGCTCGTTCAGCAGGCCCATGATCTCGTCGATATGCCCGGATTCATCCGACTCGTACGAGAAGAACCGTTGGAGTTCACCAATGCTCATACCGGCGTGCTTGAAGCAGCAGATCGTGCGCAGACGATTGATGTGACATTCGCGGTACACCCGCTGTCCTGCCGGGTCACGTTCCACGTTGGTGAGCAGACCCACGTCCTCGTAGTAACGCAACGTGGACGTCGGCATGTGAAACATCGCGGCGACCCGTCGAATGGAATAGCCGACGGGGGAAGTGCCGTCATCGGCAATGTGTTTGACGTTTCCGTCATCGTTCTTCGTCATGAGTCAGCCTCGTTTCAATCAGGAGATCACGCGTCGGCGGTGTCATCACGCCGTATCCGATGCCATGCCATCGGACAGCTGCCGAACGACGCCAACGAAAACGCCTGAATTTTTACAGATTTGCATTCAAGCGTACTTGAAGTGCAACTATGGAATCAACGACACGGAATCCACGATGATTCCGAAGGCATACGGCAAGGAGCAATGATGTTCGAACCCACCACCACATACACGCCCGCCCCCACCCGATACGACGGCATGATCTACAACCGCTGCGGCAATTCCGGTCTGAAGCTGCCGGCGCTGTCGCTGGGATTCTGGCACAACTTCGGCGACATCACGCCGTACGAGCACATGAAGCAGCTGGTGTTCACGGCATTCGACAACGGCATCACGCACTTCGATCTGGCGAACAACTACGGTCCGGAACCGGGAGCCGCCGAGAGGAACTGCGGTCGTCTGCTGCGCGAGTACTTCCGCGGGCATCGCGACGAGCTGATCATCAGCACCAAGGCCGGCTACGAGATGTGGCAAGGACCGTACGGCGACTGGGGCAGCCGCAAGTATCTGCTGGCGAGCCTGGATCAGAGCCTGGAGCGACTGGGACTGGACTACGTGGACATCTTCTATCACCACCGTCCGGATCCGGAGACGCCGCTCGAGGAGACCATGGGAGCGCTGGCGCAGGCGGTGAGCAGCGGCAAGGCGCTGTACGTGGGATTGTCGAACTACGATGGACCGACCATGGAGAAGGCGGCGGCGATCCTGCAGGAGATGCGCGTGCCGTTCATCATCAACCAGAACAAGTTCAACATCTTCGATCGCAGGCCGGCAGAGAACGGTCTGCTGGATTCGGCCGAGCGACTCGGCAAGGGCGTGATCACGTTCAGCCCGCTGGCACAGGGATTGCTGACGAACCGGTATCTCAACGGGGTTCCGGACGATAGCCGCATCAAGGCGGACGGCCGGTTCCTGCAGGAGAATGCGCTGACGCCGGAGAGGCTGGCACAGATTCGTGCGCTGAACGAGCTGGCGTCGGATCGTGGGCAGACGCTGGCGGAGATGTCGGTGGCGTGGCTGCTGCATCATCCGGCTGTGACAAGCGTGCTGGTGGGCGCCTCCAAGCCGCAGCAGATTCTCGACAATGTGGGTGCGTTGAAGAACACCGAGTTCAGCGACGACGAGCTGCGCCGCATTGACGAGATCGCACTGGGGGAGTAGCCGGCGCCGGAGCGACCGGATTCGAGAGTCCGAACGCGGCGGTGCGACCCCTAGCGAGGTGAGTGGAACGTCGCGTTTGGGCTACCAAGTTCGGATGGACCACCAAGTTGGGAGTGAGCGGTGTGGGATGAGTCGAGCTGGCTGCTCCTGAATAACTCCCCTCAGCCCGCCATGCGGCGGACAGCTCCCCTCGGCGGCGAGGGGAGCCAAAGCAGATCAAGCCGACACGGACGACACCATCCCGCCCAACCCGAACTACCAATGGACCACCAAGTCGGAAGTGAGCGGCATGGGATGAGTC
>NZ_QXGJ01000018.1 GCF_003952005.1 Bifidobacterium callimiconis
AAACCCGACCACAATCACAGCCCCTCTCGAGGCACTCCAAAAACAGGAGCCATGGCCGGACTGGCAATCAAAACTTAGTAGTACAAAACACGCTCTTGAGTTCTCAAACCACCACCACACAGGCAAGCGACCCAGGCCTCAACCTGAACCATCCGTGCCGGGCAGCAAGAGATAAACATACACAAGAACCCACCGGCCCGCAACCCGGGCACAGCAAAACGGAGCGAAACCGTTGAAAACACAAGCTTCGCTCGGCGTGTCGCAAAAGCATGAAATCACGTCTATCTCTAGTCTAGGCAGGAATATTTCCCCGAAACACCGCTACGGAAGAACCGTCATTCCCCCGCCGTTACCCCGACAACCCTCGTTCACCCCCGGTTCAACAACCAGATCGCAGCGGTACCAACAGGCAAACGATTAAGACGGACACAATACGGCCGATTATGCAAGACGACGGCAGGCCGGATGAACCGGTGCCGTCGTCAAACAGTCCAGACGTCCCGAACGATCGAAACGATCAAAAAACATTGCGCGCACGAATGCGCTCCCACATGGGGACGGTCAGGACTGGAAGCCCTTATACACTTCAGAGGCCCAGGCCATGAATGGATCGTCATCGCCGATCGGCTGATACTCGACATCGGTATGGAGCTCGTGAGTCTTCGGATCAAAGGTGATACGCAGCTCGGTCGGAGCGTCCACATGATAGCGATCGCAGACTCTACGGTATTCGTCCATCAACGACTGTCCTGATGCGAAGAACCTGCGGCGAGTATCCGACGGCATGGTCTTCATCATGTCGCCGGACGCGACGAGTGCATTACCGGTCCGGTAGAAACAATCCCACTTCGATTGACCGTTCTTCACCATGGCGTGCACATACACGGTCTGGATCCGGCCGTCGTCTATGGCGGCACGGTCGGGCAGGGACTCGGCAAGATAGGCCATCTGCATCTGCAGGCGGCCGGTCTCCTGCTCGAACGGAGTCGGTCCGCTCCATGACGTTCCGCCGTTCGGCTGAGGCGCGAATGGGACGGCACCCGTCGGCACTTGGGAAGCCATGTTGATGGACTGGCCAGCCGTCGGCGTCATTGTCTGTTGCCGTTCCTGTTGCTCTTCCTCACGCGCCTTGCGCATGTTGTACAGCAGCTGCAGCACCCAGGTGACGGCAAGCACCACATCGAAGACAATGCCGAGCAGAACGCTGCCGTATTCCATCGCCGTGTAGAAGGGTGCGATGACGCCGACGATGACGCAAATCGGCAGCATCACCCATGTACGGCGCAGCTTACCCTTGTAGTTCATGTTCCAGTAGATAAGAGACTTATCCTTTTTGCCCGCCATCGCGCTTCCCCATCTTCCCGTCAATCGGTCCGGTACGTTCAGCATACGTTGCGGATATGGGGATATTTCAGGTTCCCGACACCTGTTCATTCGTCGTTCATTATTCGTACAGTCCGGGCACAGTCCGAGCGTCCTGGCCGATAACTCCGTAGTCCGGCCCACAGTTTGGCATCTTTTGATATTTGCGATGACGGAGCCGGCCGTCGGCGGAAAACAAAAAAGGTCCGAGTCGTTCGACCCGGACCTTGTCCGTGGAGCTAAGGGGATTCGAACCCCTGACCCCCTCCATGCCATGGAGATGCGCTACCAGCTGCGCCATAGCCCCGTATTGAGTTATTGCAATCGCGATCGGAACCGCGACTCGTGGGTGATGTAGGAATCGAACCTACGACCCCTTCCGTGTGAAGGAAGTGCGCTAGCCGCTGCGCCAATCACCCGACGCGAGCGGACAACGGGACTCGAACCCGCGGTCTCGACCTTGGCAAGGTCGCGCTTTACCAACTAAGCTATGTCCGCATGTCACCTTGAAAGGCAACAAAAAGAGAACTTACACCGTCCTCGGTACATACGTCTACAACACGACGCGTCTCGTTACATTTTCTACACAATTAATGGGAAAAACGGCATCGTCAAATAGAACCCCGATAACGGGCACGACTTGCATGCCGGACGGAAACGATCGTCAACACCAAGTCGGCACTACACTGCTTTTCGAGGGCGAAAGGCCGGCACATCCACCGTGCGGGACAGACGATGGCGTTCCACATGAAACGTCGGAGTCTCATACCGATGCATGTCGACCGTAGATCCCACCAATATCCGCTCCCCCATGACGCATTAAGGAGTCATCATGTCCACTGCAGTACTGCTATTCCATCCGAATTACGAAGCTTCCAAGGTCAACCGTCGTCTGCTCGACGAACTCGCCAAGCAGAACCCGGTAGGCGTGGACGTGCGTGACGAGTATGCGCTGTATCCGGATTTCAAGATCGACGTCGAGGCCGAGCACGCCTTCATCGAACAGCACGATCACATCGTGCTGCAGTTCCCGTTCTACTGGTACAGCTCTCCCGCACTGCTCAAGCAGTGGGAGGATGCCATTCTGACGCCGGGCTGGGCGTACGCGGGTGGCAATGCGCTCGACAGCAAGACGCTGCAGCTGGCCGTGTCGACCGGCTCGCCGGCATCGCGCTACCAGACGGACGGCGAGTACAAGCACACCATGAGCGAACTGCTCAGCCCGTTCGAGCTCATGGCGTTCCGCGTGGATCTGACGTGGCGTGAGCCGTTCCTGGTGCAGAACACGTCGGCGATCACCGACGAGGAGCTGGATCAGGCGGCGAAGGAGTATGTGAAGGCGATCGCGGAGTAGTAGGAAATCGCGGCTTTGCGGAGTTTGAGCCCTCCCGGGGTTTGAGCCCCCCCCCTCTGCGAGAAACGGCTCAGGCAAGGGCATCACGCGGAATCCGAGTCTTCCGGAGTCTGAACCCTCCCTCAGTCAGCCGTTGGCTGACAGCTCCCTCCCTCGGAGGGAGCACATAGGGGGGGGGCAGCTCCTGCTCAACTTTGTCGGTCTGCCCAAGCGGGAACATGCAAAAGTGGCAGCCTCATCACCTATGCCGCTTGCTCCCTCCGGGGAGGGAGCTGGCACGCGGAGCGTGACTGAGGGAGGGACCGCGCAGTAAGCAATTAGGCGGCGATCCTCATAATCGCAATCGATAATCAACATGCTATTGGGGTCGGTATTGGCGGACGAGTCGCTGGCCGGCCTCATACAGGGATCGACGCAGACTCTGCGGGGAGAGAATCGTCACATCGCCGCTTGCCGAATACTGCAGCGTCCACCACATCATGGACAGTTCCGGACACTGGACCACGACTTTATACATGGGATTGCCGTCATCGTCGCGCTGCCCGGAATCACTGACGTCAGGAGCGTCGAACCACTCATACACCGTTCCCAGCATGCCGCGCCTCACCGCCATTGTGATGGGTACCGCCTTGCCCGTGATGAAATACGGACGCTGACGCACATATTCGACCGGGTCAAGCACATCGTTCGGATCCGAAGGCTCGTCATCGCCGCGTAACGTACCGTCGGCACGCCATCGATCGAGCGTATGCGTCACCGGAGTCTTGGCCGGGTCCAACACCCGCAGTTCACGAATACGATCGGCGGTGAAGCAGATCAGATTCTCGTCGTGCGGCGCGGTGTCGGCATGATGCTTGTGATGCAGATAGCCGACCAGATAATACCGGCCGGTCTTGTACACCAAACGATACGGATCGACCGTATACCAGTGGATGTTGCCGTCACGCCACCGGCGCGGCTCCAGCACACCGCCGAGCGTGTAGTCGCAGTATTGGAACCGTACCGCACGGCCATCCGGGAACTGCGACGCCGGCTCGTCCGGCGACTGCGCGACCCTCCCCTCGTGAATGGCCCGGTCGATCCCCTCGATGGTATGGAGAAAATCGCTGTTGTAATGCTCGAACGCATCGATATGACTGGCCTCGCGCGGACGGCCTTCACGCCCACCCGACAGTGCCGCGATCTTGTTTTCAAGATCTCCCAACGCGTCCTCGCTCAACCGGGACAGCATAAGACTGTCGGCAAGCAGGCGCATTTCGGATGCGCTCAGATACGGTTCCATATACCAGCCCGGCTGGGGATCGGCGCAACGGGCGCGCAATTCGGGCAGCGACGAGGCGTCGATACGGCCCACCGCGCGGCCGAGGACCGGATTGTCCTTCAGCCAGTACAATTGCTCACGCACCGTGCGATTGGACGGAGCCTTGTAGTCGTCGTCCCCTTGTTCTCGATGACGTTCCTCAAGACGTTCGACGATCTCGTTGGCGGTCAGGCCATGGGCATCGTCGGTCTCGCGCCATAACAGTTCGAAGATCTCGACGATCGCATTCTTGGAATATGCAGCCATATCTGCGATGGTACGCGTGAATCATATGAGTCGGCAGTATTTCGCCACCTTTGAATTTCACGACGACAATGAAATCATCCAAGCCGCGAACGACGTCGGTGGGACAATGGCAGAAGAAGGAGCGAAAGAACATGACGGCGACAGCTGCAACGGACGCAGCGGCGCCAAGCCACATAATGAGCCACACACGGAACGTCTGTAAGCGGCCCTGAAGATGAAGCAATAACGGAAGAAAGGAACGGGAAAATCATGACCAACATCACGACAGCGAGCGCGACGGACACCGATACCGCACTGGATCTGCATACGGACGAGGTGACGCCGCAGAACGATTTCGACGATCCGGATCTGCCGGATTTCTTTGATGGCGGCGGCAACGACACCACCTGTCAGTGGGATGACGGGTTCTGCACCGAACTGTGCGACGGCTACATTCTGGAGTATTGCAACGATCCGAATTGCAAGTACGACCACACGTCGAAGTACTGTCTGCGGCACTACATCATCAATCTTGGTCTGAAGTTGGATCATCTCAGGACGTGCCCCGGTATGCGGAAGGCGCGCACGCGTGAGGAGATCAAGCATGTGGCGCTTGAGCATGCGGCCAGTTTTGGTCGGTTCGAGCAGGACCAGGCCGACGGGGAACGCGGTGATTCGGCGCATGATCCAAGTGCGCCGAGTTTGGATGAGCTTGCCGGCGAGATGTCGGACGCCGATCTGGATGCGGAGTTGAAGAAGATCGGCGGGCAGGTCTATCGCGGCAGCTACGACGATCTGCGCATGACTCCCGCGACTACGGCGGAGGATCTACAGCAGTGGCTGGATGGACTGGAGCTCGGCCATGGTGTGTTTCACGTGAAACACTTCACGAAGTTCGACGGCTTCTCCATGGAACTCATGGAAGTACATTGGGATAAGGAGCACGACAAGGAGGGGCGGTTCAACTTCTACAATCCGGACGACGGCGCGGTTGCGTGGGATCCGGAGTTCGCGCGCGGATTCGAGAGGCGTGGATTCATGAATCCCAAGCTGTGGACGCTGTGGGATGGAGAGACCGGCGCCATCAAGTATCAGTACTCCACGGATTCCTATGCGGAGAGCGTGCTGGCCAAGCGTGGGCTGCTCACCGACGATCCGACCAAGGGCGTGCCCGGCGTGTTCGCGATCGTGGAGGAGCGTACAGATACCGTGCTGCCGGTGACCACGGGATCGTACATCCAGTACAAGGCCACGTTCGACGGCGACGACACCGTGCTGTGGGCGTGCGACGACGCCGGATTCCGCGAGAGGATCCGCCCGTACATCGAGTACTACGACGAAGATCGTCCGCTGGATGTGCCGAAGGCGAAGGCCAAGGCGGCGGAGCTGGAGAGGAAGCTGCATCGGGTGATCGATGAGGGCGTGAGGCCGGAGGAGCTGTAGGGGCGAGGATGGATTGAGGAGGAGCGCCTTGACTCTGACTAGGGATGTCTGAGGGTTGGAGGAGTTGAGGCTCCTCCCCTCAGTCGGCTTCGCCGACAGCTCCCCTCCAGTGAGGAGGGGAGCTGGAACCATGTAGACCTAGTCGGCTTCGCCGACGGCTCCCCTCCGGTGAGGAGAGGAGCCACAGCTATGCAGGCTGGCTTTGCAATGGCTTTCCGCCTTTGGGTGGAGCACGATGCGGTCTGGGCGTCGATCACGGAGCGTGGGTTAACTCAGCGAGCTATCGGCGGATTGGGGAAGATGGCGGCGAGCGCCGACGCGGGCCCGAGTCCGAGTCCGCGTGGCCGGACCGTGGTTGGCACTGGGGACGTAGGCCACGGAGGCGGCGATGTGGCGCAGGGAGAGTTCACGTCCCTGCTGTGCGATGGTGCCGTGCCAGGTGGGCAGGAAATCGGCGTCGGTCTTCTGAATCGTGGTCATGATGATCCTTTCGATATGGATGAATAATGCTGTCCTCGTCGATATCGTCGGCGTTCATGTTCGGCCTTTCTCGGCGAGTGATTTCATTACACCGGATCATCCATGGGAACGACTTCGGCGGAACTCAAGACGAGGTCATGATCGTCCGGGCAACGACGCATTGTCACCTGAACGAATCCTGAACGCGTGTCGATCCTGCAAAAATCAAGGAAAACCGGGAATACGACAAACGACATATCACTGATATGTCATACGGATCACCGACGTGAATCAGATGGTCATTCGACATCCATAACCCGACGATCGGTCATCATGTGTGCGATTCCGACCCGCCGGTCTCGAGCTAGAGTAGGGACGGCGGCGATACATGCGCAGCGCTGAATACTACGTGCGCAACACGGAACGGAAGTGGCGATGGGGAACATCATTGACTACGTGCGCGAGGAGACGCGTGGATTCGACGAGCGTCCGTTCGGCGACGTGGACGCGCTGGTACTCGCCTCCGTCGCTTATCAGAAGCTTCCACCGTCCGCGCCGCGTCTCAGCGAGCAGACGGAACGATACGGCACGTTCTGGAAACGACTGAAAGCGTTCTGGCGCGTACCGTTCGAAGGGCCCACGCTGAGCGAGGTCGCCGTCGAACTCACCAAGCCGGACGGCGAATTCACCATTCGCGAGGGGCACACCGGACTGGGCGATCCGGAACTCGACGAGCAGCTGTTCGAGGCGCTGGTGGACAGTCCGCGGTTCGGCGATATCCGTGTGGGCGCGTACGAGGAACGGTTCAGCGAGGCGGAGCAGACACAGTTCGCCGCCGAAACCATGCTGCTGCCGGACAGGGCCGGCACGATCGTGGTGGCGTTCCGCGGCACCGACGACTCGTTCGCCGGGTGGAAGGAAGACTTCAACATGTCGTTCCAATACCCGGTGCCGGCGCAGGAGTCCGCCATGAAATACACGACCGCCATCGCCGGACTGTGGCGACGCGGATTCGGGCACATGATGAGCCGGATCTTCGGCCAAGGGAACGGACAGAAATTTGGGCAGGAACATCCGCTGATCCTCACCGGCCACTCCAAGGGCGGCAACGTGGCGGTATACGCGGCAATGAATGCGGACGAGAAGATCCGCAAACGCATCACACGCGCATACTCGCTCGACGGGCCGGGCTTCCCGTCCGACGTGGTGAACAGTGCCGAATACGCGGCGGTGACGCCCAAGGTGGAGAAGATCGTACCGGATTCGTCGATCGTCGGCATGATTCTCGAGACGCCGGAGCCGTGCACGGTGGTGGTCTCAGATCAGAAGGGCATCATGCAGCATCTGACGTACTCGTGGCAGCTCAACGACCGGTGGGAGTTCGAGCGGCTGCCGCATGTGTCGTCGAGTTCGCAGTACTTCAACACGCAGCTCAACGCGTGGCTGTCCGGGCTCACCGTGGAGCAGCGCGAGCACGCGGTGGATGCGCTGTTCTCGCTGCTCGGCGCGAGCGGGTCCGACAGTCTGTCCGGCATGATGAAGACCATGCCCCGCGCGATACCGGACATCATCAACTCGTACGTGGGACTGTCGGACGAGGACCGGCGCAATCTGCGCTACGTGTTCAACCTGTTGCTCAAGACCTCGTTGGCGCGCGGGAAGTAGGTTAATTCGCGGAGGATGGGACGCCGGTCATATCGCTGGTCATGGTGTGCAGGGGGTCGGTGAGGCATTCGACGTAGTCGCGATAGGCGGGCGTGGCGGGGTCCACGGAGTTCAGGCGGGACTGTCCGGAATCCTGATCGCGCTGGTATTGCTCGTATGAATAGTCCTGATCGACAAGCTTGTAGTCCTTGTAGCACTGAAGTCGGTACGGGTCCAGATCCACGCCATCGGGATTGCGCACGGCATCCAGATAGGAGGTCCGCAGCGCTTCGTATCCGTTGCCGTACATGCATTCGTCGCTGACTGCATTGTCATCGGCGACGGTGCCGTGCGGATCGGTGACCAGTCCTCCATCCAAGCCGAACCAGTAGTCCCTGTTCGCGGTCATGCCGTGGCCGGCGAAACAGTCGACGGCGCGCTGCTCGGCGGCGTTCATCTCATCGGCGGTGATGTTGCCGTCGGTGGTCACGGAGTCGACATAGGCCTTGTCGATATTCGGTGTCGACGTTACGGATTCCTCCAGCAGTTGTCTGGCGTGGGCGCCCAGCGTGGCGTCCTCCGTGTACGACATGTACGCGGTCTGCAGGTCTGTGCCGTTGAGGTGTTCCCAGGCGACGTTGGTGGATTTGGCAGCGACTCCCTGTTGGGAGCTCGTTGTGGATTGTGAGGATTCGCCGGCAGACGAAGCGGGCGACGCAGCCGATCCTGCTCCGGAATTGCCGCATCCGGCGAGCGGCATCATGAGCATGATCGCTGCGGCCAGTCCGATCGCGGCGCGAATCGATGATGATAGGCGTGACATTGCAGTGCCCCTTTACTGCGTTTTACGCGTTGTTGCGCGTTATTGACGGTCCGCGTCATTGCGAAGATATCGGGATGGATTCAAGGAGGAACAACCGGCTGCCGTGATGGCAGGAGAACTATGACTTCAGCTTACTCCGAATTCTCGGGGGGAGGGGGGGCAAGGTGCGGGAGGGGCTGATTTTCGGACGTTGAACGGTATGTGGGGATGGGGCTGTGAGACTCCCCTCAGTCTGCTTCGCAGACAGCTCGTCCTGCAATAACGGAGGCCGTACCGGCCCGCATACATTTGCTCGCCTGTCGGCTCGCCTGAGTCCTAAAAACGCCCCCGGCGTTTTCTTCACGGACTCAGCCTCAGAGAGGGGAGCCGGATTCCCTAGTGCTGTTCGCGGCAGGTTTGGCCTAGGCCTCGGGAGAGGGTGATCGGGTCGAGCAGGGCGTCAAGGCGGTCGGCGGGCAGGTCGGTGCGTTCGGCGGCGATGTCGCGGACGGTGCGGCCGGATTCCGACGCTTCCTTGGCGATGTCCACCGCATGCTCGTAGCCGATGTCGGCATTCAACGAGGCGGCGATCGACGGCGACGACTCGGCGTGACGACGGCCAACGGTCACATTCACCGTGATGTCGTCCACGCAACGGCGTCGGAACATGCCCATCGCACGGGTGAGCAGGGAGATGCCGTCGAGCAGCGAATGAATGATCACCGGATCGAACGCGTTAAGCTGCAGCTGGCCCTCGCCAGCCGCCCAGTTCACGGTCGTGTCCATACCGAAGATCACAAAACAACACTGATCCACACACTCGGGAATCACCGGGTTCACCTTACCGGGCATGATGCTCGAACCGGCCTGGCGCGCAGGCACGGTCAGCTCGTTAAGACCGGCGTGCGGGCCGGAGTTGAGCAGACGCAGATCATCGGCGGCCTTCTTCAGATGGACGGCAAGGTTCTTCAACGCCGCACTCACCGACACGTATACGCTCATATCGGTCACCGCGGCCACCGGATCGGGCGCGGCGGTGATCGGCAAACCGGTCACCTGCGCAAGATGACGGGTGGCGGACTCGCGAAAACGAAGATCGGCGCAGATGCCCGTACCGATGGCGGTGGCACCGAGATTGAGCACGGCCAAGCGAGGCACCAGAGCCTCGATCGCCGCGACGTCGGACTTGAGGAAACTCGCGAACGCGTGGAACTCCTGACCGAACGTCATCGGCACGGCGTCCTGCAGCTGCGTGCGTCCGATCGTCACGTCGTTGATATGACGGTCGGCGAGCGCGTGGAACGATCGGGACAGCTTCTTGGCGGACTGGGCGAGCGGGCCGAGCATGTCGATCAGCGCGATCTTGCATGCGGCCGGGTATGTGTCGTTCGTGGACTGGGATTTGTTGACGTCGTCGTTGGGATGGATGTACGTGTATTCGCCGCGATGGTGGCCGGACAGTTCGAGTGCGCGGTTGGCGATGACCTCGTTCATGTTCATGTTGAGCGAGGTGCCGGCGCCGCCCTGCATGACGTCGATCGGGAACTGGTCGAGGAAGCGGCCGCCTTCGATCTCCATGCACGCCTGACGGATTGCGCCGGCCTTGACGCCGGAGAGCAGGCCGAGCTCCTCATTGGCGGAGGCGCATGCTTTCTTCACGGTGGCGTAGGCCTGGATGAGCTGCGGATGTTCGGCGTCGGCGCGGCCGGATACGGGGAAGTTGCGGATGGCGCGTTCGGTGTGGATGCCCCAGTAGGCGCGCTCGGGAACCTGCAGTTCGCCGATGCAGTCGTGTTCGACGCGGGTGGCCTCCGTGCGGTGCGTGGTGTGCTTGCTACCGGTTGCATGTCGTGCCATGACGTCCTCCATCCTTGACTGCGTGCAAAAGCATATCGTTTCCATCATGGCGATTTCGGATGCGAAACGCCACCTTTACCGCTCTTAGCGGATTCATGGGGGTGGTGGGGGAAAAGGTAGGGAGGTGGTTGCGCGGGGCACCTCATCCGTCACGCTTTGCGCGACACCTTCTGCAAGAATGGACGACCTACGGTCGACAGCTCATCCTGCGCACCTGCCGGCGCGCCTTCGCCTGGAAACAGTCCACCGGACTGTTTCCTTTACGGCTCAGCCTAAGGGGAAGGAGAAACGGGAAATAAAAAGGCCTCCGGGGTCCGGTGCAATGAATCCGGACTCCGGAGGCTCTGCGGCCGCGCGCCGAGAAGAGGACGGGCGACCGCTTGCAAAGTCGATCAGGTCTGATGACCTAAGGCATCGGTTGTGATGTCGAGATCAGATGCAGCCGTCAGCCTTCGATGGCGATGGTGTGCTTCTGCTCAACGGCGGGCTGGGCGTCCTGCTTCGGCAGGGTCAGGGTCAGCGTGCCGTTCTCGAACTTGGCGTGGATGTCGGATTCCTTCATATCCTCGCCCACGTAGAAGCTACGAGAGCAGGAACCGTAGTAGCGCTCGCGACGCAGCCACTTGCCTTCGTCGGCGTTCTGGGACTGGCAGGTCTCGGAATCGGCGTGCTCGGACTTGGCGTCACCACCGTTAGCGTTGGAATCGTTGGCGCAGTTACCGGAATCGCAGCCGTTGTGGGCGGACACGGTCAGGTAGCCGTCCTTCAGTTCGACGTTGATCTGGTCCTTGGTGAAGCCGGGCATGTCGATGTCCACCTTGTAGGAATCGCCCATGTCGCGCACATCGGTGTTCATCATGTTCGTCGTCATCATGCCGTTCATGCCACCCATCGGCGTCATGTCGGAGCCGGACGGACGAGCGTTGCGATCGCCGCGCCACGAAGCGAAGAACGGATCATCGAACAGATCGGAGAACATCATGTCATTCATCAGAGCCGGAAACATTGCCATAATCGGTACTCCTAACATCACGGAGGAAAAGCGGCTTTGGCTTCAGTCCACATGGACTGTTTTCGTTGGCCGTTTCCGGAACCCTTCCCGGGCTCCCACCTTTTGCCTTGCATCTTCTGGTATAGGCGGGTTTGTCTTGGATGCAAGCAATGTTTACTCACGGTGAAAAAGTTGAGTCACATCGGCTCAAGTTTTATAAATCGACCCACTACGGATCGATGACCAAACGTAACCGAATACGCCGGTTCGAGTACGATCCGCCATCGGCAACGACCAGAACGTACGCGAACGGCCTCCTTCGGATACGTTGCGTTGTGCGTACGGAACGAAACGTACTCGGAGGAGGCCGTAGATAGGAATCGGGGGAATCTGGCAGATCGGGCGAGCTGACCGGCGGTCGCTGACCGAACCCGACGGCCGTCAGTCACTCGACAAAATCGGTGATTACTCGACGAAATGGGTGATGAAATTGCTGACGGTGGGCTCGCGCTGCTCGGTGACGATGGCGGGGTCGGCGGCGTGTCCGAGCGTCATGGCGGAGACGGGGATGTAGCCCTCGTCCACGCCGAGTTCGGCGAACAGTTCGGGATGCGACTGCAGGGCCTTGACCACGCCCAGGATGTAGCCGCTGCCCAGACCCAGATCAGTGGCGGCGAGCGCCATATTCTCGATGATGCCGGCCGCGTTGCAGTAGGCGGTGCCGCGCTCGAGGCCGCTCTCCTCGCCGGAGATGAGGATCAGCACCGGGGCCTTGTAGGTGGGGCCGGTGCCCATGCGACCGGCGTTGGGGCCGGCGAGCGCGTCGATCTTGTCGATGACGCTGCGGTCGGTGATGACGGAGAATTCGACAGCCTCGTAGTCGTGCATGCCGATCGGGGCTGCGTTGGCGGCTTCGAGAATGGTCTGGATTTGTTCGCGGCTCACCGGTTCGTCGGTGAATTCGCGACAGGTCTTGCGTGTGTGGATCGTCTGCATGATGTTCATCATTTGCCTCCTTGACGGGACAGTCCTGCGACAGCATCGTCGCCTGTGTTCCATTGTAGAAGGGGTGGGCGGGATTTTTAGGGAGGGTTGACGGAGGGTGATTTGGGTGTGATTGGACGGCTGGCCCTCCCCTCAGTCTGCTTCGCAGACAGCTCCCCTCCGGTGGGGAGGGGAGCCGGAGTTGCACTAGAGGGTGAGGTGGGTCCAGCGGGAGGCGCACATGGTGGCGGCGACGGGCGTGGAACGAAGTGTGGCGGCGGAATCCGCGGCGAGGGGGTTGCGGTCGAGGAGAACCAGATCGGCGGGGGCGCCCGCCTGCGGGGCGATGCCGTGGCCGAACGTGGACGAGGCGAGCGCGGTACGTGCGTCAAGCCGCTGTTCGGGCTGGTAGGCGTCGCGATCATTGTCGGTGCGGTATACGGCGGCGGCCATGGCCACCCACGGGTCGAGTACGGCGACGGGCGCGTCGGAGCCGAAGCGCAGCGGCACGCCGGCGTCGTGCAGCGTGCGGTACGGGAACGGGATGGCGTCCATGCCCGCCCAGTATCGGGACACGACGTCGCGGTCGTCGACGGCATGTTGCGGCTGCACGCTCGCCGTCAATCCGAGCTCGACGAATCGTTTGACGTCATCCGGCCGCAGCTGCTGCGCGTGTTCGATGGCGCCGCGCGCTCCCGTACTGGCGAACGCGTCGAGGACCACGGCATTGGCGGCATCGCCGATCGCATGGCACGCCACGTCGAAACCGTTGTCCTTTGCAACGGTCATGTAATGCTCGATCTGTTCGGGACTGTAGCTGAGCACGCCGTGCGTTTCGGGCATGATGTTCGAATACGGCTGGCTGCAGTAGGCGGATCGCGTGTTCAGCGAGCCGTCGGAGATGAGTTTCAACGTGGTGGCGTGCGCCAGACCGTGGCTGCCGGGAATTTCCGCTCCGCCGCGCCAGCCGTCAGCCACGGCCTGTTCGATACGCTCCGGGTAGATGCCGGCGCGTACGCGCAGCAGGTCAAGTCCGACAGCGAATCGTGCCGTCCACTGGCCGATCGTGTCGGCCATTTCGTAGTCGCAGATGCCGACGACGCCCTTGCCGGCGGCGTCGCGTTCGGCTGCGCGGATCAGACGCAGCTGTTCGGCGCCGTTCGCATCGTCAAGACGGCAGTAGGCGTCGAACCATTCGAGCTCGCCGACCAGACCGCTCTCCCCCACATGCACGCCAAGCTTGCGCGCGGCGGCGGAATTCACCCACCCGCAGTGCATGTCGGCGCTGGACAGGGCTACGGGCTGGTCGCCGGAGACCGCGTCGATGGCGGCAAGCGTAGGCTGTTCGGAATCCGACCACAGCGAATGACGGAACCGCATGCCGACCACGAACGCGTTGGAATTCAAGCCCTCCGGGGACCTGCGACGGGTATCGAGATAATCGCGCAGCATGGCCATCGCCTCGCTCGCGCTCGTAGCGGCCAGCAGATCGAGACGGCCGAACGTGGCCGACCATTGCGTGAAATGCGTGTGGCCGTCCCACAGTCCGGGGATGATCCAGCGACCGTCGGCGTCGACGATTTCATCGGGAACGGGAAGATCGGGGTGATTGGCGCGACCGGTCCGATCGTCGGCCGGTGTGACGGCGGCGACGACGTTGTTCGCGACGGTCACGGTTACGGGTCGATCGTTCTCGACGAGACGGGCGTTGTCGATACGGATGACGGGAGTGGAGTTCGGATTCGACTGATTCGACGGCGTGCCGGGATTGCTGAGCGTGGTCATGGTCATCATGATGGCACGCATTACGGGGAATGTGGGCGGAAGTGGCCGGTATGCAGATATGGGAGGGGCACGAATACGGCGCGTCGGCGGAATCACCTCATCCGTCCGCCTTCGGCGGCCACCTTCTGCAAGAATGGACGACCTACGGTCGACATCTCATCCTGCGCGTCTACCGACGCGCCTTCGCCTAGAAACAGTCCACTGGACTATTTCCTTCACGGCTCAGCCTAAGGGGAAGGAAAAATAAATCTGGCGTTCATCCTGCACGTCTATCGACGCGCCTTCGCCTAGAAACAGCCCACTGGGCTGTTTCCTTTACGGCTCAGCCTAAGGGGAAGGAAGGGGGAAGAAAGGTGTCTTCACGAGGCGCACAGATTCTATCCGTACGATGGGTAACGATCATCAATCACTGAGTGTGATCACACTAACGAATTCTCGGAACATCCTGGAAAGCATGGCAATCTGATGCGATCGTAGTGTGATCACACTAGGGATACGCGACGCCTGGGCATCCGGCGCAGGCACGGCGACAACGACACAGGAGGCACAGTGCAGGAACTGATCGACGATCCCATGATCTGGCTACGGGCGAACTCAGGAAAGATCTTCCTGCTCGTCATCGTACTGATCGTCGCGACCGTGGCGGACAAGGCGATATCCAAAGCCATGCGCATCGCACTCGACAAGACCGAAATCCCCAGCGCATCGATCTTCGTGAACATCGTACGCGTGGTCATCTGGGTGGCTGCGGCCAGCTTCGTACTGCAACCCGTATTCGGCATCAACCCCACCACGCTGATGACCGCGCTGGGCGTCGGCGGTATCGCCATCTCCTTCGGCCTCAAGGACACCATCGCTAACGTGATCGGCGGATTCGGCCTCATGCTCAGCAAGGTCGTGCAGCCCGGCGATCTGGTCACCATCAACGGCATCACCGGACTCGTGGAGGACGTGACCTGGCGACACACCGTGGTCAAGGAACGTACCGGCAACACCATGTGGATCCCCAACTCCGTACTCAACACGGCCGCACTCGAAAAGATGACCGAATCCACCGAAGGCATGACCACGATCGCGTTCACCGCACGCGGCGAGGAGGGTGTGGACACCAACGCCATGGCGCAGCGCATCGTGGACGCCGTCGAGGCCGCCACCGGCGACATCGCACTACCCGGAAACCCGCCCATCGTAAAGTTCAACGGTTTTACTCCGTACGGCATCGAAGGCAAGGTGCTGCTGTTCACCAAGCCCGACGTGCTGCTGTCGACCATGCAGGACCGTGCCACGCGGGCGCTCGCGGGCGAAGGGTTCCTGGTGCAGAACGCGGCGCCTGAGGAGTAGAACAGTGCGAAGGCATCGGTACTGATGCCGAAAACCGTAGTGGAGACGGCAAAAGGAGGACATATGGGTAGGATTCGCAGGGCCGTGATCGCGGATATTCCGGATCTGGATCGGCTGCTGTTTCAGGTGGCGGCCGTGCATCACGAAGGCCGACCGGATCTGTTCAAACCGAATGCGAAGAAGTACTCGGACGATGAACTGACCGAGATCATCGCGGATGACGAACGGCCGATCTTCGTGTATGAAGATGATGCGGATGCCGGGGACGGTACGCACGAGGATGCGGCGAGTGACAGAACGATTGGCGGGACGATTGGCGAGCCGACCGACGGATCGTCCGACAGATCCGGTCGTGTGATCGGCTATGCGTTCTGCGTGTTCCAGCGCCATCCGGGCAGTCATGTGCTCACTGACATCACTACGCTGTACATCGACGATCTATGCGTGGACGAGAACGCGCGTGGCAAGCATGTGGGCAGCGCACTGTATCGTCACGTGCTTGATTTCGCGCGCGAGCAGGGCTGCTACAACGTGACGCTCAACGTGTGGAGCTGCAATCCGAGTGCGATGGCGTTCTACGAGCACTGCGGGCTCAAGCCGCAGAAGGTGGGCATGGAGACGATTCTGTAGGGCTACTGCCAGAGGCCGGCGATGGGCGTGTTGCAGTCGGGGCAGCGGCCGATGCCGTCGGCGTCGACGCGCACGCGGTTCTCCAGGATGCGATACCAGTCGCGGCGTATGAGCGCGGCACGGCACTCGGGATTCGGACACAGTGTGGTGTCGCCTTCGATGTCGTGCACATTGCCGGTGTACACGTATCGCAGCCCCTCCCCCATCGCGATGCGGCGGGCGCGGGTCAGCGTCTCCGGCGGCGTCGGCGGCACGTCGAGCATGCGCCACGCCGGATGGAATGCGGAGAAATGCAACGGCACGTCCGGCCCGCAATGCTCACGGATCCACGCGCATTCGGCGTGCAGCTGCGCATCGTCGTCGTTGAGTCCGGGAATGAGCAGCGTGGTCAGCTCGACCCACACGTGATCACCGGACGGCGTGCGCGCCTCGTTGACCGCGTAGTCGATCGTGTCGAGCACGTCCTGCAGGTGCGTGCCGGTGACCTTGCGGTAGAAGTCCTCCGTGAAGCCCTTGAGATCGATGTTCGCCGCGTCCATCGCGCCATAGAATTCCGGCCGCGCGCAGGCGCTCATGTATCCGGCGGTCACGGCGATCGGGTGGATGCCGCGCGCACGGCAAGCGCGGGCTGTGTCTATCGCGTACTCGGCGAACACGATCGGATCGTTGTATGTGAACGCCACGGATTCCACGCCGTAATCGCCGGCCACGTCGGCGATCTTGTCGGGCGGCGCCTCCACACCCAGTCGATCCCAGTCGCGCGCCTTGGAGATGTCCCAGTTCTGGCAGAACCGGCAGCCGGAGTTACATCCGGCGGTGCCGAAGCTCAGCACGCGTGAGCCGGGGAGGAAGTGGTTGAGCGGCTTCTTCTCCACCGGATCGATCGCGAAGCCGGAACTGCGGCCGTACGTGTCGCATACGATGCGCCCGCCGTGATTCGATCGTACAAAGCAGAATCCGCGCTGCCCGTCGGCCAGACGACATCCGCGCGGACACAGATCGCACTGCACGCGTCCGTCCGGCAACGCGTGCTGCCAGCGCGGCGCAGCGTCGTGCCCGGCGTCGGTCTGGTCATGCGCATCATATGCAACGGTCGTCTGGTCGATCATGATCGGTCACTCCTTGTAGGCGGTGACGGAGTAGCGGTGGCATTGGATGCGGGAGCCGGTCCACGTGGTGGTGGATGGCAATCCGGATTTGGCGAGCAGGTGGGAGACGAAATCATGCGGGTCGGGCAGATCGTCCCATACCTGCGGCAGGAACGTGGCGCGGTGGCCGCGGCCGTCGTTGATGATCAGGCCGTCCTCGCCTGGACGCAGTTCGGATTCCAGTTCGTCACGACTGGTGGCACGCATCGGTTCGGGCTTGCCGAGCACCGACACCTCCACGTCGAGCAACGGGTATTCGGATGCGGTGATCGGACGGAATCGCGGGTCACGGCTGGCGGCGTCAATGGCATGGTCCGCGATGTCACGGCCGAGTGGACGATACGCCTCCAGCGTGCCGATGCATCCGCGCAGACGTCCGCCTTCGGTGAGCGTGACGAAGCTGGCGCCGGGTTCCCTCAGCCAGTCATGTTCGTCGACGATGGTCTGCGGATCGACGTCGTCGGGATCCTCGATGCCGAGGTAGCGTCGCAGGGACAGTCGGGCGAGCGCGATGGCGGTACGGGCGCGATCGGCATTGTCCGTACGACCGGTGCCCGAGCCGGCATTATCGGAATCGGCGTGGTCCGAGGAATCGGCACGACTCGCGGAATCGTCGTCGTTTGCAATGCCGGAACCGTGCGCGCCTGCCGTCGCGGAATTTATTACATGATTCAACGAATGGGATGACGACTGCGATGCCGACGAGGTTCCGGTGTCGGACACGGTCTGCCAGACGGCGAACGACGCATAGCCGACCACCGGCTCGTTCGGATCGAGTGGCACTGGGCGGCGGGCAAGCACGGCGGTATCCGACGGATTCAGGAGGGCGTGGGACAACGCCACCTCGCCGTCGTCGCCGGACGTGCAGCAGCCTAAGAAACGCAGATCAAGATTGAACGACGGCGACGACGGTGCCTGCGCGGACGTTGATACGGACTGGCCGACTGCCGTATGCACGCCGCGACGACACACGTCAAGCAGACCGTTGACGGGATAGGCGCCGCACGCGTAATTCGGGTGAATCGGTTCGTCAAGCGCCACGATACGGTCGATAGTTCGATCATCGAACGCACGCGCCACTTCATTGGGATGATAGTGCGACAGGTCGGAGCTGATCACGATCACCGTCTCCGGACCGCCCCATAGGGCGCGCAGCACATCACCCACTTCAGCGGGACTCGCGTCACCGGCGTTGAGCGGCACGATCTGTAGGTCAGGGCCGAGCACGGTCTGCAGGAACGGGATCTGCACCTCCACGGCGTGTTCGCGCGCGTGCGTGGGCTCGTTGACGAGCAGTGCTGGCGCGGGCGAGTCGTCGGTCGCACGCATGTCGTTGCGCCAAGCGGATGGTTCGGTTTCAGCCGCGGATAATCCGAGTGCTCGAGCTTCGGACGTCACGTCGATCGACACCGTACCCAGCGGCGTGGCGAACGCGGTGGCGCGGCACATGGCCACGCCGCGAACCGCCACACGATGCGTGGGACCGACGATCACGGCGCGTCTGATCGTGCCGCGGCCACGCTCCAGCAGCGCGTAGGCAAGCGCCGCCGTGGTGCCGGAATACACGTAGCCGGCATGCGGCACGATCACGGCCTTGGGAGCGCCCTGCGGAAGGGCGTGGACGGGAAGAGACTTGAGCAGCGTGCGCGCGTGATCGAGCTGACGGTCGATCATCGCACGCAGTTCACGCGGATCGGCGGGATAGAATGCGCCGGCGACCGCCGCGCGACGAATACGTTCAGTGGGGTTTGTCATGATTACCACCTCTGTACGTCATCGTAGTCGGGTGGCGGGGAATTGTAAGGACGGACGAAGGCGGTGGGGTTGGAGCCCTCCCCTCAGTCCGCCGTACGGCGGACAGCTCGTCCTGCAAGAACGGACGACCTTGCGGTCGCGTTATCTCTGCTCGCCTGTCGGCTCGCCTGGGCCCTACAAACGCCGCTGGCGTTTGCTTTACGGGCCCAGCCTCCCTAGGAGGGGAGCCGAAATATGGAGACTAGCGGAGGATGCCTTCGATGAGTTCGGTGATGAGAGCGGAGTAGCCCACGCCGGTGGCCTCCCATGCCTTGGGGTACATGGAGATGGAGGTGAAGCCGGGCATGGTGTTGATCTCGTTGACCATCACGCCGCCGTCCGGGGTCACGAACGAATCGACGCGGCTCAGGCCCATACCGTCCACGGCCACGAACGCCTTGGCGGCGGTCTGGCGCACGCGTTCGAGCGTCTCCTTGGGCAGGTTGGCCGGCACTTCCACGTGGGAGGCACTGGAATCCATGTACTTGCTGTCGAAGTCGTAGAAGGAGTCCTCGTCGGTGGCGCGGGAGTCGAGCACGATCTCTCCAGGCCAGCTCACGCGCGGCTGCTCGCCGGCCTTGGGAGCCAGCACGGCGCACTCAATTTCACGACCGTCGATGCCCTGCTCGACCAGCACACGCCAGTCGTGCTTGGAGGCTTCGAACACGGCAGCGGCCAGTTCGGCGGCGTCGTCCTCATGCTCCACCTTGGTCACACCGAAGCTGGAGCCGGCGCGGGACGGCTTGACGAACAGCGGGTACTGCAGACCAGCGGCCTGCACCTGGGCGAGGATGTCCGCACCGTTGGCGGCGAACTCGGAAGCCTTGTCGTAGGAGCGGGCGTCGAGCGTGATGCCGGGAGCCACGGGAATGCCGGCTGCGGCAAGCAGCACCTTGGTGTAGTGCTTGTCCATGCAGGCGGCGGACGCGAGCACGCCACAGCCGACGTACGGCACGTTCATCATCTCGAGCAGGCCCTGAACGGTGCCGTCCTCGCCGAACGGTCCATGCAGCACGGGGAATACGGCGTCCACGTGGCCGAAGGATTCCAGAGAATCGCCGGTCTTGGCGAAGAAGCCGTCCTGACCGAGGGCGATGTCGAGCACGACCTCGCGGGAGCCCTCCACGGCCTTGACCTCGGGCAGCGTGCCGTTGCTGAGGTTCCAGCCGCGCGGGTCCTCGCCGTCGACGATCCAGGAGCCGTCCTTGGTGATGCCCACCGGAATCGGCTCGAAACGCTCGGTATCGATCGCGTTGAGCACGCTCGCCGCGGAAATGCAGGAAATCGGATGTTCGTCGGCCTTGCCGCCGTACAGCACAACGATGCGCTTCTTACTCATAGTCCCTTTTATCCTCCGAAACTCGGACCGTCGATAACGGTAGCTAGCGTACTCCGCGGCGGGGTCTTACTCGCCGGTGATTTCGGTGCCGAACAGTTCGGCGAGCATCTGCGCGCAGGAGATGCCGTTCTCGAGCACGTGGGCCATGGCGGCGGCGAGCGGGGTGGGCACGCCGTAACGGTCGCCGAGCTCGACGACCACCGCGGTGGTGGGCACGCCTTCGGCCACGCCGTCACTGGCTGCGGTGGCCTCCTCGACGCTCATGCCCTTGCCCAGGTTCGAGCCGAACGTGTAGTTGCGGGACAGCGGGGATCCGCAGGTGGCGATGAGATCGCCCACGCCGGCCAGACCGGAGAAGGTCTTCGGGTCGGCGCCGCACGCCTTGCCGAGCGCGGTGAGTTCGGCGAGGCCGCGGGTCTCGATCATGGCGGCGGTATTCTCGCCGTAACCGGCGCCACGGGCCATGCCCACGGCGAGCGCGACCACGTTCTTTAGGGAGCCGCACAGTTCGAGACCGATCACGTCGGTGGAGGTGAACGGGTGGAAGTAGTGGGTGGAGCAGGCCTGTGCCACGCGGGCGGCGGCGTACGGGTTCACGGAGGCGACCACGGTGGCGCTGGGCTCGCGGGCGGCGATCTCCTTGCTCAGGTTCGGTCCGGAGACGGCCACGAAGCGGTTTTCGGGCAGGCCGAGCGTTTCGCGCACGACCTCGTCCATACGCTTGCCGGTGCCGCGTTCGATGCCCTTCATGAGGGAGACGACGATCGCCTCGTGCGGGATGAGCCCCTTGAATTCGACGAGGGCCTTGCGGGCGGCCTGTGCTGCGATGGCGACGACGATGATCTCCGCGTTCTTGACGGCTTCTGCGCGGTCGCCGGTGGCGGTGATGTTGTCGGGCAGACGGTCGATGCTGGGCAGACGGTACGAGTTGCGCTGGTTGTCGCGAATGTCGGCGACGATCTCCGGCTCGATGGCCCACATCGTCACCGTGTTGCCCGCGTCGGCGAGCACCTGGCCGAAGGTGGTGCCCCATGCGCCCGAACCCAATACCGTTACGTTGGTCATATGTCTGCTCCTTACGAGATCGGCTGCCCGGCTGTCTGCGGGCTTCCATGACTCCTGCGGCAATCGCATCGACGCGATGCCGCCCATGCACTCAGACCATACTAGTGACCCACGGTGATCTCCCGCCATGTTTTCAGTGCCTTGCACGGGGATGTGTTGATGTCCGTTGCGGTTTTGACGGATCTGGGAGTCGGAACGAACTGGATCTGGGTGGATAACAAAAAAGCCTCGGATGAAACCGAGGCTTGCTGGCTCCTGCGACTGGGCTTGAACCAGTGACCGTCCGATTAACAGTCGGATGCTCTGCCAACTGAGCTACGCAGGAATATGTTGGTTAGAAAAAACCTCATCCAAAGATGAGGTTTATTTCCGTGCCCCCTCAGGGACTCGAACCCTGGACACGCGGATTAAGAGTCCGCTGCTCTAACCAACTGAGCTAAAGGGGCGTTGCTGTTGTTGTCTGTGTTCCTTGCAACGAGTGATAAATATACTCGGATCTCAGCGCGATGCAAGTCACGGCGTGTCGCAAGTAATTGCAACGATTTTGAAGAAGCGGGATTTTGGGCGTGAGGGTGGTTTGGAGGCGGATTTGACGGGATTTTGGGTGGTCAGAGGCGGGGCATCGGCGTGTCGCGGAGGGTGGGGAGGGAGTGGATTGGGTTGGAGCTGAGACACGAAGAGGCCGCAACCGGGTGGGTTGCGGCCTCTGGGCTGGTCATCGGGCGTGTGCGTCGCTACGCGCACGTCGCGGAATCATGGGATCAGACGATCTTGGGCATGGGGGTGGTGAGGGACTTGGTGAGGTTCACCTGCACCACGCCGGAGCCGGCACGCACTTCGACCTTCTTCAGGGTCACGGTGCGTTCCTCGGCGGGAGCGGTGTCGTCGTCGGTCATGGTGGCCGGGGACTTCACCGCGCACACGGCGAAGTCGTTGAGGTCACGGCCAACGCCGGCCACGAGCTCGCGGGCCTCGGCCAGCGACTCCTCGAATCCGGGCTTGAACACCACGCGCTCGGCCGGCACGCCGTACGCGTTCGCGGCGATCCAACGCACGGTATCGACCACGTCCTCGCCCTTGTGGCTGGCCTGAGCGCCCGGCACGCCGGAGGACTCCAGCGCGGTGACGAAGTCGTCGAGCTGGTCGGTCAGGCCGTCGCCGCCGTCACGGAACAGGTTGCCGATGATCGGGCTGCGGAAGTTCAGCTCGGCGGCGGTCTCACGCAGGGCCGGAACCTGATCGTCCTCGCCCTCCCACAGGTTGATCAGCGGGAACGTCGGAATGCCAAGCTTCTCCAGACGGTTCACGTGGAACGGGTAACGCCACTGACGATCGGGATCGTCACGCCAGGTGGTGGCACGCGTCACCACAAGCGCAGCGGACGGCCACTGGGCGCCGTACTCGCGGGAGGCGATGTCCAGCCACTTCTGCGCGCCGGCGTCGGCACCGTAACCGGCCTCGACGATCACTACGTCGTGGCGGGCGCAGGCCATCTCCACGGACACGAGCGTCGGAATGCCGACGGACACGTTCGCGAACGGACCGCCGTGCACGTACACCGGGGAGCCGTTCACGGTCTCGGTGAGCGCCGGCTTGACGGCGTCGGTCAGAATGTTCGTAATGCGCCACATGTCGGTCAGATCGGCAAACGTGACCGGCTTGCCCTCGAGCGTGCCGGCGATCATCTTGCCCACGCGCTCGGAGATCTCGTCCATGGAACGGGAGAACACGACGATCTGCATGAGCTCGCAGGTGGGCGTGAGCACCATCTTCTCCGCCACGTTACCCTTGCCGTAATCCACGGCGATGGAACGCAGGGAACGGGACGGCACCTCGGAGACGCGCGGCACGAGCACGGTGTCGAGCTTGCCCTCATCCACGGCCTTCTCGGCGAAGGAGACGAGCAGGTTCTGGGCCGCCTCGATGGCGCCCATCTCGCCGCACAGACCCCAGTCGATGATCTCCGGGTGGGTCAGGGAGGCCTTGCCGCCGCCGGACGCACCGCCCTTGGAACCGGCGGCGGTGATGCCCATGCTCGGCTGACGCAGCACGGCGGTGGCATCGATGCCGCGCTTACGCAGGGCGTCGATCAGCGCGATCGTGGTGGTGGTCTTGCCCTCGCCGCGGCTGGCCTTGAGCGGGGTGTCGGCGGTGACCAGCACCACCTTGCCGTGCTTGCGCGGGGCGTCGGGGTTGTTCTTCAGGTAGTCGAGGTACCCGAACGCGTCGATCTTCTTCACGATGCCGTACTGGCTGACGAAATCATCGAAGATGGCCATGTTTCTCCTCTTGCGATTGATTGCTGGTGATTGCTTGCGATTGCAATGTCTTTAAGGGTACAACACCGATTGTTGCGGGGAGGGGCGGGGTCTCACGGTGGGGGTT
>NZ_QXGJ01000019.1 GCF_003952005.1 Bifidobacterium callimiconis
CGCGCATTCATGTAATATTTCTACTCGTTGCTTCAAGCGAAGTCAACAAGATGGCTCCGTAGCTCAGTTGGTTAGAGCGCCGCCCTGTCACGGCGGAGGTCGCCGGTTCAAGTCCGGTCGGAGTCGCTTGGATGAAAGCCCGGTCTCGGCCGGGTTTTTTGTTCAATGGCTCTGTAGCTCAGTTGGTAGAGCGAACGACTGAAAATCGTTAGGTCAGCGGATCGATGCCGCTCGGAGCCACCAGATATCCCCGCGGGTTTCCCGACGGGGATTTTTTGTATCTGGGCACGGATGCCCGGGCTCAACCCTAATGTCTCTCCCTCAGTCACGCTGCGCGTGACGGCTCCCTCCCTCGGAGGGGGCACACGCTCTTTATCTCTGTGCTCCCTCCGGGGGAGGGAGCTGGCCGCCACAGGCGGACTGAGGGAGGGATGGGCTTCTGTGTCGCCCCGCGTTCCTACATGTGGGATGGCGTGTCGGAGTCCCGGTCGTCTTGTGCGCGTTCACAATGGTTCTCCGAACGGGGGCGCCGTCAAACGGTCCGGCGATCCCACATATAGGGACTCATGGAGATATTTTGGGAGTTCTGCCACTGGAACGGTCAAATAGGCGGTACCATGTTTATCGATGGAGCGCTTCCAATGTAGGGGAACTCCAATAAGTCGACAGACCTTAATGTCAAAGGAGAACAGCATGGTCTACAGGATGATCTTCAACCAGACGGCGTACTTCGGTCGCGGCGCGATCAAGGAGATCCCGGAGGTCGCCAAGAAGCACGGATTCAAGAAGGCGTTCATCGTCACCGATCCGGTGCTGCTGGAGACTGGCACCGCGAAGAAGGTCACCGACGTGCTCGACGCGGCCGGACTGCCGTACGAGGTGTTCGACAATGTCAAGCCGAACCCGCCGGTGGAATGCATCCAGGACGGCGTGCTGCGCTTCAAGGCGTCCGGCGCCGACTTCCTGATCGGTCTGGGCGGCGGCAGCCCGCAGGACACCTGCAAGGGCATCGGCATCATCAGCGCGAACCCGGAGTTCGGCGACGTGCTCTCCCTCGAGGGCGTGGCCGACACGAAGAACCCGAGCGTGCCGATCTTCGGCGTGCCCACCACCGCCGGCACCGCCTCGGAGACCACGATCAACTACGTGATCACCGACACGAAGAACAAGCGCAAGTTCGTGGCCGTGGACCCGCACGACATCCCGATCGTCGCGTTCGTGGACCCGGACCTGACCGACTCCATGCCGCGCGGCCTGAAGGTCGCCACCGGTCTGGACGCCCTGACCCACGCCATCGAGGGCTTCATCACCCCGGGCGCCTGGAGCCTGTCCGACTGCCTGAGCATGCAGACCATCCGCATGATCGCGAAGAACCTCGCCAAGAGCGCGGACGGCGACGTGCCGGCCGGCGAGCAGATGGCCTACGCCTCCTACATCACCGGCATGGCCTACTCCAACGTCGGCCTGGGCCTGGTGCACGGCATGGCCCACCCGCTGGGCGGCCGTCTGGGCGTGGCGCACGGCGTGGCCAACGGCATCCTGCTGGCCCCGGTCATGGAGTACAACAAGGACTACACGGGCGAGAAGTACCGCGACATCGCCGACGCGTTCGGCGTGGCCGACGCGTACACCGGCGATCTGGAGACCGTGCGCGAGGAGGCCGTCCAGGCCGTGCACAAGCTGACCGTGGACCTGAAGAACCCGACCACGATCAGCGAGGTCGGCGCCACCGAGGCCGACCTCGAGCCCCTGGCCCACGACGCGTTCAACGACGTGTGCACCCCGGGCAACCCGCGCAAGGCCACCGAGGAGGACATCCTCGCCATCTACAAGAGCCTCATGTAGCTCTCAGGTTCCGAGCCTCGCTCCCCTCAGTCGCGCAAAGCGCGCCAGCTCCCCTCAGCGAGGGGAGCTGGCCGACAAAGTCGGACTGAGGGGAGTGTACGTCCCAGAACCAATCTCCCTATACATTCACTGAGGGGAGAGACCCATACAGGTCTCTCCCCTCAGTCATATCTCAGCCGCCCGGCCGCTACTCGTGTGACTGCGACTTCTCGGTCTTCTCGCCGTGCTCCTCGTCCCACTCTTCATCGGTGGGTGTCTCGTCGTACAGCTCCTTGCCCTCGCGCTCCACAAGCTCCATCTGCTCGTTGATCCACGCGGCCTCCGCCGGATTGATGTCGGCGGTGTTGAGCACCTTCTGCCACACCGGGTAGAACAGGTGCATCATCGGATACATGGCGGTGAACAGAATCTCCGGCTTGTGCTTGCGCCAATGCTGCGGATGCGCGTCGAACGTGTTCTTGAATCGCTTCATGTAGTTGCGGAACGACGAGAGCGACGTATCCATGCGGCGGGCGCTCATGCCGGCGATCATGCGCGGCGAATACACGGTCTTGAGTCCCTTGCCCATCAGGTGCAGCGAGATGTCGATGTCCTCGTGCATCACGTCGGACTTGTCTCGGCACACCTCGCCGGAGATCTGACGCCATGCGGAGGCACGCAGCGCCATGTTCGATCCGAACAGCAGCGGCTGTCCGTCGTCCGCGCGGTAGATGCGTCTGCGGATCGAATTGTCGCCCTTGAGACCGAAATGGCGCGACGGCATATCGTAGTACATCACCGGACCGGTGGCGCCCATCGCGTCGGGATCCTCGGTGAAGATGCCGGTGACGACCTCCACCCAGTCGGGCTTGATCATGCAGTCGGCGTCGAAACGGCCCAGAATATCGCCCGTGGCGTGGTCGAGACCGTAGTTTCTGGTGGGGATCAGCCCCTGTTCCTCATCCTGATCCATCAGGATCACGTTGTCGTCGGGATGCTCCCTGATGAAGTCCTTCACCACCTGTGCGGTGTTGTCGGTGGAGCGGTTGTTGACCACGATCACCTCGTGGGGGCGCACGGTCTGTCGCGTAGCGTTGAGCAGACAGTCGGCGATTCTTTCTTCCTCATTCCATGCCGGAATCACGATCGAGACGGTAAGCACGTCTTCCACAATACGCGAGAGCGGGGATTGCCCGGCGCCTGTCAGGCAAACGTTTCGTAAACGTACGTCAGTCATGCCGCCGTTCGTACGATACATGTCACCGTCGGTGGGAATAATGTCGCGTATGAATGAACGTCAGGAAGAACGCTTCGACGTCGGATCGGTGTTTCCGGACAAGGGGGATCCGAGAAGGCCTCCGGAATGGTTCGGCCGTGGCCTGCTGTATACGGCGATCGCCGTGTTCGCGGCGGTGTTCGTATGGAATACGTGGGGCAAGATCGATTCGATCATCCTCTATGTGGTGATCTCCATGTTCATCGCGCTGGCCGTGGAGCCCGTGGTGCGCTGGCTGGTCAGCCACGGTTGGAAGCGCGGCGTGGCATCCGGTGTGACGCTGGTTTCGCTGCTGGTGATCATCTGCGGACTGCTCACCCTGTTCGGCAATATGTTCGTGCAGCAGCTGGTGGGCATGGTCAAGAGTCTGCCCGGCCTGTACAACCAGATCGTCGACGTGATCGAGTCCCAGACCAACTGGAAGGTGCCCAGCATGGAGGATCTGGGCATGGAGGTGTTCAAGAGCCTGCAGACCAGCACGGTCACCAACTTCGCCAATCAGGCGCTGACCACCACGTTCTCGTTGCTCAACGTGCTGCTGGGCATCATGACCGTGGCGTTAGTCACCTACTATATTTCCGCGGCATTCCCCGCCATGCGGCGCAGCCTGTGCCAGTGGATCGCGCCCAAGAGCCAGGAGCGTTTCCTGGTGGTGTGGACCGTGGTGCAGGATCAGATCTCGAACTTCCTGTACAGTCGCATCATTCTGGCGGCCATTTCCAGCGTGTGCATGTCGATCTTCATGATGACGCTCAACATCCCGTACTGGCTGCCGCTGTCGATCTTCTGCGGACTGGTCTCGCAGTTCATTCCCACGGTGGGCACGTACATCGGCGGCGCGCTGCCGGTCGTGTCCGCATGGGGTACCAACGGCATCAAGTACGCGCTGTTCGTGCTCATCTACATCGTCGTCTACCAGCAGATCGAGAACCTGATCCTGTCGCCGGCGATCTCGCAGCGCACCATGGACCTCAACCCGGCCATCGCGTTCCTTGCGGTGCTGGCACTCGGTTCGGTGTTCGGCGCATTGGGCGCGTTCCTTGCCCTGCCGCTCACCGCCAGCTTCCAGACCGTGTTCAAGGCGTATACCAAGCGCTACGAACTCATCGACTCGCCGCTGCTGAGCGACCCGAAGCCGGTGAAGAAGTCGAAGATGGTGGAGGGCGTGGAGGCGTTCAACACTCACGTCGTCAAGCCGGTCGCGGATCACATGCCGCGCGCCGCACAGGGGTCGACCGCCCGGGTGCGCGTGCACTCCTCCGCGGTGAGCGGCGAGCTCGAGTACGTGCACAATCGTCTTGCCGGGTATTCCACGTCGGCAGAACTCGACGATTCGCAGACCGTGGCGATTCCGAAGAAAAGCGTGAGACCGGACTCGTCCAAACCGGATCTCAATCCGTCCGACGAATCCTATGACAATACTGATGGTACGGTGGACGGGCATGACGATCGGCGTGCCGATCATGACGATCGCGCCGACCGTGCCGATCACACCGAATCCGTTCGTCCCGACGCGGACGACACCGCTACCGGCCGTAGTGCCAGGGAGGAGTGGCGCTAAATGGCCCTGCTGTCCGCCATCGACGTACTGCTGTTCGTACTCGGAGCCGCCGGCATGATCTATCAGGCGGTGTGCCTGCTCACCGGATTCTTCGCCAAGACCACCACCTTCCCCGAAGCGCCCAAGGACAAGCGCTACGCCGTGCTCATCTCGGCGCGTAACGAGGAGACCGTGGTGGGCAATCTCATCGACTGCATCCAGAACCAGACGTATCCCCGTGAACTCATCGACATCTGGATGGTGGCCGACAACTGCACAGACGGCACGGCGGCACTGGCCAGGTCCAAGGGATGCCACGTGGTCGAACGATTCGACCAGACGCAGATCGGCAAGGGCTTCGCGCTCACGTTCCTGCTCAACAACATGATCGACTCGGGGGCCACCAAGAAATACGACGCCTATTTCGTGTTCGACGCGGACAATCTGCTCGACAAGGACTACTTCTCGCAGATGAACAACGCCTTCCAGTCGGGCTTCCGTATCCTTACGAGCTATCGCAACTCCGTCAACTTCGACGACAACTGGGTGTCCTCCGGTTCCGCACTGTGGTTCGTCAGGGAATCCCGGTTCCTCAACAACTCGCGCATGGTATTCGGCTCGAGCTGCCACGTGGGCGGCACCGGATTCATGTTCTCCCGCGAGGTCATGGAACGCAACGAGGGATGGAAGTTCCATCTGCTCACCGAGGATCTCGAATTCACGCTCGACTCGATCCTGCACGGCGACCGCATCGGCTACTGCGGCACCGCGGTACTGTACGACGAGCAGCCGGTCACGTTCAAGCAGAGCTGGCGCCAGCGACTGCGGTGGAGCCGCGGCTTCCTGCAGGTGTTCCGTTACTATGGTCCGGCCATGATCCAGCGCGCCATCAAGGAGCGCGACTTCTCCTGCATCGACCTGACGCTGCTGATCTGCCCGTTCACCGCACTGTCCGTGATCCGCACCGTGCTGGCCGCGGTCTTTGTGGCGCTCGGATTCGTCTCGTTGGCGAGCCAGCTTGCCTCGCTCAACTTCTGGATCGTGGGCGGCGTGGCGTCCGTACTCGGCATGATGGCGCTGGCCGCCATCACCTGCATCGCCGAACGCGATAAGATCGACGCGACGAACAAGGAACTCGTGGCCTACTGCCTGAGCTTCCCGATCTACCTGATCAGCTACATCCCGATCTCGTTCCAGGCCATGTTCTCCAAGCCCGGATGGAAGCCCATCGAGCATCGCGGACGCTGACGCATGATCGGCCGGCCGGCATGATCGGCAGAACGGCAACGCCGCATCAAGACCCACGAACCAAACGATACGCATGATAAGAGGAGCACACTCGTGACCGTATCCGCCATCGACACCAACCCCACCAATCCGGGGTCGAGGCGATCCCTCCGCGTACACCGTCGGGCGATGAGCCGACGCAAGGCCACGGTGATCGCCGCGGCCGTGACCACCGTACTGCTGTCGGCAGGCTACATCGTGGCCGACATGGCCGATGTGGTCCCGGGACTGCTCACGACGTCATCCGTTCAGCCCGTCACCTTCCCCGCGGCCAAGACGGCACGCACGGTGAAGACCGTGACCGCGCAGGTGCAGAACGGTCCAAGCCTCGACGCATCCCAGGCGCAGAAGCTCGTCGACGAGTTCGCCGCATCCGAAGGCGTGGGCACCGACTTCTCGCTGATCATCGCCGACGCGCAGGGCAACGCCGTGGTGAAAAGCAACGAGACCGCCACCCGTGAGCCCGCGTCCACCATGAAGACGCTGACCGCGTTCGCGGCCGCGTCCACGCTCGACATGACGTCCACGCTCGACACCGAGGTGTACCTCACCGGCAGCGGAGACTCGGCGAAACTGACCCTCAAGGGCAACGGCGACATGCTGCTCGGCTCCGGCGAATCCGACCCCGACCACATCAACGGGCGCGCCGGCATCGCCACACTGGTCTCCCGCACCGTGGCCGCGCTGCGCAACAAGAACATCACCACGGTCGACCTTGCCTACGACGACTCGCTGTTCGGCAGCAAACGACTGCCCGACACCATCGCCGCCAACAACACTGACCTCATGAACGCCGCACCCATGGCATCCATGGCCATCGACCAGGCACGAAACTGGACCGGCGCCGATAAGCCGTCCGACCCCGACGTGGACACGAAGTTCCCGCCACGATCCAGCACTCCGGCCGCCGACACCGCCGCCGAGTTCGCGCGCCAGCTCGCCGCACAGGGCATCACCGTCACCGGCACCACCGAAGGCACGGCACCGAAGGACGGCAACCCCATCGCCTCCGTCAGCTCCGCCAAACTCAGCGAGATCATGAGCTACATGCTCAGGAACTCCAACAACACCGAAGCCGAACTGTTCGGCCGTCTCACCGCGCTCAAAACCGGTCAGGAGAACTCGCCGGAAGGCGCCACCAAAGCGGTGAAGAGCATCCTCGAATCCCACGGCATCAACACCACCGGACTGACCATGGCCGACTGCTCCGGCCTGTCCACCGGTTCCCAGCTCACCGTGGAGACCCTGCTGCAGACCCAGGCCAAATATGCGCAGACCGGCACCGCGGTTGCGGCGGCCAGCGAGGCGCTCGCCGTCAGCGGACTGTCCGGCACCGCACTGCATCACACGTTCCCCAGCTCCTCCAACGGCCTCATCCGTCTCAAGACCGGCACGCTCGACACGGTCACCTCCATGACCGGCAACGTGTCACGTACCAAGGGCGGCGTGATCACCTTCGCGATCATCATCAACAATCCGCAGAACATGTGGTCCGCCATTCAGGCGCTCGACCATCTCGTCGGCCAACTGCCGGAGCTGTGACCATGGCCTACACACCGGAACTGCGCAAGGCCATCGGCGACGTACGCCGATGCCTCGAAACACTGGACATCCACGGGCCATCCGGTCCTCGTCGCCACGGCATGCATGAACCGGACCGCAACGCTCCACTGGTGCTCGTCGCCTGTTCGGGAGGACGAGATTCACTGGCGCTCGCATCCGTCGCCGCCACAGTCTGCGGCATGGTCGGCGCACGGTGCGGTGCGGTGATCGTGGACCATGGACTTGTGTTCGGCTCCGCCGACGTGGCGCGTGCGGCCGCGGACAAATGTCGCGGATTCGGCATGGCCCCCGTGATCGTGCGCCGTGTGATCGTCGACGCCTCCGGCGTGGGCGTGGAGGCCGCGGCGCGGGACGCGCGATACCAGGCGCTGATCGACGTGGCCGCGGAACTCGGCGCCACCGCGGTGCTGCTCGCCCATACGCGCGACGATCAGGCCGAAACCGTACTGCTGGGACTCACCCGCACCTTCGGGCTTGATTCCCTTGCCGGCATGCCCGAAATGATCGAACGGGACGGCGTGACGTTCGCCCGTCCGTTCCTTGACCTCACCCGCGCACAGACCACTGCCATCTGTACGAGTCGCGGCATCGAATGGTGGGACGATCCGACCAACGGGGGCACCTCCGACGAAGGGGGACTGTCCACCGACCTGCCGTTGCGCAGCCGCATCCGCAACGCGCTGCTGCCGTATCTGACGAATTTCGTGAAGACCGACATGGTGTCGCACCTGTCGCGCAGCGCCCGTATCGCCCAACGGGACAAGGACTACATCGACTCGCAGGCGGCGCTCGCCTACGAACGCGCCGTGGACTTCGCCGATGGTGAAGCCATGGCGAGCATTGATGCGCGATCGTTGTCCAACGAACACGAGGCGATTCGTACGCGGGTGATCGCCCGCGCCCTTACGGAAGCCAATGTTTCCGCATCATCCAAGCACGTGGAGGCCATTGACCGTCTGATCGTCGACTGGCATGGGCAGGGCGCAGTGCGTCTTTCCAGCGGTTACTCAGCAAGTCGTCAGAATCACGTCATTCTCCTGTGCCATGATGGAATGCATGAAAATCGCTGATATCCAAGACGACATCATTGAAGAACTCGTCACCCGGGAACAGATCGACGCCAAGATTCAGGAGGCGGCGGCCCAGGTGAGTCGCGACTACGCAGACAAGGATCTGCTATTGGTGGCCGTGCTGAAGGGGGCAATCAACACGCTGGCCGCGTTCTCCCAGGCCCTGTCGATTCAGGTGTCCATGGACTTCATGAGCCTGTCGTCGTATGGTTCGGGCACGGAAAGCTCCGGCAAGATCACGGTGCGTCAGGACCTGTCCACCGACGTGCGTGGCCGTCACGTTCTGATCGTCGAGGACATCATCGATTCCGGCATCACCCTCGACTGGCTGATCAAGGAACTCAAGAACCGCGGCGCCGCATCCGTCGAAGTGTTCGCTCTGCTCGAAAAGCCGGCACGTCACAAGGTGCATATCGACGTAAAATACCCCGGATATGAGATTCCCGACAAATTCGTGGTGGGATTCGGCTTGGATTATGACGAGAAGTACCGCAACCTCGATTCGATCGCGGTGCTCAATCCCAAGGTATATCAAGGAGACCAGGAGTAGTACATGAGCTTTCCGGGCCCGAACAGGGGCGATAACGGTAACCCGTTCACCAATCCCGATGGGGGTCGGGGCGGTAAGTCCAACAAGAACAAGAACGGCAACGGGCAGCCGCGCCCGTTCTGGCAGTCGCCGTGGATCTGGGTCACGCTGCTGGTGCTGCTCGCGATCAGCGGATTCCAGATGTTCTCCATGGGTGGCACCCAGACCATCAACACGCAGGACGGCCTGCAGCTGCTTGAGGACGGTGCCGTGCAGTACGCGGAGATCACCGAAAACAAGCAGACCGTGAAGCTGGAACTCAAGGAGGACTTCACCAAGAAGGACCCCGACACCGGCAAGATCCGCAACTACGGCAAGAACGTGCAGTTCTACTACGTGTTCGCGCAGGGCGGTCAGATCTCGCAGGCCGTGGAGAAGGCCAACCCCTCCAAGGGCTGGACCTCCACCGTGCCGCAGACCAGCATGCTCACGTATCTGCTGAGCTCCCTGCTGCCGTTCCTCATCATCTTCGGCCTGTTCTGGTGGCTGATGAGCCGCATGCAGGGCGGTGCCGGCGGCATGTTCGGCATGGGCAGCAAGAAGACGGGCAAGCTGCTGGAAGGCAACACCCCGAAGACCAAGTTCGCCGACGTCGCCGGTGAGGATGCCGCACTGCAGGAGGTCGAGGAGATCAAGGACTTCCTCAAGGATCCCTCCAAGTACAAGGCCTTGGGCGCTCGCATTCCGCGCGGCGTGCTGCTGTACGGTCCCCCTGGAACCGGTAAGACGCTGCTGGCGCGAGCCATCGCCGGCGAGGCCGGCGTGCCGTTCTATTCGATGGCGGGTTCCGACTTCGTCGAGATGTTCGTCGGTCTGGGCGCATCCCGAGTTCGTGATCTGTTCGACGAGGCCAAGAAGAACGCTCCGGCCATCATCTTCATCGATGAGATCGACGCCGTCGGCCGCAAGCGCGGATCCGGCATGGGCGGCGGTCACGACGAGCGCGAGCAGACGCTGAACCAGCTGCTCGTCGAAATGGACGGCTTCGACAACGATACGAACCTCATCATCATTGCCGCCACCAACCGTCCCGACGTGCTCGACCCCGCACTGCTTCGTCCTGGCCGATTCGATCGCCAGGTGGCCGTCGAGGCTCCTGATCTGGAAGGTCGCGAGGCCATCCTCAAGGTGCATGCCAAGGGCAAGCCGTTCGTGCCGGACGTGGATCTGCACATGATCGCCGTCCGTACCCCGGGCTTCACCGGCGCCGATCTGGCCAACGTGCTCAACGAGGCCGCACTGCTGTGCGCCCGAGCCGGAGCCCAGCTGATCGACAACCGTGCCATCGACGAGGCCATCGACCGCGTGATGTCCGGTCCGCGTCGTCGTTCCAAGGGCATGGCGCTCGAGGAGTTGCGCAATACTGCGTATCACGAGGGCGGTCATGCATTGGTCGCGGCCGCGCTCAACAACACCGACCCGGTGACCAAGGTGACGATTCTGCCGCGTGGCCGTGCGCTTGGCTACACCGCCGTGATGCCCACGCAGGATCGCTATTCGCAGTCCCGCAACGAGCTGCTCGATCAGATGGCCTACGCCATGGGCGGTCGCACCGCCGAGGAGGTCGTGTTCCACGATCCGACCACCGGCGCGTCGAACGATATCGAGAAGGCCACGAACATCGCCCGCAAGATGGTGGTGGAGTTCGGCTTCTCGTCCAAGCTCGGTGCCATCAAGTGGGCGTCGGACGACGACCAGACCACGGTGATGGACGGTCTGAGCCCGCGCAAGTACTCCGATCAGACCGCGCAGACGATCGATGACGAGGTGCTCAAGCTCGTCGAGACCGCGCATACCGAGGCGTGGACGATCATCAACGAGAACCGTGAGGTGCTTGATGAGCTCGTCCGTCAGTTGCTGGTCAAGGAGACCCTGAACGAGAAGGAGCTGGCCGTCATCTTCTCCAAGGTGAAGAAGGCCCCGCAGCGCGAGGTGTGGCTGTCGGACGACCGTCGTCCCGATTCCGATCTGCCGCCGGTGCCGATCCCCGAGTCCCTGCGTCGCAACGCCGGTCTTGAAGGGGCTGGCGCCGCCGCACCGGCCGCCGGCAACGGCAATACCGAAGGAGCCGCCCGATGAGCGATACCGCAGCACAGAGGCCGTTTGACGAGGAAGGCGTGCGCCAGGCCGTGCGCCTCTACCTCAAGTCCATCGGCGAGGATCCCGACCGCGAGGGGCTGCTCGACACCCCGGATCGCATTGCCAGGGCATCGCGTGAGCTGTTCGCCGGTCTGCAGCAGGATCCCAAGGACGTGCTGTCCGCACGGTTCAAGGTGGACACCGAGGAAATGGTGCTGGTGCGCGACATCGAGCTCTACTCGGTGTGCGAGCATCATCTGCTGCCGTTCCATGGCGTGGCACACGTGGGATACATTCCCTCGAAGGAGGGCGTGACCGGCCTGAGCAAGCTCGCCCGTCTGGTGGAGGTCTACGCTCGTCGTCCGCAGGTGCAGGAACGTCTCACCCAGCAGATCGCCGACGCGCTCATGGATTACGTGGACGCCCGCGGCGCGATCGTGGTCACCGAGTGCGAGCACCTGTGCATGTCGATGCGCGGTGTCAAGAAGTCGCAGGCACGCACCACCACGTCGGCGGTGCGCGGACTGATGCGACAGCCCGCCACGCGTGCGGAGGCCATGAGCCTGATCCTGTCGCAACACTGAACAATCCACTCCCGTCGGTGACTGCGGACGAATACGATCCGCGATGCCGGCCGGTGGAAAACTGACTGAGGGTGGTCGCAGAACGATGGTGACCACCCTCAGTTGCGTATAAGGGGAAACAAGAATGACCGATATCAACGCATTGCACGATCCCGACCACACGCTGGTCATGGGCGTGCTCAACATCACCGAGGACTCGTTTTCCGACGGCGGATTGTGGCTCGACCCCGACAAGGCCCGTGAGCATGGCCTGACGATGATGAACGAGGGCGCCGATCTGATCGACATCGGAGCGGAATCCACGCGACCGGGTGCAAAGCGCGTCAGCGAACACGACGAGCTCGCCCGCGTCACCGGCGCCGTCAGGGCTCTGCTCGAGCACGACGCCATGCTGTCGATCGACACCACACGATCCTCTGTGGCATTGGCCGCATTGAACGAGGGCGCGCAGATCATCAACGACGTTTCCGGCGGCCGTCTTGACCCGGAACTGCCGCACGTGGTCGCCGACCATGACTGCCTGTACATCGTGCAGCACTGGCGTGGCTGGCTCGCCGGCGGCAAGGGCGGCGTGCCCGACGCCGACACCTCCGTATACGAGCACGGCGTGCTGCGCGACGTCAAGGACGAGCTCATGACCCAGGTGGATGCGGTGCTCGCCGCCGGTGTGAAGCCGGAGCGCGTGATCATCGATCCCGGTCTGGGATTCTCCAAGCCGGGCATCGAACACAATCTGCCACTGCTCGCCGGACTCGAAACGTTCGAGGAGACCGGCTATCCCGTGCTGATCGGTCAGTCCCGCAAGCGCTTCATCACCGCCATGCTGCAGGAGGCCGGAATCAACGAACCGACGATGGAGGATCGTGATTCCATGACCGCGGCACTGTCCGCCATGTGCGCCGAACATGGCGCGTGGGCCGTGCGCGTGCACGACGTCCCCCGTTCCGTCGCCGCCGTCCACGCCGGCACCCTCTGGCGCCGCTTCCACTGACGTCCCCAACCCCTGTGGCTCCCCTCCTCACGGAGGGGAGCTGTCCGCCGAATGGCGGACTGAGGGGAGTCCTCGACTCCGTCCACGTTCTGCAGCCCGTCTGCCGCCATCAGTTTTGTTCCTCCGCCCCCCTCTATCCCTGAAAGGCCCCAATCCCCATGGATTCCATCCGTCTCACCGGCATTCGAGCCGAAGCCACGCACGGCGTCCTCGACTTCGAACACGTCGAACCGCAGCCGTTCATCGTCGACGCCACGATGTTCCTTGATCTTTCGGAAGCCGGCCGCACCGACGATCTCACCGCGACGGTCGACTACGGACAGATCGCCCAGCGCATCGTCAACGTGATCGAAGGCGAACACGTCGATCTGATCGAACGTCTGGCCGCCAAGATCGCCGATTCGATTCTGCTGTCGCATCGTATTCGTCGGGTCATCGTCACCGTGCACAAGCCGAACGCGCCGATCACCGTGCCGTTCGACGACGTGAGCGTGACCATCGAACGGGCGAGTGACGGAGGGGATGAACCGTCCGAAGCGTCTCTGACCGCCGCGTCCTCGACTGCCGTACCGCACGCCAGCGATACGTCCGATCGCGAGCCGGCTACGCCGAAGGTGCATTCCGCGGTGATCGCCATGGGCGGCAATCTCGGTGATGTGGAACAGACGCTGCGTGCCGCGGTGGTGGCCATCGACGGCATTCCCGGCAATCAGCTCACCGGCATCTCTCCGCTGTATCGTACGGCCGCATGGGGCATGGAACCGGGTACTCCGGACTTTCTCAACGCGGTGATCCAGGTCAGCACCACACTCGACAAGGAGACGCTGCTTTCCTCCCTGCAGACCATCGAATCCGCGCACGGACGCTCCCATGAAGTGCACTGGGGATCCCGTCCGCTCGATCTCGACATCGTCGATTACGACGGCGAGATCAGCGCCGATCCGCATCTCACCCTGCCGCATCCGCGCGCATGGCAGCGGGCCTTCGTACTTGCGCCATGGGCCGATCTCGACCCCGAAGCCCGTCTGACCGGCGCCCACGGCGGGCGCATCGCCGATCTGCTGGAGCAGACCCCGGATCACGATGCCGTGCACAAGGTGTCGGACGGCTGGATTCTCGGCGGATCCGTCGCCGAGGCATAATCGTACGAACGAACTGACGGGAGACAACGATGAAGGCACGTCGCACGCCGTGGTGGTATTACGCCATCGCAGTGATCCTCGGCGGATTCGCCGGCGTCATGCTGGTCAAACTCACCGAGCACAGCGAATACACGTTCACTGGCGCACCATGGATCGTGCCGGTGCTGCTGGGACTGCTCGGCGTGCTGGTGCTCATCCTGTCGTGGCAGGTGCACAAGTACGTCAAGGGCGATCTCAAGGATCTGAGCATGGAACGGGCCGTGAACACGCTCGTGCTCGCCAAATCCCTAGGCGTGGCCGGCGCGGCCCTTGTCGGATGGTACGGTGGCCAGCTGATCATGTGCCTGCCGCATCTCGATGCGGAATACTACGCCACCGCGGCATTGGAATGCGGCGTGGCCGCGGTGGTCTGCCTGGCCGATATGATCATCGGCATCGTGGGGGAGTACTGGTGTCAGTTGCCGCCGCGCGAGGGACCGGAACATCCGCAGGTCAAGGAGGCCGAGCGTCTGCGTGGCGCCGCGCCCGCCACCAATGCCGCCAATCAGGTGACCGCCAAACGTCGGCCCGGGCGTGGGGCCGGTCACGGCGATTCCCGCTGACGATCGCATCGGGTTCCGACGAACGTGACACGTATGTACACGCATGTGACACAATGGAACGTATGACACGTTATGAATTGCGCATGATCACGGGTACCCGTGACATCGCCCTGTGGGCCGCCGGCGAGGGTGGGGAACTGCGCCCGGTGCACGTCTACGGCGAGCACGAACAGTACCCGCTGACGACCGACCGATATTATACGAATCTGCCGAATCTGTTCCTCGACGTGCTCGATCTGCTCGACGGCAACGATGCTGCTTCGGATGGCGAACAGATCGAGGCGGCGGCGGCCGGCGGCAAGACCGTCAGTCTGCGAAATCTCGCCCAGCGTGCGGCCCATGCCGCGGCGGACGGCTCCGGTAACGCCCGTCGGTTCAAGGACGCCCGTGCGTTGTGGGCGTTGATGAGCAACCACGTGGCCGTGCACGTCAAAAGGCCCGACGATGAGCCGATCGTGGACGTGCGCCGTACCAGAAACTGGAAGAAGAACCAGCCGATGCGCGCGGTTCCCGTTGACCCGAACGCATGGTTCATCTCCAGTGTGTATTCGCGTTCCAACCAGCGAAAGAATCCGGTGGTCGTGTACCGTGGCATCGACGCCGTATTCAACGCGCTGATGGGTGATCTCGACGAGACCGCGGCTCCCGTTCTGGCCAGTGCGCGCGATGCGATCTCCGCGAATCTGGATTATCCGACCTACGCCGACGTGGCCGGAGCGCTTGACGATTCCAATATGCTGGTGTTCCACAACGATCAGTCGTTCGCCGACTGGATTCGTGAACGGTCAAAGGAACAGGACGTGATCTTCCCCGATACGCCGGCACAGGTGTATGCGATTCCCGATCCCACGGTGGATGAGGACGATCCTGCCTATCTGCCCGCCGAATCCACGATGACGATGAGTCATCTGGCCAACGTCCTCGCTCCGCGCGAGTAGTTAGTTCCCTGAGCATAGACCAAGCCCCCTCTGATGAGGGGGCTTTTCCGTCCGGCCTTACTTCTTCCGCGGCACGCGGATCATGGCCTCCTGGCTCATCGCCGCCACCAGCTGACCGTCCTGCGAATACACCTTCGCATAGCTCAGTCCACGGCCGTGCGCGGCGGTGGGAGTATCCTGCACGTACAGATGCCATTGGTTCACATCCACGTCGCGATACCACCACATCGAATGATCGATCGTCGCGTACGAAATGCCGGGGGTCATGAAACTCAGTCCGGCACGGCGCACGATCGGCTCCATCATGATCTGATCGCAGCCGCAGGCGAGGATGGCGCGATGGCACAGCTGCGGCACGTCGGCGTAGCCGTCCACCTTCATCCACACCATCTGACGGCCGCTGTCGTTGGTCTTCGCGGTCTTGTCACTGCCGAGCATCACCGTGGAATTCACGTGACGAATGTCGAACGCGGACTTGGTCGCATAGTAGTTCGCGAACGCCGACTGATCGGCATACGGCTCCATGAGCTCCTTGGCCGAGCTCAGCGTCTCCGGATCAGGCACGTTCTCCGGCATGGGATCGGAGAACTCCACACCATCCTGCCCGTGCTTCTGGAAGCTGGCGATGGCGGTGAGGATCGGGCCCTCCGCCTGCGTGGCGTTCACACGACGTGCGGAGAACGAACGACCGTCGCGAAGATTCTCCACGTCGAACAGCACGTCCTGATGAATGTCACCGGCCGCGATGAAGTACGCGTGGATCGAATGCGGCAGACGCTCCTCGTCCACCGTGCGCGCGGCGGCCACCACGGACTGTGCCACCACCTGACCGCCGTAGACGCGGCCGGTGGGGAAGTACAGACTCTCGCCATTGATATACGTGTGGTTACGGTATGCGGACGGTTCCCCCAGATGAAGCACCTTGATCAGATGTTCCAGCGGTGTCTTTTCCTTGACCGGCATAGCTTTCCTCACTTCACGTATAGCCTGATTCAATATGTCTGCAAAGCAGTCTATCCGGGACTCGTAAAGAAACCTTGGTGTGTTATGTAACGACTTCGTGAGATAGATGAACGCAAGATGACGACGATTTCCCGCTGTGTTCCGATCCCCCTGTGCTCCCTCCAAGGGAGGGAGCTGTCCGACACAGTCGGACTGAGGGAGGGCTCAAACCCCCGAAAGATCAAATATGCCGCATAAACCCCACCCTCATATCAGACAAAAACGGCGCCCCGCCCGGATCCCTCCGAACGGAACGCCGTTCATGTCAATCGACGCCCAGACCGGCATCGCCGACCCGACACGTCGTCATCGCACACGCGGTGTCACGCGCATCTCACACGCGGGTGAGCTTGCGGTGCAGACGGTGCGGACGGGCCGCATCCTCGCCGAGGCGAGCCACACGGTTCTCCTGGTAGGCCTGGAAGTTGCCCTCGAACCAGTACCACTTGGCCGGGTTCTCGTCGTCACCCTCCCACGCGAGGATGTGCGTGGCAACGCGGTCGAGGAACCAACGGTCGTGGGAGATCACCACGGCGCAGCCGGGGAAGCCGAGCAGTGCGTTTTCGAGCGACTCCAGCGTCTCGACGTCCAGATCGTTGGTGGGCTCGTCGAGGAGCAGCAGGTTGCCGCCCTGCTTCAGGGTGAGCGCCAGGTTCAGACGGTTGCGCTCACCGCCGGAGAGCACGCCCGTGAGCTTCTGCTGGTCGGAACCCTTGAAGCCGAAGCTGGCCACGTAGGCGCGGGTCGGCACTTCCACGCCGGCCACCTCGATGAAGTCGAGACCGTCGGACACGGCCTCCCACAGGTTCTTCTTCGGATCCAGGCCGGCACGGTTCTGATCCACGTAGCTGATCTTCACGGTCTCGCCGATCTTCAGCTCGCCGCTGGTCAGCGGCTCCAGGCCCACGATCGTCTTGAACAGCGTGGACTTGCCCACACCGTTCGGGCCGATCACGCCGACGATGCCGTTGCGCGGCAGCGTGAAGGACAGGTCGTCGATGAGCACGCGGTCGCCGAACGCCTTATGCAGGTGCTTCGCCTCGAGCACGAGCGAGCCCAGACGCGGGCCGGCCGGGATCTGGATCTCGGAGAAGTCGAGCTTCTTGTTGTTGCGTGCCTCCTGCTCCATCTGGTCGTAACGCTCCAGACGGGCCTTGTTCTTGGCCTGACGGGCCTTCGGCGAGGAGCGCACCCATTCGAGCTCGTTCCTGAGGCGCTTGGCCAGCTTGGCATCCTTGGCGCCCTGGATCTCCATACGCTTGGCCTTGGTCTCCAGATACGTGGAGTAGTTGCCCTTGTACGGGTAGAGCTGACCACGGTCCACCTCGCAGATCCACTCCGCCACGTTGTCCATGAAGTAACGATCGTGGGTGACGGCGATCACGGCGCCCTTGTACTGGTGCAGGAACTGCTCCAGCCACAGGATCGACTCGGCGTCCAGATGGTTGGTGGGCTCGTCGAGCAGCAGCAGATCGGGGGCCTCAAGCAGCAGCTTGCACAGAGCCACACGACGGCGCTCGCCACCGGAGCACACGGACACCGGGGTGTCGGGATCGGGGCACTGCAGGGCGTCCATGGCCTGCTCGAGCTGGGAGTCGAGATCCCAGCCGTCGGCCGCGTCGATCTCGGCCTGCAGCGTGCCCATCTCCTCCATCAGCGCGTCGAAGTCGGCGTCCGGATTCGCCATCTCCTCGCCGATCTCGTTGAAACGGGCCACCTTGGCGGCGATGTCGCCGAACGCCATCTTGATGTTCTCGCCCACGGTCTTGTCGTCGTCCAGCGGCGGCTCCTGCTGCAGAATGCCCACCGTGTAGCCCGGGGTCAGGGTCGCCTCGCCGTTCGACACGGTGTCGAGGCCGGCCATGATCTTCAGCAGCGTGGACTTACCCATGCCGTTCGGGCCCACCACGCCGATCTTCGCGCCGGGCAGGAAGCTCAGCGTCACGTTGTCGAGGATCACGCGGTCGCCATACGCCTTGCGAGCGTTGATCATCTGATAAATGAATTCAGCCAAGTGAGTTCCTTATCTCTATCGTTGGTTGTATTTCATTGACAAGTATTGGCGTGCCCCGATCGCCGAGATCATCGAGATCGTCGCGAGACACGGCAAAAGTACCAAACCCATTATTCTACAGCCCATCTACAGAGCCTTGCCCGGGTTGTAGAGTGATCGGCGTGCATGATGAGAGATATGAGAAGACGACAGAGACATCCACGGTCTCGCTCGGTGGCATGAACAGAGTGACAGCGGCGCTGCTGGCCGCACTGATTTTTCTGGTGGCGCTGAACCTACGCCCGGCCATCGCGGCCATCGGACCGGTACTCACCCGCATCGGCGATGACCTCGGCTGGGGAGAAAGCATACTCGGCATCCTGAGCGCCATGCCGTTATGGGCATTTGCTCTGGTCAGTCCGCTGGTCCGATTCGTCACGGCACGTATCGGCGCCGATCGCACGATCCTGGCGGCACTGCTGGTGCTGGCGGTCGGCGACGTGACCCGTTCATTCGGCGGTCCGGCGGGAATATGGCTGGGCACGGTGGCCGTAGGCGCCGGCATAGCCGCCGGCAACGTGCTGGTCCCCGTGATCGCCAAACGCGACTATGCCGATCATGTCTCCATGGCAACCGGCGTATATTCGGCGTGCATCACCACCGGTTCGGCCATCGCCGGACTGACCGCGTCACCGTTGGCCGTCGCGCTTGGCGGATGGCGGCCGGCGCTCGCCGTATGGGCCGTGCCTCCGTTGATCGTGGCACTGCTGTGGCTGATGAGGGTAAGGCGCGAACGGACAACCGTCATGACGAGGCCCGCCGCCATTGCCGAAAATCAGCGGGTAGCCGGGGAACCGGCTGCCGGGAAAACAACTGCCGGGGAATCGGCAGACAATCCCGGACCCGCATTGTCCGTGTCCGATCATGCCCCCATCGAGGATCGACCGCTCTGGCGTCGACCGATGACCTGGTATGTCACGTTGTTCATGGGACTGCAGTCGGCCGCGTTCTACACGATGTCGAACTGGCTTCCCTCCGTCGTCGTCAATGCCGGATTCACCGATTCGGTCGCCGGCGTGCATCTGTTCGTCTTCCAATCGTTGGGTATTCTTTCCGGTCTGCTGATCCCCGCACTCATGCGGGTCCGTGGCAATCAGGTCTGCGCCGCCATGACCGCCAGCGTTCCCATGGTCGTCGCCGGATTCGGATGGATGCTGCTGCCGCGGCTTTCGCTGTTGTGGAGTGTGATCGGCGGCATGGGACAGGGCGCCGCGCTGGTCGTCGCGCTCACATTGATCTCCCTGCGTGGCCGAACCTCCGCGGAAACGGTGGCATTGTCCGGCATGGCCCAATCCATCGGCTACCTGCTTGCCTCGATCGGTCCGCTCGCCTTCGGTACGCTTGCCGAATTGTCCGGAGGCTGGACCGCGCCGCTTATCCTGTTCACCGCACTGGCCGCCACGCAATGCGTCATCGCCGTATTCGCCGGCCGCGAGCGTGTGTAATGCCGTTGCGGGCTTATGCCATGCGGCTGCCGAGCCGATGGTGATCGGCGGCATGATGGTGATTGGCGACGGTGAGACCATGGAATCATGGCACGCAACATGTCCACGAATGATATGACATCGGTGTCATCGTCGACGATCGTCACCGACGATGACAGGACGGCCGTGCGTCGTATGCGCATCACCATGCTCGTATGGCTCGCGATATTTGCCGCCATACTGTCCTGCACGATCGCGGCCGGTCTCGATACCAGCGGAGGACCTGCAGAAGGCACGCCGATCATGGCGACCGTGACATCCGTGAACACGCAGGACCGCATCATCACCGTGGCTGCAAACGGCGAGGAGTCCACCTTGCGGCATCTCCGGCACTCGCCCTATGCATATCGCGTCGGCCAGCGGATCAACGCCTTTCTGTTTGAGGGGGAAATCCACGAAACCCTGAACGGGGTCAGCAATACCACGCCATTGCGGCGCGCATACCCATGGCTTGCATTGGGGACGCTTGCGGTCGGCATCGTCACGCTGACATATGCGATCGGATGGCGACGCGCGACGAGACTGATTCGGGAAGCCGAAGCGGGTGATCCGGTCTCCGCCGCCTTTCTGCAACACGGTCCGCAACTGGGCACCGTCGACTGGTGGTGGACGTCCCTTCCCGTCAGACCTCATATGGAACGACGCCATATACGAGCGTTCGGCGTGATTCTTCTGGTTCTTGCCGTCGGCATCATGATTTCCGAAATCCGGCTGTGGCGTTCGCCGCTCATGGCCGAATTCGGCATGGCGATGGCATTGTCATGCATTCCACTGATCGCCATTGGAATATGGTGTCTGTCGTTTGCACGGCACCCGACCGAACATCGCATAGTCGTGCTGGGCCGGCTGCAATGGGTGCTGCTCGTCGTCGGCCTGATCTCGCTGGCCTTCGTATGGATGACATCATCTGATGTGTATGAGGCGGGCGCGATCGTCGCCATGTACGGTTTCGCGTTGAACTACGCCCGCGGCATTCGTATGCTGTCCTATGCGGCACTGCCCGGCGACGTCGTCATTCCCCACGAACGAGAACGTATTGATGCCGATCTCGAACGCATGGCCCGGTCCGAACCGCAGATTCCGTTGGACGAGCTCGGCATGCGCAAGGTCAGGGCTAAACGTGAACGTCGCATGGCGCTGCGATATGCGACGTTGTCCGCGCTGTTCCTGATGATGCTGATCGCTTTCGTCGTGTTGAAACTGACGTTGGGGTAATGGCCGACTTCGGCCGGTATGATCCGACGATAACCGTGCCGGTGACGATCGCCTAACGATCCGCCTTCCGCCGTGCCGTCCATCGTGTGCCGATGCGACGGATCTCCAGGTCCAGACCGAACAGCGCGCCCAACCGGTCCTCGGTCAGGCCGTCCTCCAGCGCGCCGGTGAACACCATCGAACCGGGCAGCGGGTTGCCCTCCAGCGTGGAATAGATCTGCGGATGGCGCTCGCAATAGTCGTCGTATCGTTCCCGGTCGATCCTGCCCATCAGCGCAATGTGATCGAATCCGGCCGGGATCTCCTCCAATTGATGAGTCACGATCACGATCGTGCGGTCGTCGTCCGCCGTGCCCACGCCGCCGAGCTCGCGCATGATGAGCTCGCGGCCGCCCAGATCAAGTCCGGTGGTCGGCTCGTCCAGAATCAGCAGATCGGCGTCGGCCAGCAGAGCCCGGCAGATCAGCACACGCGTGCGCTCGCCTTCGGATAGCTTAGCCATGGTCTTGCCGGCCAGATAATCGATGCCGAATCGTTCCATGATGGCCATGGCGCGTTCGTATTCCTCTGGGGTGTGTTCGCGCCATTCATTGCCGAACTGTCCGCGCATCACGCCCATCACCACATTGAGCGGATCCTCGATCGGGCTGATCTCCCGTCCGAACGACGCCGACGCCAGTGCGATCCGGCTGCGGTGCTTCTGCAGATCTCCGCCGCCGACGGTACGGGAGCCAAGTACCTCCATATGTCCCACGTTCGGAAACATGCGCATCGCCATCATCGACACCAGCGTTGATTTGCCGATGCCGTTCGGTCCGAACAGCACCCAGCGCTGGCCTCGGGGAATGGACAGGTTCACGTCGGCGAGAATCAGACGCTGTTGCCGGTAGAATCCCAACGATTCCGCGTGAACCGCATATTCCTGTCCCGCGCGGGCGCATGATTCCATCATTGTTCCTCTCCTCATCCGAGCGGTCTTCGGCTCCGACCGTTCATGTGGCATAACACGACAGCAACAGCTTAAAACAGATATGAGTACGGCCGAGCACGCGGGGAATGGGAAGCACATATAGGGGAGCGGATTAAGCGCGGAATGGATTAAGTACATGGGGAATGACCGTGCGGCGGCATGGAGAGAAACGGATATACAACGTCGCCGCATGGTCGATTCATAGACGATGATCGATCGTCAGATATCATCATACCTCGAATGTGTACGATCGTACATGTATGTCGTATTTTATGTACGTCGTGTTTTGGAAAGCCGGCGTAACCCAATGGAGTGCCGGACGCCTGATGAACTGCCGGTGAATCGCCGTGCACCGTCGTCTGAAGTGATTGTTACGGCTGTTTTTCGTCGGCAAGTCGAGGGGAACGCTCGCATATTCTTGTTATAGACGTGATTTTGCCGTGTTCGCGACACGCCGAGCGAAGCCTGTGTTTTCAACGTTTTCGCTCCGGTCGATTATGCCCGATTTGCGTGAACGCGAACATCCCTGTAAATTAACTTTCTGTTGCCCAGCACGACAACGTCCACTTCTTCTCGGACGGTTTGTTGGTGTGGTGGTGGTTTGAGAACTCAAGAGCGTGTTTTGTACTACTAAGTTTTGATTGCCAGTCCGGCCATGGCTCCTGTTTTTGGAGTGCCTCGAGAGGGGCTGTGATTGTGGTCGGGTTTTTTGGAA
>NZ_QXGJ01000002.1 GCF_003952005.1 Bifidobacterium callimiconis
CTTGGGAACAGCGTAAGTTGGGTGAGCTCGTCGTTATTGAGCGTGGTGGCTCTCCCCGCCCTATAGATGATTACATAACGGATGATCCAAATGGACTTAACTGGGTCAAGATTGGTGACGCCCCATCACTTGGTCGATATATCACTCATACCGCCGAAAAGATAAAGCCGACGGGATTGAATAAAACCCGTCAGGTATACCCAGGAGATCTGATTCTTTCCAATTCGATGAGTTTTGGCAAGCCTTACATAATGGCTATAGAAGGTTGCATTCATGATGGCTGGCTGCTTATTCGGGATGTGTCAGAAAGCTTTGACCCCAAGTACCTATGCCATATGCTTGGCGCGCCTCAGATGCTGAGGCAGTATCGCATGCTTGCATCCGGGAGTACGGTCAATAACCTCAATAAAGATCTTGTCGGTAATGCAATGGTTCTTGTGCCGGGTAAGCATGAACAAAAGTTGATTGGTGGTTGCCTTGATTCTTTGGATTCCCTTATCACCCTTCATCAGCGTAAGCAATCACGATTGTTATTGTGTTAGATGAGCGTCGAAAGGGCACGCATCACGATATCAACGTCCTTGTTCTCTAGTTCGCGGATGACATGTAGATAGGTATCCTGCGTTGTGTTCATGCTGGCATGTCCGAGTCTTTTTGAGACGCTGGCAATGGATACGCCGGCGAAGAGCAATAATGACGCATGCGTGTGTCTCAGCCCATGGATCGATATCACTGGTACCTCAGCGTGCTCGCAATGTCGCGCCAGAACATTGTTAGCAGTTGAGTTGTAAACTTTCCCGTTTACAAAAATGGGTTCGTTCTCGGGAAGATCCTTTAATAAGGCCGACAGCTGCATGATGAGTTGCCAATCAAGCTGTACCTTACGTACAGAAGACGCATTCTTCGTCGGGACAAATCCGCCACCATTCTTGTAATCCCAGGTTTTGCTGACGGACAAGGTTTGATGAACGAAGTCAAAGTCAGCAGGCGTGAGTCCCAAAGCCTCTGAGAAGCGTAGGCCGGTCTTAGCTACGAGTAGTATCAGCCAATCCCAGCTTGGCTTTGTCCCCAAATCCAGATCGGCAAGTACGGCGTGCAACTCAAATTGGTTAAGGTACTTTGTTTTCTTCTCTCGAGGAGGTCTGCCTTTGATAATCGCTTTACGCGTGGGGTCACGTTGAATCAGCCCTTCATCAACAGCGTCAAGAATGGCTCCTTTCAGCTGATGGTGAAAATCCATTGTCGTTTGCCGTTCGTGATATTCCGCATATCCGTTAATCAGCTTCTGGTAGGTCACACGATCCATGTCGGCAAGCCGGAGATCGGGAATGAGTTTACTGAGCCACGCCTCAGTGAGCTTGTACTTTTTCATCGTCACATCACGGATTGCTCCTTCCTTATAGACGTCAACCCACTGCGTGTAATAATCACAGAACAAGGTCTCCTTGTCCGTAGTGTTTCCAGTCATTTTCAGGTTCTCTTTTCTGCATAGAGGTGCTTACGCTGATGCTGGATGTACAAAACAGACAACCAAGTAGAGCAGACCCACGCTGAAATTATCGTGGTTGCTTACGCTGATGAAGGGTGATGAGGGAATCGAGCTGTGAGAAGAACTGGCCGATGGCCTGCTGCTCAGGCACGGAAGGCAAATCTACATTCAATTCCTCAAGATCACTCGCATGTATATGCACTACAGTTTTCCCTTGTGCTCGTTGTGCCAGCAACTTCTGACTGGAACCATACGATAGACCATAAGCAAGGAATAAAGGCACAGCCATATTTTGGGGATAAATCACGTTGAGATCTCCGCCTAAAGCAATGCCTGCCCTACGAATCGCAGACGCGCGCGCGATATCCTCTACACTTTCACCCGATGCGGGAACAACAAGTTCATTCCCCTTACTATAAAGAGTTCCGGGTTTTGGCGTAGCATATGTATCGATTGAATCAACCGCCGCCTCATACTGCGTATACATGCGCCCATATAGGAAAAGCGGAACACCTGATTCACGAATATCCGCCTTTGAATAACCACTACCTTTAGCGAAAGAAGCGATCTCACCCAACTTACGCTGTTCCCAAGCAGACGTGGTCAACCTGATCGTTCTTGCCAACCACCGTGTGCGCGGATATGCCGACATACGGGAAGAGCCCCGGCGCGATCCAAAATGATCACGCGCGGGGCTCTACACGAAGACGGCTAATCGCCGAAATTACTCCACGGTGTTGCTCGGCACTTCGATGCCGTTGCCGAACTTGACGTCGCGGGCGGCGGCCACACGGCTCGGCAGGCCGTAGATGTCGATGAAGCCGTTGGAGGACTTCGAGTCGAAGCTGTCGCCGGAGTCGTAGGTGGCCAGGTTGTAGTCGTACAGCGAGGTGTCGGAACGACGGCCGGTCACCACGGCGCGACCGCCGTGCAGGGTCATGCGGATCTCACCGGAGACGTACTTCTGGGTGTCCTCGATGAACGCGTTGAGCGACTGGGTGGCAGGGCTGAACCACTGCGCATCGTAGACCAGCTCGGCCCAGCGCTTGTCGATGTCGCGCTTGATGCGGTGCTGCTCGCGCTCGAGGCAGCAGTTCTCCAGCTCCTGGTGGGCGGTGATCAGAGCCACGGCGCCCGGGGCCTCGTACAGCTCGCGGGACTTGATGCCGACCAGACGATCCTCGATGAGGTCGATGCGGCCGATGCCTTGGGCGCCGGCGCGGCGGTTCATCTCCTCGATGGCCTGCAGCGGGGTGACGTCGCGGCCGTCGATCTTGACCGGGATGCCCTGCTTGAACTCGATGATCACCTCGTCCTCGACCGGCGGGAAGGCCGGGTCGTCGGTGTAGGAGTAGCAGTCCTTGGTCGGACCGTTCCACGGATCCTCGAGGAAGCCGGTCTCGATGGCGCGGCCCCACACGTTCTGGTCGATGGAGTACGGGCTCTTCTCGGTCTGGGTGATCGGCAGCTTGTGCTCCTTGGCGAACGCGATTTCCACGTCGCGGGTCAGGGCCAGATCGCGGATCGGGCTGATGGCCTTGAGCGTCGGGTCGATGGAGGCGATGGACACCTCGAAGCGCACCTGGTCGTTGCCCTTGCCGGTGCAGCCGTGGGAGATGGTGTCGGCGCCGAACTGGTGGGCGGCGCGCACCAGATGCTTGGAGATCAGCGGGCGGGAGATGGCGGAGACCAGCGGGTACACGCCTTCGTACATGGCGTTGGCCTTGAGGGCCTTCATGCAGTATTCCTCGGCGAACTCGTTGCGCGCGTCCACCACGTAGGCTTCGACGGCGCCGCAGGCGAGGGCGCGCTGCTTGATGGTCTCGAGGCTTTCGCCGCCCTGACCGACGTCGAGGGACACGGCCACGACATCCTTGCCGGTGCGCTCCTTGAGGTACGAGATAGCCACGGAGGTGTCAAGGCCTCCGGAATACGCCAGGACAAGACGCTTGTTGTCTGCCATTGGTTGCCTTTCTTATGGTTAACATCCTGATGCATCGATTATATGCAATGGTCTGTATATTTATGCATTCCGGTGAGTCGCATAATGGAATCATGCGCTCAGCGCGCGCCGTCACCCGGCTCCCGATCGGTCTTGTCACGATTCTGGGAGGCCAGCGACAGCAGCCATTCGGAACGCCGTACGGCCATGTCATCGTCGGTGCAGATCATTAATACCGTATCATCCCCGGCGATGGTGCCGAGAATGCCCTCGAGAGGGTGCCTGTCGATCACGCTCGCCACGTATTGCGCGGCGCCGGACGGGGTGTGCACCACCACGAGATTGCGGGCGGCGGCCACCGAAGTGACCAATCCCGAAAGCACACGGGACATCTGCTGCTCGTTCTTCGCCCCGAGTTCGGCATGGGTCTGGTCCTCGCCGTGACGGCCGCCCGAACCGCCGATGGCGTACGCCATGGCCCCGCCGGCCACACGAACCTTGACGGCGTTCATCTCGTCGAGATCGCGGCTCAGCGTGGCCTGGGTGACTGCGATGCCCTGGGCCGCGAGGATCTCGGACAGTTGCGACTGCGAGGTGACGGTATGCGAGCGCAGCGCCTGTTCGATGGCGCTCAGGCGTGCGGCTCGCGTGGCCGGTCGCTGCAACGACGGCGTATCGTCGTCGATCGTCTTGGTCATGTCAGGCGAGCTCGCCGAGCAGGGAGGGATCCTCGCGCTGCCATGCGATGAGCCAGGTGAGCAGCGCCTTCTGCGCGTGCAGACGGTTCTCGGCTTCGTCCCACACCACCGACTGCGGACCATCGATCACCGAGGGGGTGACCTCCTTGCCGCGGTAGGCGGGCAGGCAGTGCTGGAACAGCGCGTCGGGCTTGGCGTACGACATGAGCTCGTCGTTGACCTGATAGTTCCAGAACGGCTTGGAGCGAATGGCGTACTCGGCCTCCTCGCCCATGGAGACCCACGTGTCGGTGAACACGCAGTCGGCGTCGGCGACGGCCTCCTTGGGATCAGTGGTGACGAGCACGGAGCCGCCGTTTGCCTCGGCGATACGCGTGGCGTCGGCCACGATCTGCGGATCCGGCAGGTAGCCCTGCGGGCCGGAGACGCGCACGTTCATGCCGGCGGTGGCGCCGCCGAGCAGGTAGGAGTTGGCCATGTTGTTGGCCGCGTCGCCCACGTAGGCGATGGTCTGGCCGGCGAGGGCGTCTACGCCGCCGCGGTGCATGGCGATGGTCTGCAGGTCGGCGAGCACCTGGCAGGGATGGAACTGATCGGTCAGTGCGTTGACGACCGGGCAGGTGGCGTACTTGGCCATCTCCTCCACACGATCCTGGCCGAAGGTACGCCAGACGATGCCGTAGGCCATGCGGGTGAGCACGCGGGCGGTGTCGGCCACCGGCTCGCCGCGGCCGAGCTGCGAGGAGGACTTGTCGATCACAAGCGGGTAGCCGCCGAGCTCGGCCACACCGATCGAGAAGCTGGAACGGGTTCGGGTGCTGGGCTTGTCGAAGATCACCGCAACGGCCTGCGGGCCTTCGAACGGGCGGGCGTAGAAGCGGTTGAGTCGGAACTTCTCCGCCAGCTTGAGGATCTGCTTCTGCTCCTCATGGTTCACATCGTCGTCGCGCAGCATGTGCCGCAGTTCGTGGGCCATTGCGTTCTCCTTCGTCTGGTTGGTGGACAGTGATGAGTGGTTGTGATTGTACGGTGATCGGAATGATCATGTGCCGATCGAGTCATACCGGTCGGCAGTACGGACGGGTGGAAAACAGATGTCTGCCGGATCCGTCCGAGGCTCCGGCAGACATGGCGTATGACAATAGAGCGCGACGCGCGATCAGTCGTCGGGCAGATCGTCGGGCACCTTGGCCAGGATGGATAGGCACTCGTCCACGTCCTGTTCGGTGATGATCAGCGGCGGAGCGAAACGCAGAGCGTTCGGCGCCACGGCATTGACGATCAGTCCATGCTCCAGTGCCCAGCCCGCCACGGCGTGGGAGCACGGATGGGCGAGCTCGACGGCATCGAGCAGGCCACGGCCACGCACGGAGACAAACAGCGGGTTGTCCAGCGCGGCAAGACCGTCGCGCAGCTGCTGGCCACGGGCCTCGGCGTTCTGCACCAGGCCTTCGCGTTCAATCACGTCGAGCGTGGCCAATGCGGCGGCGGCGCCCAGCGGGTTGCCGGCGAAGGTGGAACCGTGCGAGCCGGGGGTGAACAGCGAAGAGAGCTTCTCGCCGAAGGCGATCAGACCGCCCATGGGGAATCCTCCGGCCACGCCCTTGGCGAAGGTGATGGCGTCGGGGGTCACACCGCCGGACAGGTCCACGCGCTGGAAGGCGAACCATTTGCCGGTACGTCCGATACCCGTCTGCACCTCATCGAAGATGAGCAGAGCATTGTGACGGTCACACAGCTCACGTGCCGCGCTGACGTACTCGGCGCCGATCGGCATCACGCCAGCCTCGCCCTGAATAAGCTCCATGATCACCGCAGCCACCGGTCCCTTGCCGTAATGGCCCAGACCGGTTTCGTTGAAGGCCCGCTGCAGTGCCATGATATTGCCGGCCTCGACGAACTCGATGGCCGGGACAAGCGGCTCGAACGGCTTGCGGATCACGGGCTTCCACGTGGCGCTCAGCGCGCCGAGCGTACGGCCATGGAATCCGTGGGTCATGGCCAGGATGCGGGCCGGCTTGCCGCCGATGTCGGGCAGCGCGCCGTCCAGCGTGCGACCGTAGAGTTTGGCCAGCTTGAGCGCGGCCTCGTTGCCTTCGGCGCCGGAATTGCCGAAGTACACGTGGGAGCCCTCAGGGGCGTCCGCCAGCTTGATCAGCTTGGACGCCAGTTCGATCTGCGGCTCGGTGGCGAAGTAGTTGCTGGTGTGGCCCACCTTGGCGGCCTGCTCGGCGATGGCCTTCACCCATGCGGGATGAGCATAGCCGAGCGCGTTCACGGCGATGCCGCCGAGGAAGTCCAGATACTCGTTGCCGTCGACGTCCCAAATGTGTGCGCCCTGACCGTGATCCATCACGCGCAGCGGCGTGCCGAACACGTTCATGTGCACGTTCTTGTAGGAGTCCAGCCACTTGGCGTCGTTAGTGCCCAGCGTTTCCTTGTCAGACATAGTTGTAAGAGCTCCTCATCTCGATGCCATCCGTGGGGATCACCATGGTGCCGATACCCTGGGTGGTGAAAATCTCGTTCAGAATGGAATGCGGCTTGCGGCCGTCAATGATGTGGGCCTCCTCCACACCGCTGTCGAGCGCGCGCACGCACGCCTCCATTTTCGGACGCATGCCGGACTCAAGTTCGGGAAGCATGTCACGCAGATTCTCCACGCCGATGCGACCGATCAGGGAATCCTTGTCGGGCCAGTCGGCGTACAGACCATCGACGTCGGTGAGGATGACGAGCTTGCGGGCCCCCAGGGCGCCGGCCAGCGCGGCGGCCGCAGAGTCGGCGTTCACATTGAGCACCTCGGTCGGATCATCTTCGTTCGGAGCCACAGACGACACCACGGGGATACGGCCGGCGGAGATCAGGTCCTCCACGGCGGAGGCGTCCACGCTCACCACATCGCCGACCAAACCGATGTCGGTGGGTTTGCCGTCGATGATCGGCTTGCGCTGCATGGCGGAGAAGAGACCGCCGTCCTCGCCGGACAGACCCACGGCCATCGGACCGTGCGAGTTGATCAGGCCCACCAGTTCCCTGGAGACCTTGCCGGTGAGCACCATGCGCACCACGTCCATGGCCTCGGGCGTGGTGACGCGCAGACCGCCCTTGAACTCGGACTTGATGCCCAGGGCCTTGAGCATGTTCGAGATCTGGGGACCACCGCCGTGCACCACCACCGGGTGAAGTCCCACCTGACGGAGGAACACCATGTCCTCGGCGAAGTTCTGCTTGAGCTTCTCGTCCACCATGGCGTTGCCGCCGTACTTGATGACGATGCGCTGGCCGTAGAATTCCTCGAGCCACGGCAACGCCTCGATCAGCACCTCGGCCTTCTGGTCGGCGCGCAGATCGGTGTGCACATCGAAGTGGAATCCGGGGCCAACCACCGTTTTCGTCTCTGCCTTAACCACAGTTCAGTCCTTGTTCAATCGTGTTGTGATGGTGTTGTATGCCGACCGTCACGACTCGTAGTCGGCGTTGATATGCACATACTCGTGCGTCAGATCATCGGTCCACACGGTGGCCTGGTTGTCGCCCTCGCCCAGATCGATGTCGAAGTGCACCTCGCGCGGGGTCATGTCGACCTCGGAACGCGGGCGTCCGGGCTTGCCGCCGTCGCACACACGCACGCCGTTGACGTCGACGGTCACGTTGTTCGGATCGTACGGAGCCACATCGGCGGGTACGGTGCCAAGCGAGGAGACTACACGACCCCAGTTCGGATCGTTGCCGCATACGGCGCACTTGAGCAGGTTGGAGGCGGCCACGGCGCGGGCACAGGCCAGTGCGGCGTCCTCGCTGGTGGCGCCGGTCACGGTCACGCGGATGTCGTGGGACGCGCCTTCGCCGTCGCCGATGATCTGACGGGACAGGGAGGCGCAGGCCTTGGCGACCATGGCGTCGAACTCGTCCTCGTCGGGCTCCACGCCCGAGGCGCCGGACGCGAGCAGCAGCACGGTGTCGTTGGTCGACATGCAGCCGTCCACGTCGATGCGGTTGAACGAGGTCTCCACACCGGCCGACAGCGCCTTGCGCGCCTGCTCGGCGCTCACCTTGGCATCGGTGGTGATCACGCACAGCATGGTGGCCAGCTGCGGGGCGATCATGCCCGAGCCCTTGACCATGCCGCCGATACGGTAGCCGGCGCCTTCAAGGGCAACGGTCTTCTTCTTGGTATCGGTGGTCAGAATGGCCTCGGCGGCCAGTTCACCGGCCTCGGAGGAAGAGGACAACGCGTTGTGCGCCAGTTCAACACCGGACAACACGTTGTCAAGCGGAAGCAGATCGCCGATCATGCCGGTGGAGCACACCGCGATGTCGGCGTCAGCCACGTTCAGCAGCCCTGCAAGCTTGGCGGCGGTGTCCGCCGACTGGCGGTATCCGGCCTCGCCGGTACAGGCGTTGGCACAACCGGAGTTGAGCACCACGGCCTTGATGTGACCATCGGCCACGGCCTTGCGGGACCACTGCACGGGAGCCGCGCAGAAGCGGTTCGCGGTGAACACGCCGGCCGCCACGTCAAGCGGACCGTCGTTGACCACGACGGCCATGTCCTTCTTGCCTTCCACGGCCGAGATGCCGGCCACCACTCCGCTTGCGGAGAATCCCTGTGCAAACGTCACACTCACGGTGCCACTCCAATCGTCGTCAGTCCAGTGCTTTCGTCAAGTCCAAGTGCAATGTTCAGCGACTGCACGGCCTGTCCCGCGGTGCCGCGGTTGAGGTTGTCGATGGCGCTGAACGCCAGGAGACGGCCGGCCCTGCGGTCAACGGCCACCTGGATGTGCGCGGCGTTCGAGCCGATGATGTTGCCGGTCGCGGGCAGCACGCCCTCCGGCAGCAGGTTCATGAAGTGCTCGCCCTCGTAGGCCTTCTGCCACACCGAACGGATCTCGGCGTCGCTCATGGCGGCCGCCTTGGCGGTCAGCGGCGCAGAGACGGTGGACAGGATGCCACGGGCCATGGGTGCCAGGATCGGCGTGAAACCAAGCTTGAAACGTCCCGCCTGATCGGCCGTCAGGCCGGCGGCATGAGCGAAGTTCTGCAGGATCTCGGGAATGTGGCGATGCGTGCCGCCCACACCGTACGGAACGGCGGAGCCGAACGCCTCGGCGGCCAGCAGGTTGGTGCGCTTGAGGTTCTTGCCGGCGCCGGAGTAGCCGACCACCAGATCGGCCACCAGTCCGTCGGGTTCGACCAGTCCCTCGGCGATGCCGGGCTGCATGGCCAGCGTGGTGCCGGTCACGTTGCAGCCGGGGCCGGCGATGCGCTTGACGCCCTTGAGATTGTCACGCTGACGCAGGTAGGAGCCGTCGGCCGCCTTGCCGAGGATCAGCTCGGGCATGCCGTAGGCCCAGTGTTCGTAGAAGTCGCCGCCGTAGAAGTCGTCCCACGCGGACTTCTCCTCGAGACGATGGTCGGCGCCGAGGTCGACCACCACGCTGTTGGGGTCGAGCTGGGCGGCGAGCGCGCCGGACGCGCCGTGCGGCAGCGCCAGAATGATCACATCGTGGCCGTTGAGCACTTCGGGAGTGGTGTCCTCTACGGTCAGGTCGGCCAGCTGCGGAATATGCGGCATATGCTTGCCGAGCTTGTCCCCCACCGATGAGTGGCCGGCCACGCAGGTGACCCGCATATTCGGGTGCGCCGCGAGGATGCGCAACGCCTCCCCTCCCGCATATCCGGTGGCGCCTGCCACCGCGACCGTGTATTGAGTCATGGTTACTACCCTCTTTGACTTGCGTTGTTCTGCAATAGCGCCGATTATACACACTATGCAGACCAATGCATAATTATGCATTATCGTGCGAAAGCGCGTCCATCATTACACCGAAGTGCCGGAGTCCGTGCCGCCCGTTCCACCATACGAATCCAGACCATACAACTGCAGTATGAACTGCTGGGCATCCATGCCGGTCACTATCAGATAGATGTCCAGCGCGGTGACGAGCAGTCCGATCACCACGGCGGCGATGGCCAGTCCGCGGCCCTTCATATGAAACAGCCCGGTACGCCAAATGGCGAATGCGCCAAGCAGCACCGGCAGCACCGGAATGCTGAGCAGCGCACTGCCGAACGCGATGATGGCCGCCGGATCCCACCGGCCGTACAGCGGGTTCTGATTGGGATCGTCGAGATTGATGCCGTTGCGGTAGCGCGGCTGCCGATTGGGCTGCGGCGAGGACTGATATGGCGAATACGGCGATTGCGGGCCACCGTTGTAGGATCCACCGCTGTAGGAACCGCCGTTGCCTCCGGTGTTGCCGGACCAATCGGCGTTCGGCATCTGCGGCGTCTGCCCGTTATAGCCGTTGCCCGACTGCTCCTGCTGGGCTTCGGGCTTCGCATCCGGCTCGGGAGCTCCGTATACGTAAGGATTCCAGCCCGGATACTGATTGGCCATCTGACCGTACTCGGGCTGGGCGTACTGGCCGTACTCGGGCTGATCGGCGCGCCCGGAACCGTGGTCCTGGTTCCCTTGGGAATCGGCGTTCTGAGGATTCTGGGTATTCATGGGTTCCTTACTAGCAGTGGATATGGAACGTTAGCTGAACGTTTCGTACAACAAACAAAAGACCCCCGGACCAGCCGGGGGTCTTGGAGGCGGTTAGGCGCGCAGCTGTGCGCCCAGTGCCGCGGCCTTGTCCACGATCGCCTGACGGATCGCCTCGCTATCGGAGGAATCCAGCGTCTTGGACGGCGAACGGAACGTCACGGCGAAGGCGAGGGACTTCGCGTCCTTGCCCACCTGCTCGCCCGTGAACACGTCGAACAGCTCGATGGACTCAAGGTTTTCGCCGGCGGCCTCACGGATCGCGTCCTCAAGCTCGCGGGCGGTCACCGAGGTCGGCACGGTGAACGCCAGATCCTGATGGACCGGCGGGAACGTGGCGATCGGCTTGGCCTGCACGGGCTTGTCGTCAAGCGCGGGCAGCAGTGCGGAAAGGTTGAGCTCCATGGCGGCCGAGTGCTCCGGGAAGCCCAGCGCCTCGTTGACGTGCGGGTGGAACTCGCCCACCTCGCCCACCTTGGTGCCGTCGGGCAGGGTCACCTCGGCGTAGCGGCCGGGATGCCACGATGCCGGAACCTGGTCGGCGGCGGGCTGGTTCAGACGCAGATCGGCGCCGAGACGCTCGGAGATGCGGGTGACGACCTCGACGGCATCGGACCAGTCCACGTCACGGGACTCGCCAAGCCAGCCGGCATCCACGGCCTTGCCGGTGAGGATCGCGGCCGTGTGCAGCGGCTGGTCGGGCAGACCGGCATCGAGCGCGGCAAGCTGCTCATCGGTCGGCTTCACACCGCCCGGCAGTGCCGGAATGGCCGGGGCATCCGGGTTCCACAGGAACACGTGACCGGTTTCGAACAGGCTCACGTTCTGCAAACCGCGACGGATGTTGCGCTGCACGGTCATGGCCAGCGTGAGCAGCAGCGAACGGCGCAGGAACGGACGGTCTCCGGCGAGCGGGTTGGTGATCTCCACGCTGATCGGCTTGATTGCCTTGGCGTCGAGCGAGAAGGCCTTGTAGTCGGCATCGCCCACGAACGGGTAGCTCAGCGTCTCCACCAGACCGTACTGGGCAAGCGTGTTGGAGATCCAGCGCTGACGCTGCTGTTCGAGCGTCAGGCCCGTACGACCGGAAGCCGGAACCGGAGGCACGCGCACCGGAATCTCGTCGTAGCCGACGAGTCGGGCCACTTCCTCGACCAGATCACACGGCTCGGTGAGGTCCGGGCGCCAGGTCGGAGGCTGCACGGAGAATTCACCGTTGCCGCCGCCGCCCACGTGGCAGCCGATGTCGGTGAGGATGTCGGAGATGGTGTTGGTGTCGAGCTCCAGACCGGAGACACGCGCCACTTCGCTCACCTTGAAGCGGATATCGTGCGGACGCTTGGTGGTGTTGTAGTCCACCGGGGTGCGGGAGCCCTCGCCGGCGCCGTAACGGGTGAGCAGTTCGACGGCCATTTCCACGGCCGCGGGCTGCAGCTGCGTGTCCACGCCACGCTCGAAGCGGCGGGATGCCTCGGACGGGGTCTTGTGACGGCGGGCGGAGCGGGCGATCGACACCTGGTCGAAGTGCGCGGCCTCGACGAAGATGTCGGTGGTCTCGCTGGTGATCTCGCCGTACAGGCCACCCATCACGCCGGCCAGTCCCAGAATGCGGGAGGCATGTTCGCCGTTCGGCGAATCGGTGATCAGCAGGTCCTCGGGGCTCAGATCATGCGTCTTCTCGTCAAGCGTGGTGAGCTTCTCACCCTCGTTGGCGCGACGCACCACGATCGGGCCTTCGATCTTGCTCAGATCGTAGGCGTGCAGCGGCTGACCGAGGTCGAGCATCACGTAGTTGGTCACGTCCACGGCCAGCGAGATGGAACGCATGCCGGCGCGAGTCAGGCGGCGGCGCATCCAGTTGGGGGTGGGGGCACTCGGGTTGAAGCCACGCACGATGCGGCCGTAGTAGCGGTCGCATCCGGGCACGCCGTGGATCGGGTTGTTGTCCTCGACCAGCACCTCCATGTCCTTCACCGGCGCGGCGCCATCGACGGACTTGGCCTCGTGGGGAGCCTTCTCGGCCAGTTCGATCACCGGATCGGTGAACACGGCCTTGGTGGAGTGGTGGTATTCGCGGGCCACACCACGGTAGGAGAATGCGTAGCCACGGTCCGGCGTGATGTTGATCTCCAGCACCGGGTTGTTCAGGTGCAGCAGCTCCATGGCGTCGTCACCGGGCTGCAGCGCGTCGTACTCCTGCTTGGAGAAGCCGTATTCGCGCAGCAGGATGATGCCGTCGTGGCTGTCGCCCAGGCCCAGCTCGCGCTCGGAGGCGCACATGCCGTTGGAGATATGGCCGTAGGTCTTGCGCGGCTCGATCTTGAAGTCGCCGGGCAGCACGGCGCCGGGCAGCGTGACAACCACCTTCTCGCCGGCGGCCATGTTCGGCGCGCCGCAGATGATGCCGCGGGGCACCTTGTTGCCGTTCTCGTCGGTCTCATTGAACTCGTCACCGACGTCCACATGGCACCAGTTGATGATCTTGCCGTTCTTCTGCGGTTCGGGCGTGGCGTCCACCACGTAGCCGACCACGATCGGACCGGTCACCTGCGACTGATGGATCTCCTCCTCCTCGAGGCCGACGCGCACCAGATCCTTGGCGAGCTGCTCGTAGGTGAGGCCTTCGGGAATCTCGACGTGGTCCTTGAGCCAGTCGATATCGATCATCGGCATTTGAAAATCACTCCCCCATCGCGAACTGTTCGGAGAAACGCACGTCGCCTTCCACGAGGTCGTGCATGTCGTTGATGTCATGGCGCAGCAGCAGCGTGCGCTCGATGCCCACGCCGAAGGCGAAGCCCGAGTACACGGTCGGGTCCAGGCCGGCGGACTTGAGCACGTTCGGGTTCACCATGCCGCAGCCGCCCCATTCGATCCAGCCAGGGCCGCCCTTCTTGTCGGGGAACCACAGATCCAGCTCAGCGCTGGGCTCGGTGAACGGGAAGTAGCTCGGGCGCAGACGGCTCTTGGCCTCGGGGCCGAACATGGCCACGGCCAGCTTGTCGAGCACGCCCTTGAGGTCGGCCATGGTCAGGTGCTTGTCCACGGCGAGCGCCTCGCACTGGTGGAAGACCGGGGTATGGGTGGCGTCGAGCTCATCGGTGCGGAACACGCGGCCGGTGCATGCGATGTACAGCGGCACGCCGCGGGTGATGAGGGCGCGGACCTGATCGGAGGAGGTCTGGGTGCGCATCACCATGTTGGAGCCCACGAATCCGGCGGCGTCCTTGGCCTGGTTGCCCTTGATGTAGAAGGTGTCCTGCATCTGGCGGGCGGGGTGGTCGGGGCCGAAGTTCAGTGCGTCGAAGTCGTACCATTCGGTTTCCACTTCGGGGCCGTCGGCGACCTGCCAGCCCATGGAGATGAAGAAGTCCTGCACGTCCTCCATGAGCTTGGGCAGCGGGTGGCGGGCGCCGAGCGGGTGGCGGCGCACGGGCTGGGTCATGTCCACGGCCTCGGCGGCGAGCTTGGCGGCCTCTTCGGCGGCCTTGACCTCCTGCTCCTTGGTGCCGAACGCGCGGCCGAAGTCGGCGCGCAGCTTGCCCATCAGCTTGCCTGCGTCCTTCTTCTGGTCCTTCGGCAGAGCGCCGATGGCCTTGCTGGCCTTGGTCATCGCCGAATCGGCGCCGGCGTACTGGGTCTTGATCGCCTTGAGTTCCTCCATGGTGGAGGCGTTCTTGATCTTCTCGATGCCTTCGGCGACGGCTTCCGTCACCGCTTGAGCATCAAAGGTTGCAACATCTGCCACAGGGACACCTTTCCGTTGGCAAAATTTCGCTTACACAACAACTGTCCCATGCGCTTTTGCCCGCACGGGACACCAAATTCACATTGTTCTCATATGACTAGACATAGCCAGCGAGTACAGCAGCACGGCGGCGCTGGTCGCCAGATTCAGCGACTCCGCCTTGCCATATATAGGGATGGAGACGATGCCGTCGCAGTTCTCGAGAATGGCCTCGTCGAGTCCGCGGGCCTCGTTTCCGAACAGAATCGAACGCATGACGTTCGGTTTTTCGGCATCGTTGGCCAACAGCTGCGGCAATGACACGGGGGTCAGCTCGTCGGTGCCGCGCACATCGGCGGCCAGCACTTCGCCGTCGTGGTCGCCGTTCCATGCGAGCAGTTCGCTGACCGATGCGCGCAACACCGGAATGTGGAACAATGACCCCGCGGTGGAGCGGATCACCTTGGGGCTGAGCGGGTCCACGCAGTCGTCCACGAACACCACCGCGGCGGCGCCTGCGGCATCGGCCGTGCGGATCACCGTGCCTGCGTTGCCGGGGTCGCGCACCTGCCAGAAGGCCGCGATGGTCAGCGGCGCGCTGGACTTGGCCGCGAGCGTCTTGGGATCCGTGCCGGCCAGTCGTCCGATCAGTCCTTCGGACGAGGCCACGGCGGCGATGCCCTGCGCGTCGCCGCTGATCGCGGACATCACACGTTCGGTCACGTAATGCACATAGATGCGGCTGCGGTCGCCGGACTTGTCGGAGAACACGCTCGAGGCGATCTCGGCGGCGCGGGTGCTGGCGGTGTTGCCGTCCTCGTCGATTTCGATGTACAGGTCCTGTACGATCTCCGGGCGCAGATCAACCGCCTCGCGTACGGCCTGCGGCGCCTCGATGAGAAAGCGTCCCGACTTGCGACGCGCCTTGGTTCGCGCGAGATCGGCCACACGACGGATGCGTTCGGCGTTCGGATTATCCAGAATTCCCTTGGTCAATGGCATAGGCATCACTTTAGCCCATCCCAAACCCCCGAGAATCCAGCGGACATTCAGGTTTCTCCCGGTGAACACGTACGCCGTTGCCGGAACCTTTCGAGACATTCGGCAGCGACCGTCACGGCTGCACGGGCACCCTAAATCATAGGCGCAGGCGATCGGCCTGCGCGCACATCCATCCATGACCCAAGGGATTCATCATGTTTATTGTCAAGAACGCCTGGCGATCGGTAGTCCGAAACAAAGGGCGCAACATCCTCATCGTGGTGATCGTGGCGATCATCGCCGCGGCCGCGACGATCGGCCTGTCCATTCGGGACGCCGCCCAGACCGCACGTGACGAAGGACTGGCGAACACCGAGGTGACGGCCACGATCAGTCTTGATCGTGACAAGCTCATCAGCGAGGCGAAGCAGAACGGCGATTCGTCGTCGGATTCCAGTAATTCCGGCAACGGCCAGCCCGATTTCGACGCCATGCGTTCGGCGCTCGACCAGAGCTCGCTCAGCCTGGCCGACTACCAGAAATACGCCAAGGCGTCCAGCGTGAACGTCACCACCTACTATTCCGAGGAGACCGGCGTCAGCGCCACCGACAACTTCCAGCCCGTGGAGACGTCCACGTCGTCGAACTCGTCCGATTCCTCGTCCTCCGCCACGTCCTCGGATTCCGGTGACGCCAACGGCGATCAGAACCAGCCCGGCGGTCAGGGAGGACAGGGCGGCCCCGGCGGATCCATGACACAGGGCGACTTCACGCTCACCGGCTTCTCCTCGGACAAGGCCATAGCCAACGCCCGCAACGGTTCGTTCACCATGGTCGACGGCAAGGTGTTCGGCTACGACTCCGACAGCGACGGCCAGGCGATCATCTCCAAGTCGCTCGCCGAATTCAACAATCTGAGCGTGGGCGATACCATCACCGTGGCCGATCCATCCGACTCGTCGAAGACGTACACGCTGACCATCGTAGGCATCTACAAGAATTCGTCGAGCGAGAACACCACGGCCTCCGGACCGATGGGCGGCACCAGCCAGGACGCGGCCAACGCCATCTACACGTCCGTCTCCACGCTTAAGTCGCTCGGACTCGACTCCGATACCACGTCCTCGTCCGACTCCTCCACCTCCACCCAGCTCAACTTCACCTACGTGCTCGGCAGCAAGGACGACTACGAGACCTTCAGCCAGGACGTGAAGAACGCCGGACTTGACGACACGTACACCGTTTCGTCCACCGACGTGGAACAGTATGAGTCCAGCCTCGTGCCGCTTGACAATCTCGCGAAGTTCGCGCTCACCCTGCTCATCATCGTGCTCGTCGTGGGCGCGGTGGTGCTCATCGTGATCAACCTGTTCAACATCCGCGAGCGCAAGTACGAGGTGGGCGTGCTCACCGCCATCGGCGTGAAGAAGGCCAAGGTGGCCGCCCAGTTCGCGATCGAACTGCTGATCGTCACCATGATCGGCATCGCGTTGGGCGTGGCCGGCGGCGCCGCGGCCTCGGTGCCCGTGTCGAACGAGCTGCTCGCCCAGCAGATCTCCTCCCAGCAGTCCGAGGCGCAGAGCCAGCAGGAGCAGTTCGGCCGCAGCGCCGACATGGGAGGCCCCAACGGCGGCGGTCAGGCCCCCGGTTCCGCCGACTCCGGCAGCTCCAGCGACTCCGGCAACGATTCCAACGAATCCGGCGACAACGCCCCCGGACAGCCCGGCGGACTCGCCCAGGCCACGAACTACATCACCACGGTGAACGCCACGGTGAACTTCAAGGTGGTGGCGCAAATGATCCTTATCGGCCTAGCGCTCACCCTGTTCTCCGCTCTGGTCGGCATCATCTCCGTGATCCGGTACGAACCTCTGCAGATCCTCGCCGACCGGTCCTAACGCCCTGACGCCACGGCGGCACGGCAACCCCCAATCATTCGGACACCATCAAAGGAAGCAACCATGACGGAACAGCAAGCAACAGCGACGCCCATCGTCGACGACACAAACCACAACGCACCCACTACGGCCGCAACGGCACCGGCGGCATCGCCGACCGCCACAACGCCATCCGGCGCAACGGCCACCGAACCGGCAAACGACGGCGCGGAGCACTCCCCCATCCTGACGCTCGACAACGTCTCCTACTCCTATGTCAAGGGAGGCAAAAAGGTGATCCGCGACCTGAGCTACTCATTCGAGTCCGGCAGAGTGTATGCGATCACCGGTCCGTCCGGCGCCGGCAAGACCACCGTGCTCTCGCTGCTGTCGGGACTCACCTCCCCCACCGAGGGACGCATCCTGTACCGCGGGCAGGACCTGGCGAAGACCGACCGCTACCGATTCCGCAGCCACGACATCGGCGTGATCTTCCAGAGCTTCAACCTGCTGCCGTCGCTGAGCGTGGAGGAGAACATCATCCTGTCCATGGACGCCAGCGGCAAGCAGTTCGACCGCCCCAAGCACGACATCGCAGTCGATCTGCTCGCCAAGGTGCGTCTCGCGCAGGAGTACGCGAACGAGCGCATCCTGCACCTGTCCGGCGGCGAACAGCAGCGCGTGGCCATCGCCCGTGCGCTGAGCTACGATCCCGACATCATCATCGCCGACGAGCCCACCGGCAACCTCGACATGAGCACGCAGGACGACATCATGGCCATCTTCAAGGATCTGGCCCACCAGGAAGGCAAGTGCGTGATCATCGTGACGCACAGCCCCGATGTGGCGGAACAGTCCGACGAGGTGTTCCAGCTTGCCGCACTGCGCAAGCGCTGACGGCATCGACGCCATCGTTCGGCCCCGCGACCATCATCCGGTCGCGGGGCCGACACGTTCACCAACAGTTCACCCGGCGTCCAGTTTGATACCGCTGCACCGATAGATTCCACGGCTATGCTTTCCGCAGATGGAACAGGGAAACAGAGTTCTGATAAGGGAGCGGAAGTGGGCGCTTTGATGGACGTAAGACAGCGGATCAGCAACATCTACACCACGTTGCGGCCCGCGGAGAAGTCCGTGGCGACGTTCATTCACGACCACTACGACGATGTGGGCGGTCTGACGGTGGCCCAACTCGCCGAGGCCGCCGAAGTGAGCCAGCCCACCGTGATCCGATTCGCCCGCAAGCTCGGGTTCAACGGCTACCGTGAGATGCGGTACGTGCTCAACCATCCAACGGAGGATCCTCAGGCATTCGAACCATTGGAAGGCTACGACCTGCACCCGTGGGACGACATCGACGACGTGCCGTCACGCGCCGTCTCCGGCGCCAAGGCCATGCTCGACGACATGCTGCGATCATTGTCCGTCAAGGAATTCCGCAAGGCGGTCGCCATACTCACACGCGCTCGCATCATCGACATCTATGGTGTGGAGGATTCCATCACACCGGCCGAGGACCTGCTTACCAAACTCACGTATCTCGGTCTGCAATGCCGGCTGCACACCGACACCTATCTGCAGCAGATCTCCGCCGGCCACCTCACCGACGCCGATGCGGCCGTGGCGTTCTCCTACTCCGGCAGTTCGGAGGACACGGTCAAGGCGCTCCGACTGGCACGCAATCAGGGGGCCGGCACGATCGCCGTGACGAATTCCACGGGCACACCGATCGTCAACTGGGCCGACATATGTCTGCACGCCGGTCATGGCGAGCGCACCATCTACGGCAACGCCATCTTCTCGCGCATCTCGCACACCGCCATCGTCGACATGCTCTACATGGGCGTGATCCTCAGCGACTACACCCGCTACTCGTCCGCACTGGACGATTCCGGACGCTATATCCGCGACAAGGTCTTCCGCGGCTAACGTATTTTTTCCTTCCCCTCGAGGGGAAGGTGTCCGGCAAAGCCGGACGGATGAAGTGCAACGCAACAAAAAACGATTTGGTAGTCCGAACGCAACATTGGATGACGCTGGTGAGCGATCACTGTCGCGTTCGGACTACCAAATCCTGCGATATCGACCGACGATCAGGCGATCTGATCGAGCAGCGTGGGCAGCTCGGCCATCGTGTTGATCACCGCGTCGGCGCCGGCGGCGACGAACGCCTCACGGGCCTTCGTACGGGCAGCGTCCTTATCGGACTCGGACAGCGCCTCGAACTCGGTCTGGCTCATGGCCAGCTGCGAGCTGCCCTCGACCACGCCGACCGTGAACACGCCGGCGTTCTTGCCCTCGCGGATGTCGGACAGCGTATCGCCCACCTTCGCGGCGGCATGCACGGAGGAGACACCCAGCTTCTCCAGATTGCGGAAGATCATGTACGGGTAGGGACGACCGAAACCGTTCGTGCCGTCCGGGCTGATCCAGAAGTCCGGATCATAGCCGTTCTCCTTGGCCTTCGGCACCACGATCTCCATCATCTTGTCCGTGTAGCCGGTGGTCGAACCGATCTTCAGACCACGCTCGCGCAGCGCGGCCACGGCATCCAGCACACCCGGCTTCGGATCGGCGTAGTTGTCCAGAATCGACAGCAGCTTCGGCTCGAAGTGCGCGTACACGTCATCCACGTCCTTGTCGGTCGGGGCGGCGCCGTGCTCGTCCTCCCACGCACGGGCGATGCGATCCATGTGCAGCATCGTGTCGATATGGTCGTGCTTGAGCATGCCCATCGGCTTGCGGGTCTCGTCCATCGTCGGATCGATGCCGAACTCGCGGAACGCCTCCTGGAAGGCGCGGACGGGGGCGAAGCAGCCGTAGTCCACGGTGGTGCCGGCCCAATCGAAGACGACGGCCTCAAAACGCTTGGTCATAGTTGGTTCCTTTGATTTGTTTGATGAATTTAGAGAGCACTCAGGCGGCGAGCTTGACACCCATGGGGGCGTTGGCCTTGATCGGCTCGCCGGCCTTGTCCATCGCGGCGATGGCGGCGGGGACGGAATCGGAGCCGGTGGCGGCCTCGAGCAGACCACGCTCCCCCATGTACAGGGCCAGCAGCTCAGTCACCTTCTCGATGTCGTCCGCGTAGATCTCGCCGATGTTGCCCAGGCGGAACGTCTCCTCATCGGTCAGCTTGCCCGGGTAGATCGCGTAGCCGCGCTCCTTGATGAACTCGTACATGTCGTGGAAGTCGAAGCTCGTGCCCTTCGGGTACAGGAACGTCGTGATGATCGGACCCTGATGGTCGGCGAGGAACGTGCTGAAGCCAAGCGCCTTCATGCGGGCGATCAGCAGATCGTTGTTCAGCTGGTAGCGGGCCGAACGCACCGGAATACCGCCCTCCTCGAACATCTCATCAAGCGCCTTGGAGAACGCGAGCACCACGTGGGTGGGCGAGGTGTAACGCCACTTGCCGTTCGCCTTCTCCAGCGTGTTCCACTGGTCCCACAGGTCCAGCGACAGGCTGCGGGCCTTGCCCTTCGACGCTTCCAGCTTCGCCTTGTTGCAGATGATGAAGCTGAAGCCGGGCACGCCCTGGATGCACTTGTTCGCGGAGGAGACCAGGAAGTCGATACCCCAGTCGGCCACCGGGATGTCCACGCCGCCGAAGGAGCTCATCGCATCCACCATGAACGTCTTGCCATGCTCCTTGGCCACCTTGGCCACGGCCTGGATGTCGTTGAGCAGACCGGACGTGGTCTCGGAGTGGATCATCGACACGTGCGTGATGGCCGGATCGGCGTCCAGGTACTCGGCCACCTTCGCGGCGTCCGGGATGTGGTTGTACGGCTCGGCATACTGGGTGTACGCGATGCCGGCGTGCTCGCAGATCTTCACCTGACGGTCGCCGTACGCGCCGTTCGTGCACAGCAGCACCTTCTCGTCCTTGCCGATCACCGAGGTGAGCACGCTCTCCACGCCGAACGTGCCGGAACCCTGCATGAGTACGGCCGTGTACTCCTCCGGGTCGCAGTGGGCGAGCGTCAGCAGCTGGCGGCGGATCTTCTGCGTGATCTTCTGGTAGTCCTCATCCCACGTGCAGTGATCGAAGAGCATCTCCTCCTTGACGGAGCGGGTCGTGGTCAGCGGTCCGGGGGTAAGCAGCTTGTATTCGTTCATGGTGATTGTCCTTCTCTTGGATTGGTTGGATTGTTGTTGACAGTTTGTTCCGTGACGAGCGGTGGCTGGCCGCTGCGAGACGATGCACGTTGCCCGATGCACTCAAGGCCGTTCGGCCTCGCTCCAGGATTTGCTCGCGGAGCGTAGCAAATCCCTTCGCTGCCTACGATCGGGCAACGTGCATCGTCTCTCCGCTCAGCGGTCAGTGGACATGAGCGTCACGGTTCGGTTTGCAGAGGGCGTAGGCGGTCAGCCTTCCTGGGCGGCGCGCTTGCAGGCTTCGGAGAAGTCCTGATGTTCCTGCAGCAGGTCCACGGTCAGCGGCTTGTCGAAGGTCTTGGGGTGCTTCGAACCGTTGGCCGGCGCCTTCTCGCCCTGGTAGAGCGGAGTCGGATAGGTCTTGAGCAGCTCGGCGCGTCCCTTGTCGATGATCACACCGGCCATCTGCTGGGCCATCGGGTTCGTCTTGTTGCCCTTGTCGATCACGGCCACCGACTCGGTCAGGGAGTAGTTGCCCTCCTCCGGGTCCACGTAGTCGATCGGCAGACCCTTGGCCTTGTCCGCGGCGGCCTGGTGACGCAGACCGAAGCCGACGGCCACCTCGCCCGAACGCACGGACTTGAGCGGGCCGGAACCGGACTGTTCCAGATGCGGGCCGGCGTTCTTGTAGATGTCGGTGAGGATCTGCCTGCCTTCATCGCCGGTGCCATAGGCTCCCACGATGGCCTGCACCATCAGCCAGCCCGTGGAGGAACCCTCCATGTCGGGCACGGAGATCAGACCCTTGTACTTCGGATCGGCAAGATCCTTGAAGCTCTGGGGAACCGGCACGCCGGCCTCCTTGATCGCCTCGGTGTTGTAGAAGATCGCGCCCTCCTGGGCGGTGGTGGGACTGCGGTAGTTCGGGGCCTTGGTGTTCTCCGAATCGCCGAGCAGCTTGGACTTGACGTCGGTGAGCGGCTGGAACATGTGGTTGCGTTCCTGCGCGGAATCCACGTAGTAGGAGCTCATGGTGATCATGTCGGCCTCAAGGCTCCTGCCCTCGGCCAGCATCTTGCCACCGAGTTCGGAGGTGCCGAAGCTCTGCATGATGTACTTGTCCTTGAACCCGTTGGCGTCGAGCGCGTGCTCGAACGCGGCCACGGCCTCGTCGTCGGCGTTCGTGTAGATCACCACCTGCTGGCTGGCCATGGCGGTGCCGGAGAACGCTCCGAATCCGAAGGCCACGAGGATCGCGGCCGCCACACCGGAGGCGATGCCGGTCACCACGTTGCGGTTGCGGGAGCGCGGGTTGATCGGCGGAAGCTGGAAGCTGCCGGCGGCCACCTGCTCGACGCTCTTGCGGGCGCCCTGGCGCACGGTAGCGGCGGCGGCCTCGGTGGCCTTGACCTTGATCGGCTTTTTGCGCGTGGCGAAGGCGATCAGTCCCTTGACCGCAAGGTTGGTCACCAGGATCAGCAGCGACAGCGCGAAGATGTCGTCGAACTTGGCGAGATGCTGCAGCGCGGAGATCTTGGTGGTAATCACCTGGGTCTTGGCGCCGGTAAGGAACACCACGGCGGAGATGGTGACCATCGCGTTGACGAAGTAGTAGCCGAACACCTGCAGCACGGTGGGCATCGCATTCGGCGTCACCACACGCACGATGGTCTTGAACCAGCTGTCGCCCATGAGCTTGGCCGTGGTCTCCCACGAGGCGTTCATCTTCGAGAGCGAATCCTTCATCATCTGGTACGGGGTGGCGAAGTAGTGCACCACGTTGGCCACGATCAGGATCCAGAACGTGTTCTGCATCGGCGTGCCGGAGAACGCGAACAGGAACGCGATACCGAGCACCATGCCAGGCACGGTGTTGATGATCGAGCTGATGGAGTCCACGAAGCGCTTGGCGGGTGCGGGCAGCTTGCTGCGGGAGGTGACCAGTCCGGCCGCGTAGGCGAACAGGCAGCCGATGATGGCGGTCATCACGGCCACGTACACCGAGTTGGTGAACACCTGCATGAGCTCACTGGTGGTGAACAGCGCGGCGATGTGGCTCATCGTGAAGTTGAGCTTGAACGGCCACATCTCCACGAACGGGATGAGCAGGATCACGGCGAACACGGACAGCACGCACACCAGGGCGATCACGGAGGCGATGGCGCAGAACGTGTCGCGCTTCCTGCCTTCGGGCAGATCGATCTGCGAGACCTTGGAGTAGCGGATCGAGAAACGCTCGAGCACGGCCATCAGGATGATCGAGATGATCGACGGGATGAGCATGAACACGGCGATCACGGCGCCACGGTTGAAGTTCGGGATGCTGCCGAGCATCTGATTGAACAGCGTCATGGCGAGCACGTCGTAGGTGCCGCCCACGGAGGTCGGAATACCGTAGTCGGTGAAGCTCAGGAAGAAGCTCTGGATGAACGCCACGCACATGGTGCCGATCAGCGGCCGAACCACGGTCATGAGGAACGTCTTGAACGGCTTGTCACCCATGATGTGCGAGACGATGATGAACTTCTTGTCCACGAACTGGAAGCTGTTGTTGATCAGCAGGAAGCAGGTGGGCATGGTGTAGATCACGTAGCCGATGAGCAGGCCGTTGAATCCGTAGATGTCGAACAGCTGGTGGCCGAACAGCTTGGTGATCAGGCCCTCCTTGCCGAAGGAGTAGATGATGGCGAAGCCGTACGTGATGGTCGGCAGCAGCATCGGCACCTGGGTGAGCAGGGCGAGCGCCTTCTTGAACTTCGGCGGCAGGTTGGTGCAGTTCACCGTGTAGGCCAGCAGGAAGGCGAGCAGCACGGCCACGAGCGCGGATGCGGACGCTACCTTGAGGCTGTTGAACACGGAGGTGAGGAATTCGGGGCGGGCCAGGATGGCGGAGTAGTTGGCCATGGTGGCCGCGCCGGAACCCGTCTGGAAGGACTTCATGATCACGAGGATCATGGGGATGATGAGGAAGCCGATGAAGGCCAGGGTGACCACGACGAGCAGCGCGGTGAGCTCCGGCTGGCGGTTGCGGCGGGCCAGCTGCTCGTGGTACGGCACGGGCTCGGGCAGGATGGTGTTCTTCTGCGCGCCCGCCTGAATGGATTCGACCGACATGTCAGGCCTCCCGACCGGCGCCGGCCAGCACGGACTGCGCGGCCGCGTCGCCTTCGGCGTCATCCTCGAACAGCGAGTAGATGTTGTTGCGCTTCACCTCGAGCTGGTGGAGGATGAACTTGCGCACGAACTCGCTTGCCGGGTGGTGGATGATGTCGTCGGGGGACGCGAACTGGGCGATTTTGCCCTGGTTGAGGATCAGCACCTTGTCGCTCATCGTGCACGCCTCCTCGGGGTCGTGCGTCACCATGATGGTGGTGAGGTTGTACTGTTCCACGATCTGCTTGATCTTCTGCTTGATCGACTCCTTGATCACGCCGTCGAGGGCGGAGAGCGGTTCGTCGAGCAGGAGCAGCTTCGGCTTCATCACGAGGGTGCGGGCGAGCGCCACGCGCTGCTTCTGACCACCGGACAGTTCGTCGATCTTCTTGTTGAGGTGCTCCTCGAGACCGAGCAGGCTGATCATCTCCTTGATCTCCTTCTCGGTGGAGATGCCGGGGTTGTTCTTCAGGCCGTAGGTGATGTTCTCGTAGGCGTTGAGGTTCGGGAAGAGCGCGTAGTCTTGGAACACGATGTTGAAGCCGCGCTTCTCCATCGGCACGTTCGTCAGGTCCTCGCCGTTGTAGAGGATCTGGCCGCTGGTGGGCTGGCTGATGCCGAGGATGATGTTGAGCAGCGTGGTCTTGCCACCGCCGGAAGGACCAAGAATCGACATGATCTGACCGTCCCCGATGGTCAGCGAAATGCCGTTGAGGACGTGGGTGTCCCCGAAGGACTTGGTGATGTCTTTCAGTTCCAACATGATGTTGTCGCCTTTCGCGTCGGAATGGCGGCCGACGCACCGTTGTGTGTTCTATGTCTTTACTGCTACTGCTTGTTCTTCTCTTGGGGGCGGGCCGGTCTTCCCGGCCACATCTACGATTCTTCCATCGGCGACGGCGACGACGGGGTTACAGCGCTGAAGCTTTGAGGAAACCAAAGTGAACAGCAATCGAACTTACATGCATTTGACGTAGTTTTTTGTGTTTTTCGATTCGCGAGGAATGTTCCGCACCGTTACGCGATGCTCACTCGCGGTAACGAGCGAACGGTGAAAGACATGAATGGACAATAAACGACAAAGGACTTCTCCGATCGTTCGTTCGACGATTGGAGAAGTCCTTTTGGTCTACGCCCTATCAGGCGGGGCGGCCGCACCACGGCACCACGGAGGCGACTGCCGATCAGGCCAGATCGTAGGCGTCTTCGAAGAAGCGGCGTTCGAGATGCACGATCCTGCGGAACACGTCGGCCTCGGAGCCGTCCATGCTCGCGTATTCGTTGACCAGTGCGATCAGACGGCCGGTCCATGCGCGGAACAGCTCACCCTCGTGCAGATCCACCCAGCCCTTGTGCGCGGGCACGTCCTGGACGATGCCGGCGTCGACCGTGCGCTTGGCCCACGCCAGGTACAGCCATTCCATGCAGCACAGCGCGGTGATGAGCTCCTCCCACGTGCCGTTGACGATCTTGGACAGGTAGTCGCAGTATTCCTTGTTGGCCGGGGTCTGCGGCGCGTTCTCGTACTGCTCGTCGGTCACGTGGTACACCTTGAGGAAGTTGGTGAAGTAGGGCGCTTCCTCGTCGGCGAAGAACTGCGACTGCTTGCGCAGCATCTCCTTGGTCTCCTCGCGCGGGGCGAGCGCGATGGCGTGCTCCATGATGCCCTGGTTGAAGAACTTGAAGTCCTGGATGAGATACGAGACGAGCACGTGGTCGGGCAGCGTGTCGTCGAGCAGTTCGTTGACGAAACGGGAGTTGATGGCCTTGTTCCAGTCGTCGGCGGCCGACATGTACAGCTGGTCGGCCACGCTTCCGGCTTCGGCGCCGAGGAACGCCCACTCGCCGCTGACGGAGGCGGCGGCTTCGGGCACGTGCTTGATGGATTCGCTCATGATGAACTCCTTAGTATTCAGTGTTCGGTGAATGCGATGTCGAACGGATTCTGGTTCAGTTGGAGGTAAGGGGCAGGTTCCAGTAGCCGGTGGCCACGGCCGTGCCCACGGCGATGGCGGGGACGATCAGCGCGATCACGTAGGAGACCCAGTCGATGGTGTGCAGTTTCGACACGCGTGCGATGGTTCGCGTATCGGATGCGCCGAACCCTCGCGCCTCCATGGCGGTGGCGAGCTTGGTGGCTCGGCGGATCGACAGCACCAGCAGCGCGAACGCCTGCGAGCAGACGCGACGGACCGGATTGCCGTCACCGAGTCCGCGGGATCGACGGGACAGGCCCAGTGCACGCCAATCCTCCTGCAGCAGTGTGAACATGCGGATGCCGGCGAGCGCGCCATACACGAACCGTGACGGCAGGTGCAGAATCTGCACGAGTCCGTCGGCCAGATCGGTGGGATCGAGCCCGAGCACGAAGATCACGCTGGGCACGGCGATCGCGGCCACACGCAGGAAGGTGGCCACGGCCAGATACAGCGACCCGTCGCTGATCACGATGGCCGCCCACGCGAAGTGCACGGTTCCGCTGGTTCGTCCGTACAGGGCGATGGTGACGAAGCTGCCGGCCGCGGCGATCCATACGGGCCAGGTGCGGCGCAGCACGACAAGCGGGTTGATGCCGCCGATCCACAGCAGGATCACGGATAGCACGAACTGGATGGACGCGGACACCACGTCGAGCGTGGTGAACAGCGGCAGGCTCATGATCAGCGGGCAGATGAAGCGGCTGACCGGGTTGAGTCGGGCGATGAACCACGACTGGGAGGCGGGCTTGACGCGCTCATGCCGCTGTTCGGGCGGTGTGACGGTGACGGTCATGGTCTGTGATTCGCTCATCGTGCATTCTCCTTGTCCGCATTGCCCGTGGCGGTCTTGGATACGCCGAAATGGATGGGCGTGGCGCCCAGCGACTGCACCAACGGTTCGTCGTGCGTGACCATGATCACCGTGCAGCCCTGATCGCGGATGCCGGCGATGAGTTCCACCATCTGGCTCCATGTACGGAAGTCCTGGCCGAAGGTGGGTTCGTCCATCACGAGCACGCGTGGCGCCGCGGCCAGCATGGATGCCACGGAGAGTCGACGCTTCTCACCGCCGGACAACGTGTACGGGTTGCCTGCGGCGAAGCGCGACAGGCGTAGACGTTCCAGCAGACGGTCGGCGATCGCATACGCCTCGTCCTCGCTCTTGCCCATGGACTTCGGGCCGATGGCCACCTCATCGCGCACGGTGTTGGCGGCGAACTGGTGTTCCGGCTCCTGGAAGACCATGCCGATGCGGCCGAGCAGTTCGCGGCTCTTCCAGTGGAACGGTTCGCGCGAGTTCGGCTTGGGGGCCAGTTCCGGAGCGATGAGCACCTGGCCGGCCACAGGCTCGAGCAGTCCGGCCAGCGTGAGCGCCAGCGTGGACTTGCCGGCGCCGTTGGGTCCCATCAGCGCATAGATGCGGCCACGCTTGAAGTCAAGGTTGACGTGTTCGCCGAGTGCCACGCCGTTGCGTCCGAACGCCAGGTCACGCGTGGACAGGACGATGTCGGAGGAATCGTCGGACGTGCGGGACGGCGTGCCGTCGGTATTGGCATTGTCGTCGGCGGCATCGTTCGGCAGAAAGCTCGGGATCCTACGTCCGGGAACCCATGATCCGCCTTCGGCGAGCACGTCGCCCATGGTGGAGAACACCTCGTCCGGTGTGCCGTCGGCGAGCACGCCGCCTTCATGACTGCCCTTGGCCGCGCCGAGCACGACCACACGATCCACCAGATCCAGCCAGACGTCAATATGATGCTCCACCACGACCATGGTCTGGCCGGTGGATTCGACCACATGCTTGACGGCGTCGTGCACCTCGCGCACGCCCGGGGGATCAAGATTGGCGGTCGGCTCGTCGAGCAGCAGCAGGCCCGGACGCATGGCCAGCACGCCGGCCAATGCCAGACGCTGGCGCTGTCCGCCGGACAGGTGACGCGTGGAATGGGTGAGCTCGAGCGATTCAAGGCCCACGATGTCGAGTGCCGCGCGCACACGCTGCCAGGTCTCGTCCTTGGGCACGCCAAGGTTCTCGCACGCGAAGGCCACATCGTCGCCGGCGCGCTCGAGGATGATCTGCGCATCCGGATCCTGCAGCACCAGGCCGGCCTTGCCACGCGCCTCGTTGGCGTCCACTCCCCCGATGGTCAGCGTGCCTTCGCGCACGCCCTCGTCGTCACTGCCGAGCACGCCGGCCATGGCGGCCATGAACGTGCTTTTGCCGGCGCCTGAAGCGCCAAGGAGCAGCACGCGCTCGCCGGGGCGGATCGTCAGATCCACGTGACGCAGCGCGAAGTCCTTGCGGGTGGAATGACGCCAGCCCCAGTCGCGCGCCTCAACGCCGACCGGGGCTGGCTTACGGAATTCAGCGGAATCGTTCACCGATCAGACCAGTGCCTTCGCCCTGCCGGACTCGAAACGATCAAGCACGCCGGTGGCGGCGATGGCACGCTGCACGAACCACATGAGCAGACCGGCGATCACGGCACCGGAGATCAGCGTGGTGACGAGGTAGCTCAGGCCGTAGGTGCTGAAGAAGCCGATGCCGACGCGGCTACCGAACGGGGAGAACTCGAACAGGTAGTTGCCGAAGCCGGACAGCAGACCGGACAGGGTGGCGGTGAGCACGTTCCACTTGCGGTAGCGCACGATGAAGAAGATGATCTCGGCGAACACGCCCTGCACCAGGCCGATGATGATCGAACCGCTGATGCCGAACACGCCGCCGGCGCCGATGATGTACTCGATGCAGGCCGCGATCAGCTCGGCGTAGATGGCCGCGCCGGGCTTGCGCACGATGATGGCCGCCAGCGGGCCGGCGAACAGCCAGAAGGCGCAGACCAGACCGTTGAAGCCGGGAAGAATGGCATCGAGGGCGGTGGTGGGGATCTTGTAGATCAGATCCCAGCCGGCGAAGATCACGCCGGACGCGACCGCGATGATGGATGCGACGACGATATCGACCACGCGCCAGCGCAGGTTCGCCTTGGAAATGGTTTCAGACATGTGATTGTGCCTTTCCTCTCTGTATGGGACGCTGGGTGCGCCCCGTTAAAAGGCACGGGAAAAGAGAGACATCCGTGCGCCGGCATTACCCGGTATACGTTCATACGGTCGAAGCGGTGCTTCCTCTCAGCCTTCGCCTCCTTGGGATATGCGAAAGCCCCCGTGTCCGAAGCCGATACTACACGGGGGCTTTCCCAAGCGCAATGGTCGATCCGGCCGAATCATGCGGATCCGGGACGATCGACTACATATTCCGCCTGTTTTCTACAGGGTTTTGCTACTTGGCGAGCTTGCTGAGAATCAGAGCCTCGGCAAGGATGTTCTTCTTCAGGCTCGGCAGGTCGATGGATTCGTTCGGGCTGTGGGCGTTGGCCTTCGGATCCTCGGGGCCGGTGACCAGCACCTGGGCGTCGGGGAAGATGCGCTGCAGCTCGGGGATGAACGGAATCGAACCGCCCTCGCCCTTGTTCGCCGGCGACACGCCAAACGCCTCGGCCAGGGCCTCCTCGGCATCCTTGACGGCCGCGCAGTCGGGATCCATGGCCCAGCCCTTGCCGTTTTCCAGCGGTTCGACGCTCACCTCGGCACCGAACGGCGCGTTCGCCTTGAGGAATTCGACGAGCGCCTGCTGCGCCTCCTCGGGCTTCTGGTTGGGCGAGATGCGCATGGACAGGCGGAAGCGCGCGGAATCGGCGATCACGTTGAACGATCCGTCCACGGGGTGGGCGTCGAATCCGATCACGGTCACACTGGGCTTGGTCCACAGACGGGACGCGAGCGAATCGGTGCCGGCGAGACGGTAGCCGGGCACCACGGCAGCGTCGGCACGCAGGGATTCCTCGTCAAGATCGCGCTGCAGACCGCCGATCGGCTCCTCGGCAAGCAGGCCGGGCACCACCAGGCTGCCGTCCTTGTCATACATGGAGGTGATGAGCATGGAGGCCAGCGTGTTCGCGTCGAGGATCGGGCCGCCGAACTGTCCGGAGTGCACGGGATGTCCGAGCACGCGCACGGTCACGTCGACGCAGGTGTTGCCGCGCAGCGAGGTGGTCAGACTGGGGATCTCGGCCGACCAATTGCCCGAATCAGCCACGATGATCACATCGGACTCGAATTCGGAGGCGTGCTCCTCGATGAACGGGATGAAGCTGGGCGAGCCCATCTCCTCCTCGCCTTCGATGAACACCTTCACGTTCACGCCCAGATCGTCGCCCAGGGCGTGCAGTGCGCCGGAGTGGATGGCGATGCCGCCGCCATCGTCCGCAGCGCCACGGCCGTAGAGTCGGCCATCGTCCTTGGCGGTGGCGACGAACGGATCAGTGTCCCATTCCTTGGGATCCGGAACCGGCTGCACGTCGTGATGCGCGTACAGCAGCACGGTGGGCGCCTGCGGGTCGACGATGCGCGAGCCGACGATCTCCCAGGCGCCGGGCGTGCCGTCGGGGTTGCGGGACTGGACCACGCGGGCGTCCACCCCCTCCTCGCGCAGTACCTCGGCCACGAATTCGGCGGAGCGCTTCATGTGATCGGCGGTGATGCCCAGCGCCGACACGGAGCCCAGCGCGATCTTCTTCGACAGCACGTCCACGACCCGCTGCCAGTCCTGCTCGACGCGGGAACGCAGTTCGTCGGAACCGACCTGTGCCATAATCATCCTCCTTGGCGATTGGTGTACTCGGTATATAAAGGAGTGTCGAGGCCTTCGCGAAAAGCCTCGGCACTCCGGCTAGCCCTGTGAGCCGGCAAACCCTATGAGTCTAGGCGTCACCGTAACCTGCTCGTATGACATGGAACCCCTTCAAACGCTCTGAAGATAAGGAAAAGACCGAGCAGGCGCCGGCGCAGCAGCCGGAGAACAACGGCAAGAAGAACCGTCCCACCCCGAAGATGAAGGACGCCCAGGCCGCCAAGATCCGTCCGCTGGTCCCCAAGGACCGCAAGGCGAGCAACAGGGCCGCACGCCAGAAGATGCGTGCGAAGCAGGACGCCGAATACGATGCCATGAAGACCGGCGATCTGAACCACATGCCCAAGTCGGAGCGCATCGACTACCGTATCTACATTCGCGACTACGTGGATGCCCGTTGGAATCTGGCCGAGTTCATGATGCCGTTCGTCATCATCATGCTGTTCGCCTCGATCTTCGTGACCTCCATGTACCCGCAGCTGACGCTGTGGCTGATGATCATCATGTATGCGTACTTCATCGTCGCGATCATCGACATCGCCGTCATGTGGCGTGGACTGAAGAAGAAGCTCATCGCCAAGTACGGTGAGAAGTCCGTGGCCAAGGGAACCCGTTCGGGCAGCTACGCATGGTCCCGCGCCATGCAGATGCGCCGCTGGCGTCTGCCCCGTCCGCGCACGCAGAAGCGCGGCCAGTGGCCGGAATGATCTGAACCAACGATCTAGCCACGAGCGAAACCCGCACGTCGCATACCCTCACGTCGGCCTCCGGATCCTATGCTGGAGGCCGACGTATTTTGTGTTTTGGCACTTACAGATCACTGATACAAAGGAGCTGACGTGACCGCAGCAACCGAATTCGATATCGTCGTCATCGGGGCCGGACCCGGCGGCTACTCCACCGCATTGCGCGCCGCCGAACTGGGACTGTCCGTGGCGCTGGTGGAGCGCGACGACCGTCCGGGCGGCACCTGCCTGAACCGCGGATGCATTCCCACCAAGGCGCTGATCACGGCGGCCCGCGCCGTGGATCAGGCGCGCGCCGCCGAACGGTACGGCGTCACCATGTCCGTGCAGAACGTGGACTTCGGCCGGCTCGCCGAGTATCGGGATCAGACCGTACGCACCATGACCGAAGGCCTCGCCGGACTGCTGCGCTTCCGCAAGGTCGTCACGATCCAGGGCACGGCGACGATCGAATCCGAGCAGACCGGCAACGACGTGCGCACCGTGTTCGTGACGCTGCCCGACGGCTCGATGCGCAGTATCACCGCCCGACACGTCGTGCTGGCCACCGGTTCGCGTCCGCGGCCGCTGCCGAACGTCCCGTTCTCACAGACCGTGCTGGACTCCGATGCAGCTCTTGCACGCAACGCGTTCCCCAGCTCGGCGATCATCATCGGTTCGGGCGCCATCGCCCTGGAATTCGCCAGCCTGTGGAACGCCGCCGGCACGCAGGTCACGCTGCTGGCACGCCGCGGCGGCGTACTGTCGCATTGGGATCGTCGTGTCAGCGCCACGCTGACCCGTGAACTCAAGCGTCACGGCGTCACTGTGGTCACCAACACCACCGTCGATTCGATCGAGACGGGCGTGAACTTGGGTGCGACCGTGCGCTACACCCGAACCGTCGCCGGCAAGGACCAGCACGACATAGCCGCGGCCGAGGTCGTACTCGCCGCCATCGGGCGCGATCCCAACACCGACGCCGACTGGTTCGCCAAGGCCGGCATCGCACTCGACGACTCCGGATTCGTCCGCACCGACGGACTTGGACGCACCTCGGCAAACGGCATCTGGGCCGTGGGCGACATCACCGCCGGGCATCAGCTCGCCCACCGGGCCTTCGAACAGGGCATCACCGTCGCCGAAGCCATCGCCGGACTCGATCCCACGCCCGTGGACGAGGCCACCGTACCGAGCATCGTCTTCTCCTCCCCCGAGGCGGCGGCCGTCGGTCTGACCAAGGCCGAGGCCCAGGCACGGGACGACTACTCCGAAGTGACGGAGACGATCTATCCGATGATGGGCAACGCCCGCACCATGATGATCGGCGAGAACGGTTCGATCACCGTGGTCAGCGCCGTCGATGCAACAAACGGCGAACGTGTGGTGGTCGGCATTCATATGGTCGGACCGGAGGTCTCGGAGATCGTGGCCGAGGCCGAGCAGATCGTCGGCGGCCATCTGCCCCTCAGCGCGGCGGCACGCCTGATCCACCCGCATCCCACGTTCTCCGAGGCGTTGGGAGAGGCGCTGCTCAAGGCCGACGGCAGACCGCTGCACATGCGGTAGGCGCGCGCCAGCCAGACGACACCGGCATGGAGCACCCCTCCGGAACACGGCGTTTCCCCCGACAGTCGGGCCACTTGGCAGAAAGTCAAGTACACTGTTTTCCAGCAAACCCCAAATGCGGCAACCTCCACGGGCATTGCCGCAAGGCCAAAGGAACATCCAAAGGACATCATGGCAGATAACGAGAAGACCGAGAAGAAGGCAAAGAAGCAAGGCACGATCAGCCAGATCATCCAGATCTACAAGTTCACGAGCGCTGACGACAAGCAGCTGCCGTTCCTGATCGCGGGCGGCATCATCCTGCCGATCATCGTGGCGGCGGCCGCATGCGCCATCCTCAACGTGCACTGGATCACCTGGATCTTCACCATGATCCTGGGCGTCATGGTCGGTCTGCTGTTCGGCACGATGATCCTCACCCGCCGCGCCGACAAGGTGGGCTACCGTCAGATGGAAGGCAAGCCGGGCGCCACCGGAGCGATCCTCAACAGCATCACCAAGGCCGGCTTCTCCTTCCCGCAGGAGCCGATCTGGGTGGATCCGCGCACCAAGGACGCCATCTGGCGCGGCACCGGCCGCACCGGCGTGTATCTGGTGGGCGAAGGCGACTACGGCCGCGTGATGAAGGCCATGAGCCGCGAGGAGGCCAAGATCAAGCGCGTCACTCGCGGTTCCGACATCCCGATCATCAAACTGTCCGTGGGTGACGGCGAGAAGCAGGTGCCTCTGAACAAGCTGCAGAAGACCGTGATGCGTCAGAAGGTCAAGCTCACCAAGTACGAGCTCGACGAGCTCAACGGCCGTCTGCGCACCCTGCAGGCCAAGAGCTCGATGGGCGTGCCGAAGGGCGTGGACCCGACGAAGATGCACGTGAGCCGCAGGGCCATGCGCGGCAAGTAAAGCCGGGCAGCGGACTGCATACCGTTGCATGTCGAACCCGTTCAGCCGAAAGGGCCGGTCGCCATCTCACATGGTGACCGGCCCTTTCCCATACCCGTCACATCGTCGTTGCCGCATAACAATGCGCCTCACAGGCCGTCGGTTTCGCCCTACGAAACATTCTCGTAACTCAACGGCCCCCTACGGGAAATATCGGAGAGTATCTTTCAACTACGTAAGTTCTCATTGATAAAGGAGCGACTGTGGCAGAGAATAAGATTTTCGCCCACACGCCTGAAGAAGTCGAAGCGCTGATCAACAAGGAAGGCATCGAGTATGTCTCCGTGCGCTTCACCGATCTCATCGGCGTCCAGCAGCATTTCACCGTGCCGGCCAGCGAGTTCACCGATAACGCCTTCACCGACGGCATGCCGTTCGATGGCTCTTCGGTTCAGGGCTTCCAGGCCATCAACGAATCCGATATGAAGCTGATCCCGGACGTGACCACGGCTTACGTCGACCCGTTCCGCAAGCACAAGACCCTGAACGTCGCGTTCTCCATCGTCGACCCGCTGACCGACGAGCCGTACTCGCGTGATCCTCGTCAGGTCGCCGCCAAGGCCGAGGCCTACCTGAAGTCCACCGGCATCGCCGACACCGCCTCCTTCGCTCCTGAGGCCGAGTTCTTCATCTTCGACAAGGTGCGCTTCGAGAACACGATGCAGCGCTCCTTCTACGAGGTGGACTCCATCGAGGCTCCGTGGAACTCCGGCGTGGACACCGAAGAGGACGGCACCCCGAACATCGGTTTCAAGAACCGCGTGAAGCGCGGCTACTTCCCGGTTCCGCCGATCGACCACTACCAGGATCTGCGCGACGACATGGTTGCCGCCCTGCAGCAGGTCGGTCTGCAGCTCGAGCGCTCCCACCACGAGGTCGGCGGCGCTGGCCAGCAGGAGATCAACTACCGCTTCAACACCCTGCAGCACGCGGGTGATGACCTGATGAAGTACAAGTACGTGGTTCACGAGGTTGCCGCCCTGAACGGCAAGTCCGTGACCTTCATGCCGAAGCCGATCGCCGGCGACAACGGCACCGGCATGCACTGCCACCAGTCCCTGTGGAAGGACGGCAAGCCGCTGTTCTACGACGAGACCGGTTACGGCGGTCTGTCCGACCTCGCCCGCTGGTACATCGGCGGTCTGATCAAGCACTCCTCCTCCGTGCTTGCCTTCACCAACCCGTCGCTGAACTCCTACCACCGTCTGGTTCCGGGCTTCGAGGCTCCGGTCAACCTGGTGTACTCCGCTCGTAACCGCTCCGCCGCCATCCGTATCCCGCTGGCCGGCACCTCCCCGGCTTCGAAGCGCATCGAGTTCCGCGCTCCGGATCCGTCCTGCAACCCGTTCCTGGCCTTCTCCGCCCAGCTCATGGCCGGTCTCGATGGCATCCTGAACCACATCGAGCCCCCGGAGCCGGTCGACAAGGACCTCTACGAGCTGCCGCCGGAAGAGCACGCCGGCATCAAGCAGGTCCCGAGCTCCCTCGCCGAAGCCATGGACGCCCTGGAAGAGGATCACGACTTCCTCTCCGCCGGCGACGTCTTCACCGAGGACCTCATCGAGACTTGGATCGACCTCAAGCGCGGCGAAATCGACCAGGCTCGCCTGGCCCCGACCCCGCTCGAGTACGAGCTCTACTACCACATCTGATCGGCGTTTCGCCCGATCCGATAATCGGTAGATAAAGGGTGGTTGGCATCATCACGATGTCAACCACCCTTTTTGCGTTTCCGGTTCGGCACCGTTTAACGCCGTCGGGAATTTGCCGGATCGTGACGGGCTCGCTATGATCATCACCGGTACATAGCCGATACATCGGAATCCCGATATGCCAGGGATCCGTATCACAAGGAGAGTTCGCGAGTTGATTTCTCGATAGACAGCGGATTGACGCGGGAATGGTCATCGTCGTCGATGAGCCGTACCGTCATACCGACTGGCTATTCAGTGAATCACACGCAAACACCTGAATCACACGACAGCTGAATCATACGATATCGATCGCGAGTAATCTCGTTCGGACCCGCATATCAGGCGTCTGTCGTCCCATAGCCATGCATGACCATTTCTCCGTGTTCGCCGCAATACACCGTCGTATTCACCACCGAGGAAAGGACCATCAATCATGGCAATATCAACGCTGGCGCTTGCTCATATCACGTACACGGTTCCCGGCGATGCCGAACCGTTGTTTTCGGACGTCACCGCAACGTTTCCCCAAGGATGGACGGCCGTGCTGGGGGATAACGGCATCGGCAAGACCACGCTCATGCACATCGCCACGGGACTCGTGCGTGCCGAGGCCGGAACGATACTCCCCTCCCCCGGGTCGATGATCATCGGATTCTGTTCGCAGAACACCGATGAGGCGCCGACCAATCTTGAGGATTTCGCCGCCGACTGGTCCGCCGAAACGATGGCAATACGCCGCGATCTCGGCATCGACGACGACTGGCCGTGGCGGTACGCGGAATTGTCCGGAGGCGAGGCCAAACGCCTGCAGATCGCCTGCGCGCTGGCGCAGCACCCCGATGTGCTGATTCTTGACGAGCCGACGAACCACGTGGATGAGGACACGTGCAAACGCATCATCGCCGTACTGCGAAGATTCCATGGCATCGGCATCGTGGTCTCCCATGACGTGGATTTCATCGACGCACTGGCCACACGCTGCGTGTTCTTTGAGCGGGATCACATCCACGGACGCAATGTCACCGTGGTAAGAACCCGCCCCGGCAACTACAGTCAGGCCAGCGTCGATGCGGAGAACGAGCGTCGGTCAGCGGATGATGCGCTGCGTATGGCCCGCCGCGAGGTCGCACGTCTGGAGAAAACGGCCGCCCAGCGCAGGCACGATGCCGCACTGGCGACGACCCGCGCGCAGTCTCAGACCGCCCACGCAACCATCAGCAGGAGGGATCATGACGCACGTAATCTGCTGAAACTGCACAAGTCGCTGAGCACCGACGGCAGCGCGGGCGCGGCAAGTGCGCGCATCGCCTCAAGGACTGCCGCCGCCCGTCGTCGAGCGGATGACATCGTCACCACCGCGAAACGATATGACGGCGATATCTGGATGGACGCCGAGGCCAGTCATCGGACCGAGCTGGTTCGTCTTGAACCACAGCTGATTCGCTATGGAGGTGGACTCGGCGACATCGGGGACGATGATGAGGGGGTGGGGATTCCCCTGCTGAGCGTGGGGCCGCACGATCGCATCGGTATCATCGGCGACAACGGCACCGGCAAGACGACGCTGTTCCGAGCCCTGCTCAAGCATGCGGCACAGGCACAGCCGCCGATTCCGGTGCTGTCGATGGCGCAGAACACCACGGCCCGGGACGCGCGCGATGCCATGCGTCGACTTTCCGAGATGTCCGATACCGAAAGATCCGCGATGCTGAGTGCCTACGCCCAGCTCAACGCGGATCCCGATCGGCTGCTTGCCGGAGAGCAGCCGTCACCTGGGGAGCTGCGCAAACTGCTGCTGTGCCTTGGGGCGCGGCGACACCCGCATCTCATCATGCTTGACGAACCGACGAACCATCTGGATCTGCATTCCCGCCAGGCTTTGGCGAAAGCACTGGCAGCGTTCCCCGGTGCGGTGATCGTCATTTCGCACGACCGCGCGTTTCTGCGTGATGCCGGCATCGCCACGCTGTGGGAATGCCGGCGGAACACCGACGATTCGGCTCATCCGCATGGATCGCATCTGACGATTCAACACATTGCCCGATCAGAACGGCCATGATCGAGTGTCATGGATGCGACGTGGCGAGTTTTGTGGTTTTGCGGTTCCTGATTCGGCACACACCTCCCCTTTTCGGACCGATTCGGAGCCAATACGTGCCGGGATGCTCTCAGGAAAGCCACAAAACTCGCAAGTGTATGCCCGTCAGGCGTTGCGACGCCGGGCGATGAACGTTTTCACGCCGTACACCGCATAGCAGATCGCGATGATGACGAGCATGTAAATGAGCGACGGGCGCATGGACTCGTAGACCGCGCTCAGCACGATGGTGCCCACGCTGAGGAACAGTGCCACGATAGGCACGATCGGCCATGCGGGGGTGCGGAACGACAGCTCATTCACGTCACGCCCCTCACGCTTCATCTCGAGGCGGAAACGAATCTCGCACACGGCCAGCACCACCCACACGATCACGATGGCCAGGCCCGCGCTGGACACCAGCGCCAGATAGATAACGGACGCGGCGGTGACCGAGGAGAGCAGAGCGAGCAATCCTCCGATCATGGCGGTGCACAAGGCGATCAGCGGCACACCGTGCTTGGTGGTGCGCACGAAGATACGCGGGATCATGCGCTCGTTCGACAGCGACCACAGCATGCGCGTGGACGCGTACAGTCCGGAATTGGCCGCGGACAGGATGGCGGTGAGCACGACGAAGTTCATGATGTCACCGGCAAACGGCAGACCGATCGCGTCGAACACGAGCACGAACGGGCTCTTGTCCACGCCGGCGTCCTGCCACGGGATGAGCGCCGACATCACCACGATGGAACCAATGAAGAAGATCGCCAGACGCCAGAACGTGGTGTGAATGGCCTTGGGAATGTTCTCCCCCGGATCCTTGGTCTCACCGGCGGTCACGCCGAGCAGCTCGGTGCCGGAGAACGCGAACGCGACGGTGGACATGGTGGAGAACACGGGCGCGAACCCATTGGGGAAGACACCATCCTTGACGAGGTTGGTCAATCCCGGCGCATGCGAGTAGCCGGCGATCGGGATCACGCCGACGATGGCGAGCAGACCGATGGCGATGAACGCGATGATCGAGACCACCTTGATGCCGGCGAACCAGAATTCGGCTTCGGCGAACGAGCGCACCGACAGCGCGTTGAGCGTAAAGATCAGTACGATGAACAGCGCGCTCCACGCCCATGCGGGTGTACCGGGGAACCATTTCTGCATGATCAGACCGGACGCGGTGAATTCGGAACCGAGTGCGCCCATCCATGCGAGGAAGTAGATGATCGCCACGGTGAAGCCCGTGCCCGGACCGATGAACCGGCCGGCGTACACGTGGAACGAACCCGTCTGCGGCATGGCGGTGGCAAGTTCGCCAAGGCAGAGCATGACCATGTAGACGTTGAGCGCGCCGACGGCGTAGGCGAGAATGGTGCCGATCGGACCGGCCTGATGAATGGTGTATCCGGAGCTGAGGAACAGTCCAGTGCCGATCACTCCGCCAAGCGCGATCATCATCAGGTGGCGGGTTTCCATCTTGCGTTGCAGTCCGGCGCGCTCGCCGGAGGCCGCATGTGCGGCCGGCTCGGATTGCGTCTCGGTCTTCGCTGCCGAGGTCATGGTCGTGTCCCTTCCTCATTTGGGTAAAGTCCGTTTCACTGTATGTCAAAGCGATATGCCATGCGCCGTATCGGCTATCGCCTTTTGCTATACCGCGCCATAGGTTTTCCCATACTGTGATCATGGACACACTGACGGCCTCTGACACGCACACCATCATGTGATCGATGACATTGCGCGTAAGATGACTGATATCCCATATGCCGGAAATCACACCGCTCACTTCGGGTCAAGGAGGTCGCCATGGTCACGCTCAAGGATGTCGCCAAGGAAGCCGGAGTCACCGCCACCACAGCCTCCCGCGCCCTGCGCGGATTGAGCTCGGTAACGCCCAAGACCACGCAGAAGGTGCTCGCCGCAGCCGAAAAACTCGGCTATCGCATGAACATCTCCGCACAGTCGCTACGCACCGGCAAAAGCGGTACCATCACCTTCCTGACCGCCGGCATCGACGGCTCATACTTCTCCACTCTGGCCATGCGGTTCGCCGCCGAACTCAACAAACAAGGGCGGCACATGCTCATCGAATCGTCCCGATATCTGGTGGACGACCATGGCAATGATCAGGACATGTCGTATCTGTTCTCCGACGGCATCATCGCCATCAACGCCAAGCATGGGTCCAAGGCGCTGGAGTCGCATCCCTCGGTGATGCTGGAGGACTATGCGATGAACAGCACCTACGATCAGGTGAACGCGCCGAGCGTGGCGGGAACGCGGGCGGCGATCCGGCACCTCTACGACAGGGGATGCCGTCATATCGGCGTGGTGGGCGCCGGCATTCCTCCGGAGTCGAATCCGGGCGCCTCGCAAGAGGTGCGACTGCTGGCGGCCAAGCATGAATGTCAGGAGCTGGGACTCGAATTCGACGACGAGCGGTCGCTGATCAGGGTGTCGTGGTCCCGCGACGGCGGTGTGGAGGCCGGCCACAAGTGGGCCGACGAGCAGCTGCCGTTCGATGGACTGTTCTGTCCGAGCGACGGACTGGCGTTGGGACTGCTGCGCGGATTGGCCGACCGTGGCGTGCACGTGCCGCAGGATGTGGCCGTGATCGGCTTCGACGGCGTGCCCGACGGCGAGTACAGCGTGCCCACGCTGAGCACGATCGCCGTGGACTTCGCCGGCATGGCACAGGCGGCGGTGTCACTGCTCACACGCCGCATCGACCATCCCGAGGAGGAGCACTACCCGCAGACGGTCACCGTGGGATACAAGCTCATCGAGCGCGAATCCACCGCACGGTAGGATCCGCAACCGGGGGCTCCCCTCTCCGAGGGGAGCTGTCAGACGGGAGTCTGACTGAGGGGAGCAACGGCAAAACGAAATTCGGGTGCCCACTCCCCTCAGTCGGCTCCGCCGACAGCTCCCCTCGAAGAGGGGAGCCAAATTCCTTATTCCTTCGCCGAACTCCGCAGCCCACTCACGCGCGGCTCCCCTCGCTGAGGGGAGCTGTCAGACGACAGTCTGACTGAGGGGAGCCGCGGGTTCTTTTGTATCGGCTCAGACGAGTCGCACGGTGTAGAGGCGCTTGGTCACGCCGTTCTCGGCGACGAGCTCCACCTGAACCGTATCGGCATCGTCGGCGGGCGGCACGACGGTGATGGCCGCGTTGTCGCCGGCGGGCACCGGCTCAACCGTCAACGGAGCGCCGGCCTCGTGCCTCGCCACATAGGAATCGTGTTCCGGATCAAACGGCGAACCGTCCTCGCCTGTCACCGGCACGCCGTCCACGAGCAGTCCGGCGAGCGCGCATTCCTCGTTCACCACGGCGATCTGGGCGTCGCCGCGAATCTCGGTGATGGCGACGCACTCCCCCGGCCGGCTGGTGAAGTCGATGCGGATGCGTGAGGTCTTCACCATGTCGAACGAGTAGGTGCGTTCCAGACCGCGGTCGATCTTGGTCGACTTGGTCTTGTCGCCGAAGGATCCGTAGATCCATCCGGCGCTGCCCTGCTGTTCGACCGGCTTGTCGTGGGTCGTGAGCCCGCCGACCGGCACCCAGTGTCCGTCGTCCCATGCGCTCACCGTCACCGTTTCGGGCAGGGCCACGCCTTCGCCTTCCAGGCAGTAGTAGATCGTGAACGCGTTGAGCATGAACGGGGTTTCGGTGCCGTAGCCGAACCGGTATTCCAGCCATGCCGTGTCTTCGGTGTTGCCGAATGTGGACCAGCGGTTTTTGAGGTTGTATCCGGCGCGGGCGGTGTACGACACCGTGCCGTCCATCAGATTCGACACGTCCTCCATCACCTTGGGATCGGTGTTGGTGTACGACGCCTCAACCGTAGGGTACACGTCGTTGCGGAACGAGAAGAGGTCGCGGTTCTTCGCGTACCGGTCGGTCACGCGTACCGTGGCCTCGGCCTGCTCGTCCACACCGTCGACGTCGCCGATGATGGTGAACTCTCCCGGCTTGGCGTAGGAAGCGGCGTCCGGCTCACGCCAGGTGACATCGCGCTCCTCGACCAGTCCGTCGCTCCACCATACGCGCACGGCCGCGCGTTCCGTCAGGTCCGGTGCGATGCCCGCCACGGTCGCCGTGGAGACGTGTTCGACCGCCACGACCTTCACCACGGTGACCACAGCCTTGGCGTGCACGGCGGAACCGTCCACGTTCCGTACGCCGCTGACGCTGCCGCTCACCTCGTGGCTGCCGACCGTATGCCACAGATCGTCGGGGATCTGCCACGTCACTGGGAGCACGGCGTCGAAGCCGTGGTCGAAGTGCACGCGTACGGTCTGCGGCAGTCGTCCGGGCTCGCCGATCTCGGTACGCAGTTCCGTCGTGTCCACGTCGGTCACGTACTTGTCACGGTCGCCCTTGGCGACGTCGATCGTCAGCGGGTCGGATTCGACCGACCGTCCGGAGTATTCGGCGCGTACCCGAATCTCGGCATGACCGGACAGGCTTGCCTCGAACACGTTGCCGCTCACCGCGCCCACGGCAGGGTCGGACACCGTATAGGTCAGTGTGTCGGCGTCGATCGGCTCGCCGAGTGCGTTGACGGCATGTACGGTCAGCGTCACGGTGTCGTCTTCGACGAGTGTGGCGCGGTCGGAGGTCAATACCACCGTGGCGATCGGCGCCGGCGGAATGGTCACGTCCACGCGTACGGTCGCGCCGCGAGTGCCGTCCTCGGAGGCGATGTCGATCAGGTATTCGCCGGAGCGGCCACCGACGGGCGGAATGACCACGATGGAGGCGTTGTCGGCGGATTCGGCGTCGATGATCGGAGCTGCGGCATCGTATGGCAGGGTCAGTGCGTAGCGACGTGTATCGGGCTCGAATCCGTCGATCGTCGTGCCGTTGATGCGCAGATCGGACAGCACGACGGACGACGATGCCTTTTCTCCGTCACTCAGCGTACGAATATGCGCTTCGGCGTGCAGCGGTTCGGCAGAGCCTGGAGCGTCGAGCGCACCCCGAACGACCGTCATCGGGGAATCGTCGGAACGGTCGGCATCGTTCGACTGTTCCCAGATGACGGGTTCGGAGCGTTGACTGCCGTCGTCGTAGACGACCGTAATCGTGTCGGGCAGGAGCGGTTCGGCGTCTGCAGCGACGGCAGTGGTATAGGGAACGACGGCGACCGGTGCGGCGACCGTGACCGTCGCGTGTGCGGCGAGACCGTCCGCGGTCACGCCTTCGATATGGACGATGCCGGGATGCCGGTAGTCGGCGGAGTCGAGGCCACGCCATTCCACGGAAACCGGGGCGACGGTATTGTTGGCGAGTTCCGCGGTGACGGAGTCGGGCAACGACGGCGCCGTGCCGACGGTCGTGCGCACATGGACCGGGCGCACGGTGAGCGGGATGCGGTCATCGGCCGGGGTTGCACCGTTGATGTCATTGCTGCCGCCAATGAACACGGCGGCCTCCCCCGTTTCGAGCCCGGCGGCCTTGGCATGCACGCGGATCGGCCTTCCGGAACCGTCGGGCGCGACGATGGCCAGCGCCTTGCCGTGATAGGCCTTGCGCACGGGCAGTTGGAACGCCTCGGTGCTGGCCTGATACCCGTTGTCAGTGCCGAGGATCGTGCCGTTCTCCACGGTAAAGACGATCTGGTTGTCCACGTCTGGGCAGATCACGCCGGCGGAGTCGATCACGTCGGCGGTGATGAAGCTCAGGTCACGATCGTCGGCGGAGAGCACGTGACGGTCGGCGGTGAGGCTGATGGCGGCGGGAGAGCCGGCGGTGGTCACGACGTCGCGTGCCACCTCCCTGCCGTCGGCGTTGTAGGCCACGGCCTCCACCACGCCCGGTTCGAAGTCCACGTTCCAGTGCAGGTAGATGGAGTCACGGGGATCGTCCTTGGCAAACCGGTATTCGAACGGCTTGTCGGGATGGGCGGTGTCGATGTGGAATCCGGTCTGGTGCGGGATGAACTCGCGTACGCCGAGCGATCGGCCGTTGAGGAACAGCTCCACCTTGGCGGCGTTGGAGTACGCCCAGATCTGTACGGGCTCGCCGTTGCGCCAGTTCCAGTGCGGCAGCAGGTGCACCATGGGCGCCTCGTCGGGGTCGGTCCACAGGCTCTGGTAGAGGTACCACTCGTCCTTGGGGAAGCCGGCGGAGTCGACGATGCCGTAGTAGGCGGTCTTCGGGGCGAGTACGGTGCCGTCGGATTCGGTCTGGCTCGGGTCGTTCCAGTAGAAGTTGCCGATGTAGGGCGCCGGTTCGCCGATGTAGTCGAAGCCGGTCCACGTGAACTCGCCCATGTGGAAGTCAAGGTTCATGGAGCGCATGAAGTCCTTGCGGATGGGCGTGCCGCGGTTGGCGGTGATGTCGTACGACGTGATCTCGTAGGTGTCGGGGTCCCACGGCTGCCGGCCTGGCTCGAACGGGAACTCGGTGCCGCGCACGCCGTCGGGCACATCGGTCGGGTACACGTAGTATCCGCGGGACCCGAGGCTGCATCCGCTTTCGGAGTTGATGATCAGATCGTTCGGATGCTTCGCATGGATGGCGACGAGATGGTCTTCGGAGGCGTAGGAGTAGCCGCGCACGTCCATGCGTTCGTGGATGTCGTTGCCGATACCGTCGATGCCTTTGCTCAGGTACGAGGAGTCGTTGACGCAGACCGGGCGCGTCGGATCCGCGGCGTGCGCGACGGACACGAGTTTCTCGGCGAGCGGCAGTTCGCTTTCCTGCCAGGCGACCTCGTTTCCCAGGCTCCACATGAACACGCTCGGCTCGTTGCGGTCGCGGCCGATCATGGCCTTGAGGTCGGTGGCGGAGTCGGCGAGGAAGTAGTTGCTGTAGTCGTTGCGGTCCTTGGGGGCGGTCCACATGTCGGCAAGTTCCTCGAGCACGAGGAAGCCCATGCGGCTGGCCTCTTCGATCTGCACCTTGGAGCCGATGTTGTGCGCGGTGCGGATGGCGTTGACGCCGGCGGCCTTGAGGATCTTGAGCTGACGGACCACGGCCCTACGGTTCACGGCGGCGCCAAGCGCACCGAGATCGTGGTGCATGCACATGCCGGCGATCTTCATACGTACGCCGTTGAGTGACAGTCCGGTCTCGCTCGACATGCCGATCCAGCGCAGACCGAACATGGTCTCCACCTGATCTATCGGGGAACCGTCGACGATGATGCTGGTGCGCAGCGTGTAGCGGTAGGGGTCGTTCGTGCTCCACAGATGAGGATGGTTCAGCATGATCAGCTGTCGTACCGGCGATTCGTCGTCGGTTCCCTTGTATCCCGCGGCGATGGTGACGGAGCATTCGTTCGATGCGACCGTTGTGTCGCCGTCGATCACTTCGATCAGCAGTGTCGCCGTGACGTCGGCGTCGGTATGGTTGGCCGGCCAGGTCTCCACGTGGATCTCGGCAAGATCGCGCTTGACGTCCTGTTCGAGCGTGGGCGTGCTGATGCAGATGCCGTCGTGCGCCACATGCACCGGGTCGGTGACCACGAGCGTCACGTCACGGTACAGGCCGGCGCCAGGGTACCAGCGGGAGCACGGCTCGGGCGTGTTGGTGTGGACGGCCAGCACGTTGGGTTCCCCGGCGAGGTTCAATGCATCGGTGATGTCCACCTGAAAGGGCGCGTATCCGTTGTGGTGCTCGGCGATTCTGGTGCCGTTGACCCAGATCTCGGACAGTTCCATCACGCCGTCGAAATTCAATGACACGCGTCGTCCGTTCCACTCCGGTCGAGTGTCGAATGCCTTACGGTACCAGCCTTCACCGGTGCGCAGGAATCCGACGGTGGATCGGGCCAGACGGCTGAACGGCCCCTCCACGCCGAAGTCGTGCGGCAGTCGAACTTCGCGCCACGTAGAGTCGTCGAATCCGGGATTCTGCGCTCCGGACGACACGCCGCGATGAAACTTCCAGCCATCGTTGAAATCGGACACACGGGCGACGTTGCTTATGTTTTCAAACCGCCCGGCAGATTTCGGAGGCGTAGTAGATACATCGTTAACATTCATGACCATAAACTCCTTCGTTTTTACGTCCTCCGCGCTACCTCGTGCGGAATTCCAACATTCACGAGTAATCAATGGTGAGTTTCGGCAATCAGGATGCTGGATCTTGATACCGTCTCTCGTGTGTGGATACTTTTCAGCATAGCACCAGTTTTGACATCGATAAAATTGGTGTTATAGTTCTAATCAACAAGCTAAACAACCTCTTGATTGCAGCTTGAAGTTATATCGATAACTCTATGGGTTTCTCTGCTGGATAGCCAATGAGGTCATTTCTGCATAGTCATACAGCAATAGCTGCCAGTGTTGAACCTGACAGACTGCATCTGCTATCGATATAACTGAAGTCATCAGGGTTCCAATGGTCCCTACTATCTCGATGAAGAGAAAGGACGACAATAATGTCGGGCAATAACACGATGAACTACGATCTGACGGGCAAGGTACCGCTGCTCGCCAAGTTCGGCTTCTCCATGCTTCCCCTCGCATGGGTCACCCAGACGATGGTCGTCACCTGGCAGATGTTCTACTTCACAACGTTCGTGAAGATGTCGGTGATGATGGTCACGCTCATGCTCACCGTCGGCAAGGTGGTCGGTGCGTTCGCCACCCCGTTCTGGGGATACCTCTCCGATCGTCTGTACCGCACCGCGTTCGGCCGCAAGTTCGGTCGTCGTCGCGCCGTGCTGCTGCTGTGCATCCCGCTGAACTTCATCTTCTACATGGGCCTGTGGATCATGGGCATGCCCACCTGGTTCTACTTCCTGGTCAACATCCTCTACTGGGCCGCATGGGCCGGCGTCACCACCGTGCAGTACGCGCTGCCGGCGGAGATGACCGAGAACACCACGCAGCGCGCCCAGATCGTGGGCATCAACCAGATCGCCGGTGCCATCGGCGGCACCTCGCTGTCCATGCTCAACATCTGGCTGTTCACCCTGTGGGGCAAGGACAACTGGACCGCCTACTTCTACATCGCCCTGCTGTGGGGCATCGTCGGCACCATCGCCCTGTTCATCGGCTTCCTGACCGTCCAGGAGCGTCCGTACGACGCCTCCACCGACGTGGCCTCCTCCGACTCCTCCAACGGCGAGGCCTCCGGACTCAAGCGCTTCGTGGGCGTGTTCTGGAACTTCCTGTCCGCCATGCGCGTCAAGTCCTACCGCGTCTACCTGGGCATGTACATCTGCGAGCAGACCTTCCGCGCCATCCGCGGTACCATCAATACCTACTTCGTGATGTTCGTGCTGCTGCTTGACCCGCAGACCGTGTCCCTCGGCACCGGCGTCGGCTTCATCTTCGGCATGGCGTTCGTGGCCATGTGGATCTGGCTGACCGCCAAGCTCGACGGCATGCGCACCTTCCGTCTCGGCGGCTACGCCTGCATCCTCGCCTTCGCCTGCATGCTTGGCCTGGGCATCTTCCACGCCAGCGTCTCCACCGGTGTGCGCGCCACTCTGTTCGTCGTGTTCCTGATCCTCATGAACTTCGGTATCTCCGGTGTGGTGAACGCCACCCAGTTCGTGTTCACCTTGGTTCCGGACGTCGACGAGATCGTGACCGCCAAGCGTCGCGAAGGCCAGTACGCCGGCATCAACTCCACACTGGACGTCATCTTCACCGCTCTCGAGACCCTGCTCATCGGCGCCGTTCTGAGCTGGACCGGCTTCGTCGAGGGCGCCACCACCCAGCCGCCCGCCACCGTCGACTGGATCATGATCCTCTACACCGTCGTCCCGGTCGTCCTGGTCATCCTCGGCAACATCGTCTCCCGCCTGCTCAAGATGACCAGCGCCAACCACAAGAAGGTGCTCGCCGAGGTCACCCGTCTGCGCAACGGCGGCGACATGAAGGACGTCGACGCCGACACCAAGAAGGTCGTCGAGGAGCTGTCCGGCTTCAAGTACGAGGAATGCTGGGGCCACAACAACGTCATCGACGCCACCAACAAGGGCTGATTCGGCCCGTGCCCGCAACATCAATCCCGGCCGTACCCACGCAGCAACCACGTACGGCATGATCTGAAAGGAGCAGCCTATACGCCACTGAACTACTAGTTTCGGTTTTTTCTTCCTTGATCCCCCGCAGCGGACCCTTCCGACCGCCCGGGGGATTTTTCGTATATCCCCTGCGTTCTCCCTCCCGGGGAGGGAGATGTCACGACGTTGTCGTGACAGAGGGAGGGCTCCTGCTCCTTCATGCACCAAAAAATTTTCAGCAGTCAGCAAAGGGGGAATCCACCCCTCACATGCAATGCCTTTACCATGGATCATGGCTCAGCGACGAACATTCAACACCGGCAACCGTCAACGATCACAGCGCATGAGGAAAAACATGACCCTGTGGGAACGCAGATTGTGGTTTGAATTTCTCAGCACATATCCGGTTCGTTTCCGACGTCAACGTCTCATCGGCAACTACATCGTCGATTTCTACTGCGCCAAGGCCGAATTGGTAATCGAGCTGGACGGTGGAGGACACTTCCGCTACGACGTCAGAGAGCAAGACAACGATCGAACCCACATACTTGAGGCACGTGGACTTCATATCCTCCGTTTTGCAAATAACGATGTTGATCGCAACTTTGAAGGGGTATGTGCCGTAATCGACACTTTGGTTCAGCAACGGATACGATCACGGAAAGGATAGCCGGGACCTAGTTGAGTTTGGAACCCTCCCTCAGTCCAGCCTTCGGCCGGACAGCTCCCTCCCATGGAGGGAGCACATGCTCATCCCCTTCGTTCTCCCTCCTTGGGAGGCTGAATCCGTCTGGACAATGCCGGCAGCATTTTCAGGATTCAGGCGAACCGACAGGCGAGCTGACGCGACGTCGGGCGCAGCCCGTCCATTCCTGCGGGACAATGTCACGACGCACATCGTGACAGAGGGAGGGCTCCTGCACGACCGGCAGCGTTCCGTCAACCGCAGACCTGCACGTTTCCCCACCGGCTCCATCGCATCTTGACTGCAGGTTCATATCCGTTCCATACCAAACCCGCAGCGAAGGGGCTCCTACACTGCGGATTCGTCACTGTAGCCGAACAAACCCGCAGCAAAGCACACGCTACACTGCGGATTTGTTTTCGTCGCCGAACAAACCCGCAGCGAAAACACATACCTCAGAAGAATCGCCCCATCATCCCTCGCAGGCATGAAAAAGGCTCCCTGCGCGGTGGGGCGCAGGGAGCCTAGGGACAGATCCGGCGGCCTGGCAGATGGAACGATGGCCTCCGAGCCCGTTCCGTTCCGTCGGATCACGATATATTCAGTTAGCTTGTTGTGGAAGCGTCACGCGGCCATCGATCAACCAATCGGCCGCGCGACGGGAAAGTTACAGCGTGCGCACCCAGTCGGCGGCAAGCTTGGGCCAGCATTCGACGAGCGGCTGGTTGTAAGCGTCCTCCCCCACCGTGGTGGTCTCACGGTTGGCGAGCGCCAGACCGTGTGGGCCGTAGGGGAAGATGTGCATTTCGAAGTGCACGCCGGCGCGGCGCAGCGCGGAGACGAACAGCAGGCTGTTCTCCACGGGCACGAGCTGGTCCTCGAACGTGTGCCACAGGAACGCGGGCACGGTGTCGGCGGTCACGCGCTTCTCCAGTGACAGTCGTTCGACGAGCTTGGGGTCGTCGGTGCCGACGAGGTTGTCGAACGAGCCACGGTGGGCGAATTCGCCGGACGTGATCACCGGGTAGCCGAGGATCATGCCGTTGGGCTTGAACCGGTTGGCAGGCATGCCGGTCTTGTCGGAGAGCCACTGTTCGTTCCACATGGTGCCGAGGCTGGCGCACAGGTGGCCGCCGGCGGAGAATCCGCACAGGATGATCCGATCGGGGTCGATGTTGAATTCGTCGGCGTGGAATCGCAGGTAGGCAACTGCGCTGACGAGTTCGAGCAGGGACTGCGGGAATCTGGCCGGCGCCACGCTGTAGTCGAGCACGCAGGCGTGGAATCCTTCGGCCACTATGCGCAGGGCGATGGGTTCGGCCTCGCGTTCGGAGCAGAAGTGGTAGCCGCCGCCGGGCACGACGAGGATCACCGGACGCTTGCGGTCCGGGTCGATCGTCTCCCAGTTTTCGAGGAAGAACGTGCGTAGCGTGGCGGCCGAGCCGTTGACGGACAGGGAGACCTTCTCGTTGATCATTGCGCGTCCCCTCCGAGTGCTGCCTTGAGCGCCTTGGTGATGATCGGCGCGTAGTACTTGTCGATGCCGGCGAGGTTCGGGTGCGTGCCGGACGGGTGCACGTCGGGGTCGGGGTAGGTGGCGGTCTCCGGGGTTCCGGGCAGTCCGTCGGTGCCGAGCATGTCGAACGAGTAGGTGACGCGCATGTCTTCGTTGCGCGCGTCGAGGTCGGTCTCGCCGAACACGTCGGCGACGGTGACGCCCCACTTCCTGCAGGCGGCGAGCTGTACCTGGCGCAGGTAGTTCTGCACGGCCCAGTCGCGGCCGATCTTGGCGACGGCGAGGTACACGATCGGCGTGTCCGGCCAGTGGCGCCGGAATGCGAGGATCGTCGCCTCGAAGCATCCGGCGTAGGTGGTGAGGTCCAGTTCGGCCGGATCCTTGGACTCGCTTACGGCGCCAAGGTATGCGGGGATGAGGTCGGGCCATGCGTCGTTGGCGCCGCCGTTGAACAGGATCACGTCCGGCTTGGGCTGGTCGATGCCGACGAATTCGGCCTGCTGAAGGATCTGGCCTTCGAGGCCGTTGCGGATCGTGCTGAAGCGGATGGTGGCGCCGTTACGGGCGCACTTGACGAGGGTCATGCCTTCGTTGTCGGCCACGACGTTCACGCAGGAACGTTTGGTGTAGTAGTGTCCGTCGACGATGCTGTCGCCGAACGCGTAGAGGACCTTGCCCTTGAGGATGGAATCGGTCATGATGGTGCTCCTTTGCAGTGAATGAGATTTGTTCGGTTCAGCCGAGGTCGGCGCAGATGTCGTCGGACGCGGGGATGGTGACGGCGATGCGACGCGGTTCGGCGGCCACGGCGTCACGCCATGCGGTGACCGTGTAGATCACGTGTCGGCTCTGTCCGGGAAGCGGCAGGTCGTGGAACTCCGGCTTGACGATCACTTCACGGTTGTACACGCGGCCTTCGGCGTTGGACTTCTCCACCACGTAGTAGTTGGCGTGCGGGGAGGCCGTCCAGCGCAGGTTGACTTCGGCGCCGATGATGCCGGTGACGCCGTCGGCAGTCAGGTTTTCCACCGGTTCGGGCGAGCCCTGCTCCTCGTCGTGGAAGGCGAACTCCGGGTAGAGTGCACCCAGTTCGCGGGCGACGATGCGGGCGTATGCCTTGGCACCGGCGGGACCGATGTGCACGATGTCCTTGATGCCGTCAAGATGCCGCAGGTACTGCAGGGCGGAGACGCGCAGGAACACGGCGTCCACATTTTCTTCGGGCAGGGCGGCAAGGTACTCCCCCGCCAGTCTGCGCAGGTCGATCAGCGGTACGTCGTGTTCGGCGGCATACGTGCGGGTGACGTCGGCGTACGGGTCGAGTGCCTTGCCTACGTCGATGCCGGCACCCTGCGGATACTGCGGGATGGCGGTGACGAGCACCGGGCGCGCGCCGCGGTCGGCCACGCTGGTCACGTAGCGGTCAAGCCATGCAGCGTATTCGTCGAGCGGGATGTAGCGCATCGGACGGGTCTTCGATTCGTCGTTGATGCCGAACTGGATGAGCACCACGTCGTTTGGCGCGAGCGATCCGAGCAGTTTGTGGAATCGGTGCTCGTCAAGGTAGCTGCGCAGTCCGCGTCCGCCGAGGGCACGGTTGTGGATGGTCGGGCCGTCGCCGGTGAACACGCGGGCCTGCGGCACGGTGGATGCAACGTCATGCTCGTAGGCGAACCGGTGGTCGTTCATCAGGAACCAGGCCAGCCATTCGCCCCAACCGGCCTGCGGCGCCTCTTCGGCGAAGTAGGTCTGTACGGTGGAGTCGGCGGCGATGAAGATGTGCGGACGGTCGGCGCGATTCCGCACGATCGGCTCGTAGGAGAGCTGTGCCAGCGTAAGCTCACCCCAGCCGGTGGTGGCGTCGTCGCGGCCTTCGACGGGCACGAAGGTCAGTTCGATGTCACGACGGGTCAGCTGCACGTCGAAGGCGATCTCGCGACGCTGGTCGGGCAGCAGCGTGAACTGGGCGACGTCCTGGCCGTTGATGATGGCGCGGAACGTGCGGCCGGTCTCGTCGGTGTTGTCATCGGTGCCGAGCACTTCCGCGGTGATGTGATAGCCCTTGGACGGGGCGGGTGCGGCGATTGTGGTGCCGATGAAGTACGAGGTGCGGGCGATGGTGTTGGGGTCGTCATTCAGCGCGTCGGACTCTTCGACGAGTCGACGTGTGGTGAAGGCAAGACCGTTGGCGCCGTATGCCTCGGCCGGCACCGGGAGGAGTTCGGGGATGCGGCGCTTGTATGCGCCGTCTACCCAGCCGGCCGCCTCGTTCGGGTAGTCGCGTACGAATGCGTGTTCGTACGGCTGGGTGAAGGTGATGGTGGTCATGATTGTTCCTTTTGATGAGCAGGCATTCATGGGCTTCCCCTTGAGGGGAAGCTGTTGGCAGCGTCGACTGATGAGGTGACGCGACGGAGTCGCAGGAATACGGATTGATCGTGGATCGATGCCAAGTAGTGCGAGCGCGGGGCCGCCCGTCACCTCATCCGACCGGCTTCGCCGGCCACCTTCCCCTCAAGGGGAAGGGGATAGGATTTGACGGCAATTACGCCGACATTCTCCTCTTTCAGGAGGAAGGCGATAGAGATCGTGGACTGGCGGCAATCAGGACTTGCGCTGGGTGTCGGGGCCGAGGCCTTCGGTCAGCTCGTCGGCTTCGGCGAGGGTCCTGGGAGCGTCGCCGCGGATGAAGTCGAGCGTGACGATGGCGTTGAGGCACCACTGGGCCACGAAGTTGGTCTTGACCCATGGGTTCTCCCACGGGATCTCCTCGAGTTCGGCCTGATTGCCCACGTTGTGCAGAGTCACGGTGTCGAATCCGGTGTGCCTGCCGTCCATGAGCGCGTGGATCAGGTACTTCCACACCTTGCGTGCGATGGTCTTGTCGCCGTAGTATTCGGCGGCGTACGCGCCGATCGCGGAGGCGAAGAACGGGAACGGGTAGGCACGATCGGCCAGCGCGCCGTTCGACTCCTTGACCACCTCCTCGTGCGGCAGGAAGTAGAAGCGACCGAAGTCGGCGACCATCTTCGGCCAGTCCGGGTCGTCGACGAGGTCCTTCATCTCGATCCACACCTCGGGGGCGCCCTGGCAGATGGCCAAGTGCACGCCGCCGGTGGACTCGTTGTTGATGAACCGCAGGTGGCAGGTGTTCGGGTCAAACTCCATGTCCACGCCGGAGTTGAGCTGCAGGTCCATGGCCTTGATGTCGTCGATGCCTGTCTGAATCTTGTTGAGGAACTCCGGGGAGTTGGTGCGCTCGAGCTGGGTCATCCAGTCGGAGCACAGGCTCGACCAGTCCGGGCCGGAGCGGGCGTGGGCCAGGTAGACCATGGATTCCTTGTCGTACCAGTCGCCGAGCGGATCCTTCTCGAGGAAGGTCTTCTCCACGTCGCCGAGTTCGTCGAACAGGTCCTCGAAACGGCGGTCGCCGGTCAGGTAGTAGTACACGCGGTGGTGGCCGGCCATGGAGATGCGGGCCTCCTTGCACGGGCAGCCCCAGTGGCGCACGTTGTGGCGGGAGCCGAGTCCCTTGTACTTGCCCAGATGGTAGACGTCGACCTCGGAGACGTGACGACACAGCTTGCTGGCGATGTCGAAGATGTCCTCGCGGCCGGAGCGCAGGAACGCGTACCACAGCCAGTAGGTGGGCACCAGTTCGGCGTTGTCCCATGCGAAGCCGCCCATGTCGTAGCGCCACTGGTGGCGGGCGGAATCGTAGGAGTGCATGATGTCGCCGTAGTCGAACATGCCGTACCAGTTGCGCAGGTCGATCTCCTTCCTGTAGAAGGCGACGGCCTTGTCGAGCTGGTCCTCGAGCCAGTTCTCCATCTCGGTGTCGCGAACCGGCAGCGACCAGCGGCCGAACGCGCCGAGCTCATGGTAGAACTCCGGGGATGCGAGGTACTGTTCGGGTTTGTCCACGGCCAGCGAAAAGTCGAGCAGCGTCTTGTCGTCGGGGATCGGTGTGGGGCCGGCGGCGATGGAGAACTCGTTGGTGCAGGCGATGCCGTCCGGATCGGCGCCCTTGTAGTCGTATCCCTCGTAGTACGCCCACTGGTAGCCGTCCTGCGCATAGTGGCGGAAGTCCATGGACTGGGCGTCCGGGCTCCACAGCCACACGGTCGCCGTCGCGGTGTCGGTCGTCAGTCCGGAGAACGTGTAACCGGTGGGGTACTTCTGCCAGAAGTCCTTCACCGCCACCATCACGGAACCGGCCTCGGAGCCGAAGGACGCACCGCCGCGGGTGCGCCTGCCGTGCAGCGTGGTGATGCGGCACACCTGCTCGTCGGCGGTCTTCTTGGAGATGACGAAGTGCGACGGGGAGTCCTGCACGACGTGGTATTCGTCCCACCACGGCATGTCCTTGAGCACCGTTTCGACCTTTTCGTTGTCGGAATCGGAGTTGGCGGTCTGGTTGAGCACGCCGGACGCGTCGATGGTCTCGCCGGCCTCGTCGCTCGGGTGGATGAGCTTGCCGGCCTGCTGGTCCTCGTACAGGTGGCTGGGGATCACCGGCTTCCAGGTGAGCAGCTGGGCGAGGCATTCGTGGATGGTGCCATGATCGCCCTCGAAGCGCACGTGACGGTTGTACGGTTTGCCGGCCATGGGGGATTCGAACCGCACGCCGAGGCCCTTCAAAAAGTCGTGGTTCTCGTCGCCGTCGTAGATGAACGTGTGCTGGAAGTCGAGCCGTTCGGCGTCGTAGCCGACGGTCATGCGGATGATGAACGGCAGACGTTCGGTGCCGTCGTCGGACACATGCGTGCCGGTGTAGCGAACCACGGTGACGAGCGGACCGGATGCCTCGAGCGTGATGTCGTCGACACGACCCGTGAATGCGGTGCGGCGGACCAGTTCGCCTTCATGCTCGCCCGCGTTCGGGTCCTCGAGTTCCAGCACCGGTACGGCGTCGGACGCGACAACGCGGCCGTCGACGACGAACGATTCAAACAATCGCTTGGCGGAGCGTCTGATCGTCACCGTCGCCCTGCCGGCGTCGATCGTGATGACGTCGCCGTCGTCCTGGATGCGTTCGGCATAGGCAGGGACCGCGGTCGTGCCATCGGCGTCGTAGATCAGTTCGGCGGAAGCGCCCATCAGACCGGCGTCGGCGGTGTGCGCCGCCCACTTGACCGATCCGTCCGGCCAGTACGCGGTGATGCGTGACTGCACCGGAATCGTCTCGCCCCTGTCGTTGGAGAGCGTGAAATGATTGTTCGCCGCGGCGTCTGCCGGCACTTCGCCGCGTTTCCACATCGAGCCGAACGTGGTGTAGCCGCCGCTGCCGTTTCCTCGCATTGCGTGCAACTTCATCCGAGTCATCTCCTTCCGACGTCCCGCACCGCATACGTCCTTGTGAATGAAGGCGAAGGTCGTCGTAACATCGTCGTTTGGTCGGGCCTCCGCCGCATGCGCAACGGAGGTCGCTTACTGCTGAATCTATCAGCGTCGCTTCAAAAATGCAGATCAACAAATATCAAATATTGCCAGATATCTACTATTTCTTGATTCTGCTATTTTATCGATAACATTAAAGATAGCAAAGGTATTGTCATTTGTAAAACAACGATAGACTTATCGATGTCATGACATTGCCGAGGCCTCCATGACGGGCATTCACCACGGCTACGATGGACCGTGATGATCGACGAAAGCGGCGGCCAATCGCCGACGTCGGCAGACAAGGAAGACGATGACGAATAATTCACGACGGGCCAAGCCGACGATGAAGGACATCGCCCGCGCGGCGCACGTATCAGTGTCCACGGTAAGCCGCGCGCTCGCCGACCATGGTGGCACCGCAGCCAGCACCAAAAGGCTCGTGCATCAGGTCGCTACACAACTGGGATACACCCCCGGCGACAAGGGACGTGCCAAGACCTGGCATTCCGGCATGATCGGACTGGTTACCACCGATCTTGAAGGCCGGCCGTCGCTGCCGGTGCTCATCGGGGCCGAAGACGCGCTGGGTCCGATGAAGCATTCCATTCTGCTGGCCAATTCGCGCGGCGACGCCAAGCTGGAGACCAGCCGCATCGAACAACTCATGTCGCGCAACGTCGACGGGTTGCTCGTCGTCAACAAATCCGTGGATCTGCGCTCGCCGATCCCCCGCAGCCTGGTCGGAGACACCCCGGTGGTGTATGTCTATGGCCCGTCGCGCGATCCCGACGACTGCTCGGTGACGGCGGATTTCGCTCAGGGCGCCCGACTGGCGATCGATCATTTGGTCGATTGCGGACGCACACGAATCACGGTGATCGGCGGGCTCGAACATGCCCGAGCCACGGCGGAACGCATGATCGGACTGGAACAGGCATTCGCCGCCCATGGAATCCGTCCGATCGCCACGCCACGATTCGGCAACTGGGACGTCTCATGGGGACGTCACGCCGCCGAACTGCTGCTCCGTGACGGCATGCCGTTCGACGGGCTGTACTGCTTCAACGACCGCATCGCCCGCGGCGCCATGGAGACGCTGATGGGACATGGCCTGCGCGTGCCCGACGACGTGGCCGTGATCGGGCACGACAACTGGGAACCGCAGATCATCGACGCCGCAGTGCCGCTCACCACCGTGGACAACCGCTGCGAGCGCATCGGCCGAGTGGCGGCGATGGTGCTGCTCGACGCCATCCAGGGTAATCCCCATCACGGCATGATCACGGTTCCTGGCGTCCTGATCCAGCGCGCCTCCACGACTTCCCCCACTCCCCCGAAGCAGTGACGTCCCAGGGGCATCCCAGAGGCAGTCCGTGCGGCGGACCGCCGGGGATGCCGACCGAGGCGGCCTTAGAACGCCACGAACCGCAGCAGCTCCGCGGCGATGCGCCGGGACAGCCGGTCATACCCGGCGATGCTGTAATGCAGACCATCCGGCAGATACTCCGGCTGGTGCTCCGGCATCAGCGCCGACATGCCGGATTCGTTGAACATGTCGATGACGGGAATGCCATACCATGCGCACACCCTCTTCATGGCGTCGGCATAGTCGGCCTGCTGCAGGCCGGCGGCGTTGCGGTCGAAGAACGCAGGGAAATGCCCATGATCCACCCCTCCGGTCTTCGCCGACGTCATGAACACGATGTCGGCGGCCGGATACCGGTGAACGAGTCCGCGAATCAGCGTATCGACCGCGCCGAAGAAGCATCGCACGTCGGTATCGCCCATATCACCGATCGGCAATCCATAGTTGAAGTCATTGACGCCGCCGAACACGAGGACGATGTCGGCGTCGGGGTCCATGGACTCATAGCGTTCGACGAAACTGTCGGTACGGTCGGGATGTTTGGCGACGCTGCACCCCTTGATGCCGTAGTTGCGCACCGTTCCGGCTCCAAGCAGCCTCTGCACATGGGCCGGCCAGGAGATCGTCGGGCCGCCGCCACGGGTGCCGTCGTCGCCCCATGTGGTGGAATCGCCGAGACAGTTGACGGAGACCTGCGAGAAATCGCGCGTCATCATGATTCCTCTCCCAGGATCGACGATCGTCCGAAATCGAACAGCGTGTCGATGACGAGGAAGTCGGAGCCGTTCGCCTCGGGGAAATGATCGAAATGCGATGCCGGGTCGACGGCGATCCACTCCTCGATTTCCCGCGACGGGCCATCGGCGCCGCTGATGCTCTGCTGGCCACGGTCGCGCGGCGTTTCGAAGTAGCTGAACAGCATATTGTCGTGGATCGAAATGAACTGGTAGCGGTCGCCCACGAACGTGCCCTCGCGCACGATGGCCTGATGATGGCACACGTAGTCCATAAGCTTGTCCGGGTAGAGCACGGCGATGCGACCGCACCGGGCGTCGGAAGCCGGTCGGCGCGTGTAGTAGTCCACACTTTTCGGTTCGTCGAACCAGAACACCGGATGCATGTACGCCCATTCGACGTCCTCCACGTCGCGGCCACGCATGGCGGGGAACGGGCGGAGCAGGCCGTGCAGCCATCCCCAGTCGTCGGGCGCACTACGAATTGTCTCAAGATCGGGGCGATCGCCCTCATAGATATGCTCGGCGTAGAGGAACAGCTGTTCCCCGTGCCGGTACATGCCGACCGTGAGCAGCACGCCATCGTCGACCAGTCGCTTCGCCTGTGCGGAAGCGGTACGAACCGCTTCGTCCAGGGATTCGATGCCGTCGGCGTCGGATTTCAGCACCGCCCGATATGAGGCTCGTTCTACATTTGCCATATGTCTTCTCCTTCATTCGTCAGGCGGCCCGGATGCCTAAGAAAGGAAAACCGCACTGCCATGCGGAGGCATCCAGGCCAAGTTGTTATTCATCACGGCTCCGTTGTCTTGGGGACCGTGATGTAAAGATGAGAATTCTCAGGGGCTAAGGGTGCTAAGGTACGACTCCCCTCAGTCCGCCTTCGGCGGCCAGCTCCCCTCAGCGAGGGGAGCCATTAGGATTCGGACCTTGGCTCCCCTCCCTGAGGGGAGCTGTCGCGCATGTCGCGACTGAGGGAAGCACCACCGCAAGCCCCCACACGCCCAAATCCGCACTCCGCTGCAATCTGGGCACCATGTCCATCACCGCTCGCGCAGCTCCACGTTCACGCGCTCGCTCGATTCGGTTTCCACGAGCGGGAATCCGAGGAACTCCCCCTCGCGCCGCACCACGCCGGACACGGTGACGTCACGTCCGTGCCGCACGTATACGGCGGGAATGTCGTGCTCGTAGACCCCGTGCACGCTCGGCTGCTCGTCAAAGAGATTCGGCTTCTGCGTGCCCTGCACGCGCTGGGTGAGATGCAGGTCGGAGATGTCGACGTTCTCGATCACGGCGTTCTCCTCGCCGGCGATGAACACGCCCGATTCGCAGGTCATGAAGATGTGGTCGAAGGTGACGTCGCGGATCACGCCGGGCAATGGCGATGACGGGGTGACGCGCGGCGTTGCGGAGATGAAGATCGGCTCGCCCTTGCCCCACCATCGCGGCGCGAACTCGCGCTGCGGGCAGTCGGCGTAATGCCGGGTGTTGCCGGAGACGTGATGCACGTGGATGTCCTCGATGGTCGCGCCGTCGCGCACCCAGATGCCCACGCCGCGTGAGCAGTCTCGGAACACGCAGTCGGAGAGCACCACGTGGCGGATCTCGTTCGCGGTCTCGGTGCCCACCTTCAGCGCGGAATCGTGCGAGTACAGCACGCAGTTGGAGATCACGATGTTTTCGCACGCGCCGTACTTGGCGGCCATGGGCGGGGTGTTCTTCACGACGATCGCGTCGTCGCCGCCCTTGACGATGCAGTTGGTGATCGTCACATCCTGGCAGGTGTCGGGGTCGATGCCGTCGTTGTTGGCGCCACGCACGTCGTTGAGGATGCGCACGCCATCGACGATCACGTGCCGGCAGCCGGCCATGTGCAGGGTCCAGAATGCGGCGTCCCGGAAGGTGACGTCACGCACGGTGAGGTTCTCCACATCTTCGAAGAACGTGGTGCGCGGGCGCTCCCACGCGGGGGTGCGCACGTTCTTGGGGCATTCGTGCAGGCCGCCGTCCGCGTCGTCGTCGTAGAACACCTTGTCGCCCTGACCGTAGATGGTGCCGTGACCTTCGATGGTGATGTTTTCCGCATGCCGGGCGAACAGGAAGCAGCCGCCCGTCCAGCCGGCGTTCTCGGTGTCGTCGTCGAATTCGGCGGCGAAGTCGATGCCGTCGGCAAGGTCCAGGCTGCCGATGAGCCATTAGCCGGTCGCCAGATGCAGGGTGACGTTGCTTTTGAGCACCAACGCACCGGTGAGGAATCGTCCGGCCGGAACGATCACACGGCCGCCACCGGCCTCGTGCGCGGCATCGATGGCACTTTGGATGGATTCGCGGTTGTTGGTCACGCCGTCGGCGACGGCGCCGTAATCGGTGATCAGATAGGTCATGTCGGCGTTCTCCTTTGAAGTGATGACGTCGTTGACAATCGGTGATTGCGATCATAACCGGCCAAGAACCCTACGAGCAGCGTGAACGACTGTTTTTGCAATTTTGCAATACCGGCGTCTCCTGCGCATGGGTCAGGTGACTCTTCCTCGTACGCATGCTCGGGAATGGGATGGAGCAATGGCTCAGATGGCATGAACCGGTAAAAAGGCATAAAAAAATCCCGCCACTGTGGCGAGACCTCGATAAGGCGTTTGCGGTTTATCACCGCGGGAAGGTGGGGTACGGACGCCTTTGGCCGTATTACCTTGGTTGTTTGCTGATGCGATCAGCGGATCACTTGTCCTGATCGGCAAGGATCTGGTGGCCGAGCTCGGTCATGGTCTTGGCCATGGAGTCGTTCATGTAGGCCATGTCAGCGAAACCAGCCATGGCGAGACCGCGCATCATGTTCTTCTTGAAGGACATCGTAATTACCTCTTTCTTTGCTTGGCACCGGCGTTGCCGCCAATGTCATGGTTGATCGTCATCTCGTGATGACACTCAACAATATAGAGCTATTCAGTGGTAACTGCGTAAAAAGTATCCATCATTTGCCTAAGTCGGCAATAATCGGCAGGCGTCCGCGCTTCTGTGTGCAAGAAATGGTAGAAAATGTGACCTTTTGGAGAAGGTCTATTTGGGGAAACACACAGAACTCGAGGATTGCAAAAACGAAGCCGCGGAATTTCAAGGCCCGGATTTGGCAATCCTCGAGTTCTGTGTGCCGGCCCAAGTAGCCCATGCCCCAATGCGCACAAACCCTCACATCTATCCGACAAAAGGCCTCATCAATGCGAAGCGGCGACCCGTTGACAATCGTCGTCAGGCCGCCGCTTTGCCTCCGCGGCGCGAGCGTAGAACGTCCGCGCCGATCACCGGGAGAGGAGGAGGAAATCCCGAACCGTCAGGCCTCGGTCTTCTCGGCCTCGAGCTTGGCGCGATCCTCGGCAAGGATGCGCTCGGTCTCCCTGATCTCCTTCTTGCCCAGCGGGTACCAGAAGGCCAGAATCAGTGCCGCGATACCGAGGCACACCACCGGCAGCAGTGTGGCGAGCGCGTACACGCCCTGCACGGTGCCGGCGGACTGCACGACCGCGTGGCCGGCGGTGCTGGACTGGTAGCCGATGAGTCCCAGCAGGATGCCGCTGATGCCGTTCGATGCCGCCTGTCCCATCTTGCGCGCCCAGGAGTTGAGGCCGTAGATGGTGCCGTCCTCACGGATCTTGGTGATGGCCTGGTGATGGTCGATGACGTCGGTGATGAACGCCCACACCATGAGGTTGAAGTAGCCGGCGCCGATCGCGCCGAAGAACATGAGCACCAGGTACACGCGCCAGTCGGTCAGGTGCACGAAGTACATGATGCCGTAGATCACGACGGCGAACACGAGCGTGACGACCGCGGATTCGCGCTTGCCGAACTTCTTGGCGATGCCGGTGGCGAACGGCGCGAGCACGAGCACGGTGATGTAGTTGAACATCACGGCGATGGCCATGCCGGTCTTGTTGTGGAAGTAGGTGTCGAACAGGTAGGTCTGGTTGATCGAGGCGAGCTGCTGGTTGATCACCACGAAGAAGTCGGTCACGATCAGGGCAAGCAGGGCGCGATCCTTGAACATGGAGGTGACCATCTTCTTGGCGTCGAGCTTGCGGCCGGCCTGCACGTTGGTGCGCTCGGTGGTGCAGCGGACGGTGATCTCGTAGGAGATCCACGCCAGGATGCCGCACACGATGGCGATGATGAAGAACCGGGTGCCGGAGATCACCTGTTCGCCCGCGGCATTCGTCTCATACATGAACAGCGGGATCGTGTAACCGGTCAAAGCGCCTGCGATGGCGGAGCCCGTGGAACGGAACGTGGAGAGCGACGCGCGCTCGTCGGACTTGGCGCTCAGCGCGGAGGCGAGTGCGCCGTACGGAATGTTCACGGTCGACAGGAACACGTTGAACAGCACGTAGGTCACGGCGATGTACGCGATCTTGGCCGGCAGCGCCCATCCGGCCACCACGGGCAGGAACAGCATGATCGCCACGATGATGAACGGATAGCGGAAGCGGCGGATCCACGGGCGGAAGCGGCCTTCGCCCGGCTTCGCAACACTTTCGTCGGCCTTGTTACCCACGTACACGTCGACGAACGCGTCGAAGATCTTCGTCAGCATCATGGTGATGCCCACGATGGCGGCCGGCACTCCCAGACCGTCCGTGTAGAACTTGAGCACGAAGCCGTTAACGAGGCCAAGAATGAAGCAGTTGCCAACATCGCCGAACATGTAGCCGATCTTGTCCTTGAGACCGAATGGCGGCAATGACTGTACCTTATCCTTTGCGGACATGATTCCTCCCGATACATCCTTGTATACGCATGTGCTTCCGTGCACATCGCACAATCGGATGGTTTGTTGTAAGTTTCGGTTCTTCCGTGAGCCGGTACGCAACAATCTAACAGTGACGAAATTCACACGCTCAACAAAAATTATCAAAATATGATAAGAAACTGACTATTCTTGCTACCTGTCAGAGAACGATATATCGCGATCATTTTTAGACAGTCTCCTCTGCATTGCTATGCATAGAAAGCACGGAGACTACAATTTTCGATAGTTTAATGTCAAAAACTGCAATTTTTACGATCATCGATGTTGCGTTTGCATCATACGATGGGAACGACAGACAGGCATCAACGTAGATACCGGAAAGAGGAACACACGATGACCGACACCACCACCGACAAGCCCACACGGGAGCTCATCCAGAGCAAGATCGACCTGATGATCGACAACCTCACCACCATCAACGACACCGACGGCAAGTTCCTGCTGCACTTCGGCGACGTGGTGGTCGACGACAAGAGCTGGAAGGTCTGGAACTGGCCGCAGGGCGTTGGCCTCTACGGCATCTACAAGAACTACAAGCTCACCGGCAACCCCAAGGCCCTCAAGGTCGTCACCGACTGGTTCGACAACGCCCTGGCTGAGGGATCCCCCTCCAAGAACGTGAACACCATGGCCCCGCTGCTCGCCATGGGATGCCTCTACGAGGACACCGGCGACACCCGCTTCTACCCCTACCTCGACCAGTGGGCCAAGTGGGCCATGGAGGACATGCCCCGCACCACCGGCCGCGGCATGGCGCACATCACCTACGAGGACCCCCACTACGAGCAGCTGTGGGACGACACCCTGATGATGACAGTGATGCCGCTCGCCAAGATCGGCCTCCTGCTCGACCACCCCGACTACGTGGAGGAGGCCAAGTACCAGTTCCTCATCCACGCCGAATACCTGATGGACAAGAAGACCGGCCTGTGGTTCCACGGCTGGAACTTCAACCGTCACGACAACTACGCCGGCGCCCTGTGGGCGCGCGGCAACTGCTGGATCACCATCGGCATCCCCGAGTTCATTGAGATCGCAGGCCTCAAGAAAGGCGATCTGATGCGCGAATGGCTCATCACCATCCTCAACCGACAGGTCGAGGCGCTCGCTGAGCTGCAGGACGAATCCGGCATGTGGCACACCCTGCTCGACGACCCGAACTCTTACGTGGAATCCTCGGCAACCGCCGGCATCGCGTACGGCATCCTCAAGGCCGTGCACCGCCGCTACATCGACCCGAAGTACGCGGCCGTCGCCGAGAAGGCGATCAAGGCGCTGCTCGGTCAGATCGACGAACACGGCGAGGTGCAGAACGTCTCCGTGGGCACCGGCCTGGAAGACAGCCTCGACTACTACCGTAATATCGATAAAACGGCAATGCCGTACGGCCAGTCGCTCACCGTGCTCGCCTTCACCGAATACCTCGTCTCGTTCTGCTAGCTAGCCTCCGCACTACTTGCCCGAAGTTGCATCACCGAGTTTTGTTGCGTAATATTTCGCAACAAAACTCGGCAACAAGATATTTGACAATCGGTAGTATTGTTTATTCTGTAAGGCGAGTATCAACGACGAACCAACAGACATCATCCAAAAACAACAACAGAACCACCAACCACCACTACAGAAAGAAGGAAACATGGCAGAAGGATTCTCCATGGACAGCTTCTCCCTCAAAGGCAAGCTCGCCCTGGTGACCGGCGCCACCTACGGCATCGGCTTCGCCATCGCATCCGCCTACGGCCAGGCCGGCGCCGAAATCGTGTTCAACGATCGCGACGAATCCAAGATCGAACAGGCCGAAAAGGACTACGCCGCCCTCGGCATCACCGCCCACGGCTACAAGTGCGACGTCACCGACGAAGACGCCGTCAACGCCATGGTCAAGGACATCAACGAAAAGTACGGCGTCATCGACATCCTCGTCAACAACGCCGGCATCATCAAGCGCATCCCGATGACCGAAATGAGCGCCGCCGACTTCCGCCAGGTCGTCGACATCGACCTCAACGGCCCGTTCATCGTCTCCAAGGCCGTCATCCCCGGCATGATCGACAAGGGCCACGGCAAGATCATCAACATCTGCTCCATGATGAGCGAACTCGGCCGCGAGACCGTCTCCGCGTACGCCGCCGCCAAGGGCGGACTCAAGATGCTCACCCGCAACATCTGCTCCGAGTACGGCGAAGCCAACATCCAGTGCAACGGCATCGGCCCCGGCTACATCGCCACCCCGCAGACCGCCCCGCTGCGCGAGCGTCAGGCCGACGGCTCCCGCCACCCCTTCGACCAGTTCATCATCGCCAAGACCCCGGCCGCCCGCTGGGGCACCCCCGACGACCTCAAGGGACCGGCCGTTTTCCTCGCCTCCGACGCCTCCAACTTCGTCAACGGCCATATTCTCTACGTTGACGGCGGCATCCTCGCCTACATCGGCAAGCAGCCGTGATCCGTGATTGTTGGATGATGGAGCGCCTTCTGCGTTGCTGCAGACTTCGACGTACTTTTGTACGCCTTCGTCTGCGCGCCTTGAAGTCGCACGCATCATCCAACAATCACCATTGAACCTTTCCGGCGACTCGGGGTTGGGCTGAAGAAAGCCCCAGCCCCATCGTGCTCCCTCCTTGGGAGGGAGCTGTCCGGCCGTCAGGACGGACTGAGGGAGGGTCTCAGAACCAAGAGCCGGTAGTTCACCCACCGAACTTAAACAAAAAAGGAAACCACACATCATGCGTATCGCACTCATCAATGAGAACTCGCAGGCCGCCAAGAACGGTCTGATCTACGGCGCTCTGAAGAAGGTCGCCGACGAGAAGGGCTTCGAGGTCGACAACTACGGCATGTACGCCGCCGACGACGACGCCCAGCTCACCTACGTGCAGAACGGCATCCTCGCCGCCGCCATCCTCAACTCCGGCGCCGCCGACTTCGTCGTCACCGGATGCGGCACCGGCGAGGGCGCCATGCTCGCCCTCAACAGCTTCCCCGGCGTCATCTGCGGCCACGTCGAGGACCCGCTCGACGCCTACACCTTCGCCCAGATCAACGACGGCAACGCCATGGCCATCCCGTTCGCATTGAAGAACGGCTGGGGCCAGGAGCTCCAGCTCAAGTACATCTTCGAGCAGATGTGGCTCGAGGAGCCCGGCAGCGGCTACCCCAAGGAACGCGTCGTCCCGGAGCAGGCCAACAAGAAGATCCTCGACGGCGTGCGCGCCGCGGCCTACAAGCCGCTCGTCGAGATCTACAAGGCCCTCGACCCCGAACTCGTGAAGGGCGCCTTCGCCGGCGAGCACTTCAAGGAGCTCTTCGAAGCCAACGCCAAGGACGGCGAGGTCAAGGACTACGTCCTCGGCCTGCTCGACTAGGCAAGACCCGGCCAGTCCCCGAGCCGGGCGATCACTCCTAGAGCATGCGATCACTGGGATCGGGTTGTGATCACTCGGCTCGGGCGGCCCACGTGATCACTCATTATTGCCCTTGAAATATCAACGATCCTAGGTTGCGGTCACTCGGCTCGGGCGATCCGAGTGACCGCAACCCGATCCCAGTGATCGTATGCGCGGCCCAATCACCTCACATACCGCGATACTTCATATCTTCCGCACGCCAAAGGAGGCGGCCATAGGACTCATCTCTTTCTTCTGAACTCTCCAAAGATCGGTTTTGGACCGCCGCGCACCGCCATCGGACAGATGGCGCAGTGCGCGGTGGTCTTTTTTGTTCACTCGGCAAACATTGGCAACAAAGATTTTAATTTATGCAACATAGGAATATTCTGATGCCATCAATGGTGATGCATCACCATGCAACACTTTTTACGAGTTCAATGCGACGATGCTGAACACAGGGAAAGGGACACGACAATGCAACTCAATGTCGTCTGGAAATGCGCGCGCGCAGCGGTCGTGGAAATCACGGAAAACAGTATCTATCACACCGAAAAGCCTTGGAACATCTATCTTAACGACGAGTTCTACGGCACTACCGACACCGTGGAGACCTATATCGACGGACTTGAACCGCTGACGACGTACTCCATTCGATACGAACGCCACCGTAACGAAAACAATGACAACATTGTCGCCAAATCAGGCAACAAAAACTCCAACGAATGCAACTCTAAGACCAACGCCACCGAAACCGTCAGCGGCATTCTCGTCACCGACGACGAGACGTTCACACTCAACGTGCGCGACTTCGGCGCGGCCGGCGACGGCGAGCGCGATGACACGATCAGCATCCAGGCGGCCATCATGAGCTGCCCGCCGCAGGGCCGCGTGCTCGTGCCGGCCGGCGACTACCGCATCACGAACCTGTTCCTCAAGAGCGACATCGCGCTCGAACTGGCCGAGGGCGCCACGCTCCGCGCACGCCACGACCGCGAGAACCTTGCCTACCTGCCCAGCAACATCGAGGGCAAGGCAGGCGCCGGCTATGCGGGCACGAACCTGCTGCCCATGGGTCGCTGGGAGGGCGAGAGCATGCCGATGTTCTGCGGCATCCTCTCCGGCATGGCCGTGAACGGCGTCACCGTGTACGGCCGCGGCGCGATCGACGGCGGCGCGAACGCGGACGAGGACAACTGGTGGCATGATCCCAAGCGCATCCGCATCGCCGCCCGCCCGCGCATGATCTATCTGAGCGACTGCGAGCGCATGGACTTCGCCGGCATCACCGTGCGCAACTCCCCCAGCTGGAACATCCATCCGGTGTTGTCGCGCGATCTCGGCTTCTGGTGCCTGAGCATCGAAGGCCCCAAGGTCTCTCCCAACACCGACGGCCTGGATCCGGAGTCCTGCACGAACGTGACGATCAAGGGCTGCCATTTCTCGGTGGGCGACGACTGCATCGCCGTCAAGAGCGGCAAGATCGACATGCCGCGCGAGCTGCGTCCGGCCTGCCGCAATCTGCTGATCGACCAGTGCTACATGCACGACGGCCATGGTTCGGTGGTGCTCGGCAGCGAGGCGGCCGGCGGCATCCGCGGTCTGATCGCGCGCAACTGCCTGTTCGAACGTACCGATCGCGGTCTGCGCATCAAGACGCGTCGCGGCCGTGGCAGGGACAGCGTCTACGAGGCGATCACGTTCGACCATATTCGCATGGACGGCGTGCTCACGCCGTTCGTGGTCAACTCGTTCTACTTCTGCGACAAGGACGGCAAGACGGACTACGTGCAGAACCGTGAGGCGCTGCCGGCGGACGAGCGCACGCCGAAGGTGGCGTCGCTGATCTTCAACGACATCCAGGCGACGAACTGCCATGCGGCCGCCACGTACATCACCGGTCTGCCGGAAAGCAAGGTGGGGCGCGCGGAGTTCCACAACGTGCACGTCTCGTATGCCGACGACGCCAAGCCGACCAAGCCCGCGATGGCGTGCGGCGTGGAGCCGATGGCCCGTCAGGGCATCATCGCGCAGAACGTGGAGCGTCTGGTGCTCGACGATGTGACGATCGACGGGCAGGACGGCGACGAGCTTCAACTGACCAACGTGGACCGCGTGGAGCGGTAGGACAAAGGGAGGGCACGAAAAGCATCACATCATACCAGCCATAGCATCGCGTGACTGGACGGCCGCACACCGTCCGGCACGCGGCACCGGGCCCAAAGACGAATCCGGTGCCATGCGATCATGAACGATCGCCCCTCGGCGTTCGGCCCGCATTGCGGCAGACATTACGCCGGCACACACATCGATCAATCGATTACCCAATATCAGAGCACATCGCTCGGAACACATTCATAGAGGAACAACGATATGTTCAGCAAAATCGGCAAGAAGCGGAAGATCACGCTGTGGACACGCATCGGATTCGGCATGGGAGGCATGCTCAGCTCCGGCGCCCTGACCTTCACCCACACATATATGGTGCTGTTCATCTCCACCGAGGCCGGCCTGTCCGCAGGCGAGGCCGCCATCATCGCGTCGGCCGCGATCTATCTCGACGCCGTGCTGGCGCCGCTGATGGGCTTCATTTCCGACAACTTCTACAACACGAGGATCGGACGCCGGTTCGGACGCCGCCGCTTCTGGATTCTGGCCGCCATTCCGATGATGGTCGCCGAGCCGCTGATCTTCCTGGTCACGCCGTTCGGCTTCGGCTACTACCTGCTGTGCTACATCGTGTACAACATCGGCTACTCCTTCGCGTCCACCTCGCTTGGCCCGCTGACCATCGAGATGACCGACAACTTCGAGGAACGCAGCTACCTGACCGGCACCAAGCACCTGTTCGGCAACGTCACCGGCTTCCTCATGGCCTTCCTTGTGGCGTTCGGCTTCGGTATCTTCGGCGAGAACAACCCGCACTCCTACTTCATCATCGCCTGCATCAACGCGTCCATCATGGTCATCGCCCTGCTCGGCGTCTACCTAAGCACGTGGGAGCGCACGCCCGAAGAGGTGGCGCAGGAGAAGATCGCCAACGTGGGCGAGGCCATCAAGAAGCTGTTCATCGACATCTTCTCCACGTTCCGCAACCGTTCGTTCCGCCGCATTCTGTATGTGCAGATGAGTGCCAAGTTCGCCGCCAACGTGTGGAGCGCCTGCTACAGCTACTTCATCGTGTTCACGCTGGGTATTCCGAAGTCCTTCGCCTCGGCTTCCGAAACCCCGGGCAAGGTGGTGGCCATCGTGTGCATCGCCGTGTGGATCGCCTGGCTGGCGAAGAAGGGCTTCCACCAGCCGTGGTACGCCGCCGTGCTCGGCGCCGCCACCTGCATGGCCGTGTTCATCGGCCTTGGCGTCGGCCAGTTCACCGACATGATCCCCGTGGCCACGGTGATGGTCGCCTACCCGATCGTGTTCGGCGTGTGGAAGTTCTTCTACGCCGGCTTCCAGTACCTGCCCGACGTGCCGCTGAACTACGTGCCCGACATCGACGAGCTCATCACCCTGCGTCGCCGCGAGGGCATCTACTCCTCCGCCCAGCGTCTGGTGAACCAGCTGATCCAGGGCCTGATCACCACCGTGTTCGGCTTCCTGCTGCTGGCCTCCGGCTTCATCAGCACCAAGGACGGCCAGACCGTGGAGCAGCCGATCAGCGTGCCGATCACCGTGTCGCTGACCCTGCTCATCGGCTGCTGCTGCATGTTCGTGCTGTCCGCGTTCCTCGCCCGCAACCTCAAGATCGACAAGGACACCTGCGACATCGTCACCGGCGAGGTGGAGCGCGTGAAGGCCGGCGGTCTGATGGCGGACGTGGACCCCGAGGTCAAGAAGGTGTGCGAGGAGCTCTCCGGCCTGCCGTACGAGCGGTGCTTCGCACACAACACCATCGGCTACCAGGAGGAGGAGATCAAGCCCGCCGCCTGATGCCGGCCCATACCTGGTGGCTCCCCTCTTTGAGGGGAGCTGTCCGCGTCAGCGGACTGAGGGGAGTTCCAGCCCGGACACCTCTCACCACCCAACTCCCCTCAGTCGCCTGCGGCGACAGCTCCCCTCCCCGAGGGGAGCCAGTGGGACGACGACTTGCCTGGGATTGCAATCGTTGCAGAATCGTCGCTACGCCAAGCGTCGGAAACTCCGGTCCACTATCATCGGCCTCACACGGACCGAGCCGTACCATCGTCGTTGGAGGCATCATATGAATCTGAATCAGCAGCATATCGAACATGTCAGTCACCCACATGCAACGAACATGCTCACCCACCCGGTACTCGACGCCGGCGCGACGCTGACCACATATTTCCTGCCCGTTGCCAATGGCACAGCCGGCGACGCCACGGCCATTGACGCGGGCGCCATATCCCCCGCCGCCCGTCCGCTGGTCGTCATCACGCCCGGCGGCGGCTACGATCATCTGTCCACGCGTGAGGCCGAACCCATCGCCCGGCGCATGAACCGTGAGGGATTCCACGCGTGCGTGCTGCGCTACAGCGTGGCGCCCGCAGTCTGGCCGCAGCCACTGCTGGAACTGGCCGCAACCGTCGCCTGGTGTCGAGCCAATGCCGCACGCCATGGCATCGACGCCCATCGCATCGTGCTGTGCGGCTTCTCCGCAGGCGCCCATCTGGCCGGATGTCTGGGCACGATGTGGAACGAACCGTGGATCGTTCAACGATTGAACGAATCGGAAAACCGCCTGCCGTCACCGGACGGTGCACGGTCCGTCGACGAAGAATCCGACGAACGAACACCTGCGTTCATCGCCGACGACATCCGCCCCGATGCGCAGATCCTGTCCTATCCGGTCATCTCGTCCGGACGGTTCGCCCATCGCGGGTCGTTCACCCATCTCACTGGCGGCAACGCCGCACTCGAACCCGAACTGTCGTTGGAGAACCGCGTCAGCCTCGCCACTCCCCCGACGTTCCTGTGGCACACCGCCACCGACAGAACCGTCCCCATGGAGAACAGCCTGCTGTTCGCCGCCGCATTGCATCGCAACGGCATTCCCATGGAGATGCACATCTTCCCGAAAGGCGATCACGGCATCGCACTCGGCACCGAGGAAACGGCCAAGCCCGACCACGACTACGTGGAACCGCAGGTGCAGTACTGGCCGGAACTCGCCGCCAACTGGATACGAGCACTATGAACAGCACCGATACGACATCACACAGCACGACAACGTCCAGGGCGACGATCTGGGCGGTCGGCGACTCCACCGTCTCCGCCTTCAACGACGTCTTCTACATTCCCCGTGTCGGCTACGGGGAGGCGCTCAGCCGCTATTTCGACGCGGAGGTGATCAACCTCGCCCGGTCCGGTTCGTCGAGCACGAGCTTCACCGCGTTGGACGCCTACCATACGCTGCTCAACGGCGACCCGGCCGCGTCAATCCCTGCGTTGGGAACACGCCCCGGCCATCCCCAATTCCTGCTCATCGCGTTCGGACACAACGACGAAAAAGCCGACCCCGAACGACACACCGATCCGAACGGCGATCGACACACGCCGGGATCGTTCGCATGGAGTCTGACCGAACACTACATCCTCCCCGCATTGGAGCGCGGCGTCCGCCCGGTGCTGTGCACGCCGATCGCCCGACTCAACGCGAACGACAACACGGCGAACGGATATCTCGGCACCTGTGGCCATATCACCGATGACGGCGACTACGCGCAGGCCGTCCGTGACCTCGCCGCGGCGCTGAACGAGGATAACATCCCCGTCGATCTGCTCGACATGACCCGGGCGACCATCGACCTCAACATCGGCATGGGGGCGGACGCCCAATGGCTGCACGCGTTTGGCAGTGCACGCCCGGCGGCAACGGGCACGCCCGACACGGCCGGCACGCATTCCGGCGAGCTGGACGGCATGCGGCCCATCGGACTCGACCCCACGCACACCAACCTGTTCGGCGCCAGCATGCACGCGTGGCTCGTGGCGCGACTGGCGGTGGAACAGCACTCGGCGATGGCCGGACTCGTTCGGCAGGACGTCGAACGTCCCACCTACGAACACGACTTCCCCGAGTCGATCAACCCCACATACGTCATCCCCGAATACACGCCACCGCAGACGTCCAGTACGCGATGGCCGCTGTTCCGCGACGCCGATGGCCGGATCTGGCAGGGGTCGGCGTTCGGCAACCTCGGCGTGGATCCGGAGACAAGCACGGACTTCGACGCCACGGCCTGCGGCACGGAGGACTCCCCCGAACTGACATTGAAGGTTGCCGGCAATCGCGGCAAGATCGCCGGCAACGACGACGGCTTCCTCATGTATTTCACCCAGCTGCCGTCCGACGCCGAATTCACATTGACCGCCACCGCCACGCTCGAGGCCATCGACGCCGCCAACGAGCAGGTCTCCTATGGGCTGATGGTGCGTGACGACATGCTCATCGACTGCGACACCCCGGCCATGATGGGCGACTATGTGGCCACGGGATACCGGTTCAGGCCAGTCACCGGATTCGGTCGGCGCGGCGGCACGCTGATCTCCGGACCGGCGGCGACGCGGCGATACGGCACCGTCGGCGAGCGCGTGCGACTGGAGATCCACGGTACGGAGGACGGCTATACGCTCCGGTTCGGAGACAATCCGGCGGCGACGCAGGGATTCGATTATCGGCTGACGACGGTGGACCCCGAACATGTGTATGTGGGGTTCTTCGTGACGCGAAACGCCACGGTGACGTTCGGGGATGTTCGACTACGGATCGTGGCACGCGGACGGTCGGCGGACGAGCCGAGGAACACGACGACGCAGAAGGGGCAATGATGGTCTCGACTATGTTCGGGCAGGCGGCCCATCCCATGAGGACAACCACGATCACCGTCTCGCAGGATGGGCAGGGTGATTGCCGGACCGTTGGCGATGCGCTGACATTGGCGGCGGAAACACGCCTTCAGCGGCGCGACGCCCATCTGCCGATCACGATTTTCATACATCCCGGCACCTATCGCGAGCGGGTGACGGTCACCCTGCCGTATGTCACGCTCGAGGGCGTGGATGCGGCGAGCACGGTGATCGCGCTCGGGTTGGGTGCGCGCATGCCGGCGGATGATGGCACGCCGTTGGGCACGTTCCGCACGTATACGATGCTGGTGGACGCCGATCATGTGACGCTGCGCGGACTGAGCATCGTCAACGATGCCGGCGATGGACGTGAAGTCGGTCAAGCGATCGCCCTGTACGCGGACGGGGACGGGCTTCTGGTGGAGGATTGTCGACTGCTGGGGCATCAGGACACGCTGTTCACCGGTCCGCTGCCGCCGAAGGAGTTGCAGCCTGGCGGGTTCATCGGCCCCAAGCAGTTTGCGCCGCGTAAGGTCGGGCGGCAATGGTATCGGCGTTGTCTGATCGCCGGCGATGTGGATTTCATCTTCGGTGGGGCCACCGCGCTGTTCGAGGATTGTGAGATTCGGTCGCTGGATCGCGGCGAAGAGGTGAACGGCTATGTCACGGCCGCGTCGACGCCTGAGGGACGGCCATATGGCTACGTGTTCCGTGACTGTCGGTTCACGTCGGATAGCTGTGCGCCCGGCTCGGTGTATCTGGGGCGGCCGTGGCGTGATTTTGCGCGCGTGGCGCTGGTAGATTGTGAATTGGGTGAACATATTCGATCCGAGGGCTGGTGGGACTGGGGCAAGCCGCAGGCGCGCGACGGTTCGCGGTTCTCGGGCGTGGGCTTGTTCGGACCGGGTTTTGCTCCCGAATGCTGGCCAGACTGGACGTTGCCGGACGATCCGGCCGGACCGGCATGGTACGCCCCGCGGCATGTGCTGGATACTGCGGAGGAGAATCCGGATGAGGATGGCGGCGAATCATCATGGTCCTGAATGACGGCGGCGTCACGAGCGCGGATGACACCAGCGCCAACGTTGCGCTTGCGGGCAATGGGCGAACATTGCACATCGACCGGTATTACGACACGCTTCCCGGAATGCTTCGCCGGTATGATCGGCAGGCCCGCCGGGAAGCATTCCCCGGTGGAGACGCACGGGACTGGCAGGCTTGGCAGGCACGTCTGCGCGAACAATTGCGGACGTTGCTGGGGCTTGATCTCATGGAATCCGCCGGACAGTGCCCGCTGAATCCGCGGGTGACGGAACGCGTGCGGGTTGAGGCGGACGACGCTGATGACCCGCGCGGCATTGTCCGCGAGCGGATTCTGATTCAGGTGGAGCCTGATGTGTGGATGCCATGCTATGTGCTGATTCCCGAGCATCCCCGATTGGGCGCCGACGGCAGGCCGCTGTGTTGGCTGTGCCCGCACGGACATCAGGGCGGCGGCAAGTACAGTGTTGCCGGCGTTCGCGGCGTCCCGGCGGTCGACGACGCCATACGCCGGTTCCACTATGACTACGGGCTGCAGCTGGCCTGCCGCGGATATGTGACGCTCTGCCCGGACGCGCGCGGGTTCGGCGAGCGTCGCGATGCCCGATTGCAGAAGGATGACGAACGGTCCTTCCTGAGGGGCACCTGCGCGCAGCTGGCGCACATGGCCGAACCGTTGGGTCTGACGGTGGCGGGCATGCTTGTCTGGGATCTGATGCGACTGGTGGAGTATGTCCGGGAGCGCGACGAGTGGAACATGGGAGCACTCGGCTGTTTCGGCTTCTCCGGGGGCGGTATGCAGACTCTGTGGCTGGCCGCGTTGGACGATCGCATCCGGCGGGCGTTCATCAGCGGATACATGTACGGCGTGCGCGACTCCCTGCTGACGATGAACGGCAACTGCAGTTGCAACTATGTGCCGGGCCTTTGGAATCTTGTGGATATGGGCGATGTCGGGTCGTTGATCGCACCGCGGCCATTGGTCGTGCAGTCCTGTATCGGAGATCATCTCAATGGGCCACGGGGCGTGGTCAACGCCGACGAGCAGGTGGCGATCATCCGGTCGGCGTACCGGATGCTGGGAGCGGAGAATCATCTGACACACCTGCACGCGCCCGGCGAGCATCACTTCGACGAGACCGGCGTATGGGATGCCATCGCCGCGTCGGATCAGGGCCTATGATGTCCGTGGGTCAGCCATTACAGGCCAGCGAAGAAGGGGCAAGGAGGCCAAATCATGTCGGAAGCACCGATCATGCGCGATTGGGCGCATACCACCATCAACTGTCTGGGGGATTCCACCACCTGGGGTGACGTGGGCACCGGCGACGGCGGTCCCGCGATCTCATGGCCGGCGCACCTGCAGCGGCTGCTCGGCGCGGGCACCGTGCGCAACTACGGCATCAAGGGGTCGCGCATCGGCGTCAAGGCCGACCGTGACGACAGCTTCATCGAACGCTATGAGCAGATGGACCGGAATGCCGACATCGTGCTGGTGCTCGGCGGCGTGAACGACTTCAACCGCGAGGTTCCATTGGGCGCCTTCGACGACACCGATGTGCATACCTTCCACGGTGCTGTGAACACGCTGCTGCAAGGCCTGGTGCGCATGTACCCCCATGGCGAGATCGTGGTCATGACCCCATGCAAGACCGGTGGCGTGCCGGCCAAGGATCTGCCGGCCTTTGATACGCTGAATGGTTTGGGCCTGGTTGAAGCCGACTATGTCGAGGCCTTGCGCGCCGAGTGCAATAGGTACGGCATCCCCGTGATCGACCTGTTCAACGGCAGCGGCATCAGTCCCCTGCTGCCCGAGCACAAGCCCTATTACATGCCCGACGGCCTGCACTACTCCCCTGCCGGCTATGAGAGGCTCGCCCGCCGCATCGCCGCCCAGCTTCTGGCCCTCACGGCCTTCTAGCCAGTTCACGATTTTTGGGGACCTACAAATCGTGAACTAGACGATCGCTCTCATCCTTATGCAGATCACTGTGAAATAAGGGATGCCACAAATACAACTCCAGGAAGTCTGGTTCACGATTTACGCCCCCCTTAAAATTGTGAACCAGACTTCCACTCAAAGCACACCGGCAAGCCTCCGAAACGCCAATTGCCTCTCCATCATGGTCCTGATCACCTTCACAATGGCCCGGCGGGAAGCATCCGTGCGTAGATCATCAGCGGTCACGAACACAATCTCCCATCCGAGAACACGTAGCTGGTTCCAACGCCGAGCATCCTCCCTCATTTGCGCTGGCGACGCATGGTATGCCCCTTGATACTCGATCGCAAGCTTCAACTCCGGATATGCGATATCCGCAAAGCGAAAGCCTCCGGATGGCAGATCGATTCTGAAATTCGCCTCCGGACGCCCCAGCCCGCCCCTCATCACCAAGACGACAAGCACCGACTCCGGAGGCGAATCAGAGTTCTCCATGAGATACGGCATGATGTCAAGACACCGGCGCCGACCGGCAAAACCTCGATTTTCCTCTACGTAGCGTTCCAGATCGTCTAATGTGGTCAGCTTCCTCTTCGGATCCCGACAAGCTAAAGACCCCGCGATGACGGCAAGGCTCTCCACACTGACATAGGCGGATAACTGAGACCACGTCATAGCGGGATTGGTGACGTAGAATCCCCCGCCTCCATCTATCGTCACTTCAAAGCTTCCGCTCCAATAGTGTTCGCTTACTCCTTTGAATCTGCGCCTGGCGCCTCGGCTATCAAACGATATGTGTAGCCTGTCCGTTCGCAGGGTACAACTCTCCGGAACCTCTATCCCCTGATACCGCAAAGCGGTTATGTGAGAAAATGTCGGGACTATATCCATTGCGGCCGCTGCCTGCTCACACAACAAAGCCTGTTCCCTACTACGTCGATACGCTTCTTCAGCCATGAATGATGCCATATCGGCACCATATTCCGACAAATTCAGCAAAAGCCAGTCCACTGGGCAATGTGGTCGAATGTGGTCCCCTACACAGTTCACGATTTGCGGGACCTTGGAAATCGTGAACTAGATCCAGAGATTAGATAGGCCATTCCCCGTTGAAAGTAAAGCCCTAGGACATGTGACAAGCCCCAATAGTCAGTTCACGATTTGTAGTGCCCCGAAAATCGTGAACTGGCTCTCGCTTATAGGTTCCCGTAGCGGGCCACGGTGCGGGCGATGGCTTCATCCTTGGTTTCCTCGAGGATCACGGGGATCCAGGGGCGGGCCTGGGCGATGAGCTCCAGAATACCCTGCACATCCATGCCGCCCTCGTCCACATTGCAGCGGTGGATGCCGGCCTCGTCGACGGTGAAGTCGTCGATGTGCACGGCCACGATGCGATCGCCGAAGCGTTCGAGAGCCTGCCTGGTGAGGTCCACCTGGTCCAGTCCCTCCACGGTGCGACCGTTCGGCGTGGTGTAGGCGGTGGGGTCGAACACGATGCCCAGATACGGCGAGTCTACGTCGGCCAACAGGCGTTCGGTGGATGCGAGGTCGTGGATCGGATGGTTGGCGCCGGGCTCCACGCCCACGATCGTGCCGAATCGTTCGCCCACGCGCACCAGCCGACGGATCACCCTTAAAGCCTCCTGGTACATCTCCTCGGTGAAGTTCTCCTCGGTGAAGCGCCCGGGATCGGGGTCCACGGAGCCGGTCTCGCTGGCGACCACGGGCGCGCCGAAGAACCGGGCGTTGGCGAGGTATGCTTCGAATTTGCGCAGCAGCGTCTCACGGACATCCAAATCCGGATGGGTCATGTTGATGTAGCAGCCCAGCACGGCGATGTCCACGCCGTGATCGCCCAATACGCGGCGGAAGCGCAGTCCCATGCCCGGATTGATCTTGGACGCATCGGCAAGATCGGGGAACTGCCTGGGCAGGGCGAGCTGCACGTTGTGCACGCCGTAGCGTTCGAGCCCAACGGCAAGTTTCTCCACGGTATCGGCATCGGTCACGTCATGCCCGCGCGCGCCGAAATTGATCATTGGAACCTCCATGTTCTTGATTGTGCCGGCCGACATCATGCAGAACGTCTGCCCCGATGCTCCGATCGTAGGCCGGCCCATCATCTTCCAGCTATGTAATGATGTGCAGATATTGCCGAATTATTATCTATTCTTGCATTCTCTTGTATAATTTACGATAGCTTTTATGCCACTTCTAACCAGTTGGGATGGAACTGCGATGACGCAACAGGAACGACAGCAACGTGTGGTGATCGTCAATTCAATGATCTCGGACCGCTTTGAGATCTACCACGTGGACTCGCAGGTGGTGGAGCATGCGCAGCTGCACTACCACGACTTTCACGAGATCAACTGCGTGCTGCAGGGCACCGGCGTGTTCCATCTGGGCGGCAGCGAATACACCACCGAACCCGGCACCGTCACCTTCGCGCACAGCAATGACCTGCACAACATCGTGCGCCAGTCAAGCGACTACTACGAGCGCGCGTACATCTACGTGCGCGACGAATTCCTCGCCTCCCGCTCCACCAAGAACACCGACCTGACCGCGTGCTTCACCGACAACGGCAAGCCGACCAGCCGTGTGATCCGCATGGACCCGGAGGAACTGCGCCGTCAGATCGCCAAGCTCGACCAGCAGCCCGACGAATCCTATGGTTCGGACCTGTCCTACGAGCAGCGGTTCCTCGAATTCATGGTGGTGCTTAACAAGGCGGTGGCCAACTCCGCCAACGACGTGACACCGAGCAGCAAACCCGCGTCGCCGCTCATCACCAACGTGATGGAGTATGTGAACGAGAACCTTGCCGGTGACTGTTCGCTCGACGCGATCGCCGACCGGTTCTTCATCAACAAGTACTATCTGTCGCGTCAGTTCAAGAAAAGCACGGGCCTGAACCTGCACGAGTTCATTCTGAAAAAGCGCCTCCTACGCAGCAAGGAGCTGCTACGCGAATCCGGCAGTGCGCAGAACGTGTACAAGCAGTGCGGATTCGCGTCATACACGCATTTCCTGCGCTGCTTCAAGCAGGAGTTCCACATGACCACGAAGGAGTTCCTCAGCCGCAACGACAGCATCGACGTGGTGCATTTCGCCGCGCACGAGTAGAGCGGACTCGACATCGGCGGTTGTGGCCTCCGACAGTTGCCGACTGCTCACGCGAACCAAGCCAGGGCCTGACTCATCGCATCGTTTTCCGTGTGTTCGAAGATGGTGGTGAGGCAGGGCTTGGACGCCTCGGCGATGGCCAAGATCTCCCGCACCGGCATGCGACCGGTTCCGGCGGCCACGCGTCTGATCGATGGCGCCGCACCGGCATCGCCTCCATCGCCGTCGAGCCGCCAGTCGGCGATGTGCATGGCGCAGATGCGCTCGCCGAATCGCCGGAATGCCTGCCGCGTCAGCTCAAGCTGCCATTCCGGACTCGCCTGCCACGCCGGGGTGAGCGCGGTCGCGTCGAACACGATGCCCAGATACGGCGAGTCCACGTCGGCGATCAGGCGTTCCACGGTGTCGAGATCGTGGATGGGATGGTTGACGCCCGGCTCGATGCCCACGATCGTGCCATACCGCTCCCCTGCGGCCACCAGTCGGCGGATTACGTCGAGTGTGTCCCGGTAGGTTTCCTCGGTGAAGTTGCGTTCGGTGTATTGACCAAGGTTGGGGATCACGGAACCGGTTTCGCTGGCCACGATGGGGGCGCCGAAATATCGGGCGTTGGCCACATGCGCCTCGAATCGCCGCAGCAGCGTCTCCCGGACCTCCAGGTCGGGGTGGATCATGTTGATGTAGCAGCCCAGTACGGCGATTTCCACGCCTCGCGAGGCCAATGTCCGGCGGATCACCGCGCCCATGCCGGGGTTGATGGCCCCGGCCTCGCTGTTCATGTCGGGGAATGATTTCGCGAGCGCGAGCTGCACGTTGCGCGCGCCCTGCTGCGCCAGTCCGTCGGCGAGCGCCTCGGGGGTTCGCGCCCCGGTGATGTCATGTCCGCGGAATCCGAAGTTGAGTCTGGTCATCGTCCCGTCTCCCCCACCTTCATCTCACATCGCGCCCCGACCGGCCGCACCCCGTTCGGCATCGCCCCGTTCGGCCGCGGCCTTCTCGTGGCGCAGCACCTCGATGTAGGCGAGCACGAGTGGCGCCACGCCCTTGGCGTCGTTGCGCACCTTGGGTTCGCGCATGTAGTAGTCGAAGGTGCCTTCACGGTGGTTCTTGTTGCCCAATCCGGCCACCAAGCAGATGTTGTCGAGCGTAAGCCTGCCGTCCTTCTCGTTGAGGCAGGTGTCGCAGATGCCCTGGAACGCCTTGTAGCCGTAGTCGAAGTAGCGTTCGTCGAGCACGCCGAGCCTGGCGCCTTTCATGATGGCGTTGGCGAAGATGGCGGAACCGGATGTTTCGAGATAGTTCGGTGCGATGCGGCCCATGTTGATCACCTGATACCACATGCCGGTGGCGGGATCCTGGTATGGCAGCATGGCGTCGATCAGGTCGACGAACATGCGGCGCAGCGCGTCCTTTTCGGCGCTCATGTTGGCGGGCATGAGCTCCCAGGTGTCGATGAGCGCCATGGCGAACCAGCCTTCGGCGCGCAGCCAGAAGTTGGCGGAGAGTCCGGTCACCGGGTCGCACCAGAATTCCTTGCGCGAGGAGTCGTAGGCATGGTAGTACAGGCCGTTGCGGTCGTTGCGCATGAGTTCGTGCACCACTTGGAACTGGTGGAAGCTGTCGGAGCACGCGCGTCCGTCGCGATAGCTCAGCTCGTACTGCATGTAGAATGGCTGGGCCATGTACAGGCCGTCGAGCCAGATCTGGTTCGGGTAGATCAGCTTGTGCCAGAAGCTGCCCTCCTTGGTGCGCGGCTGGTGTCCGAGCTGACCGTAGATGGTGTCCATGGCCTTGCGGTACTTGGCTTTGCCGGTGAGTTCGTACAGTCGGTAGAGGGTCTTGCCGGCGTTGACGTTGTCGAGGTTGTAGTCCTTGGGATCGTAGTATTTGATGGTGCCGTCGTCCTGTACGAAGTAGTCGATGAATCGGTCGGCGAAGTCGAGGTAGACGGTTTTCCCGGTGATTTCGTACAGTTCGATCAGTGCTTTGATCATGCAGCCGTCGATGTAGTTCCACGTGTTGGGTTTGCCGGCTCGGATCTTTTCGATGTTCCATGCCGGCGCCTGCGGGGTGCTGGTTTCGATCAGCTGCCGAATATATGTGTTGAGGATGCGTGAGCCGCCCATGCCGGTTCCTTTCCGTGAAGCAGGTGCGAAGTCATGGAAAAAACGACCGGCGGAAGGTGAAAAAGGAAGGTGGCCGCCGGTCGTTTGGTCTTTGGTTATGGTATTCGGTTATGAGTGTAGGTCTGGTTGGGGTGGCGGGCCGGGCAGGAGACTCCGGCCCGCCACGATCATTGACGCCGCGGGGCTGACCGTTCAGGCCGCCTTGACTTCAACGGGCTGCTTGCCGAAGTTCATCTTGCGGCGTTCGGGCAGTTCGGCCTTGATACGCTCGAGTTCCTCGGGCGTGTGGTAGCCGATGGTGTTGTGTCCGAAGCAGATCTCGTACTGCACGCCGGTGAGTTCCTCGCAGATGCGCTTGACTTCGGGGTCGACGTCTTCCATGCGACCGCCGTTGGCGATGCGGGCGCATTCGGCGATGGCGATCTCGTCGTTCTTCTTGTCCATGCGCATGAGCTTGGCGGAAAGCATGCCGAGCAGGCTCAGGCCACCCACGCCGAAGATGAGCACGAGGATGATGGTGGTGTGCACGGCGGCCGGCTGGTCGACGGCGGCCACCTGCTTGTCGGCGGTGGATTCGATGAATCCTGCAGCGGACAGCGAGATGCCGAGGATGGCCACGACGGCGGAGTTCATGAGCTTGCCGCACAGGTGCATGGCGGCGGAGAAGGTGCCTTCGCGGCGACGGCCGGTCACGATCTCGTCGGCGTCGGCCACGAACAGGTAGGTCTGCCACGGAATGTAGTAGACGGCGCCGGTGCCGAGGCCGAACACCACCACGATGGAGGTGACGGCCACCATGCCGGCGGCGGATGCGGCGTCGAGGTGGAAGATGCCGCAGCAGGCGTAGGCGATGGCGCAGGTGATGATCACGCATTCGGCCATGATGTAGGGCTTGCGGAAGCCGATCTTGGCGACGAGCGCCATGGCGGCCACGGTGGACACGACCTGCAGGATCGGGCTGAGCGACTGCCACCAGGAAGCGTTGGACTTCTGCAGCATGAGCACGTAGACCACGTAGTAGGAGAACGTGGAGTTGAACAGCCATTCGGCGCCGAAACCGAACAGGTACATGCCGAGCAGGTGACGGAAAGTGCGGATGCGCAGCGTGGAGAAGATGTCGACGAACAGCTTCTTGATGGCTTCGACCGGATTCTCCACCTTCTCCATGGTGGTGGCGTCGACCGGACGCTCCCAGGTGGTCAGGTACACGGAGAGCATGGCGAGCGCCATGATGACGCCGAACGCCAAGCCCATGTAGAAGAAGGCCATGGGGTTCTTCTCGCCGAAGGTGACGAAGAAGATGCCGGGCAGGGATGCGGTGAGGAAGTTGGCGCCCTTGCCGAAGATGGAACGCAGGCCGGACATGTAGGTGCGTTCCTTGAAGTCGGCGGTCATTTCGGCGGGGATGGCGTCGTACGGGATCATGACCATCGTGTAGATGAGGTTATAGCACAAGTAGATCACGAAGTAGTACCAGAATGCGCCGGGGATGACGATCCACATGAGCGGGTTGAGCACGCCGAGCACCGGCACGGCGAGCAGGATGAAGAAGCGGCGGCGGCCGAACCTGCGGCCGAGCCAGGTGTTGTTGAACGCGTCGGAGAGGAAACCGGCGATGGGGTTCATGACCACGTCGGCGATCAGCGCGAACGAGTAGATAAAGGTGGCCTGGGCCATGGTCAGACCGCAGTAGGTGGTGTAGAAGATCGTCAGCCACGAGGCGCTGATCGCCAGCGCGCCGGAACCCACGAGATTGCCGGCGCCGTAGCCGAGACGCGTGACCAGCGTGATCCTGCGTTTTTTGCCAGTGTTCTCTGCCATGTGTTCTCCTTTGAAGTCCTGCACGGTGCGGTCATGCCGGTCATTGCATGACGATCATCGTCGAACAGCAACCGCGCCGTTGTTGCTTGCAATCCTATGAGGCACATTACGAATCCATATGATTTGTTGCCAATGTTTTCATTGCTTTTGTTGCAGAATATTGGAGTCATGTTGCACATATAATCGTTGCAATATCAGCGATATTTCACGATATACGACCGAACGACATGCACGACGCCAATATTTGTTGTCATATTTATTGGCGTTCTCTAGAGACTATTTGCCGTACCCTGTTGCAGATTTTCAGCAGCATGATGGCAACAAAAACGGCAGGAGCGGATTGAGGAGTCGTCAACGACGACACCACGGCTCGAACGCCCGCACACTCCTACCGCGTCGACTGGCGCAGGAGGATCGGGGACTCGCGCTGGAAGCACAGTGGCTCCCCGGCGGGATCATGCATGCGGCGGGCGAGCAGATCCACGGCGGTGCTGGTGATCCATTCCAGGTTCGCGTCCACCGTGGTGAGCGACGGCACCATGTGTGCGGCGTCGTAGATGTTGTCGAATCCGACCACCTGCACATCGTCCGGAATGGATCGGCCCAGTTCCTTGAGCGCGAACACCGCGCCGATGGCCAGCGGATCATCCATGCAGATCACGCCGTCGAACTCCACGCCCGACGCGGCCACCTGCATCATGGCGCTGTACCCAGCGCCGATCGTCCACTCGTAGCCGGTCGTGCCGATCAGTCGCGGATCAAGTGCGATGCCATGCTCACGGCACGCCTCCAGCACGCCACGCACACGATCCCAGCCGCGGGATCGCACGGACTCGTCCACCGTCCGCCCATCGAATTCGTTCTGTGCACCGATCAGCACCAGTCTCCGGCTGCCCTTGCGAATCACCAGATCGGTGATGTTGCGCGCATCCGACACGTTGTCGGCCAGCACCTGATCCACGATGCCCGACGTCGGACACAATCCCAGACATACGATGGGAAAAGGCTGACGGAACGCGCCGGGATTCACCTCGTCGCCGCCGACCAGATACAGCAGCATGCCGTCGCACGCACCACGACGGGTCTCCAGATAGTCGTTCGCCGACAGACCATAATCGTCCTGGTACGCCACCACATTGACCCGGTATCCGCTGGCACGCGCGGATGAGATCACCGCCGACGCCAGACGGGCGCGGTACGGCCGGGTCACAGTGGGGATGGCGAGTTCGATCACGCCCTCGCAGTCCGACAACGGATCAAACGCCTCGGAGACGACCATCGACGTCTGCCTGTCCATATCGCCGACCTTTCCACTCACGCGCACCATATCGCTATGCCGTCATTCCTTCGGATTGCCACGGAATCCACCGAGGCTGTCACGCACCGCCAGCGACGACGGCACCGCCGCGTACGAGGCGAAATCCTCGGTCACGCCGCCCGCCATACGGCGCAGCAGCAGCCGTGTGGCGTTCACGCCGAGCGCGTTCGCCGACATGCGGATCGACGACAACGGCGGCGTGCTCGTCTGCGCGGTCACGTCGTCGTTGAATCCGACGATCAGATAGTCACGCGGGCATTCGAAGCCGCGTTCACGCATGCGGGCCATGAATCCCAACGCCATCGCATCGTTGTAGGCGAGCACGGCACCGGTCGGATCCTCAAGATACTTGTCCACGTACGCGGCACCGCCCTCGAACGTGGGCTCGCCGGGCCACAGCTGCACCACATCGAGCCCCTTGCGCTCGCACGCCGTCTGCAGTTCGCGCAATCGCGCGCCGGACGCCCATACGGAATTCGGTCCGGACAGGTAGGTCACACGCGTGCGGCCGCGCACGGCGAACAGGTCGGCCGCCTGCCCGATGCCGGTGGAAATGTCGACCACAATGCTCGTCACGTTGCGCACGTTGCGATTGGTGACCACCAACGGATGATGGTCGGCGTAATCGCGCAGCATGGGATTCGCCATACGGGGCGCCACCATGATCACGCCGTCGACCAGAGTCATCGTCTTCTCGAGCACCATGCGCTCCCATGCCACGCTGTCACGCGATTCGGCGATCACCAGACCATAGCCGTGGCCGAAGCACTCGTTCTCCACGCTGTGCACGATGGCGGCGGCATACTGGTCGGTCACGTCGGGCACGACGATGCCGATCAGGTGGCTGGACGATTCTGCCTGCGCAACGGCCGTGGCGGGCTCCTCGACCGTCGGCAGGCGGTATCCCAATCGTTCGGCGACGCCGATAATGCGCCGGGTGGTTTCCGAACTCACGCGGTCCGTAGTGCTCAGCGCACGGGAGACGGTGGACGGGGACACCCCCGCTGCCTTCGCCACATCACGAATCGTGACCTTCTTCATCACACATCCTTTTGCATGTCTGCGTGCGCCGACACGGCGTCGTCCCACGCCTCACACGCGCGAACCGTTCCTATGAAACTTTCTTCGCAAAAGTCTACCGCCTGACCGCAGGCGATTCGGCACACACCTCGGCCGACACCGATACCGCAAGAAACGATAGCCATCGGCCAATTCATGATATTCCATTACCCGGCGCGCGGCTGCGTCTCCTGTCTACGATGCGGATACACGGCAACCGTTTCGTCCAAAGGAGGACCGATGATCCGCAAGACCTTCAAGATGCACCTGTATCCGGGCATGGTGGAGGAGTACGCCAAGCGTCACAACGAACTGTGGCCGGAAATGAAGGCGATGATCCACGAGTACGGCGGACACAACTACACGATCTCGTTCGACGCGGAGACGAACACACTGTTCGGCTACATCGAAGTGGAGGACGAAGAACGCTGGGCGCAGTCGGCGGATACGCCGATCAACCGCAAATGGTGGGACTTCATGGCACCGGTGATGGAGACGAACCCGGACAACTCCCCCGTCTGCGAGGACCTGCGCGAAGTCTTCCACCTCGACTAGCCGAACAGGCGCCGGCTCACCGCCAGCACCGCTCATATGGCACGCCGGTGAGCCGTTCCACGGTCTCACGCACGTGCGGTTCCACGTCGGCCTTGGAGCCGCCGGCCTTGAGTCGTTCGATCTCCTTCAGCACGATGAGGTCGCTGCGCTGGTCGAGCGTGAACCGGCGCGACACGATGAATGCGGCGATGAATCCGATCGCCAGCCAGCCGAGGCACACGAACGCCACCGCGTTCACCGCCATCGGGGTCTGCGCACCCGACTTGTCCGGCTCGAACCCGGAGAATGCGAGGAACGCACCCACGCCCATCGATGCGAGTCCGGAGAAGATGAATCGCAGGAATGTGGTGATGCCGGAGAAGATCGACGCGCGGTTGCGTCGGGTCACGATCATGTCCACGTCCGGAATGAACGGGAACACCAGCCATGGCACGGTGCCGGCGAGCGAACGGAACACGAACCAGACGATCGACGACGCGATCACGCACGCGGTCCACACGCCGCCCGGCAGCACCGGTTCAAGCCGCCACGAGACGAACAACAGGCCAAGGCCGATCAACGCTCCCGTGTAGTCGAGCGCGTACAGGTTGCGCGGACCGATATGCACGAACAGCCATCCCCACAACGGCTTGAAGAATTCGGCGATCACGGCGAACGACAGCAGCATGGAGGCGAACGCGGCCGTCTTGCCCAGATCGAACACCACGAAGTACACGAAGCTCTGCGTGAAGATGTCCATGAGCGTCAGGCAGATCAGATACAGCGTGATGTGCACGCGGAACGTGGCGATATGGAACGTGGACGTGTATTCCGCGATCACACGGCCGAGCGCCTGCACGATCTCGCGTGGGCCGCGGCGATGCCGGGCAGCGCGACGGCGGGTGAGCTCGTCGTCGCCGAATCCCGCCTCCTCGGGGGTGAGTTCCCAGGTGAGTCGCGACGACGCGAAGGTGACGATTGCGAACATCACGGTGATGATGGTCACGAACGCCTGATACGAGTAGGCGTGCCACTCCCCCAGCCAGGTGAGCATGGCGGTGGCGAGGATCGGGATGAGCACGCCGGACATGCCGGAGACGAACATGCGCACGGTGGACAGCAGCGACCGGCCGGCGAAGTCACGGGTCATCTCGCCGGGCAGCGACGAATAGCAGACGCCGAACATCTGCTGCAGCGTGACGTACAGCACATAGACGAGGAAGTACAGCACCTTGGGCATGCCGGGAACCCACATGAGCAACGTGACCAGCACGAGCGGCGAGAGGATCATGACGAAGAAGCGGCGTCGACCGAAGCGGCGACCGAGTCGGAACAGGTAGAAGCGTTCCGACAGCACACCGAAGAAGATGGCCGAGCAGGCGCTGAGCATGGCCGCCGCGCCGATGATGCTCTGCGCGGTGCCGATGTCGAAGCCGCAGAACCGCGTCCAGAACACCGACAGATACGTGCCGGTGAGGATGCCGCTGCCGCCGCCGTACGTGTCGCCGATGGCGAAGCCGAGCGCGTCGCCGAACGTGATCTTGGAATGGGCTTTGCGACGCGAATCCGCGGTGCGGCCGCGATCGACTCCTCGGTTATTGTTCGATTGCTGATCAGACGATCCGCCGGATGCGGATTGGTTGCGTGGTGACTGGGATTTCACCGGTCACTCCTTCTTGCCTCTCGTGTGATTCCCTGCGCGCATGCGCGAATTACGGGCGACCATGCTACTCCGCGTCATCAACGACGCAACCCATTCGCCACTTCTTTCCAAAAACCGGATCGGAGGGCATGATCGCCTCATCGGTCTCGCTCCGCTCGGCAGCTTCTCGGCAAGAGTTGACGGACTTCGCCAGCATTATCCGAATACCTCACATAGGCATATGCCGCCTTCCCCTCGAGGGGAAGGTGTCCGGCGCAGCCGGACGGATGAGGTGACTCTCCACGCGCAGACGTGGAGACAATACAGCATCGCCGAAGGCGATCCTCACCCCACCCCTCAATGCCCCACGACCTACCCGCACCGCACGCCACGAATCTCCAGCCCTTCGCAGCGATCAGCCACGATGTCCCGCACTCCAGGCTCCGCATCTCCGGCATCGGCAGCACCACCAAGCGTCACCTCGCGGAACACCACGTTTCGGATCGGCGGCACCGGCTCGGGCAGCCCCCGAACATACACGGCCTCGCGCGGCGCACCCTCGTCCGCGTCGGCCGGCACTCCACCGAGCAACCGCACGCGTTCGAAGCGGAAGCCCTCGAGCACCGGCGGCTCGTCCGCAGCCACGCCGTCGTCGTTGTAGGGCACCGCGCGGATGATCGCGTGACGCATCACGGTGTCGCGCACATGCAGTCCCCGCACCCATCCGCCGCGTTTGGGCGTGGTCTTCACCTCCACGCCGTACCACAGACCGCTCAGATCGCAGTCCCAGATCTTCACGTCCTCCACGCCGCCGCTCATCTCGCTGCCGATGGCGAGACCGTGCCCGCCGCGTGTGGCCCGGCAGTCGAAGATCCGCACGCGTCTGGTCGGCCGGTTGATGACGTTGCCTTCCGGATTCTTGCCGGATTTGATGGCGATGATGTCGTCGCCGGTGTTGAAGTCGCAGTCGAAGATCACGCAGTCCTCGGACGAGTCGGGATCCCAGCCGTCGCCGTTCCACACGTCGTGCGATTCGAACGTGCAGCCATGGGTGACGATGTGGTCGGAGTAGATCATGTGTACGTTCCAGCTGGCGCCGTTTTTCAACGTCACGTCGGCGAGTTCCACGTGCGAGGCGTTCGCCATGGTGATCAGACGGGGACGGACGCGCCCGGGGATGGTCTCCGGCTTCTCGTAGTCGTCGAGCGACTGTCCGGTGGCGGCGAGCTCGGCTTTCACGCGTCCCCATTCCCGTTCGATCACCGCTTCGGCGAGCGCACGTCCGCCGCTGGCGATCACACCGCCGCCGCGAATGACGACGTTGCTGCAGTTCGGTCCGGAGTCATGGTCGAGGTGGCCGATGGTGATGAGACTGGAGTAGCAGTCGAGTTCGACGCCTTCGAACCGGCTGGGGGCCATCGGCAGATAGTCGCGCGGGTCGGCGGTTCCCTGCAGCACCGCACCGCGCGACACCACGAGCTCGCTGTCGGCGTGCATGCGCAGGGCTCCGGTGAGGAACGTGCCGGCGGGGATGAGCACGGCGTCACGCGGCCCGCAGTCGTCGAGCGCCTGCTGGATGGCCGTGGTGTTGAGCGTCGTGCCGTCGCCGATCGCACGGTATGGCGCAGCGGTGACGTCGATCATGCGTTTGTGCTCGGCGGTGCGGAAGACGCGGGAGCCGACCGCCGTGCCGTCTTCGACGCGCTCGCCGTCCTCGCACGATTCGCCGTTCGTCCCGCAGTCAACGTCCGCGCCGACCATGGCCACATCCACCCGATAGGCATGGTCGGGTTCAAGACCGTCGAGCCGGCAGTGTGTACGGTCGACCGTCGCCATCACCGTCCCGTCGAGCATGACGTCGTACCGCTGCCCGGCCTTCGCTGCGGCGGGCTTGCTCCAGTACACGGTGAGCGAGTCGGTCCTCGCACATGCGTCGAGCATATGCGCTCCTTTCGTTCGCATGATCCAAAGAAAAGAGGCCACGTCCGTTGCCGCATGAAGGAAGAAAACCGCGGAAACGGTCGTGGCCTGCGCGGCCGCTGCACGATCGCCGTGCGGCCGCCGAATGATCGCCCGATGTCAGTCCTGCCAGGTGGCCTTCATCGCGGCGAAGATCTCCTGATCGGTCTCATGGTTCTCCATGTTCATGATCACCATGACGTCCTTCTCCCATGCCGGGTAAAGGAAGTCGCGCTTCCACTGGTAGTAGTGCGGACCGTCGCCGATCGCGCGCAGGTAGCCCATAAGCGATTCGAGCACCAGGGCGGTCTGCTTCACGTCGGTGAGGCAGTCGTTGCGCCAGAAGCCGCGCCACTTGCCGTGTTCTCGCGAGCGCATGGCATGGTCGGCGGCCAGGTACTCCTCGCGGGCGAGTCCCGCATGGTAGAAGGCGTGACGCCAGTGGCCGTCGAATGCGTCCTGCAGCGACCGGCACAGCATCAGGGCGCCCTGTACGCAGTGACGGTACAGACGGGCCTGCAGCAGCAGCGAGTCGCGCATGAGTCGTGCGGCGCGAGGGTTTTCCCCTTCGACCTGCAATACGGCGATCTCGTCCCTGCGTGCCAGTTCCCGGTACCGGGCGGCTCCCGGCTCGCACAGCGACCGGTAGTAGGCCACCTGGTCGGCGAGGCTGCGGGCCACGATGCCGCCGTTGTCGCACATCCACTTCAGTTCCGGGTCGGCGCTTGCGCGGTCCCGCATGAACTGAACGGCGAGCATGCGCGGCACGTGGTTGAAGAACTGTTCGCCGGCCTTGTCGTCCCAGTTGGGACCGTATGGCACGGCGGCCTGCCAGTAGCCTTCCAGGCAGTCGACCACGGCGCGCATCACGTTCATGTTCGGCGCATCCGCGTCGCCACGGTAGGTCTCCTCGGGTTCCTTGCGGCCTTCGGTGATGATGGCGCCGCCGAAGTATCGCGCCGCGTATTCGTATTCAACGGCGTCCACGTTGGCATGCCCTTCACGCCAGAGTCTGGCGATCAGGTCGAGCATGAACGCGTGCGGCTTGATGTTCGACGAGTTGATGATCCAGAGGTCGCTGCCGCCGTTGGCGAGCACCTGTTCGAGTTCGGCGGCCACGTTGCGCGGATTCACGCACAGCTGGGTGATGTGGTTGGCGGCCTGCAGATCGTAGAAGGAGGCGTGATAGTAGATGCCGTTGCGTCCGGCGTCCGCTGCGTTGGGCATGGCGTCGATGCGCGGGTTGTCGTTGTGCTGGCGACGGCTGACCATGCGGCCGAATCCGTTGTCGGACCAGATCTTGATCACGTCGTCGGGGAATCGCAGCACTCCCTTGCGGTACAGGTCCATGGACTCGCCGTACAGGTACACGCTGCAGGGGGCGTTCGGGTCGAGTTCGCGCACCATGTCGTACTGGCGCTGGATGACCTCGCTCATGACCTTGCCGCGCGCCTCGTCAGTGGTGTATCTGGGGTCGGCCGACCAGAACGGCGAGTCGCCCTGACCGCGGAATCCGAGCGTCCAGATGGTCCGGCCGCCGAGGTTGGCCTCGATGCCCTCACGCCAGAGCGACTCGAAGCGCTCACGGTCCTCGGGCCATTTCGGGCTGACGCCCGGGTACGCTTCGGAGAACAGCCTGGCGCCGAGCGGCGTGGCGTGATGCTGGTTGATGTACAGGCCCATGCGTCGGGCGAGCGGCAGATGGGGTTCGCCGCGCTGTCCGGATCCGGGAATCGCCGTGTTGCCGCCGAGTCGCAGGATGGTTTCGAACGCGCGCCGCCAGGGCAGTTCAGGATCGTTGTCCACGGACCAGTCCTCGAGCAGCACCTCATCGTTGATGAAGAATCCCTTGTACCGGACGGCGTCGCGCGTGGACTCGAGACGGAAATCGTCGTCGAGGTCGATGCCGTCCGCCGGTTCGATGTGCTGATCGTTCCAGAACCACAGGTCGGTCACGCCGAGCACGGAGCGGCTGATGGCGTAGAGGCCGTAGATGAATCCGAGGTCGTCGCCGGCCTCGAGCAGCAGGTCGTTCCCGTCCACGCGCACCGCATACTGTTCGTCGGCAAGATCGGCGAAACGCAGGCGGATGTCGCCGTGGTCGCCGTGTGCGTCGGCAGTGAACGCCTTGCCGAGGTCGCGGGTCACGTCGTCGATGGCGTAGCTCACGGATTCGGGCAGATCTGGGGCGATGATTCGGGTATCGCCGTTGAGTTGAATGGACATCGTACGTCCTTGTCTTGCGTGGGTATTCGTGCGCGGCGGATGTGCGCCGGGCATGCGAAAGGGTGTCGGCCAGAGCCGTATGGCACGGACCGGCACCCTTGCTGAAAGGAAAAGGAAACGAAGTGCGGGGTTCCGGGCGGGAAACCCGCCCGTGCTCTGGACTCTACTTGAGGCCGGAGGTCACCGAACCCTCGATCAGGTAACGCTGACCGAACAGGAAGACGATGAACACCGGGACCAAGGAGAGCGTGGACATGGCGAACAGCGGTCCCCAGCTGGTGCCGGAGGTGGCGTCGGCGAAGTTGCGCAGCGCCACGGCCACGGTGAGGTTCTGCGGCTTGGTCAGGTACAGCAGCTGGCTGAAGAAGTCGTTCCACGTCCAGATGAAGGAGAAGATGCCGCAGGTGGCCAGCGAGGGCAGCGCGTTCGGCATGAGGATCTGCCAGTAGATGCGGAACGGGCCGGCGCCGTCCACCTTGGCCGCCTCGTCGAGCGACCTGGGGATGCCGCGGAAGAACTGCACCATGAGGAACACGAAGAACGGTTCAGTGGCGAGGAACTTCGGCAGGATCAGCGGCACGAAGGTGTTGAGGAAGCCGAGCTTGGACCACATGATGTATTGCGGGATGATCATCACGTAGATCGGCATCATCAGCGTCATGAGCATGTAGCCGAAGGCGATGCCCTGTCCGCGCCACTTGAGTCGGGTGAAGCCGTAGGCGGCCATGGAGCAGCTGATCATGTTGCCGATGATCGCGCCGATGGTGATGATCAGCGAGTTGAGCAGGTACTTGCCGAACGGGTAGGACTGGGCGTTCCAGCCCTCCTTGTAGTTGGCCCAGTCCCAGTCGGTGGGGATGAGGCTGATGTTGCGGAAGATGTCGGCGTCGTCCTTGAGGGAGCTGGAGACCATCCACAGCAGCGGGAAGATCATCGCGAAGCCGACGATCAGGAGGATGGCGTGCTTGACGACGGCCTCGATGCGACGCTTGAGCACCGGATCCATGCCATGGCGTTCGGCGACGGGAATCACGTCCTCGTTCGGGGAGACGGTTGCGGTATTAGTCGGCATAATGCACCCACTTCTTGGAGAACAGGAAATTCAGTCCGGTCAGCACGCCCACGATGAGCACGAGCAGCCAGCCGAGGGCGGCGGCGTAGCCCATGTTGCGCGTGGAGCCGAAGGCCTGCTGGTACACGTACAGCGCGTAGACGAGCGTGGAGTCGGTGGGGCCGCCGGTGCCGCCGGAGACGACGAACGCCTGGGCGAAGTTCTGGAAGCTGTTGATGATGCCCATCACGAGGTTGAAGAAGATGATCGGGGTGAGCACGGGGACGGTGACGTGGCAGAACTGCTGCCACTTGTTGGCGCCGTCGAGCGCGGAGGCCTCGTAGAGTTCCTGCGGCACCTGGCGCAGGCCGGCGAGGAAGATGATCATGGATGATCCGAAGGTCCATACGTGCAGCAGGATCAGCGTCCAGATGGCGGTCTTCGGATCACCGACCCAGGAGTGGCCCATGGAGTCGATGCCGAACCAGCCGGCGATGGTGTTGACGATGCCTTCGGCACCGAAGACCTGACGCCACAGCACTCCGATGGCGACGGAGCCGGCGAACAGGGAGGGCAGGTAGTAGACGGAACGGTAGAACGACAGTCCGCGCACGCCCTTGTTGAGCACCACGGCCAGCAGCAGGGCGAGGGCCAGGGCCAGCGGCACGCCGACGATCACGTAGAGGAAGGTGACCTTGAGCGACTGCATGAGGCGGGCGTCGGAGAACATCTTCACGTAGTTGTCGAGTCCGATGAAGCGGGGCTTGCCGATGAGTCGGTACTTGGTCATGGACAGGCCGATGGAGACGATCATCGGGCCCAGGGTGATGAAGATCACACCGAGGAACCAGGGCAGCATGAAGATGTGGGCCGCCCGCTCCTCGCGTCGCACCGCGATCGGCGCACGTTTGAACACTGACATGGGAATCCTTTGAAATGCACGGATTGTGGATCACGGATCGTCGTGGATCCGCATACTGAAGATATGAAGGCCGATCCCGTCACGTATGGAACGGAATGAATGCGGGCTGACGGGAGTCGGCAACGGAAGACAATGAGGGTGATGGGCGGAGCGGTTGAGAGTCGGCGTACCTTCCACCCATCGTGAGTGCGGCGTTCCGGTGATCCGTGACGCTACCGTCCACGGATCACCGGGGATGGGTCACTGGGTGACGGCCTGCTGCAGTTCGGACTTGAACGACTTGGCGGCATCCAGCGGGGTGGCCTTGCCGAACATCACGGATTCGTGGGCACGGCCGTAGGCTTCGGTGATCACGGTGGCGGCGCCGGCGTTCATGTTGGTGTACTCCTGCGTGTTCACCTTCTGCAGCTTGGTGACCCAGTCGGAGAAGCGCTTGTCGGAGTCGGACAGCTGGCTCTCGATGGCCTTGGCCATGTCGGGGTTGGCCGGCACGCCACGGTCGAGGCCCATGATCTTGGCGGCTTCCTCGTTGTTCACCAGGAAGTTGACCAGCTTGGCGGCGGCGGCCTTGTGCTCGGTGTTGGCGTTGATGGACACGAAGGTGCCCTGCTTGGTCCAGCCGCCGCGCTCCTTGGCCTGGGTCTCGCCCGGCCACATTACGGGCTTGAGCTCGTGGCCGGCGGCCTGCTCGAACTGGCCAAGCTGGTTCATGGAGATCAGCGAGATGCCGGCCTTGTCCTGGCTGATGGGCTGCTGCTCGGGGGCGTTGCCTGCGGCGAACATCTCCTGGGCCTGATCGGCGGAGTTGGTGGCGCCCTCGTCGATGAGCTTCTTTTCGAACTCGTAGAACTTGGCCAGGGTCTCGGGCTTGAAGCCGACCTGCTCCTTGCCCTTGATGCCGTAGTCCTCGCCGTTCTGGCGCAGCCACAGGCGGCCGAGCTGCTCGGTCATGTCGATGCTGTAGCCCACGGCCTCGCCGCCGGACTTTTCGGAGATCTGCTTGGCGGCGTTCTCGAAGTCGTCCCAGCTCCAGGTGTCGTCGTTCGGCACCTCGACGCCGTACTTCTCGAACACCTTGGTGTTGATGACGAGGCCGTGGGAGGAGACGCCCATGGAGACGCCGTACTTCTCGCCGTTCTCGCCGGTGGCGCCGGAGAAGGTGTCCTTGCTGAACTTGGACAGGTCGAGGTTGTCGGAGACCTCGTTGAGATCGAGCAGGGAGCCGTTGTCCATGTAGTCGGCCATGAACGGGTCGATCATGGTCATCACGTCGGGAAGATCGTCGGCCGCGGCGGAGGTGGACAGCTTGGTGATGTAGTCGTCGTAATTGGAGGTCTCGGTCTCCACCTTGATGTTCGGGTTGGCCTTTTCGAAGGCGTCGATGACCTTCTCCTGGGCCTTGGCGCGGGTGTCGGAGCCCCACCAGGCGAAGCGGATGGTGACCGGGCCGGATTCGTCGTCGGACGAGGCGGAGTCCCCACCGCAGGCGGCCAGAGAGAACAGCATGGCTCCGGCCGCACCGGCGGCGAGAAGCTTCTTGATTGACGTCCTCATGATTGATCGTTCTCCTTTGAATATCTTTCCTTCTTCGGCACGGACGAAACATCCACGTTTCGCTCCATCCCTGACCAGGTAAGGACTTGTCGTTCTTTCCTTGTCTTGGTGATCACCATACACGCATATTTCATTTTTTGCAAATCATGTCATTTTCTTTCATCGATTTGTCTACGATCATGCAATATTTGCTATATGCGATTGCAGGGAAGAGCGGGCGAGAATCCACCGGATCCCAACGGAAGAGCATGGACTCCCCTCATCATCATGACCACACCAATGCAATATCCGACAACCGGGGCACCATCCCCGCCGCGCCATTCTCACCCGTCCCATGGGGGCGCATCATCGCCGCGTACACCGGCGGGATTCCTTTCAACGCCCACCGCCGCGCCACTCTCCGACCTTGACCAACCCCCGCCGTCAACTCTTACTCACCGACCTCAAATGACAACAACTGAGAATTTTGCAATTTTTTGCAAAATATGGTCACCGTTGGTACGATGGGGCCATGTTCGTTAGGATCGCTCAGGGCTTCAACGCGATATCACGGTCGATCATCGCGTTTCTCATACTCGACGTCATACTCGTCACCACTATGCTGCCGTGGAACGTGGTGATCATGTTCACCGATTCGTTCTCGGGACTGCCCATTCCGCTGCTCGCGCTCGTCGCAGTGGCGGCCTATACGGTTTCCACGCCGGCGCTGGCCGCGGCGTTCGCCGCCTACCGCGACGCGCCCACCATGCGCTACGGCGAGGACGAGAATGTACGCTTCCGCCGCAACCGGACCCTGGAGTCACTGGAAACGGTGTCGCATCCGTATTGGAGTGCGGCGGAGGAGCATCGCACGGTCCTCCCCTACCTGCGCGCCTATACGCGCCTGTTCCCGCGCTCGCTGGCCACATCCCTGATGTTTGGCGCCATACTCGCCATACTCGTGGAAGCCGCATGTCTGGCGGTCTCGACAACCGGAGGCACCGTCGCCACGGCCGCGCTGCTCGCACTGTGCGCCTTCACGATCGTGGCGCATATGGTCGCGCTGAATCTTGTGGTCGAATTCCCCAAGGCGCACTACCCCGCCATGCTGCGCAACGGATTCGCACTGGCCGCAGCCAAGTGGCCGTTCACGTTGCTGGCGATCGGCGTGCTGGCCGCCTACGCGGGAGTCATGCTCTACTGGCCCTGGTTCATGCTGCTGTTCGGCACGGGACTGACGTTCTTCTTCCTCTACCACTGCGTGGAGCACATCACCCGTCACGTGGTGGAGCAGATGATCGCCGAGGAAAGCTGAGCCTACTCCTTGGGCGCTGGTCCGGTGGATTCGCGCACGATCAGCGATTCCGCGGCGCCGACGGTCTCCGGCGTGAACTCATAGTCGTCGGAGCCGTTGCGCTCCAGCATGGTCATCAGCATCCGCAATGCGGTACGGGAATCGTTCTCGCGCAGAGCCACCGACGTCATCTTCGGACGGGAGACCTTGGCGAGCATGGAGTTGTCGAAGCCGACGAGACTCACCTGCTCCGGCACCTTCACGCCGCGCTCCAGCAACCTGTTGAGCACGCCGGACGCCATGAGATCGTTGTATGCGATCACGGCGGTGACGTCATCCTCCATCATCAGCGCGTCCGCGGCATTCACGCCCCCTTCGAACGATGGCTCGAACGGGCCGAGCACCAGGGATTCCATGCCCAGCTTTTCCGTGGCGTCCTCGAATCCCTGCCGGCGACGGGCATCGGCGCGCGAGCGGTCGTCGCCGCCGAGGTAGGCCACACGACCGTGCCCCAGAGAGGCGAGATGACGCACCGCCTGGAACATGCCGGAGGAATCGTCCATCGCCACGGAGGAGAATCCATCGACACGGCGGCTCACCAGCACGGTGGCCTTCGGATCGAACAGTCGGCGGATGTCGTCGTCACCGATACGGGGGGCGGCCACCAGCACGCCGTCGGAGGAGTCAAGGATGCCGCGAATCATCTGGTCCCGTCCCAAGGTGATGTTGATGTCCGCGAGGAACACACGGTATCCGACGGCCTGGGCCTCGAGAATGACACTACGGAACAGATCGACGGTATAGAAGTTCTGGATGTCGGTGACCAGCAGTGCGATGTTGCCGGTACGGCCCGGAGTCGGCATTTCGTCGTCGGATACCGTCCTGTAGCCGATCTGCTGCGCGACCTCCAGCACCACGCGCTTGGTGGCGGCCTTTACCTTGCCGCCGCTCAGCGCTCGCGAAGCGGTCGACACCGAAACCCCGGCCTCCGCCGCAACATCCTGCAAAGTTGGACCTACCACGTGCATCTCCATCGACTCGGCGATAGCGATGCGACCTCGCGAGATGCAGCCGCATCGCACGATTCGTCGCCGACGTATCGCATGTACCGTAAACTATGGCCATTCTTTCATTTTTTTTCATTTTTTGCAAGCTGCAAAATCCTTCTTACGGACAGCATTCATGGCATTTCCCATGTTGACAACAATACTTCGACATTGTTATCGATAAAATTTTTTGCAAATCATTTCAGCGATTTCATCGATCTTGCTATATTGGACCCATGAGCCAATCTCTCATTCTCAACGGCGTGCCATGGTTCGACGACGACGGCCACGCCGTGAACGCGCACGGCGCCTGCATCGTCGAGGATGCCGGTCGTTATCATCTGTTCGGCGAATACAAGACCGACGACGAGAACCGGTTCGCCGGGTTCTCCTGCTACTCCTCCCCCGATCTTGTGCACTGGCGTTTCGAACGGCTGGCATTGCCGCCGCAGCCCGACGGACCTCTGGGACCGAACCGCATCGGCGAGCGCGTGAAGGTAATGCGCTGTCCGGCCACCGGCCGCTATGTGATGTTCGCGCATGCCGATGATCTCGGCTATCGCGATCCGCTGATCGTCATCGCCGTGTCCGATGCCGTTAACGGCGAATATCGGATGGTCGGGCCGCTGCGCCATCACGGCGAACCCATCCGCCGCTGGGACATGGGCACGTTCCAGGACATCGACGGCACCGGGTATCTGATGACGCACGAGGGCGATATCTACCGTCTGTCGGACGACTATCTGAGCGCCGAGGAGCTGGTGGCGAGCGATATCGCGCCCGGCGGCGAGTCCCCGGCGATGACGCGCATCGGCGACACGTATGTCATCATGTTCTCAAACAAGACGAGCTGGGATCGCAACGACAACTACTACTTGTCCGCGCCGTCGCCCGCTGGGCCGTGGACATACCGCGGCCTGGTCGCGCCGCAGGGATCGTGCACGTGGAACTCGCAGTGCTCGTTCATCTTTCCCCTGACGCTGGCGGACGGCCGGACCGTGCCGATGTACATGGGCGACCGATGGTCGTTCCCGCATCAGGTGTCATGCGCGAGTCAGGTGTGGCTGCCGCTGCACTATGACGACGTCGACGATTCGATCGGCCTGCCGGACTACTGGCCGGCGTGGGATCCGCGTACCGGCGAGCCTGGAGACCTGCCGAGCGGGCGGGAGATGGCCGCGGAACTGGATTCGTCCGCCCTAGGCGAGGAGATCCGCCTGTCCTTCTCCTGCGGGGAACGTGAGCGTCTTGCCGTCATCGGCACGACGGATATCGATGGCGGCTATGCCATGCTGACCATTGCAGAGCCGAACGGCACGACGGTATTCTCCTCGCTCGTCGACTGCTATTCGCCCACGCCGTACACGGGCGTGATGTTCGTCTGCCCCGAGCTAACGGCCGGCGACTACGAACTGCGGCTGCGCACAACCGGCGAGGCGTCCGTGTTCTACAAGAAGGATGGCACCCGGCTTGGCAGCACCGGCACGCGCGTACGCACGACCGCGATCCGGCTGATCTGACCGCGCATATTCGCCCGATTCTCGATTTTGGTAGTCGAAACGTGACGCCGTGAGCCCTCACACGAGCGGTTTCATATCGCGTTCGGACTACCGAATTCGCATCGGTCGTCACTGATGACACGCCGACTTGTGCGATATGCAATCGTATGCCATGATGTTCAGGTTGCCTGACGCGGTCAGGATGAACATTGTGGCTGATATCCATCGGTTTAACCGTTATCCGCCATGCCTCGATAGCTCAGTGGTAGAGCACTTCCTTGGTAAGGAAGAGGTCGTGAGTCCGATTCTCACTCGAGGCTCTCTTTTCACGGCTTTCCTTTTTCAAAATTCCCATGACGCCCAATTCGGCCGTTTTTCCATTACTGTCATGCCTCGCGAATCACAATCGGACTGGCACAGACTGGCATCGCAATCCCGCATCGAAGACATGCGGATACGACACAACATGAACACGACAAAAAGACCCGGCCGCCATGCAGCCGGGTCGCATCTCTATGAACCTTACGAATCGGAAAACCCCGTTCAGGTTTCCGGATCCTCGCTTTAGTACGGCTGGTTGCCGTGGATGATGATGCCGCGCTCGTGCTTGAGGAAGTTGCGCGCGGATTCGCGATCGATGTCGTGTCCGCGTTCGAGGCTGCGGTAGACGACAGCGGTCTGCGCGCCCCAGCTCAGCGCCTTGAACGCCTCATGGGAGTCCCAGCCGTCCTGGGCGATGCCCAGCGTGGGTTCCTGCACGTAGCCGTAGCCGGCGGCGTTGGCGTAGCCGTTGAACGGCAGTCCCCAGGCGTGGTGCTTGTCGAGCAGCGCGCAGTATTCGTCGGCCTGCGGGAAGTCCTCCTCGCGGGTGCCGGCCTTGCGGGCCAGATCATCGGCGGTGGAGCGTTCGTAGCCGGAATCCTCCGGCGGTGTGGGCAGCGGCATGGCGGTCCCCTCTCATCGATCGTTCGTGCATATCACGTCGTGAATAACGTCTACGGACGCCCACAGCGCCTGTGCATCATAGTCGTACAAGGCTCTCGGACGTCCAATTTCCAGATATAGTTGTACACCCACTGTCCGTCAAGCGTTCGTCGTCGTATCACGATGCGTGACGGGCGCGCACGGATATGTGCACGGGTGTGCGTGCCGGTCGAACACTGATCAGCTGCTGCGCGGTCCGGTGCTTTCACGAATGACGAGCCTGGTGGGCGTGCTCTGCACCGGAGTGCCGACGTCGCCGTTCGTGAAGCGTGCCAGCAGCGTGCGCGCGGCCTGCGAGCCGAGCAGTCTGGTGGACCGGTGGATCGACGTTAATGCGGGCCAGGCGAGACGTCCCACGATATCGTCGTCGATGCCGATGATCGAATAGTCGCGCGGGCACTCGTAGCCGTTCTTGCGCATGGCGGCGATGAACCCGAGCGCCATCATGTCGTTGTAGGCCACCACGGCGCCGGTCGGGTTCTTCAGATAGTCGCGTGCCATCTGGAATCCGCCCTCATACGTGGGCACGCCCGGCCAGAATCGTTTGATCTTCAGCCCTTCCTCGGCGCATGCCTGCGTCAGCTCGTTCCAGCACATGCCGGCCGACCATGAGTGTGCCGGGCCGTCAAGATAGGTCAGTCGATCGAATCCGAGTCCCTTGAGATGCGCTGCGGTCTGCTTCATGCCCTGTGACACGTCGGTGATCACGCTGGACACGCCACGGATCACGCGATTGGTCACCACTACGGGCTTGACCTGCGCGCATTTGCGAATCATGGAGTCGGGCATACGGCTGGACGCCAGGATCACACCGTCGGCGTAGTACACGGCACGATCGAACGCCACACGCTCCATGGACGCCGACTCGCACGACTCGCTCACCAGTAGTCCCATGCCCTGTCTGGCGCACTCCTGCTGCACGCTGCGCACGATGTCGCTGAAGAACTGGTTCGTCATGTCGGGCACGATGATGGCGACGAGTCCCTTGTGCCCGCTGGACGGTCGCGATTCGACGGGGATCTCGTGATAGCCGAGTTCGTCGGCGACCTGGAAGATGCGTTTGGTGGTGGCTGGGCTCACGCGTCCCGGCATCGAGAATGCTCGGGATACGGTAGACGGGGATACGCCGGCGGCTTTCGCAACATCGCGAATCGTGACCTTGTTGTTCATTTCCACTCCATAACAACCATAGTGTTCGAACATCGCAACACATCGCAATGTTCGTTTCGAGGCACGTCCTTGTGCCAAGTGTAGGCGCATACGTACGATATGCGCGTTTTGGCACGACGCATTCATCGTGTCGTGTCACACGGATGATCCTGCTATCGGCTCGAACCGAACCTGATATCACGCCGGATATCAACCCCGACGGATATGCGAAATCGCACCCCGGGGTACACATCCGGGGTGCGATCAACCGATCAAAGGAAAACAATCAAATCCGTTATGGCGGCTCCTTTCGGGAAACTGGAACGGACGGAACGACGCAGCACCGGGACTATTCGGTGATGCCGTCCTTGAAGATGGCGATCTCGTGCATGCCGTACTCCTCGTTGCGCGTGATCTCCTCGCCGTTGACGGTGGCCATCACGTCCTTGATGAAGTCGGGCAGCACGTCCTCCATGTGCTCGCTGAGCAGACGGCCGGCGTTGAAGTCGATCCAGCGCGAATGCTTGGTGGCAAGCGGCACGTTCGTGGCGACCTTGTACGTGGGCACGTAGGTGCCGTACGGGTTGCCGCGACCGGTGGTGAACAGCACGATGTTGCAGCCGGCGCTGGCGAGCGCGGACGAGGCGACCAGATCGTTGCCCGGCGCCTGCAGCAGGGTCAGGCCCGGCTCGGTGGCCTGGTGGCCGTAGGCGATCACGTCGGTGACCTGACACTTGCCGCCCTTGCGGATGCAGCCGAGGGACTTGTCCTCCAGCGTGGTGATGCCGCCGGCCTTGTTGCCCGGGGACGGGTTCTCGCCGATCGGCTGGTTGTACTTGCGGAAGTAGTCCTTGAAGTTCTTGATCAGGTGGACGACGTCCTCGAAGGTCTTCTCGTCCTTGGCCTGGCTCATGAGCACCTGCTCGGCGCCGAACATCTCGGGCACCTCGGTGAGCACGACCTTGCCGCCCTGTTCGGCGAGCCATTCGGCGAACTTGCCGACCAGCGGGTTGGCGGTCACGCCGGACAGGCCGTCGGAGCCGCCGCACTTGACGCCCACGGTCAGCTCGTTGATCGGAATGGGCTCGCGATGGTCCTTGAGCGCCACTTCGTTGATCTGCTCGAGCAGCCTGGCGGCGGTCTCGTACTCGTCGTCCTCGAGCTGGCAGATCATGAACTTCACACGGTCGGGATCGTAGACGAGTCCGTCCTGCAGGTCCTTGACCACGTCGTCGCTCGGCTCGGAGTCCACGCCGCAGCAGCCCATGAGCGGGGTCATCTCGGACTTGAACTGCGGGATCTGGTTGTTCTCACAGCCGAGGCCCACCACGAGCACGCCGCCGGCGTTCGGGTGCATGGCGATGTCCTGCAGGATGCGCTTGGTCATCTCGTGGTCGCCGCCCAGCTGGGAGCAGCCGTACGGGTGGTGCGCGATGATGATCGAGTCGAAGGCGCCCTTGTCGGGGTGCAGGGCCTCGAACTGCTTGGCGATGTTGTCGCACAGCGAGTTGATGCAGCCGACGGCGGGCACGATGTACAGGTCGTTGCGGATGCCGACCTTGCCGGTGGCGCGGCGGTATCCCTGGAACGTCAGGTCGCTGGGCTTGCTGCCCGGCTTAACCACGTCGGGAACGGGGTCGTACGTGTACTGCAGGTCGGGGCCGAGGTTCGACTTGGTGTTGTGCGTGTGCACCCAGGAGCCCTTGGCGATGTCGCACTTGGCGTGGCCGATCGAATAGCCGTACTTGATGATCTGCTCGCCTTCGGGAATGTCCTCGATGGCGACCTTGTGACCGCGGCCGACGTCCTCGAGCAGAACGACCGGTTCGGCAAGGCCCTCCACCACGACGCTTTCGCCCTTCTTCAGGTCGCGGGCGGCGACGGCAACCTTGTCATGCGGATCGAGATGGATGGTATCCATTGCTTCAAACCTTCCTTGAAAAACGTAAACGTAGGTACGCGGTCTCTCCCGGCGTGACGGAGGGAAGAGACCGCGATGAGTGGGTATGGCTCAGGCGAGTGCCTTGATCAGCGGACGCATGCCCTCGGCCTTGATGGCGTCGAGGTTGGCCTGCACGGCCTCGGCCAGACCCTCGACCTCGGTGAGGTCCTGGCCCCACACGGAGGCGTCGGCGAGGATCGTCTCGGCGTAGTTGTCGTTCTTGGCGGCGGCCTCGAACTTGGCGACCACGGCCGGATCGTCGGAGATGTTGACCTTGCCTTCGGCCAGACCGCCGTAGGTGTAGATCAGACCGGACAGGGCCAGCACCAGGCGCTTGGGCAGACCGTTGCCGGCCTTCACGTTGTTGAGCAGCACCGGCAGGCAGCGGGTCACGTACTTGGCGGCGGAGTTCAGGCCGATGGCGTCGAGCGCGTGCTTGACGAACGGGTTGGCGTAGCGCTCCAGCACGGCCTCGGCGAACTTGTTCAGCTCGTCCTCGGGCAGGGACAGCACCGGGATGATCTCCTCGTGCATCTCCTTCTCGATGAACGGACGCACGTCGGGATCGTTCATGGCCTCGCCCACGGTGGCCACGCCGGCCAGACGGGCCACGGAGGCGAGCGTGGTGTGCGGGCAGTTCAGCAGGAACACCTTGCGCTCACGGTACGGCTTGACGGATTCGGGAGTGACCAGGTCGATGCCAAGCTTCTTGGCGGGCAGTGCCTCGTCGATGGCGGCGGCGTCGCCGGAGACGACCCACAGCAGGAAGGGCTCGGCCTTGACCATGTTGTTGTCCACGTAGCCCAGCTCGTTCCACAGCTCCTCGGCGCGGTCCTTCGGGTAGCCGGGGACGATGCGGTCGACCAGCGTGTTGAAGAACTTGTTGTCGTTCTCCAGCCAGGCCTTGAAGCCTTCGCCGTAGCCGAACTTGTCGGACAGCTCAAGCAGGTACTTCTTCAGGGTGTCGCCGTTGTCGGCGATCAGCTCGCACGGGATGATCAGGAAGCCGGGCAGGCCGTTGTCGTAGCGGCGCTTGAGCAGGTGGATCAGCTTGGCCGGGTAGCTCTTCGGCGGCACGGTGTCGACGGTGTCGGAGTCGTCGAGCGCGATGCCGGCCTCGGTGGTGTTGGAGATGATGATCTTGGCTTCCGGCTCGTCGGCCAGGGCCAGGTACTCCTCCCAGTCGTCGACGGCGGACAGGGACTTGCCGATGGAGTCGATCAGTTCGCGGGACTGCACCTGCTCGCCGTTCTTCAGGCCTTCAAGAATCACGGTGTACAGGTTGTCCTGGGCGGCGATCTCCTTGGCGCGGCCGAAGCCGATCGGCTGCACGATGGCCACGTTGCCACCGAACAGGTCGTTGTTGTTGAGCTGCTGGATCGTCCAGTCGACGAATGCGCGCAGGAAGTTGCCTTCACCGAACTGGATGACCTTGATCGGGCGCTTGGCGGCGTCCGCGGTGGTCAGACCCTTCTCGATGGCGACCTCGGCGTTGAGGACAGGAAGATTGTTGTCAGTCATGGTGTTTCTCCTGCTTTCTGCTTGGTGAAATGCGGGGACAACTCTGCTGCGTTGCGGGGCATTGTGGATTCACGAAACACCGTTACAGCTTCGTATTCCAGCACTTCGTCTTGCTGATTCCCAGCGTATGACCGACGTTGCCATCACTATGAAATTGTTGCCAATCGTTGCCCTGTTTTGCCCGAAAGTCCACGTCAAGTCTTGACAAAACAAAAGACGCCGGCTATATGCCGGCGTCATGCGCTGCAGGGATCGTCGTCCTGCCTCGCTTGCCCCAACCCCTACTTCGCCATCAGTTGTTTGGCGATGGAGACGAATTCGGAGGCCAGCGGGGTGTCGGCGAGTGTGCCGTCCTCGTTCAATACCACGGGCCGGCCGGCCTCGCCGTCGATGCGCACCTCGGGTTCGAGCGGCAGCGTGCCGAGCAGCGGCACGTCATGCTTGAGCGATGCGGTGAGTTGTTCGGAGACGCGGCGGCCGCCGCCCTCGCCGAAAATGCGCAGCTTTTCGCCGTTGTGCTCGTAGTAGCTCATGTTCTCGATCACGCCGCGTACCGTCATCGGCACCTGCAGGGCCACGAGTCCGGCACGCACCGCCACGTCGGAGGCGCTGGGCTGAGGGGTGGTGACCACCACGAGCTCGGCGTTCGGCAGTGCCTGTGCCACGGAGATCGCCATGTCGCCGGTGCCGGGCGCCAGATCGAGCAGCAGCACGTCGGGTTCGCCCCACCATACGTCGGACAGGAACTGTTCCAGCGAGCGCTGCAGTCGCGGGCCGCGCCACAGGATCGCGCGGTCGGCACCGGCGAACATGCCGATGGAGATGAGTTTCACACCCCACGCGGTCACGGGCATGAGCATGCCCTTGAGGTTCGTGGGATGGTCGTGCGTGCCGAACAGCGCGGGCAGCGAGAATCCGTAGATGTCGGCGTCGATGGCCGCGGTGCTGTAGCCGAGCGCGGCGAACGTGGCCGCCAGGTTCGCGGTGACCGACGACTTGCCCACGCCGCCCTTGCCGGAGGCGATGGCGAAGATACGGGTCTTGGATCCCGGCTTGGTGAATGGGTTCTCCTTGCGCTGCGCCTTGAGATCGTTGACCAGTCCGGTGAGCTTCTCCTGGCTCATGGAGCCGACGTCGATGTGCGGGATGAGCGTGGCCGCCGGATAGGAGGTCACGGCCTCGTTGATCTTGTCGATGATGGTCTGCGTGAGCGGGCAGCCCTCCACGGTGAGCTCCACCTTCACCGTCACGTCCACGATGCTGCGGCCGGAGTCGATCACGTCGCGCGGCGCCACGTCGATGCCGGTGATCATGCCGAGATCGGTGATGGACTTGCCCAGTTCGGGGTCGATGACCCGGCTCAGCCGGGTACGCACATTGCGTTCGATGACATCGTTCATTCCCACCTGATTCGCGGCCATATCGTCCTCCTCGCAGATCCTCGCCCATCGGGAACCATCGCAAATAATCCATGTGCCACACTAGCGTGAACCATCGTTCTGTGCCAGACATTCGCACAGGATATCCATACCCATGTCCGCGTGATCTTCGACCGTCCGATCCCCATGCCCCGTCATCAGTCATCCTCTCAGTCACCCTCGGCCGTCGTCTATTTTGTTGCGTCGATCATGAAACACGCGGCTACGGGACAAGTAAATACGCCCGCCCATATGATGAACGTGGATTTTCGATCACCGTCAACCATCAATCATGCATTGGGCGGACCGTCACGGCCGCCCGGAAACGAGGTAATGATGCCGAAGTTCTCCCCCATCCCCGCCAACCCGGTCGTCGAACACGGCGAAGGCGTCACGGCCGACGGCACGCGCATCCGCACCGTATATATGGAGCAGACGGCTGCGAACATGGCGTTCGCCCTGGTGATCCCCGGCGACGACATGCCACGCATCGTGCACTGGGGCCGCCCGATGCCCGCCGCCGGGCGCGACGCCGCGCTGCTGCACGCCTACGCTGCGTTAAAGCCGCAGCGCGTGTCCGGCGCGCTCGACGAGACCGCATGGCCGAGCGTGCTGCCCACGCAGGCGGAATCGTGGATCGGCGAACCGCGGTTCGTGGTGCGTCGTGGTGACGTGGAACTGTTCTGTGGGTTCACGGTGACCGATGTGACCGCCGACGTAATCGACGACGTGCCGTCCGTGACGGTGAGCGCCGAGGATGCCGAGCAGGGTGTGCGTGTGCTGTGGACCGCCGAACTCGAGCAGGGCGGTCTGATCCGCCAGCGTGTCACCGTGCACAACCTGTTCGGCGCCGACGCCGCGCCACTGGAGATCGGCAAGGTGGAGCTCGGCTTTGCGCTGCCGGCGAGCGCCACGGAGATCCTCACCACCACCGGCCATCATCTGCGTGAGCGTTCCCCGCAGCGTCAGCCGCTGACGATCGGCCGGTTCGAGAAGAACTCGCTGACCGGCCGTCCCGACTTCGACGCATCGCTGCTGCTGACCGCCGGCGTGCCCGGCTTCGGTTTCGAACATGGCGAGGCGTACGCGGTGCACGTGGGTTGGAGCGGCAACTCCTGCCTGTCCGCCGAACGACTGCCGTACACGACGGGTGTGATCGGCGGCGGCGAACTGCTGTTCGGCGGCGAGATCGAACTGGACGGCGCCGACAGCACCGACAGCGAGGCCGCATACACCACGCCGTGGGTGTACGGTTCGTTCGGCGACGGTCTCAACGAGATCGCGGCCCGCTTCCACGATCATCTGCGCCGACTGCACCCGAACCTGAGCGCCAAGCCGCGTCCGGTGATCCTCAACACGTGGGAGGCCGTGTACTTCAACCATGACTTCGACACGTTGAAGGCGCTCGCCGACAAGGCCGTCGAAGTAGGCGTGGAGCGCTTCGTGGTGGACGACGGATGGTTCGGCTCCCGCCGCGACGACACGTCCGGTCTGGGTGACTGGCAGATCGCGCAGGAGGTATGGCCGGACGGGCCGAAGAGTCTTAAGGCGCTCGCCGATTACGTGCATGGCGTGGGTCTGGAGTTCGGCCTGTGGTTCGAGCCGGAGATGGTGAACCCGGATTCGGATGTGGCGCGCGCCCACCCGGAGTGGATCCTCTCCCCCACGACCGGCCGTCTGCCGATGCAGGGCCGCAGCCAGCAGGTGCTGGATCTGACCAACCCGGATGCCGCCGCATACATCTTCGACTGCATCGATTCGCTGGTGGGCGAGCTGGGCATCGATTACATCAAGTGGGATCACAACAAGCTGGTCACCGAGGCGGGCAGCCGGTTCAGCGGCCGTCCTGCCGTGCACGCGCAGACCGAGGCCGTGTATGGCATCTGGCGCAGGCTCAAGGAGAATCATCCGGGGCTGGAGATCGAGAGCTGCTCGTCGGGCGGCGGCCGTGTGGATCTGGGCATTCTCGAGTACGCGGATCGCATCTGGGCGTCGGATTGCGTGGATCCGGTGGAGCGTGCCGACATCCAGCGTTACACGTCGCTGCTGGTGCCGCCGGAGATGATCGGCGAGCATGTGGGTGATTCGCCCGCGCATTCGACGCGCCGCGCCACGAGCCAGGAGATGCGCATGGCCATGGCGTTCTTCGGCCATCTGGGTGTGGAGTGGAATCTGCTCAAGCAGCCGCAGGAGAACCTTGATCTGCTGGCCGAGTGGATCGCCGAGTTCAAGAAGCATCGCGAATGGTTCGCGATCGACACGATGGTGCACACGGACTCGCCGGATCCGGCGGTGCGCGTGGACGGCGTGGTCAAGCCGGACCGTTCGGCGGCGATCTACCGGTTCACGCAGCTGACCACGTCGGCCACGTATCCGGCGGCGCCGGTGCGTCTGCCGGGACTGAAGTCGGATGCGAACTATCTGATCCAGCCGGTTCCGGTGAGTCTGGACGTCGAGGGCGCCACGTCGCCGGCCCGCGAGACGATCGGCAACGGTCAGTCGGCGCTCGGCTGGTGGACGGCCGACGGCACGGTGATGAATGGCGCGCAGCTGGCCTCCTATGGTCTGCGCATGCCGAGTCTGCACCCGGCCAACGCCGTCCTCTTCTGGGCCATCGAGGTCTGAGTCCTCGCGTTCCCCCTCCTAGGGAGGGGGATGTCACACACCATGTGACAGAGGGAGGGATCCCAGAGCAGCCAGCCCCGACATCCCCCACGAACCTCCTACTCCCCCAGCACATACCGCCGAATGGCGCAGGCGGCCGCCCCCTGCGCCCACCGTTCCCAGTCGGAGCCAAGGATCTCGAACGGCACCGTCGCCGCCCGGCTGGGACGGTATTCGGCGATGCCCTGACGCACCGATTCAATCTCCATGCCGGCCACGTACGCGGATTCGCCGGCCACGAACACCTTGAGCGGCATGGTCAGGTTGGCCACTAGTCCGATCATCACACCAAGCCGGTAGCATTCGCGCATAAGCAGCTGCTTGGCTTGTGGCACACCGTTTTGCGCGTCCCGCACGTAATCGTCAAATGATTTGACCGTGCCCATGATCTGCGAATACTCGTCAGCAAGCGAATCGTTGGTCAGGCACTGCGCACAACCCCGATGCCCGCACCCGCGGAAGCATCGCGGACCGTCGGGATCGATGAGCAGGTGGCCGGCCAGACCGAACGTCTTGTCGGCGTGATCCACCACTTTGCCATCCTCCACCAGACCGTAGCCGATACCGGTACCGATGGTGAGTAGCGCGAAACGCGGCAGTCCCACGCCGGCGCCAAACCAGTGCTCATACATGAGCAGCGCATCCAGATCGTTGTTCGTCACCGTGTCGAGTCCGGTGGCGGCGCGCACCATGGCGGACAGGTCGCACGGCTCGATCCATGAAAGGAACGTCGCCTCATCCACCACGCCGTCGGTGATGTGCGCACCGATGCCCAGACCGACCATGCATGGTTCGGACAGTCCGAGCCCGCGCGCATCGGCACGGCACTCCTCGACCAGTCGTGCGACGGCGTCAGACACACCGGCCGGCGTGCGATCGGCGAACTCCGTCACATGTGATCCGGCACCGTCGGGCAGCCGGCATTGCGCGTCGACCAGTACCGCCGTGGCGCTGTCGCCGCGAATCTTCACGCCCACGAAGGTGCGCGCGTCGGCATTCGCCACCAGTGCGGACTGCGGGCGACCGCGCTCGCCGGTGCGCTTTCGCGGCTCGAACCCGTACGGCAGGTGTCCGGTCGACGTGTCGTCGTCGCCGGTCTCCCGCACCACGCCGAGATACATGAGGTCGGCGATGATGCGCGAGACGGTGCCGGCCGACAGATCATGCATCTGCGCAAGCGTGGTGCGGGCGATCGGCCCGTATTCGAGAATGTCCGCGGCGATTCTGCGCATGGCCGGCGAACCGTCGAACCATTGTGCGGCACGGTCGCCGTGCGTCATTTCGTCGTCATGGTCGGTCATGTGTCGCTCCCTTCATGGTGTTTTCGCCGGGTCGCTCACCCTCGATCATGTTCTCAGTCGGTCGTGTCCGCAGGTTCTTGTTCGGCGGTACCCTCAGGAGCCTCGCCGGTATCCAGCAGGTGGCGGAAACCGTCTTCGTCGAGCATGGGGATGCCCAGCGCCTCGGCCTTGTCGGCCTTGGATCCGGCGTTCGCACCCACCACCACATACGTGGTCTTCTTGCTCACTGAACCCGCCGCCTTGCCGCCGCGGGAGACGATCGCCTCCTTGGCGGAGTCGCGGGAGAAGCCCTCCAACGATCCGGTAACCACCACGGTCATACCGGCCAGCGTCTGTGGCGCGGTGTTCTCCTCCACATGCGTGCCCACGCCGGCCGCCGTCCACGCGGCGAGGATGCGACCACGCCAGTCTTCGGGGTCGCGTGCGGCGGTGAACCAGCGCACGATGGATTCGGCGATCTCGGGGCCGATGCCGTCGATCTCGGACAGTTCCTCCACGCTCGCCTTGCCGATCGCCTCGAGCGATCCGAGCTGCGAGGCCACGAGCCGGGCGGTGGGCGGGCCGAGCCGGCGGATGGACAGGGCCACGAGCACGCGCCACAGGTCCGCCTGTTTCGCCTTGTCGATTTCGTCGAGCATCTTGCGCGTGTTCTCGCCGGGACGGATGATCACCGGCACCTCGACCGTGCCGCCGCGCGTCCGCCGCACGTGATGGTCAACGATCACGGCGTCCTCCGGCACCGCATACTCGGGATAGTCGGGACGGATCTGCGTCTCCGGCGTCTTCTCATTGGCCTTGCGGGCGTCGGCCGGCGCGGTCCAGAACGCCGGAGTCCGGTACCATAGTCCGGAACCGCCCAAGCGCCTACGGGTCTTGGTCGTACGCCCGGTCTTCGGGCTCATGTCCTCCCGCACCTCGATGATCGGCACCTCACGCCATACGGTCACGTCGCGCAGCCGATCCAGATCGAGCGAGAACACGTCGGCCTCGCTGGTAAGCACGGGAGTCTGCGGTTCGGGCAGCCGTAGCCCCTCCACCGGCTCGTACGGCTCGGGCTCCTCGCCCGGTCCGACCAGGATCTCGCGCAGGTTCGGCGCATACGTGTCGACCGAATCGGGACGGTTCTCCTCCGGATTGGTCAGGGCGATAGCGCTCTGGTCTCCCAGATGCTCAATGTCGAACGCCTTGCGCGAGGCCAGGTTGATGATGCGTTCGGTCAGCTGCGCCGGGCAGCTTTCCACGTTGGGGCAGCGAATGTCCTTGTCGCCCTCCTTGGCGGGGGCGAGTCTGGTTCCGCAGCTCGGGCAGTACTCCGGCATCACGAACTCGCGCAGCTCGTTTTCGCGCCCCTTGCGGCGTTCGAGCACCGGCCCCACAAGCTCGGGAATCACGTCACCGGCCTTGCGCACCACCACGGTGTCGCCGATGAGCACGCCCTTGCGCTTGACCTCGAACGGGTTGTGCAGCGTAGTGCGCGCCACGGTGGAGCCGGCCACATACACCGGTTTGAGCACGGCCACCGGGGTCACGCGACCGGTGCGCCCCACCTGCACGGTGATGTCGAGCAGTTCGGTATTCACTTCCTCGGGCGGATACTTGTAGGCGATCGCCCAGCGCGGCGCGCGCGACGTGGCGCCGAGACGACGCTGCAGACCGAGATCGTCGACCTTCACCACGATGCCGTCGAGCGCATGCTCGATGTCGTTGCGATGCTCGCCGTAGTAGTCGATCATGTCGAGCACTTCGGCGAACGACGAGACGGTGCGATTGTGCGGCGATACCGGCACGCCCCACTTTTCGTACAGCGCGTACGCCTCGGACTGGTTGTGCACCACGTCGTGCGTGCCGCGCGGATGGTCGGCACCCCAGTCGAGCGTGCCGATGCCGTGCGCGTAGAACGTGAGGTTGCGGGTGGCGGTGATGCGCGGATCCTTCTGACGCAGCGAGCCGGCCGCCGCGTTGCGCGGATTGGCGAACGGGGGCCGTCCCTGCTCCTCCTGACGCTCGTTGAGCGCCCTGAAGTCGTCAAAACGCATGAACACCTCGCCGCGCACCTCCACCATGTCGGGGATGTCGTCGGACGGTCCGCCGAGATTCTGCGGAATGTTGGAGATCGTACGCGCGTTCATGGTGATGTCCTCGCCGGTCACGCCGTCACCGCGCGTCAGTCCCTGTTCGAGCACGCCGCCCCGGTAGATCAGGTTCAGCGCCAGACCGTCGATCTTCACTTCGCAGCTCATCGGCAGCGGCTTGCCTTCCGGCCAGTCGAGGTCTCGGATCACGGAATCGTACCAGTCGCGCAGCTCCTCGATGCTGAACACGTCGTCGAGACTCATCATGCGGGAGGGGTGACGGACGGACGCGAAGTCGTTCGAGAACGTGCCGCCCACACGATGCGTGGGCGACTGTGGGGAATCCAACGCCGGGAACTCGGCCTCAAGCCGCTGCAGGCAGCGCATGCGCGCATCGTACGCGGCGTCGGACGCCACCGGGGCGTCGTTGACATAATAGGCGATCTGGTCGGTCTCCACCCATGCCGCCACTTTGGTCCACAGTCGGGCCGCGGCCTCGGAGCTCATGGACGCCACGTCCAGGCGTTCCAATCGCAGTGCATCGGCGTCGCTCTGCGTGAGCGCGGCGATCCACTCGAACGAACCAGGTTCGGCGGCGGCCACGGGAGTGTCCTCCACCACGTCGCCGTCCCCATCGAAATCCCAAGCCAGTTGTGCGTCGTGGGCGGAGCCCGTTGCCGAAGTCGTCATGCAGAGTCCTCTATGTAGTCGAACATACCTACGAACACTGTACCTGCGCCCCCGTCCCGGCTATGGGAGTCCCGCCCGGCAGGAAGCGCCAGGGAACATTACGCCGGACCGGCACCTACGCGCTCAGCGAGCGCAGGAACTGCAGCTGAATGGCGTCCATGCCGTCACCGTCGTCGGTCATACGGGCGGCGGCCATCGACAGCGTGCGAGCCGGCACGAACAGCGCGTTGTCCACGCTCACGCGGGCCGCGTCGCGCACGATCGTCGCCACTTCGCTCTCCGGCCATACGGGCATCTCATGCTCGTGCAGCACGGTCTTCGCCTCCTGAACGGTATGAGGCACGGCGATGCACTGCGAGCGCGCACGGGAGAACAGCTCGTTGAGTTCGGAATCGATCGGTCCCATGGCGCCCGGGGCGATGTGGTTGCTCATCAGGTACGCGGCGGCAGCGATGTCGAAGTCGTCGCGCATCCACTCCGCGTAGGCCAGACGGTAGTAGGCGAATGCGGCGTCGTCACGGTCGAGCGACACGCGCAGCGCGTTCAGGCATGCGGCGCGCGCCGAATCCCAGTCCTGCGTGTTGGCCAGCTGGATGGCGAGCCTCAGATGCGACAACGGGTAGGCGGGCGCATAGGCCACCATGGCGTTGAGGTGCGGCAGCGCCTTGTCCGGTCCGAAAAGCTGGGCGAGCACGTCGGCGAGTTCCATATGCGCGTAGAACAGGTTGTCCGGAATCAGCACGGTCTTCTCGTCAGGCGTGGCGAACAGACGGTTGTAGACCACGCGTTCGGCATACGAGTTGAAGTACCTGGGCACGCCGCCGGTGGAGGCGAACAGTTTGTCGAGATGGTCCACTGCCGCTTCGGCGATCTCCACGGCCTTCTGCGTTTCGCCGCCGAAGAGCATGTCGCGGGCCTTGAGCCGTTCGGCGTCAAGCCGATCCGCGAGCCCGAAATCAGGTTCGGGAGTGTCGAGCCCATCGATGATCGCACTGGTCACGTCGCCGGCCACGTCGTTGAGCTCGGGATCGCCGATACGGTGAATGACATCCATGGCACGATGTGCGCGTTCCACGGACGAGAGCGAATCATCGAGCACCAGCCGGTGGAAATGGTTGATCGCACGCTGCAGCACGTCCACGCGCTGAATGGACAGGTCGAGCGTATCCCTCGCACCAAGCACTCTGGCCACGGGCGCGGGGAACCGCTGTTCGCTTAGTTCCGGCGCCTCCTGTGCGCCGGTCGGCGAGTACATGGCGTCACGCAGATCGAATTCGGCGTCGATCGGCTTGAGCCCGTCGTTGCCGTCCACGTCCATGGTGGCGTTGAACGCGCGGTACAGGTGCTGTGGACGGGCGAGGCCCTCCTCGCCGATCATGGTGAGGAAGCGCTCGCGGGTGAAGGTGACGGTCACGAGGTTGCGTACGGTGGGGTTCTTGCGCAGCGCGGCGATCGGGTCGTCGGGGTCGGTGGTGTCGTCGCTCTGATCGGTGTCGCCCATGTCGAACGGGTCGTCGGTGTCCTTGGCGTCGTCGAGCGTGTTGCTGGCGTCGTCGTCATCGGAGCCGGCAGGCATGGAGAAGGCCATGGCGTCAATGTCCACGCCCTTCATGAGGTTTTCGAACTCGCGGTCCACGGATTCGTCGTTGGCGGCTGCGGATGACGTAGATGAATCGGCGTTCCCGGTCTCCCCCACGCCCGTATCGTCGGCCGACGCCGACGCCGTTTCGGTCGGGGGCGTGTCGACTTCGGGCGGGGCCAGTTGGCGTGCGGCGCTGCCGTGCACGTCGCCGTCCTTCGGATCGGCTTTGGTCACGCCGCCGATCGTGCCACCGGAGCGCATGTCCTCGAACATGTGCAGAGCTTCGCTCATCAGGGAGGAGATCGCCGAGTTCTGTTCGGCCACGGCCTCTTCCAGGCCGATGGAGTCCACGTGCAGTGACACGCGTTCCACGTGGTCGTCCACGCCGAAGGCGAGCGCGGCGAGCATGAGTCCGACGCGCAGATTGTAGTCGGCGGAGAGTGCGGCCCTGTCGGACTGGCTCAGGTCCACCCAGGTGCGCCGCTGTTCGTCGTAGCGGTTGGTGGGCATCATCGAGGTGCCGGCGGTGGTGAAGCCGATGGCCACGTTGCCGTCCTGCAGGCTGGCACGGAATTCGACGTCGAACCGGTAGGGCAGGCGAAGTCGGCGTACCAGTGAGGAGAAGGTCTGGCGGTATACCCATTCCGATCCGTTCGCGTCCCGCACCGTGGCGTGCGCCGTCGGACGGTCGGATGGCGCCGCCACGGGATCAGGGAATTCGGTGGCGGTTTCGACGGCGGCCTCGCGCGCGGCTTCGACCATGGCGGCGAGCGCGGCGGTGCCGTCGTCGTGCACGGGGTCGAATCGTTCGTTGGGGTCGTCTTCGATGTCGAGCGCGGTGATGGCGGGGTTGGTCAGCAGGGCCCAGTCGAGCTGTGACGCCTGGGCGCGGGTGACGGTGTCCTCGGTGGGGTATGCGCCGAGTCGGGCGTTGCGCTCGAGCCACATGCTTACGGCGGCGAACCGGTTGAGGTTGCCTTCGATGCGCAGCGAGGCGAGCGCCGCGGGGAATTCAAGTCCGGAATCCCAGCCGAAGAAGTAGCCGCCCGAATACGGCGACGTGTAGAGGTGCAATGGTTCGGCGCCGTGTACGGCCTCGAGTCCTTCGATCTGGTCGAGTGCGCCGGCTTCGTTCATCAGGTCGGCGAAGAGGTCTTCAAGCCCGGAGACGCGCATGCCGTGGGCGCGGGCCTGCAGCGTGTCCTTGACGCTGCGTCGGATTGCGCCGATGGGCGCTTCGCGGCGCAGTCGGCGGAAGATGTTGCCCGAACCGAATCCGATCATGAATCCGTTGACGCGTGGCAGGAAGTAGACGGCGAAGAACGCGATGGCCATGGCGTCTCGGTATTCGAGGTCGGCGCGCAGTTCCACGGGCAGGTCGGCGCGCAACTGTTCGAGCGTGTACCGGTTGTCGGATTTGAGCCATGAGGCCAGCCACATCATGTCGCCGTCGTCGCCGCGGCCGACGATGCCGCCCTGCAGCACGGTCATGGTGTCATCGTCGACGGTGCCGTTCGATCCGGGGCGGTCGGCGCCGTCGAGTCGGCTGGCCGACACGTGGATTTCGTTCTCCTTGGCGAACAGGAACACGGGATTGTCCCGCTGCGTGTCGGGGTTGATGTCGGGACCTGCGAAAATGCGTCCCTTGTTGTCGACGAAGGCGATCGGCGTGCAATGGTTGCGGTCGGTGAACACGGCCAGGGAGAATCCACGACCATGCGACTGCGGGAACTGTGCCCAGCCGACGGAGAGGCCGTCGGGCACTCCCGGGATGCCGGTCAGCAGGCGTCGATTGACAAGCGGACTGATTCGTCTGGCGTGTGCGGCGAGCTCGCGCAGCATGTCGCCGTTGATGCCATGGACGGCGTTCATGCCAAGAGTATCCGCATGCTGATTCGTGTCGGCACCGGGTTCGAACGTGTCGTCGGCACTGTTGCCGCCGGTTTTGCCCGCACCGAATCGTGATGTCAGCGTTTCCAATTCCCCCAACGCCCGGTGCAGCATCCGCCCGTATCGAGAACGTTTGCGACCATTGTTACGCCGGTTGGAGGATGAAGTAGACATACCGTTCATTGTCACAATCCTCACCGACATAGACCGCGTTTCATGCCTTCAGAGAACAGTCTCCTACAATGGGCGTGTGACTTGCCGTACCTCCTCCCCTGCCGGGACGCATGCCAGTGTCGTGCGTCGTCTGGCACGCCATCGCATCGGCCTGCTGGCCGCGGCGATCATCATTCTGATCGAGATCACGTTGGGCAATATGCCGTTCTGGACGTCACTCGGCACTCCCACGCCCACCGCCGTGAACAACGCCCATGTCACGCTTGGCGACGGACTGGTCGAAAGCGGCGACGGCGTATTGCGCGTCGTCGATCCGACGGCGGCATACATCGACGTGACCGTGAACGATCAGCCGGTGCGATACATACGGTACGACTTCGGCGGCGGCTCCCCCCGGAAGGCGGACATCCGCGGCAAGGAGGCCAAGTTCTCATGGAATCCGAGGATCCGTCTGGATGCCGGCAGCGGCGCCGATACCGGCAGCAACGCGGACGCGGCCGATGCGGGCACTTCTAATGCCGTCGACTGGCATACCGGCCGTGTGGTCGGCGTCAGCCATGGGGTCAAGGCCACTCATGTGATACGCAACCGCGCCTATGACGGCGATGTGGTTCGTCTTCGTCTGTGGATCCAGGAGTCCTACGACACGCAGTTTGCGTTCCACCGGATCGTTGTCAATGCGCATCCCACGTTCCGCATCAGTCCCGTACGAGTGCTGGTCATGGCGGCGGTGGCGGCGATCCTGATCGCTCTGCGACCCCGGTCGCGGCTGTATTCCATGACACTGGATACGCGGGACCGTCGGCAGCGTCTGTCGCTCGTCACGGCGGTAGTGCCGTTCCTGATCGCGTTCGGGTTCACGATCTGGTCGGGCATCAATCAGGGGCCGCAGGTCTTCCACCGTCCGTTCGCGTACACCTATGACATGGATCAGTATGCCCGTCTGGGTGATGCGTTGCTGCATGGCCGTCCCTGGCTGGACCTGCCAGTGCCGCAGGCGATCATGAATGCCGCCGACCCTTATGACGTGGCGTTTCATGAGCGGCTGCTCGCCACCGGCACGAACGAGGTGTACTGGGATCACGCGTATTTCAATGGCCACTGGTATTCGTATTTCGGCGTGGTGCCGGCACTGCTGCTGTTCGTGCCGTTTCAGGCGATCACGTCGCTGTGGGTCGACGGTGGCGCGTGGCTGCCTGCCTCGGTGGCGACGGTCGCGTTCCTGATCGGTTTTCTGGTGTTCGGGCTGCTGCTGGTGGTGCGCCTGTTCACCCGGTTCTTCCCCACGGTGAGTGTCGGATCCACGGTGTTGGCGATGATCACGTTCGCCTGCGGCTCGAACGCATGGGTGCTGTGGATGCGGCCGTCGTTCTATGAGATTCCCACGGCGTCCGCGCTGATGTTCACGATGATGGGTCTATGGTTCTGGCTTGGCGCGCGACGCGGCGGCGGGGCCGATGACGGGAACGGCGGGTATCGGCTGTCGCGGGCGCACATCGCCGCGGGTTCGCTGTGTATGGCGCTCACGTTGGGCTGCCGTATGACGTTCATCTTCTGCGCGCTGTTCTTCCTGCCGGTCTTCGCCGACGAGATCCGTTCGGGACTCGTGCTGCGTCCGATCGGCATGCTGCTGCCGCGCCGGTGGCGGATGGGTGTATGGAAGACGCAGGCGCGCGGGCATCGACTGCCTCCGCACGTGTTCGCCTCGTGGCGCAACGATCTGGCGGCGCTGCTGCCGGCGGTCGCGGTGTTCGCCGGACTGTTGTGGTACAACCTGTGGCGGTTCGGATCGCTGCTGGATTTCGGCAATGACTATCAGTTCACGGTGGTGGATCTGACCCGATACCGGGAACCGTTGGTGGTGTTGCCGCAGATCGTGGGCTACTACCTGTTCCAGCCGCCACGGCTGACGGGAACGTTCCCGTGGCTGACGGTGCCGTATACGCCGGTGACGCCGTGGCAGTATCATGAGCGGATCATCGGCGGCCTGTTCTGGATGATTCCGGTCTGTCTGCTGGTGTTTCTGATGCCGCCCATGCGTCATGCGCTGCGTCGTCATCGCGCGTGGGGTCTGGCCTGCACGTCGGTGATGCTGGGCGTGTTCGAACTGCTGTTCGTCAGCTATAAGGGCGGTATGGACTGGCGGTATGCCTGTGATTTTTCGTGGCTGTTCACACTGCCGGGAATCCTGATGATCCCGATCATGATGGAGTGGGCGCGCACCCGCATGATGCTCACGTCCGTGGGGATTACGCGTACGGCCCGGACGGCCCGCGCCGCGGTGATCGTACTGGTGTTGTGGACGTTGTTCATGACGGTGGCCAGCTCGTTCATGACCGGCCGCGCCAGCCCGCTGATCTCCAGCAATCCGGTGGTGTTCTACACCGTCCAATCCTGGTTCGTCTGGTGATTTGTCGTCGTCACGGAGTGTCCCCGGCGTTGCGGAAGACTCGACGTACCGTTGTACGCCTTCACGTCCCGCGCCTTGGGGACACACGCGTGACGACGACAAATCGCACTGTGATGGGCTGCATTTCGCGCGATGGTCTGAACGATATTGGCGGGGTCTGGGCGACCCTCCCTCAGTCCGACCTGCGGTCGGCCAGCTCCCTCCCTCGGAGGGAGCACATGCCCATACCCCTGCGTGCTCCCTCCGAGGGAGGGAGCTGTCACGCCCCGCGTGACTGAGGGAGGGCTCCCCACGCAACACAGCGAATCTTATGTCTCCAAAGTAAAAAATCCGCGCCACGCGTGTGGCCTCAAGGCGCGGAAGACGCAGGCGTACGAAGGTACGTCAAGTCTTCCGCAACGCCGAGGACCTTATGCTCAAAAGTAAAAAATCCGCGCCACGCGTGTGGCCTCGGTGCCGCGGAACGTGAAGGCATACAACGGTACGTCGAACGTTCAGCGGCGCCGGGGACACTCCGTGGCGCGGATTTTTGCTTTTAGAAGGTGGAGGCGTAGTAGCCCGCCCCCACAATTCCCGCGTCGTTGAGGAGCTGGGCGGGGACGATGGGGGTCTTGATGTCGATGTAGGGGAAGAACTTTTCGTGCTTCTTGCTGACGCCGCCGCCGACGACGAAGATGTCGGGGCTGAAGTAGTGTTCGAGCATGCGGTAGTACTTGGTGAGTCGCTTGCCCCACTTCTTCCAGGTGAGTTCTTTGGCGGTGCGGACGGAGTCGGCGGTGTACTTTTCGGAGTCGCCCTTGTCGTCGAGCAGGAGGTGGCCGAGCTCGGTGTTGGGGACGAGGACGCCGTTCATGATGAGGGCGGTGCCGATGCCGGTGCCGAGGGTGGTGGCGATGACGAGGCCGTCGACGCCTTTGGCGGCGCCGTACTGGGCTTCGGCGAGGCCGGCGGCGTCGGCGTCGTTGACGACGTGGACGGTGCGGCCGGTCTGTTCGCACATGAGTTCGTTGATGTCGACGCCGACCCAGGACTGGTCGAGGTTGGCCATGAAGTCGAGGGGGCGGCCGGGCTTGATGGGCGCGGGGAAGGCAATGCCGATGGGGGTGCCGTCTTCGACCTCATAGTGGTCGAGAATCTGCTTGACGATGCCGGCGACGGCGATGGGGGTGGATTCCTCGGGGGTGGGGATGCGGAGTCGCTCGCAGGCGAACTTGCCTTCCTTGAGGTCTACAGGGGCGCCTTTGATGCCGGATCCACCGATGTCGATGCCGAATGCCTGTGCGGTTTCAATCATGTGTTTTCTCCTCGCCGAGATTGATCGGTTGGCCCGCAATTCGAACCTATATGAACGAATGTACCACCGTCGGGGGTTGTGACGGGCCAACCGGGACGCGTTTTTGCGGTGTGTTACGCGTGGCGTGCGGCGAAGACGCGTCTGAGGTTTTCGTGCATGATGATCATGAGGATGAGGATGGCGCCGAGGTAGAAGGGGTAGAGGGTGACGGTGATGTGGTTGGCGATGAGGCCGAAGATGGGTGGTGCGCTGAGGCTGCCGGCGTAGGCGCAGGCCATTTGCACGCCGATGACGGCTTGGGATTTGTCGGCACCGAAGTAGGCGGGAGTGGAGTGGATGACGCATGGGTAGATGGGCGCGCAGCCGAGTCCGACGACAATGAGGCCGATGAGCGGCATGATGGTGCTGAAGGGCAGCATCATGAGGATGACGCCGCAGCCGACGAGTGCCTGGCCCATGCGGATCATGGTGTGATCGGGGAAGCGCATGGTGAGGAATCCGCTGACGGCGCGTCCGGCGGTGATGCCCATGTAGAAGAGGCTGGCCCATGCGGCGGCCTGGTCGGCGTTGATGCCGTGGCCGAGCACCATGTAGCTGGCGGCCCAGAGTCCGGCAGTGGTTTCGACGGCGCAGTAGCAGAAGAACATGATGAGGATGGATTTGGCGCCGGGGATGGCGAGCACGGCGATGGGTCCGAGGGGTTTGCGGGGTTCGGTTTCGCGCTGTTCACCGTCGGCCGCCGTGGCGGCGGCATCGTCTCGGGTTTTCCAGAGGGGAAGGCTGATGAGGATGAGTGCGGTGAGCACGACTTGGAGGATGGAGACCCAGCGGTAGCCGGAGTGCCATCCGTAGCCGCCGGTGAGGGCGTAGTTCATGATGTAGGGGCCTGCGGATGCGCCGATGCCCCACATGCAGTGCAGCCAGCTCATATGGCGGCTGCTGTAGTGGAGGGCCACGTAGTTGTTGAGGGCGGCGTCCACGGCTCCGGCGCCGAGTCCGTAGGGTATGGCCCAGAGGCAGAGCACCCAGAACGAGGGGGCGAACGAGAATCCGGCGAGCGCGATGGCGGTGGTGGCGACGCTGAGTGCGGTGACTTTGCCGGCGCCGAGTTTGAGGGTGAGCCGGTCGCTCATGAGGGCGGAGACGATGGTGCCGGCGCTGATGATCATGGAGATCATGCCGGCGTATGAGACCGGTACGTCGAATTGCGGGTACATGACGGGCCATGCCGCGCCGAGTACGGCGTCGGGCAGGCCGAGGCTGATGAACGCCACGTAGATCACGGCGAGCAGCAGGTTGCCCATGGTTCTCTCCTTGTCGGGGCGGGTACATGCCGTTGTCGTTGATCGTTTGTCGTCATGGTCTGACGTTGACCGTGTATGGCGATGCAATCCAGGCATGTACGTTCGTACACGTCTAGATTAGAACGTTCTATCCATAAGACACGCCGTTAGGCCTACCAAACGGAAGGTAATTTCGGCGGTGCCGGCGACGTCGTTGTCGCCCGCACCGCCGAATCGACTACTTCAGGCCCAGCCGACCGTCCTTCCACGGGCGGTGCAGCTTGCGGTCGATGCCGCGCAGACGCCACATGCGGTTCTGCGTGTCGACGTCGCTGAGCAGATAACCCGCCACGAACGGCTTGCGGAATCCTTCGAAGTCCACGCCATGGCCGATTTCTCCATAGGCGCGCATGCACGCCACGTTCGCGAATTCCTCGGCCAGCAGTTCATGCCGACGATCGGGGTCCAGCGCGTCGTCGCATTCGATGAGCCACTGACGGATCGAGAACACACCGCGAATACGGCGCTCGTCGATCAGTTTCATCATCGACTCGATCACGCGCAGACGGTTCGACCAGATCATGTCGCGCAGCACGTCAGCCTCGAATCCGACGAACGTGGTGCCCGACGCGTCGGCCGCGTCCTCGAGTTCGATCGCGGCCTGCTCCTCCAGCCACTGGAATCCCACGGTACGGTAGGCGGCCAACGCGAGCGCCGCACGCCATGCCATGGTGTCGGCGTGGTTCTGCGCCACCTTGGAGGCCACGAACTGGTACGGCTCCTGCAGCGTGGAGTCGGTGAACTCCTCCACGGTGCGCTTGCCCGGACGGTAGATCGTATGGGCGGTGCGGCGCAGACGCACCACACTCGATTCAGCCACGCGGTGGCAGATCTTAGCGAACTTGGTGGGGTCGAGGCTCGCGCCGCCCACCAGGAATCCGTCCACACCGTACCGGTGGATGATCTGCGCGGCGTTGTTCGGGTTCACGGAACCGCCGTAGAGGATGCGTACCTTGGCGGCCACGTCGGCGCCGAACGTGGCGTTGATGAAGTCACGGATGTCGGCGAGCGCCGATTCGATCACGGTCGGATCGGGCGGAGTGCCGGTGCCGATGCTCCATACGGGCTCGTAGGCCACGATCACCTTGCACATGTCTTCGGGAGAGAGCAGTCGCACCGCGGAGACGAGCTGGTTGAGCGCATAGTCGATGCCGATGCCGTCGTCGCGGCCGAGCTTGGTCTCGCCGATGCATACGATGGGCGTCATGCCGCTGTCGAGCACCACGCGCATCTTGCGGTCGATCTTCGCGTCGTCCTCGGGGTGGTAGCGGCGCTGTTCGGAATGGCCGAGCAGCACGTAGCGGCAGTCGAGCGCGGCGAGCATCTGGGCGCTGATGTCACCGGTGTAGGCGCCGGCGTCGAGTTCGCTCACGTTCTGGGCGCCGAAGGACAGTTCGCCGTTCAAGTCGGTCTTGCGGGCCATGTCGCGGATGGCCAGCAGGCTAGTGAACGAGGGCAGTACGCCGATCTCCACACGGTTGACGACCGTGCCGGTCTCCTCCATGCGTCGGGCCCAGTTCTGACCGGAGCCGGAATATTCCAGCAGCCATTGGCCGGCCTGACGGTGGTCGAGGTTCATCTTCCAGTTGCCGATGACCATCGGCGTGCGCACCGCGCTGTCGTTGTACTTCATAGTCGCTTACGCACCCCAGTTTTCGATGACGGGCTGACCCTTGTGATCGCCGAGCACCACGTAGCGGGCGGTGCCGAGTTCGAATTTGCGTCCTTCCACGGGAGGCAGGTCCACCCATGCCATGGTCACCAGTCGCAGGATGTGCGAGTGGGCCACGAGCAGCACGTCCTTGCCTTCGTCGGTGATGGCCTTCGCTTCGGCGACGACCTTCTTCGCGCGGGCGAATGCCTCGTCGAGCGTTTCGCCTTCGGTCAGGTTCACGGTGACCTGCTGGCCGTCGGGAAGGGTTTCGACGCGCTGGGCGCCGAGCGATTCGGGAACGGCCTGGGGGCCGTCGAGCCAGAGGTTCCATGCGCGGCCGAGCGCTTCGCTGATCTGTCCGCGGGTGCGGCCTTCGGCTCGACCGTAGTCCCATTCCATGAGTTCGTCACGGTATTCGGCGTCGAATCCGGCGAGTTTGGCGGTTTCGCTGGCGCGCTTGAGCGGCGAGCAGTAGACGGCGGCGAAGGGTTCCGGGTGAGCGGCGCGTACGCGTTCTCCGGCCTCGATGGCCTGCTGGCGACCGGTTTCGGTCAGCGGCACGTCGGTGCGTCCCGTGTGCTGTCCGGAGACGGCCCAGTAGGTCTGTCCGTGTCGAAGAAGATACGCTTTTCCTGGCTTCATGATGATGTTGGCTTTCCTGTGATGGTGATGTGGTACTGCTGCGTACGTCTATGATCGGGCGCGACCGCCACGATTGGGGATGGCCGCGCCCTTCTCCCATGGGGAGGGGATGTGCGCCGATGGACGTCGTTGCCCTCGGCGCATGATGTGTCGGGGTTGCGGTCGGTGTTCGCGATCCGCCGCGGCGGTCAGGCCACGACCGGGTCGAGCACCGACTTGTAGTCCACGGCCGTGGCGTGTCCGGCGCTGCCGAGCAGCTGCGCGACCTCGACGACCTTGGCGGTCATGGCCTTGCGGCCGGCCGCGTTCCACTTGCGCGGGTCGAAGAACTTCTTGCCTTCGCGGTGGGAACGCTGCTTGCCGTCGGCGGCGACGAGGAACGCGTCGATGCCGTTGGTGAACTCGTACTGGGTGTCGGTGTCGACGTTCATCTTGACCACGCCGTCCTTGACCGCGGCACGCACGTCGTCTTCGGACGAGCCGGAGCCGCCGTGGAACACGTACATGTTGCGCACGCCGGTCTTTTCGGCGATCTCGGAGAGGAGTTCGGGCTTGAGGTGCGGGATAACGGCGGTGCCGTGCGCGTTGCCGAAGGCCACGGCCAGCAGGTAGTCGTCCTCGTCGAGTCCGGCGTCGGTGAAGGTCTTCTGAATCACGGCCACGTCCTCGGGGGTGGAGTAGACGGCCTGATCGGCCACGCCGTCCTCCATACCGCCCCACTTGCCGCCGGCCTCGACCTCGAGCACGCCGTCGACGGCCTGGACCATCGGCAGCAGCTCCTTGATGGTTGCGGCGTTGTCGTGGATCTCGTCGTGGGAGCCGTCGAACATGAACGAGTCGAAGATCTTCTCCTCGCCGGCGTCCTTGAGCTTCTTGAGCTCCACGAGCAGCGGCTTGAGCCAGGTGTCCACGTAGTCGGCATGGCAGTGATCGGTGTGCAGAATGATCGGCACGTGGTGGCTCTTGCGCAGATCACGCATCATACGTCCGATGATGATCGAGCCTTCGACCGGATCACCCTTCGGGCTGGCCTGCTTGGCGCCGCCGATGCTCACCTGCACGAATCCGGCGCTGTTCGCCTGCTCCAGGCCTTCCATCGCCGCGATGGCGGTATCGAGATTGCTGATGTTGATGGCTGGGTAGGCATATCCCCCATTGTGCGCCTCATCAAGCAGATGCTTGACTTCGGTGGCCGTCATCGTGAAGGTGCTTCCGGTCGTTTCGCTCATATTCGTCCTCTTTTGGAACCGTGGGAAATGCATTCGAACGGGGGATTCCCTTGCGTCCCCGCCATGACCCATGGTCCCACTTTCCGGGAGTAAATTGCAAGCTCATCCGAAGGCAATCGACGACAACGTCCAAAGCTCACATAATCAGCACTCAAGAGCTCACAAATACGTTCATGACGGTCGATTTGAACGAAGCAAATAAACATAAAACAGAACAGAATCGCACGACACGCGAACACGAACGCGATTCCATGTGCGTTTCTGTGCATCATACGGCAAAATCGCACAGAAAAATCAAACATTTCGTGCGCTCAACCCACCCCGACTCCGCTTTCTTGACCATGCGCCCGTCCTACACGGCTCCACCGCACGCCTCAGCGACCACGATCCCCCGCTCGCGGCCGATCCGTCAGGTGCAGCGTTCCGAACTGGCCGCACGCCGTCAATGCAACGCACAATACGCAACGAGGAGGCGGTCCTCGGCATCGGCTCGCATCGGCGTGCATCAATCTCCAAGTTCTGCAGTAATTCGAGCCCATTGCAGACGTCAATCTCCAAGTTCTGAAGTTTCCGATCGCAAGAACCGAAATACGACCGGTGTAATTGGAACGGTCGTATTTCGGATAGACACCCCAGGAACTTCAGAACTTGGAGATTGATGTCTGCAGAGCCTCATAACCACTTCAGAACTTGGAGATAGCCGCACATCACCGAAGCGACCACCCATGTTTTGCGGTTTTCCGGCTCCCGTTGCCGAGACTCCGCTGCAGATGCGCCTGACACCTCCTCGGAAACGGACGCATCCGCTCATCCGCGATCGGACGGGCACACCGCAATCACGCCTTGGCGGCGGTACGCACCTTGGCCGGCTTGACCTCGAGATCCTTGACCTCCACATCGGGCACCTGCTCGGCGCGGGTCATGGCACTCAGCGACCTGATGCGCAGGGATGCGATCAGGCCGACGCAGGCGAGCACCACGGCGAATGCGAAGCCGAACCGGGAACCGGTGACGAACGCCTGGGCAGAATCGGCACCGGCGGCGAGGGCACGGGACTGGCCGGCACCGAGCAGCACGGTGGCCACGGCCGTGGCGATGGCGCCCCACACCTGCTGCAGCGTGTTGATGATGGTGCTGCCGTCGGTGGCGAGCTGCGGAGGCAGGGCCGCCAGGGCGGTGGACTGCGCCGGGCTCATCGTCAGCGGCACGCCGATCATGAGCACCACGTGTGCGGCGATGATGTAGCCGACGGAGCTCGTGGTGCCGGCGAGCATGAGCAGAGCCAGACCGATCACGGACACGACCAGACCGGAACGGACCAGGATCTTCGGGCCGATCGCGTCGAACAGGCGGCCGGAGAGCAACGAGACCACGGCGTTGATCACGCCGCCGGGCAGCATCACGAGTCCGGCCATGGCCGCGGGCACGCCCATGCCGTTCTGGATCTCCTGCGGCATGAGGTACATGGCGCACAGCGTGATGCCGAAGTTCATCATCACCACGATCGCACCGGTGGTGAACTGCGGAATGGCGAACGCGCGCAGATCGATGACCGGCACGTCCATACGCAGCTGGCGGCGACTGTACAGCGCCACGGCGATCACGCCGACGATCAGAATGCCGATGACGGCGGGAGACATACCGAACTCGCTGATCAGACTCACGCCGAGCACCAGACCACCGAAGCCGATCACCGAGGTCAGGCAGCTGAACGCGTCGATGCGCGGACGGGTGAGCTCATACGGATTGACCATGAACACCAGCGCGCACGCCAGCGCGACGGCCGCTACCACGGCGAAGAAGTAGAAGATCCAGCGCCAGCTGAACATGCCGATGAAGAATCCGGACAGGGTCGGGCCCACGGCCGGGGCGAACATGATGATCAGCGTGGTGGTGCCCATGGCGGCGCCGATCTTGTTCTTCGGGAACACCTCAAGCAGCACGGAGAACATCATGGGCAGCACCAGACCGGTGGAGATGCCCTGGATCATACGGCCGGCGAGCAGCACGGGGAACGTGGGCGCCAGACCGGAGATCAACGAACCAATCAGGAACGCGGCCAGCGCCACAATCAGCAGGTTCTTGGCACGGAACCACTTAAGCAGCAGTCCCACGAACGGCAGCACCACGCCGATCACCAGCATGTAGCCGACGACCAACCACTGGGCGGTGCCGGCGGTCACGCCGAACGTCTCCATCAGACTGGGCAGCGCGATGTTCATCGCCGTTTCGCTGAGCATGCCCAGGAACGCGCCCAGATACAATCCAAGCATCACCAGCGTGGGGTGCTTCACATCCACGCGGGCCTTCATTGTTTCATCGTGCCGTGTTTCCGGATGCCGTGTTTCGGCCATTCTCGTCTCAACCTTCCAATGTGCGTACAGTAGTTCAGGTCGAATCCGGACACGGCAAAGCGCACGCCCCGACGATGAATGCGTGAATTGCATGACTATGGCGCCGGAACGCGGCTATGCCGCTGTGGATTCCCCCCGACCGCAGGCCTTGTCGACCGCGGTTCTGATTGCGTCGATCGTAACGATCATGGATTCGATGTCGTCCATGCTGACTTTCGTCATAAGCTCGTGTTCGATGCGCTGCCGTACGCCGACGATGTAGCGGTCGACGTATTCCTCGCCGAGATCGGTGGTGCGGATGAGCACCACACGACCGTCGGTGGGATCGGATGTCTTTTCGAGCATGCCAAGATCCGTCATCTCGCGAATGATGCGGGTGACGTTGGGCATGCGCATGCCGAGCGCGGCGGCGATGTCGGACACCCTGGAGCATCCGTTGTCGCCACGCGTGCGACTGAGGGCATCGAGCACACGCAGGTGGATCGGGCGAACGCCGTCGGGCAGTTCGGGGACCAGCGTCGGCACCGAGGCGGCGGTACGCATGGCTTGCAGAATCCTGTCGAGCAGGTTGATATCCATGATCTCCACCATATCCCGGATCATGCCGGGATCTCGTTGTCGAACCGTTGACGTGTGTCACGATCGATATTTATTTATATATGATAATTATCTGCGATATATAGTTTACGACACCATGGGACCATGCGACACGCCGACACGACTGTCAGAAACGAAAAAAGCCCGGCACTCCCGATGTACGGGAATGCCGGGCACACGATGAGCCAGCCGTGAGACAGGCCGGAAACGACAACGTTCGGAATCAGTCGGACAGCATCTGCCGCACGGCGGAGAGAACGGCACGGATACCCTCTTCGAACACCTGCGGCTCGGGCAGCAACGAGACGGCGAGATAGCCGTTGGCCGTCATGTCGAAGAAGAATCCCGGCTGGGCGGTGGCGTGATGGTCGCGGATCAGCGACAGCACCAGTTCGCTCTCGTCTACGGACGAGGGGAATCGCAGCAGCACGTTCCACCCGCCTTCGGCCCTGAGCACGCTGACCACGCCGAGATCGTCCGCATCGAGCATGGCATGCAGCATGGTGAGATTCGCACGGGTGCGCTCACGCACACGATTCGTCTGCGACGCGGCGTCGGCGAGCAGTTCCGGCACACGGTCGGCGATGATGTCGCTCATGGGCAGGAAGTCGTCGGCGATCACGTCGAGCCGGGCCATGGCCTCGGCCACGTCGGCGTCCGGACCGGACACCCGGATCCAGCCGACCTTGGCGTGCGGTGCGGCGAGCATCTTCGAGAACCCGTCGAGCGCGAAGGTGAGCACGCCCCGCTCCCCCGCCAGACGCGCGTTGCCGCCGAACGGCTCGAGCGCATAGTCGTAGAACACCTCGTCGGCGATGATCGCCACGTCATGCCGTGCGCACAGTTCCACCAGCCGGCGCCGTTCGTCCGGCTTCACATAGGATCCGGTGGGGTTGTTCGGATTGATGAGCACCAGTGCGCGAATGTTCGGGGCCGAGGCGTCGGCCTCGGACTCGTCGAGCAGCCCCTCGATCTCGGCGATGTCGATCATCCACGAGCCGTCGTAGATCTGCGAGTATTCAACGGCCTCCACGTTCTCCAGCCGGGCGATCGATTCGATCAGCGGGTAGCCGGGCTTGGGGGCGAGCACCGCGTCGCCGGGGTCGCACAGCAGCTTCATCAGCCACGAATACGCCTCGGACGTGGAGCTCAGCAGATACAGATGGTCGGGATCCACGCCATCCGCGTCGGTCATGGACGGAGCATCGGCGTCGCCATCCACGCCGCCCGACGACAGAAACTCGGCGAGCGCGCGCCGGGCCGCGGACTGGCCGTGCGGGTTCGCCTCGTACACGCTGGGCACGCCGGCCGGCGCCAGTCCGTGCCGGGTGGGGTTGGAATCGTTGAGTTTGGTCAGGGTCACGCCGTCGCGCCGGGCCTGGAGCTCGGCCAGGCTGATGGCGTTGGGGCGTGACACGTCGACGCGATGGGAGAAATGCATGCCGTGCTCGGTCCGTATGCGTTCGTCTGCCGCTTGCTTCACTTCGCCGGCTTCAGCGGCGGCATGGGCTGCCAGTCGGGATCGTGCAGCAGCTTGTGCGAATCCCACCAGCCGCGGAAGATCTGCTTGAGGCCGTTGCCGAGGTGTCCGCGGTCCACGGCCACCAGGCGGATGATCTCCTTGGCGATGGTGGCGATGGTGCCCAGTCCGAACAGGAATCCGCGGTAGTCGCCGTGCGCCATGAAGTAGCGGGCCATGTAGCCGCGGTTGCGCAGGATGTGGTAGCGGTTCATGTCGGAGGTGGAGTTGAGCTGGCGCAAGCCGCCGATGTCCCAGTTACCGATCTCGCGGGTGCGGCGCATCACGCGGTCGGGCACGATGATCGGGTTGGTGACCTTGCTGGCCAGGTATCCGTAGATCGTGTCGTCCCAGTAGATGAAGAATCGGGGATCGGGGAAGCCGATCTGCTCCACGATGTTGCGACGGAACAGGCCGCCTTCGAAGCACATGGTGTTCATCACGCGGTAGCCGGCCGGCCCGAATGCGGCGGGCGCGATCGGGTTGGGGATACCCAGCGGCACGATGAAGTGGTACTGCCAGTAGAACGGACCGCCGTCGTAGTCGTATCGGCTGCCCTGGATCACGTCGTGGGTGGGCATCCACTTGGCGAGCTTGGCCATGCCGTCGGGTTCGATGGCCACGTCGTCGTCCATAACCCAGAACCATTCGGCGCCCAGTTCGTATGCCTTCTTCACGCCGGCCGAGAAGCCGCCGGATCCGCCGAGGTTGTCGGACTGCGGCGCGTATACCACGCGGTTGAGGTTGCCGTCGGTGTCGGCGATCGTCTTGCCCCATTGTGCGGTGACCTTGTCGGAGAATTCCTCGACCATGGCACGTGTCTTGTCGGAGTGCTCGTTGTCGACGATCACGATGCGCCACGGCGCGATGGTCGAGGCGAGGAACGATGCGAACAGCGTCTTGAGCAGTTCCTGACGCTTGTACGTCACCACGACGATGGCGAGCTTGTCCGTCACCTTCGTCTTTTTCTCAGCCGTTTTCTTCGCTGTTTTCTTAGCCGTTGCTTTCTCGGTCTTCTGCGCAGTCATAGTGTCCATTGTGACACTGCCACACGAAAAATCGAGCTGATACCGCGTTCCAGATTCATCCGATACCGAAAACCGGTCATGCGGCCCGTCGCCCATTATCGCCTGTGCTACAGTCGGGAACGCAAAAGTTTCAGGGCGGGGTGAGATTCCCCACTGGCGGTGATGATGCGATCGACGTTCATAACGATCGGCGTCAAAGCCCGCGAACCGCGAGAGGCGGCCGATCCGGTGTGACTCCGGAGCCAACGGTACAGTCCGGATGAGAGAAACGAGGTGCTCGCATGAGCGTATCTTCGCATACCGATACCCATTCCACCGGCGTGGCCGATTCGGGTCGCTGGTCCACCAAACGCATCGCCGTCTACGCACTGTTCGTGGCACTGGCCATGGTCACCAGTTTCATCGAACTGCCGATCTTCCCGGCGGCGCCGTATCTCAAATATGATCCGTCGGGCATCGTGTGCCTGATCGCCGGTTTCGCCTTTGGCCCGTCCGCGGCCGTGATCGTCAGCGTGCTGGGCTTCGTACCGCATATGTTCGGCGATCCGTGGGGTTCGATCATGGCGATCGCCGTGGCCTTGGCGCTGAGTGTGCCGGCCTCGCTGATCTACAAGCGTTGGAAGACCCGCAAGGGCGCCACCGCCGGCATTCTGGTGGGCGCCGTAGTGGCGTTGACCATCGCGATCGTCGGCAATCTGCTGATCACGCCGATCTACGCGCATATGACGGTCGCACAGGTGGCGGCCATGATCGTGCCGGTGCTGCTGCCGTTCAATCTGCTCAAGTTCGTCATTCATGGCATCGTCACGTTCCTGATCTACAAGCCGATCTCCGATCTGCTGAACAAGACCCGCTGAGGCTCGTTCCGTCGATTTCCCTTATCAACCGCGGTGTGCGTATCGTGACGTATCGATGCGCACACCGTTCTTTGCTGTTCACCGTCTCCCAGGAAAGGTCCAGATCCCGTGACATCCCCTATTGCCGTGCTGCACGACGTACGTTTCAGCTATGACAATGGCGACACCTGGGCGTTGGATGACGTGGATCTGACGATTGGCGCCGGCGAGCGAGTGGCCATCGTCGGCGCCAACGGATCCGGCAAATCCACATTGGGACGGCTGATCGCCGGACTGGCCGCACCGGATTCCGGCACGATCGATCTGCTTGACGAGCCGGTGTTCCGCGACGGACGGGCAAATGCGAGCGCGTATCGTGCGGCATGGCACGGCATCGGCGCGGTGTTTCAGAATCCCGAGGATCAGATCGTCACCACCGTGACCGAGGATGATGTGGCGTTCGGACCGGAGAACCTCGGCGTGCCGCGGGAGCGCATCGGCGAGCGCATCGGCACGGCGTTGCGGCGTGTGGGCATGGACGGATTCGAGGCAAACGATCCGACACGCATGTCGGGCGGACAGCAGCAGCGTGTGGCCATCGCCGGCATGCTCGCCATGCGGCCGCGCATGCTGGTGCTTGACGAGCCGACTGCGATGCTTGATGAATCCGGCCGCGAAGAGATCATGCGCGTACTCGGCGAACTGCACGATCACGGTGTGACGATCGTGCACATCACTCATGCCGAGGACGAGGCCGCGTTGGCCGACCGCGTCATCCGCATGGACCACGGACGTATCGTCGGCGACGGCGTCTCAGGCGCAGCTCCCCTCAGTCCGCCATACGGCGGCCAGCTCCCCTCAAAGAGGGGAGCCACAGCACAACCCTCATCCACGTTCCATACCATCGGCTCCCCTCTTAGAGGGGAGCCGTCTGCGCAGCAGACTGAGGGGAGCCCCCGCTCAATCGCATCCACGTCGGAATCACCAACCTCCTCCCCCATCATCTCCCTCTCCCACGTCTCCTTCTCCTACGCCAAAAACACCCCCGTCCTCACCGACGTCAACCTCACCATCGAGCCCGGCGAGACCGTGGCGATCATGGGGCACAACGGCTGCGGAAAATCCACGCTCACCCGTCTGCTCTGCGCGTTGGAGGCCCCCAACCGCGGCAGCATCACCGTCGACGGCATTCCGGTCGCCCGTGATACCGGTCGAGGCGCCAAGCCGCTGCGCCGTCGCGACCGCAAACGTCTCCGCGCCACCATCGGCTATGTCATGCAGCATCCCGAACGGCAGCTGTTTGCGGAAACCGTGGCCGAGGACGTGGCCTTCGGTCCCCGTAATCTCGGACTCGACGGATCCGAACTCGACGAGCGCGTCTCCCAGACGCTGAAGCCCCTCGGGCTTTCGCATCTCGCTGGCCGGTCTCCGTTCGACCTTTCCGGCGGACAGCAGCGCATGGTCGCCATTGCCGGCATTCTAGCGTGGCGGCCGAAGATCCTTGTCATGGACGAGCCGACCAGCAGTCTCGATACGTCAGCCACGCAGCGCATCCATACATTGATCGACGATCTCAGGACACAGGGCGTCACCGTGATCATCGTTACGCATGATCGTGCCGAAGCCGAACTTGCCGATCGTGTGATCACCCTTGGAGATCACGCCGACGACGACCACAGGCCTGCCGAATCCCGGCAGCCGCGACCGTCCTTCATCGCCGCGCTTGACCCACGGGTGAAGATGGTGCTGTTCCTGATCATGATGTTCACCGCGTTCGCCATCGGCACGCCCATGCAATTGGCCGTGGCGGCGCTGACGGTGACGCTGATTCTTGCCGCCTCCCGACTCGGACCGGTGTCGGTGCTGCACTCGGTGCGGATGCTGCTCGCCCTGTTCGTCGTCATGAGCGCGCTCAATGTGTTCTTTGTCCGTACGGGCACACCGCTCGCGCATATCGGCCCGATTCCGATCACCGACGACGGCCTTTGGACGGCATTGGTCTATGCGGGACGCCTGGCCCTGGTGGTGATTCTTGGCGCGATCATGCTCGGCACCACCACGCCGGTACGACTGACCGACGCCTTCGGTTCGCTCTTGTCGCCGTTGTCACGGATCGGCGTGCATACCGGTGAGATCGCGCTGACGATGAGTCTGGCATTACGGTTTATTCCCACGCTGACGCAGGAAACGAGGGATGTGATCGATGCACAGTCGGCGCGCGGCGGCAGCATCGAATCCGGTACGCCCATGCAGCGACTGCAGGCGTTGACGGCAATCATCGTTCCGGTGTTCGCCGGCGCGTTGCGTCATGCCGACAATCTGGGACTCGCGCTCGATGCCCGTTCCTACGAGGGCGGAGCGCATCGCACCCATTACCGTATGATGCGCGTCGGCGGCCGCGACATCGCGTTCGCCGGCATGGTCGTCGTCTACCTCGCCGCGCTGATTGCGCTGGCCTTCATCGCCTGATCCAATTTCTACATTTGGACTATCAAATCCACACACGCATTCCGACTCAGGATAACGAAAAAGGGGTTGGGAGCCAGATATTGCTCTGACTTCCAACCCCTTTACGGGTATGACCGTTTGGTCGATTACTCGGCCTTGTCCGTTCCGGTCTCGCCTTCGGTGACGGCCACCGGTTCGGCAGTATCCGCAGGCTTGTCGTCCGCATCCTTCGCCGGCTCGGCATCCAGAATCGGCTTGCCCACGAACGTGAACTCACCCAGAAGACCCTCGCCCTGCGCATCAACGGCCACGGCCTCGTTGTCGCCAAGTTCGCCGAGCAGAATCTTCTCGGAGATGGCGTCCTCGATGTCGCGCTGGATCACGCGGCGCAGCGGGCGGGCGCCCAGCAGCGGGTCGAAGCCCTTCTCCGCGAGCAGATCCTTGGCCTTGTCGGTCAGTTCGATCGACATGTGGCGCTCGAACAGACGATCGTTGAGACGCTTGACGTCGAGATCCACGATCTGACGCACCTGCGGCTCGGTGAGCTGGCGGAACACGATGATGTCGTCCAGACGGTTGAGGAACTCGGGACGGAACTGCTGCTTGAGTTCCGAGCTGACCTGATCCTTCATGCGCTGGTAGCTCGTCTCGGTGTTGCCGCCCACGTTGAAGCCGGTGTTGGCGGCCTTGGCGATATCGCGGGTACCGAGGTTGGTGGTGAGGATGATGATGGTGTTCTTGAAGTCCACCTTGCGGCCCTGACCGTCGGTCAGATGGCCGTCATCCAGCACCTGCAGCAGCGTGTTGAAGATGTCGGGGTGAGCCTTCTCGATCTCGTCGAACAGCACCACGGAGAACGGCTTGCGACGCACCTTCTCGGTGAGCTCGCCGCCCTCCTCGTAACCGACGTATCCCGGAGGCGCACCGAACAGACGCGAGGCGGCGTACTTCTCGGAGAACTCCGACATATCCACGCGGATCAGTGCATCCTCGTCGTCGAACAGGAACTCGGCGAGCGCCTTGGCCAGCTCGGTCTTGCCCACGCCGGTGGGGCCGGCGAAGATGAACGAGCCAGCGGGACGCTTCGGATCCTTGAGGCCCACACGGGCGCGGCGGATCGAGCGGGACAGCGCGGTGACCGCGTCGTCCTGACCGATGATGCGCTTGTGCAGCTCCTTCTCCATGTTGAGCAGCTTCTTGGACTCGGCCTGGGTGAGCTTGAACACGGGGATGCCTGTGGTGGCGGAGATCACCTGGGCGATGACGTCCTCGTCCACGGTCATGGACACGTCGGACTCGCCTTCACGCCAGGACTGTTCCTTCTCCTTGCGCTCGGATTCCAGTTTTTCCTGACGGTCGCGCAGTTCGGCGGCCTTCTCGAAGTCCTGGTCCTTGATGGCCTGATCCTTGTCCGCGCTCACCTTGGCGATCTTGGCGTCGATCTCCTTGAGCTCCGGCGGGGCGGTCAGACGCTTGATGCGCAGTCGGGCACCGGCCTCGTCGATCAGGTCGATGGCCTTGTCCGGCAGGTTGCGGTCCTGAATGTACCGGGCGGACAGCTCGGCCGCGGACTGCAGGGCACCGTCGGTGATGGTCACGTGGTGATGGTTCTCGTAACGCTCGCGCAGACCCTTGAGGATCTCGATGGTCTCGGCGATCGTCGGTTCGGGCACCTGGATCGGCTGGAAACGACGTTCGAGGGCCGCATCCTTCTCGATGTACTTGCGGTACTCCTCGGTGGTGGTGGCGCCGATGGTCTGGAGCTCGCCACGGGCCAGCATGGGCTTGAGCATGTCGGATGCGCCCAGCGCGCCGTCGGCGGAACCGGCGCCGACGATCGTGTGGATCTCGTCGATGAACAGCACGATGTCGCCGCGGGTCTTGATCTCCTTGAGCACCTTCTTGAGGCGTTCCTCGAAATCACCGCGATAGCGGGAACCGGCCACCATGGAGCCGAGGTCAAGCGAATACACCTGCTTGCCCTTGAGGGTCTCGGGCACGTCGCCGGCGTTGATCTTCTGGGCGAGGCCCTCCACGACGGCGGTCTTGCCGACGCCGGGCTCGCCGATCAGCACGGGGTTGTTCTTGGTGCGGCGGGACAGCACCACCATCACGCGCTCGATCTCCTTGGAACGGCCGATGACCGGATCAAGCTTGCCTGCGGCGGCCTCCGCGGTGAGATTGCGGCCGAACTGGTCGAGGATGGCGGAGCCGGTCTGGCTGCCCTTGTTCTGCACGCCGCCGGCGTTGGCCAGATCGCCCTTCTCGCTGTCGGAGCCCTCATGGCTGCCGCGGATCAGATCGATGGTGGCGGTGCGCAGCTCGCCCAGATCCACATCCATCTTGATGAGCACCTGGGTGCCCACGCCTTCGCCCTCGCGAATCAGACCAAGCAGGATGTGCTCGGTGCCGATGTAGCTGTGGCCCAGCTGCAGCGCCTCACGCAGGCTCAGTTCGAGCACCTGCTTGGCGTGCGGAGTGAATGGAATGTGTCCGTTCGGAGCGGCATTGCCCTTGCCGATCATCTCCTCCACCTGCTTGCGGGTGGCGTCCAGCTCGACTCCCTTGGAAGCCAGAGCCTTGGCGGCCACGCCCTCGCCCTCGCGAATCAGGCCAAGCAGCAGGTGTTCCGTACCGATGTAGTTATGCTGGAGCGCACGTGCCTCCTCCTGGGCAAGCACAATGACGCGCCGCGCACGGTCGGTGAACCGTTCGAACATGCTTTGTCCTCCCTAATAAAACTCTGTATCACTTTACCGATTTGCAGTGACGAACATTCCCCCGCTCTCACATATTGCGCTGTAAACGCAAAAAGATGGAAGGGGCCGGCCGCGCTCCCCGATGTTCCCGCGCCCGTCGGCTATGCTGGGGACTACAACGACGTACATCAGGAGGTGCATCATGACCAACGATGGCATCAACGGGGGTAAGGGAATGAACGGCGGTCTGCAGGACATCGTCGTCGGTGTGGACGGCTCCTCGGAGTCGTTCGCCGCATTGCGCTGGGCTCTGAACGAGGCGGGCAAGACCGGTCAGCAGGTGAACGCCGTGTTCGGCTGGACGCATTCGTGGGACATGGGTTCCGAACCGGATGACGATGAGTCGTGGAACAAGGTCCGTCACGAGATTGCGCGAACCCTGCGCGGATGGGTGGACGAGGCGTCGCGCGGCATCGCCTTCAACCCCGAAAATCTCAAACTCACTTCGGTGAAGGCGTCCGGTTCGGCGGCATTGTTGCAGATCGGCGCCGACGCCCAGCAGATCGTGGTCGGACGGCGCAATCTGGGCCGCGTGGCCCGCTGGTTCCTGGGATCGTCGTCATCCTCGTTGGCCGAGGAGGCCAAGGTGCCGGTGACGGTGGTGCGCGGCGACGAGGACAAGGACTCCCCCGTTTCCGTGCAGGACAGCATCGCCCGTTCGCTCAGTCCGGAGAGCTTCGACCAGCGCGGCGGCGATGGCAGCGGACTGCGGCCGGTCGTGGTGGGCATCGACGGTTCCAAGACCTCGCAGCGTGCTTTGGATTTCGCTATCTACGAGGCGTCCGTCGATGGACGGCCGTTGCACGTGCTGTTCTGCTGGCAGATGAAGGATCTGGGGGCCATCGAGGGCTATGAGACGACGGTGCCGTCCATTGCCGTCGGTCAGGAGCATGCCGAGAAGATTCTGGCCTCGGTAGTCGAGCGCGTCGAGCTGCCGTCGAACGTGACGATGACGACCAGCGCGTTCCACATCGCCGCCGGCAAGGGACTTGTCAGCGCATCACGTTATGCGAATCGCGTGGTAGTGGGTTCGCGGGGCCTGTCCGGTTTGGATGCGCATTTCCTGGGTTCGGTCTCCCGTCAGGTGGTGGACGAGGCCGAGTGCACCGTCACCGTGGTGCACTGACGACGATTGCCGGTATGCAGTATGCAGAACAGTATGGCTGCATACCGCATACCAATATGACGGTATGCCATACGATGAATAACGCCCGCGACGAATGTCGATGCATTCGCCGCGGGCGTTATTCATTCACGGTTCGCGATTATCGATCATATCGATCCGGACGATTGATCCGCGCAATCGTCGGATGCCGACGTCCGTCCGAATCGCTTACTTGGACCGTTTGGGCATCTGCGACAGGAACACGATGGTGTGTCCGTTGCGCATGCCGAGATAGTGGCCGTTGTCGTCAAACGTGCCTGCGTCGGCTCCCTGCGCGGCTTCCATGGCCTCGATGTCACCACGCTCCTCGCGCGGCGCCTGTTCGACGATGTCGATGTGCATGTCATCGTAGGCGGGCTTGGACTGGATCCACAGGCTGCTCGGCTCCGGCGGCTCGATCTCGGAATGCTCGCCGCAACCGTGGTCGCGGGACACCACACGACCATCGTCCGGACTCCACTTGTTGGCGCAGACGCCGAACATGAGGTTCAGTTCGCCCTGCAACGGAATGAAGAAGCCGCAGGTCTGGCAGGCCAGTCCGTCTGCGGTCTTGGTGGACAGCGATTTGGGACCGTGGGGACCGGAATACCAACGTTCGGCGGCCTGCGCGCGACCGAGGGGGGTCAGAACCCTCCTGCGGGACAGTTCGAATTCGTTGGCGACACGGATCTTCGATGCAATCGGCTCGTCATGGCTGACGGTCTCGTCCTCGACATCGTTGGTCTCCGCCGCGGCGGCATCATCCGAGCTTTCCGGTTCCGACGTTTCGGCGGAATCACCCTGCTCGGCGGCGCTCACTGTCGGCGCGTCGGCCTTCCCGTCCTCGTCCGCGGTCTTCTCCGCATCGGCGTCGAATCCGTCCTCCAGACGCGGATCGTCCGGCTCGGTGCCGAGCGCGTCGGTCACCGCCAGATCGGAGGGCAGCAGACGATCCTTCCACGGAATCCACTGCGGAGGCATGAGCGAGTCCTCGCCGGGAATCAACGACGACTCGCTGACCGTCCACAGTCCCCGTTCCTCGTCGTGATACAGCATGACCGACCACTGCCAGCCTTCATAGCCGGGAATATGGGCGGCGAACCGGAAATCGGATACGCTGTCCTCCAGCTCCTGAACGCCGAGGAAGTCGCCGACCTGAGAGTCGTCGTCCGCCACCTCGAAGGCCACGGCATGGGCCATGAGACGGGGGTCGGTTGCGGTCGTCTCGACGTCGTTCACGACGTCCTCATTCGTGTTATCGGTCACGGGGCATCAGTCCTGAACGTCGAAGTTGTCCGCCACGGCGCGCAGCAGGGTGGCGAGTTTCTTGGAATCCGCCTGCGACGGGTAGCGGTGACGGCGCAGACCATTGCCGGCCGCATCGAGCAGCTTGATCAGGTCCTCCACAATTGCGGCCATATCGTCCGGCTTGGGACGGCTGGCCTTGACCATGGACGGCATGGGACCGATCACGGTCACGCCCATGGCCTGCGGGCCCTTGCGGCCGTCGATCACCGAGAACTCCACCTTGGCACCCTTGCGCAACGTAGTGGTGCCCTGGGGCAACGCCGTGGCGGGCATGAACACGTCCTTGCCATCGTCACCGGTGATGAAGCCGTAGCCTTTTTTCGCGTCAAACCAACGAACTTTTCCGCTGGGCATACCAAATACACCTCACTGATTACGACAGTCGATCTCTTCACACATCGGCTTTGCGGCACGGTCGCGCCACAAAGCCAAATTATTATTCTATCCTAAGCCTTCGCCGGCCGTACGCTCTCAGAGGGATTTGCCGTCGCCGACGTGGCCGACGCGTCACCGGTGTCCGCCTTCTGCGGCTCCTCCTGAATGGGGATGATCACGGTGAACGTCAGTCCACCGCCCGTCGTTTCGGACGCGCAGATCAGACCGTGATGGGCCTTGACCGCCGACTGGGCGATGGCCATGCCAAGACCGGTGCCGCCCTTTTCGCGGGCGCGTGACGGATCGGCCGTATAGAACCGTTCAAAGATCATCTGCCGCGACTGGGGAGCCATGCCCGGACCGTGGTCGACCACCTGCATGACGGCGAACCGCTGGCCGGAACCGGTGGACGACGCCACCTGCACGGCCTGAATGAACTGGTCGAGCGAAGTGTCGGTGGACGGCATCTTGCCCAGATCGACGTGCGGCAGTGACGCGGTGAGCACGGACAGTCCCATTTCCACCGGAGAATCCTCCGGAGTGTACCGATGGATGTTGCCCACGATGTTCGTGATGACCTGACGCAGTCGCGCGGGATCGCCCTGAATCGTGATCGGTTCGAGCTTGCCCTCCTGGAATTCCAGACGTGCGGGTTCCGGCGCCTTGCCATCCGCGCTCATCAGCGGAGCATCGGTACCGACCACCGTTACGCCGCCAAGACGAATCGCGCGTTCGGGATCCAGTGCGTGCAGGTCCTCGGCGGAATCCGCCACGATGCCGTTGAGCTTGGCCTTCTGATTGAGGTCGATGCCACGCCCTTCGTCCATACGGGCCAGAGACAGCAGATCCTCGACCAGCGCCGCCATGCGCGTACTGGACTTCTCGATGCGATCGATCGATTCGTCGGCGCGTTCGAGCGCACCGGGATAGTCACGCTGCATCTTGTACAGTTCGGCGTATCCGTGAATAGCGGCAAGCGGCGTACGCAGCTCATGGCTGGCGTCGGAAACGAACCGCTTCATCTTATCGGTGGTTTCCCGCTGTTCGCGGAAGCTTTGCTCGATACGCGCCAGCATCTGGTTGAGCGATGCGGACAACGATCCGACCTCGGTGTTCTCCGGGGCGGACGGCACGCGCTGCGACAGATCGCCGTTGGCGATCTTGGCCGCCGTCTTCTCGATGCGTTTGAGCGGCAGCAGCGTACGATCGACGGCGATGGTGGCCATCACCGTGGCGAACACGATGGTGGCGATGCCCACCACGAGGAAGTATTTGGTGATGATGCCGAGCGTGTCCTGCATGTCGTGCAGCGACAATCCGATCAGCGCCACGCCGCGGACGACGTCCCCGCTGTCGGGATCCTTGACCGTATATTGCAGGGCGACCACACGCCATGGCGACATGGCCACCTTAAGGGATGAACGACTGACGGATCCCGATCCCACCTGCACCTGGGCGTCGGTGGTGAAGGGCTGGCCGAACTGGATGCCGTCAAGGCTGCCCGACGCCGGAAGCTTCGGTATGGAGACCACGCTGCCCTGCAGCTTCGGCACCAGCGGCGTGCTCTCGATGTTGTAGTCGGCGTCGCGGAACTGCACGAAGTACAGATTGCCGCTGATCGTGCTGTTGTTGTCGGCGTGCTGCAGCTGATCGATGTTGTTGATCACCAGACCGGCCTGATTGGTCAGCTGATTGTCGGTCTTGTCGACGATGTAGGCGCTGACCAGCTGCCGTACCGCGAACGCGATCACGCCCCCGGACACCAACAGCAGGACCAGAATGATCGACACCAGTTTGGTGGACAACGACACGGCGTCAAGGTGGCGCACGAGAGGGTTCTCATGGCGGGTCTTGCCGGCCTTCGCTCCCCTCTTGCCTGAAACGGCCACCGGATCACGCCCCCGGAGCGGACTTCGGGGAACGGATCATATAGCCGATGCCTCGCTTGGTCTGGATCAGCGGATCGACCTTGCGTTCGGTGCCGTCCTCGTCGGTGTACATCACACCGTCCACCTTCTTGCGCAGGTAGGAGATGTAGGATTCCACGATCGCCGCATCGCCGCCCCAGTCGTACTGCCACACGTGGTCGAGGATCTGCGCCTTGGAGAGCACGCGGCCCTCGTTGTCCATGAGGTAGCGCAGCAGCTTGTACTCGGTGGGGCTGAGTTCCACCACCTGACCGTGACGGGTCACGTCGTGGGAGTCCTCGTTGATCTCGAGATCGGCCACGCGGATGATCGGATCATCCTCGACCTGCTCGCGGGTGCGGCGCAGGATGGCGCGGATGCGAGCCACCACCTCTTCGAGACTGAACGGCTTGGTCACGTAATCGTCGCCGCCCACGGTGAGACCCATGACCTTGTCCTGGGTGTCGTCGCGTGCGGTGAGGAACAGCACCGGAGCGTCGATGCCTTCCTGACGGATACGACGGGTCACGGTGAATCCGTCGATGTCCGGGAGCATCACATCGAGCACGATCAGATCGGGGTCGGTCTTCTCGATCACCTCGATGGCTTCGGAACCGGAAGCCGCCGTGGCCACTTCGAAACCGGAGAAATGCAGGGACGCCACCAGCAGGTCGCGGATGGACGGTTCATCATCTACAACGACAATCGATGCCTCAATGGATTTGCTCATGCTTCCACCATGCCTTCACCCTCTGGATGTTTCCTGAATGTCGTCTGAATCATTAATTGGATTTACGGGGGCCATCGGCGGAATCATCGTCCGCGTCCTCGTCAGGATCGTCATCACCGTTGCCGTCATCACCGTTGCCGTCGGCCGCGTCGGCATCGCTCGTATTGCCGTCCTTTTCGACTCGTCCGGCGGTTTCCGACGAATCGTCGGTCTCCGACGAATTCGACGATGTATCCGTCGACGTATCCGGTTCCGTCGTGTCGCCGCCGCGCTTCGACCGACGGCGCTGCCTGCGGGCCAGCTGCTTCTCCGCACGGGACTGGGCGCGGGAATGCCCCTTCTTATGCAGTACGAAGAACACGCCCGCAGCGACGACCAATACCACCAGCGCCACGATGAAGATGACGACGCCTACATGGCTGGCGGCCGACGGCGTGGATGTGGTCTTGGCCGCCTTGATCTGATCGGTGAGCGCGATGGCCGACCCCGACCAGTCCGGAGTATCCCCCTCGGTCAGCGGCTTGAGCGCGGCCGACGACATCTCGCCGGCGGCATCCTGCAGCCACTTATCGGAATTCTTGGAGATGGCCACTACCAGATTGCCGTCCTCGGACGCCACGGCGAGCAGCACGGTATTGGGTTCGGGATTGGTGGAGTTGAGCACGTCGGTGGCCCATTCCTCGGGATCCTTGCCCTCGGCGAACTTGGGCAGGTACAGCAGTTTCACCGTTACGCCGGTCTCCTGCTTGGTGGAGTCGATGGCGTCGGTGACCTTGCCGAGATTGTCGCCAAGCAGGTTTTCGGTATCGGTGATGTTGTCGGTGACGGTCACCGCGCTCTGCGTGCCTTCGGAGCCGCTGCCGGACTGGTCCGTCGACTGGCTGGATTGATCGGTGGCGTCGTCGGCCCAGGTCAGGGGAGCCGGAGCCATCATGAGCGAACCGGTCATGGCGACCGTGGCGACCAGTGCGATGATCATACCGATCACGCCGCGCGGCGTCGTCCGTTCCATCCGTTCCGCTCCATCCCCGAGGGGGCTCCATTCGACCACATCGTTCGTAACCGTTGTCTCCAAATGCGTGCGTCTCATAATCTCCACTGTAACGGCTCGGCGTCACATCCGAACCGTGTCATTGCAACACCTCGTATCGAAAGGACAACTCATGCCCCAGTATCAAGTGGATTCGGAACAGATCCAGTCGTCATCCGCAGCGGTTTCCGCTTCGGTCACCCAGATCCGAGAAGCCGTGAACGGCATGTACGCCAATCTCAACCAGCTGCAAAGCGTCTGGCGCGGCGGTGCCGCCACCCAGTTCGCATCGGTCGCATCACAGTGGCGTGCGGCGCAGCAGCAGATGGAGGCCTCGCTGGAATCCATTCAGAACGCGCTCTCCCAGGCCTCGATGGTCTACTCCGACGCCGAATCCCAGGCATCCCGCCTCTTCGCCGGCTGATTTTCCCGACCTCACGCGAACTTTCCGCCATATTCCCGATATCACACGCAAAAAGGCTCCGACCCATATGGATCGGAGCCTTTTTGCTATGCGACTATCGCGCTGATCTCAGTGTTCCATTACCGGATCAGTAGCCCATGTCGGCGCCAGCGGCCGGAGCGGCTGCCGGCGGTTCCGGCTTGTTGGCCACCACGGCTTCGGTGGTGAGGAACAGGCCGGCGATGGAGGCGGCGTTCTGCAGAGCGGAACGGGTCACCTTGACCGGGTCGGTCACGCCAGCGGCCAGCAGGTCCTCGTAGGTGTTGGTGGCGGCGTTCAGGCCCTCGCCCTCGGGCAGGGAACGAACCTTGTCGATCACCACGTCGCCGGACAGGCCAGCGTTCTCGGCGATCTGCTTGATCGGGGCCTCGACGGCGCGGAAGACGATGGCGGCACCAGTGGCCTCGTCGCCTTCGAGCTTCACGTCGGCCTCGGCCTTCTTGGCAGCCTGGATCAGGGCCACGCCACCGCCGGGCAGCAGGCCTTCCTCGATGGCGGCCTTGGCGTTGCGCACGGCATCCTCGATGCGGTGCTTGCGCTCCTTGGCCTCCACCTCGGTGGCGGCGCCGACCTTGATGACGGCCACGCCGCCGGCCAGCTTGGCGAGACGCTCCTGCAGCTTCTCGCGATCGTAATCGGAATCGGTGGCCTCGATCTCGGAACGGATCTGGGCAACGCGAGCCTCGACGTCGGCCTTGTCACCGGCGCCGGACACGATGGTGGTCTCGTCCTTGGAAACGATGACCTTGGCGGCGGAACCGAGCACGGAGGCGTCGATGGAGTCGAGCTTGAGGCCGAGATCGTCGGAGACGACCTGGGCGCCGGTCAGGATGGCCATATCCTGCAGCATGGCCTTGCGGCGATCGCCGAAGCCCGGAGCCTTGACGGCGCAGGAGTTGAAGGTGCCACGGATCTTGTTGAGGATCAGGGTGGGCAGGGCCTCACCGTCGACGTCCTCGGCGATGATCAGCAGCGGCTTGCCGGACTTCATCACCAGATCGGCGATGTGGATGATGTCCTGCTGGCTGGAGACCTTGCCGGAGGTGAGCAGGATGTAGGGGTTCTCGAGAACCGCGGACTGCTCGTCGGCGTTGGTCACGAAGTACGGGGAAATGTAGCCCTTGTCGAAGCGCATGCCCTCGGTGAACTCGAGGTCCAGGCCGAAGCGGTTGTTGTCCTCGACGGTCACGACGCCGTCCTGGCCGACCTTGTCCAGGGCCTCGGCGATCTTCTCGCCGACCTCGGGATCGGCGGCGGAGATCGTGGCGGTGGCAGCGATCTGATCCTTGGTCTCCACGTCCTTGGCGGCGGCGACCAGTTCCTTGACGATGGCCTCGGTGGCCTTCTCGATGCCGCGACGCAGGGCGATCGGGTTGGAGCCGGCGACCACGTTCTTCAGACCCTCGTGGACCACGGACTGGGCCAGCACGGTGGCGGTGGTGGTGCCGTCGCCTGCGACGTCGTCGGTCTTCTTGGCGACTTCCTTGACCAGCTCGGCGCCGATGCGCTCGAACGGGTCATCAAGTTCGATTTCCTTGGCGATGGACACACCGTCGTTGGTGATGGTCGGAGCGCCGTAGGTCTTGTCGAGCACGACGTTGCGGCCCTTCGGTCCCAGCGTGACCTTCACGGTGTTGGCCAGCTTGTCGAGGCCGGCGAGCATGCCGGAGCGGGCTTCCTCATCGTAGGAGATGATCTTTGCCATGGTTGCTATCCCTCCAAATGGCTTGTATTACGTATTCACCCTCAGCGCGTGGATCAGATGGCCGTCAGCTGCCGTTATCACTCTCACGCCTCGAGTGCTAAAAGTGAGATTAGCACTCTCGGGCGAAGAGTGCCAACTATTCCCGTGGCGAATATGCGCGTGGCGTGAAAAACATGGCATCATCACGGGAATTTACGAGGACAACAGAGGGGAATCTCACGGCATTCGGGACAGTGAGCCGGGAAGTGAGCCAAGACAGCGTGATCAGAGAAGCGAAAACGATATGAAAAAGCCCCGGCGCGACAAAACCACACACGCGCCGGGGCCAGCCGGAGGACGGGGCGTCAGAGCTTGGTCACCGTAGTGGCCTGCATGCCCTTTGGTCCCCTTTCGGCTTCGAACTCGACCTTATCCCCTTCGTCCAGGGTTCGATAACCCTGGGCGTTGATGGCCGACCAATGGACGAAAACATCTTCACCGCCCCCTTCGGGAGTGATAAAGCCATACCCTTTGGCTGCGCTGAAGAACTTGACCGTACCCGTTGCCATAACAGCTTCCCTTTGTAGTTGTGATACCGTCCCACGCATGACAAACACAACAACATCATTGAGTCTGACGGTTCGTGCATCTCTTCTTGCACGATTCACACTATAGTAACCGAGACAACGTTTGTTAGCCATCACACCTCTCAATGTCAATGTTTTCGCCACGAGAGGAGCCCAAAACGTCGGGGACGCCACCTCCTTGTCACTGCATGAGCACGACGGCGATCTGCGTGTCGATGCTCTGCGACTGCACGATCTGGGAGATGCCCAGCTGTGCGGCCACGTCCTGTGCGGTGGCGAGGTCCGATTCGTCGCGATACCACACTGTGCTCGTCGAGGGCAATGTGCTGCGATTATTGGGGTTCTTGGCACTGACCGACGTATAGCCGGCATTGGTCAGCGTGGCCGCACGCTTGGATGCCAGACCGCTGGTGCTGGTGCCGTTGTAGACGATGACCGTGGAGGAATGATCCACCGTGGCCGCGGAGGACGCGCTCTCGCTGGGGGATTCGCTCGCGGTCGCGCTTTCGCTCGGCGACGCGGACTCGCTCGGCGTCTCCTCGCCCGCGGTCTCGCCGGACGTCTCGCTCGGCGACGCGGACTCGCTTTCGGTGGCGCTCGACGACGTGTCGGCGGACTTCGTGACGCTGGTCGATGCCGAGCTGGCTGACTTGGTTCCGGACAACAGATCGGTGCCGGACAGCCACATGAACACGCCCAGACCGCACAGGGCCGCAACGATGATCACGATCAGATACGGCAAGGCGCGCGCGCCGAAGCTTCGCGGACCACGGTGCAGACCGACCGGCCCCTGCCCGGGCTTGTCGAATTCGTCGGCCGGATAGACGTGTTGCTTGTCAGACATGGTCACTCCTCATACTTTTCCAACACATAAGAGTGTAGCCGCACGCCCATATGACCAATCGTATCGGCCCGCATCCGCCCCCCACCTATCATGGGAACCATGACGATCAAGAATCTCGACGAACTGGTGGAGGCCGGCTGGGCCAAGGCGCTCAAGGACGTGGAGCCCCAGGTGCATGTCATGGGCGATTTCCTGCGTGGCGAGCTGGCCCAGGGACGTCACTATCTGCCGGAGAGCCGCAACATCCTGCGCGCGTTCACCATTCCCTTCGACTCCATCAAGGTGCTGATCGTGGGTCAGGACCCCTACCCCACGCCCGGACATCCCGTGGGCCTGAGCTTCTCCGTGGCGCCGACGGTCAGCCCCATCCCCGGCAGTCTGCGCAATATCTACACCGAACTCATGGACGACATGCATGTTCCGGCCCCCGCGAACGGCGATCTGACCCCGTGGACGCAGCGCGGCGTGATGCTGCTCAACAGGTGTCTGACCGTACAGGTGGGCAAGCCCGCAAGCCATAGGGGCAAGGGCTGGGAGGCCATCACCGACGCCGCCATCACCGCCCTTGATTCACGCGTCGACGAGAACGGCAACCCCAAACCTCTGGTCGCCATCCTGTGGGGGCGTCAGGCACAGACGCTCGAGCCGTTGCTCAAGCATGCGACGATCATCAAGTCCCCGCACCCCAGCCCGCTGTCTGCACGCTACGGATTCTTTGGATCCAAGCCGTTTTCCAAGGCCAACGCGGCGCTGAAGGCCATGGGCGCGGAACCCGTGGACTGGTCATTGCCCTCGGCGTGAAAGTCGTTTGACCCGCTACAGTGGAGGATATGGCTTTATTCCCACCCCGACCTTCACATCAGCATGCGGCCGATATGCCGCTGCCTCCCACGAGCATTCCCGCACCCGTCGCGGCATCCGCCAGCGCAACCGTCACTCGTGACGACCTGGCCCGTGTCCACGATCTGGCCGATCGCGTCCGTCAGCATTTCGCCCAGGGCCTGGTCGCCCAGACCAAGCTGCGCGAATCGCTGATCACCACGCTCGTCGCCGGCGGCCATATCCTTATCGAATCCGTCCCCGGTCTCGCCAAGACCACGGCGGCGCAGATTTTGGCCACGTCGGTCTCCGGTTCGTTCAAGCGCATCCAGTGCACGCCGGATCTCATGCCGTCCGATCTGGTGGGCACGCAGATCTTCGATTTCGCCACGCAGAAGATGAGTACGCAGATCGGTCCGATCCATGCGAACTTCGTGCTGCTCGACGAGATCAACCGTTCCTCGGCCAAGACCCAGTCGGCCATGCTCGAGGCCATGGCCGAAGGCGCCACCACCATCGGCGGCGAGCGCATCGCGCTGCCCAAGCCGTTCATGGTGATCGCCACGCAGAACCCCATCGAGGAGGAGGGCACGTACAATCTGCCCGAAGCGCAGATGGACCGTTTCTTCATGAAGACGGTGATGACGTATCCCACCGAGGCCGACGAGGTCTCCATGCTCGAACTGCTTACCCGTCGCGGCACCGATCAGCAGGCGATGTCGGTCAGCCCCACGGCGATCACCATCGCCGATGTGGAGTTCCTGCGCGCCAGCGCCCGCAAGGTGCATGTGTCGCAGCCGATCATGAAGTATGCCGTCGAGCTTGCGCAGACCAGCCGCGGTGCGGGTCCCCGTCCGATCAAGGGTCTGTCGAATCTGGTGCGTCTGGGAGCCAGCCCCCGTGCCTCGATCGCGCTGGTGCGCATCGGTCAGGCGAACGCGCTGCTGGCCGGCCGCGACTATGTGATTCCGGAGGATATCAAGACGTTTGCGCACGAGGTGTTCCGTCATCGTATTCTGCTGACGTTCGAGGCGCTGGCGGAGAACGTGAACGCCGATCAGGTCATTGATTCGATGATCGAGGCGGTTCCCGTACCATGATCGTGCCGGACAGATCCGCCGATCCGGTCCGCCGGCGCATCGAGTCCCTGGGCACGCGACTCAGTCTGCCTACGGTGTTCCGGGCGCTGGGCGTGCTGGAGGGCGAGCACCCGTCGGCGCGCCGCGGGGCGGGATACGACTATCTCGATATTCGGCCGTATCAGCCCGGCGAGGAGGCTCGTCTGATCGATTGGAAGGCGAGCGCCCGCGCGGCCCGTCCGATGATCGTGGACAAGGAGCGCGAGAGCAACGGCAACGTATGGCTGTTGCTCGACGTGGGCCGTGAGATGTGCGGCCGTACGCCGAGCGGCGAACGGGCCATTGACGTGGCGGCCAACGCGTTGCGCATGTTCGCCGTGCTGTCGTTGCGCCGCAGTGACGATCTGTCGATCGTGCTGGGTGATTCGCAGAGTATTCGTCGCGTGCCGTTCAATGGCGGATTCGCCAAGTTCGAGCATGTGTTCGACGGACTGTTGCGTCGTCGTATGGATCGGCCACGTGACGTGGATGCGCTGATCGATTATGCGGGCAAGATCCGCAATCGGTATTCGATGGTGGTGATCGCCACGGACGAGACCGCGTGGACCGAAGAGCAGGCCCATGCGCTGCGTCTGGTGGCGCAGACGCATCCGCTGGTGGTGGTCAGTGTGGCCGCGCTGAACCCGTTCCTGGCTACGGAACGGTTCGATCGCATCGTGGATGCCCGCGACGGTCGTGCCGTGCCCGCGTTTCTGCGTACGCCCACCATGGCGAAGGATGTGGCCACGCATCGCGAGTTCGCGGCGACGGCGTTGAGCCGTGAGCTGGCCCGTACCGGTTCCACCATGGTTCGCGGCGGATCGAGCGAGGCGATGTTCAACGAATTCATCACGTTGGTGTCCACGACGCTGGCGAAAAGCGGATTCCCGCGCGCCGATGTGCGCGCTCCGCAGGCGACTGGGGGTGTGGCGTGATCGTGATCATGGCCGCCAAGAAATTCACACCGTTGGCGTTGACCGATGTCACGCCGTATGTGGCGGCGATGCTGGTGCTGCTCGTCATCGCCGTGGCGTTGGTGATACTGACGGTGGTGGTGTCTCGACCTCGTCGTCGCACGACGACGGTGGCCGGTGCGCATCGTTCCGCGTCGGACAAGGGCGAGTGGCTTGCCGAGATCGAGGATGTGCAGTTTCGTTTCCGTGCCGGCGAGATCGGTGCGGATGATGCGTTCAGCGAGCTGGCGGGCATCGCCCGTCGATTCGCGTCCGACCGTCTGGGCCGTGATGTGACCAACCACACGCTGGCCGAGCTGCATGCCGTTCCTCGTTCGCGCAGCAATGGCAAAGGACTTGATTTGCTCAAACAGACGATATCCGCGTTGTATCCGCCGGAGTTCGCTGATGCGGCCACGCAGGCGCATGCCGGTGAGACCTCGGTGGACGAGGCCGCCGGATGGGTGTCGAATCTGGTGGAAAGGTGGCGTTCCTGATGTCGTCGCTGCTTACCTTCCGCTGGCCGTGGGCGCTGGCGTCGATCGCCGTGCTGGCGTTTCTTGCCTGGCGTTGGTCCACGCGCCGCGACCGGAAACCGGATGCCGTGCGCGCGATCGTCGAGCATCCCGACACCGCGGCGGTGTGGAATCTGGATCGCGATCTCGACACCGAGCATACGTCGGCCCGATGGCGTCTGTGGAAGACGATCAACCGTCTGGCCGCCGCGCTGCTCGCGCTGACGCTGCTCATGGCCATCGTGCTTGTGGCAAGACCGTCCAAGGTCGATACCGAGTCGAGCGCCGGCTCGTCGCGTGACATCATTCTGTGTCTGGATGTTTCGGGTTCCACTCTGCCCTATGATCGTCAGGTCATCGCCACGTATCTGGACCTGATTCAGCATTTCCAGGGTGAGCGCATCGGCCTGAGCATCTTCAATTCCACGTCGCGTACGGTGTTCCCGCTCACCGACGACTATGATCTGGTCGAGCGCCAGCTCTCGTACGCCAATACCATTCTCAAGGGCGTGGTCGATCAGGACAGCATCGACAAGATGAGCGATAAGCAGTATCAGCAGGTGTCCGACTGGCTGGACGGCACGCAGAACCGCAAGGACGTGACCTCGCTGATCGGCGACGGTCTGATCAGCTGTGCGGCCATGCTGCCCGAATTCTCCACGTCGGGCGATGCCGCGGTCAAGGCGTCGGCCAGAAACCGTAGCGCATCGATCGTGCTGGCCACCGATAACGTGCTGTCGGGCACGCCGGTCTATCAGCTCGATCAGGCGCTCGATCTGACCGAGAAGTCGTCGATCGTGGTCGATGGCCTGTATTCGGGCCCCACCCAGTCGGAGAACGATCAGACGACCACCGATATGAAGACGCAGATCGAGGCCCATAACGGCATCTTCCTCACGCAGGGATCCGGTTCGTCCGTGGACGCGCTGGTCCGCAGGATCGAACGACAGCGTGAAACCGACAACGAAAACCGCAACCAGTCGAATCTGGTGGATGCCCCGCAGTATTGGGTGCCCGTGGCGCTGATCCTGTTCGCCGCGTTCGTGATCACGGCCGGGAGGTTGAGACGATGAACGTACAGAACGGTTTAAATGCGTTCAAGGGTCTGACATTGGACCCGATGTTCGGGTGGATCGTCTCCCCCATACTGGCCGTGGCCGTCGTGGTGCTGACCGTGGTGATGGCCGTACGCTCGCATCGGCAGCGCCCCTATACGGATGCCACCACGGTGGATTGGGTCCGCCGCGTTCTGGCGTCCGTGATGCTGGCGGTCATGCTGCTGACCCCGAGCACGACGCTGAAGACGGAAAGCCGTGCGGTGAACGCCACCGACGTGTTCATCGCCGTCGACGTGACCGGTTCGATGGGTGTCGCCGATGCGCAGTACGGGTCCGACGAGACGATGAGTCGCATCGATGCCGCCCAGCAGGCGGTCGACGGCATCGTCAAGCTGTACCCCGACGCCAGTTTCGCCGCGATCTCGTTCGGCGCCTCGGGCACGCTCGAAGTGCCGCTCACCCCCGATTCGCGGGCCATTGAGAACTGGGCCAGCACGTTGACGCTGGAGCCCACGTCGGCATCGTCCGGATCCAATCTGGACAAGGCCGTGGACCCGCTGCTGCTGGCCACCAAGAACACCCGCAACCAGCATCCCGACGACACGATCATCGTGTACTACATCTCCGACGGCGAGCAGACCAGCAACAAATCGCGGCGCACGTTCTCCTCGCTAAGGGCCTATGTGAACGGCGCGCAGACCGTTGGCGTGGGCTCCGCCGACGGCGGCCAGATCCCGCAGATCGCCGACGACGGCACGATGTCGACCGACCAGTTCGTCACCGACCCGTCCACCGGACAGCCCGGCATCTCCAAACTCGACGAAAAGACCCTCAAGGCCATCGCCGACGAGATGAGCGGATCCTACGTGCATGTGGACGCCGGCCGGACCATCGACGAACGCGACGTGCAGCAGACGTCATCCGATTGGCGCATGCAAAGCACGTACAAGCAGCGCGAACATAGCGTGCCGGCGATCTGGCCGTTCGCAATCGTATTCGCCGTACTGCTGCTCTGGGAGGCCGTGGCATGGATGCGCACGTCAAGGAGGCTGCTATGAGCAGGGCAACACATAGGTCGCACAAGGCGTCGCGGCAGCCACGTCCGCCACGGCACGACCGGCAGTCGATCGCTTCGGTTCCGGTACGCATCGCCATAGTGGCGCTGGCCGTAGTCGCCGTGTTCGCCGCGGGGATCATGGCGGCGAACTGGTCCGCGTTGGCCACGAACAACACCGCGGTCAACGGACTGAACGCCACGATCAGTGCCTACAACAAGGATTCGCCGGATCTGGAGAAACTACGGACCGCGCAATTGCAGACCGATGCCCAGTTCTCCGACGCGCAACGGCTCACCGTGCTGCAGCTGCCCCAGGTGCGCGCCACGATCGCCGCAAACGCCGCGGAATCGGCCAGGCTGACCAAGCAGATCGAGTCGGATCTCAAGTCCGAGAAAAACGGATCCGATTCGGCGCAGACCGCCAACGGGCAGCAGGGAGAGTCCTCGAACAATTCCGGGGACTCGTCGGACACGGACAAGGTCAACAAACTGCTGGAACAGAACAAGCAGAAGATCGATCTGAAGAACGTGCCCGACACGTCGTCCGAGACCGCCGGGTCCGACGACAACGCCTCGGCCAAGCCGTGGTAATGCATGACCGCCCGATCCGGTCATGACGTATGCGGGCGGGGGCTCCATTCGACCACATCGAAACGGAACCCTACCGCCCGCATGCCGCGACGTGATTGAATCGCGGCATGACTACGCTTGATCAATACACTGTATCCAACACGTTCGAAGCCATCGGCCGAACGGGTGACACTCTCTCCAACGCGGTTTCGGGACTGGACTTCTACAACGGATGCCCCTGCCCGACCGTGCTCCGCGAATCGCAGAATCTGATAGCCTCCCTGTGCACGTCCCATGCCAATGCCATCAAGGACATGGAGGACGTGTTGTCCCAGGCGAAGGCACTCATCTGGGAAGGCAAGGCGGGAGAAGCCTTCCACACCGATGTGGATGGCGCCATCGTCATTGCCCAGACCGCCGGCAATGGGGCCACGACCACCGCACGATTCATCGAAAGCCCCGAGGCCCTGCTATGAACGCGCGAGTCGAATCCCATGTCTACGGCGGTCAGGGAACCGCCACCCATGCCAATCTCGACCAGTTCGGCACCGTGGCCACGCTGCTCAACGACGCCGCCGACTACGTGGCGCGAACCGGTGCCAACTGGAAAACCATCAATCTCGAACTGGGGACCATTCGAGCCAAGGCACCGCTCTGCCCCAAACTGTTTGGCAAGCTCCTCACCGCGTCAATGGGCATGGCCAACACCAGCGACTCCGACACGACCGTTCATGTGTCGTTGAACTACCAACTGGTATTGCAGCACGCCAATGAGCGCGCCGAAGAAGCGGAGATGCTTATGAAAAAGGCACAGACCATGGCCGAGCAGCTCACCGATGCGTATTCGCTGTACTCCGAGGCCGACGAAACCGCCAGAGGCCTGTTCAATGAGAAAATCAAGAATTTCGCACTTGAACATCCAAGATTGGCGGGTGGCGGACTGGCGCTGCTCATGGCCGGCAGCACGGTGATCGGATCCATTCTTGATGGTAAGCCCAACCTCTGGTATCTGGCCACCGGAAGCTCTCCCCTGCACGAGGGCATCCTATCCGCCTTGGGACAGAAGATCGCCGGCGGCAAAGACAAGAAGAAAACGGTCAGAGATCACATGGTGCCCGATGACGGAACGGGAATCAGAGACCATATGATCCCTGATGACGGAACGTTGCCTCATCTTCCGAATTCCGCCAGCGGTGCTTCTTCCGGCATAATCAACGACGCGGCCGGCCGGATAGCCGACAGGTCGGCTCCATTCACCAATGCTCTGCACGGTGACAAACTCACCGTCTCGCAGATTCATCCGAAGAAGGGCATCGGCAAGACGACATCGATCGAGGACACGCTCGTCAACGTGCATGATATGCGTCTCAATGATGTAGAAGTGGGCTCCATTGCGATTCAGAAGTATCGTCGTGATGACGGCAGCACCGCATGGATGGTGACGATTCCCGGCACAGACGGGAAAACCTACTCCCCGTTCAGTTGGCCCGTCAACATAGAGCTTATGAGCTCGGATGAGCAGGAACGCATGGCCGCCGATAGTGCCCGCATGGTAGATGAGGCCATGCGGCAGGCAGGCGTACAGCCTGGCGATCCGGTGGCGATGGTCGGCCACTCGCAGGGCGGCATTGTGGCCGCCGTCATGGCCTCGGACTTCACCGATAAGTACAACATTCAGCACATCGTTACGGCGGGCTCGCCTGTGGCGAACCATCCGATCAAGGAGGGCATCGCCGTGACCAGCATCGAAATGAACGATGAGTTGGTGTCGGCCCTCGACGGAGCTCCCAATCCCAGCAATCCGGACTGGCTGACCATCCGAGGTACCAGCCAATCACGATTCTCAACCAACGGCACCGAAGTGGAAGGCAGCGGCAACGACAAGTCCATCACTCACGGCATGGAATACATGAAAGCCGCCTATCAGGATGCCAAAGCCGAGGGAGGACCGGCACTATACGGCCATGAACAGCACTTCCGGCAGGTCATCAACGGCGAACTGCAGGAAACGACCTACTGGCGTGGACGTATGTCGTATAAATGATCATCATTGATCATCGGGCTGTTCAGGGTACGGCTTCACGTATTGTGGTGTGCATGAATCTGACTGATATCTCCCCCGCAATCGCATTGAGCCCCCTGGACGGCCGTTATCATAAGCAGACCGCGGCCCTGACCGAATACATGAGCGAACCCGCACTGAACCGCGAGCGCATGCGCGTCGAGGTCGAATGGATGATCCTGCTGGCCAACGGCATGGGCAACGGCCCGATCGTGGGCGGCGTCAAGCCCTTCACCGACGCCGAGATCGAGTACCTGCGCGCCATTCCGGAGCAGTTCGGCGCCGAGGGCATCAAGCAGCTGGCCGCCCATGAGGCCATCACCCACCACGACGTGAAGGCCGTGGAATATTACATCGACGACTATCTAGACAAGGCCGCCGAAACGCTGGGCGAGGACACCGAGCTGTCCCGTCTCAAGCCGCTGGTGCACTTCGCCTGCACGTCCGAGGACATCAACAACCTCTCCTACGCGCGTTGCATCAAGAACGCCGTGGAGAACGTGTGGTTCCCGGCCGCAGAGAAGATCGTGTACCACCTGGCAGAGAAGGCTGACGCCTACAAGGACAAGGCCCTGCTGTCCCTGACGCACGGCCAGCCCGCCACCCCCACCACGCTGGGCAAGGAGCTTTCGGTGTACGTGTACCGTCTGCGCCGCCAGCTCAACCGCATCGCCGACCAGGAGTACCTGGGCAAGATCAACGGCGCCACCGGCACGTTCGGCGCGCATCTGGCCGCCTACCCGGACGTGGACTGGGTGGCCGTCTCCCGCGAGTTCGTGGAGACCCGCATGGGCCTGACCTGGAACCCGCTGACCACGCAGATCGAAAGCCACGACTGGCAGGCCGAACTGTACGGCGCGATCAGCCACACGAACCGCATCCTGCACAACCTGGCCGTGGACGTGTGGATGTACATCTCGCGCGGCGTGTTCGCCCAGGTGCCGGTGAAGGGTGCCACCGGCTCCTCCACCATGCCGCACAAGGTGAACCCGATTCGTTTCGAGAACGCCGAGGCGAACCTGGAGATCTCCTGCTCGCTGCTCGACACGCTTGCCGCCACGCTGACGGAAAGCCGCTGGCAGCGCGATCTTACCGATTCCACCACGCAGCGCAACATCGGTTCCGCGCTGGGCTACAGCCTGCTGGCGCTGAACAACCTGATGGGCGGCCTCGAGTCCATCCACCCGAACGACGCGGTGATCTCCCGCGAGCTTGACGAGAACTGGGAGGTGCTGGGCGAGCCGATCCAGACCGCCATGCGCGCCGCCGCGCTCGAGGGCCGCAAGGGCATGGACAAGCCGTACGAGAAGGTCAAGGAGCTCATGCGCGGCCATTCCATCTCCAAGGAGGACGTGGAGAACTTCATCGCCACGCTCGACTTCGACGAGGAGACCGCCAAGCGTCTGAGCGCGCTGACCCCGGCCACCTACACGGGAATCGCCAGCCGACTTGTCGACTTCGACTGATCCCCGCCGCTCCGTCGGCGACGCCGCCACTCCGGCATCCGCATCCTCGCCCGCTTCGGGACAGGATGCGCCTGTGGAGGGCGGCGTCTCCATTTCCGACACTCCCCCGAAGCGTGTCCACGACTTCTCCGATCTGGTCAGCGCGGCCATGGCAGTGATCGCGGCCGTGATCATCATGCTGGCCTCGGTGTATCTGCGTGGCATCTCCACGGGCGTGGAGGCCGATGTACATCATGCCGGTCTACTGTTCGGATGGCTGGTGGAGCTGCCGCTGTCGCTGCTGCAGCAGCTGGTGACGGTACTCATCGTGGTGGCCGTACTTGGCCAGCTGATCATCGGACGGGAATGGGTGCAGTCGATCACCGCCACGGTGTCGATGTTTCTCGGGTTCGCCGTGGCCGGCGCCGCCAGTTGGGCGATCGGTCGGTTCGGTTCCACCGTGCTGGTGACGGCGTTGGATTCCAGCGCCGTGATCGGAGGCCCGCTGCTGCCGGACGTCTTCGCCGGCCTGGCGGCGTTCCTTACCGCGGCCGGGCCTCACCGGGTGCGGGGCAGCGTCAAATGGGGGTGGAACACCCTGATCGCCATCGCCGCCCTGTTCATGGTCATTTCCGTGGACCCCATCGCCGGCGTGGCCGTGGCGTTCGCCATCGGACGTCTGATCGGTCTGCTCAGCCGGTTCGTGCTCGGCACGCAGAACAAGGGCGTGTGGGGCCGGCAGATGGTGACCGCGCTGACGGGAGTCGGTCTTGACGTGGCGGAGCTGAGGCGCCGTGACTCCGGTCTTGCGGAGATCGGCCGACCGTCGCTCGCCGACGATCTGTCGCCATTCTCGCGCATCTACGATGTACGTACCCGTGACGGCGAGGCGTATATCGCCTCGGTCTGTGACGAGCAGACCCGTACGGTCGGCTATCTCTCACAGTTGTGGCTGTGGCTGAAGATGGCGTCCGGCGTGGATCTGCGCCGCGACCGTTCGATGTCGGAGGCGACGCATCATCATGTCGACCTGCTGCTGACGTTGAACAACATCGGGTTGGAGACACCGCACGTGTATGCGCGCACGGAGAGCGGCGAATCGTCGATCATGGTGTTCCATGCCGATCCGACCTTCACGCCCTGCGATTGGAACACCGTGCAGGACGATGATCTGGTGGCGGCGATGGATTATCTGGGCGAGGCGAACCGTCGTGGCGTCACGCACCGCAACATCACGCCCGAGTCCTTTGTCAGGAGCGGCACCGGACGTCTGGTGCTGGCCGGTTGGCTCAACGGCGACGACGCCAGCTCCCCCGCGAACGTGGCCATCGATCGTGTGCAGCTGCTTGCCGCCCTGTCCTGCCGTGTCGGCCTTGGCCGTATCATCCGCTGCGCCGAACGCAGTTGGGGTCGCCCGGCGCTGGTCGGACTGGTGCCGTTCGTGCAGAACGTGGCCGTGGCGCGTGATACGCGGACGGATGAGTTCTGGAGCCGAGAGACGATCAAGGCGCTACGCCGTTCACTCGGCGAATTGTCGCCGGACGAGGAAAGCGGCGCCATCGAATCGGTGACACTGTCGCGCTTCAACGTGAAGTCGTTCGTCACGCTGGTGCTGTTGATCGTGGCGGCCGTGGTGGTGTTCACCCAGCTCAAGCCGCAGGACTTCCTCGACGCCGTGTCGCAGGCCAATCCGTGGATGGCGGCGCTGAGCTTCCTGTTCGGCGTGGCCAGCTGGGCCGGTTCGGCGCTGGCGCTTGGCGCGTTCATCGACCGCGATCGTCGCTCCACCGTGGGCATTCTGGCATCGCAGGCGGCCGGCAGCTTCACCACGGTCTCCATGCCCGCCGGCGTGGGACCGGCGTTCGTGAATCTGCAGTACCTGCGCAGGCTCGGCTATCGCAACGCCACGGCAACGGCGATCATGAGCGCCGTACTGGCCGTGCAGGCGATCACCATCGTGGGGCTATTGGTCGTCATCGGCGTCTTCACCGGACGCAATACGTTGTCGGGCATGATCCCCACGAATACGCTGGTCATCGCCATCGGCCTGCTGGCGTTCGTGGTGTCGGCGGCCATGATCGTGCCGTTCACGCGGCGTCTGGTCATCGACCGTCTGGTGCCGATCGTGCTGTCGTACGCCCGTCAGCTGGTGGAACTGCTCTCGCAGCCTCGCAAGCTGGCCGCCGCCATATGCGGATGGCTGTTGCAGAACCTGCTGCTCGGACTGAGCTTCTGGGCGGCGCTTATGGCGCTCGGACATTCCGCGAATCCGTTGGAGATCACGTTCATCTACGTGCTGACGAATACGTTGGCGTCGGCGGTGCCCACGCCCGGTGGCCTCGGTGCCATCGAAGCGGCGCTGACGCTTGGCTTCACCTCGGTGGGCGTTCCCTATGCGGTGGCGTTCTCCGCGACGCTGCTGTTCCGTCTGCTCACCTATTGGCTGCGTATTCCGATCGGCGCGGCGGCCATGAAGTGGATGAACGCCCACAGTCTGCTCTGAATTCGCCCTTGCCACGCCGGCGTCACCCACTCCGTCCGTATTCGGTGATCGTTTGGGGGAATTGTTTGGCGAAAAGGGCGTTATTTTGCCGATTAATGCGGATTTTACCGATTCGATACGTTACAATCGGTTGTGGTCCAAGGGATTCCCGTCTTAAGAAGGGGCTCCCACGTCATAGAAGGAAATGTGGATTATGGCATACAACAAGTCTGACCTGGTGTCCAAGATCGCTCAGAAGTCCAATCTGACCAAGGCCCAGTCCGAAGCCGCCGTGAACGCCTTCCAGGAAGTGCTCGTCGAGTCCCTGAAGTCCGGCGAAGGCCTCAAGCTCACCGGCGTGTTCTCCGCCGAGCGCGTCAAGCGCGCCGCCCGCACGGGTCGCAACCCGCGCACCGGCGAGACCATCAAGATCCCCGCAGGCTACGGCGTGAAGCTGTCCGCCGGCTCCCTGCTGAAGAAGGCCGTCGCCGAGTGATCTGACGCCATACGGCGCATGACCGTTTCGGAAGGCGAACCGCACTATCCGAAGGTCGACTCGTAAAGACTTGTGAAACCCCCGATCGGAATTCTCCGGTCGGGGGTTTTCGTTTGCCGTTTTTGGTTTGCCGGCTGGTCTTCGCCGAACGCCGCCGTCACGACAATCTACGACAATGCGGCAAGCACCCTGTCGTAGGCTTCGGTGGGCGTGGCACTGAACGGATCGAGCAGTTCGGCATCGATGCGTTCGGGACTGGTCAGCGTCACGTGCGTCCAGTCGCAGCTGAACTGCACATCATGTGTCAGCGCCGCTTTGACGAAACGTCCGCGCAATGCGGCGCGCGTGTTTTCGGGGGGATTGCCCACGGCATGTTCGATGGCCGTCTCATCGAGCACCGTCCGCATCATGCCGCCGCGTTCCAGACGGGGGAAGATCGATCCGTTGACGATGTCGTGATAATCAAGATCGATCTGGCCGATGCGCGCATCCGGCAGATTCGGATCACGTCGACGCATCGCCTGAATGAGCTGCAGCTTGGCCGCCCAATCCACCCATGACGTCAGCTCCTGCCAACGATCGGCCTCCACGGCGTCAAGCGCCTGACGCCATAGCGTCAGCACGTCATGGCCGCCGGCCTCCGGCACGACGATCTCGTCATGCGCGGCGAGGAAGTCCTCGACGATGGCCAGATAGGCGCGTTGCATCGTCAGTGCGCAGATCGTCTTTCCGTCCGCCAGACGCAGCGAGGCGCGACCGGTACGGTCACGGCTCACGGCACGGATCGCCTCGCCGGGGTCGATCAGCGTGAATCGTTCGAATCCTGAGGGACGTTCCTCCCGCCATGCCTGTTCGATCACGCAGAGCACCAGATGCGTGGCCGCCAGCTTCATCCACGTGGCGGTCTGCGAACGGTTGGAATCGCCGACGATCACGTGCAGGCGACGGAACAGATCGGAGTCGGCGTGCGGCTCGTCGCGTGTATTGACCATGGGCCGGGAACGCGTGGTGGCGCTGGAGACCGCGTCGTCCAGGAATTCCGCACGCTGTGAGATCTCGAATCCGTCGGGGATCGTGGGATCTGCGGTGAACCTGCCGGCACCGGTATACAGCTGTCTGGTGACTAGAAACGGGATGAGTTCGTGTTCGATGGCGCTGAGCGGAACCTGACGGCGCAGCAGATAGTTCTCATGGCAGCCGAAGGAGTGCCCTGCGGAATCCACGTTGTTCTTGAACAGGTGGATGCGGGCGTGCGCGCCATGGGTCCTGCGCAGCTCGTCCTGCGCCTCCGACGCAAGACGACGCATGACCCGCTCCCCCGCCAGATCCTGGGCCAATGCCATCAACGGATCCAATGCCTCGGCGGTGGCGTATTCCGGGTGGCTGCCCACGTCAAGATACAGGCGTGAGCCATTGGCCAGATACGTGTTCGTGGAGCGCGAGCGCGACACCACGGGACGGAACATGGTCATCGCCACCTGACCGGGGTCGGCGGGCTTGTCCGTCTCGGTCACGGCCACGCCGTATTCGGTTTCGACGCCGAAGATACGTTCGAATCCCGCCGCATGTTCGGCGCCCGCATGGATTGCCGCGGTGCCGGTGTCGCGGCTGTCACGAAGCTGTGGCACTCACTCGCCGCCCTTCTGCACGAAGCTGGAGACGTATTCCTCGGCGTTGGTCTCCAACGTCGATTCGATGTCGTCGAGCAGTGCGTCGAGTCCGGACGCCTGCTCGGCGAAGTCGGATTCCACGCGGGCGGTCTCCTGACCGTCGGTCTGCGACGACTGCTGGGACTGCTGCGAACGACGTTCCTGTTCCTGCGGCATATGTGCTCCTTTTGTTCTCCGGTATGGTCTCCGGTGTTCCCGGGACGGTTGGGAAGGTCCGTCCCCAGTTCTAGTCGACTAGTTGAGATAGGGACGCAGTTCGTCCATGATCGGACCGTTGGAGGCCACGATGTCGTTGTTCGCGCCCCATACCACGTCGGTGCCGTCCCAGCGTTCGATGTGCCCCTGGGCCTCGCGCAGCACCACGGATCCAGCGGACACGCCGGCCACGTCCCAGGAGTGCAGCGATGGTTCGAAGTAGGCGTCGTACGTACCATCGGCCACCTTGCACAGGTCCATCGAAACCGGGCCCACGCGCTTGACGTCGGCCGGCTTGCCGGCAATGGCGGCCACGGTCTTCAGGGCGCGGGCGGACTCCTCGGGGAAGTACGACATGCCGAAGCTCACCACCGAGTCCTTGAGCGTATCGGTGGTGGACGGCATGATCTTCTCGCGCTTGGGACCCTGCTTGGTCTCGCGCACACGGATCGCGCCCTTGCCCTGGGCGGCCATGTAGGTCAGGCCGAGCGCCGGGGCATGCACCACGCCGAGGACCGGGATGCCGTTGTTGTCGTCGTCCACCTCGAACAGGGAGACGGTGACCGTCCATTCGGGCATGTTGCGCACGTAGTTGATGGATCCGTCGACGTGGCCGATGCACCAGTAGAGTCCGCCCGGCTTGGTGTCGGAGCCGATCTCCTCCCAGCATTCATGCGCTTCGATCGCGTTGATCCGCTCGTGGCAGTAGCGCACCAGACGCTCGTCCACTTCGGAGGAGAACATGCTGCCCTGGCGGGTCTTGGTGTGCACGGCCTTGGTGAGATCGTGCGGCTTGATCTGGTCCTGCAGGGCCAGTTCGCCGGCGTCCTTGAGCACTTCGGCCACCTTCACGGTGAGTTCCCGAAGATCCCTGTCTGTCATCGTGTCTCCTTTCGGCGGCGTTGATGCGCCGACCGTCCGTCCCTTGTCAACCGTTTCTTTGGTGCTGTCGTCAATGTTGCTATCGATATCGTCATCGGTCCGTCGATCCTTCGCCGACCGTCGACCGCGGACCCGCACCGGAAGGCCCTGATCGTCGGCCACTATAGTACCGTCTTATCGTTCGGCTGAACATGCCCGGATGAGATCGTCCACGGTTCCTACGGGTTCCAGCATGGCACGGCATGCGGCCTCGGTGTGCTCGCCGGGATCGGCGATATCGATGTCGTGCAGCTGACCGTCGCCGCCGCGCACGGTGATCGACCTCCAGGATGCGGCCACCACGTCGTTCGGGAAGCGTCGGACCACTTCGGCGCGCAGCCATGCACGGGTGGATGCGGGCGCCGTGGTGCGGGCGCCGTCGAGCGCGGCGTCGTCGATGAGCGAGATCGCGTGGGCGCGCACGGCTTCGAAGACCGACGCCCTGGGTTCGAGTGCGGCCCAGGCGATGTCCATGGCACGGATCTTCGGATCGTTCCAGCCCAGACCGCGTCGGGTACGCAGCCGTTCCATGAGCTGCCATTTGAGCAGCCATTCGAGCCGACCGGCGGCACCGGTCATGCCCATGCGCTCCTCGTCGTCGGCGTGGGCCACGCGTGCCACGTCCTCGAGCGCCGTGCCCCACATGGCCATGATGCGCTTGGTGGGTTCATCCGGCCAGAGCGGTTCGCCGTCGATGTCGGTGCCGTACACGCCTGCGGCCACTTCGTAGACGGCCGACCGCAGCAGCACCTGGGTCTGCCATGCCGTGATGGTGCCGCCGCCCTCGGTGGCGTACGGCTGCTGCAATGTCAGATCGTGGGAGACCATATGAATGGCCTCGACCGGGTCGGCCGGCGTGAGTCGGCATGCGAGTGCCGTCAGATCGTAGCCGACCTCGTCGGCATGCTCGGCGAGCCATGCGATCATGCTGGTCGTGCCCAGTCGCAGCGCCTCGGGCGTATCCATACGATTGGCGTCGCCGACGATCACGTGCAGTCGACGGTATCGGTCGGTGCTGTGCGATTCGTCGCGCGTGTTGATGATCGGACGGTCGAACGTGGTCTGCAGTCCCACCTTGGCATGCACGTAGTCGGCGCGCTGCGACAGCTGGAATCCCGCGGTCTCGCAGCGTTCGCCCAGTCCCACGCGTCCGGTGCCGCAGTAGATCTGTCGGGTGACGAAATGCGGCGTCATGATCGCGATGAGCAGATCGAAAGGCACCGATCTGAGGATCTGGTAGCTTTCGTGCGAACCCCAGCTGGCGCCCTTGCCGTCCACGTTGTTGCGGAACAGTTCGATGCGTTTGCCGGTACGGACGGACGCCTCGCGTGCGGCGACGAGCATGAGTCGGTCGCCGGCACGGTCGTAGAGCAGCGCCTGGAACGGATCGAGGGTTTCGGGCGCCGAATATTCGGGATGGGCGTGGTCCACGTAGATGCGGCCGCCGTTGGGGGCGATGGTGTTGACCACCTGCAGCTGCGGCGAATCGGTGAGCATGTCGCGGCGGGCGGATGCACGTTCCAGACGGTAGCCTCGCGCATCGTTGACCGGGTCCTCGCCACGGTAGTCCCAACGGATGTGTCGGCGATCGTCGTCGGCGGCGCCGTCCACCACGTCGAACGACAGCTGCACGGGGTTCGCTCGGGGATTGGCCCTGTCGGTCACGGCGTATTCGGTTTCCGTGCCCATCACGCGAAGTACGGTCATGGTCTGTTCTGCTCCCATCTGGTCGCTGTTGTTGTCACTGTCGTCATTGCCATCGTCGTCGAGGCCATCGTCGTCGGGATCGCGTCGAGATCGGCTATCGGCGTACGGGGTTCATGGCGGTCACCCGGCCGGATTCGAGACCGTTGAGCCGCGCCCACTGTTCGGGATTGGCCCCGGTAATCGAATCCACGGATTCGCCGTACTCCTCCTCGATGCCGCGGCCGAGCATCTCCGCATCCAGCCTGGCCTGGCTGCCGCCGGCGATCGACGCCTTGACTGCCGCCGTCTTGGCACGGTCCACGATGTTCTTGAGCATGGCTCCGGAAATCAGATCGCCGAAGTATATGCTCGTCCACCTGCCCTGCTCGTCGGCGATGTCGCACACATGACGGCTTTCGTCCCTGCGGAAGATGTCTCCCACCATCACGGCGATCAGATCGTCGGCGGTCATGCCGTCGGCCAACGGCAGATCATCGGTCAGATAATGACGCAGGATGGACGCGGCCTGTGGCCCCTTGGGCCGGTCGATGCGAATCTTCACATCGAGACGTCCCGGACGCAGCACCGCGGGGTCGATCATGTCCACGCGGTTCGACGCGCCGATCACCATCACGTTGTTGAGCTCCTCGATGCCGTCAAGCTCGGCCAGGAACTGCGGCACGATCGTCGTCTCCACGTCGGAGGAGACGCCCGAACCACGGGTGCGCAGCAGGGAATCCATCTCGTCGATGAACACGATGACCGGGCGGCCGCCCGTCGCGCGACGACGTGCACGCTCGAAGATCGACCTGATGATGCGTTCGGACTCGCCCACGAACTTACTCAGGATCTCCGGCCCCTTGACCGAAAGGAACACGCCGGCGCCGCCGCCGGACCCCTGCGCCAGCGAATGGGCCACGGCCTTGGCGATCAGCGTCTTGCCGTTGCCCGGAGGGCCGTACAGCAGCACGCCGCGCGGCGGATTGAGATCGTAGCGTTCGAACAGATCGCGATGCAGGAACGGCAGTTCCACGGCGTCGCGGATCTGTCCGATCTGCGCGTCCAGACCACCGATGTCGTCGAACGAGACGTCGGGCGTCTCCTCCAACACCAGATCATCCTCATCGGGACGGGCCAACGTCTCGATCGCGATCGTGCACGACTGGTCCACCACCACACGGTCGCCGCGCGTCAGCTCGGCGTTGGCGAGCGCGCTCGCCCGCACAGCCACGGACAACTGTCCCGACTGGTCGGCGAGCAGCAGCCGACCGGACGCCAGCACCTCCTCGACCGTGCGCATCTGCCCGGTGATCGGCAGGTCGCGCGTGGCCACGATCACCATATTCTCGTTGAGCAGCACGGTCTGGCCGCAGGACAAACGATCGACGTTCACCAGCGACGAGATGGGCACCACCATGCGACGCGAGCCCATCACCACTTCGGCGGCGGCATGGCGTACCCCGTCCTCGTCGATATGGCTGGAGTCGACGCGGACGAACAGCGCGAAGTTCTCCGGCGGCTGTGCCAGGGAGTTGAGCTGGGACTTGGCCTGCCTCAGCTCCTTGCCCGCACGGTTGAGCGCCTGGGCGAGCGCATGGTTCTTCGCCTGGAGCACATCGGCATGCTCGGCCATGCGCGTATAGCGCTCCTGCAGATCGGACGCGGAGGCGTCGGCCACGTCGTCGTTCCTCTCGTCCGGCCCGTTCGGCCCGGCCACCGCACTCATCGTTTCGGTCTCACCCATCGTCCGCATGATCCCTTCCCGGGGCACGCCCCGTTCGTCATATCCACTCCTAGCCTACGCGACCATCGGCCGCGCGCCATGCCACGTTCGGAAACGATTCGCGCCGATCCGCACCGATTGTCCCCGCGCATGGAAACAATGGGTGGAATGCGCACATGTTCCTTCCCCTCCCGCCGTACCATGTTCTCCTCCCCCGCCGTCACCGGCTCCGACGTACCCGCTGGCAGCATTGACGACGGCATGCGGCTGATCGTCATGGACATCGACTCCACGCTGATCAACGAGGAGGTCATCGACCTGCTGGGTGACGAGGCCGGCATCGGCGAGAAGGTGGCGGCCATCACCGAGCGTGCCATGCGCGGCGAACTCGACTTCCGCCAGGCGCTCGCCGAACGCGTGGGACTGCTGTCCGGCATGGACGCGTCGGTGTTCGATCGCGTATACCATCGCACCAGCTTCACCACGGGCGCCCTTGATCTGGTGCGTACCGCGCACGAGCGCGGCTGGAAGGTCGGCGTGGTCTCCGGAGGATTCCATGAAGTGGCCGATCGTCTGGTCGCCGATGCCGGTATCGACCGTTGTCTGGCGAACACGCTGGAGGTGGTGGACGGCAGGATCACCGGCCGTCTGATCGGCGACATCGTGACCAAGGAGACGAAGCTCAGCGCGTTGCGTCATTGGGCCGACGAATACGGCATCGATATGGCGCACACCGTGGCGATCGGCGATGGCGCCAACGACATTCCCATGATCCAGGCGGCGGGCGTGGGCATCGCGTTCTGCGCCAAGCCCAGAACACGCGACGCGGCGCCGCATGCGATCGACGAGCGCGATCTCATGCGCGCGTTCACGATCATCGATCACGCCTGACCGACTCTCGGTCGCACGATCAATGTGATCAACTTGTGATCGACTTGTCTGCCTACGGAGTTAGCGTGCTGAGGTGGACAACGACAGACGATCCGTGTGGCGTGGGTTCTCATCATCCTCGCAAACCAAGACTCCGTCCGTGCGCAGGGCGTTTACCGAACGCATGCTCTCGCACCCTGGACGCTTGTCTCTCGCATACTTTCTGGTACTGATCGTGGTGGGCACGGTGCTGCTCATCCTTCCGGCGACCTCGAGGGATGGTCAGGTCACCGACTTCAATACCGCCTTCTTCACCACCGTATCGGCGTTGTCCACGTGCGGCATTGTCATCGTGGATACGGCGGAGTACTGGAATCTGTTCGGGCAGGCCGTGATCCTGCTGTGCATCCAGTTCGGCGGTCTCGGCGTCATGACGTTCGCGTCACTGATCACCATGACGATCAGTCGTCGTATCCGCGTCACCCAGCAGCTACTCGCCGCCGACGAGCTGGGCGCGTCGAAGCTCAGCGAGGTGCGATCGGTGATCAACGTGGTGTTGATCTGTACGTTCAGCGTGGAGATCATCGCATTCAGCCTGCTGTTTCCCGCCCTGCTGCGTCTGAACGAGGGGCAGGTGTCGCAATCCCTGTGGGAGGCGATCTTCTTCGCCGTCGCATCGTACAACAACGCCGGCTTCACACCGGACACGGCCGGCCTGTACATCAACAGCTGGTCGGTCGGTCTGCCGATCCTGCTCTGCGCGTTCGTCGGTACGCTCGGCTTCCCCGTGATCCTCAACGTGTTCCAGTGCGCACACCGTCGGCAGGGGCCCAAACGTTGGAATCTGCACACCAAGCTCACCGTGGTGACCACGATGTCGATCGTCACCACGTCGCTGCTGTGGTTCCTGTCTGTGGAGTGGAACAACACCACGCTGTTTCACAACGCCGACCTGTCGTCGAAGCTGTGGCACGCACTGGTGGCGGCGGTCATGCCGCGTTCGGCGGGATTCGACATTTCGTGGATGCCGCACGTGAGCGAGCAGACGAAGTTGTTCATGTCGTGGATCATGTTCATCGGCGGCGGTTCGGCGTCCACGGCCGGCGGCATTCGCGTCACCACGTTCGCCGTGCTGATTCTGGTATGTCGGGCGGCGTTCCTGCGCCGCAAGGACGATTCCGTATTCGGCAAGCGTCTGCACACGCAGACCGTGATCATGTCGGTCGCCATCACGGCCACCTGCAGCATTCTGATCTACGTCGCCTCGCTGATCCTACTGACCATCACAGACCGTTCGCTCACCGACATCGTGTTCGAATGTTGCTCCGCGTTCGGTCTGGGCGGCTATACGCTGGGCGTGGCGGATCCGGGCAATCCAGGCACGTTGTACGTGCTGGCGGCGCTTATGGTCATTGGACGACTGGGCCCCATGACGGTGGCGTACGCCATCTCCAAACCGCAGCCGCCACAGGCGGTACGGTACCCGGCTGAAAGTATCATTGTCGGTTAGTTTTCGATAGGTGGTGACGATGATTCCCGCATTGCAGCAACTGTTCACGCATGGCACTACGAGAGGGAAGGAACAGATGGGCGCCATACACAGCGAAAGCCGTTCGATCCTGGTGGTTGGTCTGGGACGATTCGGCACCGCGGCAGCGCGTACGCTGGGCGAATTGGGCGAGGATGTGCTCGCCGTGGACAAGGATCCGATGATCGTGGCCCGTTGGGCCGGCAATGTGCCGGTGATGGAGGCCGATCTGACCGATCCGCTCGCCGTGGAACAGATCAACGCCTCGAATTTCGACGCGGCGCTCGTGGCGATCGGCGACAGTGTGGAGGCGTCGATCCTCGCCACCGGCAATCTGCTCGACGCCGGCATCCCCGACGTGTGGGCCAAATCGGTGTCGCATCAGCATACGCGTATTCTGCAGCGCATCGGCGCCAGTCATGTGTTCCGTCCGGAGACCGATGGCGGCAAGCGTGTGGGCCATCTGCTGGCCAGCCGATTCCTCGACTACATCGAGATCGAAGGACCGTATTCGGTGGTGAAGGTGCTTACGCCTTCTTCCGTCTGCGGGCAGAGCATCGCCGATTCGCTGATCCGCGAACGGTTCGGCGTGAGCGTGATCGGCGTGAAGAACCCCGGCGAGGAGTTCCAGTATGGTTCCACCGACATCGTGATCCGTCACAACGCCGAGCTGATCATCCTCGGCGCGCAGAAACAGATCGACCGCTTCATCGAAAGCTGATCGCTCGGGTTCCAACCTGTGACGGGGGCGGGGCATGGTAGTGGATGGGGCATCACGCGTGTTGGTGTCGGGGCCGTGCTCCCCTCAGTCGGCGTTGCCGACAGCTCCCCTCGGAGAGGGGAGCCACAGGACGGGCAGGACGGGACCGTGGCGCTTATATTCGGGGCAACGAACGCCCTGATCGATTACGGTACGAATATCCCGACCAGCCCTCAGCCCCCGTGGCTCCCCTCTCCGAGGGGAGCTGTCTGCGCAGCAGACTGAGGGGAGCCGAGCGGTTCTATACCATGCCGGAGTTCAGTGCTTGCGGATGAGACTGATGAACATCTGGTCGGTGCCATGCAGATGCTCGAACAGCTGCACGTCGCCGGGCCTCTCCGGCAGCGGGATCGCGGGATTCACCGCACGCAGCACGGCCGCCGCGTCCAATCGTTCGGCATCCTTGCGGGACGCCAGCACCGCGTCCACGATCGCACGCGTCTCGGCGAGCGCCGGCGAACAGGTCACGTAGGCCACCGTGCCACCGAAACGGGTGGCGTCGAGAGCGGAGTTCAGCAGCGCACGCTGGATCTCCGCCAGTTCGGTGATGTCCTCCGGCTTCTTGCGCCAACGGGCTTCGGGGCGGCGTCGTAGCGATCCCAATCCGGAGCAGGGAGCGTCCACGAGTACGCGGTCGAATTCGCCGGCGTGCTCGGCGCCCAGTTCACGACCGTCGCGCTCCCAGACTTCGCCGATCGTACCGTCCGGCAGAGCCCGGACGTTGTCGCGCACCAGTCTGGCGCGATGGGCGCTGGGCTCGTTGGCGTTGAGCACGGCGTGTCGCTGCGCGGCGAGCGAACCCAACAGCGCGGTCTTGCCGCCGGGACCGGCGCACATATCAAGCCATGAGGAGTCCTTGTCGCCTTCGATCGGCGCATAGGCCAGGGCAAGCGCGGCAAGCTGGCTGCCCTCGTCCTCCACGCCGGCCAGGCCGGCACGCACGTAGGCCAGACGTTCCGGGTTCACGCCGTGCACACGGACGGCATAGGGGCTCCAACGACCGGACTCGTGTTCGGCACGATCGGGCAGCTGGGCGATGAGTTCGTCTCGGGTCACCAGTCCCGGACGTGCCACCAGAGTGACGTCGGGAGCTTCGTTGTCGGCGGCCAGCATGGCGCCGATCGGGTCATCGACGACGTCCTGCGAGCCGGCGTCCGCCGCGTAGCCGGCGGCATTCCACGCCTTCTCCAGTTCCTCCACGATCCATGCGGGATGCGAGTACCGCACACCCAGACGTTCGGCGGGCCTGCCCTTGCCGATGCGGGAGACGACGATCGACTCCCATTCCTGACGGCTGCGGGCGACGACCCGGTGCATCACGGCGTTGACGAATCCCGCACTGCGGGCACCGGCCTTGGATCGGGCCAGGTCCACGCTTTTGGAGACGACGGCATGGTCGGGCACGTTCATGAACAATGCCTGGAACGTGCCGATGCGCAGCACGTCGAGCACCGTGTCGTCGATGTCGGTGGCCGGACGTTTGGCGGCCGAGACGATCACCGCGTCAAGCAGTCCTCGCCACCGCTGCGTGCCATAGACCAGCTCGGTGGCAAAGGCGTTGCCTCGTGCGTCCATGCCGGCCGAGGCCAGGGCCTTCGGCAGCAGCAGGTTCGTGAAACTATCGGAAGTGCTGACGCGCGAGGTGACGTCGTAGGCAATGGCACGGGGGTCGGCCGCCGGCTTGTTCGCCGGTCGCCGGCCGCGGGTGGTTTTCGCCCGGCCGGGCCTGCGGGAGTCACGTTTGCCGGATCGGAAGTCGAACTCAGGCACAGCGCGCCTCCGCACCGAGTCGTGCGCCACGGGCCCAGTCGGCAGCACGCATGGCCTTCTTGCCCTGCGCCTTGACCTCGAGCAGTTCCAGCGGCGTGGTGGCGGTGCCCACCCACACGTTGCGCTTGCCGGCCCGCAGTTCTCCCGGAGCGAGGTCCATGGGCACGTTGGGGGCGTCGGAGGCCGGAGCGGCCGAAAGAATGTGCAGGGTCAGCGGCTGGGCGTCGAAGGCTTCGGCATTCGCCGTGAACGCGCACCAAGCACCCGGTTCGGGCGTGCAGGCGCGGATCTGACGGTCGACGCTCTCCACCGGGGCGTCGAAGATCACATGGGCGTCATCGGTGCGGATCTTGTCGGCGACGGTCACGCCGTCCGCAGGCTGTGCAACCGGCTGCGCGGTGCCATCGGCCACGGATCGCATGGCGTCCACCAGCAGCGGCGCCCCGCTGACCGCCATACGGTCCAGCAGCTCACCGGATGTTTCACGATCGCTGATGTCGGTATGGTTCTGCAACAGGATCGGCCCTTCATCCATGCCCAGCGTGATGCGGAACACCGTGGCGCCGGTGCTCGGCTGGCCGGACCAGAGGGCGCGCTGGGCGGGCGCGGCGCCACGCCACTGCGGCAGCAGCGAGAAATGCAGGTTGTACCAGCCCTTGGGCAGCGCATCGAGCACGTTCTGCGGCAGAATACGGCCGTAAGCCACCACGGCGGCGGCCTCGACGTTCAATGCGGCGAGCTCTCCGACGAATCCCTCGTCACGCGGATTGCCGTCGATGACCGGAATGCCGAGCTCCTGCGCCGCCACCTTGACGGGGCTGGGCATCAGACGGCGTCCACGCCCGCGCGGGGCGTCGGGACGGGTGAGCACGCAGGCCACCTCGATGCCATCGGCCTCGGCCAGCGCCTTCAGCGACGGCACGGCAACATCAGGAGTGCCACAGAACAGAATCCTCAATACACTAATCCTTTCGTAATCATCGATATCGATACGTATGCGCCACGATCACCGCGGTCGACGCATGGGCTCACACGTCGACGCGCACTTACTGCACGGCGGGAATGTTCACGCCGTTGGCGATGAGCAGCGCGCGCAGCTTGCGCGGATCGGAGAATCGCACGCCGCGGATGCCGGCCTCGTTGGCGCCCACGATGTTCATGGCCTTGTCGTCGATGAACACGCTGCCTTCGGCGCTGATGCCGAACTCCTCAAGCGCCTTCTCATAGATGTCGCGATGCGGCTTGCGCATCTTCACGAATCCGGAGACGAGCTTGCCGTCGAGCTCGCGGATGATGTCGCACTGCTCTTCGGCCACATGGAACAGTTCCGCCTCCCAGTTGGACAATCCCCATACGCCCAGACCGGCGGCCTTGAGATCGTTGATCAGCACGCGGGCGCCCGGCACGATGCCGGTGAGCGAATCGCGGAAGTTGTCGATGTAGTAGCGCAGAATATCGGCCCACTTGTCGCCGTGCGTGGTACGCATCCAGGCGATCGCCTCGTCCGGATCGGTGCCGCCGTCCATCATGTCGTTGGCGTCATAGAAGCCGGATACGTCATTGTCGAGGAAGGCGTCGATGGTCTGCTGGCTGTAGCGCGGCAGCAGCACCATTTCGGGCTTCCAGTAGATCAGCACGTTGCCGAAGTCGAAGATCACGTTTTCAATCGGCTTACCCATTGCGCCGGCGGCATTGCCCTCCCCCACCAGCACGTCGTATTCCATCTGCGGTTCTCCAGGCCAACCCTTCATGACGGCTCCTTGTCCCATGTCGTAGTTCATGCGTAGTTCATGTCGGATGTCATTGCCTCATCCATCGAAACACGCCGCACGGACGACGACACGACCATCCTCGCATTCCATCGGGGCACGCATGTCAGCGCACGCGGCCACCTTCGCCCGAACCGGTCAGAGCACGTCCTTGGGATTGATCCTGAACCGCAATTCGCCCGGCGCACGCGATGCCACATGCTTGGCCGTGGCGACGCGCAGCCGCTCAGCCAGCTCACCGCCACGACCTCTCGGCACACGGATCAGCGCACGAACACGATCGGTCACGCCGTCGAGCTGCCGGTTCAGTCCAGGCTCCACGGGGATCTCCACCGGGCCGAGCACGGCCGGCCACTCCTCCACATCGGCCGCGTCCACAGCGTTTTCGGAACCCGTGTCATCGCCCGTTCCCCCACCGGCCGAGGGCACGCCGATCACGGAAAAGTCTCCGGACAACGCGCCGATACGATCCAGCAACGTCATCACGGCGGCACGGTCCCCCCACACCACGGCCGCCGTCACACTGGGCGGCAGCACGGTTTCGGTACGCTCCGCCACCTCTCTGGTGGCGAGAATCCGCGAATCCCACACCACCAGGGACTGCGCGAGCGCCGGATCGGACTCGCCGATCAGCATCACCTGACCACCGAGCGTTCGCGGCACGCACAACGCCGCGGCGCGCATCCACGCCGTCAGGGCGTCCACGCGCGCGTCGATGCCCGGCGCATACAGACTGGTCCACGCATCCAGAATCGCCACGGCCTGATAGCCGTTGGTCTCCGACGCCATGCCACGGATGGGCACCACGCGCGGTTCGGCACCGGGCGTTGCGATGACGATCTGCGGCTTGTAGGCCACGTCCTCGATGATGCCGCGCGGCTGATTCGGCGTGGAGATCATGACCGGCACGCCGCGGAACAGGCCCTGCAGCTCCTGCATGGTGCCTTCCGCGTCCACGCGCACGCCGTACAGGCGCTCGCCTCCGCATTCCCGACATGTCCAGTCCACGGCCGCGGCGCCACACCACAGGCATTGCGGAGCGGCACCGGGCATGCCGCGCAACGGTCCGGAGCATCTGCGGCACCGGGCCTGACGTCGGCACCGGGAACAGGCGAGCACGGTGCCCGCACCCCGATGCGGCACGGACAGCAGCACCGGTCCGCCCTTCTTCAGCGCACGGTTGATGACGCTAACCGCCACGTGGGGCACGCGAGCGCCCAGGGCCGGTTCTGCGAGGCGCATCAGCTCCTCGCGATTGAGCCATCGGGTCCAGGGGGTGAGGTCCTTGGCCGCCGCACGGTTGGCCGTCACCTCGACCACCCGGGAGTCGTGGTCGACGTCCCACTGGCTTTGCGGGCTTCGGGCATGGCCGGTCACCAGGAACGTGCCGCCGTGCGCCTGGGCACGCAGACGCAGCACATCGCGGGCGTTCGCGTACGGCATAAGTCCGTCGGCGTTCTGATAGGCGGCATCATCGACGATGGCGAACAGTGCGTTGCCCTCCACCGGCGCATACATGGCCGCGCGCACGCCGATCACGCATCGCACCGCGCCCGTGGCCACGGCCATGTAGGACCGATACCGCAGTTCGGGCGCCATGGATGCGCCGAGCGTGGCCACGTCGCCGGACCAGATGCCGTTGCCGCTTGACGATGGCGCGTAGGGCCGCAGTCCGTAGGAGGCGAGACATCGCGCCAGATCGGCCACATGACGCATGTCGGGGAGCACCACGACCGCGGAGCGACCGTGCATCAGCGTGTGTGCGACGGCCCACGCCAAGTCTTTGGCCCAGAGTCGAGGTCCGGGAAGATTGTCCCAGACCACCTGCGCGTAGGAGTGCGAGTCCAGCGCCTGCGTGAGCGCACGAGCGGACGAGTATGTGGATTCTATGCGGGAGAGCCCCTTGAACACCGGCTCGGCGAGCAGGGCCTCCAGTTCGATGCCGCGGGAGGCGACGGCCTTGTCCCCTGGCGACCATTCACGGTCCACCTTGGCGCTGCGCGGCGGCACCGCCACGCGGATGATGTTGGCGCGGGTGCCACCGAAGGCGTCGGCGACGCGGGTGATGTCCTGCCGCATCTGCGTGGACAGCACCACGCGCGGAGATACCACGCGTTCCAGGAATCGCAACGATGCGGTGGGGGTGTCGCTGCTGGACGCCCGTTCCCAGATGAATCCGTCGAGCAGTTTGTGGCCGAACCGCACGCGCACGCGCACGCCCGGACGGGCGTCCTGGTCCTGCTTGTCGTCTACCAGATAGTCGAAGGTGCGGCCCAGATGCGTGGCCTGCACGTCGATGATCACGCGCGCTATGGGATCATGATCGGCCGGGGTCTTCTCCGCCGGGGCACGCTTGCGCCTGCGCCGCGGTGCCAGACCGTCGAGCGCCGGCTGTTCGGCATGTGTCCCCGTCATTCCTCCAACGTATCACGCGTGATTGTGGGAACACGGAAGGCGACGAACGAAAAATCGGCACGCACCCGATATGGATGCGTGCCGATGATCATTAGCGTCCTTTGCGGATCCGCGGATCCGTCGTTCGACCGTCACGAGCCGAACGGACGGCGATCGGTCGAATCACAGGTCAGATGGCGGCCTTGAGCTCCTCGACCCTGTTGGTCTCCTCCCACGGGAACTGCACATCCTTGCGGCCGAAGTGGCCGTAGGCGGCGGTCTTCGCGTAGATCGGACGCTTGAGATCGAGTTCGTCGATGATGGCGGCGGGGCGCAGGTCGAACACCTTGCGCACGGCCTGCTGGATCTGTTCGCGGGTCACGCCGCCGATCTCTGTGCCGAAGGTCTCCACGTTGATGGAGACGGGGTCGGCCACGCCGATCGCGTACGCCACCTGCACCTCGACGCGGTGGGCAAGGCCTGCGGCCACGATGTTCTTGGCGACCCAACGGGTGGCGTATGCGGCGGAGCGGTCCACCTTGGACGGGTCCTTGCCGCTGAACGCGCCGCCGCCATGGTGGGCGGCACCGCCGTAGGTGTCGACGATGATCTTGCGACCGGTCAGGCCGGCGTCGGCGGCCGGACCGCCGAGCACGAAGGAACCGGTGGGGTTGACGAGCTGACGGTAGTCGTCATGCTTCACGGTGCCGTCGAGCACGTCGGCCAGCACGGGGTCGATCACGTGCTCCTTGAGCTGGGCGCGCAGCCAGTCCTGCGTAACTTCGGGATCATGCTGGGTGGAGATGAGCACGGTGTCCACGCGCAGCGGATGATCGTTCTCGTCGTATTCGATGGTCACCTGGGTCTTGCCATCCGGACGCAGGTGCGGCACCTCGCCGGACTTGCGCACCTCGGTCAGACGGAAGGCGAGACGGTGTGCCAGGTACACGGGCAGCGGCATGAGCACATCGGTCTCGTCGGTGGCGTATCCGAACATCACGCCCTGATCGCCGGCGCCCTGGGCCTCGTAACGCTCTTCGCGGCTGGCGGCGGATTCCTGTTCGGTGTTGAGACGGGCGACGCCCTGATTGATCTCGGCGCTCTGGCCGGTGATGGCGACGATCACGCCGCACGAGTCGGCGTCAAGGCCGACTTCGGAGGAGGTGTAGCCGATGCGGCGCAGCGTCTCGCGCACCTTGGACTGCACGTCTACGTAGCCTTCGGAGGTCACCTCGCCGAATACGAGGAACACGCCGGTGGCGGCCGAGGTCTCCACCGCGACGTGGGACTGGGGGTCCTGACGCAGCAGATCGTCGAGGATCTCGTCGGAGATCTGGTCGCAGACCTTGTCGGGGTGGCCTTCGGTTACTGATTCGGCGGAGATGAGCTTGCGCTCCTGATTGGACATATCATTCCTTTCCGGACTTATCGCCCCGCTCTGCGGCGAAGCACAATGATACGGTTTGTGTTCTGTTGTATATGGAGGAAGGCTGTAAAAAAGGGCTCGTGCCTGCCCGACCATGATCGGTCGGACGGCGCGAGCCCTCAGTTCGTTCGCTCCTGTCGTTCAGTTCTACACGTCGGCAAGGTCATCGGCAAGTATGTCGACGATATTCAGCTTGTCGCATCATTCGGCCATGGCCGTGGACGACGGATATGACGCATATGCGGGAACGGGGAATCAAGACGAAACGATGATGATGGATCTTCTCGATCGAAAACGATGGAGTCGGCAGGATCCGGAAGGATCCGGCGGAATCAGTTGCCCTCGTTCAGATCGTCCTCGCCGAGCGTCTCCTCGAGCAGGCCGTTGTTGATCTCGCGGAAGGCGATGGACAGCGGCTTTTCCTGGTTCTGGTATTCCACCAGCGGGCCGACGTTCTGCAGCAGGCCCTCGTTGAGCTGGGTGAAATAGGAGTTGATCTGACGTGCGCGCTTCGCGGCGAAGATGGCGAGCGCGTACTTGGAGTCGGCGTGCTGCATCAGATCGTCGATGGGCGGGTCTGCAAGTCCCTGAGGTTCCGGGCTGGTACCAAGTGCCATTGGTTCTCCAAACTTGAATATATGTGAAAGTACTTTCCTAGGCGAGTGGATTTTACCCCAAACAGGCCATTTTGTGAAGACCTATTGTGAAAATCCTTCCATATATCGACATTAGCACGCGTGTAGGTTCGGCCCGAATGGTTGAATGGGAGCCATGACAGAAATGCGATCCGCAAAACTCATGAATGGGCGCGTATTCGCTGGCGCCCGCGCCCTCTACCGTGCCGCCGGTGTCGACGGCAAGGACTTCGGCAAGCCGATCGTGGCCATCGCAAACTCCTTCGATGAGTTCCTGCCCGGCCACGTCCACCTGAACAAGGTGGGTCGTCTGGTGTCCGAGGCCATCAAGCAGGCGGGCGGCATCCCCCGCGAATTCAACACCATGGCTGTCGATGACGGTATCGCCATGGGCCACACCGGCATGCTGTACTCGCTGCCGAGCCGTGACATCATCGCCGATACTGTCGAATACCAGGTGAACGCACACTGCGCCGATGCCCTGATCTGCATCCCGAACTGCGACAAGGTGGTCCCGGGCATGCTGATGGCTGCGCTGCGTCTGAACATCCCGACGATCTTCGTTTCCGGTGGCCCGATGGAGGCCGGCACCACGGTGCTCGCCGACGGCACCGTGAAGAAGAACACCGATCTGATCTCCGTGATGTACGCGTCCGCCGACGACAACGTCACCGAGGAGGATCTGCTCAACTACGAGAAGACCGTGTGCCCCACCTGTGGTTCCTGCGCCGGCATGTTCACCGCAAATTCGATGAACTGCCTGACGGAGGCCATCGGTCTGGCGCTGCCGGGCAACGGCACGGTGCTCGCCTCGCACAAGTACCGTAAGGAACTGTTCGAGAAGGCCGGCCGCGAGATCGTGCACATCGCGAACCGCTACTACCACGAGGATGACGATTCGGTGCTGCCGCGCTCCATCGCCACCAAGCACGCGTTCGAGAACGCCATGACCATGGATGTGGCCATGGGCGGTTCCACCAACACCGTGCTGCACATCCTCGCCATGGCGCAGTCGGCCGACGTGGACTTCACGCTTGACGACATCGAGCGCATCAGCCACACCGTGCCGTGCATCTGCAAGGCCAGCCCGTCCGGTAAGTGGGAGATCTCCGACGTGCATCGCGCCGGTGGCATCACCGGCATTCTCGGCGAGCTTGATCGTGCCGGCAAGCTGCACCGCGACACGCATTCCGTGGATTACCCGTCGCTTGAGGCCAAGCTGGATGCGTGGGACATCATGCGCCCCACCTGCACCGACGAGGCCAAGCGTCTATTCCATGCCGCTCCGGGCCATATCATTTCCCCGGATCCGTGGACGCATGAGACGACGTTCGACACGCTGGACACCGATCGTGAGAACGGCGCCATTCACGATATCGATCATCCGGAGATCCATGAGGGTGGTCTGGCCGTGCTGCGCGGCAACCTCGCTCCTGACGGCTGCGTGGTGAAGACCGCCGGCGTGCCGGAGGAGATCTGGAAGTTCCGCGGCCCGGCTCTGGTGGTCGAGTCCCAGGAGCAGGCCATCGAGGTGATTCTGAACGATACGCTGAAGCCGGGCATGGCTCTGGTGATTCGTTACGAGGGTCCGAAGGGCGGCCCGGGCATGCAGGAGATGCTGTACCCGACGTCGTTCGTGAAGGGCAAGGGCATCGGCAAGCAGGTGGCCATGCTGACCGACGGCCGTTACTCCGGTGGTTCCTCGGGTCTGGCGATCGGCCATATCGCTCCCGAGGCCGCGAACAAGGGCCCGATTGCGCTGATCAAGAACGGCGACATCATCAATATTGATATTGAGAACCGTCAGGTGAACGTGGAGCTGTCCGATGAGGAGCTGGCTCAGCGTCGCGCCGAGCTGGAGGCCGGCGACGGCTATGTGGCTCACCGCGATCGCAAGGTGTCGCAGGCACTGAAGGCCTACGCCGCGTTCGCCCGTTCCGCGGATAAGGGCGCAACCCGCGACCCGGAGCTCATCAACAAGCTCTCCGGTCTGGCCTGATCCGTTTGATCGCGACCCGCTGATTTTTGAGACCGCGTAACGCGGAAACGGCGGGGCCGGGACATTCACCGCAAGGTGGTGTCCCGGCCCCGCCGTTTTTGTTTCTGCACTGCGTTGGCTATTCGCTTAGTCCGAAACACGAAGCATGGAGTTCAACGTCCCCGGCTGAGATCCCTCCCTCAGTCCGGCTACGCCGGCCAGCTCCCTCCCCGGGAGGGAGCACGATCTCCGCAGGCTCCAGCCCCAGTGTTCTCCCTCCCCGGGAGGGAGATGTCACGACAACGTCGTGACAGAGGGAGGGCCACCCCCATTCACATCACGTTCCCCACAAAAGCCCAAATCACTCTCCCCCAGCCCAATCCCCCGACCGAAAACATAAAAATCGAGTTCCCCGATCAAATCCCCCGACCGAAGGACCTCAAATCCCCCCGTTCCAGACCTTCCAGCCCCCAAATCAACGCATGATGCGTGCGGCATCGTCGTCGCAGAAGGCGAAGGCGTATATCAATACGTCGAGTCTTCTGCGACGGCGATGACGCTCCATCATGCGTTGATTTGGTATTCGCGGGCGATGAGGGTCCAGAGCTCCTGTGCCGCTTGGTCGACGGTGGTGTTGGTGATGGTGACGTCGAATTCGGATTCGGCGGCGAGTTCGATTTTGGCGGTTTCGAGGCGGCGGGCTTGCTGTTCGGGGGTTTCGGTACCGCGGCCGATGAGGCGGCGCTTGAGTTCTTCGAAGCTGGGGGGTGCGAGGAAGACGTAGAGGACGTCGAGGCCGAGTTCGGAGGCGCGCTGTTTGACGCGGCGGGCGCCTTGGAGGTCGATTTCGAGGATGGTGGGGGTGTTGGAGGCGAGGTGGTCGAGGACGGGCTGGAGGAGGGTGCCGTAGTGGGCCATGCCGTGGACGACGGCGGTTTCGAGGAATTCGCCGGCGGCTTCTTTGGCTTGGAATTCCTGTTCGGTGAGGAACCAGTAGTTGACGCCGTTGATTTCGCCGGGGCGGGGGGCGCGGGTGGTAGCGGAGACGGAGACCCAGATTTCGGGGTGGTGTTCGCGGAGTTTGGCTTCGACGGTGCCTTTGCCGACGGCGGTGGGGCCGGTGAGGACGATGAGGCGACGGGGGGTGGTGGTCATTGGTTCTTCTCTTTCTGGTGGGTGGGAATGAATGCACCCGGCGTTCCGCATGGTGGAGCGGGGCGCCGGGTGCAGTTTGGAGTGGGGTCAGAGCTTGGAGGAGCGGTCTTCGATCTTGAAGCGGTCGCTGTTGCCGAGAGTGTCGTTGGTGCGCGGTGTGGTGGCGACGCGTACTGCGGAGGGTACGTATCGGGTGGACTTCACCGTGGTGGCGGACGTCTGGCGGCTCTGGCTTTGCTGCTGGGTGGCCTGCTGGGAGTAGGAGGCCTGCGGGTTCTGCGGGATCTGGTGGGATACCGAGGGAACGGTGGTTGCGGACAGCGGCTTGATGTGGACCTGCGGGGGGTTGCCGTCGGCCAGATGGGCGGCGGTCAGGGCCGGGTCGATGCCGGGATGGGGGGCTTCGGGTTCGGCTGCCTGTTCCTTGTCGCCTTCTTCCATGGCCTCGTAGAGCGCCTGGCGCACGTCGAGGGCGATGGCCTCGGTGGCGGCGGACAGGTCGGCGATTTCGGGGCCTTTGGAGGAGATGGAGCGGGAGACGGTGACGAGCACGTTGCCCTTGGTGCCTTTGAAGACGGTCTTGAGGTCCTTGGCTTCGGCTCCCTGCCATCCGTAGCCCGGGGATAGGATCGGACCGGTGAAGACGGAGGGGTCGACGCCGCTGGTCTTCATCCACTGGCCGATGGTGGCACCGATGATAAGGCCGACGGATCCCATGCCTTCCACGCCTTCATTGAAGTTTTGGGCGGCATGGGCGACGCCGTAGGCCACGGTCTGGCCGGGGAAGTCGCCGCGCTGTCGGATGGCGGACTGCAGGGAGATGCCCTCGGTGTTGGAGGTCACGGATGCGACGAACACTCCCCTGCCGTTTTCGAGGGCTTCGCCGACCAGATTGGTCAGGGAACGGAAACCGTAGTACGGCAGCAGGGTGATGGCGTCGGCCAGCATGGGCGCGCCGGGTTTGAGATAGGCGTCGGCAAGTGCCGACACGGTGGTGGGCAGACCGCCACGCAGGCAGTCGACGATGGTGATGACGCCCATCTGACGAGCGGCGAAGAGCGCTCGCTCGAGCGCGGCGAATCCTTTGGATCCGTAGCGCTCGAACATGGGCATCTGGAACTTCACGGCTGCGGCACGGCCTTGGGCGGCCTGCAGCATGCGCATGGCGAACAGTTCGGCACCCTTCGCATCCACGTTGTAGCCCCATTTGGCCAGAAGTTTACGATGCGGATCGATGCCGACGCACAGAGGCCCATACATGTCCATGGACGCCTTGAGTCGTTTACCGAATTCCGAACGTTGGACGATAGTCTGGGCCTCTGCTGCTGTCATTTCAGTTCGCGCCTTTCCAGTTCAAACAGCTGCTGAGCATGCTCCTGGATGCTCAGAATCTGATAATCCTGCTTCTTGACTGCCTCGATTGCCAGCAGTACCGCCGAGAACTCGGTGATGGTGGTGAACTGCGGCAGATCGGCGGCGATGGCGGCCGCACGGATGGAGTATCCGTCCGAACGGGAGCCACGCGAGTTGGGGGTGTTGAGCACCATGTCGATCTTGCCCTCTTCGATGAGCTCGACGACGTTCTTTCCGGTGCTGCCTTCGGCATGACGCACCTTGGTCTCGTCGGAGTCGAGACGGCCGGTGATCTTGTCGACGATGTTGGACTCGATACCGTAGCGACGCAGCACGGAGGCGGTGCCTTCGGTGGCCCAGATGTGGAATCCGAGTTCCACCAGACGCACGGCCATCAGCGGCAGCTGACGCTTGTCGGTGTCGTTGACGGAGATGAAGACGTTGCCGCTGGTCGGCAGACCGCCTTCGTAGGCGGCGAGCTGGCTCTTGGCGAACGCGTGCGGGAAGTCACGGTCGAAGCCCATGACCTCGCCGGTGGAGCGCATCTCGGGTCCGAGCAGAATGTCCACGGTCTTGCCGACAGGGGTGCGGAAGCGCTTGAACGGCAGCACGGACTCCTTGACGGCGACCGGCTGGCCGCGACGCACGTCACCGCCGTCACCGTGGGGCAGCAGCAGACCGTTGGCGCGCTGATCGGCGATGGACTCGCCGGCCATGATGCGGGCCGCGGCCTTGGCCAGCGGGGTGCCGGTGGCCTTGGATGCGAACGGCACGGTGCGGGATGCACGCGGGTTGGCTTCGATCACGTACAGCGTGTTGGACATGAACGCGTACTGCACGTTGATCAGGCCGCGCACGTTGCAGCCGCGGGAGATGGCCAGCGTGGCCTCGCGCAGACGACGGATCTGATCGTCGGACAGGGTGCTCGGGGGCAGGGTGCAGGCGGCGTCGCCGGAGTGGACGCCGGCTTCCTCCACGTGCTCCATGATGCCGCCGATGTACAGCTCCTCGCCGTCGAACAGGGCGTCGACGTCGATCTCGATGGCGTCGGACAGGAACTTGTCGATGAGCAGCGGGGAGGGCAGTCGTCCGGAGACGACCATGTCGGCCTTGGCCTCCTCGAGGGCGCGGCCCACGTACTTCTTGAGCTGGGCGTCGTCGTACACGATCTCCATGCCACGGCCGCCGAGCACGTAGCTCGGACGCACGAGCACCGGGTAGCCGATGCTGGTGGCGGCTTCCTGGGCCTCCTCGAGGCTCAGCGCGGTGCCGTAGCGCGGGGCGTTGAGGCCCTCCTTGCGCAGCACTTCGCCGAAGAGTTCACGGTTTTCGGCCAGATCGATGGATTCGGGCGTGGTGCCGAGGATCGGCACACCGGCGGCCTTGAGGCGGGCGGCGAGCGACAGCGGCGTCTGACCGCCGAGCTGCACGATCACGCCCTTGACCGGGCCCATCTCCTTCTCGGCCTCGTAGATCTCGAGCACGTCCTCGAAGGTGAGGGGCTCGAAGTAGAGGCGGTCGGACATGTCGTAATCGGTGGACACGGTTTCCGGATTGCAGTTCACCATGATGGTGTCGTAATCCTTGCCGAGCTCCTGCACCGCGTGCACGCAGGTGTAGTCGAACTCGATGCCCTGGCCGATGCGGTTCGGACCGGAGCCGAGGATGATCACGGCCTCGCGCTCGCGCGGACGCAGTTCGGACTCATCGGCGTAGCAGCTGTAGTAGTACGGCGTGACGGCATCGAACTCGGCGGCGCAGGTATCCACCGTCTTGTACACGGGGCGCAGACCGTAGGTCCAGCGCAGCTCGCGGATGGTGTTCTCGCCTTCGTCGCCCAGACCACGCAGGTGCGCGATCTGCACGTCGGACAGGCCGGCCTTCTTGCCCTTCTTGAGCAGGGCCGGGGTGAGGGTCTTGGCGCCCTTGATCTCGAGCGCGGTCTGGTCGATCAGCACAAGCTGGGCGATGAACCACGGATCGATCTTGGTGGCCTCGAAGATCTGTTCGGCGCTGGCACCGCCCCAGATGGCGCGCTGCAGCTGCTGGTAACGGTGCTCGGTCGGCACCTTGATCTTCTCGAGCAGGTCGGCGACCTCGGCGGCGTCCGGCTTCTCGCCGTCCCAGCTGAAGCCCATGTGACGCTTGTCGATGGAGCGCATGGCCTTGCCCAGCGACTCCTGGAAGTTGCCGCCGAGGGCCATGGCCTCACCAACGGACTTCATGGAGGTGGTCAGGCGCTGTTCGGCGCCCGGGAACTTCTCGAACGCGAAGCGCGGCACCTTGGTGACCACGTAGTCGATGGTCGGCTCGAAGCTGGCCGGCGTGGACTGCGTGATGTCGTTGCGGATCTCGTCGAGGGTGTAGCCGAGGGCCAGCTTGGTGGCGATCTTGGCGATCGGGAAGCCGGTGGCCTTGGACGCCAGTGCGGAGGAGCGGCTCACGCGCGGGTTCATCTCGATGACGATGATGCGGCCGGTCTCGGGGTGCACGGCGAACTGGATGTTGCAGCCGCCGGTGTCCACGCCCACGCCGCGGATGATGGCGATGCCGATGTCACGCAGCTTCTGGTATTCGCGATCGTTGAGGGTGAAGCAGGGAGCCACGGTGATCGAATCGCCGGTGTGCACGCCCACGGGGTCCACGTTCTCGATCGGGCAGACGACGACCACGTTGTCCTTGCGGTCGCGCATGAGCTCGAGCTCGAACTCCTTCCAGCCTTCGATGCCTTCCTCGATGAGCACCTCGTCGGTGGGCGAATAGTGGATGCCGGCGCCGGCGATGCGGTGCAGCTCCTCTTCGTTGTGGGCGATGCCGGAGCCCAGACCGCCCATGGTGAAGCTCGGGCGCACGACCAGCGGGTAGCCGAGCGTGTCGGCGATGCGGTCGCATTCCTCGAGCGAGTGCGCGATGAAGGATCGCGCGGATTCGGCACCGGCCTCGTCCACGACCTTCTTGAAGAGTTCACGATCCTCGCCGCGGTCGATGGCCTCCAGCGAGGCGCCGATCAGCTCGACGTTGTACTTCTTGAGCACGCCGGCCTCGCCGAGGGCCATGGCGGCGTTCAGGGCCGTCTGGCCACCCAGGGTGGGCAGCAGTGCGTCGGGGCGCTCCTTGGCGATGATCTTCTCGAGGATCGGCACGCTGATCGGCTCGATGTAGGTGGCGTCGGCCATCTCCGGATCGGTCATGATGGTGGCCGGGTTGGAGTTCACCAGAATCACGCGGATGCCCTCTTCGCGAAGGACGCGGCATGCCTGCGTTCCGGAATAATCGAACTCCGCGGCCTGGCCGATGACGATCGGACCGGAACCGATGACCATTACGGAGTGAATATCGGTGCGCTTAGGCATTGACACTACCTTCCTTGGAATCCTTGTGGTTGAGCATGAGATCGACGAAACGATCGAACAGGTACGATGCGTCGTGCGGACCGGCGGCGGCTTCGGGGTGGTACTGCACGGAGAACGCCGGGATGTCGATGCATTCAAGGCCTTCGACCACGTCGTCGTTGAGATCGACATGGCTGACGCGGGCCTTGCCATAGTGGCCGTTATCGTACGGCGTGACGACGGGGTCGCCGATCGGCGCGTCGACGGCGAAGCCGTGGTTGTGGGCGGTGACCTCCACCTTGCCGGTGGTCAGGTCCTTGACCGGCTGGTTGATGCCGCGATGGCCGAACTTGAGCTTGTAGGTACCGAATCCGAGCGCACGGCCCAGAATCTGGTTGCCGAAGCAGATGCCGAAGAACGGGTAGCCGGCGTCGAGCACCTGACGCAGCAGCGCCACGGTGTCGTCGGCGGTGGACGGATCGCCGGGGCCGTTGGAGAAGAAGACGCCGGTGGGGTTCAGGGCCTCGATCTGCTCGAACGTGGTGGTCATGGGCACGACGTGCACACGGCATCCGCGTTCGGCGAGACGATGCGGCGTCATGGCCTTGATGCCAAGATCCACGGCGACGACGGTGGCCAGAGGATCCTTGCCTTCGAATTCGCCGATGGGCTCCACGGTGTACATCTCCTTGGTGGAGACTTCGGGGCCCAGATTGGAACCGCTCATGGTGGGCTGTGCGGCCACCTTGGCGAGCAGTTCGGCGACGGGGAGGACCTTGCCCGCTTCGTCGGTCAGGGCGGTGCCGGAGAAGATGCCGGCACGCATCACACCGGCGGAACGCAGGTGACGGACCAGCTTGCGGGTGTCGATGTCGCAGATGCCGACGATGTTCTGCTCCTGCAGGTCGTCATCGAGGCTGCCGGTGGCGCGCCAGTTGCTCACCACCGGGCTGGGGTCGCGCACCACATAGCCGGACACCCAGATGCGCGAGGATTCGGGATCCTCACGGTTCACGCCGGTATCACCGATGTGGGGGAATGTCTGGACGACGATCTGACGATCATAACTCGGGTCGGTCAGCGTTTCCTGGTAGCCGGTCATGCCCGTGGCGAAGACGATCTCGCCAAAGGTCTCGCCGGCTGCACCATACGGCTGTCCGACGTAGACCTGCCCGTCCTCGAGGACGAGAACGGCATTCGTTGCATCATAGCTACCCACGGCAGTGGGCTCGGACTCGTTGAGGCTCACTAAATCCCCCTTAACAGCGGATTATTTCTGAATTCACCATACCCACGGGCGTGGATATAGGCGTGGTTCAGTCATTGGTGTTTTCTTCTGGTTTTTCTTCGGATTTCGCGGCCACTGCGGTCAGCAGGCCGTGAATGAAGTTGGGCGATTCGGCGTCGCACAGCGTCTTCGCGAGCGACAGCGCCTCATCGATGGCCACGCCGGCGGGAACCTCGTCGTTGTAGACGATCTCCCATGTGGCGATGCGCATGATGTTGCGGTCGACCACCGGCATGCGGGAGACCTTCCAGCTGGTGGAGCACTCCCCCAGCAGCGAGTCGATGTCCCTGCGGTGTTCGGCCACGCCACGCACGATTTCGATGGCGTACTCGGGCAGCGGCGTCTGTGCGCCGGGGTGTTCGATGCGCTCAGCAAGAAGGGACAGGATGTCCTGTCCCTTCTCGTCGGCTTCATACAACGTATTCAGAGCCCTTTTGCGGGCGGTGGAACGTGCCATGAAGGTGTGATCCCCTTACGATCAGTTCTCGCGACCGAGGTAGGAGCCGTCGCGGGTATCGACCTTGACCTTCTCGCCCTCGTTGATGAACAGCGGGACCTGGATCTCGGCGCCGGTCTCCACGGTGGCGGGCTTGGTGCCGGCGTTGGAGCGGTTGCCCTGCAGGCCGGGCTCGGTGTGCGTGATGGTCAGCACGACGGAGGCGGGCAGTTCCACGCTCAGCGGGGTGCCGTCGTGGAAGGACACGATGCAGTCGGTGCCTTCCAGCAGGAACTTGGAGTCGACCAGATCGCGGGGGATCATGATCTGATCGTAGGTGGTCATGTCCATGAAGACGAAGTTATCGCCGTCCTCGTAGGAGTACTGCAGCGTGCGGTTGTCGACGGTCTCGAACTGCATCTTCATGCCAGCGTTGAAGGTCTTGTCGACGATCTTGCCCGACAGCACGTTCTTGATGGTGGTACGCACGAAGGCGGGGCCCTTGCCCGGCTTGACGTGCTGGAACTTGATGACGGTCCACAGCTGGCCGTCGAGGTTCAGGACGGAACCGTTCTTGATGTCATTGGTAGTCTGTGCCACGTTCACTCACCTATTTCGTAATTGATTACAGTGAAGCTTAAAAATAGCCTTCGCTATTATGCCATACCGCCTATACAGGTATGTTCATACTCTGTTCATATATACGAAAATGCCCCGGACCCTAAGGGATCCGGGGCATTTTCTATGACGCTAGTTCAAGCGTGTCGATCTCTCTGATTGAAATCAGGCGAGGATCTTGGTGACACGGCCCGAGCCGACGGTGTGGCCACCCTCGCGCACAGCGAAGGTCAGGCCTTCCTCCATAGCGATCGGCTGGATGAGCTCGACCGTGAAGGTGGCGTGATCGCCGGGCTGAACCATCTCGACGCCTTCCGGCAGGGTGATGACGCCGGTGACGTCGGTGGTGCGGAAGTAGAACTGCGGACGGTAGTTGGAGAAGAACGGCGAGTGACGGCCACCCTCATCCTTGGTCAGCACGTAGACCTCACCCTCGAACTTGGTGTGCGGGGTGACGGAGCCCGGAGCAGCCACAACCTGGCCACGCTCCACGTCGGTGCGGCCGAGGCCACGGAGGAGCAGACCGGTGTTGTCGCCAGCCTCGCAGGAGTCCATCGTCTTGTGGAAGGTCTCGATGGAGGTGACGGTGGTGTTCTGGGTCGGGCGGATACCGACGATCTCGACCGGGGTGTTGACGGCCAGCTGGCCACGCTCAACACGGCCGGTGACGACCGTACCACGACCGGAGATGGTGAAGACGTCCTCGATCGGCATCAGGAACGGCTTGTCGAGGTCGTGGACCGGGGTCGGGATGTACTCGTCGACGGCGTCCATGAGCTTCTTGATCTGCTCAACCCACTTCTCGTGGTCCGGAGCGTCATCGTGCAGAGCGCCGTAGGCGGACACGTGGATGACCGGGCAGTCGCGATCGAAGCCGTTCTCCTCGAGGAGGTCGCGGACTTCTTCCTCAACCAGCTCGATGAGCTCTTCGTCGTCGACCATATCGCACTTGTTCAGGGCGACCAGGATCTTCGGCACGCCAACCTGACGGGCGAGCAGCACGTGCTCGCGAGTCTGGGCCATCGGGCCGTCGGTGGCGGCCACAACGAGGATGGCGCCATCCATCTGGGCGGCACCGGTGATCATGTTCTTCACGAAGTCGGCGTGGCCCGGGCAGTCGACGTGAGCGTAGTGACGCTTAGCGGTCTGGTACTCGATGTGGGCGATGTTGATGGTGATACCGCGAGCGGCCTCTTCCGGAGCGGAATCGATCTGGTTGAAGTCGTACTCCGGGTTGACATCCGGGAACTCCTCGTGCAGCACCTTGGAGATGGCGGCGGTCAGAGTGGTCTTACCGTGATCGACGTGGCCGATGGTACCAATGTTAACGTGCGGCTTAGTACGCTCGTACTTTTCCTTTGCCATGTGTTTTTGTCCTCCTGGACGTCTCGTAGTTTGCCTGTGCAAACCATGCACAAGACACTCTCGACATATTACTGGGTTTTTTGGATTTACGCCACTATATGCGCCTGTCGCCCCAGCGAACAGTAGAAATTCTACTGTCCGCCGAAGACGAAAAGGCGCATGGCGTGGCGCCGATCGCCGACCGTCGCCGGCCGGCGATCAAAGCGTGGCTCACTCGCCGCGCTGGGCCTTGATGATCTCGTCCGAGACGCTCTTCGGCACCTCGGCGTAGGAGTCCATCTGCATGGTGAACATGGCGCGGCCCTGGGTCTTGGAACGCAGGTCGCCGATGTAGCCGAACATCTCGCTCAGCGGCACCTTGGCGTCGATGACCTTGACGCCGGTGGCGTCGGTCATGGACTGGATGTTGCCACGACGCTGGTTCAGATCGCCGATGACGTCGCCCATGTACTCCTCCGGAGTACGGACCTCGACGGCCATGATGGGCTCGAGGATGACGGGCTTGGCCTTCGGAGCAGCCTCCTTGAACGCCATGGAACCGGCGATCTTGAAGGCCATTTCGGAGGAATCGACCGGGTGCATGGCACCGTCGGTGACGGTGGCCTTGACGCCCACGACCGGGAAGCCGGCGAGCACGCCGGACTCCATGGCTTCCTTGACGCCGTCCTCGATCGGCTTGATGAACTCGCCCGAGATGTGGCCGCCGGTGACGGTGTTCTCGAACTCGAAGGTCTCGCCGGCCTCGGTGTCGAGCGGCTCGAAGTTCATCAGGACCTTTGCGAACTGGCCGGAACCACCGGTCTGCTTCTTGTGGGTGTATTCCTGGTTCATGACGGCCTTGCGGATGGTCTCGCGGTAGGCCACCTGCGGCTTGCCCTGGTTGCACTCCACCTTGAACTCGCGACGCATACGGTCGACGATGATGTCGAGCTGGAGCTCGCCCATGCCGGAGATCAGGGTCTGGCCGGACTCTTCGTCGGTCTTCACCTGGAAGGTCGGATCCTCTTCGGAGAGCTTCGCCAGAGCGATGCCCATCTTCTCCTGATCGGCCTTGGTCTTCGGCTCCACGGCCACCTCGATCACAGGATCGGGGAAGGTCATGGAATCGAGGGTGATCGGGTTGGCCAGATCGCACAGGGTGTCACCGGTGGTGACGTTCTTCAGGCCCACAAAGGTGTAGATGTTACCGGCGGACGCGGAGTCCATCGGGTTCTCCTTGTCGGCGTGCATCTGGAAGATCTTGCCGATGCGCTCCTTCTTCTCACGGGTGGAGTCGAGCACGGAATCGCCCTGCTTGACCTCGCCGGAGTAGACGCGCACGAACACCAGCTTGCCGTAGAACGGGTGGGTGGAAATCTTGAAGACCAGCGCGGAGAACGGATCCTCCTTAGTGGGCTTGCGGTCGATCTCGACGGACTCGTCGCCGGGCTTGAAGCCCTTGATGGCCGGCACGTCCTCGGGGGACGGCAGGTAGTCGACGACGGCGTCCAGCATCGGCTGCACACCCTTGTCCTTGAAGGCGGAGCCGCAGAACACCGGGAAGGCCTCACGGTTGATGGTGAGCTTGCGCACGGCGGCACGGATCTCCTCGGTGGAGAGCTCCTCGCCACCGAAGTACTTCTCCATCAGAGCGTCGTCGGTCTCGGCCACGGCCTCGATCAGCGCGGTGTGGTACTCCTCGGCCTTGTCCTTGAGGTCCTCAGGAATATCGGTGGTCTCGTACTTGGCGCCGAGGCCCTCGGTGCCGTTCCAGACGTAGGCCTTCATCTCGACCAGGTCGACAACGCCGGCGAAGTCGTTCTCGGCGCCGATCGGCAGCTGCATCACGAGCGGGGTGGCACCCAGCTTGTCCTTGATGGTGTCGACCGAGTAGTAGAAGTTAGCGCCCAGCTTATCCATCTTGTTGATGAAGCAGATACGCGGGACGGAGTACTTGTCGGCCTGACGCCACACGGTCTCGGACTGCGGCTCCACACCTTCCTTGCCGTCGAACACGGCAACGGCGCCATCGAGCACGCGCAGGGAGCGCTCCACCTCGGCCGTGAAGTCCACGTGGCCGGGGGTGTCGATGATGTTGATCTGGAACTTGTCCTTGGTGTCGTGGGTCTGACGGTTCCAGAAGCAGGTGGTGGCGGCGGACTGGATGGTGATGCCGCGCTCCTGCTCCTGAGCCATGAAGTCCATCGTCGCGGCGCCGTCGTGCACCTCGCCGATCTTGTAGTTCACGCCGGTGTAGTACAGGATACGTTCCGTCGTGGTGGTCTTACCGGCATCGATGTGGGCCATGATGCCGATGTTGCGGACCTTGTTCAGATCCGAAAGCACGTCTTGTGCCATTGGTATTCCTTAACTCTTATCCGAACGAAATTACCAGCGGTAATGAGCGAAGGCCTTGTTGGCCTCTGCCATCTTATGAGTATCCTCGCGACGCTTGACAGAAGCACCGAGACCGTTGGAGGCATCGAGGATTTCGTTGGCCAGACGCTCGGCCATGGTCTTCTCGCGACGGGCGCGGGAGAAGTCGGTCAGCCAGCGCAGCGACAGGGTGTTGGCGCGGTTCGGCTTGACCTCGACCGGCACCTGGTAGGTGGCGCCACCGACACGGCGGGAACGCACCTCGAGGGACGGACGGATGTTGTCCAGAGCGCGCTTCAGCACGGAAACGGGCTCCTGGTCGGTCTTCTCCTTGACGATATCGAGCGCGGAGTACACGATGTTCTCGGCGATCGACTTCTTGCCGTCGAGCAGAATCTTGTTGATGAGCTGGGCAACCACCGTCGAACCGTAGATCGGATCGGGCAGGAGCTGGTGCTTCTTAGCGGGTCCTTTACGTGACATTTCTCTTACTTCGCCTTCTTTGCTCCGTACAGGGAACGACCCTGCTTGCGGTCCTTGACACCCTGGGTATCGAGCGCACCACGCACGATGTGGTAACGCACACCCGGCAGATCCTTCACACGGCCGCCGCGCACGAGCACGATGGAGTGCTCCTGCAGGTTGTGGCCCTCGCCCGGAATGTAGGCGGTGACTTCGATGCCGGAGGAAAGGCGCACACGGGCGACCTTACGCAGAGCCGAGTTCGGCTTCTTCGGGGTGGTGGTGTAGACACGGGTGCACACGCCGCGACGCAGCGGGCTGCCCTTCAGCGCCAAGGTCTTCGACTTCTTGGGCTTCGGCTGACGTCCCTTACGGACGAGCTGTTCAATCGTAGGCAACTTAAGTTCTCCGATTCACATGGATTACTGTTCTTCTGTGGAACCGCCACACTGCGGCACCAAGACACGTTCCACGAATCGGAAAGTCGTATCAGCCACAGTCCACCGGCCCGATGGCCCTTCATCCTCAACTCGCCGTTACCGGTTCGTTTCCTTGGAATCCGGGATGTCCCACTCGAACGCAGCCCTAACATATGCCGCGTTAATGGCACACACGAATATTTACTATATCACGAGGCAAGACATTGCGACACGCCGAACGATCCACCGTCCCGAACGAATTTGATGGTCCGAACGGATCCAGCGGCACAGTCCCCATCCCCCATTCCGATTTGGTAGTCCGAACGTGACAATGCGAGCCTTCACAAGGCGTCAATCATGTCGCGTTCGGACTACCACATTCGCATCGAAATCGAACCGGTCAGAGGTCGAAGCCGAGCTCGCGGGCGGCGTCGGTGGGCACCGGATCCTCGCACCAGTAGTCCTCGAGGTTGTCGTAGGTGGTCAGGCTGCGGATCTCGGCCTTGTCGATGTACAGCTCGCCGCTCAGGTGGTCGGTCTCATGCTGGAAGATGCGCGCCGGCCATCCGTGCAGCTGCTCCTTGTGGTGCTGGCCGTTTTCGTCGTCCCACTCGGCCGTGATGTCAAGCCAACGGCGGCGCACCGCCTGATAGCCGTCGAAGCTCAGGCACCCCTCGTAGAAGCTGGCGGTCTTCTCCCCCACCGGGGTGTAGACGGGGTTGATGATCACATGGAACGGGAACTCGGCCACCTCGCGCGGATCGTCCTCATCGTCACGCACGTGGTCCTCCACCACGGCCAGGGCAAGTCCCAGACCGATCTGCGTGGCCGCAAGACCGACGCCGGGGGCCTCGAGCATGGTGTGGCGCATGGTCTCGATGAGCTTCTTCAGCGTGTTCTTCGACAGCTGCCCCGCGTAGCGCATGGTCTGCTGGCGGAGCACCGGCTCGCCGGCCTGCACAATGGGCAGCAGTCCATCATTGGCCTTGGCGTCCTTGAGCATGAGTTCCACATCGCGGTTGAGCGCCATGTCCACCTTGCTGTTCTTTCCAAACATAACGATTCTCCTTTGAACAGGTCGCGCCCCGCGCTGCCGGCACGGCAACGAGAGGCGCGAATATGTACGGGATCGCCTACGGGCGAATACCGGCGATTACAGGGCGAGCTCGTCGGCCACGACCTGGGCCAGACGGGCGCACACCTCGTCGGCCTGCTCCTGCGTGGCGGCCTCAGCCATCACGCGCACCAGCGGCTCGGTGCCGGACGGGCGCAGCAGCACACGGCCGGTGTCGCCGAGCAGCTTCGTCTCGCGCTCCACGGCGGCCTGCACCTTGGCGTTCGTGTTGGCGGCCATCTTGTCGACGTTCGGCACGTTGACGAGCTGCTGCGGCAGCTGCGGGAAGTCCGCGGCCAGTTCCTTGAGGCTCTTGCCGGACTTGACGACCTCGTTGCACAGCGTGAGCGCGGTGAGCGTGCCGTCACCGGTGGTGGCGAACTCGCGGTTGATCACGTGGCCGGACTGCTCGCCGCCCAGCGAGTAGTCGCCCTTGAGCATCTCCTCGAGCACGTAGCGGTCGCCGACGCTGGTCTGCACGGTCTTGATGCCCATGTCCTTGAGGGCGAGCTTGAGACCGAGGTTGCTCATCACGGTCACGACGAGCGTGTCGTGGTTGAGCTTGCCCTCACGCTTCTTGGCACGGGCCAGGATGCCCATGATCTGATCGCCGTTGACCATGTTGCCGTCCTCGTCCACGGCGAGGCAGCGGTCGGCGTCGCCGTCGAACGCCACGCCCATCACCGCGTCGGATGCCTTGACCATGGCCTGCAGCTGCTCGGGGTGGGTGCTGCCGGCATGCTTGTTGATGTTGTAGCCGTCGGGGGACGCGTTGATCACGATCACGTCGGCGCCGGCGCGGCGCAGCGCGGTGGGGGCCACCACGGAGGTGGCACCGTTGGCGCAGTCGGCAACGATCTTCAGACCCTTGAGCGGCTTGGTCTGCGTCTTGTCGTCGTTGAGCGGCGCGATGGCGGACACCAGATGGTCGATGTACAGCTTGGTGGCGGTCTCCGTATCGTGCGAGATACGGCCGACGCCGGCACCGGTCGGACGGTCCCAGTCCTTGCCGAGTACGGCCTCGATCTCGTCCTCCTTGGTGTCGGGCAGCTTGAAGCCGCCACGTGCGAAGAACTTGATGCCGTTGTCGGGCATGGGGTTGTGGGATGCGGAGATCACGGCGCCCATCTCGACGTTGAGCACGCTGGTCAGGAAGGCCACGCCGGGCGTGGGGATGATGCCGGCGTCGATCACGTCGAAGCCACCGGCGCTCATGCCGGCGGACAAGGCGGCCGCAAGAAAATCACCGGAAACACGGGTGTCTCGGCCAACCAGGGCACGTCGACGTCCCTCGCTCTGGTCATCCCCCAACACACGGACGGCGGCGTCGCCCAGATCGAGCGCCAGCTGCGCGGTCAGATCACGGTTCGCCAATCCTCGAACACCATCGGTTCCGAACATACGTGGCATGTTCTGTCATCCTCGCTATCGTAGAAGCATTGATACGTGACCCATGGTACTCAAGACTCCCCATCAACCGCCGTCGTTGGCGAAAATACTGCCCGTTTTCCCCGCATTTGCCGTATAGGGCCGTCGACCGGCCGATTTCTGGCGTCATTCACGCATCGTCGGGCGAAGCGCATTCGTATACCTGCCCGCTAACCGTATGATGTGAGGTGTTCCGATATTCGATCGAGGAGAGCATGATGGGCGACGGCGCGATGCGACAGGACGGTGTACTGGTCCGGATCACGGGATACGACGAAGGGCGCGCACACTACTACGGCGTAATGCCGAACGGTCATGCCACCCAACTGACCTTTCCCAATCAGGAAGTGCTCGACATCGGCGACGTGATGCTGGTGGGTACGGATTTCTATGTGAAGGCGCCTGAATCGGCATGGCCGGTAAAGCCTCGTGTGGGCGTGGTTCGACGTGCGCTCGACGACTGCGTGATTCTGGAGACCTCCGATGGTCTGGAGATCCTGGAGGGAGACTATCCACAGAACATCATGCCGGGGAATACGGTGGAGTTCACTGACCTGTTCGGCATCGAACGCGTGCTGTGGCCCACGGCCATCCGTCCGGGGGAAAGCGATCACGACGATGACATCAAACAGTATCGGATCACGCCGGGCGATGACCCGTCGCTCACCTTCGCCTCGTTCGGCGGCTACGAGCAGGTGATCGTCCGTGCCAAGGAGCTGATCGAGACCCAGCTGGGCAACAGCGAGCAGATGCGCGCGATCGGTGCGAAGCCGATCAAGGGCGTGATCTTCACCGGCGCACCGGGAACCGGCAAGACCCATCTGGCGAGGATCATCGCCAATGTGGCCGACGCGCAGTTCTATCTCGTCTCCGGGCCGACGATCGTCAGCAAGTACGTGGGCGACAGCGAGGAAACGCTGCGCATGATCTTCGCCGCAGCGCAGAGCGACCGGAGGGCGATCATCTTCTTCGACGAGATCGATTCCATCGCCGGTTCCCGTGAATCCGACACGAACGGCGTGGGCAAGCGTCTGGTGGCGCAGCTGCTGACCCTGATGGACGGGTTCGCGTCCAAGGGCAATGTGGTGGTGGTCGCGGCGACCAACCGCATCGAGGACGTCGATCCGGCGCTGCTGCGCCCGGGACGGTTCGACTGGCAGATCCCGTTCCCCATGCCCAGCGAGCATGACCGGCTGGGGATCCTACGCGTGCAGGAGCGCGCGCTGCGCACCGAAGGCGAGCTGCCGCTGGCCAATATCGCCGCCCGTACGGAGGGCTGGAGCGGGGCGGAGGTGTGCGCCATCTGGACCGAGGCGGCGCTGGTCGCGGCCAAGGACCGACGCAGCGCGATCCGATCGGATGATCTCATGACCGCGTTCGAACGGGTCGAGCGTCGTCCTGAACTGCGTCGGCACGTCGGGTGAGCGGCCGGCAGCAAGACGGCAGCAAACCGACGACAAACGACAAGACGACAAAGGGTGCCGTCCCTGCCCGGCAAAACCGGCACGGAACGGCACCCGTGAAAGTCGACGATACTCAGCCGATGATCGAACAGGTCACTCGCTGGCCTTGGTGTAGAGCTTTCCGCCCTGGGCGCGGAACTTCTCGCTCATCTGGTCCATGCCCGCGGCGATGTCCTCGGCGCTCATGGCCGTGCCGGACTTCACTCCGCTGTCGGCGACCGCCTGCGCGGCGACCTCGGCGGCCTCCGGGACCTTGCCGGCGAGAGTGTCCTGCACCAGCTGCTCCTGCTGCGCGGCGTTGCCGAACTTCTTGCGGATGTTCTGCGAAATGGCCATGGAGCAGAACTTCGGTCCGCACATGGAGCAGAAGTGCGCCATCTTGGCAGGCTCGGCGGGCAGGGTCTCGTCGTGGAAGGCGATGGCGGTGTCCGGATCGTAGCTCAGGTTGAACTGGTCGAGCCAGCGGAACTCGAAACGGGCCTTGGAAATGGCATCGTCACGATCCTGGGCGTGCGGATGATGCTTGGCGATGTCGGCCGCGTGGCAGGCGATCTTGTAGGCGATCACGCCCTGCTTTACGTCGTCCTTGTTCGGCAGGCCAAGGTGTTCCTTCGGCGTCACGTAGCACAGCATGGCCGTGCCGTAGCGGGCGATCTCCACGCCGCCGATGGCGGAGGTGATGTGGTCGTAGCCAGGGGCGGTGTCGGTGGTGAGCGGTCCAAGCGTGTAGAACGGCGCGCCGGAGCACACGGCCTTCTCCAGCTCGATGTTCATGCGCACGGTGTCGAACGGGATGTGGCCGGGGCCTTCGATCATCACCTGCACGTCCTTGGCCCACGCGCGCTGGGTGAGCTCGCCCAACGTCATGAGCTCGGCCAGCTGCGCGGCGTCGTTCGCGTCGGCAAGCGAACCGGGGCGCAGACCGTCGCCCAGCGAGAAGGCCACGTCGTACTTGGCGAAGATGTCGCACAGTTCGTCGAAGTGCGTGTACAGGAAGCTCTCCTGATGATGCTGCAGGCACCATTCGGCCATGATCGAGCCACCGCGCGAGACGATGCCCGTCACGCGGTTGGCGGTGAGCGGCACGAAGCGCAGCAGCACGCCGGCGTGAATAGTCATGTAGTCCACGCCCTGCTCGCACTGTTCGATCACGGTGTCGCGGAACAGCTCCCAGCTGAGCTTGGATGCGTCGTCCTCCACCTTCTCGAGGGCCTGGTACATCGGCACGGTGCCGATCGGAACCGGAGAGTTGCGCAGGATCCACTCGCGGGTGGTGTGGATGTCGTTGCCGGTGGACAGATCCATCACGGTGTCGGCGCCCCACTTGGTGGCCCAGGTGAGCTTCTCCACCTCCTCGTCGATGGAGCTGGTGACCGCGGAGTTGCCCATGTTGGCGTTGAGCTTGGTGAGGAACTTCTCGCCGATGATCATCGGCTCGGCCTCGGGGTGGTTGATGTTGCACGGCATGACGGCGTGGCCGGAGGCGAGCTCGGAACGCACGAGCTCCACATCGCAGTTCTCACGCTCGGCGACGAACCGCATCTCGGGGGTGATGATGCCGTGACGGGCGTACCACATCTGGGTCACCGGGTGGTCCTTGGCCTTCATCGGGTTGTGACGGCGGCCGCGCCATTCCTTGGTGGCCTTGCCACGCTTCATGGCGCGCTTGCCGTCGTCGGCGAGATTACGGCGTCGGCCCTCGTACTCCTCGACGTCGCCACGGTCCTTGATCCAGCCGAGGCGCAGCGGCTTCAGACCCTCCTTGGGATCGCACTTGGGGCCTTCGGTGCTGTAGTCGATGAACGGCGGGTTGGGGCCCACGCCGGGGGTGTCGGACAGCTTGATCTCGGTGTACGGCACCTCGAGGTCATAGGAGCCGTGCTGGTTCTCGAAGTGCACGGTCTTGGTCTTGCGGATGTGCGCCTTGTCGCGCTGCTTGGAGTCGCGGGCGGCGATGTCCACGCGCTGCTGCTTGGCGAGCTTGGCCGCGGCCTTGGCCTCCTTGGCGTTGGTGAACTTCTTCGGGGAGCCGGTCTCCGCCGCGGCGGGAGCGGCTTCCTGCGGTTCGGCGGTCTCGCGCGGCGCATAGCCGTGGCGACGTCCGTCTCGGTTCTCATTCCACGTTTCGACGAGTCCGCGCATGGCGGATTCGGGATCGGAGGCCTTCGACACCTGTTCGGAGACGTAGAATCCCGCGGCCTTGCTGCCGGCCAGTCCCGGCACGTCGTCCGCGGTGACGCCCTCGCCGACCACCACCGGGTAGACGCAGGCGGTGGCCATGGTGTTCACCCGCTCGAGCGTGAGCAGCGTGCCATGCTCATCGGCGAGCGCGGCCTGTTCCTGTTCGACGGTGGGCATGTGCACGGGGGATCCGGAGATGTAGTCGAGACATCCTTCGGGGATTTCGTTGAGAATGGGGACGAGTCCCTCGATCTGCGCGTCGAGGCCGATGATCGCCTCGTTGCCGAGCAGTTCGCGGGCTTCACGCACCTCCATGTCGTTCGGCCCGAGGTGCACGCCGTCGATCTTGATGCCCTTGCGGCGGCACTGCCAGACCACGTCGGCGCGTCCGTCGATCACGAAGGCCACGGTGTCGGATTTGCCGTTGTCTTCGATGATCTGCGCCACGTCGCCGGCCAGTGCGGTGAGCTCGCGCGCGGTGACGTGGCGCGCGGAGAGCCGAATGAACGTGGCGCCGCCGCGCAACGCGTCGTCGACCACGTCGGTGATGGGCCTGTCCCCCACGGTGTGGGGTCCGACGACGAACGAGGCGGAGAGATCGAAGTCGTCACGCATCGACACGTACGGATAGGCGTTTGCTGATTGTGCAGGATCCTGCATGAGATGTTCCTAACTTCCTACGGCGGCATTACCCGGCCAGGTTCTACGGTCTCGGACGCTTTCCGATCTCAGCCCTCGCATTTGGGCACCCGTGTGGACGTCTTCTACGCTATCACCGCATGCAATGATTCTCCGCATCACTCTGGCGTGTCGCGGAAGTTCGTGGTAAGTAACCGCACACGTATGCGGACGAGCCGGTTCAAGTCTCCGTCCGCGCATATGAGCAGGCGATCCACAGCCTCACGCGCGACGCCTCCTGGCCAAGATCCAATCCGAGCAGACGCTCGATCTTGGCCAGACGGTTCTCCACGGTATGACGATGCACGCCGAGCGCCTTGGCCGCGGCACCCACGTTGAACGAGACGGCAAGCAGCTCGCGGATGGTCGCCATCAGCGCGTCGGATTCCTGCCGCGGCAGTCGGCGCAGTGGCCGAAGCAGTTCGACGGCGTAGGCGGTCGCCAGTTCCGAGCGAATCAGTTCATGCGCGGAAAGGTCGATGAGCGTTCGCTCGCCGCCCAGACGGTTGCGATGCATGTCCTGCACGGCCGGAGCGAAGCATTCCCCCACGGAACGCCATGAAGGACATGTCGCGGAACCGCAGTAGCAGTCGTCGCGCGTGCACAGGGCTCCCAATACGGTCGACGAGTCGTCCTCGCCGACGATCAGCCACAACCGTCGATCATATATGCCGAAGACCGCCGCGCCGGAGCCGGGCATGGGGTCTGCGCCGGCATCCAGACGCTCATACAGTCGTTGTACGGCGTCATCGCCATCCACGCAGATCAGCCGCAGCGGCGGTCGTGGCATGGACGGCCAGAGCTCGCCTATCATCGTCAGCATGGCGTCGCTGTGGCCGTCGGCAAGCGCGGAGAGCACCGCGGTGCGCAGCCGGCCGATGCGTCGGGCCGATGCTTGCAGTCGCGGCACGATGACCGACAGCACGTCGGCGGCGATCATGGTCAGCGAACGTAATTGCACGTCGGTGCGTGCGTCCTGTGGTGCGGCGATCACGATGATGCCGGTGAGCACGCCGCCGGACGCGCCGTCGGATGGGGCACGGACCGCGCATGCGCAGTGGCTGTGGCCGTTCTGCGTGCCGAACACGGTGGTCAGTCCCGGGTTGGCGTGTGCCTGCGCGGCTTTGGAGGCGAGGCGCATGGCCCAATCCTGGGCCTGCTTGCCGAAGGTGCGGTTGGAGATGTCGTTCACCGTACCGTCGGCGTCCACGTAGGCCGACCATCCGCCGAGCAGTCGGGCGGCGGCCATGGTCACGCCATGAAGCGAATTTTCGTCGGCCGCGGCCTTGAGCATCTGCCGTTGCATGAGCAGGGACTGTCGCATGGTGTCGTCATGACGGTCGGCGATGGCCTGCGACACGGTTTTGACGACGGCGAGGAATGGGATCTCGAGCGGCACGTCGAACATCGGCAGTCCGGCGCGGGCGGCCGCGTCGAGCAGGGCGGCCGGCGTGACCGGGTGTTTGACGCCCACGCCGAAGCCGACGGCGAGCACGCCGGCCTGGACCAGCTGGGAGATGTAGCAGTCGCACCACTGCCGGTATGCCTCGCGTTCGTCCGTGAAGCGGGCGGGCAGTCCGACGGCCTTGCGCGCGGCCACCAGCAGGGCGTGATCGTCGTCGGCGGTCATGGATTCCGTGGGAAAGTTCGTGCCGGTGGTGAGCAGCACCTCGCCGGGTTCGCTCCACATGGCGATGTCGGCGATCTCGGCGGGATGCACCCAGGATATCGGCCGGTCGAGCGCACCCTGCTCGCCGGGGCAGGTCAGTCGCAGACCCAGCCCCGGTTCGTCGAGCAGTCGACGAAGCGTGATGCCGTCGGGCGTCTGGTCACGCTTCGATGAGGCGACGTTCATGTCGTTCGCGATTCCGGCCGGTTTCCCATGGATCCACGGATCCGCTACTACTGCAGGGATTCGTTGTAGCGCTGCACGGAGAGGGTGCGCCTAGAGCCTGCGAGGTTCTCGACGACGAGGCGCTTCAGCGCACGGTCGGCGTCCTCGTGGGCGGCGAGCCACTTGTCGCCGGCGGCCACCAGCGCGGCCGGGTCGGCGTAGCCCGGGTACAGGCCGTTCAGCAGCGTTTCCGCCATGTGGTAGGTCTTGTTCTTCCACACCCAGTCGATCACGTCGAAGTATTCGCCGACGTACGGGTCGGCGAGTTCGCGGCTGTCGGTGCCGGAGAACGCGTATGCCACGGCCTCCATCTGCGAGTTGGTCAAATCGTCGTTGTGCAGGGACTGGTCCCATGCCCAGCGCTTGGCCTCCACGGTGTTGATCGCGGCCTTGGCGCCCACGGCGAACTCGCGGTTCTCGGTGGTGTCGCGGCGGGCCAGCTCCTCGTCGATGCCGGCGGCGTCGATGAGTCCCTGATCGGCGAGCGCGTGGACGAGCGACCAGCGCAGGTTGTTGTCGATGTCGAGTCCGGGCAGCGTGAGCGTGCCGTCGAGCAGTCCGCGCACGTGGGATTCGAATGCGTCGTCGTGACCGTAGCCGAGGTAGGCCTTGAGTAGCTGGAACTGGTTGTCGGAGCCGGCTTCGGCGGCGAGCGTGAGGTCCCACAGCTGTTCGGACACGTTCTTGAGCATGTCGGCGCGGCGAGCGGACGCCACGTAGTGGTGCGCGGTGGTGCTCACCTGGGCGATCGCGTAGCGGAAGGTGGTGGATTCAGTCTCGCTGGCGAGGGCCTTGAGGCTCACGGCGATGAAGTCCTCGGCTGGCAGTTCGCCGTCGCGGGTCATGTCCCACAGGCTCAGCCAGACCACGGCGCGGGTGAGCGCATCGGCGAAGCGGTGGAGGTTCTTCAGGGCGAAGTCGAGCGAGGCGGCGTCGAGACGCAGCTTGGTGTAGGTCAGGTCGTCGTCGTTCACCAGGATGAACGCCGGACGCTTGAGCCCTTCGGCCTCGGCGACCTCGGTGAGCTCGCCGTCCACGTCGAGTTCGAAGCGCCTGGTGCGTACGACCTTGCCGGATTCGTCGACGTCGTAGAAGCCGACGGCGAGGCGGTGCACGCGCAGCACGTCATGCTCGTTCGGAGCGCTCTGACGCAGCGCCAGCTTGGTGATCGTGCCATCGGCGGCGGTCTGCAGTTCGGTGGCGATGGTGTTGATGCCGGCGGATTCGAGCCACTGGCGGCTCCACGCCGTCAGATCGCGTCCGCTGGTCTTCTCGAGTTCGCCGAGCAGGTCGGCCAGTGTGGCGTTGCCGTACGAGTGGGCGGTCAGATAGTTGTGGATGCCCTGGAAGAAACGCTCGCGACCCACGTAGAACACGAGCTGCTTGAGCACGGAGGCGCCCTTGGCGTAGGTGATGCCATCGAAGTTCACGTACGTGTCGTTGAGGTCGTTGATGGGGGCGACGATCGGATGCGTGGTGGGCAGCTGGTCCTGGCGCAGCGCCCAGCTCTTCTCGCCGGCACAGAACGTGGCCCAGTCGTTCGACCAGTCGGTGGCCTCCGCGGTGGCGAGCGTGGACATGAATTCGGCGAACGACTCGTTGAGCCACAGATCGTTCCACCACTTCATGGTCACCAGGTCGCCGAACCACATGTGGGCGAGCTCGTGCAGAATGGTCTCCACGCGGCGGTTGGCCAGCGCGTCGGTCACCTTGGATTCGAACACGTAGGAGTCGCGGATCGTCACGGTGCCGATGTTCTCCATGGCGCCGGCATTGTATTCGGGCACGAACAGCTGGTCGTACTTGGCGTACGGGTAGGGCACGCCCCACTGTTCGTTGTAGAACGCGAAGCCCTTCTTGGTCACGTCGAACAGGTAGTCCACGTCCTTGGCCATGGCGTCCTTGAGCGCCTGACGGCAGTAGATGCCCATGGGCACGGTGCGACCGTCCTCGTTGGCGTATTCGGTGTGCCAGCTGGCGTACGGGCCGGCCACCAGCGCGGTCAGGTAGGAGCTCATCACGGGAGTGGTGGCGAACGTCCAGCGGCGGGAGGTCTCGGCGGGCTTGTCGCCGAGCGTGCCGGGCTCGGTCGTCTGGTCCACGTCCTCGACGGATGCCACGGTGCCGATGGAGATGACGTCCCACGATTTGGGCGCGGTCACCGTGAAGTCGAACGTGGCCTTGATGTCAGGCTGGTCGAACACGGCGTACATGCGTCGGGCGTCCGGCACCTCGAACTGCGTGTACAGGTACACGTTGCCGTCGGAGGGGTCCACGCTGCGGTGCAGGCCCTCGCCGGTGGTCGAATAGCGGCACAGCGTCCTGACGACGACCGTGTTGTGTTCGGCGAGATCGGCGAGCGCGACGCGCGAGTCGTCGTAGACCGCGGCGTCGAGCACGGTGCCGTTGAGCGTGACGGATTCGACAGAGTCGGCGATCAGGTCGAGGTAGGTCGACTCCCCCGGCTTGGCGTCGAAGGTGACGGTGGTGTTCGACACGAAGGTCTTCGCACCCTTCGTCAGATCAAGATCGACCGTATACGCCGCGTTGGAGACGATTCCCGCACGTTCCTCGGCCTCGGTTCTGGTGAGATTTGCTCCCGGCATGGATTCCCCTTCCTTCGTTCTGCATCGCGCGTGTGCGGGACGATTCCTTGCGGGGAACGTTCCGGCGCCGCGATTGCCGTGTATATATACAGGCTCCCCTCCGTGAGGGGAGCTGTCGGCGGATGCCGACTGAGGGGAGGATACGCCACGGAGATTACCGTGATGTGCTGATGCGCTCCCCTCAGACCGCCTGTGGCGGTCAGCTCCCCTCACGGAGGGGAGCCGATGCGTTATGACGTGATATCGTCTGCCTACTGCTGGTCCACGTCCTGGGCGATGTCGGCCACGACGGGCACGATCATCGGACGACGGTGCAGCTTGCGGGCCACCCAGCTGCCCAGCGTGCGGCGCATGATCTGCTGCAGCTGGTGGGTGCTCTTGGTGCCCTGCATCATGGCGTCCTCGAGGTTCTGCACGATCTGCGAATGCACTTGCTTGAACTCGCTTTCGTCCTCGGCTACGGCGTTGAGGTAGATCTTCGGACCGTTGACCACTTCGCTGGTCTCGGTGTCCACCACCACGAAGCTGGAGACGAAGCCCTCGGTGCCGAGGATACGACGCTTTTCGAGCTCGTCGTCGGTGAGCTCGCCGACCGAGTCGCCGTCCACGTACACGTAGTTGCACGGCACGGAGCCGACGATCGCGGCCTGACCGTGGTAGAGGTCCACCACATCGCCGTCCTCGGCGAGGACCACGTTCTGCGGGTCCACGCCGGTCTTCACGGCGATCAGGCCGTTGGCCACCAGGTGACGGTTCTCGCCGTGGATCGGCATGGCGCACTTGGGCTTGACGATGTTGTACATGTACAGCAGCTCGCCCTCGTTGCAGTGGCCGGACACGTGCACGGCCGCGTTGTCGCGGTTCACCACGCGGGCGCCCAGCTGCACGAGCTTGTTGATCACCTTGTACACGCCGTGCTCGTTGCCCGGGATGAGGGAGCTGGCGAGGATCACGGTGTCGAACTCGTTGACCTTGATGTACGGGTGGTTGCCATCGGCGATGCGGCCGAGTGCGGCCATCGGCTCGCCCTGGGAGCCGGTGCACATGAAGACGAGCTTGTCGTCCTGCACGTCGTCGGCCTGCTTCATGTCGATGACGGTGTTCTCGGGAATGTGCAGGTAGCCCAGATCGGAGGCGATGCCCATGTTGCGGACCATGGAGCGGCCCACGAACACCACCTTGCGGCCGTACTTGTGCGCGGCGTCGACCACCTGCTGCACGCGGTGCACGTGGCTGGAGAAGCTGGCGACGATGATCTTGCGCTTTGCCTCGGCGAACACGCGGTCGAGCGCCGGGCCGATGGAGGTCTCCGGCTTGACGAATCCGGGCACCTCGGCGTTGGTGGAATCCATCATGAGCAGGTCCACGCCCTGCTCGCCCAGTCGGCCGAACTCCACCAGATCGGTGATGCGATGGTCGAGCGGCAGCTGGTCGAGCTTGATGTCGCCCGTGTCGATGAGGCTGCCGGCCGGGGTCTTGACGAACACGGCGAGCGCGTCGGGGATGGAGTGGGTCACGGTGACGAACTCGAGGTTGAACGGGCCGACCTTGAGACGGTCACGACCTTCGACCTCCACCTTGGTGGGGTTGAGGTGATGTTCCTTGCACTTGGCGTCCACGAAGCCGAGCGTGAGCTTGGAACCGATCAGCGGGATGTCGGGACGCAGCTTGAGCAGGTAGGGCACGCCGCCGATGTGGTCCTCGTGGCCGTGCGTGAGCACCAGGGCCTCGACCTTGTCGAGACGGTCCTTGATGTAGCTGAAATCGGGCAGGATGAGGTCGACGCCCGGCTGCTCCTCCTCGGGGAAGAGCACGCCGCAGTCGATGAGCAGCAGGTGACCGTTGTATTCGATCACGTTCATGTTGCGGCCGATCTCGCCCAGACCGCCCAGCGGCACGATGCGCATGGAGCCCTTGCGGTACTTCGGCGGGGCGATCAGCTCCTGCTGCTGGTTCTTGGACTGCTGGGCGGGCTTGCGACCGCCGCGGCGGGATCCGCCGCTCCTGCGGGATCCGCCGCGCTTCTTGTTGTTGGAATTGGTGTTCTGATTTGTTTCTTTGGCCATTCTCTTGTTTTCTGTTGTTACTTGCCCCCGCCTATACGGGAGCGACGCTTGGTTGGTCCGCGGTTCAGAGCAGACCGGCAGCGCGCATGCCTTCCTCGGCCTTGGCGATCTGTGCGGCGTTGGGGCCGATGTTGGGCAGACGCATGGTGGTGTCGGGGATATAGCCCTTGACCTTGCAGGCGGCCTTGGCCATCACTGCCTGATAGCCGTCGCCGTTCAGGGAGTGCACCAGCGGCGCCAGCTGGTTGGCGAGACGGCGCGCGGTGGCGATGTCGCCTTCGTTGAAGGCTTCGACGAGCTGTCGCATCGGGTTGCTGGCCACGTGGGCGATCACCGAGATGATGCCGACCGCGCCGATGGACAGGAACGGCAGGAACAGACCGTCATCGCCGGAGTACCATGCCAGACCGGTGCGCTGCTGCTTCTCGACGGCCGCGGCGAGATCGCCGGTGGCGTCCTTGACGGCCTTGACGTGTTCGAGTTCGGCGAGACGATCGTAGGTCTCGACGGACACCTTCAGACCGGTGCGACCCGGCACGTCGTATACGATGATCGGCTTTTCCGCAACCTCGTCGACGGCCTTGTAGTGACCGACGACGCCCTCCTGGCTCGGACGCGAATAGTACGGCATGACGACGAGCACGGCGTCCGCGCCCGCCTCCTGGGTCTGTTCCACCATGCGCACGGTGTGCGCGGTGTCGTTGGAGCCGGCGCCGGAGATCACCGGCACGTCCACGGCTTCCTTGACGGCCTTGACCAGTGCCACCTTCTCATCCATGTGCGTGACCGGAGATTCGCCGGTGGTGCCGTTGACCACCAGACCATCGGCGCCGTCGGCGACCAGATGCTGGGCCAGGGCCTGAGCGGCCTCGTAATCCACGTGGCCGTCGGCGGTCATCGGCGTGACCATGGCGGGAAGGATGCGCCCGAACGGGGCGGGGTCAAGAAGATGCATAGTACCGTCACTCATATCGCTTACCGTACTTCGGATTGTGGACTCGGGTACGGCGATGTCCACAATCCGCGAGGTACGGTTCGAGGCGGTTCACCATGCGGTTTCATCAACGCGCCCCGACGGTATGGCCTCTTCGGAATTCCGTCTCGGCACGGTTGACCGGCCTGTTTCCAGATTCGTTCATTGCGCGGATTCCGGCTGCCAGTCGGGCAGCGACGAGATCGCCTTGCCGATCCAGCGGTCCAGCAGATCGATGCCAAGCAGTTCGCCGGTCCACGGATTGGCATCGAATCCGTAGACGATGCCGGCGAGCGCCCCCGACACCGCGGCCGTGGTGTCGGAATCACTGCCCAGATTCACCGCGGCACGCACGCAGTCGGCGTAGCAGTCGGTCGTCGTCAGGCACCAGAACGCGGCCCTGAGCGTATCGAGCACGAATCCCCCGGACCGGATCTGGTTGCGGGGCGTGGCGCGGAGATTCTCCAGTCCGGCGATCTCGCCGGCCTTGTCGATCGCCGCGGTCCGACGCGCTCGTATCATTCCACTGTTCTCGCCCGACGCACCGGCCGACCATCCGTCCGATGCCGCGATCAGCAGCCGTGCGGCATGGACGAACCGTACGCATGCGCTCGTGCTGATCTCATGCGCATGGGTGACGGCACTCGCCGACCGGATGTCGTCGTCGGAGCAGTCGACGAACGCCAGCGGGATGATGCGCATCAGGCTGCCGTTGCCGTTGTCGCGTTCGCCGGTCTGCCCCTTGCCGCTGCCCAGAGCGATGCTGGTCGTGTTGCCGATGTCAAACACGTCACCGTCGGGCGTGTATTCGCCGTTTCGAGCCCATGCCAGGAACTTTCCTCGCATGTCATCGGCGTTCACCACACCATTGGTGTCGGCCAGCGAATCGAGCGTGCCGAGCATCATCGCGGTGTCGTCGGACCAGGTGCCGGCCGGCTTGCAATGGGTGCCATTGCCGATCATGTCGATGCATTGGAAGGAGTCACGCGACTTGAACTCGAACGGCACGCCGAGCGCATCGCCGACCGCCTGCCCGTACACCGCACCCCTGAGTCGTGCCGCCATTGCATCATTCAACATTGCATACCCCCGTCATCTCGACAATCGTTGTCACTCCTCATGGTATCCAGCCGAAAGCGGGATGGCAGAATTTTACAGTCGCCGGGCAAAACCGATGCCATGCGCAACCGCGGCGATATGATGTGCGGGTGAGTGAGAGTGAAAACAGGACGCATTCGTCCGAGCAATCCCCACGACTGGGCGGCGGCAAGGCGTACGCGATGTGGGGCGTGGCCATGGCCGGCTACGTGTTCGCCGTCACCTGCCGATCCTCGCTGTCCGCGACGGGCATCGAAGCGGCCCACCATTTCGGCACCACCAGCACCGCGCTGTCGATGTTCCTCTACCTGCAGCTGTTCGTCTACGCGATCATGCAGATTCCGGCCGGCGTGCTGCTCGACCGGTTCGGCGCACGCAAGCTCATCGCCACGGGCGGACTGTTCATGGCGGTCGGTCAGGCGCTCATGGCCATCGCTCCCGTGACCGCACTTGCCATCATCGGTCGCGGCATCGTGGGCATGGGCGACGCGATGACATTCATCTCCGTGATCCGCCTGGTGTCCGCATGGTTCCCGTTCCGTCAGGTTCCGCTGATGAACCAGCTCACCTCCATGCTGGGCGGCATGGGGCAGATCATCTCCATCTATCCGTTCGTCTGGCTGCTGGATCTGACCAACTGGCAGATCGCCTTCCTGTCATTGACCGGCGTGGGCGTGTGCATCGCCGCCGCCGTGCTGATGGGCGTACGCGACGATCCACGGCAGACCGGCCGGCATCACGAACGGCCGCAGGGCGGACTCCGCGCGGCGATGGGCGGACTCAAGGCCGCGTTGAAAACACCCGGAACATTCTGCGGATTCTGGGTGCACGCCACCACCTGGTTCTCCATCAACATGATGAACCAGCTGTGGGGATTCCCCTTCCTGCTCGCCGTGGAACACTACTCGCGAGCGCAGGCCAGCGCCTATCTCGCCATCGGTATGGTGATCAACGTGGCATGGGCGCTCATCATGGGACGTGTCGCAGGCATCCACCCCATTCACGGCCGTGCAGCGATCGTATACATCACCGTGGGCGCGCAGATGATCTGCTGGACCATCCTGCTGCTCACTCCCGGCCCGCACCCCACATGGTTCATGGTGCTCCTGCTGCTGGCCATGTCGAGCGGCGGCCCGGCATCCAACATCGCGTTCGACTTCGCGCGCGACACCAACAGCCCGGCCAATCTCGGCGCGGCGACAGGCTTCGCCAACACCGGCGGATTCCTGTCGTCGGCGATCGTGTTCCTTGGCGTGGGGCTGCTGCTTGACGCGCAGGGGGCCACCAATCCGAATCTGTACACCGATCACGTGATGCGCATGGCAGTGCTCATCCAATATCCGTTGTGGATCCTCGGTCTGACCGCGTTCACGATCATGCTGCCGCGGACCATACGGATTCTGCGTACGCGATTCGACCGGTGACACGTGATTCGACCGATTCGACCGGTGATGATAGACACATACATAACCGAATAACCGTATGTCCGCATCATCATTGCGGACGTCATGCCGACGTCGGACTTCGACATCGGCACGTATCAGAAACAGATATCACCAAAGGAGATACCGATGATCAAGGTTTCCGTGATCGGCGCCAAGGGTCGCATGGGCGGCAACGTGGTCAACGCCGTCAATCAGGCCGACGACACCGAACTGGCGCTCGCGCTCGACGCCGGCGACGACCTGACGCAGGTGAACCCCGACAACACCGACGTGGCCGTGGAGTTCACCGTGCCGTCCGTGGCGCTCGACAACGTACTCGCGCTGATCGGTCAGGGCGTGGACGTGGTGGTGGGCACCACCGGATGGACCGATGAGAAGCTCGATCAGGTGCGCAAGGCGCTCGCCGAGGCCCCGCGTAAGGACCAGGCCGTGTTCATCGCACCGAACTTCGCCATCTCCGCCGTGCTGGCCGACTACTTCGCCGGCCTGGCCGCCAAGTACTTCGAATCGGCCGAAGTGGTGGAACTGCACCACCCGAACAAGGTGGACGCCCCGAGCGGCACCGCCATCCACACCGCGCACACCATCGCCGACGCCCGTCGCGCCGCCGGACTGGGCCCCATGCCCGACGCCACGGAGACCGATGGCGGCTCCCGCGGCCAGGTGGTCGACGGCGTGCATGTGCATGCGGTGCGTCTGCGTGGACTGAACGCGCATGAGGAGGTGCTGCTGGGCAACGCCGGCGAGCAGCTCACCATTCGCGCCGACAGCTTCGACCGCGGCTCCTTCATGCCCGGCGTGCTGCTCGCCGTGCGCAACGTGTCCGCGCACCCGGGTCTCACCATCGGCCTCGACAAGTTCCTCGACCTGTAGTCAGTCACATATGACCCAGATCCCGCTTTTACAGCGTCAAATGGACGAAAATCGACCCAAAAACGTCCGTTTGATGCTGTAAAGAGCGGATGTTCCCGCATAGTGGGACAAATTCGGCATCCGATTCCACGATGTGAACGTGCACAACGCATCAGATGCCTTGTGCACGTTCACGCCGTCACGTTCCGACGACGACGTCGGGCCAGGGCCCAAGCGATCGCGGCCAGCGGCACAGCGCAGGCGGTGGCGACGAACGGCAGCGTCATACCGGCGGGGATGCCCATGGAGTCGAGCACCACACCGGCGAGGGAGCTGCCGAGCGAGACTCCCAGCGAATTGCCCGTGGCCAGCCACGACAGGCCCTCGGTCAGCGACTCCGTCGGCACGATCTCCTTGATCAGCAGGTTGCCCGTGGCGAAGGTGGGCGCCACGAACAGTCCGGCAAGCACCTCGACCACGCCAAGTGCGATCAGATTGCCGGTGCACAGGCGGAATCCCACATACCATGCCGACAGGATGGCCAACAGCACCACCATGTGGCTCCAGTGCGAGCCCTTGAGTTTGATCGAGCCGAAGACCAGCGCGCCGACCAGCGATCCCACGGCGAACATGGCCAGCTGCAGTCCCACGACCTTCTCCATGCCCATCGCCTTGGTCATGGCCGTCACCGACACGTCGAACGCAGAGAAACTGGTGTTGAACGCCACGAACACAATCACCAGCAACGCCACACCCGGATATACGAGCGCGCTTTTGACATGACGCCTAGCGCTCATGGCGTTGATCTTGCGCGACGACTCCCCCTCGCGGACGTTGCCGCCCTCGCCGACCACGCTGCCGCCGGCACTGGCCTCCACCGGAGCGATCGTGATGACGGGCGGCTGCGTCGACTTGAGCGAGAAGAACACGCTGCCACCGACCAGCGCACACAACGCCGGAAACACGAGCTGCGAAACGGGGTGCACGCTCGTGGCGAGGAATGCCGCCAGGATCGGGCCGAGCACGAACACGGTCTCGTCGATCGCGGATTCGAAGGCGTAGGCGGCATTGAGAAGCGTGTCATCCTTCTGACCGCGCAGCGCCCACGCCCAACGGGTGCGCACCAACGCGCCGAACGCGAACTGCGTGATGCCGGTAAGCACGGCCAGTACGAACAGCACGGCCAGCGGAATACGGAACAGGGCACCCATGGCGAAGGACAGCATGGCCACCACCTGCAGTGCCAGTGCGATGCGCCCCACCTTGAGCTGGCCGAACCGATCGAACATACGGGCATAGAACGGAGTGACCACGGCGGCGGACAGCACGTAGACCGCGCTCATGGTGCCGGCCACGGTCCAGTTGTCATACAGATGGTTCAGCGCGAGCACGATACCCAGGCCCATCATGGAGATCGGCATGCGGGCCACGGCGGCGGCCGCGCAGAACGCCTTGGCCCCCGGCGTGCGGAAGATCAGCGCATAGGGCGAGACGCGTTTGGCACGCGCATCCGGACCATGCGACATGTCGGACTGTGTATTCGTCATGGATACAACCTCAGGGAACTCTTGGTTTCGGCTGGTCGTCGTCGGACCGACCGACTCATACGGACAATCCGATGAGCAAGGGTTCCGGCCGCTCGCCCGGATCCCGAAAGACCCTATGAGGAGACGAATGCCGGGCGGCTTGGCTTCCGCGGCATGTGTGCGTCAGTCGTTGTCGGATTGCTCGGGCAGTCCCTTGAGCATGCGGGCGATGATCTCGTCCTCGCTCTTCGGAAGGGCGTGCACTTCGCGTTCCGATTCGTCGTCGACGCCGAGGTAGTACAACGTGGCGTCGATGCGATCCAACGGTACTTCCTTGATGCGGGACCACAGTAACCGATACAGGTCAAGTTGGGCAAGTTTCACCTCGATGTCCTGCGTGTTGGTCGGCTTGCGACCGGTCTTCCAGTCCACCACGGTGAAGCGTCCGACATCGGACGGGTCGTCGAGCCCGCCGGAGAACACGGCGTCGAGTTTGCCGTCGACGATCTGTCCGCCGATGGCCGCGACGATCGACTGTTCCACACATACCGCGTCGCGTGTCGCCCAGCGCGAGTCGATCAGCCGATGCTGCCAGGTGAGCAAATGACGGTCACGAACATCCAGACGACCGTCGGCGAGCGCCTGATCCCGTGCCGTCACGTCGGCGAGCATGGCGTCGCGCGCATCCTGTACAGGCAGGGCGAGCGATTCGGCGGTCTGGGTCATGCCGTCACCCAGCGGGTAGATGAACCGCGCGGCCCAGTCGTGGAATCGCGTGCCTGCCTCGGCTGCCGGCGAGGAGCTGCGTGGAATCGGTCGGATGACGCCGGTCCAGTAGCGTTTGCGGTCTCGTTCCTTCCGCTTCCGGTCACGGGCGTCGCCGGAGGCGGTGTCGTCCATGAGCGTCATGCGGGTCTGGATGGCGGTCACGTTCTGCCTGCCGGACGCGAGGATGCGTTTGCCCTGTTCCTCGAGCGACGCGACGTCGTCGGAACCGATCGCCGAAACGGAGCGGGCCTCCATCACCTTGCGCGCATAGTCGAGCAGGGTCCTGGGGACGGCATCCCCGTTGGAATCCTCCGAATCGGATCGGCCACCCGCCGCCGTATCGACAGTACCGTCTTCCGTCTCCTGAACCGCTTTCGTACTGCTGTCGACGGCCTCGGCCACGCGCTTCTCCAACGGACGAGGCCATGGCACGGATTCGGTTTCCGTCTCGACGGGCGGTTCGAGCCATGCGGCGCCGACCACGGCATTCTCGTACTCCCGGGCATGCTCGCCGGCGAAGAATCCGTATAGGGGGCGCAGCAGTCCGTCCGGCTTGCAGTCCTCTCGATCCGGCAGTCCCGTCGGCGCCGCCACGGCGTCGGATCGTCCGGCAAGCGCCTCGTGCACCTCCATCCAGAAGTTCGACGCCTTCTTCTCCATGGCTTCGTCGTCAAGCGGCTTGTCATCGGATGGGATGCGCGACGGTTCCGAGCTCACGCTGAAGGTGAGCAGCGCGGCCTGCTTGGCACGGGTGAGCGCCACGTACATGAGTCGGCGTTCGTCGGCGTGCAGTCGACGCCCGTACTCCTCGCTTTGGCTGAGGAAGCGCTCGCCGTCCGAAACCCGGCCTCCCCCGTAGGCGTCGACGAGCGGGTCGGCGGCATACACCTCCGCATCCACGTGTTCCACGGTGTCGAGCGCGTCGAGCTGCGCCACCGGGTCGCCGTCCACATCCGCATCGTGAGGGAATCGCGGCAGGATGGCCGAATCCACGCGGACCGGCACCGGCACCGCGGTCAGATCGGTCAGCCACGTGCTCGCGGTCTCGTGGTATTCCGGCGGTGTCCACCCGCCGTCCGCATCCACACCACCGAGATGATCGTCATTGACCTTCACATTGAGGTGGTCTCCCTGGTTGCTGGGGAATCCTGTTTTGGTCATGCCTACCACGGCCACGGCGTCCCATTCGAGCCCCTTGGCCTGATGGATGGTCATCAGCGTCACGTCGGCGGTTCCGGCGCTTTGCCCGGCACCGGTTTCGGGGATCTTGCTCAGCGCATCCACCCAGGTGATGAATCCGCGCAGCGACGGCGCGACGTTCGTCGGCAGTTCCTGCAGGTACGTGTCGGACAGGTCGGCGATGGCGTCGAGCGACGCGCGCGCCGAGGTAGGGGCGTGTTCGCCGTCGCGTCCGGCGATGGCCTGGGCCACCACGCAGTCGATGTCGAGCCCGAGCTGTTCCACGGCGATGCGCAGTATGTCGGGCAGCGGCAGATGCATGCTGGATTCCATGACGCGCAGCATGTCCGCCACGGCGAGGAACAGCTTGCGCCCGCGCGGGGAGACCGACGACTTCTCGAGCTTCCATGCGAAGCCGGAGTCGAGCAGCAGATCGGCGAGGAACACGCCGTTGGGCACGATGTCACGATGGCGTTTGACGATGGCGTTCCATTCGTTTTTCGGCTCGTCGCCGGTGGCGAATCCGGCGGTGACGAGCGCATGATACCGATATTCGGTGTTCGCGTCGTCGGCGAGACGGGCCACGGTCTTGAGGTCGGGGGCGTCGATGGCGAAACGCGGCGTGGCCATGAGTCGCATCAGCGAGCCGGTGTCCGTGTGGTCGGCCACCGCGTGGAGCAGGGCGAGCAGGTCCCTGACCTCCGGTCGGTCCAGCAGTGCGGAGTAGCCCACCACCTCGCAGGTGAGTCCCGCATTCTCCAAAGCCTCGCGATAGTCAGGGATCGACTTCTTGGAGCGGAACAGCACTGCCGTATGCGTGCCGGGAACCGGTTCGCCCTTCTCGTTCTTTCCATACAGCTCCTTCGCCTTGCGGGCGAAGCGAACCACGGCGTCGATCTCCTGACCGCGCGTCGCATAGCCCTGCACGCCGATCGTGCCCAGCGGGGACGGCTTGCCGTCCTCGTCAACCCACGGGTTGAGCACGTCCACGTCCACTTCGCGCATGAGCGAGCTGCTCGGCCGACGCTGTGCGCCGCGCAGCGGAATGGTCAGGTCGTTGGCGGCCTCGAGCACGATGCGTGGGTTGCGCCGGGTGAAGGTCAGCGCGTACGGCTTGTGCGAGACGGCCATGCCGAAGTCGCGCTGGAACATGCGGAACGCGCCGGGGCTGGCGCCACGCCACGCATAGATCGACTGGAACGGATCGCCCACCGCGTTGACGGCGGTACGCGCGCCGCCCCTGCCGTCCGTGTGGAACAGCGCGGCGAGCAGCGTGGCCTGCGTGGTGGAGGTGTCCTGATACTCGTCCAGGAACACATGCGAATAGCGTCGACGGTATTCCTCGCCGATCGACGGGAACCGACGGATGAGCTGGAACGCGGCGATGGTGAAGTCGCTGAACTCCGCCATGCCGGCGCGCCGCTTGGCGTCCTGGAACTCCTCGGCCAGTGTGAGCAGCAGTTCGCGGCGACGAGCGACGGTCCGCAACGCATCGGCTCGATACAGACCGCGCTCATGTTCGTATTCGCCGAGTCGGAGCGCATAGTCGGCGACGTTCTCGGACTTCTTGCGTTTCGGAGGCTTCTTCTTGCCGGGATCCTTCTCGGGGATCGGCTCGTCGCCGATAAGCGAGTCAAGCCGTGCGATAAACGCGGCGTCCCATCGACGGATGCGTTCCACGGCGTCATGGAAGGTCAGTACGTCGCCGCCGATCATGGAGTTCGCGATCGCGTGCGACAGGCTCATGAGCCGTGTGGTGAGGGTGGGGAACTGACCCATGTCCTCGGAGTCGTCCACGCCGAAGGAGGACCCGTCATCACTGCTCAGGGCGTCGGCATCCGCGTCGGTGCCGGAGAACAGCATCGCCATGTGCCTGCCGACCACGTCGGATGCCAGCTGGTAGGCACCGGCCTCGCTCAGCGGCTGCGTGTTCTGGTCCATGCCGACAAGCAGTCCGTACTGGCGCACGATCGACTGGAAGAACGCGTCGTAGGTGAAGATCTCCGGCTTGAGGAACGCCCGGTCCGGGTCGATCGTCGCCCCGGCGCCGGCCGTCCCCGTGCCGTTGACGGCCATGTCCCTGGTCACGGCGCCGGACACGCGGTCCAGCAGTTCGGACGCCGCCTTGCGGGTGAACGTGAGACCGAGGATGCGTTCGGCCGGCACTCCCCTGTTGATCAGGCTGATGATGCGGTTCGTCATCGTATAGGTCTTGCCCGAGCCGGCGCCGGCCACCACCAGGATGTCGTCGTTCACCGGGGCGTCGATGACCGCCGCCTGTTCGAAAGTCGCTGCCATTATCGGACCTCCAATACGGATGTGATGTCGTCGGCACAGGCGGGGCATGCGTCCTTGTGCCAGCAATGCTTGACGTGTTCGTCGTCGGGGTCGGCGACCAGTCGCGCCGACTGCACGGCCCCGGCCGCGTACAGCACGCGCGCGATCATGGTCAGCGCCCATATGGTCTGCGTGCCGCGCATGTCCAGCAGGATCTTCCATGCGGCTTCGCTCACGTTCTCCTTCGGCACGGTCGGCAGGACCGGTTCGTCGAACAGTTTGCTGATCGATGCCGCATAGTAACGCGGCGTGAACGGCTGATCGTTGATATGACCGTCACGGAACAGGGCCGGCTGATGGCAGGATTCAGCCGCGTGACTGTATGAGGGCGACGCCTTGTCCTTGACGAAGAACAGTCCGGACTGGCCGATGAACGGGATCTCGGGGAGTTTCCGCGGCTGCCCGTCCGCGCTGCTGCCGACGGCCTCGGTTCGCAGCTGATCGTCGAACTGCTCGCCCAGCTGATAGCACACCAGCTGCAGGTCGCTGAAGTTCTGCTTGGCGCTTCGCGACTTGCCGGTCTTGTAGTCGATGAGTCGCAGCTGCCGGGTGCCGTCGTCCATCACGCGCGTCTCCTCGCGGTCCATACGACCCGAGATGCACACCTGGAGATCCTTGCTCATGCCCTTCGGCCAGCCGCCGACCAACGCGCCGAGCATGCCGTACAAGTCGTCGCGGCCCACCTGGGTCACGCCCGGCGTGGCGTTGTACGCGGTCAGGATCCGGTCCAGATCGAACCTGGCGAGGAACGGCTTTTCACAGGTCACGGATTCGAGGTTTCCGATCGGGATCGGCGGCGTCTTCGCGCCCTGACGGCCGTACGCGCCGTTGTCGGACACACCGGAACCGCCCATGGCCTCGGCGCTGTTCACGAAGTATTCGGCGATGTGACGCAGCAGCGTGCCGGCGGAACGGTCCTTGTACATGGCATCGTACCGTTCGGCCACGGACGGGATGTCCTCGGGGTCCACACGCAGTTCGGCGTAGATGTCGAGCATGCGATCGGTGATCGCGGCGGTCTTCTCCTCCGGTGTCGTTCCCGGCTGGCCGGCCGGCAGATCCAGGCCTTCGGCGCTGGCGCGTTCGGCCACGGCGTGGATGATGGTGCCGAAGCTCGTGGCCACGCTCGACGGGCGTGGTCCGACGAACTGGTTGTCCATCAGCCAGCACACCGGGCAGTTCCAGATGCCGTCGACGGCGGACGGGGAGAGTCGAACCACAGGACGGGCGCCCGACTTGTTCCGGTCGACCCCGGTCTGCTCATCCAGCCGTTCCCGGTCCTGCTTCGACAGTCCGTCGGGCACGGATTTGGTTCCGAAGACCACGGCATCGTCGGGCAGATCGTCACCGGCGCCGGCGGACTTCCGTGCGACGGTCTCCCGTGCAGCGTCCACGAACGGCCAGTTCTCCGGATCGGCGTACGGGATTCCCTCGTCCTTCAGGAATCGCAGCGTATCCGCGGCGTCACGGAAGGCGTCGTCCCCGACGGCATCCCGCCCGGCGGCGAGTATGGCCCTGGCCTCGGTCACGATGCCGCGCACGCTGAGCTCCAGGCCGTGGTATCGCTCCGCCTGACCGACCTCGGTGTATCGGGTGAACGGCCGGTTCTCGTTCTCCGGATCCTCACGTACGAACAGTTCCGGCATGAATCCGTACAGGAAATCGGACGGTACGTGGTCGTCGTCCGACACCGCGCTCACCTGCACCTGTGTTTCGGCACGGGTGATCGCCATGAGAAAACTGCGCTTTTCGCCGTACAGCACCGACGCCACCTGTTCGGAGCGCGCGGCCGCCACGTCGCCCGAACCTTCCGCGCCGAGCGAGGAGGCGAGTCGACCGTGCAGCATCACGTCGGCCAGATCGTCGACGCCGAACATGGTGTTGCGGGCCGCCAGGTTCGGCCATACGCCCTGCTGTACGGCGGGCATCCACACCAACGGCCAGCTGCGTCCGATCGCACCGGCGGGCGTGGTGAGCGTCACCGCCTCCTCCACCGGCCGGACGTGTGCCAGCGAATCCGCTTCGAGCTCCATGGCGCGCACCTGTTCCATGAACGCGGTCACATCATGCTGCGCTCCGCTGGATTCGGCGAACTGGAACAGTCGCATGGCGGTGTCGAGACGATCGTCGGCCGCGCGGCCGTCGGCGTCGTCACGCAACGCCTGGCGCTGCCATCGTTCGGCCACGCCCGCGGCCTGCCATGCCTCCCACAGCACATAGCGGGCTTCCCTCAGCGGCATGGTGCGTAGCTTCTCCGTCACGGCGTCGATCATCGCCCAGGCGCGCTCGAATGTGGCGGCTTCGGGATCGGTCCATGCGCTTCTGGCACGCTTTTCCCCATCGTTCGGACCGGTCTCCAAACCGGTGTCCGTTCTCGAATTCTCGTCGTCCGTTTCCGGCTTCGCATCACGCGAACCAAGCACCGAATGGATCGCCCGGACCACCCTGTCGGCCGGCTCTCCGCCTTCGGCCAGCAGCAGATTCATGGCATCCACGCCGAATCCCATGGCCGTGGCGTCCTCGGGCGATCCCCCGCCCATCAGGGAATCGTCCACGCTGATCACGACGCCATCGCGAGCGCGCTCGCCGTCGGACAGACGTTCACGCAACGCGGACCAGTCGTCCATCATCGCATGCAGCAGCGCACGGTTTGCCACGGTCCGGCCGGTCGCCGCACCAGCGTCGGAACGATCGTTCTGAACCAGCACTCGCGACAACGATTCCAGTGAATTCATGGCGGCATTGATCGCGGACACCCGCAGTGGATGCCTGGCACCGCCGGCCGTGGTCACGCTCACCAACGGACTGCCGAGCAGCATGCGCATGCGGGAACGCACGAATACGGCGAGCGCGCGGGCGTTCATCGTGGTGGAGTTTATGCCGCGCTCGCGAAGCAGCGCCAGTTCGATGATGGCGAACAGTCCCTGGACGAACGGCTCATCCTTGAGGGGTTTCGTCACCGAGGAGTAGTGCACCGGGATGCCCTCCCGCCGCAGTCGTTCGCCGAATACGCGTACAGTGCTGTTGTCGTGGGCGATCACGGCCATGTCGTTCCATGACCGGTGGTCGATGGTATGCGCGTGCAGCATGTGCCATACCACGTCGTCGAGCTCCTCGCCGGCGCTGCGGTACAGTGCGGCGCGCACGCTGCCGTCGGGGGATGCGGATGGGACCGCCGGGGGCTTTTCGCCGTCGTATCGGGCCAGTGGCAGGATCGGCGCGGCTCCAGGCCATTGCGGCATCTTGCCCAGTCGGTCGGCAAGGGGAATCGACGTCGGTTCCAGCGAGAGGATGCCCAGCGACGTGCGCGCGGCCACCAGATCGCGGTACGAGTAGGCGCATGAGTCGGAAGACGTCCACACGTCGGCATGGGCATCGGTATCGGCGGGAGCATCGGAACGGGATGCGGCATGAGACGCACCGGTCTGCGCGGGGACGAGCCGTATCGCGAATGCGCCGAGACGGCCCAGATTGCGGTCGTTCACCATGGCTGACATCTCGTCGGCCGCATCGTCATCGGCCGTGTCATCCCCGTCCAGCGGTTGTTCCGTAGCTCTGAGGAACAGGAATTCCGGGTAAGATCCACGGAAGCCCTGCACGGCCTCGTCGGGATTGCCGATCAGGATCAGGATTCCTCCCGAGCGTTCGATCGCCTGCAGGAACGCCATGCCGGCGAGCGTCAGATCCTGTGCGTCGTCGACGATCACCACGCGGGGTATGGCGGCGTCGGCCGGCGGCAGTCCCTCGCGCAACGCCTGTCGAACGGCTTCGGTGCCCTCCACGAGCAGTCGGGATGCGTCCAGACGGTATTCGTCGGGATAGATGCGGTTGATGGCCGCGATGTATTCGCGACGCAGTGCGAACGCGGCACGCCATTGCGTGGCCAGACGCTCGCCGCGAATGCCGGCGTCTCCGGTGGCGGCGGCCAGCGTGGCGATGATGGCGTCCTCCTTGGCGGAGGATGCGCCGAGTTCGTTCATGCGGGCGAGCATGTCGCGCAGCTGGGTGATGAACACGTCGCTGATGCCGCGTTCGAACAGTTCGTCGGTCGATGCGTCTCGTGCGTCGTCGGGGTCGTTTCCCGGGGTATCCGTGTTCGTTCCGTCCTGGGATGACACCAGTCCGGTCCAGTTCGAGGATGCGAAATATGCGGCGAGCAGCCGGCAGGTTTCGCACTGGTCGCCGGCACGCACGTGGGCCACATGCGCCGCCAGCACGGACCGGAGAATGGCGTCCTGTTCGGCGCCGTTGAGCAGCTTCGGCAGGGGCAGGCCCTCGCGTACGCGCATGGTGGAGATGATGCGGAACGCCAGGGCGGCGAGTGTGGTCACGGGTCGGGCGAGCGAGGTCTGTTTCACGTCGCGGATCACGCGCAGGCTCAGGTCGTCGGCTATGGTGCGGTTGGATACGATCATCACCGCGCCCGCCGGAGTGGCCTCGTCGTAGGCGGTCTTGTCCGCGATACCCGGCTTGCCGCCGTAGAGCACCTTCAACGCGAATTCCGTCTTGCCCGATCGGGGCGGCCCCGCCACCAGCAGTGTGCGGGTGATCCGGGCGTCCACCGTGGAATCCCCGGCCCCGTAGGGAAGCGCCCGGCCTTCCAGCAGATGCTGGGCCTGCGCGAACGCCTGGTCGATCGTCATTGCCTCGTACGGCGCACGTTCCTTCGTCATGCCCCTCATCCTAGCCCCATGAGGAAGAGGTGGCAGTTTTTCGCAACCAGCGGCCGCACCGTGTCGGGAAAGCCATCGGACGGCGAGTCGCACACCATCCCGGCCTACTGGTTCATCGCGTCCCAGACCGTACCGGAGATGGCGCGGATGTTGGCCTGCGCCGTGGAGTTGTCCACGTCCTCGCTCATCACGGTGATCACGTAGTCGCCCTTGGTGCCGTATACGATCGCCGCATCGTTTTCGGTTCCGGGAATCTCGCCGGTCTTGTTGGCCACTTTGGTGCCGTCGGGCACGCCGGCGGGGATCTTGGTGCGACGGGTCTGACCGAGCAGCAGGTCGAGCATCTTCGCGCTGGTGTCGGCGGAGACGAGCTGGCCGCGGTACACCTTCGCCATGAAGGCGCCGGCGTCGTTCGCCGAGGTCTGCTTGAGACTGGAGTCGTGTGTGCCGGAATCGTAGAGCAGGTCGTTCATCGCGGTTTCGGTGAACCCGTTGGCCTTGGCCGTGTCGTTGACGATCATGAACCCGGCCTGTGCGTCGCCGCCGCCCAGCGTCTTCACCAGCGTGTTGGTGGCCTGGTTCGAGCTGACGGTGATCATCTGCGTGAGCAGGGTGTCGATGTCGGCGGTTTCGGTGAGCTTGCCCTGCGCGATCTGATCGTAGACGGCAAGCATCACGTACAGTTTGATCACCGACGCGCTGGGCTGTCGATGGTCGTTGATCGAGATGGATGCCCCGGTGGTCAGATCCTCCACGTAGAGCGACCAGGTGCCGGAGTATCCGCCGAGCTGCTGCTCGAGTGTGCCCTTCAGCGTGTCGAGCTGGGCCTGTCTGGCCTGCTTGGCCGCGGCGGTCGGATCGTCGCTGGGTGTGGCCGTGGCGCTGGCCCCGCCAGTCGGCTGCCGTTTTTCGGCTTCGGACGACGCGCTGGCCGAGGCGTTGGGCGTGGTGTCCTTCACGATCAGGCGTGTGGACGCCGCCCAGACGATTCCGACCACGACGAGGATGGTGACCAGTGCCGCGATGATGATTCTGATCGTCCGGTGATTGGCGGGAACCGCGCGGATGTGCTTGCCCATGGCTCACTGCACCTCGGCGGCGACTTCGGCGAGGATGTCGTTGGTCAGTGACACGGCGGTGTCCTTGCCAAGGTTCTGCGTGAGCACGGACACGGCCATGGTCGTCTTGCCGGTCTTCATCAGGATGAAGAAGTTGTAGGAGTTCTTGATGCCCTGCCCTCGGTGACCGTTGAGCGTGACGCCGGAGGGCGTGGTCACGCCTTCGCTGGCCAGATCGTAGGAGAGCAGATTCGTACCGCCGTCGGTGGCCGTGGCGGCGAGCATCTTGGCCGCGTCGGCGGCCGACGTGTAGTTCTCGTAGCCGGAGTTCGACGCCTCAACATCACCGAACGCGCGCTGGAAGTCGGTGTTGGAGTATCCGGCGCCGCCCAGCCAACCGTTGAGTGCCGACAGCCCGCCGAGGTCGGAGACCGCCGCGTTGCCGGAATCGTTGTCCATGGTGCGCATCATGGTCTCCGCCGAGGAGACAGCTCCCGAGTTGCCGGAGTCCTTCGCCGCCAGATAGACGGGCAGATACAGGCCGGCGGCCACGAACTTGGTGTTGGCCTGACGGGAGTCGAATTCGTCGTTCTCCCCCACGGGGACCACGCTCACCGCGGCTTCGGTCTCGGAGTATCCGCTGACGATGGACTGCAGCTTGTCGGCATTGAGTGAAACGCCCGCCTTGGCACTCGATGATGCGGAGGGCTGTGTCTTGGGTGAGGCGACGCTCGACGTTGCGGCCGGGGATGCCTCCTTCGTTTTGCCGGAGCCGAGCACACCATATGCGATGCCGACGCCCAGCAGGGCGACGACGAGCACGGCGGCCGCGACGATGACGGGAATGTTGGGCTTGCCCTTCGGCTTCGGAGTACCGTCTCCCGTCTGCACCGGCGGCTGACCGGGCACCGGCGGCTGGTCCATGGGCGGCTGCACCGGCGGTACCGGCGAACCATTCGGCGGCATGGCATTCGTAGTCGGCATGGTCGGCGACGGCGCACCCTGCTGCGGCATCGTGTTTCGCGGCGCGGTATTCTGAGGCACCGGCTGTGTGGGCGTGGACCAGCTCGGCTGCACCGGCATGGCCTGCGCGGGCTGCTCCGCAGCGTTCGTATCGTTGGACGACGTCTCCACGGCGGCACCGCAGTTCGTGCAGAACTTGGCGTCTGGCTCCAGTGCAGAACCACAATTGGTGCAGTATTCCATGCCGGCAACCCTTTCTCTCGCATCACTCATGACCGCCATCACCTTCGACGATCATCGCAATCGTTTCCGAGCGAATATTCTAGCCATCGGCGGTTACTTGCAACGGTGGTTTCCCAGACCGGCGCAAGGCCGGTGCGGTAGGATGCAGACAATGACACTCGATTGCAGGGAGTAGTGGTCCGTACCATCATGATGATCGCCGATCCGCCCGATCTTGAGGGCTACGATTTCATCCGCACGCTGGGTTCCGGCGGCACGGCCACCGTGTTCCTGTACCGGCAGCGCGTACCGAATCGTCAGGTGGCGATCAAGGTGGGCAACCGGCCGATCACCGATGCCGGCGTGCGCCGCCGTTTCCACGATGAGGCGGATTTCATGGCGAGACTGTCCGAGCATCCGTTCATCGTGACCATCTACAACGCCGGCATCACCGCCGACGGACGTGGCTACATGGTGCTCGAGTATGCGAGCGCCGGCAGCTACCGGGATCTGATGAAGCGCCGGCAGCTGTCCGTGGACGAGGTGCTGTCGTGTGGCATCAATGTGGCGAGCGCCCTGTACGCCGCTCATAAGCAGGGCATCATTCATCGTGATCTGAAGCCGGGCAATATTCTCATTTCCGCCCAGGGTCTGCCGTTGTTGGCGGATTTCGGCATTTCGGCCACCATCTACGCCACCGGCGTGATGGGTTTTTCGATTCCCTGGGCGCCTCCCGAGGTGCTGACCGGACGCTCCTCCGGTTCGGAGACGGCCGACATCTATTCGCTGGCGGCCACGCTGTTCGCGCTGCTGGTGGGGCGTTCCCCGTTCGAATATGGATACGAGGTGCACGATCGTGACGAGCTGGCGCGCACGATCGTGCATGGCGAGCTGCCGCATATCCGCCGCCCGGACGTGCCGAAGGGGTTCGAGGATGTGCTGCGCAAGGCGATGGCCAAGGATCCCGATGACCGCTATTATTCGGCGCTGGAGTTCGCCCGTGACATGCAGCGCGTGCAGCTGCGCGAGTATGGCCATCAGACGCCGGTGACGGTCGAGGATGTGCCGCAGTATCCGCAGGATCGCGCCGGCCAGCGAGGTCGAGGCGATGCGGCACGGCGATCGGACGGTATGGGGGGACGATCCGTTCGCGCCGGTGCCCTGCCGCAGACGGCTCCGGAGCGCCATGGGCGGCGGCGTGTCATTGTCGCGGCGGGTGTGGTGGCTGCAGCGATCGCCGCGGTGGCGTTGTTCGTCACGCTGGTGCTGCCGAACGTCGATGCCGTGTCCGGCGGGAGGTCCGCGACGGTCGGGGACGATCTGTCGTCGTTGGGTGGTCCGTCATCGTCGTCCGGAGACGATTCCACCGGCTCGTCCGGAGGCGACGCGTCTTCCGGCGACGCGAACGGCGAGTCCGTGCCGTCACCGACCGATCTGACCGGATCGTATGACGGCACGTCGGTCACGTTCACGTGGACGAACCCCGATCCTCGGGCCGGCGACCGGTATTCGTGGACGCGCATCACCGGCGACGCCGGCCGTCAGGAGGCGAATGCCACGCTCACGGATTCCACCACGCTGCGTCTTGACGACGTGACCGACGATCAGACGTGCATTCAGGTGAGCATCGTGCGCGAGAACCGACGCATGTCACAGTCGCCGGCCACCGCGTGCGCGGTCCGCAGGTAGTGTGCAGACGGGGGCTGACGGGTGTCGGCTTCCATTGGTTCGGCCTATCATGACTCATATGTTTCCGGCCGTCGGGCCGGATTGGAACAGGGGGTGTCATGGGTCGCGAGCATCGGTCTGCCGCGCGTTCGACGTCACGGATGGTTCGGCGTCGCAGTCCGCTTGCGCCGTTTTTCCGCAACCGTTGGCTGGCGCCGATCGTCGGCCTGCTGTTGATCGTCGGCATTGTGGTCGGTGCGATCGTCGTCGAATCGATCACCCGTCGGCATGTGCAGCTCGACGACGGCACGGTGTGGGTCACGTCGATCAGCGATCAGAAGGCCGCCCGGTTCAACGTTCGTCTCAAGGAGGCCGATGCGTCGGTCTCCTCGTCCGCGGCGAACTTCGACGTGGGACAGTCGGGGGCCGACACCGTACTCACCGAGGATTCGGATGCGCTGCAGATCTCCGCATCCACCGTGGCCGTAGACGGCCGTACCGATATTCGTTCCGACACGCAGACCATCGTGTCGGGCACCACCGTCGTGTTCTTCAACACCAAGACGGGCAATGTCTGGGCCGGTGACTCCGACGCAGTCGACGCCGTGACGCCCACGACCGGCAGTCCGGTCATGAAGCTCGGCTCGGGCGGCAAGGTGGCCGTGGACCACAACGGAGTGATCTACGGGTATCGTCCCTCCGACGCCATGGTGCTGACGCTTGACGATCCCCGTGGCGTCACGCCGCGCGAATGGGGTTCGCTCAACGACGGCAAGCGTTTGAACGTCGATGATTTCACGGTGGTGAGCGGCACTCCGGTGGCCACGTCCGGCGCTACGGTGATCACGCCCAAGGGCAAGGCCGATCTGCCGATCACCGGCAAGGCGACGTTGCAGGATCCCCCCACGGACGACGCGCAGCGCAATTGGGTGGCGGCGGTCACGAACGCCGGCCTGTATCTGGTGAATCTTGACCGTCCCGGGGCCGACCCCACGGCGTTGGCGGCCGGCGGCGAGGGCGAGGCCGCGCGTCCCGTGTCGTCGGGCGGATGCGTCTGGGCGGCATGGAGCCGTGACGCCGACAACTTCATCAAGGTGTGCGACGTGAACGGCGGCAACGCCTCCGGTAGGACCGCCCAGTTCGTCACGCTCAAGGATGTCGATGCCACGTCGCAGCTGCGGTTCCGCACGAATCATCGTCTGGTGGTACTCAACGATGTGACGGACGGCAAGGTGTGGAATCCTGACGATTCCACGGACGCGATCAAACTGCAGTGGAACCAGATCCGGTCCGAGAACCCCACCACCAGCCGCGACAATCAGAACACGGCGGACAATCATCGTGACTTCGCCCAGTCGTGTTCGGCCACATCGGGGTCGATCAAGGCGGTGGACGACACGTTCGGCGCCCGTACCGGCAGCGAGCAGATCCTTGATGTGCTGCGCAACGACGAACAGACCGACTGTTCGGTGCTGCACATCGAGAAGGTGGAGTCGCCGGGCGGCGGCGTGAGCGTCGCGCCAGTGTACGACGGCCGGTATCTGCAGCTCGACGCCACGCAGGCCGGCGCGGGCACCGTACGATTCTCGTATTCGATCTCCGACGGCCATGGCCAGTCGTCCTCCGCCACCGTGACGCTGAATCTCACGTCGGACGGCGATCACGCGCCGGCGCAGACCGACGTGCCGCCCGAATATCAGGTGGAGCAGGGCGCCGCATACACGGCGAACGCATTGGCGAGCTTCTCCGACGACGATGGCGACCCGATGACGCTGGTGTCGGCGAATCCCACGAACTCCGATCAGGTGATGGTCTCCACACGGTCCGACGGCCAGCTCGTGTTCAACACCGGGTCGCAGACCACGGGCCGTGTGGCCGTGGACGTGACCGTATCCGACGGCGAGCAGACCGGCACGGGCACCATCTACTTCTCCATCCGCCCCGCGAACACGCTCTCCCCCGTCATCGATCCGGTGGTCAGGCAGGCCCAGCCGGGAACAAGCACCACGGTGGATCTCAAACCGTACGTGCATGGCAATTCCACGCAGCCGGTGCAGCTCGGTTCCGTCTCCCAGCCGGATGGCGCCACCGCCACGGCCAACGCCGAAACCATGTCGTTTACGTTCACCGCGGCCAATCCCGGCACCTACTACGTGCCGTACAGCATTCTGCAGGGGTCGAAGCAGGCTACCGGTCTGGCACGCATCGAGGTCGCCAAGGCGAGCGGAGACTCCTCTAAGCCGGTGGCGACCAACGACGTGGCGCTGCTCGGCAGCGGCAACACCGCGATCGTGGACCCGCTGACCAACGATGTGGATCCGCTGGGCGGCGTGCTGGCCGTCACGTCAGTGAGCGTGGATCCGAACACCGGCATCAAGGCCGGTCTGGTGGGCAACAAGCGCGTGTATCTGACCGCACGGCAGACGCCGACCAAACCGGTGTCGGTCACATACACCGTGGCCAACGCGCAGGGCAGTTCCGAAGGACGCATCATCCTGCAGCCGCCCACGTCGACCAGTCAGTCGTCGGCCCCCAAGGCGGGCAACATCAACGCGCAGGTGCGTACCGGCGGCATCGTGACGATCGACGTGCTCGACCATGTGACGGCAACCGGCACCGTGACGCTCGACACCGATCTGACCTACGACAAGCAGACGTTCTCCGGACTTGTGTTCGTCTCCGGCGACACCGTGCGATATCAGGCGGGAGACAAGGAGGGATCGTTCCCCGTCACCTATACCGTGCGCGACTCGCTGGGCAATACGGCGTCCGGCACGATCACCATCGCCGTGCACGCCTCGGACGCCGCCGGCAAACCGGCGCCCACGCCGGCGGACGTGACCGCGCAGGTGGCGGCCGGCGACAAAGTACGCATTCCGATCGACCTCACCGGCATCGACGTGGACGGCGACGGCGACACGTTGAGCGGCCTGGGCAACACCGTGCCGTCGCTCGGCCGAGTCACCGAGGTGGGGGCCGACTATCTGATCTACGAGGCGTACGCGGATTCGTCGGGCACCGACACGTTCACCTACGCCGTGGAGGATTGGACCGGCCAGCGTGCGCAGGCGCAGATCCGTGTGGGCGTGTTCCGCGGAGGTTCCGATTCCGGCGTGTTCGCCCGCGACGACACGATCGCCGTACGCCCCGGCACCAAGGTGGATGTGCCGGTGCTGCTCAACGACATCTCCGGCGACGACGAGAGCCTGACGCTTGACTCGCAGCTGACCACGCAGGGATTGGATTCCGCCAAGGTGAAGGACGACATGGTGGAGTTCACGGCGCCCGACTCCCCCGGCACCGCCTACGTGATGTATACGGCGAAGACCAAGGCGGGGCTTACCGACACCGCCACGCTGAGCGTGACCGTCGCCGACGATGCGCCGATCTCGCCTCCCACCGCCTATGACTACAAGGTGCCGGCCAGCGCCACGGTGGACAAGCGCACCGTGGATGTGGATGTGCGCGACTGGATCGCGAACCCGTCCGGCAGCGTGGACGATCTTGAGGTGAACGTGGATGCGAGCGCGACCGATCATGCACGCCGCAAGGGCGGCTCGTCGTCGACGGTGATTTCGGTGGATCTGACCGATGCCGCGCGCGCCGTGCCGTACACGGTGACGAACACGCGGTACAACGTGACGTCCACCGCGTTCATTCAGGTGCCCGCCTACGGCGTGTTCCCGCCGACGCTGCGTCCGAAGGCGCCGGAGCTCACGGTGCGCGCCGGCGAGTCGATCGACATTCCCATCGCCGATCATGTGCGCGTGGGCGCGGGCAAGACCGCGCTGATCGCGTCGAAGGATTCGGTGAGCGCCACCAAGTCGGATGGCGGCAGCCTGTATGTGAACGAGACGACGCTGCGGTTCACGGCGGCCAAGGACTATTCGGGTCCGGCGTCGATCACGTTCACCGCGGTGGACGGCCGCAAGGGCAAGGGCGCGATCGTGAATTCCGCGGTGCTGACCCTGCCGATCACGGTGGTGGGCAAGGATGCTCCCGCACCCACGTTCTCCTCGCCGACGGTGGATGTGGTGCCCGGCGAGGACGCGAAGACGATCTCCCTATCCGCGTTCACCAAGGCGCCGGATGGTTCCGACGCGTCGTCGTACGCGTATTCGTCGTCGGGGCTGTCCACGCCGGTCACCGCCACGGTGGCGAAGAACGGCGAGCTGACGGTGAGTGCGCCGAAGGACGCCAAGCCCGGTACCACGGTGAATCTGCCGTTGACGATCGACTACGGTTCCGGTCAGGTCAAGACCGGCGTGACGCTACGGGTGACGCAGACGGATCGTCCGTTGGCCCGCGTGCCCGATGTGGCGGTGAAGATCAAGGCCGGGGAGACGCAGCAGGTGAACGTGCTGCAGGATGCATACAATCCGTTCCCCGATACGCCGTTGAAGATCGTGGGAGCGTCGAGCGACGGATCGCATGTGTCGGCGTCGACCGCGCAGGACGGCACGGTGTCGATCACCGCGGCGCAGGATGCCCCGGCGTCCACGAACCGTGTCGTGGTCACGGTCGAGGACGGTACGGGCGACGAGTCGCGCAGGGTGAGTGCCACGATCACGGTGTCGGTCCTGGGGCTGCCGGACGCGCCGTTGCTGTCGCCGGTCACCGATCTGCCGTCCGACGGTGCGGTGAGCCTATCGTGGACGCCCGGCTCGGCGAACGGCAGTCCGATCGTGGAGTATCAGGTGGATTATGACGGCGGTTCCCTTTCGTGCGGCACGAGCACCACGTGTCTGGTCACGGGATTGGAGAACGGGCGCGAATACTCGTTCACCGTGCGTGCGCGCAACGAGGTCGGCTGGTCCAAGTCGTCGAACACGGTGAAGGCCACGCCCGACCGTGTGCCCGCGGCGCCAGGAGGGGTGACCGTGACCGGCGGCTATCATGCGGTGACGGTGAACTGGTCGGCGCCGGGCGAGGACGGCGGCACGCCGGAATCGTACACGGTGACGATCAACGGCGCCGGTGGCACGCAGACGCAGACCGTGACCGGCACGTCCGCCACGTTCTCCGTGGACAACAACGCCGGCGGCTCGGCGTTCTCCGCCACGGTGAAGGCGCATAACCGCGCCGGCGACGGACCCGAGGCCGTCAGCGGCCAGCCGGGCACCCCGTGGGGCGACATCGACCCGCCGTCGCTCACGCTGGAGCAGTCCGGCGACACGATCCGCGGCACGATCGGCGAGATCAACGATCACGGTGCGGGATGCGCGAGCGTGACGGTCAGCCGTGGCGGCCCGGTGTCGTGTACGGAACGGTCGTTCAGCTTCACGATCGACAAGGGCGAGTACTTCAGGGAGGTCTCGGTGTCGGTCACGGTCACGCCGTCGCGTGAGGGCACGCATGGCGCCACGGTGTCGCAGACGATCGTGCCGCAGACCGAGGTGGCGCGCCCCGACGTGCAGGTGAGCGCCAACGGTGGCTCGTGCACGGCCACGTGGAAGGCCAACGGCCTGTTCGACAGCGTGTCGGTGAGTTTCGGCGACAAGTCAAGCACGGATGCGAACGGCTCGCTCACCGTGAACCTGAGCCCGTGGACGAGCTGCCCGACAGCCACGGCCACGCAGTCACTGAACGGTCATGCCGGTGAGACGGTGACCGCAAGCGAACCCACCGGATACGTGTACAAGGTGGCGCCCACGATCGATACGAACGGATTCTGGCTGGAATGGGACTCCTCTGACCGCAACCATCTGATCGTGCACAACACGAACGGCTCGGCGGTGAACACGTATGGCAAGGAGCCGGTGATCGAACTGAGCGTGGACGGCACGGCCGTGCCGAACGCGTCGACGGCCGACGGCACCGTGATCGACCTGGCGCAGCTTGGCGGTTCCGCAGACCCGTCCAAGTGGCGGCTGAAGGTGTCGCTCAAGGGAGAGGATGCGTCGCTGAACGCCGATTCGGGCGATCAGACGATCCACGGCATCCGCCCCAACGCGTCCACGGCCTCGTATCTGACCGATGGCGGGTGGTTCGTCGTACGCAGCGCGGCGGCGGATCTGGTACGCTTCCCGATGTCCTCATGAAGGAGAACGACATGGCTGACAGCAACATGGATGACGACGTGACCCGCCTGGGACGATTCCGCGGGTTCTCACCGATCCCGTCGGCGGACCCGTCGGACGGCTCGGACGACACCGAGGCGACGCAGGTGTCCACGAACCGGATGCGGCCGTCTGCAGGCACCGGCACCGGTCCGAACGCCGGTTCCGCAGGCGCACGCAACGGCGGCGCGCGAACGACGCCCGTGGATTCCGATGAGACGCTGCTGGGCGCACTGCCGCATGGCACAGGTCGTTCCCCGCACGCGGCCGTTCCCACGCATACCGTTCCCACGCAACCGATGGGCCAGCCGCTCATTCGACACTCCGCTGCGCAGCCGATGTCGCAGCCAGCACCGCAGCCGCTGATCCGCCATGACCAGCAGGCCGCGCGCGCCCAGGGCCGGCGGCCGGCACCCGTATCAGCGGCGGCCGCGTCCGCTTCTGAAGCATCCATCGCACGGTTCGGCGAGGTGTTCAACGCGATCGTGCGCAACGTGTCGAAGGCGGTCATCGGCAAGGACGAGACCATCCGGCAATGCGTGACCGCGCTCATGGCCGGCGGCCACGTCCTACTCGAGGACAATCCCGGCACCGGCAAGACCCAGCTGGCGCGAGCGCTTGCCAATTCGATCGACGCGCCGTTCAAGCGTATCCAGTTCACCCCCGATCTGCTGCCCGGCGACGTGGTGGGTGTCACCTTCTACGATCAGCAGACCGGCGCCTTCACGTTCCGCAACGGTCCGGTGTTCGCGGCCACCGTGCTCGCCGACGAAATCAACCGTGCCTCGCCGAAGACGCAGTCCGCACTGCTGGAGGTCATGGAGGAGCAGAAGGTCACCGTCGACGGCGTGACCCACGACGTGCCGCAGCCGTTCATGGTCATCGCCACGCAGAACCCGATCGAACAGCTGGGCACCTATCGTCTGCCCGAGGCGCAGCTCGACCGTTTCCTGATCAAGACGTCGCTGGGCGACCCCGGTCATGACGCCAGTCTGAACATTCTTCGCGAGGCGGGCATCCGTGATCGTGCGGCCACGATCCATCCCGTCACGACCGCCGCCGACGTGCTCGCCATGCGCCGGATCGCGGAAACCGTGCGCGTCGACGATGCGATTCTCGAATATGTCGTCCGACTCGTGGAGGCCACGCGGCACAACGACAGGCTTGCCGTCGGCTCCTCCATTCGCGGCGCGCTCGCGCTTGTCCGTTCGGCTCGCGTGTGGGCCGCGGCCGATTCGCGCGGCTATGTGGTGCCGTCGGATGTGAAGGATCTTGCGGTGGTCGTGCTTGCGCATCGCGTGATCCTCACGCCCGAGGCCACGTTCGCCGGCGACACCGCCAACGGCGTGATCGAATCGGTGCTGGATGACGTGGTCGCCCCCACCATCGGCGCATAGGGGCATGGCCATGACACGACCGATCACCATGCCGCGGCTGCGTCCGCCGACGCCGGTGCTGCACGCACTGCGTTTTCTCCGGGACTATGTCTCCCCGCTCGGGTGGACCATACTGGCTGCCACCGTACTGTGCGCCGCCGGGTATGCGGTTCTCGGCTGGGACGAACTGCTCGCCACCGCCACGCTGTGGGCGATTCTGCTGATCGTCGCGGTTGTGATGTCGCTGGGCAACACCGGATTCTCGGCGACGCTCGACGTGCCGGCACGTCGCATCACCGTCGGCGACACGGTCGATGTGGAGGTGACGGTGAGTAATCCCGGACGGGCCGCCACCGCCCACGCGCACGGCGACATCACAATCGGCGACGATCATGAGGGGTTTCCCATTCCCGCGTTGGCGCCGCGGCAAAGCAAGCAGACCGGCGTGACGTTCACCGCCGCATCCCGTGCCGTCCTGTCCGTGGGACCGCTGCGCGTACGCAAGGGCGACCCGTTCGGTCTGATCCGTCACGAGAAGACCATCGCCGAACGGATCAGCGTGTACATCCATCCCCGCACGGCACGTCTGCATACACTCGACGCCGGCATCCAACGCGATCTGGAAGGCCAGCCCAGCGGCGACATCGTGGATGACGATCTCGACTTCTACGGACTGCGCGAATACGAACCCGGCGACGACATGCGCAACGTGCACTGGCTGTCCACCGCGAAGGCCGGCACGCTGATGATCCGCCAGTACGAGGCCACCAGACGCACCACCACCGTGCTTGCGCTCGGTGTGAATCCCCGGGATTACGCCAGTCGTGAGGAATTCGAGCTCGCCGTGTCCATTCATGCGTCGATCGGCGTGCAGTGTCTGCTGCAGCATCGGCCGCTACGCACCATGGCCGGAGGCCAGGAGGATGCTCCACGCACCTCGATGGCGTTCCTCGACGCGTGCAGCGCCATCGAACCAGATGCTCAGGAGAAGACAAATCTTGCCGCCGCGGCATTGGACCACTGTCCCGATGCGTCGCTCTACTGCTTCACCGTGGGCTCGGGCAAGCACGACGACGTCGTCAAACGCATGATGCTCAGCATGCCGCAGGGTTCGGCGCGACTGGTTCTGCGCGCCGAACCGGGCGCGGAGCGGTCCCTACGCCGATTCGACGGGTTCTCGCTCGCCACCGTCGGCGATCTCGATGATCTGCCGCTCATCATGGAGGCCATGGCATGACCTCCATCACACGCCGCACCGCACGTTCCACCGTTCCCGGATCCTGGGCGGACTCGCCCAATCCGATCATCCAGTTCTCCCACAGCCGTACGCAGGGCACCGGCACGAAAACAGGTCTTCCCCGTCGTCGCATTCCGGTACGCGTCCGTTCCGACCGGACCGTGCTCGTCAGCGCCACGCTCATCGTGCTTGCCAACCTCACGGCCGCATTGAATCTGCTCGCCGTCTACGGCTCCCCCGCCGCGTGGGCGGTCTGCGCCATACCAGCCGCACTGATCGGCATCGCCTGCGCGCTCGCCGGGCTGAACTCCGCATTGCGCCTGTGGTGGCAGCTGTTGTTCCTTGTCGTCGCCCAGTTCGTGATCGGCCCGGTGATCGCCCTGCCCGGCACCACGGTCGCGCGGGTGATTCCCACGCTCGACACGCTTTCCCAAGGGGCGTCCGCCACGCTCGGGGCGTTCAAGTACATCATCGCGATAGAGCCGGCGGTGGGCACCAGCAGTGGTGATCTGATGGCGTTGTGGACCGTCGTATTGTGGTCCACGTTCCTGTCGGGCGTGTTCGCGCTCGCCGCCAATGCGCTGTTCTCGCTGCTGTCGCTGGCCATCGTGATGGCCGATCTCGCCGTATGCGCCGCATTGGGCACGTCGTCGGGTTTTCATCCGGCCGTCGTCGGTGTGCTGATCGCCTTGGCGATGCTGATCTGGATGAGTTGGCGCATGCGACTACTCGAGGCGAACCGTCTGCTGGCCGCCGTACTGATCGTGGTATTGGCCGCGGCCGGCGCCTGCGGTGCGGCGATCGCGCTGACCGGCCAGCGTCAGGTGCTGCGCGATCATTACGAACCGCCGCTCAGTCCGTATGACTACACGAGTCCGTTGAGCGGACTGCGATCCTATGTGAAGGATCATAAGGACGACAAACTGCTCACCGTCACCGGACTGCCGGCCGGCACGCCGGTCCGCCTGGCGGTGATGGACCGTTTCGACGGTTCGGTGTGGAATCTGTCCGACTCGTCGGCGGCGTTCGGCTCCTCCGACTATCGCCGTGTGGGCGACACCATTGGCAGCGACAAGTCCGACACCGACACGACGAAAGGCAAGTCGTTCACCGCCACGTTCACCGTGCACAACGGACTCGGCGACGTGTGGATGCCGTTGGCCGGCACCGCGTCCTCGGTATCGTTCGGCTCGGATGATCTGTCGCAGTCGTTCTACTACAACACCGGCACCGAGTCGGCGCTGCTGTCCACCGGTCTGCGCACCAATCTCACCTATACGGAACGAGGCGTCATCACCGCGCAGCCGAATTCGCGGCAGATCGCAGGTGCCGACGCCGCAGCCGTCAGCCAACCGAAGGCGCAGGACGTGCCCGAATCGGTGAAGTCCACCGCCACGTCATACGCCGGCGGCGAGTCGAAGGATGGATCCGCGGCGCAGAAACTCGCTGACAAGCTCAAGGACAACGGCTGGTTCTCGCACGGTTTGCAGGGCGATTATCCGTCGCTGCCCGGTCACGGCGCATACCGCATCGATCTGCTGCTGGGCGGCGACGCCATGGTGGGCGACAGCGAACAGTACGCTTCCGCGATGGCGCTCATGGCCCGTGAACTCGGCCTGCCGTCACGCGTGGTGATGGGCTTCCTGCCCAAGGACTCGGACGGCGGCATCTCCGACGCACGCACCACGGTACGCGACGACGGCACCACGAGCATCGATTTCACCGGCAATGACATCGCCGCCTGGGTGGAGATCAAGCTCGACGGCTACGGGTGGGTGGCGTTCTACCCCACGCCCAAGGAGACGAAGATCCCGGACGACGATCAGAATCTCACTCCCCCGAATCCGCAGACCCTGGTCCGTCAGCCTCCGGTGCCGTTGGAGGATCCGCTGCGTGATCAAAACCAGACCAAGGGACAGACGAACATCGGCGGCAGTGATGCGGACGCGAACGCGGCGGCGTTCTGGCGCATGTTCCGTCTGATCGCCGGACGCGTGGCCTTGTACGGCAGTCCGGTCTGGATCGTGCTGCTGGTCGTCGGCGTGATCCTGCTGATCAAGACGATCCTGCTGCGACGGGCTCGCGGACGCGGTTCGCCGGGCATGCGCATCGCCCAGGGATGGCGGTGGATCTGCATGCTCGCCACGCAAAGCGGCGCCACGGTCCGCGGCACACGACGCGAGCAGAGCCGTATGCTGGCCGACCAGTTCGACCTGCCGCGCGACACCCTGGACGATCTGAGTCGGCGTGCCGACCGTGCGGCGTTCTCCGGCGAGCATACGGACGAGCGTACGGCCGCCGCCTACTGGCAGGACGTGGATCGTATCCGCGAACGCATGCTGCGATCCATGCCGAAGCGACGGGCCTGGGCCACCCGATTGTCCGTCCGCGGCCTGTTCGCCGATCCCGTGGACCCGATGACCCATGACGACTCCCCTGACCAATCCCGCAGGTGGCTTCGTATCCGTAATATTTTCCGTACCCATACCATGCAAGGAGCATCATGACCCACGTGTATCTCGATGCGGCGATGATCTGCGACATCGGCCGCCGACGCAGTATGAATCAGGATCGCGGTCTTGCGAACGGCGGACTGTTCCTGGTGTGCGACGGCATGGGTGGTGGCGTGGCCGGTCAGGAGGCCAGTGCCCGCACCATTCGCCACTGCGAGTCGCTGATCGATCGCGACCGACGTTCCAAGGCCGACATCGCCGCGGTCATCGACGAGGCGCAGCGTGACGTGAGCGCGCTCGGCCGTGAGCTCGGCGGCGTTTCCGGCACCACGCTCACCGGTCTGGTGCTGTCCAGCATGGGCAACGTCACAGAGCATCGCACCACCGTGCGGGATGATTCCGCCGACGACCGTACGTCCGACGACGATATGGACGACACGTTGGACGGCATGGTCAAGGTGTCGGATGCGGTGATCACCGCCCAGCTTGATCTTGACGGTCTGGACGACACGGTCGACTCCCTGCCGGCGACCGGACGATCGGGATTCCCCTGTGTGCTGGACTTCGATGACGACGCGATGCCGTCGTGGTATGTGGTGAACATCGGCGATTCGCGCACCTACCATCTTGACGCCCAGCCGGGTGGCGGATGGCGTGCGTCGTCGATGGTGCAGGTCACGCGTGACCACTCCCGCCGTCAGGAGCTGATCGACGCCGGCGTAATGCTGCCGGAACTAGCCGATCAGCTGGTGCCGCGCAATCTCATCACCCAGTGCGTTGGCGCGCCGGAGGGCATCGACCCGGATTATTTCCGCGCCGATCTGCCCGGCCGGTTCATCGTATGCTCCGACGGGCTGCATTCCGAATTGGACGATGACGCGATCGCCGCGATCGCCGCGGTCAATCGCAGTCCGCGCGAGGCCGTGCAGGCGTTGGTGGAGGCCGCGCTCGCCGCCGGTGGCAAGGACAACGTCACGGTGATCGTGGTGGATACGGTGTGCGGGTCGGATAACGTCATGGCATCGCGCGACGATGATGCCGCATGGTCGTATGTGAAGATCGCTCGTGATGAGGATCTGTCCAGCATCGGCGAATCGACACTGGACACGCTGAGGACGGTGGCAGCCCGTCATCAGCCCGAGCACAAGGGAAAGTGAGAGGAATGGTCGATTATGACTCCGCCGTCAAGGCGGTGCAGGATCCGAATGCGGATCCGGTGTTTCTGGCGAGGATCGCCTATGAGAATCCCGATTTCGGCGCGAATGTGGCTGCCCATGAGCGCGCCTACCCGGGGCTGCTGCGGTGGATCGCCGAATTCGGCGACGATCGCGCCAAGGCGGAGGCCGCGTCCCGTGGATATACGGCGTCCGGCGGCCCGGTCGTGCCGCGCGCGGAGGAACCGAATGCGGTGAACGAGGCGAATCATGTGGGCAAGCATGCTCCGGATAGCACTCCGAATGGCGCGCAATCGCAGTCCAACGTGGCCGTCGGCGATGCGGATGCGCCGCATGGCGTGGAACAGGCACTGCAGGTGGCGGCAGTGGTTCCGGTACTGCAGAGTCCCCAATCGACGCCGGTGCAGGCCGTGCCCGCCGCAGCACAGCCGGTAGTGTCCGCGCAGCCGGGAACGATTTCGCAGCCGGTCGCCACATCCATGCAGTCGATCCCGGTGATCCCGATTCAGCAGTCGTTGTCGATGCAGCCGGAGCAGTCGCAGCCTGCGGTCGCCCCGCTGATTCCCGAACACCAGATTCATGAACGCCAGATTCCCGAACATCATCAGACGGTTCCCAATCCACAGACCGTGGGAGGTCAGACGGCGAATGCTCAGGCAGTGAACCATCAGCCTGCGGATGACGAGCACGGCAATCCGTACGGATTCACCGTGGAGCAGGCGCTCGACCCGAATACGGACGTGCTCACCATCGCACAGATCGCCCAGTACGCACCGGAGCTGCGCGTGTATCTGGCACGGAATCCCAGCACGTATCCGGAACTGCTGGACTGGCTCGCCCGGCAGCACGATCCGCAGATCGACGCCGCCCTGGCCGAGCGCAACGCCGTTCAGGCGTAACCGATTCTCAGGCTCCCCTCACGGAGGGGAGCCGGTGGTATCGACGAACGTCCTCTTATGAATGCTGTTCTTCGAGGTTGAAGAACTGGTCGCCGATGCGCACCGTGCAGGGCACGGTCACCTTCACCGGTCTCCCCTTCACCTGAGTCTCCTCGCCGTTGACGATGAGGAACGTGCCGTTGAGCGACCCGTAGTCCTCGATCCACAATCGCCCCTCCCTGTCGAAGCTCACGGCGGCGTGGTTGCGTGAGATCGTGCGGGTCGGATCGTCGAGCTTCTGCGGACTGACGCCTTCGGGCACGGCCTTAGTGGGTTTGCGTCCCAGCAGTGCGCTGCGGTCCAGAATCACGGTCTGACCGGTGGCGTCGTTGCGCAGCACGTACCGATGTTGCGGACGCTGATCGATAAACGATCGTGACAGTATGGTGCCGTCCCATTCCTCGTTGCCGTACGGGGAGCCGTCGGACGGGGCAGGGGCATCATCGACGACTGCGGACTGGGATCGAACGTCGTCGGGAAACGCCTGCGACGCGTCGCCGGGCATGGTGTCTTCGACGTACCAGCCGGGTTCGGGCGGCGGAGGATAGGGAATGCTTCTTCTCATACGTTCAGTCCTACCACACATGTGGCATCATGGCCCGTCACCGACGCGGCACGTCATGCAAGGACCATGCCCTGCGCACCGCCGATGAACGAATGAATAGTATGGATACAGCACACGGACAGGCAAGGGAGGAACCGTGACCGTACCGCCATTCATGAATCAAGCCGCATCCGTCGTCTCCACCGGCGCGGATCCGAATGGAAACGGACGCGATCAGCCCTGCAATGACGGTTCGGCCGAATCGATCGACGAGATCCGTCTTCCTTTGCTCGCCAAGATTTACGGCGCGTTGTGTCTGGCGGTGGGCATCGTCTCGTTCCCGCTGTTGGCGTTCACCATCGTCGTCGTGGTGCGGTCGGTCAACGTGGCCGACATCACGCCCACGCTCACCGTCATCCTCACGGTGGTTCACGCGCTGACGCTCGTATCGGGCAGCGTCGCGCTCATCGTGTTCGGCGCGCTGCTGCTGCGCAACCGTCGTCGGCATGCTGCGCGGTGGGCGTACGTGCTCATGCCGATCACCATCCTGCAGGGTCTGTCGAATCTGGCGTTGTTCGGTCTGGGGCCGGAACTGCTGCTGCAGGCGGTGCAGCTGGCGCTGCTGATCGTGATCTCCGTCACCGCCGATCCGATGCTGGCGCTGGAACGTCGCGAACAGCATCTGTTGAAAAGAATTGAGGAGCAGGACGAGCTTGCGGCTGCGGCCAAGATCGGCATGGTCGGCCGTGATCTGACCGGTCGGGGTTATATCGCACTGGACTTCTTCAACCTGTTCTGGGTGTTCGTTGTGGCGAGCGTAGTGGGGCTCGGCATCGAGACCGTCTATCATTTCGCGCTGTACCACGGCGAACTGCAGGATCGTGCGGGTTTGCTCTATGGTCCGTTCTCCCCTATCTACGGATTCGGCGGCGTGCTGCTCACGGTGTTTCTCAACCGACTGTGGAACCGCAATCCGCTGCTGATCTTTCTGTGCAGCGCCGTGATCGGCGGCGCGTTCGAATACGCCACGAGCTGGTTCATGGAGGTGGCGTTCGGCGTCACCGCCTGGGACTACACGGGGCAATGGCTGTCGATCAACGGGCGTACGAGCGGCAAGTACATGATCATGTGGGGGCTGCTGGGCGTGGTCTGGGTCCGTTGGTGTCTGCCCCGACTGCTGAAACTGATCAATCGTATCCCGTGGCAGTGGCGGTATTCGCTGACCGTGGCCTGTTTCGTGCTGCTGTTCGTCGACGGCACGATGACGCTGATGTCGCTGGACTGCTGGTATTCGCGTGTCTCCGGACTGTCGCCGGACTCCCCCATCGAGATGTTCTTCGCAAACCATTACGACGACGCGTACATGCAGCATCGTTTCCAGACCATGACCATCGATCCGTCCCGTACGGGTCGTGTGTGAATAGAACCGTGTGAGAATAGAACGATGTGAAATGACGTGAGATATGGCAAGGGCCGTGGCCCCCGGATGGGAGTCACGGCCCTTGCCGTATTGGCCTGATTAGATGTCAGCGAATCGACTGACCCGGCTCAACACTCACTGAGCGTCGCCGGTGGACTGGTCGCCATGGTCGGTATCGGACGTATCCGTGCCGGCATCGGAACCGTTGTCGGTCGTGTCGTCACCGAAGGCTCCGGACAGATCGCCGAAGTCAACGTCGCCGGAGGCCGAACCGTTGTCGTCACCGCCGAGATCGTTGAGGAAATCGTCGGGGTTGAAGTCGTCGCCAAGGCTCAGATCGCCGAAGTCGATGTTGGAGAAGTCCACATCGCTCAGATCGGCGTCGGACAGGTCCACCATGCCGTCGCCACCGTCGTCGCTCAGACCGAAGCTCGGGTAGATGGTGTCGCGGATGGCCTTGTCGGGCTCGACACGGGCGTTGCGGTAACGGGCCAGACCGGTACCAGCCGGGATCAGCTTACCGATGATCACGTTCTCCTTGAGGCCCTTGAGGTCGTCGACCTTCTGGTTCAGGGCGGCTTCGGTGAGCACGCGCGTGGTCTCCTGGAAGGAGGCCGCGGACAGCCAGGAGTCGGTGGCCAGCGAGGCCTTGGTGATACCCATGAGCTCGGGACGACCGGTGGCCGGACGCTTGCCGGCCTTCAGGGCGGCCTTGTTGACCTCCTTGAAGCGGGCCTTGTCGACCAGCTCGCCCGGCAGCAGCTCGGTGTCACCGGAGTCGAGCACGGTGTATCGGCGCAGCATCTGGTGCACGATGACCTCGATGTGCTTGTCGTGGATATCCACACCCTGGGAGCGGTACACGGTGTGCACTTCCTCCACGATGTTCACCTGCGCGGCGCGGGCGCCCATGATGCGCAGGATCTTCTTCGGATCCACGGAACCCACATACAGCTTGGTGCCGCGCTTGATGTGCTCACCATTCTTGACGAGTAGCGGCACGCGGGTCGACACCTTGTAGTCGAAGTGGTCCACCTTCTCGCCGTCGGCGTTGCAGGCGTCCGGATCGTCCGGGAACAGCGTCACGACGCGTCCGGCCTCGTTGTCCTCGACCTTCACGGTGCCGTCGTACTCGGCGATCATGGCCTCGCCCTTAGGCGTACGGGCTTCGAAAAGCTCGGTGACACGGGGAAGACCCTGGGTGATATCGGCCGCGGCGGCCACACCACCGGAGTGGAAGGAACGCAGCGTCAGCTGGGTACCAGGCTCGCCGATGGACTGGGCGGCCACGATACCCACGGCCTCGCCGGTATCCACCAGCTTGTTGGTGGCCAGCGACCAGCCGTAGCACTTGGCGCACACGCCGCGACGGGACTCGCAGGTCAGCACGGAACGGGCCTTGACCTCTTCCACGCCGTGGGCCACGAGGTCCTTGAGCACGTCCATGGACAGGGCGTCGTCACGGTGGTAGAGCACCGTGGTGCCGTCGGCCGGATCGATCACGTCGGCGGCGAGCAGACGGGAGTACGGGCCACCGTCGGCGGCCTTGACGAGCGTCAGGTTGCCGTCGTCGTCACGATCAGCCACGCGCATCTTCAGACCCTGCTTGGTGCCGCAGTCCTCCTCACGCACGATCACGTCCTGGGAGACGTCGACCAGACGACGGGTCAGGTAACCCGACTCTGCGGTCTTCAGTGCGGTATCCGCCAGGCCCTTACGTGCACCGTGCTGAGAGATGAAGTACTCCAGCACGGACAGGCCGTCGCGGTAGTTGGACTTCACCGGTCGCGGAATCGGCTCGCCCTTCGGGTTTGCCACGATGCCACGGATACCGGCGATCTGGTTGATCTGCATCATGTTTCCTCGTGCACCGGACTGCACGATGATGGACAGGTTGTTCGTCGGGAAGAAGCCCCTCTCGACGGCCTTCGACACGTCGCTGGTGCAGTCGTTCCACAGGTTGATGAGCTGCTGACGGCGCTCCTCTTCGGTAAGCAGACCCATGTCGTACTTGCCGTTGATCTTGTGCGCCTGCTCCTCGGCCTTGGAGATGTACTCGTCGAGTTCCGGCGGCTCGATGACGTCGGAGAACGCGAAGGTCACGCCGGACCACGGCGCGCGGGTGAAGCCCATGTCCTTCAGGGCGTCCAGCGACGCGGCCACCTGCTGGGTGGAGTAGCGGGATGCGATGTCGTCGACGATCTTGCTCAGCTGCTTCTTGCCCACCTGGTAGTTCACGTACGGGTAGTCCACGGGCAGCGTGCTGTTGAACAGCACACGGCCGTAGCTCGTGGCGAACAGGGTGGAGCCATCGACGAAGCGCTCCTCCTTCACGACCTCGGGGCTGCCGGGCTGCGGGTCGACGACCTTGAGCTCCTTCGGCTCCCAGTCGGCGGGCAGCACGAAGTCGGCGGGCATACGCACCAGCACCTCGGCCTGCATGTCGATCTCATGCAGATCGAGCGCCATGCGGCACTCTTCGAGCGAGGAGAAGATGCGACCCTGTCCCTTGGCGCCGTCGAGCACGGTGGACAGCCAGTACAGACCCAGGATCATATCTTGGGACGGCATGGTCACGGTGTGGCCGTCGGCGGGCTTCAGGATGTTGTCGGAAGCCATCATCAGCGAGCGGGCCTCGGCCTGGGCCTCGGCGCTCAGCGGCAGGTGCACTGCCATCTGGTCGCCATCGAAGTCGGCGTTGAAGGCGGCGCAGGCCAGCGGCGGCAGGTGGATGGCCTTGCCTTCCACCAGGATCGGCTCGAACGCCTGGATACCCAGACGGTGCAGCGTAGGCGCACGGTTGAGGAGCACCGGATGCTCGGAGATGACCTCCTCGAGCACGCCCCACACCTCGGAGTCGCCGCGGTCGACCAGACGCTTGGCGCTCTTCATGTTCTGCGCGTAGTTGAGGTCCACCAGACGCTTGATCACGAACGGCTTGAACAGCTCCAGCGCCATCGGCTTGGGCAGACCGCACTGGTGCATGCGCAGCTCGGGGCCAACAACGATCACGGAACGGCCGGAGTAGTCGACTCGCTTACCGAGCAGGTTCTGACGGAAACGACCCTGCTTACCCTTGAGCATGTCGGACAGCGACTTCAGCGGACGGTTCGAGGCACCCGTGACCGGACGACCACGACGACCGTTGTCGAACAGGGAGTCCACGGCTTCCTGCAGCATGCGCTTCTCGTTGTTGAGCATGATCTCGGGGGCGCCGAGGTCGATCAGACGCTGCAGACGGTTGTTACGGTTGATCACACGACGGTACAGGTCGTTGAGATCGGAGGTGGCGAAGCGGCCACCGTCCAGCTGCACCATCGGGCGCAGATCCGGCGGGATCACCGGGATCACGTCCAGCACCATGGCCTCCGGGCTGTTGCCGGTGGAGATGAAGGCGTTGATCACCTTCAGGCGCTTGAGGGCGCGAGCCTTGCGCTGACCCTGCTTGGTGGTGGCGATCACGTTGCGCAGGTTCTCGGCCTCACCCTGCAGATCGAAGTCGTGCAGGCGCTTCTTGATGGCCTCGGCACCCATGCAGCCGTCGAAGTAGTCGCCGTAATCGTCGACCATCTCACGCCACAGATCCACGTCGCCTTCCATGTCGCCGGGCTTGAGGGTCTGGAAACGATCCCACACGGCGGTATGACGGGCAATCTCGTCGTTGTAGCGCTTGCGGATGGCCTTGAGGTCGCGCTCGGCACCGCCCTTGAGCTTGGTCTTGGCGGCGGAGGAAGCCTCGCCGGTGGCCTCGAGCTCGCTGAGATCCTCCTCGAGCTTCACGGCGCGCTTGTGCAGCTCGTTGTCACGGGCCTTCTCCAGGTTCTGGATACGCACGTCGAACTCGTCCTGTAGGTCGGGCATGTCCTTGTGACGCTGCTCCTCATCCACGGAGGTGACCATGTAGGCGGCGAAGTAGATGACCTTCTCGAGGTACTTCGGCGGAATGTCCAGCAGGTAGCCCAGACGGCTCGGAACACCCTTGAAGAACCAGATGTGGGTCACCGGGGCGGCCAGCTTGATGTGGCCCATGCGCTCACGACGCACGCGGGACTTGGTCACTTCCACACCGCAGCGCTCGCAGACGATGCCCTTGAAGCGCACGCGCTTGTACTTGCCGCAGGCGCACTCCCAGTCGCGGGTCGGTCCGAAGATCTGTTCGCCGAACAGGCCGTCCTTCTCGGGCTTGAGGGTACGGTAGTTGATCGTCTCGGGCTTCTTGACCTCGCCGTGGCTCCACTTCAGGATGTCCTCGGTGGTGGCCAGACCGATCCTCAGTTTGTCAAATGCATTAACGTCCAGCACTCTATGTCCTGTCTGTTTAGGTTCTTTACTGCTTCACGTATTGGTTTTCAGGCAAGGGCGAGTGCCGCGCACCGGCATGTCTATTGGTGCGCGGCGCTCGCCGGCTTGCGTCAGCGGTAGGTCGGTTCCTCGGACTCGGCCGGGGCGTTCGAGCCGGCTTCCGGACGGGCGCCGATGTTGAAGCCCAGATCGTCGGAGGCGGAGACCGGATCGTCGTCCTCTTCCTTCATGTCGATGGCCACGCCTTCGGCGTTGAGCACCTCGACGTTCAGCGACAGGGACTGCATTTCCTTGAGCAGCACCTTGAAGGATTCGGGGATGCCGGCCGGCGGCAGGTTGTCGCCCTTCACGATCGCGCCGTAGACACGCACGCGGCCGTCGACGTCATCGGACTTGATGGTCATCATCTCGTGCAGCGTGTAGGCGGCACCGTAGGCCTCGAGGGCCCACACCTCCATCTCGCCGAATCGCTGGCCACCGAACTGGGCCTTACCGCCCAGCGGCTGCTGCGTGATCATCGAGTACGGACCGGTGGAACGGGCGTGGATCTTGTCGTCGACCAGGTGGTGCAGCTTCAGGATGTACATGTAGCCCACGGAGATCGGCTTGCCGAACGGCTCGCCGGTACGACCGTCGAACAGCCATGCCTTGCCGTCGTCGCCGACGAGCTTGTCGCCGTCGCGGTTCGGCAGGGTGGTCTTCAGCAGGCCGTTGAGGGCATCCTGACGCACGCCGTCGAACACCGGGGTGGCGACCGGAGTGTTCGGATCGGCCTTCTCGGCGCCGGCGGGGATGTGCTTCTTCCACTCAGCCTCGAGGTTCGGGTCGATGTTGATGTCCCAACCGGAGTGGGCGATCCAGCCCAGGTGCAGCTCGAGCACCTGGCCCAGGTTCATTCGGGAAGGCACACCCAGCGGGTTGAGCATGATGTCGACCGGCGTACCGTCGGCGAGGAACGGCATGTCCTCCTCCGGCAGGATGCGGGAGATGCAGCCCTTGTTGCCGTGACGCCCCGAGAGCTTGTCGCCCACGGTGATCTTGCGGTGCTGAGCGATGTACACGCGGATCATGGAGTTCACGCCGGTGGGCAGCTCGTCGCCGTCCTCCTCGGCATCCTCACGGGTGATCTCCTTGACGGCGATCACGGTACCGGTCTCGCCGTGCGGCACGCGCAGCGAGGTGTCGCGCACCTCACGGGACTTCTCGCCGAAGATGGCGCGGAGCAGACGCTCCTCCGGGGTCAGCTCGGTCTCGCCCTTCGGGGTGACCTTACCCACCAGGATGTCTCCGGCCTCGACCTCGGCACCGATGCGGATGATGCCGCGCTCGTCGAGGTTGCTCACGGCGTCCTCGCTCACGTTCGGCAGATCACGCGTGATCTCCTCGGCACCCAGCTTGGTCTCGCGGGCGTCGATCTCGTACTCCTCGATGTGGATGGAGCTCAGCGTATCGTCCTGCACCAGACGCTGGGAGATGATGATGGCGTCCTCGTAGTTGTAGCCGTTCCACGGCATGAAGGCGACCAGCAGGTTCTTGCCCAGAGCCATTTCGCCCTGATCGGTGGCCGGACCGTCGGCCAGCACGGAGCCGGCCTCCACACGCTCACCCTCGTGGATGATCGGCACCTGGTTGTAGCAGGTGGTCTGGTTGGAACGCTGGAACTTGGCCAGCTTGTAGCTGGAGGTGGTGCCATCGTCGTTCATCGTGCGGATGATGTCGGCGGACACGTAGGTCACCACGCCGTCCTTTTCGGCCTTCACCACGTCGCCGGAATCCACGGCGGCACGCCATTCGCCGCCGGTACCCACCAGCGGGCGCTCGGAGCGGATCAGCGGCACGGCCTGACGCTGCATGTTGGCACCCATCAGTGCTCGGTGGCCCTCATCGTGCTCCAGGAACGGAATCAGCGAGGAGCCGACGGACACCATCTGGCGCGGGGAGACGTCCATGTAGTCCACGTCGGAGACCGGGACGTCGACCGCCTCTTCCTCGTTGGCTCGGGCAAGGGCGTCCTCGTGCACGAAGCGGCCTTCGTCGTCCAGCTCCTGGTTGGCCTGGGCGATCACGTGGTCGGCTTCCTGATCGGCCGTCATGTATTCGATCTCGTTGGTCACCTGACCGTTGATCACCTTACGGTACGGGGTTTCGATGAAGCCGAACGGGTTCACACGGCCGAAGGTCGCGAGGGAGCCGATCAGACCGATGTTCGGGCCTTCAGGGGACTCGATCGGGCACATACGTCCGAAGTGAGACGGGTGCACGTCTCGCACCTCCATGGAGGCGCGGTCGCGGGACAGACCGCCGGGGCCCAGAGCGGACAGACGACGCTTGTTCGTGATGCCGGCCAGCGGGTTGTTCTGATCCATGAACTGGCTCAGCTGGGAGGTTCCGAAGAACTCCTTGATGGTGGCGGCCACGGGGCGGATGTTCAGCAGGGACTGCGGGGTGATGGCCTCGGCGTCCTGCGTGGTCATGCGCTCGCGCACCACGCGCTCCATACGGCTCAGGCCGGTACGCAGCTGGTTCTGGATCAGCTCGCCCACCTGACGGATACGACGGTTGCCGAAGTGATCGATATCGTCGGTCTCGACGCGCAGCTCGATGTCCTCGCCGTTGCGCTTGCCCGGGAAGGTCTTGTCACCGGCGTGCAGCGTGACCAGGTACTTCAGGGTGGCCACGATGTCCTCGGGCTTGAGGCTGCGATCGTTGATGTCGCCTTCCAGACCGAGCTTGCGGTTGATCTTGTAGCGACCAACGCGGGCCAGATCGTAACGGCGGGTGTTGAAGTAGAAGGAGTCGAGCAGGTTGCGGCCGGCCTCCGGGGTGGCGGTGTCGCCCGGGCGGATGCGGCGGTACAGCTCGGTCAGGGCGCGGTTGCGGATCTCCTCGTCGCTCGGACGCTGGTCGATCAGCGGACGGCCGGAGGAGTCCTTCGGGGTGATGGCGTCCATCTCGTGGGCGAGGGCGTCGAGCACCAGCGGGTAGCCCTGGAAGGCGTCGTGGATCTCGCGCTCGGTCATGCCGATGGCCTCGAGGAAGATGATGGCGGACTGCTTGCGCTTGCGGTCCACACGCACGCCGAGAACGTCGCGCTTGTCGATCTCGAACTCAAGCCAGGCGCCACGGCTCGGGATGATCTTCGCGCCGTAGACGGTCTTGTCGGTGGAGCGGTCGCGGGAGCTGTCGAAGTAGACGCCCGGGGAACGCACGAGCTGGGAGACGATCACTCGCTCGGTGCCGCCGATGATGAAGGTGCCGTGCGGGGTCTGGAGCGGGAAGTCGCCCATGAACACCGTCTGGCTCTTGATCTCGCCGGTGTCGTTGTTGCAGAACTCGGCGTTCACGTACAGCGGGGCGGAGTAGGTGTAGTCCTTCTCCTTGCACTCCTGCACGGTGTGACGCGGCTCTTCGAAGTAGGGGTTGGAGAACGTGAGGCTCATGGTCTGGGCGAAGTTCTCGATCGGGGAGATCTCCTCGAAGACCTCCTCAAGACCGGAGGTGTGCGGCACGGTGTTGGTGCCGTTCGCCAGGTCCTCCTCGACGCGCTTCTGCCAGCGCTCGTTGCCGATCAGCCAGTCGAAGCTGTCGGTCTGGACGCCCAGCAGGTACGGGACGTCGATGGGCTCCTTGATGGAGCCGAAGTTCACGCGCGGCGAGGCCTTGTGCAGCTTGATGTCATGCTCATCCGCACGAGCGTAGACTTTGGTGGTATTGGTTTGTGTGCTTTCGGCAGCCAAGATGGGATGGTCCTTCTCGTTCGCTGTTATTCCATACGGCCAGGAAACGCACCCCGGGCAATCGTGGTATACAATCGTCGCGGGCGTTTCCCCAGTTGATGTATGCCCGCTATATGACACACGTCGCTAATCGTCAAAAGAATACCACATTCTCGCGTGTCGCGCAACCAAGCGTGTATGCTTCTTGAACTTTCTCGTCACCCCATCTCTTCCGGACATGACCTTCCGACCGGGAGGAGGGATCCGGCACTGGTCACGTTCCCCGACCATCCCCAATCCACCCCATTCTGGGTATATCAGGACAGGAATCTGGGTGTAACCGGACAAGGAATCTGGGTATAACCGGTCTAATAATCAGGTTCTGGGTATAACCGCACCATAGAGAGAGGAATCCAACGTCCTTTATGATCCGGTTATACCCAGATCTCGTTTTATCTGTCCGGTTATACCCAGAATCGGACATCACCCTTGCCGGCTGATTCCGCCCTTGTGACCGGTCGCCTTGAACGGCACACCGCCCCTACGTCCGCGAACCGAACCGTTCACCCCGGTCGACCCGCCACGCGCCACTCCAGAGTCCCCGTTCTCGACAACGCCCCCGGAATCACCCCGCCCATATCCCCGACGTCCCCGCTGGCGTCGGGCACGGACCTCATCAGGACTCGGCCATCCGCCTTTTCTCCCCTGATTCCCCTCACCATTCCCCTCACCGTCACGCGACTCCGCATTGTTCGCCATACGCTCTCCACTCATACGTCCACACCCTCCCGAATCGGATCATCCGACATCCGGCATGTTATCCACGCGGTCATGCCGACTCCGTCGATCACCGTCATTCCGGATTCACCGCGCATCCTTCGCCCGTTCATGTTACCGGCCTATCGTGGCATACGGGCGCAGACGACGCACGTTCGAAGGTCGAACGCCATCGTCGGCAGCCGCACATGACTACGTCATCAGCCAGAAGGAAGCGTGGGCGCAATGACGATCGATACAACGCAATCAGTCTCCTCATCATCCCCGTCGGTGGACCGGATCGTCGATCGGCTCGTCGATCTGATCAGAACGCGCACGGCCAAGCCGGCGATCGAACTGCACGTGGAGGCCGCCGACGGCACTTCGATCTCCGGGGCACGGCTGCGCGACTGCAGCATGAGCACACTGGCGGTCCCGGATCTGCTAGACACCAAGTACGGCGGACCATACCTGCTTCCCGACGACTTCGAAGCGCCGGTGAATCCCGGCAACGGCGTACCGATGGTGCTGCTCGCGCAATGGAACTTCGCGCGTCTGCCCCATCTGGACGGCTTTCCACAGAACGGCCTGCTGCAATGCTTCGTGGACGCCACCGACGACACACTCGACCCTGATTTCACAACATTCGACGACGACGACAACATCGATGACGGCAAGACCTGGGAGTCGTGGAAGATCCGCTATATTCCCGCCAATCTACTGCTGACCGACGCCGCATACGCCGCTCAGGTGATCACGCCGCACTGGCAGCTGCGACACGGCGGCGTGAAACCGACGAACGTGCCATTCGACGACGAGAACATGCAGTTCAAGCTGCACGGCGAGGCGACCAGCCAGCCCATGGGCGTGACCGACTACCGCTATGAGGACCTGCTGGAATCGTGTCTGGAGCAGCTCGACGACGATGACCGGGAACTGTTGGACGGCAAATACACCGATGTGGAAAGCCTGCTGTTCGACCGGATCAGCGGCGACGGGCACCGCATCGGGGGCTACCCGCTGTTCACACAGGATGATCCGCGAACGTATATGGACGAGGAGGAGGCTGCGGATCTGGTCATGGTGGCGCAGATCAACAGCATCGAGTTCAAGATGATGCTCGGCGACAACGGCATCGGGCATATCTTCATTCCCGCCGAGGCCCTGCACGATCTGGACTTCGATCAGGCTTTCTACCAGTGGGACTGCTACTGATCCGGCCCGCGCCGCGCCCATGTTCATATCCGTCCATGTTCACGTTCGAGCCGTCGCGCCGAATCGTTAGGAACCGAGCGCCAAGGCACCTCCCGCCTACCACTGGTAGGCTGAGGCATTGGATCAGGACCAGATCCGATACCCATATTGGAGGGAAGATACGTCGATGCCCCTGCAGCCCACTCGCCCAACGTCCGGCCGTGCCAGGAACCCTGCCCGAGGATTCGCCGTGGTGGACTTCGAGACCACGGGGCTGGTGCCGGAACGCGGCGACCGGGCCATCGAGATCGGTGTGACACTGCTCGACCCAGACGGCAACATCGAGCACGAGGACGAGACGCTCATCCATGTCAGCCGAGACCTAGGCGCACAGCACGTGCACCATATCCGAGCTGCGGAACTGAAGCACGCACCGGAGTTCGACGGCATCGCCAGGCAGCTGCGCGACTATCTGGCCGGCCGAGTGTTCGTCGCGCACAACGTGGCGTTCGATTCACGGGTGCTGCGCAGCGAATACGCCCGGCTGGGCTATGACATCCCCGTTCAGGGCAAGACGACCTCAGCCAATCGCCGCGGCGCCGAGGCCTCCACGGCCCTGTGCACCATGCGGCTCGGCGGCAAGCTGCTCGGTGTCCGCTCACTCGCCGCTTGCTGCGCCCGGTTCGGCATCGGCAACCCGGACGCGCATAGCGCACTGAGCGACGCCCATGCCACAGCGCTCCTGCTGCGCGAATACATGCGCATGATCCCGGAATGGCCAGGCTGGGCCGCGCACCTCGATGCCGCCGGACGCGCACAATGGCCGCGCATCAGCGAGGACATGGCCCGATGGCTGCCCCGACCGTCGCACACCGACATCATGGACTCCGGCATCATGGACGGCGACACCGCGCTTACTACAAGCGTCACAACCGAGACCACGCCCATTCCCCCGCCGCGCCTGCGCGAAGGCGACCGCATCGTGCTCACCGGCGCGATGTCGCAGCGCCGCGCCGACTGGATCGACGACCTCGCCGCAGTGGGCATCACGGTCTGGCCGTCAGTCACCAAGAAGGTACGGCTCGTGGTCGCCGCCGACGTGGACACCGAATCCACCAAGGCGCGCAAGGCCCGCGCCTACAACATTCCCATCGTCAGCGAGCGCTGGCTCAAAACCGCCGTCGAAAACGGCGTCGACACCGCCTGAACTCCGGGTATTTGACCCCTCATGGTCCGAACGGTCCGCACAGTCCAAACAGCACGAACAGCCCAAACAGCGCAAATAGTCGGGGAAAGACTCACACCAATCCGAGCATGGCGAACGCGTTGGCAATGCCGTCGTCATGAATGTCGGTGGTCACGATGTCGACGATGTCCTTGATGCCGTGGATCGCGTTGCCCATGGCCACGCTGGTGCCGGCCATCTTCAGCATGGCGGTGTCGTTGTCGCTGTCGCCGATGGCGATCGTGTCGGCGATGTCGCAGCCGAGCGCAGCGGCCACGTCACGCACGGCCGTGCCCTTGTCCACGCCGTTGATGAGCAGTTCGCCGTTGTTCGGCGAGATACGATCGTACGACGCGTGCACGGTGGTGAACCATGGGCTCAGGTCGCGCTGCACGTCCTCGAAGCTCACGTCCGGGTCGGGCTTGGAGAAGTAGGATCCCTTGCTCGCGCGGATCACGTGGCCGAGCGTGGAGCCCTCGGGGATCTCCACGTCGTCGATCACATGCCAGTATTTGGCGAATTCGCCGCTGTTCCACGCCGACTTCTTCGCCTGCAGATGCCGCAGATATCCCTGCGAGATGTACATGCCATCGGCGCCCTGCCACTGGTAGCTTTCGATGTCGTGCCGTTTGAAGTATTCGGTCGCCGCGTCGATCGCCTCGGGCGTGACGAAATGCTGGAACAGCACACGCTCGCCGAGGTTCGCCTGCGCGCCGGCCACGGAGACCACGCCGTCGAATCCGAGGTCAAGAATGCTCCGCTCGATTTTGGGCAGTGAGCGCCCGGTGCAGATGAACAGCCTGTGCCCGTTGGCCTGCGCCGCGCGGCATGCGGCTTTGGCCGATTCGGGGACGATGTGGTGCTCGTCCGCCAGCGTGCCGTCGATGTCGATGAACACCAGTTTGCCGTGCGCCTTGCCGTCGCTTGCCTTGCCACTGCCGTCATTTATGGAACCGTTGGAAACCATAAGCCCTCCCGTCGTGTTTGACAGTAATGTACCGCAGTGGCGCATACATCGTCGCAGGAATACGAACCCATTCATGCGACGCACGACAATGCGGCCGCATATCGCACGCAGCAATCGGAGGGCGTACACATGGGACTCATCTCGGCGATGCAGGGATTCTGCGTCATCGGCATCATCATTCTCATCGGCTATATCGCGGCCCGCTTCCGCATCGGCGGTCCCACTGCGCAGATGGTGCTCAACAGGTTCAGCTATTTCGTGTCCACGCCGTGCCTGATGTTCGCGATCCTGTCGAAGGAGCATCTGTCGGACGTGTTCAAACCGTCGATCGCGGTGGCCATCGCCTGCGCGGTGATCACCGGGGCGATATTTCTCGGCCTGAACGCGACGATATTTCACATGGGTTCGGCGGACACGACGATCGGCGTTCTGGTGTCGATGTACATGAATGCGAACAACATCGGCCTGCCGATCGCCACGTACATCCTCGGCAATCCGGCCGCGGTCACGCCGATCGTGCTGATCCAGCAGGTGCTGTTCACACCGATCGCACTCACGTCGCTGGATCTGTCGTCGCGCGGCAGGGTGAGCGTGAAGGCGATCGTGACGCAGCCGTTGCATCAGCCCATTCTGATCGGCGTGATGATCGGCATCGTCACGTCGGCGGTCAGCGATGCGGCGGGCTGGTTTGTCGTGCCGAGCTATATCTACGATCCGATCAACATCGTGGGCAATTCCGCGGTGCCGCTGATTCTCATGGCGTTCGGCATGTCGTTGCATGGGTCGAAACCGTTGGGCAAGGATTCGAACCGCGCGGCCACGATCGTCGCCGCTCTGCTGAAGAACGCGGTCATGCCGTTCGTTGCGTTCCTGCTCGCCTATTTCATGGGATTCCGTGGTGCGGAACTGTATTCGTGCGTGGTGCTGGCCGCGCTACCCACCGCGCAGAACGTGTACAACTACGCGGCACGATACGAGGCAGGCACCACGTTCGCGCGCGACGGCATTCTGTTGAGCACGCTGTCGTCGCCGATCTTCATCTTCGTGATCGCCGGACTGCTGGGTTCGTGAGTCGGGGTCGTAAGCTCTGCGTTACGACTCTGCGTTACAACTCTGCGTTGCGACGTTCGCCGGTTTACGCCGAACCATGTCGAAATCATGCGACCCTTCACACCGATAACGTCCCATAGCCAACGCGTATGACGGACTCGTCGTGTCTGCCGCCACGCTCCCCTAGACTCGCTGATATCCATACGGAATCCGCGGCGAATCATGGGGATGGCCGCCGCGGAAACGCGCCTGTTATGGCAGCTATGGCAGCCGACGAGAAAGGTCGATCAGTGAACAAACGCGAACGTGTGCTCAACGCCCTCAACAATCGTCCCGCCGATCATGTGCCGGTGGGCTTCTGGTTCCACTTCTCCGGCGAAGAGGAGACCGGCGAGCGCAACGTGCAGGCGCACCTGAACTACTATCGGCAGACGGATCTCGACTTTCTCAAGGTCATGTCCGACGGGTTCTTCAACTATCCGTTTAACGTGGAGATCACCGAGGCGCACGACTGGTATGGTCTGGAGCCGTTGCAGCCGCATGATCCGTGGATCGAGCAGCAGGTGGAGCGCGTCCGTGCCCTGGTGGAGGCGATCGGCGATGAGCGTTGCGTGTTCTACAACGTATTCGCGCCGCTGTCGTACCTGCGATTCGGCGCCGAACAGGTGGGCCGTCATTTCGATCGTGTGGTCGCCGATCTGCGTGAGGATCCCAATGCCGTGCTGCACGCGCTGGACACGATCGGCCAGACCGCGTCGATTCTGGCACGACGCGTGATCGAAGAGGCCGGCGCGGACGGCGTGTATTACTGCGTGCAGAACGGCGAGAAGGGTCTGTTCACCCCGGAGGAGCATCGTCGTTGGGTGAGGCCGTCGGACCTGTATGCGCTTGAGCACGCCAACCGGTATTCGGACAACAACATCGTGCATTTCTGCGGGTTCGCCGGCAAGGAGAATCAGCTGGAACTGTGGAAGGACTATCCAGGCAAGGCGGTCAATTGGGCGGTGCATGTGGATGATCTGTCGTTGAACGACGGCCGTCTGTTCTTCGGTGGTCGTGCGTCGCTGGCCGGGTTCGAAACCCATTGGGATGCGAACGGGCACCGCGGCATTATTTACAGCGGCACCAAGGAAGAGCTGCAGCAGTACACGCGCGATCTGATCCTCGATCATGGCAAGCACGGTCTGCTGCTTGGCGGCGACTGCACGATCGACGCCAAGCTCGACTGGGAGCGCATCCGCTGGATCGTGGAGACCGCGCGCTCGCTGTAATCCCCCGGCACCCCCGTCACCACTCGTATACTGAGGGATGACACGGGGTGCTGTTCTGCGTTCCGGCGGAGTTTCCCATGGAATACGCCGATGACCGGATGGCTGAGAGACACCCGCCGAACCTGTACGGGCAATGCTGACGAAGGGATGTCATATGACCGAAAACAGTGCCGTTGCAAACACAGCCGAGAATGCCGCCGATAATGCTGCTCTCGAGGCCGACACGGTCACGACCGCAACCGCCACGACCACGTATGAGCGTCTGCGCGCGCTTGTGCACGATGACTGGGAGGCGGCCGTCAACCATCGTTTTGTCAGGGAGCTGGTGGATGAGACCATCGACCCGGACGTGCTGCGTGACTATCTGATTCAGGACTACCAGTTCTCCGAGGACTTCCTGTCGCTGCTCGGTCAGGTGCTGGCGTCGGCCGACACGATGAAGGCCAAGGTACGCTACGCCGCGCAGCTCGGATTCATCGCCGCCGACGAGGACACGTACTTCCAGGATCGTTTCGCCCAGTACGGCGTGAGCGAGGATCAGATCCTGCATCCCGAACTGGCCACGGCGAGCCGCGGCTTCAAGAAGCTGTACACCGACACCATTGAGACCCGGTCGTACAAGGACGGTCTGGCAGTGCTCGTGGTGGCCGAAAGCCTGTACCTGGACTGGGCCGAACGCGCCACCGACCATGGTCGCAAGCTGCCGGTGAAGCCCGAGCATCGCGGATGGGTGGATGTGCATCGCGGCGAGTTCTTCAGCGAATGGGTGGACTTCCTGATCGCCGAACTCAACCGCGTGGCCAGCGCCGACGACCCCGAACTGCAGGAACGCTTCCGCACCGCCGTCAAGTACGAACGCGGCTTCTTCGACGACGCCTACGCCAATAGGTGACCGAGACCGCCGTACCTCATGTGGTCTTGGCTCCCCTCTCTGAGGGGAGCTGTCGGCAAAGCCGACTGAGGGGAGCCACCGGCCACGCACACCAACCAGAGAGAATCGAGAGAATCATGTGCGCCATGCGCAATATCGATGACCAGTTGAGAGCCGGTAAGGATGATCCAGATTTCGGCCACAAATGTGCCATGCTGCTGCTCGGCATGCATCGATGGACGAACCAGCAAAATACGAATGTGACATTTACCGACACTGGAAATCTTGCCTATCAGATCAGCATTCGTTCTACGTTGGACCCGACCAAATATATTCTCTGGGGTAAAAACGGTAATGCCAATAATCCATATGTCGCTATTCCTGTTTGCTATCTCGATAACGGCAATCACACGAATCGTAGTCTCACCGACCGAGATGGGCAGGAATTGCCGGCAACTACATATGCAGAGACCTCGTTCATCACTAAACAAGCTCTTTGGTATTTATGGAATCAAATTCCTTCTCGTGAAGAAATTCAATACTTCGTTGAAGGTTATTTCAATAAAATCGATTCGTCAATGGTTCAATTTCCCAAAAGACTCAACAATATTTTTCGTAACATAAGTTCCGATAATAGAAAAGATCATGTTTCTCTTCGAGAGCAAGATCAACATAATGAACAACACTGGCAAAGTGCTCGATTGGCTGATCTAGCCAATCTAGTTACACGAAACTTCGTCAAGAATGAAGATCAGCAATCTTTTGACGAAGAGTGCACTTCCTTCAGACTGGAATGCATGGAACACCTGCACAAACTCATAAACTCCTCCGACAACAACTCCGCCTCCGGAAACGCCACACTATTGACATGTGCACTGTTTCTCGGACTCCTCGACTGGATACGGTCATCGCATCACGAAAACAACTCAGACACCGAAGCCGATCCCACAAGCCGACATGCAATCGGCGACGAGAATATGCAAGCTTTAACGTCTCTGCTCTTGCTGTTATCGAATCTTTGTAAACAATATCCGCTGATAGCCCTAGTGCCACAGTCGGACACACAACCGAAAATGTTGTTCACCCTACGATTCGACACTACATATCCCAGTCTCACAAACCCTCAAACATGGCCACAACGAATCAGCGAAGCAATTATAGGCCCCACACATCTTTCAGATACCGTCAACCTCGGCTTTCAATCTTATGCTGCGCGCGCATCCCACATTGAAGTTACCCCAATTGAACATACAGACGTCGAGAGCGTAAAAGAAATTACCAAAGAGCCGCCATCGAAATCGGAGAACATCGACAAGGCCAGCAACAAGAAATCTGATATCAAAATGCATTTCATTGCCGGACGCATTCATTGCGTACGGTATTTCTCCAGCCACCAGCCCATTACCTATATTCAACTCAACATTATTCCCGACCAGCGGACACTACAATATTCCTTGTTGTGGTCATTGCTTCTTGCTGCTCTCTCCACCTTTAATCTTGTATCACTGTTCGGCTACTATCCAATGATCAGTATTTTTACTGGAGATAATCTTATAGCAGGACTGTCCATGATTTTCACCCTCTGGCTAGCAAAGACTCTCTCAGGAATCAATAACTCTCTTTCCGATCATGTTCGACAAAAATTGGACGACACAATTTCCAAGTCCTTGATCTTTTACTCAATATCATATGCGTCAGCATTCCTTAATCTCGGAATACGATACCCCGGAGACCATGAGGGACTTACGTTACCGCAGCTTCCGGCATCCATTATCAAGTATGCAACATTAGCAATTACTATTTTGACAGGATTAGTGACTCTAATCATATCGGCAAAGGTATGCCTATGGTCTCGCCACAGACGCAAAGCCAATGATCAAGGAGAAATCAATAACAAGCCATATCCGCTTGATAGGGTTTCAAAGTCCGAATGCAAAGAAAGTAATACGGATACCTTGGAAGAGGCACCATTCAGCATTCTTTCCGGCCGCAAAGAACGAGAACGGGTTCTAAAAATCATAAATGAGTTTTTGGAAAATCATTGGTGAAATATCACACATGTGATATCGAACCATCCAACCAAAGGAGCAGAAGGCATGACTTCGCAGTATGAGAACATTCCGGAACCAGTGCATGATATTCCGCCGCTGAGCGAATATGCAAAGTCGGTGATTGCACGACTGGGTTTGGAGCCGCACCCGGAGGGTGGCTGGTATGTGCGCGACTGGCAGTCGGCATCGTTTGCCCCTGCTGATTTCGCGTCGCCGACGCAGCATCCCGGGTTCAGCATGGTCACTGGCAATCGTCCGCTGGCGTCGTTGATCTACTTTCTGCTTCCGACCGGCGATTTCAGCGACTGGCATCAGGTGGATGCCGACGAACTGTGGCTGTGGCACGGTCCGGGTCACGTGACACTTGAACTGGCAGGCAACGGCGATGCGCCGGATCCATCGAAGTCCGAGCGCATCGTGCTGGGTTCCGGCCTGACCGATACGCGTACGGATCCCGCAACGAATCCCGGTTCCGATACCAAGAGCTGCGGCAACAGCCCCGCTTCCGGCAACAGCAAGGGCTCCAACGTCGGCCCCGATGCAGACAATGCCGAACCCGTGATCGGCCACGCAATCGTGCCCGCCGGCGTCTGGCAGCGCACCATCCCCGGCGACGCCGACGCACTGGTCTCCTGCGTCGTCTCCCCCGGTTTCACCTTCGCCGGCTTCAACCTCGCGGACAACGCCGATTAAGCGCCAGCACCCGTATACGCCCCTGGGGATGGGATGGTGTGGACGATCTCCCGCCAGGTTCGCATCCCCCGTCACAGCCACACGCGTTACCCCACCCTCGACGCACTTCCCCGCCAGATTCACCGCCGCACGCGTTATTCCTTTAAACGCGCTCCCCGCTGGAGTCGCCCCATCCCCACGTGCTCCCTCCAAGGGAGGGAGCTGGCCGACAACGTCGGCCTGAGGGAGGGATAACATTCCGACAGCAACCCAAAAGTATCCAGTACGGACGACACTTCCTAGCCAAACAAGTGAAAGTGTCCAGTATGGACGACACTTTCCCATCACACAGGCAAAAGTTTCCTCCACACTGGACACTTTCCCGTGCCGTCTTCCGAATAATCCCCCTTAAATAAGCGCGCGAAACGCAACACCAACATCTCAAACTTCCGCCCGCCCCTTTTTTTCGCATCCGCTTTGACCTCGCCCACGCCATACCTCGGTTGTACGTCATCGAAACGCGGACGGCACTGACCGCTCGCAACGGACCGAGGAGGAAACGATGGGACAAGCAAAGCGAGCACACAGGATCGTGGCGGCACTGGCCTGCATGGCGGCGGTGGTTTCACTGGCGGCCTGCGGTTCGGAACCCGACCCCTGCACCCAAAGTTCGGAAGCCGCCCTTCAGGAATGCGCGAACAAGATGGCCAAGGATCTGGGCATCGAGGGCATGCACTGCGCGCCGGATAGCACGCAAGCCGAACTGGAGGCGTGCGGAAAGCGGGTCGCGCAGGAGCTGGGGATGGATAACTAACCCCGAGTCGCTCGGCCAGCGGCCGCCAGCACTCGGCCATGCTCTTCAGCACTCAGCCACGCAATTCACAGCACCAAATACCCGAATCCCGCTCTTTGGGGCGTCAAATTCCCGAAAATCGACGCGAAAACGGGCATTTGACGCCCCAAAGAGCGGATGTTCCCGCATCGTGAAACGAATCCGACGCTCATTTCCGCAGTGTGGACGCGCAGGACACGCAATACACAGGATGTACCACACAGAACGCGCAGGGCGCACAACACACAGGACATACCACGCGGAACACACAGAACATACAAAAATGCCGGCACGATTTCTCGCACCGGCACCGCCCGTCACTTGACCGACTTGATACTGAGGATGAAGACGCAACCGAACAGGGCGATCGCAATCGCAACCGGGAAGGCGTAGACGTATCCGAGCGACAGCGCGACGGTCGACATCACGATCGGGCCGCACATCTGGCCGAGCGTGGTGGCCACGTTGAGGATGCCCAGATCTCGGCCGGCGTCCTCCTTGTTCGGCAGCACGTCCACGTTGAGCGCCTGGTCGATGGACGAGTAAATGCCATATCCGAGACCGCCGATGGCGGCGAACAGGTACATGCCCATGGCCGAAGGAAGAATCCACGGCATGGCGATACCAACGGCGAACGCAACGGATGCGACGACGACGGGCACCTTGCGGCGGCCGATCCTGTCGGAGATCGGACCGGAGACCAGGGAACCGAACAGGGAGACGACCATGGTGATGACCGACATGACGGAGATGGTCTTGGCGGATTCGATGTCGCTCTGACCAACGTAGTTCTGGATGATGTACAGCTGGTAGGCGTTGATCATCTGATAGCTCAGCAGCATGCAGAAACGACCGGCGAACGCCTTGTAGAAATCGTGGGCGGTGGAGAACTTCGGCGGAATGAAGCTCAGGGCCACGTCCTTGAGGCTGCCTTCGTCCTTAGGCAGGAAGTCGGCGGATGCTTCGCGCGGAATGATGGCCACGGAGACCGGTCCGGCCAGGAACATGAGCACGCCGGCGAGCGCGAAGCCGGGCACCATGTTGGTAATGAAGAACGCGCCGAGCAGCGTGCCGATGGGCGCGCCCACCACGGATCCGGCACCGTAGAACGCGGAGAGCGAGCCGCGCATGCCGGCGGGCACACGGTCGGAGAGCACGGCGACGAGCGGGGCGATCATGGCGTTGAGGCCGCACAGGCTGGCGCAGTAGAAGATGGTGAGCAGCACGGGGTTGGTGGTCATGCCGGTGAGGAACAGCAGTACGCCGGCGAACAGCGCACCGCCGAGGATCCAGGGCGTGCGGCGTCCGAAGCGGGATCGGGATCGGTCGGAGAAGTTGCCGAACACGAGGTTGGAGACCAGGCCGGCGACGGCGCTGAACGAGTTGACGATGCCGTTCAATGCTTCGGGCGAGATGCCTTCGACGGATTTGAAGTGCTGGGGCATGAGCACGGCGAAGGCGATGTTGAGTCCGCTCATCCAGAGGATGCCGAACACGAGGAAGCCGGCGCCGAATCGCAGCAGGGTGCCGCGGGAGAACGGCTTGCCGGTTTCGGGGCTGAGGTCGGGATTCTGTTCCGCGGCGGCCACGGCGGCGTTGTATGCCGCGAGTCGTGCCTGCTTGGAATCCGCCGAGGTCTGGGTCGGGGATGTGGCGGTCATATGTGCTCCTGTCTTCGCTGACGTGAACGTGCAATGATGCGATGCGTTACCGCAGTGTCGATATGCGTTGTCGCGGTACCGGCGTGCGTTGCCGCAGTGCCGATGACACAGTCGATAACGCGATGCCGACGACGCGTTGCCGCTGATGCGATCGTGGCGAATCAGCGGCCCATTCAACGTCGTCGGCCGGCATCGATAAGCACAACTTAGGAGCGGACCGACGGCACGGTCAAATTGTCAGAGCAATTTACTAACTCGATATCGTTGCAATTGCAAGGGTTTCGATACTTTTCGATTTAAGCGCAGTCGCATAGTACGCTCAGCAGTAGTACATTCGCATCCACCGCAACCGCATCACCCGCACCCAACGAATTCACACTCACCACAACCACACCCACCAGCCACAGGAGGAAACGATGGTAGGCATCAAGGACGTTGCCGCACAGGCCGGAGTCTCGATCAGCACGGTGTCGTACGCCCTGAGCGGCAAGCGGCGCATCTCCCCCGAGGTCCGCCAGCATATTTTGCAGACCGCCCGCGAGCTCGGCTACTTTCCCCACGGCGGCCCGCTCTCATCACCCGGCAAGCGCACCGGGTTTCTGGCGGTCAGCGATCCGATTCGCCCCACCACCACGGAACGCACCTACGCCGGTTTTCTGATGAACGTGGTCAAAAGCGCCAGGGAGCGCGGGTACGACACGATCGTGCTGTCCGAGTCGGGCGAGCAGGCGCAGACGCGTCTGGAACAGGTGACGGACGCCGGGCTGGTCGACGGCGTGATCCTGCTTGACGCGGACATGAACGATTCCCGTGTCAGTCGCGCGGCGATCTCCTCCGTGCCGTACGTGGCGGTGGGCGTGCCGCATGACACCGCACATCTGGCGTGCGTCGACCTGGATTTCGAGCGGGCATGCAACGCCGCAGTGGATCGGCTGTCACAGTTGGGGCACCGCGACTGCATCTTCTTCGGTTCGGCGCCCGACGAATATCGCCGCCGGTCGAATTTCATCATGCGCTCGCTTGGCTCATTGCAGCATTACGCGCGCAAAAACGACATGACGTTGAAGGGGTATGCGCCGCCCGCCGATTCATCCGATGCGGGAACCTGGGCGATCGGCTCGATCGATTCCCTGCTGGAGAAGGCGTTCGCCGCCCAGCCCGACGCGACGGCGATCATCGTGCAGTCCGATCTGACGTTCGTGGAGGCGCTGATCGGTCGTCTCGCATTGATGGGCAAGCGCGTTCCACACGACGTATCGGTGCTGTCACTCACCACGTTGGGCGACGCGGACCGGCTGTCGACGCCGATCGACGAACTGCCGCTGCAGCCCGAGCGCACCTGCTCCCGTGCGATCGACATGATGATGGACATTCTCGCCGGTCATGGCGTGCCGATGGGCACGGTGGAACGTCTGGAGATCCCCTATCTCGATCGAGGATCGGTCACTCAGGCTCGTCGAAATCCGTCGAAATAACGTTTGGGGAACGCACATACGTCGATTACCGTGACAGTCATACCCGTACAACACCGAACGACGATCGTTACGGCAACGACGCCAGACGGTTACGCAAGACGGCATATGCCATCACGCAGCAAAGGAGCGGCTGATATGAAATTCACCAACGGCTATTGGATGAACCGACCCCACGTCGAGGCGCTGTACGCCCGTCAGGCCTACACGCTGAGCACGGGCGACGACGGCGAAAGCTTCGACGTGCTCGCCCCCACCAAGGAGGTGCGCGGTCGCAACGATACGCTGAATCTGGGCACGTTCGACGTACGCGTGAGCACGCCTGCGGAGGGCGTGATCCGCGTGCAGGCGGCGCACTGGCTGGGCGCGGACGTCACCCCCGGATTCCCGCTGAACGTCGACGAGCCCGGCGGCCGCGACTACGTGTCCGTGAACGCGATCGGCAATGGCGATGGCGAACTTGGCGAGGACGGCGCGAGCATCACGCTCAGGTCCGGCGAGCTCGAGGCCACCGCGGTCAAGGGCAGCCCGTGGAATCTCACGTTCAGCGCGAACGGGCGCACGCTCACCGCCAGTCAGGGCAAGTCGCTCGGCCGTTTCCTGCTCAACGAACTGTCCGCCGTGAGCGCCCAGCCGGTGGGCGAGTTCGGCGTCTCCAAGAACGGTTCGGCGTTCGACGAATCCGACGTGTTCAGTGCCATCCAACTGTCGCTGGGCGTGGGCGAGACCGTCTACGGTTTCGGCGAGCGCTTCGGCACGTATGTGAAGAACGGTCAGACGATCGACATCTGGAATCAGGACGGCGGCACCGCGTCCGAGCAGGGATACAAGGACATTCCGTTCTACATGACGTCGAACGGCTACGGCGTGCTGGTGAACAACCGCGGGCACGTCTCGTTCGAGGTGGGCAGCGAGAACACCGACGCCGTGCAGTTCTCCGTGCCGGGCGAATCGCTTGACTTCCTGGTGATCTACGGACCGACGCCGAAGGAAATTCTGAACCGATACACGGCCTTGGTCGGGCGCCCGGCGAACGTGCCCGCATGGAGCTACGGCCTGTGGCTGACCACGTCGTTCACCACTAAGTACGATGAGCAAACAATCAATTCGTTCATCGACGGCATGGCCGAACGCGACATCCCACTCAGCGCATTCCACTACGACTGCTTCTGGATGCGCGAGTTCCAGTGGACCGATTTCGAATGGGACAAGCGCTTTTTCGGCGACATCGAATCCACGCTCGAGCGTCTGCACGAGGATAAGGGACTGCATATCTGCGCGTGGATCAACCCGTACATCGGCCAGCGCGGACGACTGTTCGCCGAGGGCAAGGAGAAGGGCTATCTGGTTCGCAAGCCGAACGGCGAGATTTGGCAGACGGACATGTGGCAGGCCGGCATGGGTCTGGTGGACTTCACGAATCCCGAGGCACGCGACTGGTTCAAGGGCAAGGTGAAGACGCTGCTGCGTCAGGGCGTGGATGCCATCAAGACCGATTTCGGCGAGCGTATTCCGCGTGACGTGGTGTGGCATGACGGTTCGGCTCCGCTGTCGATGCACAATTGGTATACGCAGCTGTACAACCGGACGGTGTTCGAGGCCATCGAGGAGGTGTACGGCAAGGGCAAGGCGTGTCTGTTCGCGCGTTCCGCCACGGTGGGCGGTCAGATGGAACCGGTGCACTGGGGCGGCGACTGCGAGTCCACGTTCAGCGGCATGGCGCAGACGCTGCGCGCGGGCCTATCGATCACGAGCTCCGGTTTCGGTTTCTGGAGTCACGACATCGGCGGATTCGAGGGCGCGTTCCCGGATTCGGCGGTGTACAAGCGCTGGGTGGCGTTCGGTCTGCTGGGATCGCATTCGCGTATGCACGGTTCCACCGTGTACCGCGTACCGTGGCTGTTCGATGAGGCCGACGAAAAGAACGGCGTGGAGATCCGACCCGGTCAGAGCGCGGTGGACGTGGCGCGCAAGTTCGTCAAGCTCAAGCTCGCGCTCATGCCGTACCTGTATCAGGTGGGACTGCAGCCGCATCTGAACGGCACGCCGGTGATGCGTTCGATGTTCATGGAGTTCCCGAACGATCCGACCTGCCGTACGCTCGACCGTCAGTACATGTTCGGTCCGTCGCTGCTAGTGGCGCCGGTGTTCTCCTACTCCGGCGACGTGCAGTACTACCTGCCGGCCGGCACGTGGACCAACTGGTTCACCGGCGAGAAGGTGGTCAGCGAGCATGGTCTGTGGCGCAGCGAACGTCATGACTACGATTCCATTCCGCTGTGGGTGCGCGGCGACAGTCTGGTGGTCACCAATCCCGGTGCCGGCAAGCCGGATCGTGAGTATGGTACGGATGCGCTGGTGACGGTATGTCTGGAGGAGTTGGGTGACGGTGTAGTCGGCGTCATTGGTGCTGGCACGAATGACGGTGTGATCGAGACCGTGGTCACGGAGATGGACGGTTCGTCAGTGACGTTCACCGCCCGTCACACCGATGACGGCGTGGAGGTCCGCAGCTCCGACGGCCGCGAATTCCGTGCGCGTCTCGGCTGCGGCGACGATGCGCAGATCGCAGCCTCCGAGAACGGAACGGTTCTGCTGTAGTCCGGTTGCAGTCCGACTGCGGTCTGGTTGCTGATAGGCCGACCGCAGTCGAAACGATGGCGCTGCGAGCTCAAGACTCGGTCACGCAATTCACAGCGCCAAAAACCCTAATCCTGCTTTTCACAGCGCCAAAAACCCGTAGACTCCTACTGAAAACGGGCGTTTGACGCTGCGAAAAGCAGATGTTCCCGCATTGCGAAACAACTCCAGCGAGAGATCTCGCAATGCGGACGCACCGCAGCTCCGGACTATGCCACTACGCTGCGGTTACAGCTCCGGAACGACCTCGATCTTGAGACCCTGCATGCTCAGCGCGTATTCCATGGCCTCGTTGATCTGGTCGAGCGGGAACACGTTGGTGACCAGGTCCATGACGGGCAGGCCGCGGTCCTTGGCCTCCTTGAGGAATTCCTGCGCTTCGAGCCAGTCGCCGGCCTGATAGGTCCACGATCCGGTGAGCTTGATCTCCTTCTGGCACACGTCCAGATGCGGGTTGTACGTGGCGTCGCCGGTGTTGGTGAAGAAGCCAACCTCGCAGTACGATCCGCCGCGACGAATGTACTTGAACAGGGCTGCGGCCGCGGCAGGAGAACCAGTGCACTGGAAGCCCATCTCCGCGCCGAGTCCTTCGGTTACCTCGCGCACGGCGTCGGCCGCGGCGTCCACCGAATCGTAGTCGGCAACGTTCACGACGGCGGTAGCGCCGAGCTTCCTGGCCATTTCGAGTCGCGCCTCCTTGGCGTCGACGGCCACGATGTTGCGGATGCCGTACGTCTTCAACAGCGCGACAAGCAGCAGACCGATCGGACCGCAGCCCTGGACCAGCACGTGCGATCCATGCTTGAAGTCGTAGATCTTCTTGGCCTCCTCGACGGCGTGCACGATCACCGCGGCCGGTTCGATCAGGATGCGCAGATCGCGGTCGGGCATGTCGTTGACGTTGAAGATCACCGCGCCGGGATTGCACTTCATGTAATCGGAATACCAGCCGTTGAAGAAGTGATCCTCGCCGGGCATCAGACCGTGGATTTCGCCGTTCTCGCACAGGTGGATCATGTCCGCACGACGACGGCAGATCGCACAGTGTCCGCACGGGCGCAGACCGGTGACGATCTTGTCACCCACCTTCAGCGGCTTGCCGGAATAGTCGGCGGTCACGTTCTTGCCGAGTTTGACGATCTCGCCGGTGGCTTCGTGGCCGAGCACGATCGGCGCGAATCCGAACGGGTCGGCACGGTATTCAGACTGGTCGGTGCCACAGATGCCGCAGCCTTCGACACGGACGAGCACCTCGTCGTCGCCGATCTCCGGCAGCGGCAGCGTACGCACATCGATGTGTTTCGGCTCAGTAAGTACTGCGACGCGCCCCTCGGCGGGGATGACGGGCTCGGTGGTGGGGATAGTGGATTCTTCGGACATGATCATTACTCCTTTGTATGACGAATGTCGTCACTGTTTACGATACCCCCGTCCGCCGCGGATTTGCGTGATTGACGGGACGCGCAATTCACAGCGCCAAACACCCATATCCCGCTTTTCGCAGCGTCAAACACCCGCACAGTCCTGCCGAAAACGGGTGTTTGACGCTGTGAAAAACAAATGCGCCCATATCGAGAGACGGCCATGCGTCCCTTATACTGGCAAGATGAGAAGAATGCCCAAGGTTTCCACAATGTGCGCCGTCGCAGCGATCGCCAACGCCATCACGGCCATCCTCTACATCATTCAAGGCAACAAGCTCCAGGCTACGCTCTACGGCCTGTCCACGGTCACCTGGACCGCCATCACCGGCATCTACGTGAAGCAGGAGCAGGAACGCGAGCGCGAAGAGATCGAGGACTGATCCGATTCGCCGGGGCGTAGCTCAAGATCTGTAGTCTTGTGCCAAGGAATTGCTCCTTGGCACCGCTCCTCCGAACAGGTACGGGGATTATCATCAGGCCCTTCACCGTTCGGATATCCGTTCATCAACCGTCATCCAGATATTTATTCGCCTATTTATTCGATTCGTCCATGGCAATCAGAATTTCCGACCATCGTCTTTATTCCATCGGTTCGAGACGCATCGGAGGAATTTGGGTATACCCGGGCGATAATTCTGGGCATAACCGATCAGATAACCGGGTTCTGGGTATAACCGCATCATAAAGAGTGGCAAATGCCGCTGTTCATGATGCGGTTATACCCAAATCCACGTCACATTCGTCCGGATATACCCAATATGCTCAGTCGAGGGTCGCGCCGCCATCCACGTCGATGGTCTCGCCGGTGATGAACCCGGACTCCGGGGACGCCAGGAACACGATCACCCTCGCGATCTCCTCCGGCTCGGCCGCACGCTTTACCAGCATGCCAGAAATAATACGAGCCCGCGTCTCATCACTCATCGCATCCGTCATCGGCGTATGCGTCAACCCCGGCATCACCGCGTTCACCGTGATCCCATGAGGCGCATACTCACGCGCCGCGCCACGCGTCAACGACGCCACACCCGCCTTCGACGAGCCATACGCCACGTTGCCTAGGAACCCGCCGCCATGCTTCGCCGCGATCGACGACACGTTCACGATCCTGCCGTAGCCCTTCTCCACCATCCGGGGAGCGGCATGGATGATGTTCAGGAACTCGCCCTTCAGATTCACCGCAAGGATGCGGTCCCACTGCTCGGCCGACGCGTCCCGCAACGGCTGGCTGAGGATGATGCCCGCATTGTTCACCACGATGTCCGCGCCACCATAGTCCGCGGCCAATTCATCGTGGATCCGCGTCACGTCGGCCTCGTCCGACACGTCACCAACGGCCGGCACGGCGGAACCGCCCCGACGCACGATCTCCTCCACCGTGTCCCGAGCGGTGTCCGGGTCGATGTCGTTGACCGCCACGCGCACGCCCTTCGACGCGAGCATGAGCGCCGTGGCCCGACCGATACCACGACCCGCACCCGTCACCAAAGCCGTCTGATCCTCCCAACGCCTCACCATCAGCGTCTCCTTCCCGAAACTACCTAAGCCTGCGATAGACAGATCATTGATCTCACCCACAGCCTAGTCCGCTCGAATGGCGCCTACCCAACATCGTCAGCCATCTGAAACGCCTGGCGCCATGTGGCCTCTCCGCAAAGCCCGCAAGCAACAAATATCGGTCTCAGCCACGAACGGCGTTATGCCGCGACACGCCGTTGTGTCGTTCGCCGTGGGTTTGTCCGGTTTGTTTTGGTGTCCGGCCGAAAGGGGGCGGACAAGACGATTCCGCGTGGCGGGGAAGGAGATATGGCGATGTCCGGTCAGCGTAATGAGAGGTCTCGTGATGGTGTCTGCATGGTGTATGCCATGGCGGGTTGGGATTACGGTGATGGCGAGTTCTTCATCGACTGTTCGGATCCGGGCAGCCCGGTGAAGGTGCGTTCCCTGGCCGATGCCTCGTGCTTCGACAGCCGCGAGGCACTGATGGAGGCGGCCGAGTCGTGCGGTCTGGCCGTGAGGGCCGGTGACGGGAAGCGGCATCTCAACAGTCGTCTGTCCGTTTTCGAGCAGGATCTGGCGAAACGGACTCCGGCGTGGACGCGTGAGTATGATCCGCTGGCCCGGTATGACTACACCGTCGCCGGCCCCGTGCAGGTCACCACGCGTCGGGAGCGCAACGAGCGTCTGTTCCGCGAGTGGAACGCCTGGTATCCCTCGCATCGTCGCGGAAAGGACGGGGATCTCATGCCGCTTGCCGCCACGACCCAGCAGGTCATGCGTTCCCACCTGAACCATATGAGGAAGCATCTGCGCGCGATGGGCTGCGACGAGGACCTGGTCAATGGGGTGGACGATTCGGCGTTCGCGTATTCGACGGCGGACGAGATGCAGAAGGTCGTCGACCGGATCCTCGCCGACGAGATGTTCCAACGTAACTCCCGTCCGGTGAACCGCAACTACCTGCGCGCCGGTCTGCTGCGCTACCTGCTGTTCCTGCAGGTGCGTGACGCGCGTCGCAATCCGGCGAGTCCCGCACGCTGACGGGTGTTCCGGAACGCATTCGGAGTGGCGTTGAAACGCTTCGAACATCGAACGATAGTTCTAGGGCGCATAAAGAAGGCGCAAGCCATCAACCATGGAACAGCTGTTCGATAATGCAGGCCGGGGTCGGAGCGTCCGGCCCGCCCGCGGGGTCGGACGGCTGGCTTTTCGAGAAAGGACAGTGTGATGAGTGTTGACAGTGCCGCCGAATTCGGCGAAAAAGGCACGGCGGACCGCGGCAGGGATCGTTCCGGGACCGCGGACAGGGACCGTCTGTTTCGGCGGGTGGCTCGCGGCGAGAGACGTCGCGCGTCGGGGTTCGATATCAGCACCGGCCGGTGTGCAGGGGTCGTGGCCCGGCTGCTCAACCGTCGTGTGCGGGACACGCCGCTGCGGTTCGACGTGATGTATTTCCGTCGCCCCGAGCGCGATGCGGACGGGCGTTGGAACTGTCGGTGGATCGAACGGTACGACATGACCGATTCGGCCGGCTGCCGGAAGGAGGACGACCGGGAGCCCGCGCATTTCCAGTTCAACATGCGCTACCTGCGCTCCTGGCTGTGGCGCGGAATCCGTCACCCTTTGTTCAAGGCCAGCTGGCGCAGTGCGTTCCCCGACATGCCCGGCTCGCCGATGATCACCCATGTCGAGCGCCTGTTCGACGTGCTCGGCCTGGACACGGCCCTGCGTGACCGGCTGCTCACCGACGAGGCGAACGAGGCGGCGGACGGCCTGTACGCGCTGGTCGAGCGCACCACCGGCGTGGTCATCCCCGCCGCCGTGGACACCCGGATCACCGTGATCATTCAGAACGACTCGACGCTCACCGTACGCGTCGAGCCTCTGCCCGGCGACGGGACGGCGTACCGCAGCCGCAACGGACACGAACGCTATCTGGACGAGCACGGCGAGTGGACCCAGAACCAGCTGCTCACGGACATCGACCGGTGGAGCCGGGAGCTCGCCCGGCACATCAGGGAGTCAGACGAATCGCCGCGATACGCGTCCCTGCGAGTCGCGGTCAAGGAACTCAAGGAAAGGACCAGGAATGATGATGAAGCCAACCAGTGGAACGACTGAACACGAGACCGGACGCGCGCCGCGTCTCAGGAGCATGCCAGGAAGCATGGCGACGGGTGGGACGCTGCCCGATGTGGTCTGGCTCGACGACCTGCTTGACGAGTTCAGGCAGGACGACACCGGACTGCCGCCCCTCGAGGAGGAGGACGGCCACCGGCATGAGCCGTCCTGCGTGTACGACGGGCCGTCCGAATACGAGGACGAGGACTTCGGCGATCTGGACCGGGAGCCCGACGAGCGCGCGTGCACCGAGAAGCCGGAATACTACATCCGCGCACGCTCCGAGGACCCGCTCGACGACACGACCCGGACGTTCTACTACTGCCCGCGTCACTTCGCGCTCAACCTCGGCTACCTGTGCGACGTGATGAGCCGACGCGGCCCCGCCCTCGAGATCCGCCACTTCGTCGACCAGGGCCGACTCCCCGACCGCATGACCATCCAAAGCTGGGGCCCCATCGGCCAGCTCCCACCCGACGACACCGCACAGGGCTGACAGACAGACCGGCCGGCCTGTTCCGACACGCCGTGGAAGCTTGTGTTTTCAACGGTTCCGACCGGGTCCGGAAGTTTGTCCCGTTATAGGGGGTGTACGAGAACACAGCCCCGGAACACCGAGGGAGAGACGAAGGAGACATCCATGAAGAACCGCATCAACAGGTTCACGGTCCTGAACATCATTCTGGTCGTCGCGATCGTCGCGACGCTCGGCGTCGCGTTCGCGGCCACCAAGCATGTCGGCCCGTTCGCCGGACGGGAGACGACTCAGACGACCACGGCCAAGACCGGTGCCGACTCCCAGACAGGGAAGACCGATGCCAAGGCCGACGCCGTAAAGAACGGCAATGAGGCGACGGACGGATCCGCCGGGACGGTGACGGCCGGCGCGTCCGCGGACACGGGCAAGACGGCCGAGCCGGCTCCGTCCCCGAGCGTGACGGCCACGCCGGCCGACGTGCGCCAGCACGCCTCGGACCTGTCATACAGGATGAACGATTTCATCGATTACCGTCCATTCGAGGATTCCGATCTCAATGTGTATGACTGGATCAGCAACCAACGGCGGCAGCGCGACATCAGCGCATGGACAAACAGCGACAACGCATTGGGCGATTGGATCAAGGCCGGCATCCATTTCGACGACTCGAAGAGCGCCGAGGAGTCCGCGGCCGCGATCAGGGACATGGACGACGCGTACGCCACGTGGGAGCACGAGACGCTGAAGCTGCTCAACCAGGCCATGGACGAGCAGGCGTCCCAGATGGCGCAGTCCGCCACGAGCCTGCAGCAATCCCATCCCGGCTACTGCTCGGAACTCGTCGGGATCGTCAAGGAGCGTCCCGCCACGGGCGAGACCCGGGCCACGTTCGAGGCACAGAAGAACTGGCACGACCGCCTGTCCAACCAGTGGATGCAGTGCGAGGCCCGCGCCGCCGACCCCACCAAATGACATCACACCCATCCGCACACTACCCGTATTCGCAAAGGAGAACATCATGTGGCTGACCGTCATCGGATTCGCCATCGGCTGGATCATCGCGAAGATCATCAAGCTCATCTGGGCGGTGATCACCGACCCCATCCGCTGCCTCTGGCAGCTCCTCACCCGCTAGACGCGGCCCGGCCCGACCGGGCGGCACGGAACCATTCCATCACCATCATCCATTCACCATCCATCATCAACCAATAATCCGAAAGGAATCATCCATCATGTACATGGGCAAGGCAACCGTCGTCTTCGACGACCCCAACACCACCGACCAGAGCAACGACTACACCGTCCCCATCCCCGAGGGACTGACCGAGGAGTTCGAGCCCAGCCACCCCATCACCCCCAGGCAGTGGGCCGCCTGGGAGACCCGGGGCATCGAACCCTACAAGGGCTTCGAGGAGGAATACACTACCTGGGAGAAGGAATGGGAGAAGGTCAACCGCGCCCAGCTGACCGCCGACGGCGCCGAACCCCTCGTCATGGACATGGTCCGACTCGACCCCAACCCCGACACGGAGGAATGAACGCGCTCGAGCGTCGGCTGCTGCCGGTCGTGCGCGCATGGCACGGCGTGATCCCTGTGTGGTGCGCGCGCGATCATGACATCGACCCCAGACTGCTGTGGCGGTGGGCGCACGGCAACGACGACGTCCAGCATCCGGCGCGGGGCGTGTACATCTGGTTCAACGACGATCCGGATACCGACTACCGATACACGCATCTGGCATTGTCCCTCGCCATGGCGGGCCGGGGCGCGGTCTTCTGGGGGCCGACCGTGGTGCAGATGGCCAAGCTGGGAGGCTGGGGCTCTCCGATCATCCACGTCGCCGTTCCCACGCGCCGGCGGCGACGCCATGGCTTCCACTGGCACCGGGACACCGGCTTCGCACGGGATGTCCTGTGTGGTCTGCCCGTCGAGAATCTGCGGCAGGCCGTCATCGACGGCCTGCCCTACATGGACTGGGACAAGCAGGAGCTCGTCCTCGCCGACGCCGTGGACCACGGGCTCCTCGACAGCGACGAGGCCACGGCTCTGGTAGGCGTGTGACCGACCACCGCGACGGGTGACGTGATATCCAGCGAACTGTTTCCAAGGTCCGCCGGATGTCACCGAATACGCCCCGCACTATACGGCCGCGATCTCCCGGCGCAGCCATCAACGTCCCCTACCATCCGGGCGAACGGGAGGCCGCGACACGCCCGTGTTCGGCCCGTCGACGGTTTGTCCGGTTGTAAAGAGCGTCAACGTCCGACGGGGCCGCGTGCCGCGGCGGACACGACAACATCCATCAATGAGAATCAGGAGGAGATCCAATGACACCCATGGGTAGGACAGCGGTGGCCGCCATCATCACCGCGGGAACCATCATCGCGCCGCAGGCCGCCATGGCCGACGAGTCGGCCGTCACCACGGACGACCGGCTCGCGTCCGCCACGCAGGCGGTATCGGACGCCCGACAGTCCGTCACCGAGGCGCAGCAGATCAGCGGCGTGCCTCAGGCCCAGCAGAAGGCCGACGACGCCGCGCAGGCGCTGAACAAGGCACAGACCGCTCTGGACGACGCCAGGAACGCCAAGGACGCCACTGCGCAGCAGCTCCAGTCAGCCAAGCAGCAGGATGACGACGCCCGCAAGGCACACAGCCAGGCGCAGGACGCGCAGACCCGGGCGCAGGCCGACTACGACAAGGCCAGCGATCCGCAGGCGCAGGCCCAGGCCAAGCAGGCCGTCGAACAGGCCAGGCAGGCCGTGAACGACGCCACCAGCAGTCTCGACAAGGCCAACACCGCCGTGGACGACGCGCAGAAGACCGCCGACGCCGCCGCGCAGGACCTGCAGAACAAGGAACAGGCCCAGAGCCAGGCGCAGGACGAGCGAGACGCCGCCAGGAAGGACGTGGACGACAAGCAGCAGGCCATCGACACGCCCGAATCGGCGAAGCAGGAGCTCGACGCGGCCGAACAGGCGCAGCAGCAGGCCGCGAAGGCGCAGGAGCAGGCCGCGAAGAACGAATCCGACGCCGGAAAGGACGCCGACAAGGCCAGGGACACCTCCGACAAGGCCGCCGCCGACGCCGAATCCGCGCGTCAGGTCGCCGATCAGGCGAAGCAGGACGCGGACGGCGCCGACGCGCAATGGAAGAAGGGCGCGCTGGGCTTCTACGAGCGCAACGGCCTGACCGATGCCGCCAAGACGCTCGAATCGTTCGAGGGCAAGTCCTGGTACAAGGCCGGCGACGACGCCTCCTCGACCTCATTGGACAACATGCTCAAGGCCATCACGGTGATGCGCAAGACCAACGAGATCCGCAAGAGCCTGGGACTGACGGAGCTCGACGTGGACACGCACGCTCTGGCCCTGGCCCAGGGAGCCGCCGACTACAACGCGTTCGGCGGCGGCCACGGCCACATCTACTACGTCAACGCGCAGAACCTCGCCTGGGGTTACGACGACCCCCTGCAGGGCTGGTACTACAAGGAAAAGGCCATCTGGGACTCCGGCAACCACGACTACAACGACACCGGCCACTACCAGAACATCATTAACCCGGGCGCCAAATCGTTCGGCGACGCCGTCGCCAGCGGCGACTCCAGCCGCGTGGACGCGCAGAACCTCGTGTTCTCCAAGGGCGACATGAGCCTCGCCGACTACGAGACCATGCTCACCGCGTACATGGACGGGCTGAGGAACGCCGGCAACGTCTACCAGACCGCGCTCGACAAGGCCGACAAGGCCACGGACGCCGCGAAGGACGCCGCCGACGCGCTCGACAGGGCCGTGAAGAAGGCCGACGAGGCCACCACGGCGCGTCAGGCCGCCGACCAGGCGCTCAAGGACGCCAACGAACGGCTCGCCAAGGCCAGCAAGGCCTGGCAGGAGGCCACCGCCGCACAGAAGGACAAGCAGGAGGCGCTCGACAAGGCGCAGGCCACGCTCGCCGGCAAGGAGGCCGCGCTCAAGGACGCCCAAACCGCCACGGCGACGGTCCGAACCGCAGCCGACCAGGCCAACAGCGCGCTCGACAAGGCGCGGCAGCAGGCCGAGGACGCCCGCCGGAACCTCGACCAAGCCAACACCACGCTCGACAAGGCCACGGCCGCGCAGCAGGCCATCGACCCGGCCAAGGCCAAGGAGGCGCTCGACAAGGCCACGGCCGCGCTCGACAAGGCCCGCCGGAACGCCGACGAGGCCGCCGACCGGCTCGCCAAGGCGCAGCAGGCCGACGGCCAGGCCCAGCAGGCACTCGACAAGGCACAGACCACGGTCGAGACCGCCAAGACCGGCAAGCAGGACGCGGACAAGGCCCTCGCCGACGCGAAGGCGGCCGCGGAAAAGCTGGAACAGGAACAGCAGGACAAGACCCAGCAGGACAAGGACGCCGCCGCCAAGGAGGACGCCGCCCTGCAGGACGTCCACAACGCCATGGGCACCGAGACCGGCACGACCACGACCGGATCACACGGCCCGAGCACCACCGGCAACGCCAACGGGTCGAACGACACGAACGGCACGGCGGGAGGCAACGCCACACGCACCGTCTCCACGCGCACCCCGGACGCCCACGCCAAGACCGGACGTGACACGGGCAAGCTCGCCGTCACCGGCACGGACGCGGCCCTGCCCGCCACGCTGCTCGCCATCATGGCCGTGACCGGCGCCGGCTGCGCGCTCACTCGCAACCTCCTGCGTCGCCGCGAGGAAACCGCCGAGTAGCAACAACCCGTCCGTCCGCCGTTCTCGACACGACGGACGGGACCCCGCAAACGGCAAAGCAGACAACGACTCGGCCCCTTTTCATCCATCTCCACGACGGATGAAAAGGGGCCGAGTCAATCCCGGTCACAGTCCCGTATGACCGACCGGCCCGGAAAGATTCCACGGCAACGGCAGGGCATCCCCGCCGAACCCCCAGGAACCATCACGCCCGTCCCGGCTGATCTCGAAGCGCACGACCGGATCCGCGGGCGGCGAGGCCACGAACCGTTCGATCAACGCCATCTGCGGACGGCTGATGCCGACATGCGTGTCCGGCCCCACCGCCAGCACCGGCGCCTGCGGACCCGTGCCGACCAGCGCGAGCCCCGCGTCATACGTGGTCTCCTCGTCGTCGATCCACACGATCGGCCTGCCGTCCGCCAAATGGTCGAGGACCGTACGCCGCTTGCCCGTGTACCGGTGTTCGCGGGTGACCGGGTCATACCAGTGCTCGGTCGGCCAATCGACCCCCAGACGCAGGTCCAACGCGTCCACGTACGGCTGCCAGGTACTCAGCCAGACGACCTGCGCGTCGAGCGCCTTCAGGCGTTCCACCAGCTCGCCCGACCACAGCAGACGCAGCCGCCCGTGATACCGGGTGTCGATATCCTCCCGATGATCCGGAACGAACCAGTTGCCGGGCGAATACAATCCGACCCGCGGATCGCCCGGCCTCATCCAACCGGTCGAGTTCTGCCGCCGGCGCACCTTCCCGTCCGGAAACTGGTTGATCACCCCATCGAAATCAATAAGCACCAGCGGACGCGCATCCGTGGCGCCGGTGGCCTGCATGTCGGTCATAAGGGTTCCTTTCTGTTGTAGTGATGGTTCCGGGTTTCCGCAGCGCGGCCGGGCACGCCGTCCACGATTACAGGGATCCCGTCACCTGTTATGACCGGACAATCCGTCAGTGCGGGACCAGATATAAACGGTCGATGAACGGCGACACGCCGATGACCGTGATAGTCCGGTCAAGAGGGGTAGAAGCCGGAAACGGAAAGAACGAGCCACGGCGGAGATGCCGATGAAAGGAGAATCCAATGACCGGTTCAGGCACGGAAACGACGCACGCGTCGCACGACGGGCCGTCCGGACGATCCCGAGACGCCAACCATCCGGGGATAGACTTGGAACAGGCCGATTACACAGGAGGTTCGTGTATGACGGAGACGTCGAGACAGGCGGTTGACGCCGACGGCGAGACGACGACCATGATACTTGACGAGTTCCGACGCGAAGAGGCAGTCCGCACCGCCCGAGGAACCGTCCGGATCCTCAAGCCCAAACGTTCGTTCGGCAGGATCGGACTCAAGCACATCACCGATTGCGTCGACAGGGCATACCGCGTATATCGGGAGAGTCTCAACGTCGAATTTGGCTTGGACAGTCTCGAGGCATGCGTCAACGCGTTCTACGTGGACAGGTTACGCAATCTCGAAACAGCCATCGAAGGCGGCAGGATCACCACCGATGCGTCCTTCGACAGGCAGGTGACGACGGCGGCGTACAACTGGGTCAAGGGCCTGTTCGGGCGTACCGACTTCGGAAGGAAACGCGACGTCATCCGAAAGCGCATGCAACGGGATCCCCAGAACCGTTTCGAGTCCCACGACAACAAAAAGTCTGAGCAACATTGGGGGCTTCGCGGAGGCAGTGCCCTGCCAACGACCACACCCACCGTCACGCTCAAGCTCGCCACGTTGCAGTATCCGATCGACATCGACTACCGGAAGATCGCCGACCCCACGCGCAAGAGGGAGCCCTCCTACGGCAAAAAAGGCCAGCTGGAAAACATGCTCGCGGGCATTCTGCAGGCCGCCGAGGGAACCCTCACGGCCACCGAGCTGCTACGTATCGTCCAGTACCGAGTCACGGTACTGCAGGCCCCACGCGTCCTGAGCATGGATGCGAATCCCGAATCCCCGCTGGACTTCCCCGACACCGGCGCGACCGACCCGAGCGACGCCGCCGACGCGCAGGAACACCTGCAACGGGAACGCCTCATCGAGGACATCATTCAACACTTCGAATCCCTCGACAGGAAGGACCTCGCACGGGAACGCGCCAAATGGGCACCCACGCTCGAGATCCTGCTGGGCGACAGCATAATCCAAAACTCCGGAAAGGCCCTATCATGACCACCCGATCCCTGACCGACATGCTCCGCCTGTACGAGCAGCACGTCGACGACATCGAAATCATCGAACCCGACGAAAACGACCTCGACTCCCCCGAACGCATCCGCAGGCAACGTGCCGAGGGCGTCAGACGAGGTCAGCTCTGGATGGCCAGAGACCACGACGACAATCTGTCCTATGTCCTCGTCACCGCGCTGTGTGATGACCCACGTATGGCCATGGTCATCCCGTTGTCGAATGACGAACGCATGGAGACCGCCGATTCGCTCGTCATCGAGAAGGGCGCGCCATTGGAGATACCCATGGTCGCATGGCCGGTGTTCAGGACTGCCATCCCGATCAGTCTGCTGTTCAAGCCGCTGAAGGAGTTCGCGCCTGCCACGGTCGACGCCATCGAGGGCAACGACCCGGCCAAGGCCGACCCGAACGATGTCATACGCCACGGAACCGATCCGGACGACGAAATGTCCGAGGCGTTCGACGAACGTGATGACACCGCACTGATCATGATCGTCTGGCATGCACGATGCGCCGATCTGCCCGAACTCGGGCAACTGGACCGTGCGGAGGACGGTGCAAGCGATGACCTCGAAGCGTACGGCAAGGCACTGCAGGACGTGCTCGGTCTCAAGCCGCAGATCCGTCTGGCCGTGATGCGCGGCCAGCTCGCCCTGAACGTGTCCCAGCAACGCAAGATGGCGAAGGCCGGCTTCCCCAAAGCGCCGCAAAAGCAGGAGGCCATACCGGACGACTACCTGATTCTGGCCGAGCAGCCGGAATTCTACGAGATCGCTGAACAGATCAACCCGGCCAACCCGCAACAGGCCCGCCTCGACATGGCCAGAAAGGCCGCCTACGGGCTCGCCGCACGCACCACCGGACACGGCACCGCCGCGCTACGCGGCGCTTTCCTCAAAGCCGCCGAACAACTGGTGAAGGACAACGGCGGCGCGCAATGACCGTACTGCCCGATCTAGGCCAGCATGTCGGTCGCATGCTGGCCATCGCACGCGACCACCACCATGAATTCGAGGAAGACTGCCTGACCGACCCCGGACTGCTCGTCGAGCACTGGGGCCGGGGTGGCGACCTCAGGATCGCATACGTCGACGCCCTCGACCACGGCATAGGACAAGACCCCACCACCGTGATCGATGACGCGGGAACATCGGACCTGTCTGGCCTCTTCACCCCGGCGCTGCCACCCAAACGGTTCAACCGCATTCAGGTCAAATACCGGGAATACGAATACACCGCCCGGCGGAACTTCACGCTCCTGCATGAGATCGGTCACTACCTGCAGCAGACGGACGACGAACTCGTCGACGCTATGTGCCGATTCCCCAGCACATACAAGGAGAAACGCTTCGAGGAAGCCGCCTGCAACAGGTTCGCCTCGCTGGCGCTGCTGCCGGACGACCACATCCGATCATTCCTGCACGCTCCCACACTGCACGCGGCCGATATCCGCGACATCTTCGAACATGGTCGTCCCAGGGGCCGGAGGGAGGGCAGGAAGGTGAGGGTGTCCAGGCCCGTCGTGGTCCGGCGCATGGCCGACTTCATCTCCGTCGGGCAGACGGTCAGTCTGATCAAGAACGGAAAACTCGAGGTCCGCGTCCACGGCGACGGAACCATCGACTACGACGATGCCCTCACCGACATCGAGCGGCATGTCGCCATCAACTACAAGCCCAAGGGCCCACGCCGGGAAATGCTCCAGCGAGTCCGTCGAAAGGACGGCAGCACCGTGCGATTCACCGCAGCCGGCTCGTACGGCAGAGACGTCTACTACTTCGTCGTCCTCCGACACTAGAGGCTTCGATCCGGCACCAAACGGCCAGCCGCCCCGGTCTCCTCGTCGAACAACGATCGGCGGCACCTCACACGTACGACACCAGCCGGTGGACCCGAAAGGCTCACCGTGGAAAGGCGACAACGACACGACAATGACAGCAAACACTACAACCCGGAACATGAATAGCACACCAAACAACACGGACCGCTCATGGCTCGGCGACGCCAAGGACGACATCACGGCGTGGTCCGAGGTCATGCCCCTTGACGCGGACGAGCACCCCATCGACTGGGACTGGGTGCGTTCCCTCGATCTGGAACACGGCATCGGCCACGCACCGGACGATCTTTCACGCAGCGGGTCCTCTCTGGACGTCCATGACCTGCTTCGACGCGACTACATGGTGCGCGAGAGGCTCGAGCCGATCCTCGCCCGATGCAACAGGGCGTTCATGACCGATTTCGACCGCGTTCTGGATTCGTACCGGCTGGCGCGCGCCCTGGCGTACGCGAACCGCAGGCTCAACGACGAGATCCTGTGCCTGATCGACCGTGGCGTGGACGAGGGCCTGTGGACGGCATCCGAGGCGAGGAGGGGCGGCGCCACCATACAGGTGCTGGCGCCCGCCGGCGACGACCGTCCGCTGTCCGACGTCGTCGACCGTACGGGTGACATCCTCAACGCCAGAGCCCGACGCAGGCGCGCCCAGCGCAAGCTGGAGGAGGCACGATTGTCCGCGGCACCCGACACGGTGCACGACGAATCCCCCAAGCGCAGCTGGCGCGACGCATACCTGCCCGGACGGGACGTGGACCATGTGCTGGGCATCGACATCGAGACCACCGGCATCGACCCGGCACGCGTCTACATCATCGACGTCGGCTCGGAACACATGAACATGGCCTCGTCCAAGCCCGCCGAAGCCGCCGGAACATACCAATACGAGCAGCGATACTACGAGCAGGGCGACGCCTACGGACAGTCCAGACTCTCGTTCGGCGTGCCCGAACGCGCGGCAAGACGCGGGAACCCGGTCATCGCCGACCTGACCGGCATCGACATACGCACACGCGGCCCCGAATCGGGACTGCCGGTCCTCGACGACTGCCCGGACGCGCAACGCGAGCTTCTGGACAGGCTCGAACACCAGCCGTACGTGGCGCACAACGCGACATTCGAGCACGGGTTCTTCATGCTGACCATAGCCGGATACGCGGAAAGCTACCGCGACGGCCGCATCACCATCATCGACACCATGCTCATGAGCCAGCGCTGGGACCCGGGATCCAAGCCGGGCGCCAACCACCCATACCCGAACAACCGCCTCGACTCCTACGCCAAACGCCAGGGCATCCTGACCGCGGACCAATCGGAACGACACCTCGGACTCGAGGACACCCACATCATGCTCATGGCCATGAAACACCACCTCACAACACTACGAGCCGAAAACCAAGGCCCCTGGGGACCCGACGGCGAACCAGGCACAGGAGGCAAACACTGCAAAAGACACCAGTGACCGGTGCAGGAGAACCGTCCCACACACCGGCATCTACTCATGCTGCCGCTTTACGTCTTTAATGCATTCAGTCGGCATCGCTTCATCGGAATCGACGTATCAAGAACCAAATCCGACCAGCTTAAACAATCCAGACAGTGAACGTACTGCCTGACAACCGCACCATGCTCCTATGCCCCTACACTCCCGGGAAACCGCATGGTGTTCTCGTCCATGCGGTAGCCGGCGGCGAGCATGTCCTTGAGATAGGCGCGCATGTTCCCGACATGCAGATGATCGGAACGTTCGGGACCGCCCTCGCATACGAGCGGCGAGTACACGTAGCAGTCGCCGTATCTCGGTACGCCGAGCCGACGTCTGGCTGTCGTGTAGCCGCGCATGCCGAGCACATGGGATTGGAAATACGGATCCGGAATGTCGGCGAGATAGTAGGTTATCGAGCCTAACCGGACGATGCTGTTGCGGAACTGCAGCGTATGCAACAGGTCCTTTCTCTCCACGACGATCAGGTCGCCGAACGCGGTCGCCAGCACCGGGATGGGTGGGCGCTTCACCCAGAACGGCCGATAGATGCGGGCGATGATGTCCGTCCAGTCGTCCGGATTCACCACCCGCAGATATCCATCGCAGAACACGCCCAGCCCCCACCGATCCCACACGTCCACGATCTGCGCGGGAACCAACGACCGCCACCGCCGATACGAGCTCGCCGGCATGGGGCGGAACGGCTGGAAGTCATCGAAACAGCTGCGGTCGTTGGGGTCGATCATAGTTGAAGACTACCTCTCTGATGCGTCTTGGGAAATGCGAAGAACTTTGCCGCCTTATTGTTGAGATAATTCGAATGAATTCATCGCCCACCATTCAAACTCACACGCCAGCAGATGCCACTTGCTTAATGTATTCCTTCCATTCAGGGGCTTCCATGACATCACGCTGAGCTTCGCAGGTTTCGATCAGTTCCTTCACTTTTTCATGCTTTGCTGATTCCCCGGATTGGAACAGGGAAATGAAATATGTCTGGAACTGTTCGAGCGGCAGGGGGAGTATGTTAAGTCGCTGCTTGACATCGCCTCTGGCATACCACACACCATGTCGGAAGGTCTCGGCGGTATTGGTGTCAATCCTCACTGCGACGAACAAGCCATACACAGGTATATTATTTTCACCGTACTTCAACACCGCATCGGATACATGACGACGGACCGGCTCTCCCTCCATAGCTTCCTGTCTGGAGGATGTGGACATGGTGACTTCGGTCAGGATGGTAAAGTCACCATACTCCCAGTACAGATCACCTTGGCCGCCGCCCGCCGTGGAGACGGGAAGGAAGTCAGAATCGAGTCGGAATCCTCGGACCTCGCTGGGATGGTTGGTCAGATGTCCAAGCGCGAGCGCGGCGCGCCAGAGCGTCCATTCAAGGTAGACCGGTGTTTCATCCTTGGGGACCTCGATGCCGTTGTCCTCGTCTGTGTTGTCGATCTTTTTCCCGCCGCCCTTGATGAGCAATGTCATGTAGTCAGCGATCTCCCGCCATTGGTCTGGCTGCTCTTTCGCATACTTGATCTCGTCAGTTTGCTGCCAGAGCTCTTCCAGTTCCTGGCGTGCGATGTTGATTTCGGTAACGGTTTTCAGAGAACGGCCATGCAGGTCATAGAGGATGTGGTTCTTCTTTAACTGCGCTTCCGTGTCGGATAGCAGGACCTTGGCGGTTTTGAGATCGTCCGTGGGCAGTGCGGCGCCACTGCAGAGTTCTCGGTATACGTCCATGATGGGACGGCAGCTCGCTGTGGTCTTAGCGAGTTTTTCCGCGAGTAAGTGTTTGGCGGGAACGATGATGAGGCCGCGGCCTTTTCGTTGCACGACTCCGCTGATACGCAGGTAGCGCATGTTCATATCGCTGTAATCGGTGAAGTTGTCGCTCTTCTTGTTGTAGTCCTCGCCACGTTTCTTGATCTCTGCGGCATCGAATCTTTTCTTGGCCGACGCTTGTCTACGCCGGTTACGGAGATCGATAATGCGTTCGACCACCTCGTTGATGTCGTAGCTGGGGTCGGTGGTGTGGCCCCATAGGGAGAACTCGATGCGACTGATCTCACTGGTGCCGGTTCGTTTCTCCAATTCGAGCATCACGGCCAGTATCCAGCGCAGTGGTGAGAAGAAGCCAAGATCGCCGGGAACCTCAAATTGTTCCAAGCTAAGCGAACGCAGGAAGCACTCTTGCTGAGCCGGATAGGTTTTAGCATTGAGGAAAGTCTCGCCAAATGGTGTCACTTGGTCCAGCGGACCGAGATCTTCCTGCTTACCTTCCTTCTTTTTGACTTGGGGATAGATGAAACCGAACCGGCCGAACATGAGACGCCATTTTCTGGCGTAGCTGCTTGTGTCTTCGGCTTTACCCGTTGAGTGGACGAGTCCAGCGTTGTTAAGCAGCGTCTGGAAACGGTCTTCATTGTCGCCTCGCAGGTTACCGTTGAATGGGGATTCGGCAAACAGTTGGAGCCCTTCCCAGATGCGCAGCGGGTTACGCAGACCAGTGTTGCCAATGTTCCAGATCGATATTTGCTTGCCCATGACCCCAGCTTACAGGCGCAAGAGGAACTACACCGTCATTAACGACGGGTTTCGCTCGCGCCTGTGCCCAGTCATGGTATCTACCAGCCGAGGAAGAAGTACTCCTCGACCTTGTTACGATTCGCATCGCCCTTGTGCTGGGTACCGATCGAGTACCGGTAATCAACGGGAACGACTTCGACGTTCTTCTTGTGACGACCCAGAATTCCCAACATTTCTTCCTTGGTCGGCTGACTGTTGGACGAGTAGGAGATGATCAGGATACTGTCCTTGAACCGTTCGATCAGACGGTCGAACGCGTCGGCGGCACCTGTGCGGGACGAGAAAGGAGTCGGGTACGACTTGAACTTCTTGGTCTTGGTATGCTCCTGCATCTGGACGCCTTGCCAGTCACAGGCCAGCCCCTCGACGAAATGGTAACGTCGTACATACTCGTTGTCAGACAAGGGCGAGTAATACGGCGGATCCATGTATACGAGATCAGGATGGTCTGCTGAAAGCTGTAGTGCGTCACCTCGAATGGACTTGTTCTGCTGGTGGTTGTCGAAGACGGCGTTGTTGACCGCCTCAACCGCATCCAGGAACTGTTCGGACAAGGACTTCTTGAGATCCTTACGGCCGTCGTCATACCGGTGCCCGGTGTAGGTGAAGATGCCGCGAGGGCGTTTCTTCGTGCATGCCCGAATCAAGGCGGTCATCGCGATGGCACGCTGGTACGGGTCATTAATGGCCTTGATTCGGGTGCGCAGCACGTCGATCAGATGGTTCTCCTCATCCGTGTAATACAGGTCCTTGAAGGTGGTTGCCACGAAATCATCAGTGAGGCAATCCTTAAGCAGTCTGCGAGCATCGATGAGAGGCAGCGTCACGGTCTGGTTTTCTACCATGGCTTTGGTGAAGGTCGCGCTCATGGCCATGTAATCGTTGCTGATGACTTGCTTGCCTTGTGCCTTGAACATGTAACTGACAATGCCTGAACCGGAGAACAGGTCAACAACCGAGTCAAACTCGAACCGGGATGCAACGTCCCACAGCTCGGTCAACAGCTTCTGCTTGGAACCCATGAACCGAGTCGAAGGATACAGCGCAACCTGCTCCGACAATTCGTGAAGGTTGGAGGAAGTGGCGGTGAGCGCCTTAGGCTCCGGCTCGGCGATGATCAGGGTGTCCTCTCCCGTGCGACTACTCGCTCGGCAGGCCACAGAACGCTTCGTCGGGATGACCTGAATCTCATACTGACCATAAAGTTCGTGAACCAACGGATGGTTCGAGTTGGTCAGCAGCAAATGGCAGCCGAGAGAGTGCAACCGAGAGAACTCGATTGCCAAGCGCGAGTGGTCTTCGATCTCGAACTGTTCCTTCGTATACCGCTTGAAATCCGAGTACTCAGACACTGGAATATACGGCGGATCAAGGAAAATGAAATCGTCCGGTTCAGCGTACTTGGCCAGCACCTCCGTGTAGTCGCCACACACAATCGTCGCGTCAGCAAGTGCATGAGAAGCGTTTCGCAATGCTTCAGCGTCACAGATCGTGGGATTCTTGTAGTTGGCGAAAGGCGTGTTGAACTGTCCCTTGCGATTAACCCGGTACAATCCGTTGAAGCATGTTTTGTTCAGATACAGCGTACGAGCAGCGGCCTCTACCGGAGGAAGAGTCTTCCAATCCAGTGAACGAACCTCAAGGAACTGCTCCTTCTCGTTTCTATATCCAGCAAGAGCGGAGATCACATCCTCGACGTGATCCCTGACCTGAATATACAGATTCACCAGTTCAGGGTTGCTGTCCGCGATCACGGCGTCCTTGGGCTGAAGCGCAAAGAACAATGCTCCGCCCCCGAAGAACGGTTCGATGTACTTGCCATAGCGCCTCGGTACCTTAGGAATCAGCACGTCAAGCATTTGCGACTTACCGCCAGCCCATTTGAGGATGGGTTTCACGCGATTTGAGCTCTCTCCTAGCACGTTGGTCTTTTGAGCCAGCAGAGCTTTGCTTTTACGGGGACGGCCAGCCCTCCTTGGTTCAAGCATACGTTCGAGCGTATCGGAAAGAAACGGCTTGCCCTCGCTAGATCGCAGCGTTCCTCGGCGGACGAGCGTCGCCACAGTCGCATTGGAGACGCCAAGAATCTTCGCTGCCTCAGCCTTGGTGATCGCTCTGTCTTCGATAGGTATGTTACGAGCGGCGTAGTTACCCAACGGCGTACGCCACCAAGCCGGTTCATCCGTTCCCCTCCGGATCAGCAAAGTGCAAACACGCTGCCATTCCGGGGTGTCTCGCAACCGAGAGAGAGAAGAACTCGGCGTCCCGAGCTGCACGAGGAGATCCTGCGGTTCGATACCGAACAAAGGCATCATGTCAAACAAGCCCTTGGCCTCGTTGAAGAACTGGATACTCGCTTCTTCAAGTAGACTGGTCATTCACTCCTCCATCGGTGACAGTGGATCTCATTAAGGAGAATGTCATACATGTCATTGTGACATTTTGACTAGACAGATCCACTAAGGCGTGGAAGGGGCGCGGTCCGACAGTCACGCATCTGTCTATTGGACGAGACGCATGTCCGAAAACTGGCAAGGCAACCGGAGGTTCTCGGGAACTCCTGTAGGATATGCAGACATGACTGACCTGACTGCCACGCGAGAATCTCATGCGAATCTCGACATTCATCGCGGTATGCCGTCCAGGGAATCCAATCTGAAAGAGCGCTTGCAAATAGGTCTGATTGAAGTGATCGCCGCAGCAGCGGGTTGTAATATCGCACAACCTCAAATCGACAATGGCATAGATTTGATGATAACTCACGAGTGCCCAAGTAAGCATGAGATGTCTGGACCATTGCATGTTCAACTTAAGGCAACTGCCAGTAAAAACAGATGGAATGCTGATCGAACAAGAATATCAGCCAAACTTAGCCATGATAGGTATGATCAATTTAGGATGGAAAATCCTGCATATCCAAGAATCATTGTCATCATGGACGTCGATCCAGAAATGCAAAATTGGTATCAAGCCAACGATGATTTCTCAAAGATCAAATATCGATGTTATTGGACTTCGATTCAAGGTCTTGGTGAGGTTTCAGGGAAAAGTGAAGTCACAGTCTCCGCTCCTAGATCTCAGGTATTTGATGATGCTGCTCTATGTACAATTTTTGGAAAGATAAAGGCGGGTGAAAAACTATGACAGCCTCACACGCTGATCTCCTCTATGCGTTGTTTGATGAATTGCATTGGGTTAAGGGAGAACTTGAATCTAATCAGGCCGAATTTTGGTATCCCTCAAGAGATAAAGAAGCTGACGGCGTTTCCGCTGCTCTTATTGTACCCAAAAACAAGGATGCAGCAGATTACACCAATGTAATTGATGGTGTACTAAATCGTCTTTCTGCTATGTATGGCGCAAAGTATGATCAGGTTAGCGCCTATATCAAAGAAGCGGTTTTCGGAGCTTATGATCCGATCATTTTGCGTGAAGATACAGGAACTACAAGTGGCTTGATCAGTTGGGCATCTGGCAGTCACTTGATTGCAAGCGCAGAAGGGCTTCTTGGTGCCGCTGCTAGAGCTGCCGTCTCTACTCAAAAAAGATTTGGAACGACGAATCACAAAGTTAAGGATTCTGTTCTCCGTGATTCATTCATGGGACAGACGCAGATTGGAAGCTTCATTGTTACCGCTTACGTTCCCTCAAACCATGCTTTTGAGGTTTCCGACTCACAAAAGTCGTCCACTAAACAAAAGGTTATTACTGGTCGCGCTGTGACGGACACGCTTACAAGAGCACTAAAGGCGTTTGACGGAGGCATATCCGAGATTATCAGGAACAACGATAGCGATAGCGATAGCGCTTATGGGATCTTTGATGAAACGGTTCAAGAAGGGGTCTCGTATGAGCTTCTTGACGCCATATCCCAGATGTCGGATACTAATGAATCTTCCGTTAGTGTTTCTTTTGCATCCTCTAGCAACTCTGCGCCAAGCAAGGTTTATGAGCTTGTTGTGTCGCCAGTCATGCAACCAATTGTCAAAAAGGCGAAGGACTATCTCGAAAGAACGGAATCTCCCATTTCCATGCGCGTAGTAGGTGAGATCGTTCGTCTGGACAATTCTCTGGACAAAGGGCAGCATGAGATTCGCATTAGAACATTTGGGAAGGATATTCCTAGCACCGTTACTGTTTTTCTCAACGCCGATCAATATGAGAAGGCTATCGAAGCTCATAAAACACAGCACGTCTTTTCCGTCACTGGTTCTCTGCAGAGAATGCAACGAGGTGCTGAGATCAGCGACCCTTGGGAGGTCAATATCGAAGATACTGTTCTTTCTCAAGACATGTCCAATGACCTTAAACTGACCGGCAAGGATAAACAGAAAATCGCAAAAGGACAGAGTTCCCTTTTTTAAGAAGTTATTATCAGCAACGTAATTTCTTCCTCCTAATGTGATTAGCTACATCAGGACAAACCGCAAGCGTTGAAAGTGCTCGAATAGGCTACCGAGGTGGTGGAGGCGTTCAAGGGCTGGAACAAACATGGGCAGGTCACAGAGCAGCACCATGATCTGATTGACGAGTGCGCCGACGTAATTCAAGCGACCGTTAACCTCATGGCCACGATGGAGTTCACCGACGATGAGATTCATCAGACCATCGAGGACTGCCGGGCACGGAACGACGCACGCGGTCGCATGACACCGACTGGAAAACATTACTGACGATCAACCATCGGGCCGCGTCGACCGTTGGAATGATGCTTGTCATTGTGTCTGTGGCTCAGACACAATGACCCCTGAAAACAGCGAATCCGGCGATAATCAACGAAACTTGCGAAGGGTGAACAATCCCTGCAATATCAACAATATCGAAGCTAATGAAGCTCTCGGGAACCGAGCGAATCAACCCTTCAAACCAACAAGGGATTACTCAGCCATGTTTGACAATAAACACTAAATCCTACAATATCCAGCACGCATCAACGTCATTGCCTACCGAGACCACTCCTGCTCCCCACCCAAACCTCACCTATAATGGCGAGCAGATTCGCAAGGCGGACTCCAGCCGGCATCGCAGTACCGGTACCCATCCGCCAATCGCCGCGAAGAACATAAAGGAGGCACTGTCATGGATGACAGCAAATACGGTTGGATCCCCTTCTACGAAGAACTGGCAAACACGATCCGCCCGCTACGCGCCGATCGAAGCGCGCTGTATAACAAGGCCAAGGAGATATACACCAAAGCGGGCATGAAGCTTCCAACGCTGGAGTCGGACGGTGCGCCCGTGGATCTGGATCCGTTCACGTTCTTCGCCCAGTTCAACAAGCGCATCACCAAGACGAACCGTATCGCGCTGGCCAAGGCAATCGCGGAATCCTTCGGTCTGAACTCCCCCGTTCCCACCGAATTCGCCGGTATCCCCTTCATCAACAATCAAAGGTCGACCTTCTACTCATTCAGGTCCGACCCCGGGCGCGGCGAGCGCGACATCGACAATCTGTGGGATCTGTTCGAGTCCGCGCTTGACTATGCGGATTCGCCGAACGCAGTCAACAGGGAATCCTTCATCCAGTCGCTCAGCAGGGTGTTGCCGCAAAAGGGCATCAAATGGAACATCACCATGGGATTGTTCTGGATTCGCCCGCAGTTCTATCTTTCGCTCGACGGCCGTAGCCGTTGGTTCCTGGGTCTTCCCGACAGCATGAAGAACACGGTGAAGAAGTATTCCATTCCGGTTCTTTCCGCCAGCATGCCGAGCGATATAGCCGACAACGCAAACGATCTGTTCGGCAAGAACGAGATGATGGATGCCGCAACGTATCTGTCGTTCGTCGAACGTTGCAGGAGCGTTCTCGACAAAGGTGGGTACGGTGAGTACAAGTACCATTCCTTCCCTGAACTGTCCAACTATGCGTTAGCGGAATCCGGTAGCGTCAACAAGCAGATCAAGGCGTTCAAGAAGCGGAAGCCCGTCGGTGATATCGATGACGTCGTCGATGACGAGATCGCCGACGAGCATGACGATGCCCTACCGGATTTCGACAGTGACGAAGACGATACGGACACGACCGAGATCAAGCAGGCCGATCCGTTGAAGGAAAGCTTCAACCTCGTGTATTTCGGCGCTCCCGGCACGGGCAAGAGTTACGAACTGGACAAGCTGGTGCACGACAATCTGCAGGATCACTACGAGCGTGTGACATTCTACGCGGACTATCAGCACGCACAGTTCGTCGGCGGCTACAAGCCGGTCATGGCGGACGGCCAGATCGAGTACAGGTTCCGTCCGGGCCCATTCACCAGGGTATTGGTCAAAGCGTTGAACGATCAGCGGAACAATTATGCACTGGTCATCGAGGAACTCAACCGCGCCGAGGCTGCGTCGGTGTTCGGAGACCTGTTCCAGCTGCTCGACCGTTCGGCGAACGGCATGAGCGAGTATCCAGTGTCGGTGAGCGAGGATCTGCGCGAGTTCCTTGTGGAAAACCTGACGAGCGAGGGTAAGGATTACCTGTACTCGCAGATCGAGGCCGGTACCGGCGACGACGTGTCCGCCGAAACCGACTGCACGCGCATCCTGATCCCGCGCAACATGTACATCTGGGCAACGATGAATTCCGCCGATCAGGGCGTGTTCCCGCTCGATACGGCGTTCAAACGTCGCTGGGATTTCCGCTACGTCGGCATCGATGAAGGCGAGGAATACTCCGACATGCCGGTCTGGAATGAACAGCGCAAGAAGATCAACAAGCTGCTGCTCGAGGCCGGCGTGAATGAGGACAAGCAGATCGGCCCGTTCTTCATCCACCGGGTCCCCGACTTCGGTGAGGAGTCGCAGGAACAACCCGGCGCGTTCGACAATGCGATGAAGAACAAGGTGCTGATGTACCTGTTCGAGGATGCCGCCAAATACCATCGTGACATCTTCAGCATCAAGGGTGTTGACAACAATGCTCTGTCGCTGCAGACGCTGTGCCAAGCATGGGATAAGAACAACTTCGGCATTTTCCGTGGGTTGGAGAAGATCGAAGAAGTGAAGAGCGAACCTGTGGAAGGCATCGGCTCAGGAGAGTCCGAGACCCCCGATGCGCCCGGCCTGACTGTGGATGAGCAGTCCGTGCCCGTGCAGTCGGAGGCCACGGCCGTCGAGGAGTGACGATCGTCTTCATATCTCCAGAACGAAGTCGGGGTCCCATCTGGTTCGTAACTACCAGTTAGGACCCCGACTTCACATTCACTTCAATCTACTCAATCTATGCCGGTATGCCGTGTTTGAATCCGTCCTCGTCAATACGCGCGGAATCAAACATGGCATTCAGGTAGCGGCCGGATCGGGTCCCGTCGTCACCGGACGGATCGGTGTACATATCGATGGCCTGCTCCGGATCCATCTCGAACATTTTGACATCACCGGCTTGGAGGTCTTCCTCATTCCCCAAAAACGCACCGACGAATCCCAACGATACCTTGCCGCGCTGCAGCAACAGACACCGATTGTCCAGTTGAGCGGAAGAAGCCCCCTCCCCCGAAGGGATTCTTCCCGGAATAAGGAATGCGTTGCCCAACACCCTGATCCCGGAACCTCGCTCACTGATCGCCATCATGTAGAAGTACTGTTTGATGACGTCGCCAATGCCGGGCATTCCGGTGATGGACTTGGCCGTATATTTCGGCACGTAATACTTGGCATCGAGAATGTACCAACCGTTGGGATCATCCTTGTTGATCACATCGGGAATCAGCGTATGCGGATCGGCGTTGCCGTAACCGTCACGGTCATCGGCCTCGGCTTCGTCGTCCCCCTGTTCCGCTTCCACGGCCTTACGATCATCGCCATCCGACTCGTCCATATTCCACAGCATGTCCTCATTGAGGCGATACTTCCAATGCGGCTTCTGCATGGGTATATCGCGACTGCTGTCGTGGAAGAGACTCTGGCAGATGCTCTCCCATACCAGATTGAACGACGAAGTTCCCTCCGCAATCATGACGTCATTCACAGCCCGAGCACGACCGCGAAGATAATCGATGAGCGCACCAAGCAGCCGCTTGGACCGGGTATCGAATCGTACGACCAATTCACGCTCCAAGCGCGACGCGAGGTAATCGGCGCCACCGAGATTGTCCAACGTTTCCACGTTGAGGGGGAAAGACTGCAAATGAAGCAGATCCCCCAAACCGCTGGAATCCATAAACGCGCAGATCTCGGATATGACGGCCTCCTGCACGCGAGCGATGAAATTGGCCTCATCACGCCTACGACGTGTCGTAACGAATTCCATATATGCAGGACGCCCACCGGTGACCAAAGGATTGATCTGGTTGATGGTTCGCGACCAGTCGATAAGACCGTCACCATCGAGTTCCCGGATACGACGAGCCTCCCGGTACGGGCCCTGCTCCGCATAATCCTGAAGCAGGAAAGCGTACAGATCCATTCGGTTCTGCTCCACCGAAATATGCAGCGCAGACGGATCGAAAGAGATCTTGTCCTGTTGCTTCGCCGCGGCACGAAGCTCATGATATCGACGTATGGCTGCAAGCACGCTATTCAATGTCGAAGTCAGCCACGGCATTTCCGCGATTTGCCGACCGTGCGGATCGTAGTATTTCGGCAGCACGACGAACACATGACGATACAAAGCGACAACGCCCACGTAGTTGAATGTCAGACCCGCATGTGTTGACGACAGCAGACGCTTTCGCCCAAGTCGCATCGACTGCAGGCAGTTCATCACCTTACTGATATCGGGATCTTTTCCGGCATCGGCTTCCTGCTCCAAGGCTTCATTTTCCGAGGCCCCGTGCCCCCACGCCGATCCGTCAATGCAGGCCTCCGCCAAATCACTCTTGGAATACGGCAGACCCTCAATAAAGAACCGCCCCATCATGCTTCGGAACCTTCCTTCTCCACCATTGGATCCTTTCGATCATCGCTCGATCATAATGAATGGTAACTGTTTCTCTGCAAGACGATACGAAATCGATCGTTCTCTGTCGCTATGCCGTCGGATAGACCTACGCGTTTCCAAAGCTCGCCTACTGCATCATGCTTAATGAAGAAGAGCGAAGTCATTCCTTCACACGTACACCAGTCGCGCCCGAAGTCAACTCTCCCATCAGCTTCTTGAGCTCGCCCCTCAGCCGCTGACGATGCCGGTACATACCGTATAGGCGCTCGCATTCCGCGCAGACGCGGTCCGCCACATACGGCTGGCATTTCCGCAGTACCTCGATCACCTGTGCGACGAGTTCCGGTGAATCGTTCTTCAGGATTGAGGAGTCGGCGTCCCGCAGCGGGACGAGCAGAATGTTGCACGCCTCCTCGGCATGCTGCTCCGCCACCACATCGAACATGTCTTCCATGAGTTCGGCGGCATCGTCGAGCAACGAATATCGGGGATGACTGCGAACCTTGCAGTACCGCCAGGCCGCGTCGCTCAGCCGTTCCGACCGCAGCAGCTCCTCATAGGAAAGCTGTCGGCCGGCGAACATCGGATCCCGATAGTACCGCTGATGCACACGCACTATCCGGCGCACATCCTCCGGCCAATGCTCTCCAGACAACGTCTTCAGCTTGCGAACGTAATAATCGTGGTCGATCTCACGCCCATGCCTTGGTACTTCGGAATCCGGAACGTCGGATGCCTTCCGACTCCACGGCAGCCGGTCGGTGACGATATAGCAGGCGTAGATACGCCGCAGACCATTCTCATTACCCAACCGCTCGTACGCAGCCTCGAGCAGCGTCCACCAGCCCTGCGGCAATCCGGGTGGCGCGGGTGTTGGCTCCGCGTCCGGCAGACAGCTGTCGGCCAGCTCCTGCATCCTTCGATCACGGAACACCCGCACGGCGTTGTCGAGATCGTCCATGGCCAGATACCCCTGCAGCAGATCGCACACCGTCGCCCACTGCCGGTCATCCATGATTAGCCGGTAGTCCGATTCCCGCATATCGCTCGAATGGTAGCGTGCGAAACTACTCCACACATACTCCAATACGGCATGGCCGGCCTCTCCATCGCCGATATGACAGATCCGCCGACTCATGTCCTCCGTTCCTACAGTCTCGCCCGTATCGTCTTTCGTCTCCGCACCCGCCGCAGTTGGCTCGCCCTTCGCCAATGTATTCATTTCCGAAGCCGCGCTCTCTCGGTTCTTGTCCTCACACGTCACCATCGTCGGATTCCTCCTCCGAAATCCTCGCCGGCTGCGCTCTCTTCATCTTCGGAGTCAGACTTATCGACATCATCCGTGTCACCGTCATCATCTGCAGCATCGTCATCATTCCAATCGTCGTCATCGAACTCAGGCGGATCCTCTACTTCCGAAACATAATCCGCAAGGCACTCACGCAGCTTCTTACGCTGCGGGAACATGCCGACGATATGCTCGGCCAGCGAGCATGCCTCGTCATAGCCGATCACAGTGTCGATCTTTCGGATCCACCGTCCCACGCGCTCCGCGGAAGCCGCATCGTCCTGCTTATAGACGTCCGAATCCGGATCCTTCAATACGTTGCGGAAATAGTGCAGCGTTCGGTCCAACGATTCGGGGTTCTGGGCAAGTACGTCAAGCAGACGAATCGCAATGTCGTCCATTCCGCCCGTCAGACAGTAATCGAACGCCTCATCGGTCAGTCGTTCTTCCCGCACCAATCGTTCATATGCCGGATTAACGGCCGACATCATGCCAAACCTACGGCACGTTCTCTGCAATCGGACTATCTCGTCCCGGTCCTCTGCCCAGTGCTCGCCGCTGATCGCACGCAGTCGTTCCACGTACACGGCCTCCGGATCGGTCTGCGCGATGACGATGTAGTACATGTACAGTCGGCGCAGCCCCTCTGCATCATGAAGGCGCTCGTACGCGGCTTCCAGAATGGTCATCCACGTATGCGGCAGCTCATCCAGATGGGCAACGTCAAAGCCCGGGACGAGAATCCGCATGTTCGCAAGATTCCGTTCGGGTTTATCCGTCGGACGTCTTCGATACAGCGCCTCATTACGCTGTTGCGTCAATGTTACGGTCGCAGCCTGTCCGGAACGCCGCCGCCGTTTCGCTTCACCCGGCTCACAGCTGCCGAGCAGATCGAGCTTCATCTTTCGGAATATCGTCTCCAGATCCGGGAAACCATACAACGTTTCGAGAATGTGTTTGATCACTCGCCAATCATCATCCGATAGCCGGGCCGAGAATGAAAACTGACGGCCTATGTACCACCTCACCATATTCGACGCATCCCGTGGAAACTCGGGCTCAATCCCCTGCTCCTGATCACGCTGCCGACGCAGTCGTTCCGCCATGGCGATCAACGTGGCCGCCACATGCTTGCAATACGCGGAATGCCGCGCATACGGGCAGCTGCACGCAGCCGACACCACCCGTCCCCGCTGCAGGCGCACATCCACCTGATAGTCGTCATTGCCGCGGACCACGGCGTGCCACAGGTCCTTCGCGATCGGCTCGGGCACGTCCACCTTCCCGGCGTCGTAATACGCTCGCCCGCGGTCATAGATATAGGACTTGAACAGGTCGTAGTAATGGCCCTTCAGGAACTCGTCGATATCGGCGCTCGACATCCCGATATCGATACCGTCGCCATCGACACTGACACTATCGGCACCGGACGTTTCCTCAGACATCATCGTCATCACACACCTCATTCATCCGATTCACTTGCCTCGTTGCAATGCCACTCCCCTCATTCAACCACACGCGTAGGCGCAATCTCGATGACAGCATGGCTCTTCGACGTTTCAATTGATCCTCAACATGTATTTGGCCCGTAGTCCCGCAACACCCGCAGTATGATGCAACCATGATCAGTGAAGATACTATTCAGGCGATTCGGGACTTCGTGAGGGAGCGTGACTGGAGTCGGTTCCATACGCCGGAGAATCTGACGAAGTCCATCAGCATCGAGGCGGCGGAACTGTTGGAATGCTATCAGTGGAGTCCGCAGATGCCGCCGCTTGATGAGGAGCATGTTCGCGAGGAGCTTGCCGACGTGCTCATCTACTGCATCATGCTCGCCGATCGACTCGGCGTGGATATGGACGACATCGTCACGGCCAAGCTGGCGAAGACTCGCGCCAAGTATCCGGCGAGCGCGGTGCGGGATCATCCCGACGAGGCCATCAGACGGCATTGGGCAGCGCGCGGCGAATCGGCCGGCGGTGGTGTAAGCGCGAGCGAAAACGAAGACAGATCCGCGAATTAGTCAGGAAATAACTCTTCGGTCTCATCCTACGTCCGCGGGAAGCTGGACATGGTTCGACACGTGTCGTCTTGGATATAGACGTTTTCACCTACTACTGTGCCTATCCACGCTTCGCTAGGCGGTTGGAGAGTTTGGCAAGTATCTATCCCCTGTTCGCTAGGTTCTTCCCAAAATAGACTGCCGCAAGAAGAGCTGCCTTTGCTCTTAAAACAATGAGGAATATCCGAAACCATGCGCTTGTCGCTCGGTCGTTGAGTCCAACCTATTTCAGCAAGTGCCTAGGGAAACGGGGTTAGGCGTCGGCTTGGCCTATCAAATGCCTAGGGAAGTGCCGATAGACGATCGCGGGAGCAATATGGAACCGTGGGGTCTTGCTGATCGCTGCCCTTTTGCCGTATTCGCTCGGACTACCGACACATGTCCCGCTCCGCCGTTGTCTCTCTGCCCCGATTACCGCAGCTGCGGGTCCGCGAAGCGACGGTTCTCCAGGACGGGGAGGGAGCGGCGGGCTTCGACAAGCACGGTTCGGTCCAACGTGGCGGTGATCATCTCCGCGCTCGAATTCCCAGCCCGCGCGATCACCTCGCCCAAGGGGCCGATGATACGGCTGCATCCGATGTTGCGTTTGCTCACCTCGCTGCAGGCCAGCACGTAGCAGGTGTTCTCCACGGCCCTGGCCGCGGTCATCAGCGCCCAGTGGTACTCCTTCGCGGGACCCCGCACCCATGCGGCGCTTACCACGATCGCATCCGCGCCCCGCACGGCCAGCGAGCGCGCGGTTTCGGGGAAGCGCACGTCGTAGCAGGTCATCACGCCGATCTTCCATCCATCAATGTCCACGATCGGCGGCAGTTCGTTTCCGGGACGCACCACATCGGATTCCCACGCCGAGAACGCGTCATAAAGGTGCAGCTTGCGGTAGGAGGCGGCGATCCCGCCATCGCGGATCACCAAGAACATGTTGGAGACCCGGGAGCCTCGGCCGACCGCCGGTTCTTGTCCGGCAGAGCCAGTTTCAGCCCGCTCTTTCTCCGGTTTCTCCGGCGCCGGCCCGTTTGCCATGTGGTTTTCACTCACCACGACCGTATTCCCGGAGACATTGCCTACCTCGTCTGGGTCGGCATCATCCGGATCCCCGGCGATATGCACTGTTCCCATCAGCGTAATGCCTCGGTTGGCGCTGATCCGGCGCAACCCCTGTACAAACGGCCCATCCAATGGTTGGGCGTGCGCGGCGGCGAAGGCGTCGTCATCGCCATCGCGGGCAATTAGTCCCTCCGGCAGCACCAGCAACCTCGCACCCTGTGCAGCCGCTTTCGCTGCCAGGTCATCAATGATCTCGAGATTCCTCTCTGGCTCGCAAGCCACGGTGAACTGGGCCACCGTCACCTTCAACCGATCAGTTGCGCTTGTTGCCATCATTGCTCCGTTCCGTCGCACGCCATGGTTTTACGGTCGACAACCCACATGTCCCCATTGTCCGGCCGAACGCCTTGCCTTCTTTCCTGGCTTGAGGCGTCTTCCGCCGCATATGCCAAGAATACGCAGACAATTCCGTCCTATCCCCTCATGTGGAGGTCCTTTTGCCACCGTGCGATGTTCTATCTCCCGTTTTGGAGGTTCTTCGCAAAGTAGCCGCTCCCTCCGATTTCGCCGTAACACGCCTATATCCGTCAAGAAAAACAATGCTTTTCACGAAAGCTCTGGAATATTGACGCTCTTGGCACATCCTCTTGAATCGCAAGAACCTCCAAATCGGTGATTAGCTTTCTGCAGACTCGACGAAGGACCTCCAAATCGAGGGATAGCGCAGTATTATGGCTTCACGAAGTCCGTACGAACCCGATCGAGGCCGTATAGGCCATCGCGCCTCACCTAGGCACCTAGTCCTTCTCGCCGCGCATCCCCGTCGAGATTTTCAGTCATCATTGCCAATCGGCGAACACCGTGCGGAACGCCTCCGAAGCTTCAGTGGTGCTCGCGTAGGGACGCGCTAAACCAATGAGCCGTTTCATGCAACCAAGCTGGTCGGCGGTCAGCGCCAATTCGTCATACCACGCCGCATTTTTTGCGGTGCGCTCTCCAAGCTCCCAACTTCCGCCGCGCACCTTCCCGGGCTGCCGCGTCAACGCGTCGCATGAATACATGAGATAGAGCAGCACGTCGGCCAGCCGCGCATGGTCAAGATCGATCCCGCCGCAATCCGGAATCACGGCAGTCTCCGGCTCGTGAGAACCACCCGGCCTCGATTGCGGTCCGGTTCCCGAAGCATGGGCATCGGACTCCGCCCGCCCAGACTCCGGTCGCGCCGACATGTACCGCGCCAAGCCAAAGTCGATCAGCGATGCATGCTTCCCGTCGTCCATCACGTTCGACAGGCTGATGTCGCCGTGGATCACGCTGCGCGAATGCAGGTAGACCAGCACATTGAACAGTTGGGTGCCAATGCGGTAGATCTCGGCACGGGAGAACGACTTGCGTCGGTCGAACAGCCAGCTTTTGAGCGTGATCCCCGGTTGCTGGGACAGCACGAAATAGTAGCCACTGCGGTCGTTGATCACGCCCAGCAGCTCCGGGACTGCGGGATGCGACAGCCCGGAGAGGATCACCGCCTCATAGTGGTTGCCGACCGCATTGCGCTTCCACATTCCGCGTCGAAACCGCTTGAGTACCACACGGCGCCCCTCGGAATCCTCGGCCTGCAGGCACATGCCGTACCGTCCGCCACCCAAACGCCCGGTCACCCGGTATCCGCCGATTATGGCGCTTCCGCGTCTTCCAGTCGAAACAGGTACCAACATGCGGAACAGCACGGCGTCGAAGATGTCGGCCATCGTGCAGAACATTCCGGACAGGAGACGCACAACCTTGGAGGCTCGAGGGAATCGGAAGAATGAAAAGAACTTCTTCACAATGGCAATCCCCCCGATTCCTTCGTACACAGCCGCATCATCTTTTCCACAACCGGCATCGCGTTAGACGTCCAATAATCACACCTGCCGCCCGTGTAGCCGTACTCGCCCGTCTCAGCCATGCCGATAGGCACACCGCCATTCATCAAGGCCATGAAGGCTCCGAAAGCAGCCGCACAGCAGCACGGCGGCGTCACCGCAAACGTCCACGGATCCGTGAAAGCCGCAGAAAAGCCGCGGCGCCAATCTCACCGCTGCGCCGGAGCCCCGCATTCCATGCAGAACTTGGCGCCCGGACTCAGCGGCTTGCCGCAATTGCCGCAGAACGTGGCGTTCGCCGTCATCTTCGCACCGCATCCGAGGCAGAACTTGGAACCGGCGGGAACCACCGTGCCGCACTTCGAACAGGTAAGACCTGCGGCGGAACCAGCCGCCGCGCCAGCGCCCGTACCCGCGCCAGTCCCCGAACCGGCGGCCGGCAGACTCGCCTGCCGTGACGGCTGCGAGACCTGAGGCACCTGCTGCGAATGCCCCTGCGCCGGATACTGAGGCTGCTGTCCCTGCGGATACGGCTGATACCCCTGAGGATACTGGGGATACCCTTGCGCCGGATACTGCTGCGGATAGGTCACGTACCCCGCGTCGGAACTCGACATGCTGCCGAACATGCCGAACAGTCCCTTCTTCCTGTAGTACTTGCGCCCCTGATACCGATTCGGATACCTTCTGCGACTGCTCGACCCGAAGAAACCACTCATGATGCCCTCCTAACGGCTGCATGACCGACGCGCGACGCATTTCATCACGCCTTGCGCCACGCACCCACCGGCATGCGCAAGCCATCGCGCATACCCCGATCACACGTATTGTAAGCCCGCGAATCGCAGAACGAAGCGAAACATCTCCGCTCCCGAACACCTGACCCATCGATCGCCAGCAGAGACGAGGCCACGGCAAGCCACCACTGTTCCCGAACATCAAGCCCACGGTCAAACACCCAAACCACATGCCCCATCAAGGCCGATGCTATGGCTCGCATAATCCCTTCCTTCGCGCTTTCGTGAACTTGCTTACATGCGGTTTCGCCCGTCGTGTCGACGACATGTCGGCGAGCGCATCCGCACCTATCCTTGATGACAATTCCGACCAGATCGTCGGCGGCTCACGCGATCCCACGCGTCAACACGATCCCGCACGATTCCGAAGTCGGAACGACGTCGCGACGGCACTGCCGCAACACGACGTCACACACGACGACATCGAAAGGAGGTTCCATCGATGAGCGGCAGAACACCCTACGTGTTCAACATCCAGCACTTCTCCACGCACGACGGCCCCGGCGTACGCACCACCGTGTTCTTCAAAGGCTGCCCGCTGCGCTGCGAATGGTGTCACAACCCGGAAAGCCAGCTGTTCACCCCGGAGATCATGACCGACAAGGACGGAAAGATCGAGCACGTGGGCAAACAGTACACCATCGACGAGCTGATGAAGGACGTGCTCAAGGATCACATGATCTACGACCAGTCCGGCGGCGGCGTCACGCTCTCCGGCGGCGAGGTGCTGGCCATGGACCACGACTACATCATGGAGTTCGTTCGTCGACTTGACGAACAGGAGATCAGCATCGGCATCGACACGTGCGGCGTAGCGGCGAGCAGAACCGTGGAGGAGATGTGCGACTACGCCGACTTCTTCCTCTACGATCTCAAGTTCATCGACGACGACCTGCACAAGCGATACACGGGCGGCTCGAACCATCTGGTACTCAAGAACCTCAAGATTCTGGCGGAGAATAACGCACGTATCTTCCTGCGGCTCATCATGCTGCCCGGCATCAACACCGGCAAGGACATGATCGAACGCACCATGCTGTGGCTGCGCACGAACAACATCCCCGTCGAGCAGGTCGACATCCTGCCCTACCACAAGTTCGGCATGGACAAGTACGCCAAGCTCGGCCGCAAGGCGATCTACTTCGAAGTGCCGAAGGACGAGCAGATGCAGGAGGTCAAGTCCGAGATCGAGAAGTTTTACGACAACGTGACCATCGGCGGCTGAATCGTCCGACCGGTCACGCGCGGCCCATCCATCCGCAAGGCTCACCTCATAGGCGTCACCCATGGCAGACGAGACAAGCCATAGGCACCCGCCGTCACGACGGCGAACATGTTGCAGGACTGTAACATGAAAGCGTCGCCGGACACATACGGCGACATCGCACCGCGCTATGATGGCGGCGACGGCGCGGAAAACCAGTCAGGCAAATTCAATCAATCAACAATCACCGACGACCAACAACGGCGGCGACGATCCCACGAAAGGAGGCACATCATGAACGATTCGACGATCCATGAATCCATGAACGCGCACTCCTACGTGCGCCCCGAATCCGGTCCATGCCACGCGATCACCCGCATTCACGCCAACAGCAACGTCGTCAACAGCAACGTGCTGTATTCGCGCAAGCGCAGCAAGGCCCATCCCGGTGCGCGCAGCGGCGCCGAAACCATTCTCAAATAATCTCGCATCGTTCGCGCGCGGAAGCGCGACGATTCCCGATCTTTCTTCGATCTTTCCACCGGCTGCGCCGAACCGCATCATCACATCATCGCGGCGACATGCCAGTCGGAATTCTCGTCCACTCCCTTCACTGTCCGCAGTCATATCGTCCGTCGCCGTCTGCGGTCAGGAATCCCGGACATTGCATCGTTCATTCATTCACGGCAAACGCAATGCCGCTCCCGCCCGTGCGACAGCACGACAACGCGGCGGGAACAGCATTGCACAACGCACGTCGTAATCACACGTAAGGATCATCATGACCACTGCAACCATCACGCCGACCGACACCACCACCGGCATCGACTGGAGCGAAAAGCGCGGCTCAACCATGCGCACCAAGCGTCTGCGCGAGCAAAGCGAGACCACGCATCCGAGCATCTCGCTCGAGCGAGCCCTCATCGAAACCGACGTCTACAAGCAGTACGAGGGCAAGGTGCCCACGCCCGTGCTGCGCGGACTCTTCTTCAAGACGCTCATGGAGCGCCGCACCCTGTACCTGGGCGACGACGAGCTGATCGTGGGCGAGAAGGGCGTGGGCCCGCAGTCCTCCCCCACGTTCCCCGAACTGTGCTGCCACAGCCTGCAGGACTTCGACAACATGAACAACCGCGAGCACGTGTCGTTCTCCGTCACCGAGGAGCAGAAGGAGATCCAGCGCGACGTGATCATCCCGTTCTGGAAGGATCGCGCCACGATGACCAAGATGATGAACGCTCTGCCCGAGGAGTGGCATCTGCTGTTCGAAGGCGGCATGTTCACCGAGTTCATGGCGCAGCGCGGCCCCGGCCACACGGTCGCCGACGGCAAGATCTACCACACCGGCTACGCGGACTTCATGAAGCGCATCGACGACGAGCTGGCGAAGATCGACTACAACAACGACATGGAGGCCGAGCACAAGGAGAACGAGCTCAAGGGCATGCGTCTGGTGTGCGAGGGCATGATCATCCTCGGCCGGCGTTATGCGGCGCTCGCGCGCGAGAAGGCCGCCGAATGCGACGACCCGGTGCGCCGCGAGGAGCTCGAGCAGATCGCCGAGGTGTGCGACCGCGTGCCCGCCCACGCGCCGCGCACCTTCCGCGAGGCGATCCAGATGTACTGGTTCACGCACATCGGCGTCACCAGCGAGATGAACAACTGGGACTCCTACTCCCCCGGCAAGTTCGACCAGCACCTCGAGCCCTTCTACAACAGGGAGATCGCGGCCGGCACGCTCACCCGCGAGCAAGCGCGCGAATACCTGGAGTGCCTGTGGGTGAAGTTCAACAACCAGCCGGCGCCGCCGAAGGTGGGCATCACGCTCAAGGAGTCGGCCACCTACACCGACTTCTGCAACTTCAACACCGGCGCGCTGCGCCCGGACGGCACCTGCGGCGTGAGCGACGTGAGCTACCTGATCCTCGAGGTCATGGACGAGATGAAGCTGCTGCAGCCGAGCTCCAACGTGCAGATCAGCCGCAAGACCCCGGAGCACTTCCTGCACGAGGCCGTGAAGATCAGCCGCAAGGGATGGGGCCAGCCGGCGTTCTACAACTCTGACGCCATCATCCAGGAGCTGCTGAACATGGGCAAGTCGCTCGACGACGCCCGTGAATCCGGCATCGCGTCCGGCTGCGTGGAGACCGGCACTGCAGGCAAGGAAGCGTACGTGCTCACCGGCTACCTGAACGTGCCGAAGGTGCTCGAACTGGTGATGTACCGAGGCTACGACCACTACACCGGCAAGCAGATCGGCATCGACTGCGGCGATCCGCGCGACTTCACGAGCTTCGACGAACTGTACGCCGCGTTCGAGAAGGAGCTCAAGTACGTCGCCGACATCAAGGTGGCGGGCAACAACTTCATCGAGCGCCTGTTCATGGACACCATGCCCGTGCCGCTGCTGTCCGTGATCACCGACGACTGCATCGCCAAGGCCAAGGACTACAACTGCGGTGGCGCCCGATACAACACCAGCTACATCCAGTGCGTGGGCATGGGCACGGTCACCGACTCGCTCACCGTGTTCAAGAAGCAGGTGTTCGAGGACAAGCGCTTCACCATGGACGAGGTGCTCGCCGCGTGCGAGGCCGACTTCAAGGGCTACGACGACATGTTCGACCAGGTGTTCAACCACACCCCGAAGTACGGCAACGACGACGACTACGCCGACGACGTGCTGCGCGAGGTGTCCGGATCCCTGCAGAAGATCGTGGCCGGACGCCCGACCCCGAAGGGTTCCAAGACCATCGTGGAGTTCCTGCCGACCACGTGCCACGTGTACTTCGGTCAGACCATGATCGCCTCCCCGAACGGCCGCCACGAGCACATCGCGCTGCCCGACGGCATCGCCCCGGAAAAGGGCGCGGACGTCAACGGCCCGACTGCGGTGATCCGCTCCGCCGCGAAGATGGATCAGCTCAAGACCGGAGGCGCGCTGCTCAACCAGAAGTTCACGCCGCAGGTGGTGGCCGGCAAGAAGGGCATCCTCGGCATGAGCGCCCTGATCCGCAGCTACTTCGCCATGGACGGCCATCACATCCAGTTCAACGTGATCGACCGGGCCACGCTGATCGACGCGCAGAAGCACCCGGAGCAGTACAAGGACCTGATCGTGCGCGTCGCCGGCTACTCCGACTACTTCAACAACCTGGACAAGGCCCTGCAGGACGAGATCATCGCCCGCACCGAGCAGTCGCTGTGATCAATGGGGAGATGGGAGTCGAGAAGGGCTTTGCACCTCACCGGTCCTCGTTTTCCGACGTCTTGTTTCCTAGCGGGAAGACGGCAAAAAACTCTAGGGGGCGTCGTCTTCCCGCCCGAGGGGAGGCGCCCCTGCCCGTCTCATCAGGTAATCCTCGAGTTCTGTGTGGATTTGAGGGGTCCGATACCATCAATCCTTGAGTTCTGTGCGTTGAATCACGCATACATGAAGTAGAAGCATTGGAATTTCAAGGCTCACACTTCGTATAAAGCTAATTGAACGCACAGAACTCAAGGATTGATGGTGAAGACCATGCGAAATCCACACAGAACTCGAGGATTGCTCATTTCCCGAGCCATCACAGCCGTCAGACCCGGATCCCATCAAGTCAAAATTCCCGGATATAAGGACTCAGCTCTGGTTTTTCGCCTCATATCGCCATAACCGCCCGTCCGCAAGCTGTTCAAGACTCCGATACCGCAACGGCATGGGCCTGCCCGTCACCTGTTCGACGCGCGCCGCCACCCGTTGTGCCAGTCGAGCCCGGCTTTCCTCATCACGCAGATCCTCATGGAACACCGTGATGATCGTCCATCCCTGTTGTTCCAGGATTTCCCGACGCCGGTTGTCCTCCTTCCAGAAGTACCGGTGGTGCTCCCCGTCATATTCGATTGCGATCCGCCATTGCGGATATGCCATGTCCAGATACCGGTATCCCTTGTCGCCGCCAACTTTCACCGGATAGTTCACTTCAGGGCACGGCAGGCCATACTGCATCGGGACCAACCGGGTTCTGGTCTCCCATGAGGAATCCGTTCCCTCCCTAGCGAGCCGAAGCGCCTGCCGGCATCGCCTCTTGCCGCGGAACCGGCCGGCGGCCTCCAGCTCACGGATCAGGTGATCCAGAGAGAGCCGGTTCAGTCTCCCATCACGGCGCATCAGCGCATCGGCCAGCACCACCAGCTCCTCCAAGGACAATATGGACGCGTAATGCATCCACACATCGGCCAAGGCCACGCATCGGAACCGATATCCCACAAGAACCGTGGAGAACGGACGGGCATAGCAATGGAACCGCACCCCCGTCAGCGCATGACGTTCATCGGCGTCCAGCACCGCAGCATGACAGATGGCTTTGTTGAGCGCATCCTCTCTTGGAAGTTCCACGGACTGCAGCTCAAGAGACGTGCACAGGTCGAAGACCAGCCCACCTTTCGTGCGCTTCGTCGCCTCCTCGCAGACCTGCATTCGCTGCTGCTTGATGGTGGTCAGATTTTTCAGCGTCAGAGATTCATCGTTCATGTTCCGCACGCTACGGATCCGCCAAATACCCGGCAACCCGTTGCGACGAATGTGAACGAACGGTCACCCCTTCCCTGCATGCGTTCAGTCGTCTCGCACACCATTAGCTGCAACACGACTGACGCGGACGGTCCTCCCTGCTACCGTGCCGTCCACGCACCGCCTCACATCAGGAAACCACGCGGGTAGATGTCGGTGGAGTCGAGTTCGAAGGTGCTCACACCGGTGATGAACGCCTTGCCGGTGATCTGCGGCACCACGGCCTCATGCCCGGCAACCGTGGTGCGAGAGGCCGCGCATCCGAGGAACCTCGAACCGGTGATCGACTCGAACACGCGGGTCTCCCCGATGCCCATCTCCCCCAGAGCCACCAGCGCGGCGAGCTTGGCGCTGGTGCCGGTGCCGCATGGGGAGCGGTCCACCTGCCGGCCGCCGAACACCACGCCGTTGCGGTAATGCCCGGTCTCCACGTCGAACTGCCCGAACTCCACCAGGTCCACGCCACTGATGTCCACCAGCGGATGCCGCACGTCGATCTGCTCGCGCGCGGCCCTCAGGATCGCCATGCCGATGTCGGCGATCTCCTGTGAGTGCGCGGCCTCGATGTCGTATTCGAGTCCGAGCGAGTCGAAATCGACGAGCGCGAAGAAGCTGCCGCCGAACGAGATCGTGGCTTTCACATCCCGCACGAGGATGCCCGGCTCGTCCACGTGGATCGTCACGGAGTCCCTGGCCACGAATGCGGGCACGTTGGTGAGCGTGGCGTTCTGCACCTGATGGTCGCGCACGTGCACGGTCACGGTGATCAGTCCGGCGGGGGTGTCGAGGTGCACGTCGATGTCGTCGTCGGCGATCTCGGCGAATGACCCGTACCGCCCGGTCACGAGCCCGGATTCCACGGCAAAGGTGGAGACGCCGATCGACCCGTGCCCGCACATGTTGAGGTAGCCGCCCGAGTCGGTGAACACCGCCCCGAGGTCGGCGTCCGGCCGGGTGGGCTTGAACAGGATGGCGCCGAACATGTCGCGATGCCCGCGCGGCTCCAGCATGAGGATCCTGCGTACGTCGTCGTACCTGTTGATGAGTTTGTCGCGCACCGCGATCGCGCTGGGCTCGGCGTCCACGGCCGAGAGCCCGCTGACCAAGATGCGTGTGGGCTCGCCCTGCGTATGCGATTCGACGGTGACGAGCCGCGGACTGTCGCGAAACATGGCGTCGTTGAGCACCGACTGCGCCGCGGCCAGAGTACGGGTATGGAAGTTGGATGGGGATTGTATGGTGCCGGCCAGGTTCATGGCGCTCTCCTTAGAACCCCGCCCCGTTGCGAGGGAAGGATCGCACTCCACGACCGGCCGCCGCCGGACCAGACCATCAGGCCATAGGACCATCAGGCCCCACAGCCAGGCGCCGTTATCTCAGATGCGCCGCACGAACCGCGACAGCACTTCCGCCACGATCCGCGTGGGCTCCCCCACGAGCGGCTGCGATCCCTGATGCAGACACCAGTCGTAAAGCATCGATCGTTCCGCCATCGCATAGAAGCGGACGATGTCGTGCGTGGAATAGTCCCGCGTGATCTCGCCGCGCTCCTGTCCGCGGGCGAAGAGCCTGCGGTGGATGGCGAAATAGAAGCGGTCCTGATTCACCAGTGACCGGTCTCCACGCTCGTTGAGCTGCGACGCCAGCTGGGCGCTGAGCAGCTCGACCGGCACATGCTGCTCGATCCATCCGAACATCTGCACGTTGAGGTACCGCACCTGATCGGCCACCGGCCCCTCGGGGTCGAGCGTGGCGTCGAGTTCGCGGTACTTCTCGTCGAACACGTCGCTCAGCGTCCCCAGCAGCGCCGACTTCCCCTGGAAGTGGTGGTAGAACGTGCCCTTGGCTATGCCGGCCTTGTCGATGATGTCATCGATCGTGGTCTTCTCGTAGCCCTTCTCCTTGAACAGTTCCCAAGAGGCATCGATGATGCTGCTTCGTGCGTCTCGTACCATGGACAGGTTCCGCCTTTCGTATCAGGTCCCGTATGGAGAAGTGACTCCATCATAGAACCGTATAGTTTGGACGTGTTCCGTGCCGTCTGCACGATCGGCGGGGTCGATGATCCGGAAATGCGTTGCCGCCGCATTGCCGTTGCGGGTGTTCGATTGCGTTGTCCGTTCGCGATGATTGCGGATCGAGGATACGGTCGGTGCGGCACCGGCTGGTTCCGGCGTCGCACCGACCATCGTCCGGCCGTCGACTGTGGCGCTCGCTGGCCGGACGAGTCTGGATTCTGCACGGATGCCGTCAGACGTTGTGACGGTACTCGTACGGCAGCGCCTTCATCTGGCCGAAGTGGTCGAACTCCTCCATGGCGTTGAGCGTGTCCTTGAGGATGCCCATCTGCATCTGGGGGTTGTTCGGCTCGCCGGCGTTGGATCCGATCGGCACGAGCGGCGCGGTGATGCGCGGCGCCCCCTGCTGGCGTGCGATCGGCGGCAGCGCGGCGATGATGCAGGTGCTCATGCCGGCCGCCTCGCAGCAGCGCAGCACCAGCGTGCAGGATCGGTGGCAGGTGCCGCAGCCGCCGGTGGCGAGCACGATGTCGGCGCCTTCGGCCTTGAGCTTCTTGGCGATCTCCGGTCCGGTGACGTGTTCGAACTTGTCGACGTTGCCACCACCGCCCATGAATCCGTAGAACGTGGGTACCAGGGAGCCGATGAATCCTTCCTTGACGAGTTCGCGCAGTCGGTCGATCGGCAGCATGGCGTTGACGTCCTTGTTGATGTCGGAGTTGTCGAATCCGCCGTGGGTCACCATGAGCTGGTCGGACGGGGTGTCGGACGGGATCTCACGGTAGCTCCAGTCTCCGGCCGTGTTGAACGGCGTCTGGTCCTTCTTGTGGATGCCGCCGGAGGTGATGAAGGCGACCTTGCACTGGTTCAGCGGCTTGGTGAGCGGCGTCCAGACGGGCTTGGGGGTCCACGGCACGTAGATCTCCGACTTGAGTCCCTTTGCCGTGGTCAGTTTGAATGCGGTAGGCATGATGTGCTCCTTAGATTCGTGAATGACGTGTTTCGTGAATGACGTGTTGATTGGCGATGAATGCGCGACGGATCAGATGACGTTGACATAGCTGAGGTAGAACTCGCACTCCTGCCCGACCGCGAGCGGCTTGTCCGTATAGATGAGTCGCAACGGCAGCGAGAGCACGCCCATGCGTCCGTTGACGCCGATGCGCACGCCGACTTCGGTGACTTCCTTGATGACTCCCTTGAGCAGGAGCGGCTTGAGTTCCACCTGCATGATGCATCCTTTCCGTATGTTCCGGAGTTGTTCCGGAATGTGTTCCGGACCGTTCGACTACTTGACGAGCCTCTTGTTGGCCTCGATCACGGCCTCATCCCACTTGTGCTCCGGCGGTTCGATCGGGATGCCGGCCATCTTGGTCTTGAGCATGAGGATCGCGCGGGCCGCATCGTCGGGGGTGGTGGTGTTGTCGGCGAGGATCTCGTTCTCGAATCCTTCCGGATCCTTGTTGAGCTCGATCATCGCGTCCATGTACTTGTTGCCGACGACCAGCTGCCCCTGATAGGCGGCGAAGGTGACGCCCACGACCGGCACTCCACGGGAACCGATGGCGGCGATGTTCTCGGAGAAGTCGATGTGGTTGTTGCCGAAGCCTTCGGTGGTGACGATCGCGCCATCCACTTCCATGGCCTCGACGAGTGCACCGAGTCGTTCGGAGACGAAGGTCTTCTCGTCGTTGACCTGCGGGGATCCGATGAACACCACGCCGGTCAGGTCAAGCTCCTCGTCGGTCTGCAATGCTTCGACGAGCGGCTCGCGGAAGAAGTGCCGGGTGATCTCCTTGGTGGCGGGTCCGATGCAGGCGAGCGCGTGGATGCCGCCGTCGAGCACTTCGTTGGGGCTGAGCACCACGGGCACGTTGCCGAGGTCCACGTTCTTCTGTCCTCCCTTGACTCCGCATGGTTCGGTGGGCACGAGCAGGTTGTCGTGCATGGCACCCTGGCCCATGATCTCCTTGACGAGCACCACGCGCGGCCGGCCGGCTCGCCTGACGTCCTTGAAGGTTTCCTCGCCGATGGGCTTGACGCCGTCGAGGTTCTTGATCGCCTCGCGGCAGGCGTGCACGATCACGTCGCATGCGCTGTGTGCGGCGAACGGTCCGCGGCGTTCCATGCCGGTGCCCTTTTCGATCTTCACGTCCACACGGATCATGATGTCGTTGTCGTCGGGGCATCCGGGGCGACCATAGCGGATCTTCTCGTCCATGTAGCCTTCGCAGGAGCCGAATTCGTGCACCTGTACGCCGGCCTCGTCCATGCCGGTGAGTACGAATACCGCGCCGGAGAGCACGTTGGTCACGCCTTCGCCGAGCTTGCCTTCGGCCTTGGCCGCCACGGGGATCACGTCCATGATGGTGTTGGAGTATACGTGGCGGTCGGCGGGGTTGATCACGGTCATTTCCACGTCCTTGACCAGTGGATCGGCCTTCTTGGCGGCCTCCACCAGCGAACCGTCCACGGTGAGCACGCCGTCGGCGTAGGATGTCTCGCTGCCGATGACCACTTTGGTGACCGGATAGTCTTTTTTGACGAGGGTACGCAGTACACGATCGGCTGGGGTGTCATCTTCGGCCGGCGGCACGGATGCGGCCGGGGAGGCGGTCATGGGAGCGGCCGGGCATGAGCCGGAAACGGCTCCACCTGCCGGGAAGACCAGATCGAGACCTTCGGCCTTGTCGAGGTGCAGGTGAACGTAGCCGCCGGCTGAGGCCTGAGCCACGGGCGTGGGAATCTCCCCTGCGGTTCCGCAGCAGGAGCAGCTGTCTGGCCCTCCGTCGTCGGATGAAGCGGAAGTGTCGGCGGAGTCGTCCGATTCATCATCGTCGGATGCCGAAGGGATGTCCTTGACGCCGTCGAGCAGGTCGGGCGTGAGCTGGGTCAGTGCCTCACCGTCGTTGATCAGCGTGGCGCCGAGCGCCTGCTGGATGGTCAGACCGCCTTCCTTGAGTGTCATGAGGTTCGAGTCGACGAGGTCGGGGAAGATCGCGGGGTCCTCGAAGTCGGCTGCGCTGAGCACGGTCCCGGCGGGGCGGCGGCAGCACAGCACGGCCGGATCGTTGAGGTGCGCTTCAAGCGTTTCCTGGGAGAGAGACATTGTGGGGTTCCTTTCTCTGTGTGGGGTTTCTCGATGGTTGAGTGTTTGGTTTCGTCTGGGTTCTTCGCATGAATCAACGCACGCGATGAATCAACGTCACGCGACGGACTGCCGTCACGCGGCCTTGACGGTCTTGCGGAAGGCGCGGATGATCGGCTCGTCTCCGGCGCGCATGAACGCGTCGGTGGCGTGGTGCACGCGCATGCCGAGTTTCGGCGCCACCTGCATCACGGTGTTCGAGCAGTCGGTGCAGTGGGAGATCAGCACGCTTTGCGCGCCTTCCTTCTTCAGTGCGATGATGTTCTGCGCCTGGCCCGGACAGATGCCGGGGTTGCGGCATTTGAGTCGTCCGTTGGCCAGACGACATGCGTTCTTGCAGAGGCGGACGTCGACCAATGGTGCGCCTTTGGCGGTCACGATCGCTCTGAGTCGTTCCTCGCTTGCCCCGCACGCGCAGACGATGATGCCCATCGGGCCGGGGTCGGCGAGTTCCGGCCCGGCGATGATGATGCCGCCGCAGGTTTCCGAGACGGTGCTGTCGAGTGTGCCGAGGCTGCCCATGTACGGGCCGCCGATCATGATCTGCTCGTCGTCGGTCGGCTGATGGATGTGCAGCGCATTGAGAACGTCTCGCACGCCGATGCCGATCGGCACGTCGTAGATGACCAGACTGACGTCGTTGTCGTATCCGCTGCCTTCGATGTGTCCGGCGACGGTGATGTCCTTGGTGGTCACGGCCAGATTCTCGATGACCGCATTGTGCACGCGCATAAGCGATTCGACGTTCATGACTACGGCGCCGGCTGCGCTGGGGATGGCGTCGGGCGGCAACAGCGTACCGAGCACGTCGCGAACGATGGCGCGTTCGTCGCCTGCCGGGTAGCGGTCCTTGAGGAACACGATCTCGATGTCGGGATTGATGTCGAAGTCGTATCCGCCGTGCGCCGCGGTGTCGAGTGCGGCCTGCAGACTGCGCACGGCGTTGGCGTTCTTGGGTTTGATGGCTACGATGCCGCGCGTTGCGCCCACCTCATGCATGGCGATGGTGAGTCCGGAGAGGATCTTTTCGGGGTCGGTCTCCGCCCTGGCGGTGTTGTGTTCGAGCAGCGGCTCGCATTCGGCCGCGTTGGCGATCACCGTGGTGCAACCCTTGCCGAACTTCAGTTTCTTGAATGTCGGGAAGCCGGCACCGCCCATGCCGACCAGTCCGGATTCCTCGATCTTCGTCAGCGGAGCCGCGTCGATGTCGTCCACTCGTCGGATCGGGACGTCGGCGAACAGTTCCGTGGATCGAATGACGTGATGGTGACGTGCGGTCATGAGATCCACCCCTTTCTATCGTGGAACGCGTTCATGCAATCACAAACTTTTTGTATTCGTTGTTCTAGAACGTGTTCTATTTATAGAGTAGAACTTGCCGCGTTACGCGTCATATTTTCTTGTGTTACCGTCAAGTTACTGCAGAAACATCTAGAACATAGTACAAAAATGGGGCTTCTTTTGCCACGAAGAAGACCCATATGAGACAGACGGATTAGAGGAGACTTCGGCTCCCCTCAGTCCGCCTTCGGCGGACAGCTCCCCTCGATCCCGAGGGGAGCCGACGATAAAAGCTATCTCCCTACGGCGCTGAGGAACTGCTTCGTCCGCTCGTTCACCGGATGCGCCATGATCTCCTTGGGATCACCCTCGTCGATGATCGCGCCATCGGCCATCACCACCAGATGATCGCCGACATCCCTGGCGAAACTCATCTCGTGCGTGACCACGCACATGGTCATGCCACCTTCGGCCAGTTCCCTCATCACGTTGAGCACCTCGCCGCTCACTTCGGGATCGAGCGCGGACGTCGGCTCGTCGAACAGCATCACGGCCGGATCGAGCGCCAACGCGCGGGCGATGGCCACACGCTGCTGCTGACCGCCGGACAACTGAGACGGCTTATGGTCGGCACGATCCTCGAGCCCCACTCGCTTGAGCAGTTCCATGGCACGTTCCTCGGCTTCCTCCTTGCTGCGTCCCAGCACGTACTGCTGTGGAAACACCACGTTCTTCAGCGCGCTCATGTGGGGAAACAGGTTGAACTGCTGAAACACCATGCCGCATTTGCGCCGAAGTGCCATGAGATCGCTCTTGGGCAGGTTCTCGGTGAAGTCCACGAACTGTCCGTCGATCATCATGTTGCCGTCGTCAGGCTGCTCCAATAGGTTGATGCATCGCAGCAGCGTGGACTTGCCGGCGCCGGATGGACCGATGATCGAGCACACCTCGCCGCGTTCGACCCTGAGCGACACCTCGTGCAGGATCGTGTTGCCGTTGTATGACTTGACCACGCCGCCCAGTTCGATCATGTACTTGCTGTGATCGTCGCCCTCCGTGGAGGACACCGTCTGCGAGACCAGTGTTGCCAGTGTCATTGTCGTCTCCTTGCTCTTACGTTTGCCGATTGCCGTCTTGCCGGCGATACACGCCTACGGAGATCTTCGACAGCGACCCCGTTGAAATGGGCCGCGGTCGAAGACGACCGTCCGCTCATATCGCGGAAATCATCGGGAAATCAGGGATGCCATCCGGTGCCGTCACTTCGTGATCGGGACCACGTACTGCTTGTCGCGAATAGCGGCCAGTCCCTCGTCCAGCCCGTACTTCTTGAGTGTGGGCTTGACCTTGTCGTCCTTGATGAGCTTCTCGATGCCCTTGTCGAACGCCTGACCGAGCGAGCTGTTGCCCTTGGTGTACGGGTAGCTCACCTCCGGGGGCTCGACCAGCGAGTTGATGCGCTTGTCCGGGTTCTTGTTGGCGTATTCCACCACGATGTCGTCGTTGCCCTTGAACTCATCGACCGCGGTGCCGTACGCTTCCATGATCATGTCGACTCGACCGGCCTCGAGATCCTGCTTCATCTCCACGGAGCTCGGATAGGTCTTCACCTTGTCTCCGAACACGGTCTTCATGTCCTCAAGCCAGCCGTAACCGTCGCCGATGCCAATGGACTTGATGCCCTTGGATTCGATGTCGTCGATGGTCTTGATGTCCACGCTCTTCTTGGAGGCGTATCCCACACCCTCAAGGTAGATGGACTTCGGGAAGTCGACCACCTGTTCACGCTTTTCGGTCACGTTGATGTCGCCGGTGGCGGTGTCGATCTGTCCGGAGGCGATGGCCTGCATGGCGTTGGCGAACGAGGCCTGCTGCCATTCGACGTTCAGACAGTTGGCGTCGGCGATCGACTTGATGAAGTCGATGTCCATGCCTTTGGGGTTGCCGCCGTTGTAGCTGGAGTACGGCGGCTGGTCGATCACGCCCACCGTGAGCGTGCCGGACTTGATGGTGGTGATGTTGGACACCAGCGGCGTGCAGTCGCTTTTGGCGGCGGACGAGCTTGACGATCCGCCGCCGCATGCGGCGAGCGCGCTGACGCTCATCAGTGCGGCGCAGGCCGCGGCCATCAGCTTCATTCCTCGTGTGATCTTCATGATCGTGTTCCTCTCTGTGTGTGGCCGGAAGTCGTTCCGGTCGACGATGACCTTGCGTTTGGGGACGGCGTGCGACGGGAAGGTCGGCCTGGGGCATGTCGGTGTGGGAGATTGCGGGATTTGCGGATTCAGTAGCTCAATGCCAGTCGGCGTTCGAGCCAGCGGGTGATCCAGGATGCGGGCAGCGTGATCACGGCGTAGCACAGTCCGGCGAGCACGAAGACGCGCAGGTATTGGAATGTGGTGGATCCGTAGGTGTACGCCTCCTTCATGAGCTCGGGTACGGCCACGGTGTAGGCCAGGGATGTGTCCTGGAACAGGAGGATGGTCTGTCCGAGCAGTGCGGGGATGATGGATCGGAACGCTTGTGGCAGGATCACGTAGAAGAAGGTGATGTTGCCGTTGAGTCCGAGCGCGTCTCCGGCTTCGTTCTGCCCGTGGGGTACGGCTTGGATGCCGGCGCGGAAGATTTCGGAGCAATAGCACGAGTAGTTCCATGCCAGGGCGATGATGGCCGAGGGAAAGCTGTCGAGCAGTACGCCGAAGCTGGGCAGTCCGAAGTACACGAGGTAGAGGATGATCAGCGCGGGCATGCCTCGTCCGATCTCCACGACGACCAGTCCGAGTGCGCTGATGAACCGGCTGCGGCTCATCACCATCATGCAGAAGATCAATCCGAGCGGCAGGCCGATGATCATGGAGACTCCGGCAAGCGCGACGCTGATCTGCAGTCCGTGCATCATGCCGGGCAGTCCTTCGGCCCAGAATTGCAGAAGCGGTTCCTGTGTGGTCATGTCAGATCACCGCCTTGCGCAGGTTGGCGTCGAGTTTGCGTGACAGCATGGCCACGGGGATGCTCAGTACGATGTAGAGCACGCCGGCGATGGCGTAGGGCAGTACGCCGGCGACGGAGTTGATGTTCTGTTTGGCGTATCCCTGTGCCATGAACACCATTTCCGCCACGGCTATGGTGGATGCGATGGACGAGTTCTTGAGCAGTCCGATCAGGTAGGTGGCTATGGACGGGCTGACGATGCGCGCCGCCTGCGGCACGATCACGCCGAAGAACGATATCGTGCCTGGGATGCCGAGCGCCGCGGCCGCCTCGTATTGTCCTTTGGGCACGGCCTGCAATCCACCTCGGTAGATGTCGGCAAGGTAGCCGGCCGAGATGAGTCCCAGTCCAACGATTGCGGCTTCCAATGCGGTGATGCGGAATGCTGGCGTGGATAGACCGAATTTCAACAGGAACAGCCATACGATCATGGGGATGCCGCGCAGCAGGTCGACGACAAGGCGGACGATCCAGCGGATCGGCGCTATGCCTGTTCGCAGACCAAGCGCCATGGGGATTCCGAGTATCGCGCCGATCGAGAATGAGACAACGGTGATCAGCAATGTCATCGGAAGTCCGGAGAGCACCACGAGAAGCGGTTCCATGTGAGCCCCCTTCCTCTAGTAGCGAGTGAACTTTGGCAGGAGGCTTTCAAGAACGTAGTACACGTGGAATAGATGATCACCGATGACGATGACCATGACGATCATGGCGTACGGCGATGTGATGCAATACCAGAAACGGATTGCAATTTAAGGTATTTGCGCGTGTTTCCAACCCCTTGCGTTGATTCAGTATTTAAGAGGCGGAACAATTCTCGGAATTTGCCGAGATGTAAACGGGGATAGATTGCGTTCTAGTTTGTAGTCTACTTGTAACACCATGGAACATTGAGCGTCACAAACGCCCCACAGCTCATCCTATGGCCCTTATCGCCTCCCCCTTGAGGCATTCAGAACCATCCCAAGCTCCCCTCGTCAGGAAAACTCCACCCCTTCCAAGCTCCCCTTGTTCAGAAGCTACCAGCGGAGTCAAACCCCTAAGTCCCGTCAGAGAAACCGTAGCGAAGCCCCACCCCTTCCAAGCTCCCCTTGTCAGGGGAGCTGTCTGCGAAGCAGACTGAGGGGTAGTCACCAGCATCACGCCAAACCCAGCGCAATCAGTCCGGATCTTTAGTAATCCGCCTTCTCCGGAGTGCTGGCATCCTCCACCGGGTTGCCATTCTCCTCATACTTGCGCAGCAGACTGGTGGACTCGATGTCATCGGCGATGGCGCGGGCCTGCTCGGCGTCCGGACCGGGAGCCGGCTTGAAGAACGCCTCACGGTAGTAGCGCAGTTCGTCGAGCGATTCGATGATGTCGGCGAGCGCGCGATGACCGCCATGCTTTGCCGGCTTGTTGAGGTACACGTCCGGGTACCAGCGGCGGGACAGCTCCTTGAGGGTGCTTACGTCGATCACGCGGTAGTGCAGCATGCTCATCAGGTCGGGCATGTAGCGGTCGAGGAACTTCTTGTCGCTGCCCACGGAGTTGCCGGCGAGGTGGGCCTTGCCCTTGGCGGGCAGCCACTGCCTGACGTATTCGATCACCTGACGCTGCGCCTCATCGAGCGGCAGACCGTTGGCGTTCCATTCGTCGATCAGTCCGGAGCTGGTGTGCATGTGGCGCACGAAGTCGTTCATCTGCGCCACGGCGGCGTCCGACGGCTTGATGACGAGGTCGATGCCCTCGTCAAGCACGTTGAGATTGAAGTCGGTGGGCACGACGGATACTTCGCACAGTTCGTCGTGGAAGATGTCGAGTCCGGTCATTTCGCAGTCGATCCAGATCATGCGCGATTCCGCGGGATCGAATGTTTCGAAGTCCTTATGCGATGCCATTATTCAGCCTTTCCCTATCAACGGAACAGGTAAGCGTACCGCGACCACGGGATTTTTCAGTCATCCGTGGGGGCGGGGCCAGTGGTGTCACGCAGTACGAGCGAAGTGGGCACCACGCTGTACGGGTTGTCCAGCCGTTCGCCACGCATGAGCGCGAGCGTCTTATTGCCTGCCGCGCGGCCGAGTTCGGTGGGATCCTGATGCACGGTGGTCATGTCAAGGATCGGCGCACGGGTGTCGTCGTCGAATCCGATGACGGACATGTCTTCGGGGATGCGCACGCCCACGCGCACTAGTTCACGTACCAAAGCAACGGCGACCTTATCGTTCTCCACACAGACGCCGGTGGGACGCGACGGTGAGCCGACCAGCTGCGCGGCGATGCCGGAGTAGACGTCCATCTGACTGCGCATTCCGGTGTAGACGATGGCGGGGATCGTCATGATCTTGTCGTCGGCGTAGCCGAGTTCGCGCGACGCCGAGACAAACGCCTGGGAGCGGATGCGCGATGTGCTGAGGAACGGCGACGTTTCGGGCTGCTCCACGTAGGCGAGGCTCTCGTGGCCAAGCGAGTGCAGCAGCCGCACGGGCGCATACATGGAAACACGGTCGTCGATGCGCGCGGTGGCATCGTAGCCGTCGTCGCTGGGGGTGTTGAGTCCCACTACGGGTACGGTGAGCTCTTTGAGCACCTGCTTCTTGGCGTCGTCGAGGTCGAACGAGAATACGATGACCGCGTCGACATTCTGATTGCCGGGTAGCGTCTGGAAGAAATTGTCGAGCGTGTCCTGCCCCCAGATCACATAGGGGATCACGTCATATCCGTGCACGGACAGCGCCTCGTACACGCCTTCAAAGGCATGGGAGTTGAACCAGCCGCTGATGCGGTCCGCCAGAAGCACGCCCACGCGCATGGTCTTGCCGCTGGCGAGGGATGACGCGCTCTTCGAGAAGGAGAAGTGCAGTTTTTCCGCCGCGTCCTCCACACGCTTGCGCGTGGCCGGATTGACCTTGTCAAGTCCTCGCAATGCACGTGAAACGGTGGAGACGGATACGCCGGCGGCTTTGGCCACCTCGGAGATCGTGGTTCGTGCCATAATCGTTCGCCTCCTTTATATATATGTATTACCGCCTTTGGGATCATTCGCGGGCGACGACATGGCAGTCATATGACGACCGACCACCCGCATGTATACCACAGGCACACGTCCGCCGCATTGCGGTCATACGCGTCCTATGAGTACGCTCACATGATCAGTATAGCTCACATACAAGCGCTTTTCCTCGTTTTGATAAAAACGTTTGCATAATTCATAATTCCTGAAATTCCAACGGTTTGCAACTCGAACCGGTTCGACACGCCGATAACGTTTTGACATAGTTAATGCAAACGCTATTATTGATACCAACACAACACCTCATCGACAATGGTGGGGATGGGAAAACGCCAAAGTTAACTAGTCAATAGGGAGACAAGAAAAACTCAGGCAAACATGCGACTTTTAACCAACCGGTTGGTCTGCGCGCATCAAAAGTGCAAGCGCTTTTACAAACGGCTGGAACATCGCTAACGGCATCGGCGGTCAATTTCGATTGACACCAATGAGAACAAAGGAGTATTTCATGGAACAGAATGCGCTCAGCGATCCGGCTCTGTGGTGGAAGCAGGCCGTCGTCTATCAGGTCTACCCCCGTTCGTTCAAGGATTCCAAGGGTTCCGGCCTCGGTCAGATCGCCGGTGTGACCGAGAAGATCGACTACCTCGCCAAGCTCGGCGTTGACGCCATCTGGCTCAGCCCCTTCTACCCCTCCCAGCTTGCCGACGGCGGCTACGACGTTGACGACTACCGCAACGTCGACCCGAAGCTCGGCACCATGGACGACTTCGACGAGCTTGCCAAGGCGGCCCACGCCCACAACATCAAGGTGGTCGTCGATATCGTCCCCAACCACAGCTCCAACCTGCACCCCTGGTTCCAGGACGCCCTGAAGGCCGCCCCCGGCTCCCCGGAGCGCGACCGCTACATCTTCCGCGACGGCAAGGGCCCCAACGGCGACCAGCCGCCCACCAACTGGGACAACCACTTCGGCGGCCCGGCCTGGACCCGCGTCCCCGACGGCCAGTGGTACCTGCACATGTTCACCAAGGAACAGCCCGACTGGAACTGGAACAACCCCGAGGTGCGCGCCGACTTCATCAAGACCCTGCGCTTCTGGCTCGACCACGGCGCGGACGGCTTCCGCGTGGATGTGGCACACGGCCTCGCCAAGGATCTCGACCGCGACGATCTCGACAACTACGTGGTGTGGTGCACCTCCGACCAGCCCGACGACGGCTCCCACCCGGTGATCGACCGCGATGAGGTCCACGAGATCTACCACGAGTGGCGCAAGGTCTTCAACGAGTACAACCCGCCGGCATTCGCCGTGGCCGAGGCCTGGGTACAGCCCAACCGCCAGTACCTGTACGCCAGCCCCGACGACCTGGGTCAGATCTTCAACTTCGAGTTCGCCAAGAAGGACTGGATCCGCGACGCCATGCATCAGGCCATCGAGGAGGGCATCGCCAGCGCCGATCGCTCCGGTTCCTCCGCCACCTGGGTGATGAGCAACCACGACGTGGTCCGCCACGCCACCCGCTACGGCCTGCCGCAGGTCCCCACCAGCGAATACCACCAGCTGGCCAAGGACTGGGTGCTGCGCGACGGCACCACCTACCCGCTGGACAAGGAACTCGGCACCAAGCGCGCCCGCGCCGCCATCCTCATGGAAATGGCACTGCCCGGATCCGCCTACGTGTATCAGGGCGAGGAGCTCGGCCTGTTCGAGGTCGCCGACATCCCGTGGGATCGCGTCGAGGACCCGTCCGGCCACCGCACGTCCCAGGCCGCCAGCACCAAGGGCCGCGACGGCTGCCGCGTGCCGCTGCCGTGGGTCGCTGCCGACGCTCCAAAGCTCGCCAACCCGGACGATGAGTTCGGCACCGGTGGATCCTTCGGATTCTCCCCCGCCGACGCCACCGAAGAGCCGCACCTGCCGCAGCCGGCATGGTACAAGGACTTCGCCGCCGACGTGGAGGACGCCGATCCGGACTCCATGCTGAATCTGTACCGCAAGGTCCTTGAGCTGCGCCACAAGCTGCAGACCACCGACCTGTCCATCGAATGGCTGCCCGAGGACCGCTCCAGCGGCAAGCCCGACGGCGCCAACGGATTCACCGGCGGTACGATCGCCTACAAGCGAGCCAACGGCTGGGCGTCCATCACCAACTTCGGCGCCGATCCGGTCGATCTGCCCGCCGGCGAGCTGCTGCTCACCTCCGGTCCGCTGACCGAGGATGGCAAGCTGCCGCAGGACACCTCCGCCTGGATCCAGCTCTGACAAGACTTACCCTTCCCCTTCCCTAAAAGTCGTGCCGGGTGTTCTTCCCATCCCCACCCGGCACGACCCCCATCCATCCATTCTTCCCTCTCAATAACCGATCTCAAAGAGGAGAAAAACAATGACAGCAGCAACAGTGGCTCCCAAGAGCCCCAACAAGGTCAATAAGTGGCGTTACACCGCCGGCTTCATGGCCTTCGCCATCCTTTCCGGTGTGGCGTTCTTCGGCACCATGTCCGTGCTCGTGCCGCAGCGTCTGCGTGCCGACCTCGGCATGGGCGCCACCGAATCGACCGCCGCCCTCGGCGCCATCAACTCGGCAGGCTCCATCGCCTCCATCTTCATCGCACTGTTCATCGGCGCCCTCTCCGATCGCACCGCCTCCCGCTGGGGCAAGCGCACCCCGTGGATCTTCACCGGCGCGTTCATCTACGGCATCTGCTTCTGGTCGCTGAGCCGCCCGTCCACCGCCGTGCTGATCGGCGTCTTCTACGTCATCGCCCTCGTCGGCCTGAACATGGTGCAGGCACCTATCTACGCCCTGATCTCCGACCGCGTTGAGGAAGAGTCCCGCGCAACCGTGTCCGCGGCCATCGGCGGCGGCGGCGTGATCGGCCAGGGCATTGGTACCCTGATCGGCTCCCGCTTCATCGAGAACGTCGAAGTCGGCTTCATCTGCACGGGTCTGTGCGCTCTTGCCGCCGGTGTGCTCGCCGTCGTCATCGCTCCTCGCGAGCCCTCCTCCAAGGACATGGTCAAGGACACCAGCAAGTCCACCTGGAAGGTCATCGTCGAATCCCTGACCCCGCCGCTGAAGGACTGCGGTGACTTCTACCGCGCGTTCATCTGCCGTACCTGCCTCATCGTCGCCTACCAGATGATCTTCAGCTACCAGCTGTACATCCTGACCGACCACATCGGCGAGTCCACCAAGCAGGCCGCAGTGTCCATGTCCGTGATCTCCGTGCTCACCATGGTCGCCTCCATGATCGCATCCCTGATCTCCGGCCCGATCGCCGACGCCCTCCACCGCCGCAAGGCCCCGATCGCCGTCGCCTGCATCGTGTTCGCCATCGGTCTGGCCATGCCGTGGATCTTCCCGACTCAGATGGGTATGTTCCTCTTCGGCGGCATCGCCTCCTTCGGTTACGGCATGTACCTCTCCGTGGATCAGGCTCTGAACGTCGACGTGCTCCCGAACAAGGAGACCGCCGGTAAGGACCTCGGCTTCATGAACATCGCCACCTGCGCCGGTCAGGCCATCGGCGTGGCGATCACCTCCAGCATCGTCGCCGCCACCGGTTCCTACAACTTCGTGTTCCCGACCGCCATCGTGATGACCGCCATCGCCGCCATCTCGGTCCTCGGCATCAAGCGCGTCAAATAACACCCAGTGAGGCTCCGGCAATGTCGGAGCCTCACCTCCACCCCTATAGAACGTATCGTTTCTTCCTCCTTCCCCCTAGCCCCTCAAGGTCCACAAGACCACGAGGGGCTTTTTCATATTTCCACCGTTACGCCGTAAAATCATCCGTAGAGATGATTGCGGCCATTCGGTTTTGACTATTAGAATTTTTGGCTTATTTTTTCATGCTTCCTTCAGGAACAATCCAGAACCGACGGAGCCAGTCGCCGTACATTACCTCTGGTTATAGCGATTCCCGATCCGATTCCGCATCCGGCTCCCCCGTGAATCCAACATCCATGTTCCGAAAGGCCACGCCATGAAAACCACGGTTCAGACCGTATGCAGTGCCATCGCCGTCGTAGTTCTGGCTACGATCATGGGCATCGTCACGTTTGCTTCCTCCGGCACCGCGTCGGCCGACTCCGACGTATCCGCAAAAATCGAGAAGATCTACACTGAGGACTATCAGGAGCAGGCGCAAAGCACTCTGGACACGAAGAAGGCCCGTGGCGGATGGACCGTCGACAACATGCTGGTCGAGGAGAACCCATACGGCACCAACACCACGTCACTGTACGTGTACTTCACCACCGATGACGTCACCCAGGTCTCCTACACGGTGAGCACTCCGAGCACCGACTATCCCGACTTCTCAGCAACCCCGGCCGGCGGCGATGACTATTCCACCACGCACGAATTCCAGGTCATCGGACTCATCCCCGGCAAGGACAACGACATCACCATCACGCTCACCTCGCAGAACGGCGGTACCGTCACCCGCACCATTCACAAGAAGGCCGCGGCCACGATCGGTGACGAACAGGTGCAGCTCGAACGGTCCGTCACCCAGACCGGCTCCAAAACCGAATACGCCGGTACGGTGGGCAATGGCCTGTATGCCGTGCTCGGCAACGACAGCAATGAACAGGATCTGATCTACCTGTACGACGACTATGGCGTGCTCCGCGGCGAAATCCCGATCCTCTATTATCGTGCGCAGCGTCTCGTCTTCAACGACGGACTCATGTACTTCAGTGCGTCCACGCACGACATCGTGGCCATGAACAATCTCGGCCGCATCGAAAAGTTCTATAATCTCGGCGACCAGTACATTCTGCACCACGACTACGTGTTCGACGACAGCGGTGATCTGCTCGTACTCGCCACCGACATGAAGAGCAATACCGTGCAGGATCGCATCGTGCGCGTGAACCTCGCCACCGGCAAGACCACGCTGCTGGTCGACATGGGCGATCTGCTCGGCGACTACAAGTCCACCACCAAGCACGACGCGAATTCCAAGGCCACATCCACCGACAGCGGTTCCGATTCATGGGATTGGATCCACCTCAACACCATCCAGTACGTGGGCGACGACAGCATCATCGTCAGTTCGCGTGAAACGTCGTCGATCATCAAGATCGACAACGTCAGCACCTCCCCCACGCTCAAGTACATCATCGGCGAGAAGACGTTCTGGGATGAGACCGACTACGCGAACTACAATCTCACCAAGATCGGCGACTTCCCCAGTTCCGGCGGCCAGCACACCGTCACCTATGTGAAGGATGATTCGCTGCCCGACGGCCAGTACTACATCTACATGTTCAACAACAACGGTGGCGTGAGCGCCACGAACGACTACGACTGGTCGCAGATCCCCGGCATGGTCACCAAGCTCAACAGCACGGCCACCGACGTTCATTCGTACTTCCAGAAGTATCTGGTGGACGAGAACGCCGGAACCTATTCGCTGGTCAGCAGGTTCGAGGTGCCGTTCTCCGGCTACATCAGCAGCGCCGAGGAATATGAGGACGGTACGATCGTCACCGAATCGGGCATCAAGGGCACGTGGTGCGTGTACACCGCCGATGGCACGTTGCTGCGCGACTACACCATGAAGATCAACACCGCGTTCATCTATCGTGTGTTCAAGTACGACTTCAAGGGTTTCTGGTTCGCGTAAGATCAGGTCGCTCTGCGGGGATTCCGGTCGAAGATCTCTCCCGTCGGAGGTCTCTCCCTCAGTCATGGCTTTGCCATGACAGCTCCCTCATCAGAGGGAGCTCGTTATTCCCTCTTTGCCGCTGTCACAGCTCCCTCATCAGAGGGAGCTTGCTTCCACCGATACCTGATATATGACAAATCGCCGCCGGCGGTCTCGGGTGAGATCGTCGGCGGCGATTTGTTATGCCGTGTTCAGGTCGTTCTCATAACGGCGTTGATGCCGGGAGAACGACCGGGGATCAGCTGTGGAAGCCAGTGTAGTTCGGAGCTTCCTTAGTCATCACGATGTCGTGCGGGTGGGATTCACGCAGCGCGGCGTCGGTGATGCGGATGAACTTGCCCTTCTCCTTGAGCTCGGCGATGTTGTGGGCACCCACGTAGAACATCGTCTGGTGCAGGCCGCCGACCAGCTCGTACAGCACGTAGTTGAGCGGTCCGCGGTAGGGCACCTGTCCTTCGACGCCTTCCGGAACGACCTTGTCGCTGCTGGTGACGTCGGCCTGGAAGTAGCGGTCCTTGGAGTAGGACTTCTTGCCACGCGGAGCCATGGCGCCCAGCGAGCCCATGCCACGGTAGAGCTTGTACTGCTTGCCGTGCAGCAGCACCTTCTCGCCCGGAGCCTCCTCGCAGCCGGCGAGCAGGCCACCGAGCATCACGGAATCGGCGCCGGCCACCAGAGCCTTGCCAATGTCACCGGAGTAGTGGATGCCACCGTCGGCGATGCACGGCACGTTGGCTTCCTTGCAGGCGCGGGCGGCTTCGTACACGGCGGTGAGCTGCGGAACACCAACGCCGGCCACCACGCGGGTGGTGCAGATGGAGCCGGGGCCCACACCCACCTTGACGGCGTCGACGCCGGCCTCGATCATGGCCTTGGCACCGTTGTAGGTAGCCACGTTACCGCCGATGATCTGCACGCCATCGAAGGCGTGATCGGCCTTGATGCGACGGATCATGTCGAGGGCCAGACGGGCCTCGCCGTTGGCGGTGTCGACCACGAGCACGTCCACGCCGGCCTCCATGAGGGCGGTGGCGCGCTGCCAGGCGTCGCCGAGGAAGCCGATGCCGGCAGCCACGCGCAGACGACCCTGCTCGTCCTTGGTGGCGTCCGGGTACTGTTCGGTCTTCACGAAGTCCTTCACGGTGATCAGACCGGCGAGCTTGCCGTTGTTGTCGATCAGGGGGAGCTTCTCGACCTTGTGCTGAGCGAGGAGACGGTGAGCGTCTTCCTTGGAGATGTCGGCCGGACCGGTGACCAGGTTATCCTTGGTCATCACGTCGGCCACCTTGAGGCGGTCGTAGTCCTCGGATGCGATGAAACGCATGTCACGGTTGGTGATGATGCCGACCAGATGATCGTCGTTGTCCACGACCGGCAGACCGGACACGTGGTAGGCGGCGCACAGCTTGTCGAGATCGGCGAGCGTGGCGTCGGGGTGCACGGTCAGCGGGTCGGAGATCATGCCGGACTCGCTGCGCTTGACGATGTCCACCTGATTCGCCTGATCCTCAATGCTGAGGTTGCGGTGAATCACGCCGATGCCGCCGTTACGCGCCATCGCGATGGCCATCTGTGCCTCGGTGACCGTATCCATGGCGGAAGACAGGACCGGGGACTTCATGGTGATGCCACGGGTCAGTCGAGTGGTGGTATCGACCTGAGAGGGGATGACATCAGTCTCATTCGGCAGAAGCAGTACATCGTCATAGGCCAGACCAATCTGCTGGAACGGTGCTGCTACGGGATTGTAAAGGGACTCTTGTTCTACAGAAGTGTTAGAAGCCATAAAGTCACTTTATAGTGCCATATAGACCTCTGCAAACTCGTGTGTTGTAGCCCCGACGCCATTGTCGACGGTATGAAAAAGCGCCGCCCGCACCCAAGTATCGGGCGGGACGGCGCAGACGATCCAGTTGATTCCGATTCGATCGATTCGCTACGGCAACAGAATCGGATACCGGTCAGTCGTCGTCACGGTCACGCTTCGTAGGCGGATCGACGTACGGCACGCGCGACGTGGCGGCCGTATGGATTTCGGCGGCCAGAATCACGGCCGCGCCGATCAGCATGAAGACCGCGCACAGCTTCGGATTGAGCCACGAGGCGTGCTGCACGCCCATGAGGATCACCACCACGATGCCGATCTTGACCATCCATCCAAGCAGGAACCATGTCAGGTAGGCGGCGGGGCGCAGATGCATACGGCTGAGCACCGCCACCAGAACCGGATTCGTCAGGCACAGCAGCACCACCGCCACGATGGCCACTAGTGCCGACCATACGCCCAGAATGCCGGAGAACATGTATCCGGCGATGGCGCTGAGCACGGCGAACACCAGCAGGAACATCACGCTCTGATAGATCGCACGATACATGAGATCCCATACGGTCTCCTCGCCGGCACGACGCGGCTTGGCGAACAGACGACGACCGCCATCGCCGGTCTTGGCGTCCGCAGCCGCAGCGGTCTTCTCATCGGTATTCACGTTCGTATCTTCCGACATGTCTATGCCTTTCCTCCCGTCGGCGCCTTGTCCTCCTCAGCCACGGTATCCGTGCTGTGTTTCGGACGGCCGTTCATCGCGCGGGCCGCAGCCAGCGCCGCGTTCTCCTCCCTGATCTCGGGAATGCGGTGTCGGGCATACGGATACAGCGTGGCCACGGTGAGCAGTATCGCCGCGATCACAAATCCGATGGCGACGTATCGCGCCTCGAAAAACAGAATCATAATCGACCCGAACGAAATCAATGCAGCCCATCCCCACAGGATCAGCACGGCCCCCTGCACACTGTGACCGATGCGCAGCATACGGTGATGCAGATGCATACGGTCGGGGTGCATGGGCGACTGCCCCTTGCTCACGCGGCGCACGATGGCCAGAATCATGTCGAGCACCGGCAGGAACAACACCAGGATCGGCAGCAGGATCGGCATGAACACCGGCAGGTAGATACTCGCATGAATAGTGGTCGGGTCAAGACGGCCGGTCATCACGATCGACGCGCAGGTGACGAGATAGCCGAGCAGCATGGAGCCCGAATCGCCCATGAACAGCTTGGCCGGATGCCAGTTATGCAGAATGAAGCCCACGCATATGCCGAGCAATGCCACGTCGATCATGGTGGCCATGGACGCGTAGCTGGGCGAGTTACGCGCGATGATGTACGAGTAGATGGCGAATGCGATGCCGCCGATTGCCACGATGCCGGACGCCAGACCGTCGAGACCGTCCACGAAGTTCACCGCGTTGATCGACGCGACAATCAGTATGGCCGTGACCGCCATGGAAATGCTCGGCGACGTGGCCACGAGCGAACCGAACGGCAGCGAGACGACCTTCAGGCCGCCCCACGCCACGAATACGGAGATGATGAGCTGCCCGGACAGTTTGAGCATCCAATCAAGATCCCAACGGTCGTCGCATACGCCGAGCAGACAGATCAGCACGGCGCCGATGGAGATGATCACCGGCTGCAGATTATCGTGAAACAGTCCTTCGGTCAGCGACAACTGGCTGGCGAAGCACATCGATACCAGAAAGCCGAGCATCATGGCCACGCCGCCCATGCGAGGGGTGGGTACCTTGTGCACGTCTCGTGCGCGGACTTCGCCCACCGCGCCGAATTCTATGGCGAGATGTCTGATGAGCGGCGTCAGCAGAAACGTTGCGCCGCCGGCGATGGCCGCGATGAAAAAGTAGATCCTCACGCCGTAATACCTCCGTCGTCGTTCACATCGGCATCCGCGAGCCGAGACCGTACTGCGGATCATGCAGCGTCTCTCGAATGCTGGCCTGAGGTATCACTCCCTCGCGCAGGATGGCGATACCGTCACGGCCGTGCGGATCCGACGCCACCACTGTACTCGACAGTGGTCCCGGAGTGGGCCCGCCGTCAAGATACAAGGCAATCGCATCGCCGAGATCAGCGGCCGCCTGCTGTGCGGTCTGTGCGGAATCATGGCCGGAAAGGTTGGCGCTGGACGCGGCCAGCGGGCCCGTGGCCCTCAGTATGCGCAGGGTGTCGTCCGAATTCGGCACGCGAATGCCCTGCGTACGCGCCGGATGCGCATGGGGATCCACCCGCACGGTGGCGAGCGTGCATTCGTCACGCGCCACGCAGATCGGCGAGAACGCTCCCGGCAGGAACGCCCGGGAAAGACGATCCAGAGGAACGGGAAGGTCGAGCCCCAGCGCGTCGATGTCGTCAACGGACGACAGCAGCACCTGCAACGATTTGGCACGAGGTCTGCGCTTGGCCTTGAATACGCGGTCCACGGCATCGGCATTCCGCGGATCGCAGGCCACGCCATACACCGTATCCGTGGGAAGCACCACCAGCTCTCCCGCTCGTACCAGCTCGGCCGCCAACGTCAGCGACCGCTCGTCGATCGGCATGATTCGTGCCATATACTTCACCTCGCATGGTCCTAGGAGTCCATCGGAAACGTCATCTGGACCTCACCGAGTCATTCATATTGACCGGCTTTAATCAACGCTCACGAAAACGCATCCATTATGCACGTACGTAGTCACAAACTAACGATGTGCACGCTCACAATTCAGATAAAGCAATACAGATGACGATCCGGAAGTGCTATGATTTAGACCGTTCAAGAAGATGCGTACGAACGTACACATGCGGCGCACGACCATACACCGCAATGCGTTGCGTTCGATAGACCGCACGATATGACAAGGAAGTACCCCATGAGCGACGAAGCCACGCAGACGAATACGCAGAACACCCCAAATGCACAGTCGAAGTATCCGCCAGTCGAGCTGCGCACCCCGCGCGCCAGCGAGCGCGAGGAGATGCTCAGCGGCAAGTTGTATGACGTGTCCGATCCGGAACTGGATGCCATGCGCCGCAAGGCCGGTGACCTGTGCACCAAATTCAACGGCCTGTCCCGCGACGATACCGAGACCCGCGCGGCCGTTCTTAACGAGCTGCTGCCGAACCATGGCGAGAATCTGGACGTGATGGGTCCGGTGTTCTTCGACTATGGATGCCATACCACGATCGGCAAGCGCGTGTTCGCGAACTTCAACTTCACCGTGCTGGACTGCGTTCCGGTGACGATCGGCGACGATGTGCTGTTCGGACCGAACGTGTCACTGCTGCCGCCGATGCACCCGCTGCGCTGGCAGGATCGCAACGTACGCACGCGCGAGGATGGCACCGCATACGACTATGAGTACGGCAAGCCGATCGTTATCGGTTCGAACTGCTGGTTCGGCGGTAATGTGACCGTGCTGGGTGGTGTGACCATCGGCGATGGCTGCGTGATCGGCGCGGGCGCTGTGGTGACGAAGGACATTCCGGCGAATTCCGTGGCCGTGGGCAATCCGGCGCGCGTGATCAAGACGATCTCGGACGCGGATGCCGCGGAACTGCAGGATTACGCGCAGTAGGCACAACACGGTAGGCACAGCGCGGTAGCCGTATTATTTCAACGAAAACAGGTAGCGGGGCCGACCGGTGAGATCATCGCCGGTACGGGCCTCGCTGAATCCGTGGGCCAACGCATAGTCGCGTAGGGCCTCACCCTGGCTGATGTCGTGTTCCATCACCAGCGCTCCCCCGTCGCGCAGCAATGTCGCCGCGCGGTCGATGATGCGCTCGGGAATGCGTAGTCCGTCCGCTGAGCCGCCGTATAGGGCGAGGTCAGGGTCATGATCGCGCACTTCGGGTTGTTCGGGAATTTCGGATTCGGGCACGTACGGGGGGTTCGTGATCACCAGATCAGCGGTGCCATCGAGATCGCGCAGCGTCTCGGGGGCCGTCGCATCGCCGAGAATCAGGTGGTACCGTTCCCCCACGCCGGGGAATTCGGATGCGATCTTCCTGCGGTTCCGATCGGTCCACGCGTATGTGGTTTCGCTGAGTTCGACCGCCCACACCTCGCTCGCAGGCATCTCGCTCACCACGGACAGGCCGATGATGCCGCTGCCCGCGCACAGATCCACCACCCGCGGGGCGCGAATGTCGTTGTCGGTCAGCCAGTCCAGTCCGGTCTGCACCACGATCTCGGTTTCCGGACGCGGAATGAACACGCCTGGGCCGACCTCCACCTCGAGGTAGCGGAACGGCGCGGTGCCGACGATGTATTGCAGCGGCTCGCGTGCGGCACGGCGGGCGATCATCGCATCGTATGCGGCGGGGGCAAACGATTCCGGCAGGTCGCGTCCCATGAGCGTGAGCATGTCGATGTCACGCGGTTCGATTCCGGCCGCGTGCGCCAGCAGCAGTTTCGCGTCGTGCTCGGGGGTGTCCACGCCGGCGGCTCGCAGGGTCACGGCTGCGGAATGCAGCAGCTGCGCAATGGTGTCCGGCATGGAATCCCCTCTCTTTCCCTAGTGTGATCGCACTAACGTGGCTGATACGTGGGCGTGGCTCCCCTCAGTCACCTATGGTGACAGCTCCCCTCAGTGAGGGGAGCCAATGCGATTGGGGTTTACTGCTTGTCGGCCTGGGCGAGGCGGGCTGCCTCGTCTGCCTGGATGTCGGAGTCGATCACGGCCTGCAGATCACCGTCAAGCACCTGGTCGAGGTTGTACGCCTTGTAGTTGGTGCGATGGTCGACGATGCGGTTCTCCGGGAAGTTGTACGTACGGATACGCTCCGAACGGTCGAGCGAACGGACCTGGGAGTGACGCATGTCTGCGGCCTCGGCAGCCTCCTGCTCGTGCTTCATGGCGAGCAGTCGGGACTTGAGCACACGCAGCGCGGCCGCACGATTCTGAATCTGCGACTTCTCGTCCTGCATGCTCACCACGATGCCGGTGGGGATATGCGTCATGCGCACGGCGGAGTACGTGGTGTTCACGGACTGACCGCCAGGGCCGGAACTCATGAAGATATCGATCTTCAGATCCTTCGGATCGATCTCGATCTCGTCGTCATCGTCGTCGGCCTCGGGGAAGACGATCACGCCGGCGGCGGACGTCTGGATACGACCCTGCGATTCGGTGACGGGAATGCGCTGCACGCGGTGCACGCCGCCCTCATACTTGAGCGACGCCCACACGCCGTCTGCAGGAGCCACGGTGCCCTTAGCACGGATGGCGATCTGCACATCCTTGACGCCGCCGAGCTCGGTACCGTTCTGGCTCTGGATCTCGCACGACCAGCCACGACGTTCCGCGTATCGCGTGTACATACGCAGCAGGTCTCCGGCGAACAGCGCGGCCTCCTCGCCGCCGGCGCCGGCCTTGATCTCCATGATCGTGTCACGGGCGTCGTCGGGATCGCGCGGGATCAACGCGGTGCGCAGCTTCTCACGCGCTTCCGGCAGTTCGGCTTCCAGACGCTTCGCCTCGTCGGCGAAGTCGGGGTCTTCGGACGCCATCTCCTTGGCGGCCTCATAGTCGTCGTTGAGCGTCCTGTAACGCTGGTAAGCGGAAACGATCACGCTCAGCTCGGCATGACGACGACCGAGCTTACGCATCTTCTCGGGGTTCGACGCCACCTCGGGCTGGCTCATTTCCTGTTCGATCTTGTGGTATTCGTCAACCGCGGTCTTCGCCGCCGGGAATTCTTCCGCCATGTTCGCTTTCCGTTCTCTTTGCAGACCTTACCGTGCACGGATCCGCTGTGCACAACCTCGTTCAAGCATACAAAAACGCCAGCCCCGCGGCCGGACCGCGAGGGTCCGAAACGGGACTGGCGTTGTAACGTCTGCTACTTGGCCTTCTTGCCGTAACGACGCTCGAAGCGAGCCACGCGACCGCCGGTGTCCAGAATCTTCTGCTTGCCGGTGTAGAACGGGTGGCACTTAGCGCACACGTCGGCCGTGATGTGGCCGGAGGTGATGGTCGAACGGGTCACGAAGGTGTTGCCGCACGAGCACACGACCTCGGTGGGCACGTATTCGGGATGAATACCCTGCTGCATGATTACTCCTAGGATCTATTTCAGGACCGGGTCGTCATGCCCCAATGGCATAACGTGAACCGGAACCTATGGGATTATACGCGCCGGTCTGGATTACAGCAAGCCAGGTTGCGCGGAATCATGACAACCCTCCGTCAAGCCGCGACATACCCGCCGGACCGCGCGAATTACGCAAATACGACATAAGGCAGACACGAAAAACGCCTCGACAGGGATTCGAACCCCGTCGAGACGCTGCAATTCTCATTAACCCAGCCCGAAACGTCGGAGAGAGGATTGTTTACGACGCTTCAAGCAAGTCCTGTCATGTTATTGCCCAGTTGTTCAGTCCGCGAGGTCGTGGGCCATTTCCTCGAAGGCGGCGAGATAGGTGTCGCAGGCCTTCTCGTCATGGGCGACGGACAGAGTCCATTCCTCCTCGCGACCGGGGGCCATGTAGACGCCGCGGTTGGCCTGATACAGCCATGCAAGCTGGTTGAGGGCGGCGTTCTGGCCCTTGCGGAAGCTCACGTAGTCGGTGATCTTGTGCGGGGAGAACGTGACGCAGCCCTTGGCGCCGAAACCCTGGGCGTAGCCGGGGAAGTCGTACTTCCTGATGATCGCACTGCAACCGTCCATCAGACGCTGGTTCATGCGGTCGAGATGCTCGTAGGCCGCGGGGGTGAGGACCTTTTCGAGGCTGGCGCGCGCGGCGGCCATGGACAGCGGGTTGCCGGAGAAGGTGCCGACCTGGTAGACGGAGCCATCCTCGACCACGCTCATGACCTCGTCGCTGCCACCGATGGCACCGGAGGGCAGACCGCCGGCCAGCGACTTGGCGATGGTGACCATGTCGGGGGTCACGCCGAAGAGCTTGGTGGCACCGCCAGGGCCAACGGTCAGGCCGGTCTTGACCTCGTCGAAGATCAGCACGATGCCATGCTTCTTGGTCACCTCGCGCACGCCCTCAAGGTAGCCGGGTTCCGGCGGCACGATCGACATGTTCATCAGGCAGGCCTCCATGATGAGGCAAGCGGGGGCCTCGCCGGCGGCCTCCATCTCCTCGATGCGGTGCTCGAGCGCGTCGAGATCGTTGAACGGCACCGGAACGGTCAGTTCGACGGTGGCCTTCGGGATGCCCGCGCCGTACGGCAGGGACTTCAGGTGGTAGCGGTCGCCGATGTTGTTGTAGTCCTCGGAGATGGAGATCATCACGGCGTCGTGGTGGCCGTGGTAGGAGCCGAAGATCTTCATGATGTGGTCGCGGTGCGTGTAGGCGCGGGCGATGCGGATGGCGTCCATGGTGGATTCGGAGCCGGAATTGTTGAAGCGCCACTTCGGCAGACCGAAACGCTCGGTCAGCTCCTCGGCCACCACCACGTCGTCCCAGTCGGGCATGGCGAAGTGGGAGCCCTTGGAGAAGCGGTCGTTGACTGCCTCGGCGATGATCGGATTGGCGTGGCCCTGCAGCATGGCGCCGAAACCGTTGTTGAAGTCGTAGTATTCGTTGCCGTCGACGTCCCACATCTTAGCGCCCTGGCCGCGATCCACGTAAATCGGCCACGGATCGCGCAGCTGGTAAGAGGAGGCGACGCCGTTGCACAGGTGCTTGCGAGCGCGGTCGTACATCTCATGGGACTTGCCGAGCTTGGCGTTGAGCTTTTCACCTTCCTTCTCGGTGAGTTCCTTGATTCGGGCTTCATCGATCGTCGTTGTCATAGCCAACTCCTTTACTGCGTTTTCCCTAATGCTTACAGCAAACCACCTATTTATTTCGCAGTTATTAACAGATTTATCTATGATTTACATAGGTCAATAGTTGGGTAGATAACAGAAAACCTCCCGATCGATGCGACCGGGAGGCCTGACGGCATGGGGAATGAGGGCTGGAGAGGGCATATAGGCGGAGATGAAATCAGCAAATATGGAATCGCCTGCGGCAATGCAATGGTTCGTTTTCGCTGGAGCGAAAACGGCCGCCTGCGGCGGGTCACCTCATCAGTCGGCTGCGCCGACAGCTTCCCCTCAAGGGGAAGCCGGCTCTTACCTATACGGGCAAATAGCGATATGCCGCCTTCCCCTTGAGGGGAAGGTGTCCGGCCATGCCGGACGGATGAGGTGACCCGCCGCAGGCGGAATCGTCGTTCGCGCACGCGAACGACACAACACCGCATCACCGCAGGCGATTCCACGTCACGCAACGACCGATACCATCCAATTCCGCACCATTTCAATAACGTTCACCCGCCATGCCCCGCACACAACGACGACGGGCGGCGCGGTCTCTCGGCACACGTCGCCCGTCGTCATTCACGCATCGTTCAGCTGCGGAAGTCCTCGAACATCATGGTGTAATTGTCGTTGAGCTTGTTGGAGCAGCGCTTCTCCAGGATCGCATGCTTGAGCTCGTCGGCGGACGGCACGATCACGTTCTTGTCGCGCATGTCCTCAGGCAGCAGATCGTCGCCGCCGTTGAGCACGCTGCCGGCGCCGGCGTTCCGCTCCACCGCTGTCTTGTTCTGCGGGTCGAGCATCCAGTTGATGAACGTCTTGGCCTGGTCGATGTTCTTCGCGCCGCGCGAGATCGCCACGTTGTCGACGAACTTGTTCGCGCCGTCGGACGGGAACACGAACCGCAGATCGGGATTGCTCGTCATGGCCTGATAGGCGTCATAACTCCACGCCATGCCGACCTTCTGCTCACCGGACGCCAGTCGGTCGGCCACGCCCTCCGAACTGAGCACGCCCACCTTGGACTTATAGGACTGCAGCAGATCACTCGCATCCTGATAATCCTGCGGTTTGGTGGCGCACTGGTCACTGCCCACGGCACGCAGCGCGGCGTTGACGATCTCAATCTGATCGTTGAGCAGCTGCGTCTTGCCCCACGACGCCTTGGGATGGAAGAAATCCTTCCACGACGTCGGCGCATCGGACTCGGGAATCGACTTGGCATCGTACACGATGCCCGTGTAGCTCACGATGTACGGGATGGAGTACTGCATCTTGCTGTCGTAGTAAGGATTGCGGAACTCCTGCTTGATGTTCTTCGCGTTGGGCAGCGAGTTCACGTCGAACTTCATGAGCAGCCCCTCGTATTTGAGCTGTTCGACCATGTAGTCGCTGGGCATCACGATGTCGTAGCCCTCGCCACCGGTGGACTGCAGCTTGGCCTCGAGCGCCTCGTTGCTGTCGAACGTGTCGACGCTCAGCGTGATGCCGGTGTCCTTTTCGAACGCCTTGATCACACTGTCGGGCATATAGCCGGCCCACGTATAGATGTGCAGCTCGCCGCCCGTGGCCTCATGATACGGGCCGGTGGCCTCGGCGGTGCCGCCGCTGACGGACACGTCGCTCACGCCGCCGGAGCAGCCGGCCAGGCCGAACACCAGTCCGGAGCATAGCGCCGCTGCGAGAATCTTCATGCAGGATCGTACGATCTTCGAAATTCGCAACGTCGTTCGCGACGCCTTTCGCAGCGCCTGCGGACGATCGTCATTCACGTCATTCATATATACGTTCATCATGATTCCCCTCCCCTACTTGCTCTTGCGGTTCGTCAGCACCGTGGACGTGACCGTGATGATGATCGCCAGCAGCAGCAACAGCGTGGCGACCACGTTGATGCTCGGGTTCACGCCCTTGCGGATCAGCGAGAAGATGTAGATCGGCAGCGTGGTGGTGCCGGCGGTGGTGAGGAAGTTGGAGATCATGAAGTCGTCCATGGAGACCACGAACGCCATCAGCGCGCCGGAGATCACGCCGGGGGTGAGCAGCGGCAGCGTCACGCGGATCACGGTGGTGAAGCCGGACGCGCCCAGATCCTCGGCGGCCTCGAAGCATGCGCGGTCGAGCGTCTGCAGTCTGGCTCGGATCGGCATGACCACGAACGGAATGCAGAACGTAGTGTGCGCCAATACCAGCGGCACGTAGCCGGGCGCCATGCCGATCAGTCGGATGAACGCCATGGTGGCGACGCCGAGCACGATTTCGGGAATCAGCATGGACGCGTTGATCAGCGCAGTGGCGATCGCCGAACCGGCGCGGGACATGTGGTCGATGGCCAGCACGTAGAGCACGCCGAGCAGTGTGGACAGCGCGGTGGCGATCGCCGCGACGATCAGCGACGTTTCGGTGGCCTTGATGATCGCGCCGTTGGTGAACACCTCGCCGTACCAGCGGAACGAGAAGCCCTCCCACAGCAGTGCCTGACGGCCGCCGTTGAACGAGAAGAACACGACGATCAGCATCGGCACATACAGGAACGCGAGCACGAACACACTGAGGAATCCGACCGCGGGGAAGCGCTTCAGCGTATTGTCGCGATTGCCGGATCGACGGGTGCTCAGCGGCCGGTCGGGTTTCTTGTCCTCCAGCCATTCCGGCATCTGTGCGCCATCATCGCCGCTGGCGGCACGCTCGGCCTGGGTCTTGGCGACCAGCGCGCCGAACTCCTCGCTGTCGGAGTACTTCACGGCCTTGGGATCGACATCATCATGCAGCATGCTCATAGCGTCATACCCGCCTTTCGAGAGGCCCTGCCGCCGAGCGCGGTCGCCAGGAACGCGCCGAGCAGGGTGATGGCCAGAATCACAGTGGACAGGGCCGCGCCGAACGGCCAGTTGCGCGCCTCGGCGAACTGCGAGGCGATGAGGTTGCCCACCATGAGCACGCGTCCGCCGCCGAGCAGCACGGGCTGCACGTAGGATCCGAACGCGGGGATGAAGCACAGGGCCACGCCGCTCATCACGCCCGGCATGGCGGCGCGCAGGATCACGCGGCGCATCACCGTGAGCTTGCGAGCACCCAGATCGTAGGCCGCTTCGACGAGACGGAAATCGAAGCCGGACAATGCGGAGTACATAGGCAGGATGGCAAACGGCAGGAACGTGTAGATCAGGCCGATCACCGAGGCGAACGACGTGTAGAGCAGCTGCTGCTTGCCAAGTCCCAGCAGATTGGCGGCCCAGTTGATCGGACCGTTCTCGTTGAGGATCAGCATCCAGGCATAGGTGCGGACCAGCAGGTTGGTCCAGAACGGGATGGTGACCAGCAGTACGAGGATCTGCTGCGTCTTGGCGCTTTTCATCGACATCCACAGGGCGATGGGGAACGCGAGCGCCACACACACGACGGTGGTGAGCAGCGCCTGCCAGAGGGAGGTGCCGAAGACTTCGAGGTAGCGGGTGTCGAAGAAGCGGTTGCCGAAGAAGTCGTGGCGGAAGAGGAGCTTTTCGTAGGCGTCGGTGGAGAACTGGAACTTCACGCCGCCGCCCATGTCGGGTCGGCTCATGAAGGAGAACGCCACGATCACGCACATGGGGCCGAGCGTGAACAGCAGGCCGATGATGATGGAGGGGACGGCGTAGGCGCGGTGCAGCAGGCCGGGTTTGACCTCGTGCGGGGAGCCGAACCAGTGCTGCCAGGCGGTTTCCTTGGGGGCAGAGGTCTTGGATGCGGTTGCGTTCTTGGATACGACTGTGGTCGTTTCGGCGGCGATCGTACCGGTCTTATCGTTGCCGATCGGCGGCTTGTCGCTCTTGATGTTGGGGTTCGTCGTGTTGCTCATTATCGTTCCACCACCCTCATGTGTGCGGCCTCGACGTGCACGCTCACCGTGGCGCCCTGATAGAGCACGCTGGTGTCGAACGGCGGCGAGATTCGGACGAGCAGCAGGGTGCCGTCGGACAGGCGCACATGGCAGCGCACGTCGGCGCCCATGAACACGACGGTCTCTACGGTTCCCTGCAGGGCCGTGTCGTCGGGCGCGGCCAGTTCGATGCGTTCGGGGCGTACGGCGGCGCAGATCTCGGCGCCGTCGGGCAGGTTGGAAATGTCCTGCTTGACGTGGAACGGCACGCCTTCGACGGTGATCACGCCGTCGCCGCTCTTGACCGCGTCGAAGAAGTTGATGTCGCCGATGAAGTCGGCCACGAATCGGTTGGCCGGCTCGTTGTAGATCTGTTCGGGAGTGCCCACCTGTTCGGGGCGGCCCTTGGAGAAGACGGCGATGCGGTCGCCCATCGACAGGGCCTCCTCCTGATCGTGGGTGACGAAGATGAACGTGATGCCGGTCTCGCGCTGGATGCGCTTGAGTTCGACCTGCATCTGACGGCGCAGCTTGAAGTCGAGCGCGGAAAGGGATTCGTCGAGCAGCAGCACCTTGGGGCGCTTGGCGAGGGAACGGGCCAAGGCCACGCGCTGCTGCTGGCCGCCGGACATCTGATGAGGCTTGTGGCCGCCGAACTCGCCGAGGTGGACGAGGTCGAGCATCTCCTGCACGGTCTTGGCGATCTCGTCCTTGGGCTTCTTTTCCATTTCGAGGCCGAACGCCACGTTCTGCGCGACCGTCATGTGCGGGAACAGCGCGTAGCTTTGGAACACGGTGTTCACCGGACGCTCGTACGGCGGCAGCGGATCAATACGCTGATCGCCGAGGTAGATCTCGCCGGCGTCCAGGCTCTCCAGTCCGGCGATCGACCGCAGCAGCGTGGTCTTGCCGCAGCCGGACGGGCCAAGCAGGATGAAGAACTCCCCTTTGTGAATCGCCAGACTCACGTCGTCGATGGCATGCACTTCCTTGCCCTCGGCGGACGTGAACGTCTTCTTTGCATGATTGATCGTCAGACCGGATTCTCGCAGCTCGACCTCCGGGTCGCGAGCTACCACCACCTTCTGCGCAGCACTCATCGCGCCTCCCCTTGTTGATTGTCACATCACAAAACCCAATACAAGGAGGAGGTGGTTTCAGTAAAGTAAACAGCATATTGCAACTGATTTCGTGGGTACACATACATAAAATTCGTAAAAGCGCATTCACATATCAGAATAGCAATGTGATTCGCATCTGCAAATGCTTGTATTCCGCGTTTCCGTTCGGGATTCAGGGACCCTTTCGCAGCTTAGAACCGAATCGCGATTCGACCATAGGCCGACGATATTATGCCGAGATAGCGGCAAGTCCATATTGTGAAATCGGGGCAGGAACGGCGCTTCGGCGTGGACGGAGATTCGCGGCATGGGAGGGAGGGAATCCCTCCCTCTGTCATGACGCCTGTCATGACATCTCCCTCCCTCGGAGGGAGAACTCGCCTTATTCCCACCGTGCTCCCTCCATGGGAGGGAGCTGGACGCCGAAGGCGGACTGAGGGGAGGGGTCCCGAGCACTACGCCGCTATCCGCATCATGCTGAGTACACCACATCCCCGTCGATCACGGTGCCAAGGATCGGCATGGTGCCGATTTCCTCGGCGGACAGTGCATACGGGTCCGCCCCGAACACGGTGAGATCCGCGGTGTACCCGGGAGCGAGTTTGCCCGACGTCGCAGCCTCGCCGCGAGCCACCGCGCACGAACGAGTGTAGCCGTCGAGCAACTGCTGCACGGTCAATGCCTCATCGGGCACGACCGGCCCCAGTTCCGGACGGTTGAACGGCCGGCGCAACATGCCATCGGCGATGGTGGCACGCGGATCGTATGGCGCAACCGGCCAGTCGGAGCCAATGGCCAGCGTGGCACCTTCATCAACCAGCGTGCGCGTACGGAACGCATACCCCTCGCGCGGCTCGCCAAGTTTGCGGGACCAGTTGTCGGTGTGATCGGCCAGCAGGAAGCGCGTGCAATGCAGCGGCATCATGCTGACGAACAGCGGACTGGAAGCAACGGTACGCACGGTGTCGTCATCCATCATCTCCAGATGCTCGATCGAATGGGAGCCATGACCGCCACCATTGACATCGCCCAGTTCCTTCAGCAGATCGGAGACCACCTGAACATGGGTGAGCACGCCCTTGTCACCGATGGCATGGGCAACCGTATCGATGCGCGCGGCGATCAGGTTGCGCATCAGTCCGCGGTAGGCATCCAGATCGGTCCATGCGCTGAAGTCGCTGTCGCCGTGAACGTCCGGCTCCTGCAGCCATGCCGTACCGCCGTCGATGCTGCCGTCCATGAACAGTTTGACGCCGGTCACCGCCCAACGGCGACCGTGCCGGCCGAGCAGCGCCTGCAGGTATGAGATGTCGGAGCCCATGGCCTGCCGGGCGACGGGATGGATACGCAGCTTGATTCCCAGATCGGTGCTCTCTTCTGCTTTGGCGAGCAGCGCAAGATCGCCGTCGCTCAGATCCATCACGTGGGCACCTGTCAGACCGGTGGACGCCATGCCATTGAGAACGTCGACGATGCGCTGCACCTTCTGAGCCTCGGTGAGCGGCGGCATGACCTTGTAGATCAGATCCTTGGCTTCGAATTCCAGCACATGGCCCGTGGGCGTGCCATCCGGATAGCATGCGATGGACGCCGACGAGTTCGGGAACTCGACGGGACCGTTGATGCCGGCGGCCTTGAGCACGGCCGGGGAGACCAGCAGAGAGTGCATGTCGGCGAACGCGATCACGCAGTGACGGTCGCCGATGATGCCGGCAAATGGTTCGAACACCAATGGGCCGCCATGGTACAGCGTGGGATCCAGGCCCCATGCGTACACCCACTCCCCCGCAGGAACAGTCGCCGCATAGTCCTTCAGTCGGCGCTGCGCCTCCTGCATCGACACAGATCCGGTCAGGTCCACGCCGAGCGCGTCCGCGGTCGCACCGGAAATCGGGTGACTGTGCGAGTCGGTCAGGCCGGGGGCGATCACACCGCCGCCGAAATCGACGACCTTCGCATCTTTCGCATCGTCGCGCGCGCGCAGATCGTCCACCGATCCCACGGCCGCGATCTTCGCACCGTCGACGAGCACGGCGTTGGCACCCGCGTCATCGGCTCCGGTCATGGAATGCACGGCACTTGCCACGAACAGTGTCTTGGTCATGATTGGTTCTCCTTGATTATGAATATCGTCTTCACTGTCTGTTGATTTCACCGATCTCAGTCACCGTTCTCGGCCGGGCGTTCGGCGCCAAGTCCCTCGTAGTTCAGCAGTCGTCCATAGGATTCGGGGCGGCGGGTCTTGTAGAACGGGAACAGCGTGATCCAGTCGTCACGCTGTGCAAGATCGAGATGAGCCACCAGCACGGCGTCACGATCACGCGGCGCCTGCACCAGAATCCGGCCGAACGGATCGGAGATGAACGATGAACCGTAGAACGTGACCTTGCCCTCGTTGCCGTAGCGGTTCGGCACCACCATGAACGTGCCATTGGCGATGCCGTTCGCACGGATCACCTGCTCCCATAGCGGTTCGGTATTGAAGTTCGGATAGTCGGGTTCCGAGCCGATGGCGGTGGGATACGAGAGGATCTGCGCCCCCTGCATGCCATAGAGGCGCGCGGTCTCAGGGAACCATTCATCCCAGCAGGTCGGCAGTCCGAGCCGGGGCTCGCCATCGATCGGCAGCGTCACGGGCTGATACGGATTCTCGTAGTCCTCGGCCGGCCCCGGCGCAAAGTATTCATCCTCGTAGTATCCGGCAGTGATGGGAATGTGCATCTTGCGCGTGCGCTTGACGAGAATGCCATCGGGAGCCACAAGCACCGCGGTGTTGTACCCGCGTTCAGAGTCGTCGCCGGTCTTCTCGAAGACCGAGCCCGCGACATAGACGCCGTTGGCCCGCGCCTGTTCGCGGAAGAACGTGATGCTCGGACCATCCTCGAGGCTTTCCGCCAATGCGGAGCGTTTGGATGGATCCGGCCGCACGTCCGCCATGTAGCGCAGCATGGTCAGTTCCTGCAGGAACACGATCTGAGCTCCGGCGAGCGCAGCCTGATTGATACCCACGGCGAGGGTCTCCCTATGCTCCTGAGGGTCTTCATGCCATCGAGTCTGCACGAGTCCGACGCCCACGACCCGAGGCTCCGCATTATCGCGAGGGCAGAGGCTGGGAAGGTTTTCCGCGGTATAGAGGTCCATGTTTGTGTCCTTTCGTCGCTATCTCCGTTATGCCGGCATCGTTTACTCCGACAAGGCCGGCTGCTGCTGCGTGATGCAGTGGATGCCGCCGCCGCGGTCGAACAGCGGCTTCGAGGAGATCGGCACCACGGTCCTGCCCGGATAGGCCTGGCTCAGCACGGTCATTGCCTGATCGTCGTTGGGATCGTTGAATGTGCATGCGATCACGGCGCCGTTGGCGGCGTAGTGGTTGATGTAGCTGAAGTCGGTGGGCGTGCCGTCGTCTTCGAATCCCTGCGCCGGTGCTGGTATGGGAACCACGGTGAGCTGTCGTCCGCGCGCGTCACGGGCCTGCGATAGTACGCGTTCGATGTCACGGGAGACCTGGTAATCGGGATGGTCCGGATTCCGTTGATCGTGGAACAGTACGACGCCGGGCTGCGGCATGCAGGTGACGATGTCGACGTGTCCGCGGGTGCCGAATTCCCCGTAATCGCGGGTGAGTCCGCGTGGCAGCCAGATGACCTTATTCACGCCCAGTGTGCGATGCAGTTCCCGTTCGATGTCCTCGCGGGTACGCCCGGGGTTGCGGTGAGGATCCAGCGCCACGGTTTCGGTGAGGATTGCCGTGCCTTCGCCGTCCACGTGGAATCCGCCGCCCTCGAACACGTATGAGCTGTCGATCACACCGACGCCGGCTTCTTCGGCCACATGTCGGGCGAGCAGTGCGTCTTTGTCCCATGCGGACCATTCCTGCTGCCCCCAGCCGTTGAATACCCAGTCAACGGCCTTGAGCGTCGTGGCGCCATTCGTTCCGTGATCGATCACGAAGGTGGGGCCGCTGTCACGCATCCAGCAGTCGTTCAGAGGGAACGGATGCGTGGTCACACCGTCGTCGAGTACGTCTTTGGCCACCGATTCCAGAGCGGGATCGACAACCATCGACACCGGCTCGTATTTCACGATGGCATTGGCCACCGAGGACCACATACGTATGGCCTCACTCCGCGATTCCTTGGTGTTTCCCAGTACATATCCCTCGGTGGGGAACGACATCCATGTGCGTTCATGCCGATGGGTTTCGGCCGGCATTATGGTTGGCATTTCGTATCTCCTGATCGTATGTTCGCCGTTGTTTTCGGATCGCGTGACCTATGGCGGTTCAGCGCGGCAGTTTCGGCGCCGCGGCCAGCAGTTCGCGCGTGTACTCGTTACGGGGATGAGCGAACATGTCGGTTACTGGTCCGGATTCGACAAGCTTGCCGTTGTGCATGACCACGGCGGAATCACATAGATAGCGCACGAGATCGAGGTTGTGGGTCACGGTGAGAATCGTCAGCCCGGTCCGTTCCCGCAGATCCTTGAGCACATCCAAGATCTGCGCCTGAACCACCACATCGAGCGCACTGGTGGGTTCATCGGCCACAAGCAGTTTGGGATCGAACGCGAGCGCGCGGGCGATGGCGATGCGCTGCTTCTGCCCGCCAGACAGGTCTCGCGGATAGGCGTTGGCGGTGTCTCTCGGCATGGCGACCATGTCAAACAGTTCGTCAATGCGCCGTGGAATGTCGTCCCGATCGACGAGACGGTGCACGCGCAGCACCTCGCCGATGGTCTGCCCCGCGGTCATCATGGGATCAAGCGCGGTTCCGGGGTCCTGAAACACCATCTGCATGGATTTGCGCAGATCGGAGTACTTGCCCATGTTGAGAATCGTGCCCTGATAGCGTACGTTGCCGGAGTCGATGGGGTTCAGGCCCATGACGGCTCGCAGCAGCGAGGATTTGCCGGAACCGGATTCACCGACAATGCCTACGGATCCGCCGGCTGGCACATCGAACGACACATGATCCACGGCGGTGAACCGGGTGTCAGGCTTGTGCCGCAGGCGATCCATCAGCATCGGTTTGTCGCCGTACTTGATCACGAGGTTTTCGATGCGCAGGATCATCGGGTTCAGCATGATGCACCTCCGTTCGCGGTGTTCACAACGTCGTCCATATGCCGCATGCGGTAGTCGAGATCGGCGTCCAGCAGTTTTTTCGTGTAGTCCTGCTGCGGATCATGGATGATGCCCCGTGTGGAGCCCTGTTCCATGATTCGCCCGTACTGCATGACGATCACGCGGTCGCAGATTTCGGAGATGACGGCAAGATCGTGGCTGACGAAGATCAGCGACAGGTTGTCACGCTCGGCTATGTCCTTGAGCAGTTTGAGGATCTGCGCCTGCACACGTACGTCCAGTGCGGTGGTGGGTTCGTCGCAGAGCAGGATGGACGGCTCGGCGGCGAGCGCCGCGGCGATCATGATGCGCTGACGTAGTCCGCCGGACAGCTCGAACGGCCATACGGTCATCTTGTCCTTGGCGTCGGCGATGCCGACCTTGCTCATGAGATCGATGGCGTGCGCCTGGCAGGATTCCCACGAGTCGTCGGGATGATGGACTTGCCATGTCCTGGCAACGAATCGTCCGACGCGCATCGTCGGGTTGAGACTGGTGGCCGGCTCCTGGAAGATCATCGCAGCGTCGGTTCTTGTCAGCGGATCAACGTATTCGATGCCGCCACGCGCATGCAGACTCTTCGGCAGAATGCCAATGAGAGCCTTGAGCGTCAGGCTTTTGCCGCTGCCGGATTCACCGACGATGCCCAATCGTTCTCCGCGATGGAGCGTGAACGTGGAATCGTGCACGAGCACATCGTCGTAGTCGTCGACGATCGACAGATCCGTCACCCTGAGCACGGGCCGTGCATCATGCACGGTTTGTGTTTCATTCGTCATCAGTGCACCATCCTGTCCTGTAGGGCGTCGCCGATCAGGGCGAGGCCGAAGGCGAATACGGTCAGCGTCAGGCCGGGAATCACGACGAGCCACGGGGCCAGACCGAGGAATTTCTGTCCGGATGAGATCAGCGATCCCCATTCCGGGGTGGGCGGCTGAATACCGAAGCCGAGGAAGCTGAACGCGGCGAGCGCCACGACCGAGAACACCAGATCGGACGTGAGGTAGATCGCGATCTGTCGGCTCACGTTCGGCATGATGTGGCGGAAGAGAATACGTTCGGTGCTGAATCCGGATGTTTTCGCGGCCATGATGAACTGCGATTCCTTGATACGCATGACCTCGGTTCGGGCAAGGCGTGCGTAGACCACCCATCCGACGATGGTGAAGCTGACGATCAGCGAAGGTACGCCGGCGCCAAGCACGAACACGAGGACGATCATGAGCACGTACTGGGGGAACGCCTGCAGCAGGTCGCCCACGCGTAGGATGATCGCGTCCCATGTCCTGCCGAAGTAGCCGGCGACAAGTCCCAGGATCGTGCCGAGGATGCATGGCAGTACGGTGCAGATGAGGGTGACGGGCAAGTCGATCGCGGATGCGCTCATCACGCGGCTGAACAGGTCACGTCCAAGCTCATCGGTGCCGAACAGATGCGTGGCGCTTGGCTGCTGGAGCACGGCGGTGAAGTCCTGCCCGATGGGATCGTATGGGGTCCAGACCAGACTGACGAGAGCGGCCAGAACAAACACGCCGACGATCGTGAGTCCCACATAGAGCTTGCCGGCCGACGGCTTGCGACGTTTGCGACTATGCAGTTTCGGGGCGGAGGACGCTTTTGTTACAGAGGCCGCGCATGTCGACGCCGCCGAGGCATTGACTGAGGCTGTCATGATTCGATCCTCACTCTCGGGTCAATAAGGGATGTGATGACATCGGCGATCAGGTAGATGACGACGATGGCGATGGCGAACACGAAGGTGTAGCCCTGGACGAGCGGGAAGTCACGCTGGCTGGCGGCGGTGACCAGTCCCTGACCGATGCCGGGCAGGCTGAACGCCACTTCGACGACCGTGGTGCCGAACAGCGCATACCCGGCCTGCGAAGCGGCAACCACGACGAGCGGACCGGCCGCGTTGCGTAGGATGAACCCTCCGGTCAGCCCCCAGCCCTTGAATCCCAAGGTGCGGGCGGCGAGCACGTAGTCGGAGTTGCGCACGTCGAGCAGCGTGGCCCTGAGGCTGCGCGTCATCGGCGCGGTGAGGGAGATCGCCACGGTGAGGATGGGAAGGATCATGGCCCTGACATGCGTGACCATGTCGGTGCCGATGCCGGCGACGGGGAACGCCCGGGTGGGCAGGGCCACGTAGCTGATGAGCATGATGGCGATCCAGAAGCTCGGCAGTCCGATGCCGACCACACACAGGATTCGTACGATCTGGTCGGCGATCCCGTCGGGCTTCTGCACGGACAGCATGGCCAGCACGACCGACAGCAGCAGCGCCACAACGATGCCGCCCACGGCGATGCTCAGCGTTATCGGCAACTGCTGAGCGATCTGCGCCCCCACGGCCTTGCCGGTCTTGAACGATGTGCCGAAGTCACCGCGCACCACGTTGAACACATAGTCGATGTATCTGATGAGGAACGGCTTGTCCAACCCCATCTGGGAACGTACGTGGGCCACATCGTTGTCGCTGGCACGCGGACCGGTGACGAGTCGGGCCGGATCGCCCGGTGTCAGGTCGAGCAGCAGCGTGGTGACCAGCAGGATGCCCAGAATCAGCGGGATCAGGGTCAGCAGTCTGGTGACGATGAAACGATATCGGCTTTTGGAAGTCATGTCACGCCTCGCTTTCCGTCAGTGCGAATTCCGTCAGTGCGAGAGGGTGTCGTAGTAGTAGCAGCTCCATGGCTGCACCTCCAATCCCTTGATGTCCGGCTGTTTCGCGACGATCACTTTGTTCGCGTTGAGCACCACGTAGGGCACCTCGTCCGACAGGTAGTCGTCGATCTGCTGAACGATCTGTTGTTTGGCGTTCGTATCGGTGCTTTCCTTGTAGGAGGAGATCAGATCGGCGAGATGACTGGTGTCCATCTGCGCGTAAAGCATCTTGGTGCTCACCACATAGGAGGGTGCGTCGATCAGGTCGGGGGAATTCGCGTTGGTGGCGAACGTACTCATGTCGAACGTTCCCGCGGAAAGCGACGACGACCAGGTGCCGCCATCGACGGATTTCAATTCGACGTTGATGCCTACCTTTTTGAGGTCGGACTGGATGATCTGCACCACCGCGGCCGATATGCCTGACGTCGGGTAGGTCAGCGTGATCGACGCCGGGATATCCACGCCCTTGAGCAGCTGCTTTGCCTTGGCGATGTTCTGACGGTAGTAGCCGCCGGTTGTCTTGGGCGAGCCTTCCAAATTCGGCGGAAGGGAACTGTTCGGCAGTTCGCCGAATCCATAGAAGCCGTATTTTTGCAGGGACTCATAGTCGATTGCGTAGGCGATGGCCTGACGCACGCTCTTGTTTGCCAGGAACGCGTTCTGCGTGTTCAACACCAGGGTGGGAGTCTGGTGGGCCGGCACCTTGGCGATGTAGCTTCGGTCAAGCAGCTTGGCCGTGATGGAGTCCAGCTGGTTAACCAGATCGATCTGACCCGCCTTGAGCTGCAGCGCTACGGAATTGGAATCGGGGGTGTAGGAGTTGATCACGCGATCGGCCTTGGGATATCCCTTTTTGTAGTAGTACGGGTTCTTGTTGAGCACGATGTCGCCGTCGGTACTCCATGATTCGACTTTGAACGGACCTGCGCCCACCGGGTTCTGGTAGAACGCCTTGGCGCTCTTGCCGCCGTAGTCCTTGGGAATCACGCCCGCCACCGCATAGGAGAGAAAGGCCGGGATGGAACTGTCAGGCTGGGAAAGATTGAAGACGATGGTGTGGTCGTCCTTCACAGTCGATGATGCGATGGATGAATAATTGGCGCCATAGTTCGGTCCGGACTTCCATACAGCCAGGCTGAACGCCACATCGTTGGCCGTCACGGCTTTGCCGTTGCTGAATTTCGCGTCCGGATTGATATTGATGGTCAGTTGGGTGTCATCGTCGTTGTACTGCCATGAGCTGGCAATGCCCGGCTGGAGCTCCTTGCCTTCGTTACCCACACGGATCAGCGGCTCCATCACTGCGGTGGAGATGGCATAGTCCTCGTTGAGCAGTTCCTGATCAAGCGTGAAACCGTCAAAGACCTCGGTTCGCCCAATATGGATCTGATTGGCCGATTCGGCCGAACCGGAACCGCATGCAGCGGTGCCGAGTAGAAACGCCACGGACAGGGCCAACGCCCCGATTTTCTGCACTACCCCCATGTTCCCGTCCTTCCTGATGAATCCGCCTTCAATATTTTCGAAAGCTATTCACAAAGAATACGGGCATAAAATTTTCGAATTACGAATCAAAGTTACATATTATGCTTCGATTTACAGTCTCGATATATTAAATTCACAAGAAGAACATCATCAATTTCGGGAAACCATAATGAAAACACGATGTAATGGTTTTTCCTATAGTCTTGAGATATGAAGAAAAAACAATCCATCGTTTCCTCGGATCAGGGAAACGAATCACAAACCACACACGAAGGCACTCTCGATGCCATCAACAAGAGGATCGTGGCACTGCTGCAGGAGGACGGACGCCGCTCCTATGTGTCGATCGGCAAGGAGATCGGACTGTCGGAGGCGGCGGTGCGACTGCGTGTGCAGAAAATGCTCGATGACGGCGTGATGCAGATCGTGGCCGTGACCAACCCGATGGAGATGGGCTTCCGCAGGCAGGCCATGGTGGGCATCACCGTGGATGGCGACATCGAATACGTGGCGCAGAAGCTCAAGGATATCCGGCAGATCGACTACATCATCATCACCGCCGGCCGTTTCGACATTCTCGCCGAGGTGTTCGCCGAGGACGACGAAAGCATGCTCGAGCTCGTCAATCGGCAGATCCGCAAGATCGACGGCATCGACCGCACGGAACTGTTCACCTACATGCGCCTGGAAAGCCAGCGCTACGACTGGGGCGTGCGGTAGGCCCCTCCGCACGGTCACCTAGATCGTATATGAGTCACGCGGCTCGCCCGATCCCGGTGACCGGTAACTGATTTCGTTGAGATTTCAACGATTTTAAGCTATGGTCACTGGGATCGGGCGAGCCGCGTGACTCATATACGATCTAGGTGACCGACAATCAAGGCGGTCTGTCGGCAAGATACAGGGATACGTTGGGAACGTTACGCAAAGATCGCGCACATAACCCAATTCATACC
>NZ_QXGJ01000020.1 GCF_003952005.1 Bifidobacterium callimiconis
GGTTTACCCCCGCCCCTCCCCGCGGAGGGAGACGGTCAATCCCCCATGTGCTCCCTCCCGGGGAGGGATCTGTCACGTCGTGGCGTGACTGAGGGAGGGCTTCCACACCATACACAAAAATCGGCGCCTTACGCATCGTCATCATCACAGGAAGTCATCACGTAAAGCGCCGATTTTTTAACCACAACACCGGCTCGCACTCACCGCAGCAGATACCAGCCAGAGCTTACCGCAGCGCTACCGCACTCCGCCGGCCGGCACGAAGCTGCCGCGGGGCACGAGCGTGGTGGACAGCAGCACGTGATGCTTCACCTTGCGCCGACCAGCGATCGCCTCGCCGAGCGCGTCGATGCCCGTGCGCACGAGTTCGCGCCGATCGATGTCGTACGTGCTCAGCGGCGGCGACGTGTACTGGGCGATCGGCTGATTATTGACGCTGATCAGACTCACGTCGCGAGGCACGATCACACCGGCCGCGGTGAACGACTGCAGCACGCCCACGGCAAGCACGTCGGCCGCCACCAGGAACGCGTCGGGCAGATCGTCCCCTCGTTCGGCGATGATCCGCTCCCCCAGCTTGCGCCCGCTTTCCACGTTGAACGGACCATCGATGTAGATCAGTCCGTCGGTGTCGAATCCAAGACGGTCCGCCCAGTTGCGGAACGCGAGCAGTCGCATGTCCTCGGGGTATTCGTGCGTGCCCATGATGCGGCCGGTGCCGCCGATGAATCCGACGCGCTTCATGCCCGCCGCGGCGAATTCGTCGAGCGCGTCGAGCACGGTCTGCTGCAGATCGGGCTGCACGGAGTCGAACAGGTTCGGGGCGGGATTGGTGTCTAGGAACACGCCGTACGGAAGCACGTCGTGCAGACGGTGCAGGGCTTCAACGGGCAGCATTTCGGCACCGATCGTGATGAATCCGTCGTATCGGGCGGCCTCGGCGATCAGTTGTTCCACGTCGGTGTAGAACGTGATGTCCATATGCTGTTCGGAGGCGGTGCCGACCACCACGTCGCGCAGTTCGTTGAAGTAGGCGTCCTGCAGGTGGTCGCCCGGATCGATCATGTCGAGGATCGCCACGGTGCGCGGCACGGTGACGTGGCGGGACGGCTGGGTGGCGTATCCCAGCTCCTCGCTCGCCTGAATGATGCGGCGACGGGTTTCGTCCTTGACCGACAGCGTGGGATCACCGTTGAGCAGACGGGACACCGTCGCCTGCGAGTAGCCCGCCCGTTTGGCGATTTCCTTGATCGTGACCATGCTTCTTCGTATCTCCAGTGCGCGCCATCGTCAGCGCGCATCGCGTCAGTAAATCTATTTACTTAACGATATTACCGCACAAATACAACACTGTGATCGTGCAAAACACCCCCTATACGAAAACCTCCCTCAAACGAGGGAGGTTTCCTTCGACACGGCCCCAAAGAGGGGAGCACACACGGATCAGACTCAGGCGGGGCGCACCACGAGTTCCTGGATCTTGCCGTCGTCGTCCACGCTCTCGATCTGCGCGAGCGCGTGGATGATCACGCCCGCATAGTTGGCGTAGAAGTTCACGGTGCGGCTGTTGACCATATGCGGATCACTCACCGAGAATCCGCCCATCACGAACTGGTTGTGGAAGAACATATCAACGGCCTTGTTGCCGTAGAGGAAGATGTTCTCCTTGCCCACGAGCGAGGGGCAGTAGTCGAACATGCGGCTCTGCTCGGCGAAGCACGCGCCGAGCGCCTCGTAATCCTTGTCCTGCAGCGCCTTGATGTAGTCGTCGATGATCATGAAGTCTCCTGTCTGAAAATTCTGAAAAGTCGGGGAAAAGTCCCACAAGTCTGGGGAATAACGGAAATCCGGAGCGAATCCGGCGGGGAGACGGATCAGTAGACCTTCTCGGAGTGGAGCAGCGCATCGGTGCCGCCGTCGGCGAACAGCACCACGCCGTTGAGACCGCTGGCCTCCGGGCTGGCCACGAACGCGATCACGTTGGCCACCTCCTCCGGATCCATGAGCGGCTCCTCGCCGTAATGCGTGGGCACCTGGATGGCCTCCATGGCAGCGCGCTGTTCGGGCAGCAGATTGCCGGTCATGGCGGTGCGCACATTGCCGGGGGCCACGGCGTTGAGTCGCACGCCGGATGCACCCCACTGGGCGCTCATACGGCGGGCCCAGCGGGCGAGCGCGTACTTGGTGGCGGCGTAGAACGCATGGCCGCCGATCGGATCGTAGTCCTTGACGAGGTTGACGATGCGCTCCTCGTCGGGGTTGTTGTTGAGCATGCCGACCACGTCCATGCGAGCGTCGCCGTGGGCGATGGAGTTGGAGGAGGTGACGGTGCAGCTGCCGTGCTTCTTCTTGAGCAGGTCGAACACGCCCTGGGCCATCACGGTGGCGCCGAAGTAGTTGAGGGAGACGATCAGCGGGATGGGCGCACGACCGCCGGCCACACCAGCGTTGCAGATCATGGCGTCGATGCCGTCGGGGTAACGTTCGTGAAGCTGGTCGATGGCGTACTGGCGGCCTTCCTTGGTGGCCAGATTAGCGCTGATGTCGCCATCCTTGAGATCGATGTTGACGACTTCGTGCCCGCGATTGCGCAGAATTTCGGCGGTCTTGGCTCCAATGCCACTGGTAGCGCCGGTAATGACGTAAACGCCCATGCTTGTCCTTTCGCTGCCCGTTCCGTCAACATCACGACCATCGTGAAACGAAACCGAACAATGTGAGATTCCCTCCGAAAGCGTCACTGCCGGAAGGTGATTCTCACTGTACAGGCATTGGAATCATTGGCGTACAAACTTGCCACGCTTTGCCAATAACATGTTCCCGCTCACATTTCCCATGTTCAAAATACGTGGTCATGGTGACTACCAAATCCGGCGCAACGGTGATCGATAGAATGGAATCCTACGCAACACCCGCATCAGGAGCAGTGATATGAGCACGCCGAGCACATCACCAAACACATCCCCGAGCACGCCAAACACACCGTCGAACGCACTCGACATCAAAGAATGGGCGGACGAATACGATCAGGCGTTCAAGATCAAGGAGATCTCGGTCTGGGTCGTCAGAATCCTCGGCGTGCTGCTGATCGTCGGCGCCGCCGCGCTCGCCAGAACCAGCCCGGCACTCGGCCCGCGAACCTGGATCGCCCTGTGCATGGTGTTCATCGGTCTGACGTTCGCGCTGCCCTCACCGTCCGAGCGGAAACCGCCGCGCAATCTCCCCGATCCGTTCACGCCGATTCGCAACGCATGGAACACGGACTTCGCACCCAACGGCGATCTGCCCGAACCGGGACGCACGGTCTTTCTGCACGCGTGGGGCGGAGACGGTCTGTTCCATCAGTACACGCTGCTGCGACGGGACCGCAACACCGTGCAGCTGTTCGACGAGCACGGCAAGCCCGTCCCGACCGACGACGGCACCCATCTCCTCGACAAGGACGGCAACCCCGTCCCCGTTTCGGATCAGTGACATACCACCGATTCGGTAACAAAGGAAACAAAGACGATACAGTCCATGTCGGCCTCTTGTCTTCACATCGATAATCGACATACAATATACATGTATATTTACATGTCAAAAGATCTGGAAGATAAGAGGCCTCATCATGTCATCACCAACCATTCCCATGGATACGCTGGTTCCGATCAGCCGATTCGGCCGTGGCACTGCCAGTGCGGAATTCGCCAAAGTCGGAGACAATCATCCGGTGACGGTATTGCGCAACAACGAGCCTGTCTACTTCATCATCAACGAACACGATTTTCGTCGATTCCACGATTTGGAGGAAGAGGTCAAGAGTCTGCGCAACGCAGAGGCCCGCCGACAGGCCGAGTCTCACGAATACTCCCACGAATTCGATAACACCGACCAGCTTAGGGAGTATTTCGATGCCCTCTGAAGTCCAGCCTCTTCGTAGGGTCGTCACGATCAGCGCCTTTGACAAAGATGCAAAAGCATTAAAGAAGAAGCACGTTGATCTCAAGCGCATGATTCCGGCGATCACGGCGATCATGAATCGAGACAAGAATTTGTTGAACGGCAAATATCGGGACCATGCGCTCACCGGGGACTGGAAGGGATATCGCGAGCTTCACGTCGACGGAGACTGGCTGTTGGTGTATCGAATCGAGGGAGATACCCTCACTTTGGTACTCACACGCACCGGCTCACACGACGATCTCTTCACATCCCGTGCCGATCGCAAAACCATTCGATCGTATAGCACTGCCTCGCGCACAAGTTTGGGTCTCTAGTCGTGCCCCACCGCCCCTTCCCGAGGATTTGGTAGTCAAAACGCGACATTTGCGGATTTTGGAGTCGAAACGCGACAGTGTGAGCGCGCACAGTTGGGGTTTGATGTCGCGTTCCGACTACCACATTGCGCAATGTCGCGTTCCGACTACCAAGATGCTGCAATCTGACTACCGAGTATCGAATTGCAGTGTTTCGTGGTACCGCTTACCGCAGAGTGGATTCCGTTCACCGCAGACCGGAATCGGAGTTGGCGCGGTTGCGGCGGGAGCGGATGAACAGGAAGAGCAGCGCGATTCCGCCGAGGATGACGGCGGCCTGCACGTAGCGCATGATCGCGGCGCCGGTCTTGGCGATGTTCGACTGACCGCCAGACACGGCGGGAGTCGTCGAAGTCGGCGTGGGGGACGGCTTTGGCGTGGGCTGCTCGGACGGCCCCGGGCCGGGGGTCGTCGTCTGTTCGAACTTGGGCGAGGCGACCACGTTGTAGTTCACCGCGCCATCCCCGTCACCAGATCCATCGCCGGAGTTCTCCGGAATCGCCACCAGGAACGCGTCGCACACATACCCGGCGTTCGCATCATCCACTCCGGTGCGCGACACCAGATACAGTCCCGGTGTCAGTCCGCGCACCACGGCACGGCCATCGGTGCCGGTCACGGCATGATCGGTCACGTCGTACAGCCCATGCGCGGCAGCGTAGTCAGCGAGCTCCTTGGCGGCGTCGTTGTATTCCGATGAACTGAGCGTTCCCCAGTCACGTCCCAGCGAGGCGAACGCATCACGCGTGGTGAATCCGTTAATCGCACCATTGTCACCGAGCGTCGCATCGGCCACATGCGCGACGGCATACGTATCTCCCGCCAGCACGTGCGCGCCGCCGCCGTCCGTGGCAGCAATCGCAGCGGAGATCGTCAATGTACCGGTACGCTCGGCGGCCGCGACCGGCTGTGCCCCCAACGGCGACAGCGACCATACGCACACCATCATCGTCATCGCCATGGCAACGGCAATGGCCGCGACACGCCTAACGAACGGACCCGCCTCCATCGTCATCGACCGCAGCCCGTCACCCCTACGGTCGGACCGAACCGACCGCTGCCCGGATGCGTTATGAATGTCTGCCATGTCGCGGCCTCCTTTCGTTTCCGCCGTCACGGTTGCCGTTACGGCCTTCTCTCTCGTTCTGCATGGTTTCGGCGGTATCGGCTCCAGTCGCAGCGACCATGGCGGCACCACCGTCACGATTACCACCGTCGTGATTGTCACCGTCATGACTATTGCCGTCACGACTACGACCGCCGGACCTGCCGCCTCGCCCACTGCGTCCGGCGGTCCGTCCGTCACTATGGTGCGCGGCCACGGCATACCGACGCTGATGGATGTGATGTCCGACGCCGACGCCGATCAACAGCACCGCCAGCCCGATCAGGGGGACGATGTACTGCGCCGGAATATGCAGTCCGAACTGCTTCGCCGCATCCGCGTCCATGTCGGGCGTGTACGGCACGCGATGGCCGCGCACCAGAAGTCTGTGTGAGTTCACGCCGTAGGGCGTGCAGGTGATGAGCGTCACCTGATCCTTGCCGTCCTCGATGGCAAGTTCCTGCGTGTCCGTGGGCAGCACCGTGGTGATGCGGTCCACTTCGTACGCGTATGTGTCCTTAAGAATCTTGATGTAGAACCGATCGCCGGTCTTTACACGGTTGAGATCGGTGAACAGTTTGGCACTGGGAAGTCCGCGATGCCCGGACAGTGCGGCATGCGTGGAGGAGCCGCCGACGGGCAGCGACGTGCCTTCCAAGTGTCCGATGCCCACCTGCAGCACCTTTTCGGCGGTGCCATGATAGATGGGGAGGGTTTCGTGCAGGCGCGGCACGGTGATGTAGCCCATCATGCCGTCGCCGTTGACATTGAGCAGACTCATGTATTCGCTGTCGGAGGCGTCGGTGTTGACCGCGTTCGCGAGCGCGCCCGTGGGGTCGCCGGCCGATTCCTGAGCGAGTTTGCTGTTGTAAGCGTGCGCGGCGTCCATGATCTTCTGATACTCCTCGTCGGACATGGCGTTGACGGCCGAATCGTAATGGCTGACGACGCGGCTAGCGTTGTGCATGATGAGGAGATTGCTGATCGTCGGGTAGAACAGGACGAGCAGTCCCCCGAGGATCACCAGAATGGGCAGGATATCGCGCAGTTTTTTCATGATGTATTGATGGTTGGATGTGATTTGGTGAGTGCTGGGTGAGGCCCTCCCTCAGTCCGGCTTCGCCGGCCAGCTCCCTCCCTAGAAGGGAGCACACCGGAGTCCGTCCCTATGTTCTCCCTCCATGGGAGGGAGATGTCGCGACGCATGTCGTGACAGAGGGAGGGATTCCGAAGCGATCAGCTCACGACCTCTCCCTCAGTCCGGCTTCGCCGGCCAGCTCCCTCCCCAGGAGGGAGCACACGCACACAGGGGGTGCTGCACTCACCAAATCACTGCGAAACCTCACCGGCTTTCGGCTCAGGATCGAGCTTCAAGGCCGGATTGGTTCCGCAAGGGTTCGATCAGGCGTTGGCGCGCTTGCGCTGGATGGCCCAAGCCGCACCGAAGGCGACCACGAGCACACCGATCACAGTGAACGCCACAGTACCCATACCACCGGTACCGGGGAGGAGGGTGCCCTTCTTGTTCTCGAGCTGAACGTGGGTGCTGTTGTTACCGCCGTTCACGGTCCAGCTCTTCAGCGTGCCGTCAGTGTCGTACTCAGCAGCAATTACGACCTGAGTCGGGCTAGCCGGGTTATAACCTTCCGGGGCCGCGGTCTCGACGAGCTGGTAAGTACCTTCCTTCAGACCGGAGAAGTTGATAGCGGCATTGCCGGTGGTGACCTCGGTCACGGTGCCGCTATCGTCGGCCTTGTAGCTGTTGTTGCTACCGGAGAGCTTCACATCGGTAAAGTTGCCTTCCTTGTCCTTGACCTGCAGCTTGAACTTGGCACCAGGCAGGAACGGCTTGGTGCCGGCGTTGGAGCTACCGTCGAGCTTGTCGAAGTCGAAGTCAAAGGTGTAGGTGTGAGTGGTGGACGGTTCGGAAGTACCGGTGCTATCAGTCGAAGGATCGTTGCTGTACTGGACCTTCGCGGAGTTAGTGTTACCGGTTCCATCACCAACCACAGCGTTCGAGTTCAGCTTGGCGGAGTACTCGACAGTGATCGTTTCGCCCACAGTCTGCTTCTTGATGCTGGAGCTCAGGTCGAAGGTAACCGTCTGACCATTTTCCGTCACGGTGTAATCCGAGCCCTTAACCAGAGTCTTATTAGTACCCACCGTCACCTTGACGCTATCGGCGTTGAAAGTAAGACCATCAGACAGGGTATCGATGAACTTGAAGGTGTAGCTCTTCGTGTACTCGGTGGTGTCCGGCACCTTGGACGTCAGCTTGAAGTTGACGGATTCGCCAACCTGAGCGCTGGAACCCTTCTTGTTATCGACAGTCTTGTCAACGGTCGGGTACTCAGACTTCAGAGCAGTATCCGTATCCTTCACGAAGTTGACCAGCATGGCGTCGTTGTGACGGGTGGTGGAGGTGGAGCCGGCGGCCGGGCTCACCACGTAGTAGCCGAAGGCAAGGTTCTCAAACTTGGCTTCGTAAATCTTCTTGCTCTGTTCGTCGACCCTATTGGCATCCTTCGCCGTAGCAGTCGCAGTAGGATCGAGCTTCTCGGTCTTGGCCCAGTCAGAAGCCGTCTTGGCGAAATTGGTCACAGCTACAGAATCCTGAGCACCGAGGTTACGCACGTAGTCGGCGGCAGCCTGGCTGAGGTCAGCTTCAGCGACATCCTTCTTCAGCACACCGTTCGTGCCATTGAAGAACTTCTCCCACGCTGTCTCCAGCTTGTAGGTGGCGGTGGTGGCGGTGACGTCCGTCGCCGAGAACATCTTGTAGGCAGTGACCTTCTTGCCGTTGAATTCGGCATTGGTGCTGGTCACGGTCAGGGTGCCGGAGGTGGCGGGAGTGGTGGTCGCGCCCTCAGCGGCATTTGCCGTCGTCGCGGCGACGCCGGCCATGCCGAACGCGGTCGCGGCGGCGAGCGCCACGGCTGCGATCTTCTTCATCAGTGACTTCATCACTGTGTCCTTTCTTCTGTGTGTTTGGAACATTGTTGTGCCGTCTGCGGGTACAGACGGAAATCTGTAGGGAGAGGGGTCCCGTGTTACCGGGAGTGCCGGCCTCTCGTGCGCGGGGTGCGCGGGGACTGAGGACGGTGTCGTCCAGCTCCGGACGTTCCGCCGATCAGTGTGGACAGCCATGCGTTCGTACGACCCAAGTCACGACTCAGACCGTTACCTGAACCGAAACCTGTGCCACCAGCAGCGACCGCTCCGGCAGCGGCCGTGGCCAATGCCACTCCCCTGCCATCGCGACGGTTGTGCATGTACCATGCCGCGCCGAGTCCGATGAGCATCAGGCCGAACAGCATGATCCACATCACGCCCTGGTCGCCGGTGTTGGGCAGCGGTTCGGTGCTGGAGTTGGTCACGGTTGTCACGTTGTCGATGACGTCGTGACTCACGGACACGGCATACTTGGCGTCGGCGGGCTTGACATTGCCCTTGCCGTCACCGAGGTCCACACCGGTTTCCTCCACGACGTACGTGTAGTAGTGCAGGTTGCCGGAGTCGTCCTTGAACGCCACGGGAAGTCCGGTGACGGTCTTCTTCCACGTGTTGCTCCAGAAGGAGCCGTCGGAGGAGTCGAGCGTCACGGTCCACGGGTTCGTCTGGTCCGAGGACTTGCAGTTGCCGTCGAAGCACTTGATCGTCTTCGGCGTCACGACCTCGCCATCGTCACCGGTGTACTGCGCGGTGATCCGCAGCGTGATCGACTTGGCCTTCTTGGTCTTCCACACCTTCTGCAGGGTGAGGTCAACGGTCTGGCAGCCGTTCTTGCCGCACGGATCCTGACCGTCACCGGGCTCGGGCGTGAATCCGCCATTGTTGTCGGTCACGGCCGTGTCGAGCATCAGGACGGCCTTGGCCGCGGACACGTAGGCGTTGAGGTCCTTGTACGATGCATCTCCGGTGGCGATTACCGCGTCCTTGATGCCGATCCACTTAGTCTTGTCGTCGCCGGCGGCGCCGCTGTTCGCGGTATCGCTGTCGTAGGCGTTGACCACGTCGAAGTAGTTGACGGTCCAACGATCGAGTCCGGTGTTCAGCGTGCCGTCGCCGGTGTCCGACACCTTGGCGGCGAACGTCTTGCGATCGTCCTTCACGGACGTCACCGCCGAACCCGCCGCGGCATCCGCCTTGCGGTAGATGCGGTACGTGTTGTACTTGCCATCGCTGGTCGGACCAAGAATGTTGTTCTTGTCGTTGAAGAACCAGTTGGAGTCGAGCACGGTGTTGGCGAACGGGTCGACCAGACCGGACGTGCCGCGGATGGTGTCCGCGTAGGTCATGGTGTTGGCCTGCAGCACGCCTTCCTGGTTGAAGCCTGCGAAGCCGCCAGCGTAACCGGTCTTGAGCTTCTCCGTGCCGTCGGTGGTCTGCGTAGCGCCGCCACCGAACACGTCGTAGCCGTCGGCGATGCCCGTGACGGACGAATCGGTCACCTTGGTGCGGTTGCCCTTGATGAGCTGCGCCTTGATATTCTCTTCTTCGCCGGAGTTCACACCCTTTTCAGTGCAGCCAACGGAGATCTTGGAATCACCGATATAGATGTACGCGGTATCTGTCTTCTGCGGATCAGTGCTACGCAGCAGCGCCACACCGACCTTGAGACCGAACAGATTCACGTACAGCACGTTGCCGTCGGCGAACAGGTCGAGATCGACGAACTTAATCAGATCACCGAAGTATGTCTGCTTGATCTTGGCCCACTCGTCGGTCGTATGTTCAAGACCTTCGAAGTACAGGATTCTCAGCAGCGGGTTGATGATCAATTCGAGCAGCAACTTCACAAGCTTGGAGTTCACACCCGCATCCACCAGATACGCACGCGTGGTCTGGCCGACGAAGCCGCCTGCGATCTCGCTGCTGGTCGTCTTCTTCAGGTTCGTGACGCTGCTGCCGGAGATGCGTGCCAGATCGGCGTATCCGGCGAAGCCGCCGGCGACCTCCTCGCCCTTGCGCTTCACGGAGTCGTTGACCGCCTCGTTTCGCCCGTATTCCTCGCCGTTGTGTGTGGCGGTGACGGTGAAACCGTCCGCGATGCCCGTGACCGAGGAGTCCTCCACGTGGGAGCCCCAGATGTCGAGCACGCCCGCGGTGAGTCCGGCCAGACCAAGGTTGGAGTCGGTGACCTTCACATCATCCGCGTCCACGGTTCCGGACTTGCCCAAGTGGCCGATGAAACCGCCCACGTAGTTGAGTCCGTTCACGCTGTTGAGGTTCGCGACGCTGGACTTCTTGACGGAGCCGTTGATCAGTCCGCCGCCGAAGCCGCCGGCCGCGCCGGTGAAGCGCGTGGAGTCGAGCATACCCTGCGTGCTGGATTCGTGCGCCAGCACCTGAATGCCGTCGGCCACGCCGTTCACGCGACCGTCGTACACGAACGTGCGGAACGCGTCGAGCACACTCACGTTACCCAGGCCGAGCAGCTTGAGCAGCAGGTTCGAGTCCTGATTCTTTATGGTGCCGCCGCCCACGGAAGCGACGCTGGATACGTCGGCCAGGCCGAAGAATCCGCCGGCGTACTGGCCGCCTTCCACGCCACGCAGATCGTTCACCACAAGTTCGGCGGGATCCTTCGCGGCGTCCACCGCGGTACCGGTTCCCTTGGCGGAATTCCTGTCGCCAAGGATCGCGGCCTGCAGCGAGCCGGCGAAGCCACCAGCGTTGACCGCGTAGAGGGTCTTATCGCCATCCTTATAGGCACCCTCCACGGTGAAGCCCCAGTCCTTGCTGTCGGCACTCACGTGCGCACCACGGATGGTGACCACGGTGGCCTGCAGCAGATTGACCAGACCGGTCGGCTTCTTGTTATCTAGCAGCGAGTTGAGCACCTTCTGCAGAAGGCCGGAAGAGGCATCGTTCGTGTTCGCATCGGCCACCGAGCCAGAGGTCGCCAGACCCACGTAGCCGCCCACGTTGTTGCGTCCGGACACCTTGCGCAGGTTGGACACGTTCACGCCGGCCGCGGTTGCGCCGTCCTTGAGTTCGTTGCCGTTGGAGTCACGATCGCCCCAGATCTGTCCGCCGATCGCCATGCCCACGTAGCCGCCGGCGTTGCCGACGCCCTGAGCGACGTTATCTTCGACCGTATTCGTACCGGTCGCCTCCACGCGCAGACCCTTGCGGTAGCCCTGCGTGCTGGACGACTTGATGACGGGCACGAACACCTGCGGAGTGGTGATCAGACTGCCGAGATCCAGCTTGAGGAAATTGCCCAGCTCAACATCACCAAGCACAGCCGCGGTACCGGCCTCCATCGAGCCCGCGTAACCGCCGGACGCGCGCATGGCCTTGACCTGCTTCACGTCGTACGACTGACCGTCGGTGATGGTGCCGGTGCGCATCAGACCCACATGACCGCCGGCCACGCCGGAGTCGCGCAGATTCGCGCCGTTCTCATGATGGTCACGTCCCGCCACCACGTTGAAACCAAAGATGTACTTTTCAAGGAACGTGTTCAGCGAACCCTGATCAGCGACCTTGTCCGCACCGGCCTTCACCACATCAGTGAACTCGGCACCATACGCACCGTACTTACCAGTGTTGTTCTTCCAGGTCTCCCACTGGTCGTAGCTCATGCCACGCAGCGGACCGGTGACCTCGGAATGCTCTTCGGTCGGGTAGACAAGGCCAAGCGCGCTCACCAGATTGGTGGTCTTGATGAGTCCGCCGAGCACGGAGATGCTACCACCGTCGGCCGTGTCCGCGGCCTCCATGAAGCCGGTGTAGCCGCCGGCGAGTTCCGCACCGTATACGCTGCGGATGCGCGCCGCGGATGCCACACGCTTGGTGGTCGCAGTGTCGGACAGGCTCGACCATGCCTCATCGTTGTTGCCCCAGATGTGTCCGCCACGGTTGTGGCCAACGTAACCGCCGGCCATACCACGACGGATCGTGTCGGACGTCGCCTGAGCACGCACCGCACCACCGCAGATCGCGGCGTCGGTGGAGCTGTTGCGGATCGTCGGTACGAAGGTCTGCAGGGCGGAGAGCACGTCGTCGAGTTCAACGATCTTGCCGAGGATGGTATTACTCTTGCCAAGCACGTCCACTGCGGAACCAGGCTGCATGGTGCCCACGTAACCGCCGGCCGAGATCTGGCCGATGATGTACACGAACTCATGCGCGTTCGAGTTCTGGATGTGGCCGCCCTCGAGATCGCCCACGAAACCGCCGGCCATGCCGTCCTTGCCGGCCTTGTCGTACAACGTTTCACTGGCACGCACGGAGTAGCCGCCCACACCGCCGGTCACATCGGAGTATTCGACGGTGGACACGACCGTGTTCAGCACGCTGAGTACGTTGGTGATGTTGATCTCGGCGGACGTACCGCCAAGCACGTTGAGACTCTCGCCCACGGCGGCTGCAGAACCGACGTTCATTTTGCCGATGTAACCGCCCGCGTATCGTGCGGCGTCAACGGCGTAGGAGCTCTGGCTGTCCAGATACGTGTCGTCGATTGAACCGGTGGTTTCCAGATTCTTCGGCGCGACCACGGTAGTGTGACGCAGTTGCGTAACGGATGACGTGCTGATCTGCGCGCCGGACACGTAGCCGGCGAAACCACCGGCCGAACCGGAGTTCGAGTCCTTTTCGTTGATCGTCGTGGCGGTGACGGTCAGACCATAGTCGGCCTTGTCGTTAATATTGCCGCCCGCGTTCTTGAACGTGTCCGCATCGGACTTTACGCCCGCATAGCAGACGATCGGCACGTACGCCTGCGCCACGTTCAGCAGGTTGGTCAGGTTCACCGTACCGAACTTGCCAAGAATGGACACGCCGCCGCTACCGGACGACGCGAGTGCGCCGGACACGACCTTGCCGCCGAAGCCGCCCGCATACGAGCCGCCGGTCACGTGGTCGATGTTGGTGACGACGACCGGATTGGCCTTGGCCTGTTCGACGAGCTTCTTCAGCTCGGCGTCATTGCTCTCATCCTCTTCGGTCAGACCCTTGCCATTCACACGCTGCCAGATGGAGAGTCGATTGATTCGACCGCCCTGGAAGTCGCCGGCGAATCCGCCGGCCATGTCAGCCTGCACGTAGCCGCCGTTCACGTACGACACGTCGACGAGCTTGTAGTCGGGAATAAGGTACGGGACCGCACCGAGCAGACCGTTGACATCAATGAGGCTGCTGCCCTTGAGGCTTTCGAGTAAGGTAGTGCCCTTATCATCCTTGCTGTTCAGCGCGTCGATCAGGCCGCCCGTGGTCGAGATGCCCACGAAGCCGCCGGCGATGCCGTCGTTGACGTTGGCGTCCGCCTCGACCGACTTCAGATTCTTCACGTGAGAATCACGGGTCTTGGTGCTGTTGGCCTGACCGTAGAAGCCGCCGGCCGCATAGGTATGGCCGCTCGTGCTCTCGTCGGCACCGGTCGCCTTCACGGTGAAACCGTTCTTGACGCCCTCCACATTCGACTGGCTGACCGTGACGGCGGAATACTGCGCCACCGACAGCAGACCGGATACCTTGAGCAGACCGAGGACATTGAGCTTGCTGTTGGTTCCCGCGGCCTGGCTCGGACCGCTGAATCCGATGAAACCGCCGGCTTCGCCCTTGGCGCTCACGGACTTGAGGTTCTTAATGGTCACGTTCGTCACGTTGCCGCCCGTGGCGAAACCGATTGCGCCACCGGCATAGTAGCCCTCATCGCCGGCCGATACGGTCAGTTCGTCGTTCGCGCCGGTGACGGTCACGTCGAAGATGCCGAACGTGGTGAAGTCCAGATCGCCGACGCCGAGCGTGTTGTTCAGCAGCGCCGCGACGCTGGCCGGAGCCAGTTGACCCGCGATGCCGCCAACATACGAACCACCGGCGGTAACAGGACTCAGACCGGTGATCGTGATGTTACGTTCGTTGGTCGGGGTCGGACGCGAATTGGCATACTTCCAGTAGGGGAACTTCTTGAGTTCGTCGGCCTTCGACGAGGCGATCGTCACGCCGGAACCCTGGCCGATCAGACCGCCGGCATAGTCGCCCTTGGACTTCACGGTGATGCTGCCGTTCACCTCGGCACCGAAAATGGCCGAGGGCTTCACGCCGGCGAGGGTAAGCAGGTCTCCGGCCCCAGTGGAGTCAATCGTGCCCTTGGTCAGCAGATTGACGAGCGTGCTGGACAGATTCTTGACCAACGTGGTGTTGGAAGCACTGCTGCTGCCAACTTCCAAACCCCATCCCGTAGATGCAACGCCAGCGAAACCACCGGCGTGGGTCTTGGTCGCGGTCACGGACACCGTACCGGAGACGCTGTCGTTCACGGCATAGGAGTTGGCCATGGCACCGGTGAAGCCACCGGCATAGTTCTCGGCAGTGACGGTGATACCGCCCTTGGACGTTACCGCAGTGTTCTCGATCAAGCTCTGCGGACGCAAGACGGACAGCAGCTTCACGTCCAGTGAACTGAGCAGACCGCCGACATCACCATTGCGGCTCACGCCGGCGAAGCCACCGGCATAGTGCTGGGCCGTTACGGTATACGCGTTATCACTGCTCACCGAGGAGTTCTCGATGATCGCGCCACTCTGCATGCCGACGAAACCACCGGCGGAATCCTTGGAAGCGCTACCGATCGTGGTGTTCGCCTTGAAGTTCGTTACATGACTGTCGGAGATGGTCGGCGTGTAGTAGCCGACGGGAACAAGCTGATTCAGTCCCAGCGTGCCGTTGAGTAGCCATTCAATCAGATCACCAAGGCCGAGGAACGGAATCTTGTTGAGGAGCAGGGCCAAGAGATTGGTAAGGCTTCCGAGCAGATTGGATCCCACATCATACTTCGTCGCGCCTTCCACATATCCGGCGAATCCACCGGTCATATCACTCTCGCTGGAGACGGATACATTCTCCACTTCGTTTCCAGAGATCTTGGCATCGCCATAGATACGTCCGGCGAAAGCTCCTGTGGCGAGATTCGAGGGGTTGCTCTTGTGCAGGTTAAGCAGACCGGAAAGATTCAGATGAACGTTCAGAATGCCCGCGACAACATCAAGCAGTCCGCCGATAAGAAGGGTCAGCGCACCGAGCAACGACGTCGGCATTTTGGACTTCGTGGCCTTGTTCGTCACGGAGACGTTGCTGAGCTTGAGGTTGGACACCGCAACGGTCCCGGCACTGCCCAGACTGCTGTTGACGATCGCAGTCTTGCTGGTGATGGTGGCGAAGAAGCCGATGCCCTGCTGCACGCTCACATCAAGCTCGGCATCGTTCTGCTCAACCTTGACGTTGGAAATGACGGGACGGTCCGCGGTGTCGTTGACGCTTCCGCCATCGGTGCCGATGGTGCTCCACAGAGAGCCAGCGGTGTCACCGGTCCTGCTGACGGCACCGAGCATGGTGCCGGTGAACATGAGCGGGTTCCACGTGGCGTCCTTGGTCTTGCCGTTGGCAGCGTCGGCGCTCAGATCGATGTTACGGAAGATGATGTAATTGGCGTCGGTGGTGTACTTCTGACCGGTATGGGCGCCATACGTATCGGCATTCAGATCAACGCGATTGCCGTTGAGATCCTTGGAGAAGTAAATGGTTCGAGTGCCCTTGTAGATTCCGCCAAGCGTATTCTCGCTCTTAAATTCGGTTCCGTGCAGCTTGTTGCCAGCCGCTAGGTCAGCATCGCCCGCATAAGCGACTTTCTCGCTATTTGCCTGTTCCTTCCACCCGAGATCAAAGGCACAACCGAGCACAATTCCGCACTGTTCGGTAACCTGCCAGACCTTGCCAATCACAGGCGTATTACCATCGTCGGTGCCGATTGCACGCAGCTGCTGCTCGTTGCCGATCAGAATATAGGTCTTGCCGTTGATGGTCTTGGTGACCTGCCCGGCAAAGTCACGGCCGCTCAGGGAATCAGCGGCGGAGTCGGCGGCATCGGCCTGCGCGGATGCGCCGGATTGGTCGGCCTCCCCGTCGTCGGATGCTACCGCGTCGGACGAGGAACCGTCCGAACCGGAATTGTCAGAATCGGAAGACCCCCCCCCGTTGGTTTCCTGGGCCTTGTTCGCGGCGGAGATCTGTCCGGCGTCGCCCTGCGGGGTGTTCGTGGTGAATCGTGCGGACAACACGTAACGATGGCTCGCGCCGTAGGTGAGTGCCTTGCCGTTGTTAGCGGTCACCGGCTTGCCCATACCGAACTTGGCGGCATCCCAATCGTTGCTCAGCACCGGCTCGGATTCTCGATTATTGGATGCGCTCACGGCCAGCTGATAGCGATTATGCAAAGTAATGGTGTCGGTCTTGGAATCGTACAGCGTCTTCTCGCCGGACTTCACCGAGGAATCGGCGTTGATCGTGCCCGAAAAATCGTTCGGCAGCTGCCAGGTCACACCCGTCGGCAGCTCGATGTCGTTCATCAGCACGTAGGAGGCGGTGTTGGAGTAGGTGACGGCGTTGCCGTTCGCGTCGGTCACGGTCTGACCACCGCCAACGATGCCGGCCGTGGTGTCGGCACTGGTCACCTTGGCGTTCGTGCCGATCGCGGCCAGCTGGGCATACGTGTAGATCAGAATGGAACCGTCACGGTACGGATCGGCGGCGCTCATAGTGGTCTTCGTGGAACCGTTCGCGGACGCGATGCCGGCTGCGGGAAGATCGGACGTGGTCGCGTTCAGATTGGTCGACGTGTCGGCGGAAACGATGACGTTGGAAGTCGAGTTGGCGTTGATCACGCTACCGCCGTTGATAACGGCGTTGCTGATGGACGTGCCATTGGCCGCAGCGCTCGTCGAAGTAGCGGCGGTCGCGGCAGGCACGAGAGAGCACAGAGGAACAACGACAGACAGCAGAACGGCCACGGCACGACGGCCGAAAGCACGGCTCTGCTCGTTCTCCGTTTCGGTCTGCTCGGCGGCATCGCCGGACTTGGATCCGAATCGGAACTTCTTCCAATCGGTCTTGGTCATTCGGGGGTCTCTTCCTTCGTGATGGCTCTCAAACACACCCCTTAACGGGGGCGAATTCGTTATCAAGAATACCTAAATATCAGACAACTGATGACAATCTGTCGTTTCAGTCGGCCAAAAAATACCCCAAAATAGGGGTGCACACCTCCCCGAACCCCCGTAATTTCAATCCTTAGACGGGACACCCCCCACCGATGACACGCCGGTCCAAATATCGAACGGGTTGAATCTCAAACGCCCCAACATCTCAGTGCTCCTCCCGGGGAGGTCAACCCCGTGCTCCCTCCAAGGGAGGGAGCTGGACGGCGAAGCCGGACTGAGGGAGGGAACATAAGCCGGTTGCTCCAGAGCCCCCCCTCTGTCACGACATACGTCGCGACATCTCCCTCCCACGGAGGGAGAACACAGGAACAGTCTGAGGGAGAACCCCGGAACCGAACTATTGGGACGGACTGTGAGGAAGATTACAAGGGCAATCTTTGGCATGAAGTGGCATCACGCGCGGCACGCTTACTAGACTTGTATCGGCTTTGACGGGGACTTCCCGCAGAGACTAGGAACAGTGGCACCTCGACCGGCCGACGATCGAACCGTGCCGTATGGAGGCAAGTGCAATGAACGCCATGCTCAACGACGAATCGCACCACAACACCCACGGCGGGTCCGGCAACACCAACGAAGTCACGCAGTCCGTCACCACGCAGACCACCTCCGCCACGCAGACGTCCGCCACGCAGACGTCCACCTCACAGACATCCACCGCACAGACCACGGCCCCCGCAACAAGCCGCCGCCGTCCGACCTCCCATTCCGCGCAGCGTCATCATCGCAAAACGCAGCGTCCGCTCCACATTCTTCTCGGCGTCACCGGTTCGATCGCCGCGTTCAAGGCCTGCCAGTTGGCGTCGAGCCTGACCAAGCATGGCTGCGAAGTGCGGGTAATGATGACCGCCGCCGCACAGAAGTTCGTCGGCCCGGCATCGTTCGACGCACTGACGCACACCACCACCCGCACCGACATGTTCCCCGCCTCCGAATACGCCGTGTCGACCGACGAATACGGCGACGCACGCGTCGGCGTAAGTCATATCGAGGACGCCAAATGGGCCGACATGGTGGTGATCGCGCCCGCCACGGCCAATATGATCGCCAAATTCGCATACGGTCTGGCCGACGACTATCTGACCAGCACCGTACTGGCCGCCACCTGCCCCAAGCTGGTCTGCCCGGCGATGAACGTGCACATGTACGAGAATCCTGCCACGCAGCGCAACATCCGCATCTGCCGTGAGCTCGGCTTCCGTTTCGTGGATCCGACGTCCGGCATGCTCGCCTGCCAGGACGTGGGCAAGGGCCGCATGGCCGAACCGGCCGATATCGAAACGGTGATCGGCAACATTCTGGCGGAGACGGAGAACGCGACCACGCCGAACGGCACCACCGCATCCGCGCGCGTCTCCACGCCGAGCACCACTCCCTTTCTCAAGGGCCTCAACGTACTCGTCACCGCCGGCCCCACGCAGGAGCCGCTTGATCCGGTGCGCTATCTGACCAATCATTCCACCGGCAAGATGGGCTATGCGCTGGCCGAGGCCGCACGCGATCTGGGCGCCACGGTCACGCTCGTATCCGGACCGGTCTCGCTGCCTGAACCGGAGGGCGTGAACATCGTGCACGTGACCACCGCGCGCGATATGTTCGCCGCGGTGTCCGACAACTTCAAGCACGCCGACATCACCGTGATGGCCGCCGCAGTAGGCGACTTCCGCGCCGAAACCGCCAGCCCGCAGAAGATCAAGAAGCACGGCCACACCACGCTCACGCTCGAGCTCGTCGCCAACCCGGACATTCTCGCCTGGGCCGGCGAGCACAAGCGCACCGACGGCTCACAGACGCTGTGCGGATTCGCCATGGAAACCGAGCATCTGGTGGAGAACGCCGCCCGCAAGCTCGCCGAAAAGCACTGCGATATGCTCGTGGCCAACAATCTGCGTGATCCGGGAGCCGGATTCGCCACCGACACGAACGTGGTGACGATCCTCACGCCGGCCGACGACACCGACGATCCGGCCGACGAATCGCACAACATCGCCGACATCGAACGCATCGGCCAGATGCCCAAGACCGACCTGGCGAAGCTGATCCTCGCCAAGCTCAACGATCTGCGCACCAAGCCGCAAACCAAGCGCTAAGCAGAAACGCCGGCCCGACCGGATTAGCCGGCGCAAACATCAATATTTCCAACGTGCAACAGCACGACGAGACGCAGAACACGAGCAGGAAAAGAGGAGAACCATGCTGATCGCCGTCGACATCGGCAACACCAACATCGTCATCGGATTCATCGATGGCGACGACATCGTGGGCACCTACCGTCTGACCACCAAGACCCGCCGCACCAGCGACGAGTACGCGATGATGCTGTCCACATTCATGTCGATGTCGCGCATCCGCCCCGATGAAGTGGACGACGTGATCATCTCGTCCGTGGTGCCGAAGGTCATGTACGCGTTCCGATCGAGCATCAAGAAGTTCCTTGGACTCGAGCCGATCATCATCGGACCAGGCATCAAATGCGGCATCAACCTGCGTCTCGACGAGCCGAAGACCGTTGGCGCCGACCGCATCGCCGACTGCGCGGGCGCCTACTATCTGTATGGCGGACCGGTGCTGGTGATCGATTTCGGCACGGCCACCACCTACGACTATGTGGACGCGGACGGCGTATTCAGCGCCGGCGTGATCGGCGTGGGTCTGGAGACGAGCGCGAACTCCCTGTGGAGTCAGACCGCGCAGCTGCCGGAGATCGAGATCGCCCGACCGGACACGATTCTCGCGACGAACACGAAAACCGCCATGCAGGCCGGCATCTACTACCAGTTCCTCGGCGGCGTGGAGTACACGATCGCACAGTTCCGCAAGGAGATCGGCCACGACTTCAAGGTGGTGGCCACCGGTGGACTCGGCCGCGTGCTGTACGACGCCACCGATTCGATCGACGTGTACGACAGCCAGCTGATCTTCAAGGGTCTGGCGATCATCTACGCACGGTTCCGCGCGCAGAGTAGAGCCGGCAAGACGTCCGGAAAATCGGCCGTCAAGTCACGCAGGAAGTAGTAGGACGGCGGCAGTATGAGAATCGGATTCATCGGTGCCGGCAAGGTCGGCTGTGCGATGGGCGCGCATCTGCGCCGATCGGCGCTCGTCACCGTCAGCGGCTACTACAATCGTCCGGCCGACGCCGCACATGACGCCGCGAATGCGTTGGGCGTGACCGAGTTTACGTCGCTGGCCGACATCGTGGAACAGAGCGACATGCTGTTCATCACCGTGCCGGATGATGCGATCGCATCCGTCTGGCAGGAGCTGCGCGCACTGCCCGACGATCCGATCTCCGGCATGTCGATCGGCCACTGCAGTGGGTGCCTGTCGTCGCGCGTGTTCGACGGCAGTGACAAGGCCGGCGTATCCGCGTTTTCGATGCATCCGATGCAGGCGGTGAGCGAACGCTTCCCCGCTGACGGCCGCGATCAGCTCGACGGCGCGTTTTTCGCACTTGAGGGCGACGCACGCGTAACGGAGATGCTGAGGCAGCTGCTCGGTTCGCTTGGCAACCGGTCGCGCGTGATCGACGCCGACGCCAAGACCCGATATCATGCGGCGGCCGCGATAGCGAGCAATCTGCCGATCGCGTTGTGGAATGCGGCGGTGGAGACGCTGCGGTCGTGCGGTTTCACGGAATCCGATGCGCGGGAGGCGTTGCGCGCGATGATCGTACACAACGCGGAAAGCTTCTGCGAGCGCGGCGCGAAGTCGGCGCTCACCGGGCCGGTCGAGCGCGCGGATGTGGGCACGGTCCGGTCGCATCTCGAGGCGCTCTCCCCCGAGGCCCGCGCGTTGTACGAACCGTTGTCGAGGGCTCTATTGGGCATCGCCGAAGCGAAGAATCCGAATCGGGACTACGATGCCTTGCGGGAACTGCTCGGCGATTGACGTTCGACGCTTGACGTTCGGCGTTCGACGCTCGGTACCGAAAATTTTTTCCAATAAATAATTGAACACGGCGTGGATCGGATTTCCGACCGCGACCATTGAAAGGAATACACAGAACAATGAAGAACACCGCAGTGACATTCCGCGCGGCAAAGGCCAAGGGCGAGAAGCTGTCCATGCTCACCGCCTACGACTACACCACCGCCAAGCTGGTCGACGAATCCGGCATCGACGGCATTCTGGTGGGCGATTCGCTGGGCATGGTCATGCTCGGCTATGATTCCACGCTGCCGGTGACCATGGAGGACATGATCCACCATGCCAAATGCGTGACGCGTGGCGCCAAGAACGCGCTCGTGGTCGTCGATCTGCCGTTCATGGCGTATCACACCGTCGATCAGGCCGTGGAGAACGCCGGCCGTCTGGTGAAGGAGGGCGGCGCGCAGGCCGTGAAGCTCGAGGGCGGCGTGGCGTTCCACGATCAGATCAAGGCGATCGTGACCGCGTCGATTCCGGTGATGGCTCATCTGGGCCTGACCCCGCAGTCGGTGAACGCGTTCGGCGGATTCAAGGTGCAGGGCAAGAACATCAAGACCGCGCAGCAGATTCTTGACGACGCGCGCGCGATCGAGGATGCCGGTGCGTTCGCCGTGGTGCTGGAGGGCGTGCCCACGCTGCTGGCCAAGAAGATCACTGAGGAGCTGTCGATTCCGACGATCGGCATCGGTGCGGGAGACGTGACCGACGGTCAGATTCTCGTGTATCAGGATCTGCTGAACATGTACGGTGAGATGAAGCCGAAGTTCGTACGTCATTATGCCGAGATCGGCGCGCAGATGCGTGACGCGTTCGCCCGGTACAGCGCCGACGTGAAGTCCGGTGCCTTCCCCGACAACGACCGCGAAGGCTTCAAGATGGACGAATCCATCCTCTCCGAACTCCACTGAGCTCCCCGCGGAAGACCCCCACCAGCCTTCCTCTTGATGGAAAGACCCCATCCCTTCCACTCGCCTTCCCCTTGAGGGGAAGGTGGCCGGCGAACGCCGGACGGATGAGGTGACCGGCCGTAGGCCGCAACTAACCGGTATCGGCCTACGGCCGATGCACTACTCCGTCGGCTTACACCGAACCACCTCATCCGTCACGCCGCGCGCGACACCTTCCCCTCAAGGGGAAGGAAAGAAAGAGAGAGGCTCTTTCACACGTCATTCATCCAATCAATCAAACAGACAATCACAAAGGACAACATCATGACCACTGAAAACGAAAACGGATTCGCCGTC
>NZ_QXGJ01000021.1 GCF_003952005.1 Bifidobacterium callimiconis
TTGATCGCGCCGTTGGACTTGTGCACGGTGACCACGCCCCACGCCGGCACGGTGACCTTCTGCCACGCGCCGCCCTGGCCGTTGATCGTCACCGCGGCCTCGATCGGCTCGCCGGTCGGGTTGTACACGTGAGCCGCCACGTCGCCCTCGGGAGAGAGGAACGCGACCGAGCCCAGTCCGCCGGACCAGCCGTCGGGCGTGTGGTTCGTGGAGCGCACCACCACGGAGCCGGGCTTGACGTCCTGGCCGAACGCACGGAGCATGAAGTACTCGAGGTTGCGAATCACCTCGCCGGTCTCATGCTGGATCGTCACCACACCGCGGCGGCCGGTGGCGCCCACCTGGTTCGGCAGGCCGCGCTCGTCGAGCGCGAGGTTCAACAGCGCGATGAAGCTCTCGCCGTTGCGCACGAGCCAGTTGCCGATGATGCCGAGCATGATGTGCGCGGCGTCCTCGGGCGTCTCGTCGATCATGCAGCGGCGCTCGGTCATGCCGAACATCCAGTGCGGGAACGAGCGGGAGGCGTTGAAGAAGTTGGAGTACGGACCCTCGTAGGTGTGCACGGTGAAGCCGTCGACGCTGGCCGCCTGCTGCGGGGTGACGATCTCGTTGACCGGCCACAGGATGTTGTGCGTAGAGTCGTCGTTGATGAAGATGCGCATCTCCGGGAACTTGGCGTTCATGGCCGGACGCAGGAACTTGTGCGCGAACTCGGCCTGCTGCTTGAGCGTCCACATCATGGCGGGCCACTTCGGCGCGTTGCTCGGCTCGTTCTGCACGGTCACGCCCCAGATCGGGATGCCGATCTTGGCCATCTCCTCCACGTACTTGACGAAGTAGCGGGCGTAGCAGCCCTCGAAGCTGTCAAGCATCGGGTCGAAGCCGTTGCCGGTCCACTCGTCGAAGCGCAGGTGGCCGCCCTGACACAGGTGTCCGGTGTTCTTCATCCATGCGGGGGCGCTCCACGGGGAGGCGATGATCTTCACGGCCGGGTTGATCTTGAGGATCTCGAGCACCACGGGGATGATGTACTTGAAGTCCTTGGTGGCGTCGGGAGCGCCGGGCTCTCCAGTGCCGAGCGAGAACTTGGTGAGCGCGTTGTCGTGCTCGCCGAAGGGCAGGTCGTCGTACGTGTAGTACGGCTGGGCGCTGGGCTCGCAGGAGCCGAGCGGGATGCGGATCACGGAGAAGCCGCCCTTGGCCGGGTTGAAGCAGTCGTCGAGGAACGCGTGACGCTGCTCGGCGTCCATGGAACCCCAGATCAGGGATGCGGCGGCGTCGGTGATGGCCGCGCCCGCGCCGATCCACGGCTGCTTGCGGTCGGCCGGATCGATCACGATCGGAGTGGCGTCGCCGGGTTCGGCAACATACTCGGGAGCGCTGATCGTTTCGCGACGCTGCTTGAGGTCACCGGAGGTGGCCGTCCAGAATTCATTGGCGTATCGGGCCTGTGCTGCGGTGAGTACGGAATCGTCTGCCATGACTGTCCTTTGTCTTGTTTCGCGGTCGCCTCGTTGCCGACCACGCTCTTCCATTGCTGACCCTTTCATTGTAGCGCACTTTTGGTCAGCTATAATCACTTTCAATCATTTTCCACGGTTTGTTTTGCCTTTGATCATTACGACACACGCCAAAATCCATAAAATGAAAAAAATAAGACATCTGATGAGTCCTAAAAATCGCATAATTTCAAAGAAAATAGGCAATATCGATTGTTGTTTTCATCGACACTGGTATGATTGTTTGTGATCAAAACGGTATACTTATATACAGTTCGATGAACAAACCACGACAACAGTAGTGCAAGGAACTATCATGCCCACCCCCCACGCCTCCTCGGACGGCAACGCAGCCGCACCGCAGCGCAGCTATCTGCCCGCAGAACGACAGGATATGATCCTGAGTCTGCTCACCCGTGAAAACGTGGTGACCGTCCCCGCGCTGGCGAAGTATCTCAATACCACCGAAATCACCGTACGACGCGACCTGTCCGTGCTCGCCGAGGCCGGACTGCTGCGCAGGGTGCGCGGCGGCGCCATGTCGGTGGGCAGCAACGGCACGGACGGCTCCCCCACGACTCCGGCCACCACGACGAAGGCCTCGGACGCGACGGCTTCGAACACCGCCTCCACGCCCGCCGCGCCGACCGGCGAACCGCTGCTCAACACCGACGCCATCGATCAGCTCGACCGCACCATCCTGCCACTGAACGACGAGGACCTGCGCGACATGCGCATCGGCGTGCCGCAGCCGGTCATCCCCCAGCGCGACAACCGAGACAAGGGCGTGATCGGGCTCATGTTCCCCGAACCCAGCTTCTTCTGGCCCACCGTGATCGCCGAGATCCACACCGAGGCCGCCAAACTCGGCTACCGGGTGGAGATCCGCGAATCCTCCTACGAGCGCATCCGCGAGAACGAGATCCTCGACACCTTCGGATCCGTGCCGAACCTGCGCGGCATCATCGCCTGCCCCAGCTCCGAGGAGGACGTCTCACAGGCGTCGTGGAACTGGATCGACCACTCCCCCGTGCCCGTGGTCGTGGCCGAACGCGACCAGCCGTACTCGTCCAACGTGTTCCACGACTCCGTGCGCACCAACCACCCGTACGGCGTACGCAAGGCCATCAACCACTTCCGCGAGCGCGGACACCGTCACGTGGCGGCCGCGTTCACGCTCACGCCGACTTCGGAGATCATCGAGGAGGCGTGGCATCAGCTCGTCGACAAGACGAATCTGCTGGAGTGCCCGTTCGTGTTCGACGGCATCCAGCCCTACGACACGCATGGCGTGGAGGAGATCGTGGAGCGCACGATCGATTCCGACGTGACCGGTCTGCTCGTGCACTCCGATTATCTGGCCATCGCGCTCGCCCAGTCACTCGAACGGCATGGCAAGCGTGTGCCCGCGGATATTTCGATCATCTCGGTAGATGGCTATGCCACGCCGAGCTCGCGCCCGCTGACCGTGCTGCGTTCGCCGCAGCACGAGTTCGCCGCCGAGTGCCTGAACACGCTGCTGTGGCGTCTCGAACATCCCGACTGGCCGGCGCGCCATATTCTGATCGACCCGCGGCTGATCGACCGCGGCTCCGTCGCCACGATCGGAGACTAGGTTCGTCCCTCGGGGTCCGATTCCCCGAGGGACGGTTCGGGTCCGGTTTTACCCAGAATCAGTCCGTAGGGTCGGTTCGTGGGCATAACCGACCCATTATCTCTGGGTATAACCGGACGTTAAACAACAAACTGGGTATATCCGTATCATGAAGGACCGGCTTTCGGCCTCTCTATGATGCGGATATACCCAGTTTCTGTTTTTGATGACGGTGATGGGCTGGTTGGTTGAGCACCTCATCCGTCCGGCTTCGCCGGCCACCTTCCCCTCAAGGGGAAGGCTGCAGATGACCATTCAGGCTCATACGGATAGGCCGGCTTCCCCTTGAGGGGAAGCTGTCAGTCGACAGACTGACTGATGAGGTGATTGACCAACCAGCCCCGATCCCCTTCGGATCAGGCGTTGCGACGGCGGATGACCAGGGTCACGCCGGCGAGCGCGATCACCGCGACGGCGAGCGCGATGCCCGCGACGGCGGTGCCGGTGCGGCTGAGCTTGCCGGTCTTGGCCGAAGACGAAGCCTTGCCGTTGGCAGTGGCCGGGGTCTTGGAACCGGTGGCGCCGTTGGAGGCGGCACCGTTCTGACCGTTCTGACCGTTGGTAGCACCGTTACCGTTGGTGGTGCCGTTCTGACCGGACTGACCATTCTGGTTCTGACCATTCTGGCCGTTGTTCTGACCGTTGTTATCACCAGCCTGACCACCGTTGTTTCCGGAGTTGCCGTTGTCACCGGCGGTCACGACGGACGGCTCGGTCTGACCGGGCTCCACCTTGACGACCTTGCCGCTCTTGTCGAGCGTCACCTTGGCGCTGTACGCCTTGGCGAGGTTGATGCGGGCCCAGCCGTTGCTGCTGGCATCGAGCGGGTATCCGGAGTCGCCTTCGGTGGCGGCGAGCACGGCCTTCTTCTGGTCGGCGGTGAGGTTCTTGAACGCTGCCACATTGTCGAGCATGCTCACGGCGGCGTCGGGCACCACGGCGGCCTGGTCGGCCTTGCCGGTCTGGGCGAAGCCGTAGGTCATGCGGGCGGTGTAGGCGTCGATGGCGCTCTTGCGGTCGGTCACGGCGGTCTTCACCACGTCGTCGGTGAAGTCGTTGACGTAGCCCTTGTCGTTGTTGGCACCGGTGTTGGCGATGCAGGCGTCGAGAGTGTCACCGTGGCCGTCGGCCTTGCACTGGGCGGTGAGGTAGTTCACGAGCTCGGTGCGTGCGGCGGCTGCGTCGGCCTTGGTCTTGTCGTTGCTGCTCACAGCGGTGGCCACGCCGTACTGGCCGGCGATGTGGCCGCCCATGATGTCGAGCGGGTAGTGCACGCCGAGCACGATGCGGTTGTTGCCGGCCTCGGACACACGGGTCATGATCTCCGGGCCGAGCTCAGGCAGGATGTAGGACAGGCCGGCGCCCTGCGTGAACGCGAACGTGGTGTGGCCGGACGGGAACGAACCGGAGTTCGCCAGACCCTCGTACTCGTTGTCGGGAGCCTCGCCGTCACCCCAGTCGAAGTTCTCGTAGCCCGGGACCTTCTTGATGCGGTTCTGCAGGGTGTCGTCGATGTTCAGGGTCTTGCCCTGGAAGTTCACGCGGTCGATGTACGGGCGCGGGTGCTGGTAGTAGGCCTTGGCCGTGCCGGTGCTCGCCGACTTGTTCATTTCGGCGAGGAACGCCTTGGTCTGCGGCAGCTTGCCGTTGTCCATGGCGGTCTTGTAGTACTGGCCGAGCACCGGTCCGAGCGCGTCGTACAGGGTGTTCGTGGAGTTCATCTGGGCGTCGGACAGGGCGCGCTGGTCCTGCGCGGTCTTGCCGTCGGCACCGTACGCCTTGTTGTTGATGGAGGCGGTCAGGTCGTCGTCGTGCTTGGTCGTGGCCTTGGCGACTTCGGTGTTCTTCACACCGTTGGCGTTGTAGAAGTCGAAGTACGTGTTGTAGTCCGTCAGCAGGTTGGTGATGGCGTCGGCCTTGGGCTGGGTCGGGACCGTGGGGACCTCGACCTCGTCGCGGTGGTGGCCGAAGGAGATGTCGGTGATCTTGCGGGTGGCGGGATCGGTCTTGTCGAAGGTCACGCGGGCGGTGTAGATCTTCGCGAGGTTGATGCGGCCCCAGCCGTCGCTGCTCGCGTCGAGCGGATAGCCGGACTGGATCTCGCTGGCGGCGATCACCTGACGCAGTTCGTCGGTGCTGAGCTTGAGCTTGCCGTTGGCCGGATCATCGGTGTTGAAGTAGTCGACGTTGGCGAGCAGATTCTCGGCGCCTTCAGGCACGACCGGACGCTTGGTGGTGTCGCCGGTCTGCTTGAATCCGTAGGTCATGCGGGCGGTGTACGCGTCGAGTGCGGAGGCCTCGTCGGTGACGGGCTTGGTGACCACGTCATCGGTGAAGGAGTTGGTGTAGCCACCGTACGGCTGCTTGCTGGACTGGCCGTTGGCGTTGGTCGTGTTGATGCAGTCGTGCAGGTCGGCGTCCTTGGTCACCTTGTTGGCCTGGCAGTCGGCGCCGAGCACGGACTGCAGTTCGGCGCGGGCCTCCTGGGCCTGCTTGGCGGTGGCGGGATCGCTCAGCGCGGTGGCGACGCCGTAGGTGCCGGCGATGTGGCCGCCCATGATGTCGAGCGGGTAGTGCACGCCGAGCACGATGCGGTTGTTGCCGGCCTCGGACACACGGGTCATGATCTGCGGGCCGAGCTCAGGCAGAATGGCGGACAGGCCCACGCCCTGCGTGAAGGCGAACGTGGTGTGGCCGGACGGGAAGGATCCGGATTCGGCCAGTCCCTCGTACTCGTTGTCGGGAGCCTCGCCATCACCCCAGTCGAAGTTCTCGTAGCCGGGAACCTTCTTGATGTCGAGCGTGCTCTTGAGGCCCTTGAGGTCGATCTGCTCGCCCTTGTAGTTGGCGCGGTCCACGTACGGACGCGGGTGCGCGTAGGTGCCCTTGGCGTCGCCGGTGCTCGCAGACTTGTTCATGGCCTTGAGGTAGGCGGCGGTCTTGGGCAGCTTGCCGGCTTCCATGTCGGCCTTGAAGTAGCCGCCGATGGTCGGGCCGAGCGCATCGTACAGGGTGTTGGTGGAGTTCATCTGGGCATCGGACAGCGCGCGCTGGTCCTGTGCGGTCTTGCCGTCGTTGCCGTACGCGGCGTTGTTGATGCTTTCGGTCAGCTCGTCGTCGTGCTGCAGGGTGGCGACGCCGCCGTCGGTCACGCCCGTGTTCGGCGTCCAGTAGGTGGTGAAGTCAGTGAGCAGGGAGGTGATTCCCTTGCCGGAGTCGGCGGCCGGGCTCTTGGCCACGTCGTACTGGATGAAGCTCTGCTGATTGCCGGTGGTCGTATCGGTGGTGGCGGCCGACGCCGTGGATGCGGCGAGCGGCGTCAGCATGGCCACGGCGACGAACCCGGCGAGGGCCCCCTTCATCGCCTTGGCTGTGATTGCTGCATGTGTCATGATCTTCCAATCCTCACAGTGAATATGGAAAATGCCGATGCGCTCCTCTTGGCGTCATCGGCATACTGCGATTCCAGTGTGGGCCAGCCGTACGCGCCCCACACCGGCGGATAGGAAGAAATCAGTACTGCGCAACCCTCCGTTCACCATGATTCACCGTTCGTTCATCATTCGGATTTCAGTCGGATCGGATCTGGGTAAAACCGGATCATCGAATCAGATGTGTGGGTCAAACCGGACCATTAATTCTGGGTGTAAGCGGACACATAACGACAAACTGGGTATATCCGCATCAGTTACACCCCATTTTCAGGGTCCAAATGATGCGGATATACCCAGTTTCGATTGTGGGGAGGCCCCATACGGATAAGCCGGCTTCCCCTTGAGGGGAAGCTGTCAGCCGACAGGCTGACTGATGAGGTGCCGGGCTGGTTGGTCGATCACCTCATCCGTCGGCTTCGCCGCCACCTTCCCCTCAAGGGGAAGGATGAGAGGATGAAGGCCCCAAACGTCGCCAGTCCATTCGGCCCTCTCCCAAGGGAAGGAAAGAATGAGGTGATCGACCAACCCGAACCCGCACCGCGTCGATCTACAGACGGCCGAGGATGTTGAGGACGAGCTTGGCGGCGGTGTCGGCGTACTCACTGATGTCGAAGTCCTTGAACGTCTCGTATTCGGTGTCGGCGTTGTCGCTCAGCGCGCGGATCACCAGCGCGGGCACCTCGTTGCGCGCGGCCACATGCGCCACTGCGGCGCCCTCCATCTCCACGGCGTCGGCACCGGTCTCGGCCTTCACCTTGGCGGTGTTCTCGTCGCCTTCCACGAAGTAGTTGCCGGTGGCGATCACGCCGGTGATGTGCGTGATGCCCATGTCGGTCAACGCCGCGTCGGCCACGGCGAGCAGATGCGGATCGGAGTGGAATTCGTCGGTCTTCGGCGCGGACTGGGCGATCAGGCGCATGTCGGTGTCGAGATAGCGCAGCGTGCCGCCGAGCACCACGTCGTTGATGTGCAGATCCTTGTTGAGGTTGCCGGCGATGCCGGAGAAGATCACGGCCTCGGGAGCATACGCGTCGATCAGATGCTGCGTGGTGGCGGCCGCGTTGACCGTGCCCATGCCGGCGACGGTGGCGACCACGTGCAGCGTCTCGCCCGTCTCGCCGACGAACGTGCCCTCGGTGACGTTCAGACCGGCCTCGGCATGCGTGGCGGCGTCGGTCAGCGAGCGCGCGATGAGCGCCACCTCCTCGTCCATGGCTCCGATGATCGCGATCGTCCTGCTCATAGCATCTCCTTTATGCATATATATTCCGCTCGGTTGTTCACGCAACAGCTTAGCCGCCCGCAGGCGACTCACCTCCAGCGGCGCTCGCTCACGGCGGCGGCGAGTTCGCGCAGCAGCTTCTCGGTTTCGGGCCAGGAGATGCACTTGTCGGTGATGGACTTGCCGTATACGAGCTGCGGCAGCGGCGCGGCCGGCTGGTTGCCTCCCTCGATGAAGCTTTCCATCATGATGCCGGTGATGCCGGGCTCCCCCGCGGCCACGCGCGCGGCGATGTTGCGCACCACCTCGGCCTGACGGTGCTCGTCCTTGCCGGAGTTGCCGTGCGAGGCGTCGATCACGAGCCCGTGTGCGGCGGCCGAATCGGCGGGCATCTCGTCGCGGATCGCATCCATGGCGATGCGCACGGATTCGGCGTCGTAGTTCGGACCGTGGCTCGAACCGCGCAGCACCACATGGCAGTCGGGGTTGCCGAGCGTTTCAACGGCAGCCGCACGACCCATGTGGTCGATGCCGAAGAACGTGTGTTCCTGCGCGGCCGCGTAGCAGCCGTTGATGGCCGCCTTGACCGATCCGTCGGTCGCGTTCTTGAATCCGACGGGCATGGACAGGCCGCTGGCGAGCTGACGGTGGATCTGGCTTTCGGTGTTGCGCGCGCCGATCGCACCCCATGTCACGGCGTCGGAGATGAACTGCGGCGACGTGGGTTCGAGGAATTCGGTGGCGGCGGGCAGGCCGGCGTCCAGCACGTCGAGCAGGATCTGGCGGGCGAGCAGCAGACCCTTGCGGATGTTGTGACTGCCGTCCACATCGGGATCGTTGATCAGACCCTTCCAGCCGACGGTGGTGCGCGGCTTCTCGAAGTACACGCGCATCACGATCATGAGTTCGCCGTCGAGTTCCTTGTTGAGCGCGGACAGCCGGCGCGCGTAGTCGAGCGCGGCCTTGGGATCGTGCACCGAACAGGGGCCGACGATCACGAGCAGACGATCGTCCTGACCGTACAGACAGCCGCGCACCTCGTCGCGCGACGTGGCGACCAGTTCGCGGGCCGCGCCTTCCAGCGGCTGGTTGGACAGCACTTCGGCCGGCGTGGGCAGCGGATCGAGTTCCATGATGCGCCGGTTGACGATGCGGCTGATGCCCACCTGATCCTCCCAGCGCGGAATGCCCTGCACGTTGAGCGGGTTCTTGCCCTCGCCCAGTGCACGGCGGATGGCGCGCAGCTCCTCGCCGCGGTCGGCGGACTCCCCGGCATTCGCCCCGTTCACCCCGTTCGCGGCATCGTCGACGTTCTCGGTATTCATGTTCTCGCTCATCGAGCCCCTCCCCCTGCATGCCTGCATGGTCACAAAACTTCCCTCATTGTACGGACTGTTCGGACCCGCATGAAAAAGCAGCACCCATAGCAGGCCCGCTCTCCGATGGGCGGCGAATGGATGACGGCCGCAGGTCAGGGATGGACCCGAACCCTCCCTCAGTCATGCTGCGCATGCAGCTCCCTCCCCTGGAGGGAGCACGATGCGGAGAGTGTGCTCCCTCCGTGGGAGGGAGCTGGCCGACCGCAGGCCGGACTGAGGGAGGGCCCAGCCACAAAGCCCAAGCCCAAGCCTCCATGACCGTTCAGGGCTGCAAGACCCTGCTCCGCAGTCCCCTGCAGCCCCAGCCGCTACGCCTGAATGACGTGGCGTCCAGCGGTCAGGCCGTGGATGCGACGGGCGCCCTCCGGGTACGAGCCCTGCGGAATCGTGGACGGGATACCGTACCGTGCGTCGGCGACCACGGTCTCCACTCCGTCGAGCACGATCGGCGCACCGGACTTGGTCGGCGGCACGATCACGTCGGCGGTCGTTCCGATCGGCACGACCAGCGTGATCTCGATGCCGTCCACCGACTGATCCTCAGCCGTGGGCACGGTATCGCCCAGCACCTTGTATCCGGCCTCGATCACGCCCGACTCGATCGGCACCTTGGCGCTCGCCTCACTGATGGAACCGGGCTGCGGCGCCATCACGAACTCGCTGAATCCGGGCTCCAGCGGGTGCACGCCAACCATGTAGCGCGGCAGCAGGAACGCCGGCGACGCGGCCCACGGATGCGAATACGTGGTGTTGCTCTTGAGCCCGCGGCTCCACGCCTCCATGGTGGCGCCCGCACCCTCGTCGATCATGTGCTTCCACGTGCGCTCGCCTTCGGCCGCGGCGATCAGCTCGTTCGCATACACGCCCTGACCGCCCTTGTACAGGCCCTCGAGCAGCACGGCCGCCACGTACACGCTGCACGCCATGCCCTTGGAACGGATGAACGCGCCCACACGCGGCAGACGGTCGGCCGGCACGTGCGCGAACGCCAGCGCGAACGCGGAGGCATGCTCAGAGCAGTGCGCGATCTGCTTGCCATCCACACCGGTGTCAAGACCGTCGGCGTAGGCGCCCACCTCGTCGTTCCACAGATACGTGTTGATGGCCTTGCGCATACGGGACGCGATACGCATGTACTTGCGACCCTCGTCGATCTTGCCGAGCTTCATGGCGAGCACGCCCGCGCAGCCATAGCTCTGCGCGGCGAGCGCGTTGATCACCGTGTTCACACGGCCGAAGACGAATCCGTCACGCTCCGCCGGCGGCCAATCCACCAGATCGCCGTCCGTGGTGCTGCTCTCACCGGGGTCCTTCACGATCAGACCGGTCGCGTCGTCAAGATACTTGTCGGGCAGCATCGTGACGATCCGATCCCACTGCTCGGCGGCCTGATCCAGCGAGCCGGTCTGCACCCACGCGTCGTACACGGCGAGCACCAGATACAGCGGCCATTCGGTGGGCCACGTACGGTTGGCGAGCAGATAGTCGATGGAGTATTCGCCCAGCTTGGAGTCGGCGTCCAACGACATGTGCGCGCGCTGCTGCAGCCACGCGTCGGCCTCGTACGGAATGCGTTCGCGCGTCCACGAATCCACATACATGTTCACGTTGAGCGATTCGACGGTGTTGCGGCACAGCTGCCACACCTGATTAAGCGTGTCATTGTTCGACGTGAAGCCGTCGGACGGTCCGTGGAACGGGTAGAGCAGAGCCTGCGCCTCGAGCGCGGTGTCGCTGTCGAGCAGTTCGCGCAGCAGCGCGGCGTTCTCGTCGTTGCTCTCCGTGGGCAGGATCTCCACGTAACGGAACACGCGCAGTCCCCACGTGCGTGCGGTGACCGGCACGTTGAGCTTGTTCGGCTCGTAATGCCATACGTCCTGATATTCGTTGTACGCGTCGAGACGGTACTGCACGGTGCCCTGATCGTTCATGCGCTCGCCGAAACGGATCACCAGATCGGTGGGGCGGCTCACTCGTGCGGCCAGACGGATGCCGCCGGCCACCGCACGACCGAAGTCGACGATCAGACGGCCGTCGTCGGTGATCCACTTCTTCACGGCCTTGCGCTCGCGCAGGGTGGGCTTGTCGAACGGCGTGGCCTTGAGTTCGTCGAAGGCCGGCTTGACCTTGGAAACGGCCCAGTCGATATCGTCATAACCGACTTCGGACATGCCGCGCGGGTAGGCGGCGGCCTGAATGTTCTCGGCGGGCAGCTCGTACACGTGCGTGCCCACGGTGGCGCCGTCGAGCCACACGTTGTTGCCCACGCGGGACAGCCAGTCCTCGCCGGTGCCGAAATGGGCGGTCGTGCCGTCCTCGTACATGACGTCAAGCTGCGCCATGAAACGCTGATCCTCGAGGGCGTAGGCGATCACGCCGACGAAGTTGTCGCGGCCGGACACCAGATACTTGGTCACGTCGTAGCCGTCGTAGCGGGTTTCACCGTCGATCGGGAAGGTGGGGCCGAAGCCGACAAAGTGGCCGTTGAGCCACATGCGGTAGACGAACTGGCGGGTGCGGGCTCCGCTGGAGGCGGTGGCGTTGAGCGTGGCCCAGCGGATCGGCTTCTTCGGCAGCGTGATGCGGCCGCGGAACAGCGCCCAACCGCGCGAATTGTGGTCGCTGGTCATGGGTTCGGGACGCTTGGCGAACTGATCGTCGGTGCTGATCTCACGGTTCTCGCCGGCGATCGACTCAGGCAGTTCCACGGTGCGATAGGGGTTGGCGGTGAGCGGATCGGCCCAGATCGGTTCGGCGGCGGACCAGCGCTCGCCGGCGCCAGTACCGAACGTGGTGGGCTCGCTCCACGCGGTGGGCTTGCTGGAATCCTCGGTGCCGCGCCACACGCGCACGGACGCCCAGTAGCGGCGGCTGGCCGACATGTCGAGATCGGCGAGCGGCACGCCGTTGAATCCGTTGCCGTCCACACGACCGGAGTCCCACACGTCGCCATGACCGGATTCGGCCTTGTCGTACGTGGACGACACGATCACCTGATAGGCCACGACGGTGTTGATCGCGGTCGCCTCATCCCCGGCGGCCACCACGCCCACGTCCACCATCGGCACCGTCCAACGCAGTACGGGTACGCTGCCCGGTTCCAGATCGACCGGCTGATTACGGTCGTTGATCTTCAGCTCGGTGGGAGCCTTGCTCTCCACAACCACGACGACTGTCTCGTTGCTCATATTTCTCTCTGCCTCTTCGCATGGAAATGATTATTGATTATTGCCGTATTTATTGTCTCGCATGACGCGCCCGACGGCAGTATGACAATGCCGTATGTTGCCGAAAATTGGCACGGAATTCAGACGGTTCGCCGCGGACTGACCCACGTTCTGGGTCAAACCGGACGCCAGTTCTGGGTATAACCGCACCATTACAGACAAATCTGGGTATAACCGCATCATGAAGAGGCCGATATGCCGTCCTTCATGATTCGGTTATACCCAGATCCCCAATCAGGTCCCCGCTACTCGGCGACGGTGACGTCGATGCCGTTGGCGCGGCGGGTGCGCACGGCCTCGGCCAGCGTGCGCAGCAGTTCGGCGGTACGATCCCACGGCACGCAGCGGTCGGTCACGGACTTGCCGTACACGAGCTGATCGAGCGGGGCGGGCTTCTGCGCGCCGGCCTCGATGAAGCTCTCCATCATGATGCCGGTGATGCCGCGCTCGCCAGCGGCGATGCGTTCGGCGAGGTTCTCGACCACCTGGGCCTCCACCACCTCGTCCTTGCCGCAGTTGCCGTGCGCGGCGTCCACGATCAGACCGACCTTGCTCGGGCCGGGCGCGTTCGCCTTGCGCAGCGCCTCAAGTGCGGCGGCCACCGATTCGGCGTCGTAGTTCGGACCGTGGCTCGAACCGCGCAGAATCAGATGGCAGTCGGGATTGCCCTTCGTTTCGGCGGCGATCACATGACCGTCGAGATTGATCGACAGGAAGTGGTGCTCGAAGCTCGACGCATAGCAGGAGTCGGCGGCCGCCTTGATCGAGCCGTCGGTGGAGTTCTTGAAGCCCACCGGCATCGACAGGCCGCTGGCCAGTTCGCGATGCACCTGGCTTTCGGTGTTACGAGCGCCGATCGCACCCCAGCTGATCGCGTCGGACAGGTACTGCGGGGTGATCGGATCAAGCCATTCGGTGGCCGCCGGCACACCCTGGTCGAGCACGTCCGACAGCACCTTGCGTGCCAGGAACATGCCCTTGCGAATGTTGAACGTGCCGTCCAGATCGGGGTCGTTGATCAGGCCCTTCCAACCGATCGTGGTACGCGGCTTCTCGAAGTACACACGCATCACGATCACCAGGTCGTCGCCGAGTTCCTTCTTGATCGCCGCCAGGCGCTGCGCGTAGTCGTGCGCGGCCTTCGGATCATGGATCGAGCAGGGGCCCACCACCACAAGCAGACGATCATCACGGCCGTGCAGCACGTCACGAATCTCCTGACGGGAGTGCGCCACCAGATCCAGCTGCTCGTTGGACAGCGGAATGTCACGGATAAAGGAGCGAGGTGCCGGAATAGGGTCAAGCTGATAGATGTTCACATCCATCGTTTCGGGAAAAACCGCGCGCTCCGAGAGATTGCGCCGTTCGTCTTCGCTGCTGTCGGGTCCGCGAAGAGCTGCCATATTTCTCACCTCTTTCACTGCTATGTGTTGGATAGCATTTGTTCTGCCGCGGGGAATCGCCCGCGATCACCGCCCCGTCATGGGCACGGACTCCCCCACTATAGACGACCATTGCGGGAACCGCCGTTTTGTCTCATTTTGTCTCATATTCCCCTCTATTCCCACCGTTCGGTTTTCCTTAGTGTGATCACACTAAGGATGAATGATCGAAACGCGGCCGCGTCCCACAATGTGGGATGAACGAACGGTAACGTGTGCGTAACGTGGACGAGTTTGATGAAAAAGTCCGACTCCGGCCATTCGCGCCGCGGATTCCCGTACCCTGTATAGAGGAAATGACGCGCCGACCTACTACTATGTCTTGAGGTCGAAAGGAGATCGCCAACATGGCCACGGTATTGGAAGAAACCCCCATTCGCAAGCTCGCCGTCGTGACTGGACGCGCATACCCGGAACTCTCCGAGGCAGTGGCGAAATGTCTGGGACTTGACATTCTTCCGACGACCGCCTACGACTTCGCCAACGGCGAGATGTACGTGCGCTTCACCCAGCCCGTGCGCGGCGCCGACGTGTTCGTGATTCAGAGCCACACCGATCCGATCAACAAGTGGATCATGGAACAGCTCATCATGATCGACGCCCTCAAGCGCGCGTCCGCCCGTTCCATCACCGCCGTCGTGCCGTTCCTCGGCTACTCCCGTCAGGACAAGAAGCACCAGGGCCGCGAACCCATCACCGCACGACTGGTGTTCGACCTGTTCAAGACCGCCGGCGCGGACCGCATCATGACCGTGGACCTGCACGCCTCGCAGGAGCAGGGCTTCTTCGACGGCGTGGTCGACCACCTCACCGCCATGCCGATCCTCATCGACTACGTGCGCAACCACTGCGAGCTCGACAACGTGACCATCGTCTCCCCCGACGCCGGCCGCATCAAGGTCTCCGAGCGTTGGGCCGCCAAGCTTGACAACCGCCCGCTCGCGTTCATCCACAAGTCCCGCGACATCACCCGCCCGAACCACGCCGAAGCGCATGGCATCATCGGCGAGGTCGAAGGCCGCGACTGCATCGTCGTCGACGACATGATCGACACCGCCGGCACGATCTGCGAAGCCGTGAAGGTGCTGCGCGGCGCCGGCGCCAAGAGCGTGACGCTCGTGGCCACGCACGGCCTGCTGTCCGGACCGGCCGTGGAACGCCTGAAGAGCTGCGGCGCCCGTGAGATCATTCTCACCGACACCGTGCCGGTGCCCGCCGAAAAGCGCTTTGACGGCGTGACCGTGCTGTCCATCGCCCCGCTGCTGGCCGCCGGCATCCGCTCCGTGTTTGAAAGCGACTCCGTGACCCACCTGCTCGAGGGTCTGCCCAGCGACATGCGCGCCCGCAACATCTACGCGTGATTTCGGCGCGGACTGAGGGAAGCTCACCGAAATACGAAAATGAGGTCTCGATCCGTGTGGAACGGATCGAGACCTCATTGTGTATGTGCCAGATGCAATGACATCGACCACAGACCTATGTCATTGCGCGAATTTGAGCGCATCCCTCCCTCAGACCAGCCTTCGGCTGACCAGCTCCCTCCCGAGGAGGGAGCACTCGCTCTATACCGGTGTGCTCCCTCCTCGGGAGGGAGCTGTCACGCGAAGCGTGACTGAGGGAGGGAATGCGCTCAATTGCATCAACAGTCCACTGGACTGTTTCGCTTCACGGTTTCCTCGCGCTGGCCTGCCACCTTCGGCGTCAGGCCAGCGCGCCCATCGGGTCCCAGGCGGGGAGCATTAGGGCGGGCTTGGTTAGGGCTTCCTGGTATTCCTTGGGGAGCATGGACTTGGGAACGGCCACCTCGTACACGTACTCGCTAAACCAGTCGTCGCTCATCGTGAAGTAGCCCTTGTCGGCGATCTTGTCGCCCCACGAGTTCTCCACACGCCAACGACGCGTAGTCGTACCGTCGTCTGCCACATCGACGCCCACGAACGCCATCGCGTGGTTCATGGCGGAGTCGGCGAAGCGCACACGCTCCTCCTTGTCCATCGCGTAATCCACGTCATACACGCGGCCGTACTCGAACAGGTCGGTGGCCCACGCGCCGTTCTCACGATCCATCATCGGGTGGCAGTCGGCGCCGAACCACACGGGAATGCCCTGCTCGGACATGATCCTGCGCGCGCAGTCCTTCATGAACTCGACCGGCACGTTGAGGTATTCGGTGGGAGCGCCACCGACCACGTTACCCAGATGCTCGATGGCGATCTTCTCGCCCTTCGGATGCTCGGCGCGCGGATCATCCACCAGGCACACGTAGTCCTCGAGTCCGGCATCCACGTACTTGTGCCAGAACTCGACGGGCGTGATCTCGCCGACACGGTGGAATTCGCCATCGTCGTCCGTCCACTCCCAGTCGAAGCTGGTGGGCGGGGTGCCGAGGTGGATCGTGAGGATGCGATGCGCGGCGGCCAGCGTGTCGTCGATCACCGACTGCGCGTCCTCCCCCGCGTACAGCTTGCACACGGCACCGCGCAGCAACGCGCGCAGGTTCGTGTTCATCTGGCCGGTGTTCTGACTGGAGGCAGTCTCCGGGAACAGATCCTTGGGCACGGCACCATGCTTGACATACACGTTGAGCGCCATGGTCCACTGACCACCGTCACCCATCACGTCGTGCAGCAGGTGCTGCACCAGACGGGAGTCGGACGGCTCGCCGGCGGCCACCAGCGCGGCCACATCCTGCATGAAGTAGTTCACGCGCTCAAGCTTGTCGAAGTACATGGCGTAGCTCTGCGAGAACTCGAAATCCTTGATGCCGAGGTTCTTCTTGGCCACGAAGCGCGCCACATTGAGTGAGCTGAACAGCCAGCAACGGCCGGAGCGCGCCTGCGAGGTGACCTTGCCGTTATCCACGGTGACAGAGAATCGACGCTGCAGCAGACGGGCGCGGTCGAAGTTGCGGGCCACCTTGTCGATGCCGGCATCGGTGACCGCGTTCATGGCGATGCGGTTGGCCTCGCGCGAGTCGAAGCCCTCGCGCAGTTCGGCCAGACGGGCGTCGGACAGCGGAGTGAAATCGGTGGTGGTCATCAGCGGTTCTCCTTGGTTCCGGCCTCGGCGCCTTCGGCGACCTGCTCAGGCTCGGCCACGGCGTTGGCCACCGGCACGTCCGGAGCCTCGCCCTGGGACTTGGACAGCGTGGCCTCATCCTCGGCGGCTTCATCATCGGACTTGGCGGCGGCTGCCACCTCGGATGCGGCGCCCTCGACGGCTTCCTTCTCGGCGCTGGCGGCACCGAACACACCGGCCGCGGCACCGGCCACGCCACCGAATCCGAACGCATTGGCGAAGATCGAACGCAGCTCGTCCACGCGCGCGGTGATGGACGCCTCACGGTTCTGCAGCGCGGTGATGTGCTCCTGCAGTCCGTTGATCTCCTTCTCGGCGGCCTGACGACGCTGCTCCACCTGGGCTTCGGCCTTGCGGGTGGCCTCGTCGATCATCTCCTTGCTCTGCTTCTCGGCCTCGGCATGCTTGGAGGCGGAGTAGTCGTCGGCCTGGGAACGGGCCTTCTTGGCCTGCGCCAGCAGCTCCTCGGACTCGCGGCGAGCCTGCTCGCTACGCTCCTTGACGTTGGCGAGCACCTCCTTCACCTTCTCGGTGGCCTCGTCCTGCTGGGCGGCGATATCCTTGCGGATCTGCTCCACCTCGGCGCCCACCTTGGCGAGCTTGTCGGCACGCTCCACATCGGCGGCGTCGGTGAGACGACGGGCCTCGGCCTTGGCCTTCTCCAGAATCTCGCCGGACTGACGCTTGGCATCGGACAGCATCTTGCCGGCCTGGTCGCGCATCTCGTTGAGTCGGACGTTGGCCTGATCCAGCGCCTTCTGGATGCGGTCGTCGGATTCGGCCTTCTTCTTGGCGATCTCCTCGTCGGCGGTCTTGCGCTGCTCGGCGATCTCACGGGTCAGTTCGGTGCGCTGCTCGGCAAGCTTGCGTTCATGCTCGGCCTTCTCGGCGGCCAGCTGCTTCTCCTGATCGGAGCGGGCGGTGGCGAGCTCAAGCTGCAGGGTCTCATGCTGTTCGGCGGCGCGCTTTTCGGCCACGGACTTGAGCTGCTGCGCGGTCTGCTTGGCGGAGGCGAGGATCGTATCGGCTTCGGTACGAGCCTTGGACAGCAGGGAATCGGCCTCGGTCTTGGCGTCATCCTGCACCTGCGAGGCGTCGATCGAAGCGTTGTTGAGCATCGTGTCGGCCTTCTCCTGGGCCGTCTTGCGAATGCGGGCCGCATCCTGCTTGGCGCGGTCCAGCAGTTCGCGGCTGGTCTGCTCGGCGGAGGCGAGCAGCTGCTGGGCGGAGGCGCCCAGCGAAGCGAAGGAGTTCTTCTGGGGAGCGGCCTTGCGGGACTTCTCCTCGCGCAGCTCGGCCTCCAGCTGCAAAATACGCTGATCGTACGCCTTGATCTGCTCACGCATGCGCTCGGTGTTCTCGCGCATGCCGGCCATCGCCTGGTCGACCCTCTCCTTGTCATATCCACGCAGAACGACGGGGAATTCCTCTGCCATAACAGCTCCTGCCTTGCCACTACCTTCGATCGATTGCACGGGAGCATGAATTCACCCCCGACTGCTTGGAACTTTAGCGCACACATCGTTCTGCCGCGCCGCAACGACTCATACTCGGCACAGATGTCACACACACTTATCACAGGGTGTTCGATGGGCGTCGTCGCCCCTCCGATAACGCCGCTGCCGACACCGCTGACGGCATGTGCGAATCAGGCCCGAAACGGGGTGCGAATCAGGCCTGAATCTTGCTTTGGCTCATCGATCGGACCGACACGATCGAGCGATCATGCCATCGATCACGGAACCGTTCGCCGTAATCGTTCGACGGAATCGTTCGATCGTGCGAAGTCCGTGTCAGATCTCGTCGGAAACGGGACGGATCGCATAGTCCACGGTAGCGCGAATCACGTCCTGCGCGGCGGCGACCATCTGATCCAACGACAGACCGGACCCGTACTTGCCGCCTTCGTTCACCTTCGGGAAGCTCAGGAAGCCGGACAGCGCCGTGGACTGCGTGGAGTTCCAGTCCAGCAGACGGTAGAACAGCGAATTGCACACGAACGTGCCGGCGTCGGAACTCAACGTGGCGGGAATGTTCTGATCGGAGAAGTCGTGCAGGATCGTACGCAGCGGCAGACGCGTCCAATAGGCGGCCGGACCGTCCGGATCGATCGACGCACGACGCGGCTGGATATTGTCCGCATCGGGGCGCGTGGCGTCGATCAGATTCGTGGCGCAGCGCTCGAGGGCCACGGAATGCGCGTGCGTCTTGAGTCCGGTGGCGAGCACCATGTCCGGATGCACGCGTTCGATCGTCTCGTGCAACGTGGGCCACGCGTTCTGGAAGCTCAGCGGGATCAGTACGGACGTGACATTGATGCGCACGTCGCCGGCACTGTCCTCCGACGGTTCCACGCCGCGCGATTCCAGTGCAGCGCACACTTCGGCCGAAGGATTGATGCTGGTGTCTTCGTAATGGTCGAATCCGGAAATGACGACGTTGAATTCTTGCATGATTCCTAGTGTAACGATCGTTGCATCCGTGCGGTCAGCGACGCATCTGATCGAGCGCGCCGGACAGCATGGCGTGCATGCGGGCGCGCGCCTCCTCCTTCGACATGCCCTGGGTCAGGTTCGATGCGATGTTCTCCGCCACGGGAATGTCGGCGAGCGTGGTGATCTTGAGGTTCGTGTCGGCGCCGGCCACGATGGCCACCGGCGTGCCGGGCAGGTAGTCGACCACCACACGCGTGTCGTCGGTGGGGTGGAAATCGGGATCACCCACCGCCTTGGCGTACGCCTCGCGGATCGTGGAGAAACGGAACGCCTGCGGGGTCTGCGCACGGAACGTATCAGGACGTTCGGGCACCGACGAAATGATCTTGCGATCGCCAAGATCCCGCGTCAGCAGCACGGTGTCGGTGGACGGCACGGCCACGGTGGCGGCACGGAACTGGTTGAGCGTCTCGACACAGCCGCGGATGGCGGACTGTTCGACGAACGGACGGACGGCGTCGTGGATCAGCACCTTCGCATCGTCGGGAATGCCGGCGTCGGCCAGCGTCTGCAACGCGATCTGTGTGCTATCGGAACGTTCGGCACCGCCTTCGATCACCATGCGCACCTTGCTCATGCCGTTGGCGACGATCAGGTTCTCCACCTGCTCATGCACGCGCGGGTTGACCACGACGACGATGTCGGAGACGAGCGGATTGTGCTCGAACGCCTCGATGGACCAGAGCACGATCTCCTTGCCGCCCACCGACACCAGCTGCTTGGGGTTGTCGGGATCGAAGCGGGTGCCGAATCCGGCGGCCAGCACCACGGCCACCACGGGCACGTCGGTCGGCAGCGGCTGTTCGGACTGCTGGGCGGTCACATCGTTCTGGAAATCATCGCTCTTCTCACACATGGGCACCACCGTAGCCGCTTCGGGGGGATGCCACGCCCACCCGCCGACAACTGCCCGAATTTTTCACTTGCGGTGTTCGGATGTGTGCGGAGGTATGGGACTGGGGTTAGGGC
>NZ_QXGJ01000022.1 GCF_003952005.1 Bifidobacterium callimiconis
CTGGCTCCCCTCCCGCGGAAGGGCCGAGCGGGGCGTCTTGCAATAGTGGACGGCCGTGTTGGCCGCGCTTTTCTTTGATCACCTCATCCGTCAGCCTTTGGCTGCCACCTTCCCCTCGAGGGGAAGGAAGACGTGAGGCGTTATGGCTGGCTCCCCTCCCTGCGGAGGGGAGCTGTCCGCCGTATGGCGGACTGAGGGGAGTCTTGCGGAGGTGTTGGGCCGTGGCTCCCCTCAGTCTGCTGTCGCCGACAGCTCGTCCGCAATAGTGGACGGCCGTGCTGGCCGTGTTCTACCGGTTCGTCTGTCGGCTTGTCTGAGTCCTAAAAACGTCGCCGGTGTTTTCTTTACGGACTCAGCCTCAGAGAGGGGAGCTGTGCGTGTGGTGGTGTGCCGCGTGCCGCTGGGTCACCTCATCCGTCACGCTTCGCGTGCCACCTTCCCCTCGAGGGGAAGGATATATATGGGGTGGCTCCCCTCCGGGAGAGGGGAGCTGGCTGCCGGAGGCAGACTGAGGGGAGGGATCCCATCTCGTCCACCGAAATACCCTTCCGGCACTACTCTGGTCTTAGAAACCAAAACATCGCGAATCGCTTGCGTAGGGATGAACTCCTGCCTTCTCTGACATCGCCGCATGGCGATTGCCGTAACTGCACCTCAACATACAAAGGAGCAACCAATGCCGATCTTGGGACTGGGCCATGACGTGGTGGACGTGGCGGCGTTCTCCGAGCAGCTGGGCGAGCCGGGCGGTGGCATGCGGCGACTCTTCTCCGCTCGGGAACTCCGGCAGGCTTCCATGCGTGCGCGTGTGAAGCATGACGGTGAGGCCGTGCATCTGGCCGCGCGATGGGCGGGCAAGGAGGCGGTGCTCAAGGCATGGTGCGAAGCTCTGGGGGATGGCCCGGCCCCTTATACGCTCGATGATTTCCCGTGGGCTTCCATCGAGATCCTCGACGACTCGCAGGGTCGTCCGCAGGTTGCACTTTCAACCCCTGTGCAGAGGATCCTTGAAGACTCATTGTCTCCTTTTGGCGACAATGCCGAGCCTGACCTCGGCGCGACGGTCGCATCCCGCTCGGCCTCTCCGGATGACGATGCTGCAAACAAGGCCATGTCGTCGCAGTCGGCCGAACTGCTTACCTGGCATATCTCCCTGAGTCATGACGGCCCAATCGCCTCCGCAGTGGTCATACTCGAGGCGTTGAAGCATTGACGGGCTTTGTCGCTTGGCATGCTGCCTCGTCTGCGAGCCCTATCTGCGCTTCGCTAGGTGGATAACGAATGCGGTAAAGGTCTATCTGTGCTTCGCTAGGCACTCGTTGGAATAGCAGCGGTGAAAACCATGCCGCTCAGTGTGGAAACCAGAGCAAGAATAGGGAGAAATGCTCGCTGCAACAGCGATATTGAGCAATGAGCTAGTTGAGCAAGGACCTAGCGAGGTGAGGTTAGACCCGGACCCCGGCCGTGAAGTACCTAGCGAGATGAAGATAGACCTAGAAACGGGACTCGAAATACCCGGAGCAGTGAGAAAGACAAGGTGAAACGGACCTATCTCGAGGTTGTGTAGTTCTCGGAGGCCGTGGCAGGATGCTATTCATCGATTTGGAGGTCATTGCTCGAGTAGACGATCCTCTCAATCAGGACCATGCATCGTATGCAACCACCCATATTGAATCTGTGTGGATAGCTTCATGCCTATAGCTCTGTTTCCTTGAGATACAAGCTGTGCGTGCTTCCCGGCAAAGGACCTCCGAATCAGGAGATAGAGCTTTGCAAACGTCGAAAAGAACGTCTCAACTTCGAGATAGGCCGAAAATCACGGTTGATGGTATGCCTCGGACGGATAGGATCCTGCTCAGGACGGTCGGGGCATGGCTCGAGGAGTGGCTCGAGGAGTGGCGCCGCCCTCGTAAGGCCTCACAATGAGGCGACAGAAACACGAAGGCTGTCGATACCCTTTTCAGTCTCGGGTTCCTAGACTTTTTCATACCGATCAATCGTGAGAGGCGGGGCCTCGAACACGGTTCCGCCGCCGTGAAAGGAGGAACCACGATGACCAATTCCTACGGGTATCCCAACAACCCCAATGAGCCCAATCTCAATGGCAATTCCAACGTCCCCTCCGGCAACGGTGCCGGAGCGAATCCCGACCCTCGCGGCGAAGGCCCGTTCTCCCCGGACGACATCTATCAGCCGGTTGACCCATTCCGCCTGATCGTTGAGGATCTGCCTCGCCGCGCCACGAACATCATCCGTTCGATCTACGGTGTGGTCGGCGCCGCGGCCGTCCTCGCCGGACTCGCGCTACTGATCGTGCCGGGCAAGACCATGCGCGTGGTGGCCGTGGTGCTCGGCATCTACTTCATCGTCTCCGGAGCGATGCGTGCGATCGGCGCCCTCGTCGAACCGTTCCTGCCCGGAGGCTGGCGTGTGCTCGACCTGCTGCTCGGCACCCTGCTGGTGATCGGCGGTGTGGTGATCATGAAGGACACCGCGTTCTCGTCCGAGGCGCTCGCCCTGGTGGTGACCATCACCGTGGGCATCGGTTGGATCATCGAAGGCATTCTCACCTTGGCCGAATCGTGGGCGCTGCCGCGGTCCGGCTGGGCCATCGCGGCGGCGATCCTCTCGATTCTGGCTGGCGTGATCGTGCTGGTCAGTCCGGTGCAGTCCACCGTGTGGCTGGTCATGTTCGCCGCCTGCGCGCTGATCGTGCTCGGCGTGGTCTCCTGCGTGCGCTCCTTCACCTTCGGCCGCAGCAAGTAGCGCAATCGGTGGCTCCCCTCAGTCGGCTGCGCCGACAGCTCGTCCGCAATAGTGGACGGCCGTGCCGGCCGCGTTCTACTGGTTCGCCTGTCGGCTCGCCTGAGTCCTGCAAACACCGCCGGCGTTTGCAGGACTCAGCCTCAAAGAGGGAAACCAAGCGGTTGGCTGCGTGCCGCCGAATCGCCTCATCCGTCGGCTTTCGGCTGCCGCCTTCCCCTCGAAGGCATTGTGACTGTGGCTCCCCTCTCCGAGGGGAGCCACAAGCAAAGAGCGGGGTCCTAGAACACGTATTCGCTCAGGCGGCGCATGGCCTCCTCCACGCGCGACTTGGGCAGCGCCAGGTTCATGCGGATCGCGCACGGATGCTGGAACTGCCGCCCGTCCTGCCAAGCCACGCCCACATCCGAGCCGCGCTTCTCCAACTCCTCAATCGTCACGCCATGCTCCGCGCACCAGTCCGTGCAATCGAGGAACAGCATGTACGTGCCCTCCGGCTTGGCCACGCGAATCCCCTCGAAATGCGTACGGATGTAGTCCACCGCATACTCCACGTTCTCCGTCAGCACCTCGCGCAGCTCATCCACCCACACGTGCCCCTCGGGCCGGTACGCGCCGATCAGCGCGTGCATCGACAGCACGTTCATCGCGTTGTAGTGCGTCTTGTCGCTCACCGCATGCACGCGGTCACGCAGATACTTGCTGTAGATGATGTGATAGCTGCCCACAAGCCCGGCCAGATTGAACGTCTTGCTCGGCGCATAGAACGCGATCGTGCGGTTGCGCGCGTCATCGCTTACCGACTGCGTGGGGATGTGCGTGTGCCCGCCGAGGATGATGTCGGACCAGATCTCGTCGGAGATCACCACGCAGTCGTTGGCGCGATACACCTCCATCGCCCTCTCGATCTCCCAACGCTCCCACACGCGGCCGCACGGGTTGTGCGGACTGCAGAACACGGCCACGTGGATGTTGTTCTCCTTGATCTTGCGATCCATGTCGTCGAAGTCCATGCGCCACACGCCGTCGTCGTCGCGCACGAGCGGACTGTGCACGATCCTGTATCCGTTGTCGCCGATCGAATGCGTGAACCCGATGTACGTGGGGGAGTGCAGCAGCACCGCGTCACCGGGCGTGGCGAACGCCCTGAGCGCGCTGACCACGCCGCCGAGCACGCCGTTCTCGTAGCCGATGTGTTCCGCGGCGAGTCCCGTCACGCCGTTGCGCGTGCGCTGCCAGTCGATGATCGCGTCGAAGTACTCGTCGGTCGGCTGGAAGTAGCCGAACATCGGGTGCTGCGCGCGACGGATGATCTCCTCCTGGATCGTCGGCACGGTCGGGAAGTTCATGTCGGCCACCCACATGGGGATCACGTCGAAGCCGGGCTTGGGCGCGGCGGGCGCCATGCCGGGCACGCGTCCCACGCCGTCCACCGCGATGGCGTCCTTGCCGTGCCGGTCGATGATCGAAGTGAAATCGTACGTGCTCATGTCAGCTCCTTTACTTCATGGGCGGGCCGTCGCGTGCGGACCCGCATGGCCGTGTGTCGTGCCGTGTGTGGCGCTCCGACGTCCTTCGCCGTCGGAGGGCGCGGGAAACAGGGCCATTGTACGGGGTGAACATTGTGCGTGCGCGGATCTTTCCACGGAATGCCATGACGATGATATAGACGGTGGCACGGGTCGACGGTGTGATCCGACCACGGCGAGCGCGGGCGGTACGGACGACGTCGGTGCGGACGACGTCGGCACAGACGATGTCGGTACGAATACCGTTGGCGCAGATGACGACGGCATAGACGACGCCGGCCGATCGATGCAACGTATGGAACACGCGGTCCGCGCACGGTTTGGCAAAATCGCGCGGGTATGTAATAATCGTGACTCGGAAGTTTGACTTGTCGACTTTCACGCGGATGTAGCTCAATGGTAGAGCCTCAGTCTTCCAAACTGATTACGCGGGTTCGATTCCCGTCATCCGCTCCAGAGAACCGTTGGGAAGCCAACGGTTTTTTTGTATCCGGCGCGTACCGGCGGCGTACGCTGACGACGGACGACCGTGGGCGCCGGCGCGACGGATGACGACCCGCGACGACCGACCTTCCGGGAGGGCACATGGCAACCGAACAGCAGTCCGCAGAGCAGTCCACGGATTCCATGGAGACGAATCCCGCGGAAACGGCCGATTCGATGATGTCTGATTCGACGATGTCCGATTCGGTCCCGGCCGACACCGGCACGCAGATCGGTCCCGGCCATCGCCCGGTCAAACGCACCGACCCGCGCGCCTCGCATCCGCGCGCGCTGTCGATGGCCGAACGCGAACGCAACGAATGGCACAAGGGCCGCTGGATCGTATTCATCACCGCACTGCTTGTAGCGATCATCGTGCCCTACTGGGTGGGCCGATACCTGGCCATGAACGGCACGCAGACCGTGGTCGACGCGATCTCGCCGATCGACCCGCGCGGCGCCGCGCTCATCTCATGGGTGGTCACGTCGATGACGTTTATGACGCTCGGCATGGCGGTGATGGAGACGCGCAAGGTGATCTGGCGCGTGCTGTTCATCCTGTCGCTGGCCGTGGAGCAGCTGATCGCCGGCGTGTGCCTGCTGCGATTCAACTTCTGGTACTCCACGTACGTGGTGTACGGCAACGCGTCGCCGCCGATCAACGCGGCCAACCTCGGCATTCTCGCGTCGGCGATCGGACTGGCCGTGTTCGCCGTGCTGTACGTGGGTCTGCTCGTGCTGATCCGCAAGGATTCGCCGCTCAACGTGCTCACGCGCAGCTGGTCGGCGCTCGCGATCTTCTTCGTGATCGAACTGGCGGCGCTCGCGGTGGTGATGTTCGGCGGACTCGTCACCGCGGTGTGACCTCGTTTTTCTTCCTCTCCACTGGCGTGATCGCACTCGTATTAAGGTGTGCGCCGGTTAGCGTGATCACGCTCACGGAGAGGCCCCCTCGGGAACGAGGAAAAGGGCGCAGGTCTTGGTCCGAGGGGTGTGTATACTTAAATTTTGGCGTGTTTCGCCCGCGGATAGAGAGCGCCATGAGCAATTCCGCTGATGGCACCGCGCAACAAACCAGACATAAGGAGGAGCTGTGGCTCTTAGCACCGCTGAAAAGCAGGCAATCATTTCCGAGTACGCTACGCACGAGGGCGACACCGGCTCGCCCGAGGTCCAGGTGGCGCTGCTGTCCAAGCGTATTTCCGACCTGACCGAGCACCTCAAGCAGCACAAGCACGATCACCACTCTCGTCGTGGTATGCAGCTGATGATCGGTGACCGTCGTCGTCTTCTCGACTACCTGAAGCGCAACGACATCGAGCGTTACCGTTCCCTGATCGAGCGCCTCGGTCTGCGCCGATAATGTATTCTTCCGCCCGAGCATAACCTGCTCGGGCGCTTTTGCATGCCGGCTTTCGGACGGTGGGATGACAAACATGAGGGGCCCCGAGAGGTTAGTGAAGGGCCGGGAAGTATGGAATTCTGATGCGAGGAGCACGCGGCCAGGTATGCCGCGCCCGGTGTGCTGAGATGGTGAAGCGAACGGCCGACGGAATGGATGCGGCCGAAAACTGAACAGATCGCAATAATTGAATACAACGCGATAACTGAAGAACACTTCAATAACTGAAGAACAAACAAGAACACGCAACAATCAAGCAAGTTCGAGTACGAAAAAAGGAGGAACCCGTGGAGGGTCCCGAAATCAAGGCCGTAGAGGCCGTAATCGACAATGGTTCATTCGGCAAGCGCACGCTGCGCTTCGAGACCGGTCTTCTCGCCCAGCAGGCGGACGGCGCCGTCGCCGCCTATCTTGACGATGATTCGATGATTCTGTCCACCACCACCGCCGGCTCCAGCCCGAAGGAGAACTACGACTTCTTCCCGCTGACCGTGGACGTGGAGGAGAAGATGTACGCCGCCGGCAAGATCCCCGGTTCCTTCTTCCGCCGCGAGGGCCGTCCGAGCTCCGAGGCCATTCTGGCCTGCCGCATCATCGACCGCCCGCTGCGCCCGCTGTTCCCGCACACGCTGCGCAACGAGGTGCAGGTCGTGGAGACCGTGCTCGCCGTCAATCCCGACGACGCGTACGACGTGATCGCCCTGAACGCCGCCTCCGCCTCCACCATGATCTCCGGTCTGCCCTTCGAGGGTCCGGTGTCCGGCGTGCGTCTGGCCCTGATCGACGGCCAGTGGGTCGCCTTCCCGCGCTGGAGCGAGCGCGAGCGCGCCGTGTTCGAGATCGTGGTCGCCGGCCGCGTGATCGAGAACGGTGACGTTGCCATCGCCATGATCGAGGCCGGCGCCGGCAAGAACGCCTGGAAGCTCATCTACGAGGACGGCCAGATCAAGCCCGACGAGACCGTCGTGGCCGGTGGTCTCGAGGCCGCCAAGCCGTTCATCAAGACCATCTGCGAGGCCCAGGACGAGCTCAAGCGCATCGCCGCCAAGGAGACCAAGGAGTTCCAGCTCTTCCCGGAGTACACCGACGATCTGTACAACCGCATCGACCAGATCGCGCACGGCGACCTCGACGAGGCCCTGTCCATCGCGGAGAAGCTGCCGCGTCAGGACCGCATCGCCGAGATCAAGCAGCACGTGAAGGACACCCTTGCCGGCGAGTTCACCGAGATGGACGACGCCGAGAAGGAAAAGGAGATCGGCAACGCGTTCAAGGAGCTGCAGCGCCAGATCGTGCGTCGCCGCATCCTCACCCAGGACTACCGCATCGACGGCCGTGGCCTGCGCGACATCCGCACCCTGTCCGCCGAAGTGGACATCGTTCCCCGCGTGCACGGCTCCGCCCTCTTCCAGCGCGGCGAGACCCAGATCCTGGGCGTCACCACGCTGAACATGCTCAAGATGGAGCAGCAGATCGACGCGCTGTCCGGCCCGACCACCAAGCGCTACATGCACAACTACGAGATGCCGCCGTACTCCACCGGTGAGACCGGCCGCGTCGGCTCCCCGAAGCGCCGCGAGATCGGCCATGGCGCCCTCGCCGAGAAGGCCATCGTGCCGGTGCTGCCGGATCGCGAGGAGTTCCCCTACGCCATCCGCCAGGTCTCCGAGGCCATCGGCTCCAACGGCTCCACTTCCATGGGCTCCGTGTGCGCCTCCACCCTGTCGCTGCTCGCGGCGGGCGTGCCGCTGAAGGCCCCGGTGGCGGGCATCGCCATGGGTCTGGTCTCCGGCGACGTGGACGGCCAGCACATCTACAAGACGCTCACCGACATCCTGGGCGCCGAGGACGCGTTCGGCGACATGGACTTCAAGGTCGCCGGCACCTCCGAGTTCATCACCGCCCTGCAGCTCGACACCAAGCTCGACGGCATCCCGGCCGACATCCTGGCCGCCGCCCTGCAGCAGGCGCACGAGGCCCGCGCCACGATCCTCGACCTCATCAACGAGTGCATCGACGAGCCGGCCGAGATGAGCGAGTTCGCCCCGCGCATCATCACCACCACCGTTCCGGTCGAGAAGATCGGCGAGGTCATCGGCCCCAAGGGCAAGATGATCAACCAGATCCAGGAGGACACCGGCGCCGAGATCGCCATCGAGGATGACGGTACCGTGTTCATCTCCTCCGAGGGTGGCGAGGCCGCCGAGAAGGCCAAGGCCATCATCGACCAGATCGCCAACCCGCACGTGCCGGAGGCCGGCGAGCAGTACAACGGCAAGGTCGTGAAGACCACGTCGTTCGGCGCGTTCGTGAACCTGACCCCAGGCACCGACGGTCTGCTGCACATCAGCCAGATCCGCAACCTCGCCAACGGCGAGCGCATCGACGCCGTCGAAGACGTGCTCAAGGAAGGCGACACCGTCGAGGTGGTCGTGCAGGGCGTGGACGATCGCGGCAAGATCTCGCTGGCCATCCCCGGCTTCGAGGACCAGGAGTCCGGTGCCGGCCGTGGCGCCGCCCGTGGCGGCGACCGTCGCGAGCGTGATGATCGTCGTGGCGGACGTCGCGATGACCGCCGTGACGACCGTCGTCGTGACGATCGCGATGACCGCCGTCCGCGTCGTCGTCGCTACGATGACGATCGTTACGATCACGACGACCGCGACTACGATCGTGATGACCGCCGCCGTGGCGACCGTTACGATCACGACGATCGTGATGACCGTCGTGGCCGTCGTGACGACCGCCGTGATGACCGTTACGATCGCGATGACCGCCGTGGCGGCCGCCGTGACCGTGATGACCGTTACGATCGCGATGACCGTCGTGATGATCGCCGTGGTGGCCGTGGCCGTCGTGATGACCGCAACCCGCGCTACGCCGTGGACGACTCCTACGATGAGTACCGCGCCGACCGCGAGGAGCGTTCCGAGCGTCCGCGCCGCCGCGTGCGCCGCGACTTCGACCCCTTCGACGAGGACTGATCGCACCGGTCGCGTGATCGCGTGACTGTGTGGTCGCCTCACTGTTAGTGTGATCACACTAACCGATCGTATGATCGTGTAACACAAAGCCCGCCTTGACTCGATTCCCGAGCCCAGGCGGGCTTCGTCGTATCTGATACGCTCGATCCTTGTCCTTCCCCTTGAGGGGAAGGTGTCAGCCATCGGCTGACGGATGAGGTGCTATCTAACCGGATTTCGGATCGTTTGTTGTGCGTGCCGTCTTCATACCAAACGTGGTAGTCAACCCAAACCAAGTTGGTAGTCACAACGAACGTGGCAGTCCAAACGCGACGTTCTCCGACATTCGTACACGCTCGCGCGTCTCGTTTCCGGCTATCAAAGCGTGTCGTTTCGTTTCGATTCCCAAGTTCGTCAAGCCGTGTAAATCCAGCGCTTTTCCTACGCTGAACGTGGGTGCGGCCGCGCGTTTGGATGCTTCGAAAGTCCGACGCAGTCGCGGTTTCGCACAGGACGGCACAGGTCGTCATGAACGACGACACGAACGAAGGAGCCAATATGACGCTGCAGCGCAACATCGGACCGTTCACCACCACGGCCATCGGCATCGGCGAGATGGGCCTGACCATCGAAGGCTATCCGAGTCACGAGCAGGCGTTGGAAACCATTCATGCCGGACTCGACGCCGGCGCCCGCATGATCGACACCGCGTGGGCGTACTACGCGCCGGGCGAGGAGGAACAGACCGGCGAGAAGCTCACCCGCGAGGCGCTCGACAGCTGGGACGGCCCGCGCGACGAGGTGCTGGTCGCCACCAAGATCGGTCTACGCCGCGACTTCGACGAGAACGGCAAGCCGATCTGGCCGCGCGACGGCAAGCCCGAGCATCTGCTCGAGTACGGCAAACAGTCGGCGCTGGCGCTCGGCGTCGACACGATCGACCTGCTGTACATGCACCGTCACGATCCGGAAGTGCCGTACAACGAGTCGATCGAGGCGGTTCGCCAGCTGCTCGACGAGGGCGTGGCGCGCTACGCCGGCGTCTCCAACGTGACGATCGAACAGCTCGACATCGCCCGCGGCATCCTCGGCGACCGTCTGATCGCCGTGCAGAACCAGTATTCGCCGGTGCACCGCGAGACTCGCGATACGCTCGACTACTGCGCGAAGCTGGGCCTGGCGTTCGTGTGCTGGAGCCCGCTCGGCGGTTTCCGCCATCCGTATGACGAGCACCTGTTCGACCCGTTCCGCGAGGTGGCCGCCGCGCGCGGCGTGAGCTACCAGCAGGTCACGCTCGCCTGGGAGCTGGCGCAGGGCGACCACATGTTCGTGATCCCCGGATGCCACCGTCCGGCCACGTTCCTCGACTCCTTCAAGGCCGGCGATCTGGTGCTCACCGACGAGGAGCTCGCCAAGCTCAACGCCTGAGCGCGCCGTCTTTGGTGGCTCCCCTCTTTGAGGGGAGCTGGCCGCCGTATGGCGGACTGAGGGGAGGAATCGGCTTGGTTGATTTTGGCGTGTGCTCCCCTCTTGGGGCACATTGGGGTGGCTCCCCTCGGCGAGGGGAGCTGGCTGCCGGAGGCAGACTGAGGGGAGGAGCCTACCTTGTTGGGTTTTGGCGCATGCTCCCCTCAGTCGGCTGTGCCGACAGCTCCCCTCAAAGAGGGGAGCCACAGGGTGTAATGGGGTTGCCGAGTCACCTCATCCGTCAGCCTTCGGCTGCCACCTTCCCCTCGAGGGGAAGGATATATGGGGCGGTGAGGGGGACCGCAGGTGTCTACAGCTCGCGTGCCACGTTCGCGAGTTTGCGGGCGGCGGTCTCGAACTCTTCGGGCGTGGTGTACGCGTAGCTCAGGCGCAGCGAATTGTCGCCCTCGAAATCGTAGATGTCACCGGGATTGAGCAGCACGCCGGCTTCCACGGCCTTGGTGAACAGACGGTTCATCGGCATCGGCCGGTCGAACGTCAGCCAGATGTAGAATCCGCCGTCCGGCACCGTCCAATGCGCACGGCAGGCGTCGTCAGCGCGCGTCCCGTTCCCGTCATCCGAACCCGCCGAACCATTCCCGCCGTTCCCGCCGAACAGTCGGCTCAACGTATCCAACGCACTGTCGCGTCGCCGTCGCAGCTCGGTCTTGAGCCCCGCCAGATACTCGTCGTACATACCGCTGGTGAGGAACCGGGCGAACACCCACTGCGAGAGCAGGCTCGCACCGTAGTCCATCTGCATCTTCACGTCGGCCATGCGATGCACGATCGGCTCGGGCGCCACGATCCATCCGATGCGCAGACCGGGGGCGAGCGCCTTCGACGCGCTGCCGAGGTAGATCACCATGCCGGTCTCGTCCATGGCCTTGAGCGGCAGTGGCGGACGATCGCCGAAATACAGGTCCTGATACGCGCCGTCCTCGATGATCGGCAGACGGTTCGCCACGCAGCATTCGATGAGCTCGCGCCGCCGCGCCTCGCCCATCGTGCGTCCGGTGGGATTGTGGTTCGTGGGGATCGTGTACAGCACCGATCCCGATCCGCGTCGCCGCGCACCCGCCGCACTCCCGTTCCCGCTCCCGTTGCCACTGACGCCGAGCGCCTCCGCCAGTCGCTCCACGTTCAGGCCGTCGCCGTCCATGGGCACGCCCGTCAGATGCATGCCCGCCGACTGGAACACCTGCAGCGACTTGATGTAGCTGGGCGCCTCCGCGAACACGGTGGACCCCGCGCCGAGCAGACTCACCGAGATGATCTGCAATGCCTGCAACGCGCCGGACGTGACGAGGATCTGCGAGGCGTCGGTCTCGATGCCGAGCCCGCGCATGTGCCGGGCGATCGCCTCGCGCAGTTCGGGAATGCCCTCCGGCTCGGGGTAGCCCATGGAGTCGATCTCGTCGGCGGCCTGCCGCATCACCGTGCGCCACATGTCGGTGGGGAACAGACGCGGATCGAGTTCGCCGGTGCCGAGTCGGGCCATGCGCGGCTCGAACTCAAGGCGGTTGATCGCCTGGATCGTGTCGTTGTTCGCCTTGAAGAAGCCGGACGACACGTAGTCGGCCCAGTCGGGCGCGCCGGGTAGCATGAGCGACCACGTGTTGCTCACGATGCGCGTGCCGGCGCCGTGCGCGCCCTCCACGATGCCGTAGTCGGCGAGCTCGTTCACGGCCGCGATCACGGTGGAGCGGTTCACGCCGAAGCCTTCGGCCAGTGCGCGCTGCGAGGGCAGACGTGAGCCGATGGGCCACGCGCCGCTGGAGACCTGACGGCACATGTACTGCACGATCTGCTCGGTCACCGGCACGGCGAGCGTGCGGTCCGGTTTCCAATCGATGACGAGCGGTGCCGGTCTGGCCATGATTCCCCCTGTCGATGTGCTGTTGTTGGTGCATGTGCGTCGCCGTTCGCTGGCTCGTCGCCGGCCGTCGATCATCTTGGCTGACTGATTGACGATTTTGGCTGGCTGTTTGGCTGACGCGACATTGTTGCTTTGGCTGGTTGCCAATTGTAATGTCACCCATAGAATGATGGATGGAAATTGACGTATGGCACTGTTTGCAACGATTGTGATTATCGTCGAATGGTGCGGAATAACGATTTTGGCTGAGTGATTTTAATCCAACCAAAGCGATGTTGGACGATGCTGCAGCCGTGCTTGGATGGGAAGCGACAACTCATGGGATTCTATCTGCAGGGACTCACGATGGGACTGGCGTACATTGCGCCAATCGGCATGCAGAATCTGTTCGTCATCAACTCGGCGCTCACCAAGACGCGCCGCCGTGCGCTCATGACCGCGCTGATCGTGATCGTGTTCGATGTGTCGCTGTCGCTGTCGTGCTTCTTCGGCATCGGTGCGCTCATGCAGCGGTATGACTGGCTGCGTCTGGCCGTGCTGGCCGTCGGTGGTGCGGTGGTGATCGGCATTGGCGGCGGGCTCATGCGCCAGCGCGTGGATGATGCGGCGCATGCCTCCGGGGCCGGGAAGGACTCCGGGAAGAGCTCGGACGATTCCGGCAAGACGGTCGCCAAGGCTGGATCCCACGGTGACATGGCATTGGGCAAGACCATCTCCACCGCATGCGTGGTCACCTGGTGCAATCCGCAGGCCATCATCGACGGCACGCTGATGCTCGGCGCGTTCTCCGCCACGCTCACCGCCGCCGAATCCACGCCGTTCATTGGGGGAGTGGAGACCGCGTCCATCGCATGGTTCATCGGGGTGACATTGCTCGTCTCCGCGTTCCGCGACCGGTTCAGCCCCAAGGTGATCGGCGTGCTCAACAAGGTGTGCGGTGCGGTGATCATCGCCTATGGCATCAAGCTGCTCGTCCAGTTCGCGCTCGCCGTGTTCTGACACCCGCGTTTTCAGGCGCATGGCCGTGTGCTTGTGTGCTCCCTCCGAGGGAGGGAGCTGGCGCGCGTAGCGCGACTGAGGGAGGGTGACCCAGTTGAACCGCATACCCTCCCTCTGTCACGGCGTTGCCGTGACATCTCCCTCCCTGGGAGGGAGAACACAGGAGGAATGGCTTGGTGTGGTCCACATCCCTTTCTGCCTGTGCCTGTCGCTAGACTTATGGGCGCTATGAACGTTATGAATGAATCCCTGAACACCGCGGACACCATGATCCGCCGCACCTCGCCCGAGGTGCTCGCCCCCGCCGGCAACCTCAAGTCCTTCAAGGCTGCCATCGACTTCGGAGCGGACGCCGTCTACTGCTCCGGCAAGATGTTCGGCATGCGCTCGGCCCCCAAGAACCTCTCCCTCGAGGAGATCGCCGAGGCCCGCGACTACGCCCACGCCCGCGGCGCCCGCATCTACATCACCTGCAACATCCTGCCCCGCAACGAGGAGATCGAAGGCATCCGCGAATACATCGGCCAGCTCGCCGACATCGGCGTGGACGCGATCATCGTCACCGACATCGGCGTGATGATGATGGCCCACCGCATCGCCCCGAACATGGAGCTCCACGTGAGCACGCAGGCCGGCGTGACCAACTGGCTCGCCGCGAACGAGCTGCACGAGCTCGGCGCCAAGCGCGTGGTCCTCGCCCGCGAGCTCAGTCTCGACACCGTGCGCGGCATCCGCGCCAACGTGCCCGACGACCTCGACATCGAGGCGTTCGTGCACGGCTCGATGTGCATGGCGTTCTCCGGCCGCTGCCTCATTTCCAACTACCTGACCGGCCGCGACGGCAACCACGGCGAATGCGCCCAGCCCTGCCGCTGGAAGTACCATCTGGTGGAGGAGAAGCGCCCCGGTCAGTACTTCCCGATCGAGGAGACCGACAAGGGCTCGTACATCTTCAACTCGCAGGACATGTGCATGCTCGAGCACGTGGGCGACGTGATCGGCGCCGGCGTGACCAGCCTCAAGATCGAGGGCCGCGCCAAGAGCGTCTACTACATTTCCGCCATGACCAACGCCTACAAGTGCGCCGTCAACCTGTGCATGGAGGCTGACGATCCGCGTAACGTGGAGCTGCCCGACTGGCTCAAGGCCGAACCGTACAAGGTGTCGCACCGCGACTACAGCACCGGATTCTGGTACCCCGAGCACAAGGTCACGCAGAACGCCGACCGTAACGGCTACTACCGTGACTGGGTGCTCGTCGGCGAGACGCGCGGCTGGGAGAACGGTCGACTCACGTTCATGGGCCACAACAAGATCACCCCCGGCCAGACCGTGGAAATCCTGCGTCCCGGCCAGCCTCCGGTGCGCATCGAATCCGCCGACGATTCGTTCCTCGATGCGGACGGCGTGCCCGTCGCCGCTGCCGCCTACCCGACGCGCACGTTCTCCATGGCCTGCCCCGAGCCGGTGGCGGATGGTCTCATGATGCGTTCGCCTGCGCCCAACCGCACGCTCAAGGCCGAATAGGTCGAGCGGCCGAACGCTCGGCAATCGAATAGTTTAACGACTGAATAAATGAAATAAGGACCAGATTAAGGACCGCACATGTCCAACGACAACACCACCGAATACGACAACGAGATCCTCAACAGCAGCACGATTCCCAGCCACGACAAGGCCGGTCGCCCCATCCCGGTGACCATCCCGATCCAGCTCGCCCCCGGCATCAAGGTCGTGTACACCACCCGACTCGGCGGCGTCTCCACCGGCGACTGGGCCGGCCTCAACCTCGGCGGCCGCGGCGGCGACGACCCCGCGCACGTGGCCGCCAACCGTCAGGCGCTTGCCGATGAGCTCGGCGTGAAGCTCTCCCTGATCGGCCAGGTGCACTCCGGCACCGCCGTGGATGCCGACGAACTCTGGGAGGAGAACGCCCCCTACGGCTTCGACGCCTCCGGCACCGCCCTGCCCGACGGCACCGAGGCCCGCCGCGTGGAGGCCGACGGTCAGGTGACCAGCCAGCGAGGCGTGGCCCTCGGCATGTTCGCCGCCGACTGCCTGCCCGTACTGTTCGCCGACCCCGAGTCCGGTGTGATCGGCGCCGCCCACTGCGGCCGTCGTGGACTGCAGCGTGGCGTGATCGGCGCCACCGTGGATCTCATGGTCGCCAAGGGCGCCAAGCGCGAATCCATCGTCGCTACGCTCGGCCCGTGCATTTGCGGCGACTGCTATGAGGTGGGCGAGGAGATCGCCGAGGACTTCCAGAAGCGTTTCCCGCTCACGCGCACGGTCACCCGCTTCGGCGGTGCCGGCGTGGACCTCAACGAGGCCGCGATGATCGATCTCGCGTTCGCCGGCGTGACCAAGGTGGGCCGGTCCCTGCCGCGCGTGAACGCCGCCACCCAGTACCTCGACGCCGACGAGGAGCTCGCTGAGCTGTGCCGCACCGACGGCGAAGGTCCCGAGTCGCTGCGCGAACGCCTCGAGCAGATCCGCCACAGCATGTGTACGCTCGAAAACCCGCTGTGGTACTCGCACCGCCGCGCCACCCGCGCCGGCAAGACCCACGAAGGCCGCCTCCTCGCCCTGATCGTCCGCGAGTAGCTGCCCCCGCTCCCTCTGAGCCTCCGGGATTGGGCTAGCGCGATTTCCCAAAGGGAAGAGCCCTCCCTCTATGCCCCATATGCCTCGTATCGGGCCCCGGATGCGATTTCCCAAAGGGAAGAGCGAAAGGCCGGCATATGGTGCTCGAC
>NZ_QXGJ01000023.1 GCF_003952005.1 Bifidobacterium callimiconis
CCCGAACTACCAATGGACCACCAAGTCGGAAGTGAGCGGCATGGGATGAGTCGAGATGGCTGCTCCTGAATGACTCCCCTCAGCCCGCCATACGGCGGACAGCTCCCCTCGGCGGCGAGGGGAGCCAAAGCAGATCAAGCCGACACGGACGACACCATCCCGCCCAACCCGAACTACCAATGGACCACCAAGTCGGAAGTGAGCGGCATGGGATGAGTCGAGATGGCTGCTCCTGAATGACTCCCCTCAGCCCGCCATACGGCGGACAGCTCCCCTCGGCGGCGAGGGGAGCCAGAGGAAAATGGCCCAACGCAGGCAACGCTCCGTTCGCCCCCGAACAGAAAAATCCCATGATGTGTGTGTCATCAAGGCGCGCGGACGAAGGCGTACAAAGGTACGTCGAAGTCCGCAGCAACGCGGATGACACTCCATCATGGGATTTTTCTAGATGTCGTAGCGCCAGGATTTGTCGGTTACTACTCGTGCCATGGCGAGGCCGATGGGCAGGCAGATGATGACCATGAAGGCGCGGAAGGCCCAGTCGAGGGCGTTCTGGGTGTCGAACTGGCCGAGGTAGAACATGGCGCGGTACATGTAGAGTCCGGGGACCATGATGACGATGGACGGCACGGTGAGGCAGATGCGCGGGTAGCCGAGGTGCGGGGGAAGCCAGCCGTGGCGAACGGAGGAGCGCCAGGCGGCGGCGAGGATGCCGGCGAGGAAGGCGCCGATGAAGGTGGCGGCTTCCGGGGGCATGCCGAGGAGGTCCTGGAATTCGAGGCGCAGGGTGTCGGTGATGGAACCGATGAGAGCGGCGACGAGGCACATGCGCTGGGGGGAGTTGAACATGACGGAGAAGCCCCAGACTCCAAGGAAGGCGAAGACGAATCGCAGGAGGCCCGTGACGAGGGGGCTCAGTCCCTGGGGTTCGAATCCCTGGGGGTTGAGGAAGACGATGCGGGCGACGGCCCAGCCCGCGAGCGTGGCCATGAGGATGATGGACAGCGCGTAGGTGAGGCGTTGGATGCCGGAGGGGAAGTCGATCTTGGCGATGTCGAGGCCGCCGGTGATGAGCGGGAATCCGGGGATCACGAAGAGCATGGCGCCGATGTAGGCGGTGTCGTGCGCGAGGGCTATCGGATCGTAGAAGCCGATGAGTCGCAGGGTGCCGGTGCAGGCGAGCGCGGCGACGAAGACGGCGACGAAGGTGACGAAGAACTGGTTGAGGTGCTTGGCGAAGAGCTTGCGGCGCAGCCAGTGTCCGATGCCGGCGCCGACGAATGCGGCGATCATGTCGTAGAGTCCGCCGCCGAGGAGGAACACGAAGGATGCGCAGGCGAGGGCGGAGGCGAAGCCGGCGAATTCGGCGCTGTAGAGCGGCTTGCGGTGTTCGATGAGGTCGAGTCGCTCGTGGGCTTGGCGCACGGTGATGGGTTTGAAGTTGGGATCGGAGGCGTTGGGGGCGAGTTTGCCGACGTGGTCGAAGTGCTGGGCGTATTGGCCGCGCGGCGGATGGTGTTCGCGCTGTTTCCGTGCCTTGGACGGTTTGCCTGGCTTGGCGGTAGCGGCCGGTTCGCTCGTTGTGTCGTGATGCATCTGCTTGACGATGGGGTCGTCGGCGTCGATTTCGCGCTGTCGGTCGATTTCGGCGATGCGCTCCTGCCGGGTGGCGGCGGCCGTGGACTGCATGGGCGCGTCGTCGGGCAGATCGCCAGGCAGATCGCCGTGCCGTGTCTTTGCTTCTTTTTCGGCCTTGCGCATTTCCTTGGACGCTTCCGCGGACAGCTGGGAGACGTCACGTACGTTGAGGTTTTCCACGAGTTTGTCGGAGAGTTCGACGCCGTGGTTGTGGTAGACGGCGGAGTGGCCGAGGTTCACGCTGAACCAGTCGGCGAAGTGTTCGAGCAGCCAGATGCGTTCGGTGTTGACGCCGGTGGTGGGCAGATCGATAACCTCGGTGACGCGGTCCTTATGATCGGTGCAGGATGCTTCGATGTCGGTGAGGTTGACGTCGGCGCGCACGTGCACGCCGAGCGGGTAGGCGATGCGGTGCATCATCTGGCGCACGCGGAAACTTCCCGTGCCGGCGCCGAGGTCGAGCATGCCGACGCGCACGATCACGCTGGCCTTGGCGGCGATTCCGGCGTCGACGATCGGCTTGTCGTAGTCCCGTTCGATGTCTTCCATATCGAGCGGGATGGAGTGGGTGTGGAATTTGGTCACTTTCTCCACGCCGGCCGGCATGGCGGCGCCGTGGAGTGTTCCGTTGTTGTCATGCTTCTTCCCGAAAATCACGACTCCATTTGTACTCTTCCGGGCGGAATTGGAAATGGGAAAATCCACGAAACTGCGGCCGGAACCGTCCATCATGAAAACTTCCCGTAATAAACGCAGGTTTTGACGCAATACAATGGTGGGGCGTCTGTTCACCGGCTTTGGGTTTGGAACGGTCGGCATCAATAACTGCGGAGGAGCCGCAGAACGCCGATAGACGAGCAACCGGTGACGAGGCAAAGGAGGTCTGAATGACAGACGAGACGATCAAAGCCGCCGATTCGGGAATCGTTAGCACCGGAACCGGCACGAAGGGCCCCGAGGAGCAGAATCTTCCTGCCAACCTCGGCAACAACATGGATTTGTTCCTTCGTTTGCTGCGTACGGTGCTGAAGGAGTACGACGGTAATCTGCTGGAGAACTTCGATCAGCTGCTGGAGTACGCCAATGAGGCGACCAGCGGTGAGTTCGGCGGCACCAGCGCGGAATATGAGGATGACGATCCTGAGCAGGCCGGTTTCGAAAAGGCCGTGAAGCTCATCGATTCGGTGTCCGTGGATGATGCCACTCTGCTGGCCCGCGCGTTCACCACATACTTCCATCTGGCGAACCTGTCGGAGGAGAACTACCGCGTCAGCGTTCTGCATGAGCGCGAGAAGCAGGTTCCGGTCGACGCCCCCACCGATCCGATCAACGAGATGACCGGCGCCTACAAGCGCATGATCGAGGAATGCGGACCGGCGAAGGCCAAGGAGCTGCTGGAGAAGCTGGAGTTCCATCCGGTGTTCACCGCGCACCCGACCGAGGCTCGTCGTAAGGCCGTGGAAGGCAAGATCCGTCGCATCGCCGAACTGCTGGAGGAGCGTCCGCGTCTGGGCGGCTCCGATCTGGCGGAGAACGAGCGCATGATGCTCAACGAGATCGACGCCATGTTCCGCACCTCGCCGATCGCGCTGAAGAAGCCGACCCCGGTCGAGGAGGCCGATACGATCCTCGACATCTTCGACAACACGCTGTTCGACACCGTGCCGAAGGTCTACCGTCGTTTCGACGATTGGGTGCTGGGCGACAAGGCGGGCAAGGTTCCGCCGGCATGCCCCGCATTCTTCCACCCGGGCAGCTGGATTGGCTCCGACCGTGACGGCAACCCGAACGTGACCGCCCGTGTGAGCCGTCAGGTGGCTCGCAAGTTCAGCGACCACGTGATTGCCAAGCTCGAGGAGGCCACCCGCGAGGTGGGCCGCAACCTCACGCTGGAGTCCAAGGACACCAAGCCGTGCGCCGGCCTGCTGAGCCTGTGGAGCCACCAGCGCGAGATGAGCGAGCGTCTGACCGAGAAGGCCGAGCTGATCTCCACCAAGGAGCCGCATCGCGCCGTCATGCTGGTGATCGCCGACCGTCTGCACGCCACCATCGAGCGTGATACCGATCTGATGTATCACTCCTGCGATGATTACATCGCCGATCTGAAGACCGTGCAGAAGTCGCTGGCCGACGCCGGCGCCCCGCGTAGCGCCTATGGCCCGCTGCAGACGCTGATCTGGCAGGCCGAGACGTTCGGCTTCCACATGGTCGAGATGGAGTTCCGTCAGCATTCCGTGGTGCATTCCCGTGCTCTCGCCGATATTCGCGAGCATGGTCTGCACGGCGAGCGCGGCGAACTGCAGCCGATGACCCGCGAGGTGCTCGACACCTTCCGCGCGCTCGGTTCGATCCAGCGTCGCAACGGCATCAAGGCCGCCCGTCGCTACATCATCTCGTTCACCAAGTCCGCTCAGAACATCAAGGATGTGTACGAGCTGAACCGTCTGGCGTTCGAGCACCCGGAGGATGCGCCGATCATCGACGTGATTCCGCTGTTCGAGCAGCTGGAGGATCTGCAGAACTGCGTGGACGTGCTTGACGCCATGCTGAAGATCCCGGAGGTGCAGGCTCGCCTGAAGGCCACCGGCCGCAAGCTCGAGGTCATGCTCGGCTACTCCGATTCGTCGAAGGACGCCGGCCCGACCACCGCTACGCTGGCCCTGCACTCCGCTGAGGCGCGCATCGTGGAGTGGGCCGAGGCCAACAACCTCGACCTGACGCTGTTCCACGGTCGTGGCGGCGCCGTCGGTCGTGGCGGCGGCCCGGCCAACCGTGCCGTGCTCGCCCAGCCGCGTGGTTCCGTGAACTGCCGCTTCAAGCTCACCGAGCAGGGCGAGGTCATCTTCGCCCGTTACGGCAACCCGGTGCTGGCCGTGCGCCACATCGAGTCCGTCGCCTCGGCCACGCTGCTGCAGTCCGCTCCGAGCGTGGAGAAGACGAACACGGAGATGACCGCGAAGTACGCCGACATGACCAAGCAGCTGGATGACGCGTCTCACGCGCGCTTCCTGGACCTGCTGAACACGCCGGACTTCGCCCCGTGGTTCTCCATCGTCACCCCGCTTACCGAGGTCGGTCTGCTGCCGATCGGCTCCCGTCCGGCCAAGCGTGGTCTGGGCGCGAAGTCGCTCGACGATCTGCGCACGATCCCGTGGGTGTTCTCCTGGGCTCAGGCCCGCATCAACCTGGCCGCCTGGTACGGTCTGGGTTCCGCATGCGAGCAGTTCGGCGACCTTGCCACCATGCGTAAGGCGTACGAGGAGTGGCCGCTGTTCAGCACCTTCATCGACAACATCGAGATGTCGCTGGCCAAGACCGATGAGCGCATCGCCAAGCTGTATCTGGCTCTCGGCGATCGTGACGATCTGCGCGACAAGGTGCTCAAGGAGATGGCGCTCACCCGCAAGTGGGTTCTCAAGATCGTGGGCGACGAGTGGCCGCTGCAGCACCGTCACGTGCTCGGCCAGGCCATCCGTATCCGCTCGCCGTACGTGAACGCGCTGTCGGTCACGCAGGTGCGCGCGCTGCGTTCGGTGCGTCGTCGCGACGAGAAGAACGAGCTGAGCGAGTCCCAGACCGCGGACTTCATCTATCTGATCCTCTGCACTGTGTCCGGTGTGGCGGCAGGCCTGCAGAACACGGGCTGATCCGTCGCCGGGCTTCCCGGCCGTGAGGAGTGAAAGGACCCGTCACAGGTATCCGTTTTTCCGGATATCCGTGGCGGGTCCTTTCCGTTTCCGGGGTTCCGTGGCCGGACCGGAGCCCGATTGGGTATCGGACCGGTCAGGTATCTGGGTATAACCGGACGGTATTCGACCGGTTCTGGGTGTAACCGCATCATGGAGACGGTCAGAACGGTGTCCTCATGATGCGGGTACACCCAGATTCGATTGGAATGACCGTCCGACACCGCCGGCTTGTCGGCGCGCGCGGGTTTCATTATTGACAGATCATCGTCGATGGAGGTGCAGCATGGCACAGATGAATGAGCATGACGGACTTGACGGACGTACCCGCGCGGACGCGGCGTGGAGCCGCATGCTGGCGGGCAACCGCCGTTTCGCCGAAGGCAAGGCCGAACACCCGTGGCAGGATCGCGAGACCCGAGAATCGCTGATCGACGCGCAGACGCCCGACGCGGCGGTATTGTCCTGCTCGGATTCGCGCGTGCCGCCGGAGATCATCTTCGACGAGGGACTAGGTGATCTGTTCACCATTCGCACCGCCGGCGAAGTGGTGGACGACGCCGTGCTCGAATCGCTGGAATACGCGGTACTGCATCTGCACGTGAGCCTGATCGTGGTGATGGGACATCAGAACTGCGGTGCGGTGGCCGCGGCCATGAAGGTGCTGGCCGGCGACGAGAACGCGGAGGACGAAGGATTCCGTTCGATCCTCATGCGCGAGGTGGGCGCGTCCGCACGACTCGCCATGGACTCCGATCTGGATACCGCCGAAGACGTGGAGCGCATCCATGTGGCGCAGACGCTCGAGGCGCTGGTCACCGATTCCGCGGTGATCCGCGAGGCCGTGCATTCCGGTGCGGTGTCGCTGGTGGGCGCGCGATACAAGCTTGACGACGGCAAGGTGGAGGTGCTGTCGTTCTAGGAAGACTGGTCGCCATAGGCTTTTGGGTCTCTCCTCCCCTCAGTCAGCTTTGCTGACAGCTCCCCTCAGCGAGGGGAGCCGGAATGCGATCGTGATTCGCTGACGGCTTCTGCCGGCGGGGGAGCAGGTAATCGGTCGTAAGGAGCCTCGGATAGGGTGGAGCCATGTCACTTGGTTTGAATATCCTGCTGATTTTCGTCTTTCTGGTCATCGGCGCCATGTTCTCCGGCACCGAGTTGGCACTGGTGAGTCTGCGTGGATCGCAGATCGAACAGATGGAGCAGGAGGATGCCCGAGGCGCTCGTGTGGCGAAGATCGCCCGCGACCCGAACACGTTCCTGTCCACCGTGCAGATCGGCGTCACGCTGTCCGGCTTTCTTTCGGCATCGTTCGGCGCATCGTCCATCGCGCCGTTCTTGATCCCGCTGGTCGAAAGCTGGGGCGTGCCGACGTTCGTGGCCAATCCGCTCATCACGATCGGTCTGACGCTCGTCATCTCCTACTGCTCGATCGTCATCTCGGAAATGGTGCCCAAGCGCATCGCCATGCAGAAGACCGAGGCGATCGCCCGCGCCGTGGTCCCCGCGATCGACGTGTTCGCCACGATCTGCCGGCCGATCATCTGGCTGATCGGCAAGAACACGAACGGCATCGTACGTCTGCTCGGCTTTGATCCGAACGAAACCGAATCCGAAGTGTCCGACGACGAGCTGCGCGTGCTCGTGTCGTCGAACACGAACCTCAGCAAAGACGAGCGTGTGATCCTCGACGACGTGTTCGACGCGTCCGAGACGATCGTGGCGGAGGTCATGCGTCCGCGCGCCGACGTCGTGTTCATCGACGGCGACATGCCGCTCGACAAGGCCGCCGACTTCGTGCACGACATGCCGTACTCGCGATACCCGGTGATCGGCAAGGACTTTGACGACGTACTCGGCTTCGTGCACGTGCGCGATCTGCTCGACGTGCGCAACAAGCAGGCGAAGACCGTGGCCGACGTGACGCGTGAAGGCATCTCGCTGCCCGGCACGTCGAAGCTGCTGCCCAGTCTGTCGCTGCTGCGCAAGCGCGGCATTCATCTGGCCATCGTGATCGACGAATACGGCGGTACCGACGGCATCGTGACGCTGGAGGACATGACCGAGGAGCTCGTGGGCGACATCCGCGACGAATACGATCTGCCCGAGGAGTCCGGCGGCAAGAAGCCCGCTTCGGCGTTCGTCGGCGGTGTGGCGCGCATCGACGGCGGCATGACGATCGAGGACTTCGACGAACTCACTGGCATCGAACTCGAGGACGGCCCGTACGAAACCGTGGCCGGATACTTCCTCGCCAAGACCGGCGAAATGGGCAAGGTGGGCGCCGTACTGCACTCCGACGACGGCTACGACATGGTCATCACCGAAGTGGACGGCCGCCGAATCCAGACGATCGAGGTGCGACGCAGCGACGCCGACGGCAACGAAGATCACGATGCGCACGACGATGCCGGACACGAGTCCGGATCAGAGCACGACGCCGGATCCGTCACCAGCACGAAACCCGCTCATGACGGGCCATTCGTCGGACCGGATGGACTGGTTAGGTAATCAGACAACGGGGATCAACGTCCCGCCACCGGTCGAGACCAATAACCACAACGTTGTAGCCGATCTCGGCCGGGCACCGCCACTCATGTCAGACACTAGGGAACGTCATCCGGACACAGTATTCAGGTCTGCCATCCGGGTATGTCGTTAGACAACGAAAATTCTCGCACACCTATAATTGGGATCAACGTTGGACCAATGAAGCCCAACGTTGTGGCACCAATCCGAAACCGATCAATCCATAAACCGCAAACGCAAAGGGGAATCATCATGACGCTTCCGTTCACCGTCCCTGGTCTGAGCGAAGAGCAGGCCGAGAAGTCCATCGCCATTCTGCAGAACCGCCTGAGCCAGGAGCAGGAGGCCGCGCTGGTGCTCAAGCATGCGCACTGGAACGTGACCGGACCGAACTTCATCGCCGTGCACGAGATGCTCGACCCGCAGGTCGAGGTCGTGCTGGCACAGGCTGACGAGACCGCCGAACGCATCGCCACGCTGGGTGGTTCGCCCGACGGCACGCCCGACGCGATCGTGCGCAACCGCTCGTGGAAGGGGCTTGACCTCAAGGGCCGCGCCTCCACCGAGGAGTACATCAAGGCGCTGATCGACTACTACGACGTGTTCATCACCGACGATCGCAAGGCCATCGCCGAACTCGACGAGCTGGACGTGGTCAGCTCCAACATCGTGCAGGATCACGTGCAGGCGCTGGAGCTGTTCCAGTGGTTCCTGCGCAGCCACATCGCGTAGGGGCCAATCGGCTCGCGAACTCTCACTTGCGACGAACCCGCAGCTGAGCACGTTCCCCGGTGCGGGTTCGTCGTATCTGCGTAACAAACCCGCAGCGGACGGCTACCCATACTGCGGGTCCGTCACGCACGTAATATGAACCCGCAGTGAGGGCCATGCTTCAGTGCGGGTTCGTCATAATGCCGCAGCAAACCCGCACGTAAGGAGACGCTTCGGTGCGGGTTTGACGCGCGTATGTGCCAAACCCGCACCGAACCGGATCGCACGGGACTGATTCGGTGTGCGGATGCGGTGAATGAGCGCCGTCCGTCGATGAACGGGGCACATACCACGCACCCATCACACCAGTTGGTTGAGTTCGCGACGCAGACGCCGCCATTCGGGCAGATACGCGGTCATGCGGCGGCGGAATCCCTCGCCGTGACCGTGCTCCCACAGATGTGTCAGCTCATGCACCAGCACGTATTCCAGATACCGTTCGGGCAGATACGCCAGTTCGAGATTGAGACGAATACGACCGGTGGCCGGCGTGCATGATCCCCATCGCGACGTCATCGCGCGCAACGAGACGTTCGTGGGAGCCTTGCCGACGATCGGCGTCCACTTGCGCAGCAGTTCCGGCAGACGCGCGTTGATGACCGCCTTGGCCCAGGTTTTGCGTTCCGCACTCCATGGCGCGCCGAACGGGGGACGAGGGGTCGCCGGAATTGCGGTATCCGTTTGGCGATGATTCGGCTGATATCGATTCAGCCGGCCACGAGGATCGTCGTCGTTCTTGTGATTATCGACGTCCGCGCCGCGTCCGTTCTGACCGGTATCGGACGGACCGTTACCGAACGGATTCGTATGTCCCGCATATCCATCGTCAGGGACGCGGCCGAATCGTGCGGCATGATCAAGGATCCGCCGCTGAGCCTTGTGAATCCACTGCCGTCGGGAACGCACGAACTCCTCGATCTGCGTATGGCTCATCCGCACCGGAGCAGTGATTTCGACACGACCGTCCGGCGGCTTGATCCGCAGGTATATGTTTTTCACGACCTTGCGCGCGACCCGGATATGCAGGTCGCCCATATCCAGGATCTCCACGGCAAGCGTTCGACGACCGGCCATTGCGACTCCTTTCCGATTTTTTGGTACGTATCAGTACACGTCGCGTCCGTACGCGGATCACCGCCGACGGATCGCATCTCATTCCGCGCGGAAAATCTCCGTATCGGGACGGTGAATCGTCGACGCGGTGCCGAGATTTCACCCTCAAACCCGCATAGAATAACGCGACACGCCGATATTGGACATACCGACAACCTATCGCTATAGTAATTGCTTGTGCGATTTCGAGATTGCACATGGATCGGGCCCGTAGCTCAGGTGGTTAGAGCGCATCCCTGATAAGGATGAGGTCGGAGGTTCAAGTCCTCCCGGGCCCACACAGAGAAGACAGCGGCTTTTCGGGCCGCTTTTTTTCTCCCAAAAACTGGGGCATTGGCGCAGCTGGTAGCGCATCTGCTTTGCAAGCAGAGGGTCGCCGGTTCGAACCCGGCATGCTCCACATATATGAAGGCTTGGAATCGTTGAGATTTCAAGCCTTTTTTGTTTTTACGCGCGCCGCCCACGTTTGGTTCCCCTAGTCCCCACGTTCGGCGCGGGGCGGTTGTTTTCGTGGGTCTTGGGGCACGCAGAGGGCACGTAACGGTGCATGGACGGTGCAAGTGTGTGATTGCAGGGGAGCGACGGGAATACGCGAAGTGGAATGCACCTGATCCGGAGGCACTCGAACCGAGGGGACATAACCAGCGGGATGTCTATTGGAGGCGAAAGCACCGGATCCCTCCCCTCAGTCAGCTGTCGCTGACAGCTCCCCTCCAAGGGAGGGGAGCCAGAAGAGGTTGTGGCTGCATCCGGTGTCACGGATCAGGATGCTTCCCACGCCATCGGAGGAAGCATGCGTACACGATTACACGGTCAACCGTCAGCATGCTTCTGGTTCTCCTCAGAGAGGGGAGCCAGAAGCGGGGGCGATCAGACCGGGATTACGAGGTTCGCGACGGTCATGGCGATCAGGCCGAGCGTGCCGGTGGTTGCTAGGCACAGACCGGCCAGGCGTGCGTTGCCGAGCACGCGGTCGGTGAACAGCGTGGAGAACACGCCCACCGGGGCGAAGCACACGAAGATCACGGCCTTGCGGATCTCCGGATCCACCGGCAGGATGAACCAGGCCGCGGCGGAGAAAATGAACGCGAACGCCCAGCGCCACGCAAACACGACGGCCAGCGGCTTGACGTCCTTCATGCCATGCGGCACATCCATGAGCATGCCCACCATGAACATGGAACAGAACGCGTTGGCGTTCGAGAACGGCTGCAGCACGGTACCCACCCAATGCGGAATCGCGAAGCCGGTGATCATGAACACCAGCATGAGCATGTATGTCATGAACGCGGCTGATGAGTAGAAGTTGCGGGCAATGCGACGGAGGTTCGCTCTGCGCTGGAGTCGGCGCGCATCCTTGTCCATGACCTTGCGCGGCGGACGCGGGCCGAGCGGGCGCGCCTGCTCCTCCGGGGTGAGCGGACTGGTGTCGTCGATGCGCAGCAGCTGCGTGGTCACGGCGTTCATACCGGCCGACATCATCACCGAGTTGCCGATATCGAACATGACCACGGCCACGGCAGGGCCAGGACCCATAAGCGCCTGCACCACGGGCAGCGCGAAACATCCGATGTTGAAGCCGGAACCGTTGAGCATGTAGAACGCGCGATTGCCAAGCGGCGTCTTGCCCGTGAACAGGTAGATGGTGAGGATCGGGATGACCGAGGCACAGAAGCCGAACAACGCCACCCACAGCAGACGCAGATCATGCTCGTTATTGATGAACGACACGACCACGGCGGCCGGCAGCAACAGATTGAACACGATCTTCTGCATGATCTTGTAGTCGTCGGACTTCACCCAACCGATGCGCTTGAACGCATAGCCCAACAAGATGATGCATAGGAACACCACCGGCTCAATGATCTTCTCCATATAGCCTCCCACGGTCCGCACGCAGTCCGTTCGTCATTCGTCGTATCGCTTCGGTTTTCCGACCGATCGTCTCGGTCGGGCGTCCCGACTGTGGGGCGTGGGCCGGACGGTGGTCCAGACAGTAATACGGTATACCGATACACCCCCGGCGTCACGGAGGTAACCACTATTTTCCATAATCGAGGGGCTCCGGGCGTGTGCGTGCGACGGCGGACGGGCGTCAAGGAAGCAAATGTGGCGGCCTCGAAAGCGACGTCACATAATCGCCACGAATTGCCCAGAGAAATCCAAGGCTTTGACATCCTTGCGCCAAGAGTCATGCGGTTATATAAGAACTGTCAACGGATACAACCGCTGGTGAGGTTCCACTCGGAACCTGATAACTGAACCCTTCTTCTCTCTTCCTCTCTCTACCCCGGCGCCCAACCCGCCGGGGTTCTCTTTTTTCGGAGCTGCTTCCCGCCTTGGGAGCCGCATACGGCGCATGCGCCGACTTTCAGGCCCACGATTTCACCGGTTTCACCACCTATCGTGAAGTCGTGTAGTTCTTTACTGTTTTGACGAGATGATATCTACCGATTTGGAGGTCTTTCCGTTTACAGGCAATATGACGTGCGGCACGCTATTCAATAGCTAGTAGCCATAAGCAATCATTTCTTGCACAATAATGCGCAATTCCAGCGTCCGGCTACTTGGCAAAGGACCTCCAAATCGAAGGTTATGTTCCCGCAATGGCTCGAAAAGACCTCCAAAACGGGGAATAGCCTCATTCCATGGCTCGGATACGGCGCAATGAACCCGACACCGGCTGGCATCGCCGGTGCCGGCAGTTTTGCGCAACGGGCAGAACGGTCAGCGATGAGCCCGCACGCGGACCTCACGGATGCGCTGCAACGCACCATGCGCGGTGCCGGCGCCCTGGCCTCGCACCCCGAATACTGCGATCAGCACCATCGCGATGCACAGCATGCCGCTGATGCGCAGCACCCACTGGATACCGAAGATGCTTGCGGCCACGGCCACATCCGCGCCGCCGCCAAGCGCCGCCTTGCGCGCCGCCGCCATCGTCTCCATAAGGATGACCAGCACCGGGGCTCCCATGGCACCGGCGATCTGACGCGCGGTGTTCGTGACGGACGACCCAGCCGAAACGTCCTCCGGATCCAAGCAATTCAGCGACCACGTGGTGACGGGCATGAGAACAAAGCCCATACCGATCTGGCGCGTGAACTGGCAGATCGACACCCACCAGATCCACGAATGCATGGAGATCAGACTCATGGCGAACGTACCAAGCGTCAGGATCACACTGCCGGTGATCACCACCGGCCGCGCACCGAACTTGTCGAGCGCCTTGCCGCCGAAGAACTGCGTGATGGCCATGCCGATCGCACCGGGCATCATGATCAGGCCGCTGAGCGTGGCGGAGTAGCCGCGATCGTTCTGGATGTAGAGCGGCATGATCACCATGATCGAGCTGAACGCGAAGAACGCGATAGACGCGATGATGGTGCCAATCATGAACCCATGGTTCTTCAGCACGTGCAGGTTGAGCAGCGGCTTGTCGCGGCGCAGCTGGCGCGCCACGAACCAGATGATGCCGAGCACACCGATCGTCATGGGCAGCCAGGTCATCGGATGCGTGATGGGGAAGGCCTCGATGTTCGTGAAGCCGAACATGAGACCGCCGAAGCCGAAGATCGACAGCATCACGGAGAAGAAGTCGGCCTTGACCGACGGGTCATGCGCACCGAAATTGTGCAGTCCCAGCACGGATGCGGCAAGGCTGAGCACGCCGATCACGGTGAGGGTGAGGAAGATGGAACGCCAGCCGCCCATATCGGTCTGCCAGCCGCCGAGGGTGGGGCCAAGCGCCGGCGCCACGCTCATGGCCAGACCCACCGTACCCATGGCCATGCCGCGCCGGGAGAGCGGATAGATGGAGAACACGGTGATTTGCAGCACCGGCCACATCACGCCCGTGCCGATGGCCTCGAGCACGCGTCCGGCCAGCAGCAGCAGGAACGTGGGCGCGGTCCACGCGAGCGCCGATCCGATCGTGAACACGACCATCGACGTGATGACGATCTGCCGCGTGGAGAAGCGTTTGGTGAGGAACGCGGTGAGCGGCACCATCACGCCCATGACGAGCTGGAATACGGAGGTGAGCCACTGGCCGGTGGTCACGCTCACGTGGAATTCGGTGACGATCGACGGCAGCGCGGAGCTGAGCTGCAGCTGCGTGAAGTTGCCGATGAACGTGATGAACGTGAGGATCGCCAAGGAGAGGAACGCCGTGCGAGTGAGGTGCCCGTCCTGATAGGAGTCGGCGCTGGTGAGGGTGCGGGACGCACCGCGGATTCCGCGGGTCGCCGACGAATCGTTGTTCGGCAATGGCGTTTCGACCGTCGACGTGTCGTTCGCGGTCGATTCCGTCCTGCCCATGGAGCCACTCCTGTGGCCGCCCATGGATCCGTCGCGGTCGTTGCATTCGTCGTGCTTGTCGAATTCGTTGCGTTCATCAGAGTCTGCCATGCCGTCTCACCTTCCCTGTCTACCTGTCTGCCGCCTCTTGCGCCGATCCGTCGGCGTCTGTCGTCGTGCGTAGGGCAGTCTTGTCGTGAGGCCGGATAGGCCGGAGCGCATGCCGCCGCTGTCATCGCATGGTCATCGTGCACGGGTCGGTCTGTCGGTCACCTGTTTGACCGACGCAAGTACTCTACTCTTGTTCATGACAAACGGCCCGCTCGTTTCCGGATTTATCCGTCAGCGAGATCGGGCCGTTCATACTTTGGCGTGACCTTTAGTGTGATCGCACTAGAACCTCATACCTTAGTGTGATCACACTAGGAGTGCTCCAGACAAGAGTATTCCAGACAGCGGCTACGCGCGCTGGATACGCACGGCCATGTACTGGCGGCCGCCGAGGTCGGCGCGCACGGTGCCGGCGTAGGTGCCGGGCAGACGGTCGATGGTCATGTTCCACGTGTCGATCACATCGACCGTATATTCGCCGCCTGCGGGCAGGTCGAACTCGCGGTAGAGCTGCTGATACCAGCCGAAGTACACGAGCTGCCAGTCGGTGCCGGCGCGCAGCACGGGCACGTCCCAGAATTTCATGGCCTTTTCCATGGCGCCATTGAGCGGCTGCGAGGCGTCGACCGGGTTCACGCTCCACACGTCCTCCGGCGCGGTGTCGGCGTCCAACGGACTGGCGGCGCGCGGTGCGTTTTCGAAGATGCCACGCATGAACGCGATGCGTGCGGGGGTTTCGCCGTGCAGCGTGCCGCCGTGCGCCCACCAGATCTGGTCGCCCTTGTCGATGAACGATTCGCCGTGCGTCACGGTACCGCAGCGCATCAGGCCTTCCCAGTAGCGGCGCATGAGCTCGGTGGCGGGCAGGCTGCCCCAGCCCCAGTAGATGTTGCCTTCGTAGCCGGGTTCGTCGCACACCACGGGCTTGCCGTACTCCCTGCGCCAGTCGGCGATGCATTCGGTGGTGCGGGTCACATCCACGCGCTGGATGGAGCAGTGCGTGCACCACGGCTCGTTGTAGTCGTACACGGTCACGCAGTTGTGGATGGAGCGCAGATGACCGAATGCGTCGTTGGCCATGACCACGCGCGCGTACGTGCGCCAGTCCTCGAGCGACTTCTGCGGCATGAGGTCGTATTCGTTGGCGAGCGACCACCACACGTTGCGGTAGGCGCCGTAGCGGCGGGCCATGTACGTGAGATACATGATGTCGGCTTCGCGGCTCATCTTGGAGAAGCCCCACTCGGGCTTGTCGTACGGGTGCAGCAGGATGATGTCCGCCTCGATGCCGAGCGCGCACAGCTGGCCGATGCGGCGGTCGAGGTTGGAGAACAGCTCCTCGTTGAAGCGCGTATGGTCGAAGCCGTTCTCCATGCTGCCCTCGTAGGCGAAGACGTCGGGGTCGGCGTTGTTGAAGTCGTAGAACTTGGGGAACACGCACATGCGGATCTTGTTGAACGGCGCGGCGACGAGGGTTTCCACGGTCTGGTCCTGCACGGCCTGGCTCTGGCTGGTCCACGCATAGCAGGTGGTGCCGAAGGGCATGTAGCGGATGCCGTCCTCGTAGCTGAACTGGAACCTGAGCTCGCTGCCGGCGGGGTCGGTTTCGGTGGCGCTCGTTGCGGCGCGGTGGACGTCGGTGGCGCGCAGCACACGGCCATGATTGTTCTCGCCGGCCGGGTCAGCGATCAGCGTGCCGGAGAGGGCGTTCAGTGACGGGTCGGCGGCGCTGCGCGTGACGTAGCGCCATTCACCTTCCTCGAGCGGCATGAATCGGATGGCATAGTCGCCGTTGCCGCGGTAGAAGCCGCCGACGGTGATGGTTTCGCCGGTGGCGGCACTGGTGAAGTCGGCGGACAAATCCACGTCGACGTACGGATTGCCGTCGGACGTGCCGGCGAGCGCGATCTCGAAGAGACCGTAGCGTTCAACGTGGGGAGTCGTTGCATTGGCAGGCGATTCGACGGCCGCGGGCTGCGGGGAGACGCGCACGATGGCGATCGGATCGACGGGAGCAGAGGCGACGGCGTTGGCTACGGTCGGCGTGGTGGTGGTCATGATAGGTTCCTCCTGCTGATGCCGGT
>NZ_QXGJ01000024.1 GCF_003952005.1 Bifidobacterium callimiconis
GCCCGCGGCGCGTACATCATCGCCGTGGCCGAGGAGGGCGACCAGGATGTGGAGAACTATGCGGACGTGGTGTTCTGGCGTCCCAAGTGCCCCACGCTCATGAGTCCGCTCGTCGACGTGGTGCCGCTGCAGCTGTTCGCCATGGACATGGCCAAGCTGAAGAACTACGACGTGGACAAGCCGCGCAACCTCGCCAAGTCCGTCACCGTGGAGTAACCCCTCTTCATCCTTCCCCTTCCCCTTGGGGACGGCCGACGCAGTTGGTCCCGTCCCTCTTCATCCTTCCCCTTGAAGGGGTGGGCGAATATGGGTTGTGGCAGATCGCTCTCTCTTCTTTCTTCTGAGGAGAAGGCGGCCGACGCAGTTGGTCTCGTCCCTTTTCATCCTTCCCCTTGAGGGGAAGGTGGCCGACGAAGTCGGTCGGATGAGGTGACGTGCGCCCGAATTGCCAAATTCACAGCGCGAAATACCCGATATCCAGAATTCACAGCGTCAAACACCCGAATCCGCCTTGGATTCACGGGTCTTTGACGCTGCGAAAAGCGGATATCGGGTTTTTCGCGCTGTTTTGTGGAAAAGACCGTGGGGCAGACCGTGGAGCATGAGAAGGAGAATCATATGCGCACGACCGCAAAACCGCATCGATGGGTGATCGACGAGCCGGACATCCCGTTCGAGTTCACCGTGCTGTATGAGGACGAGCGGATCATCGTGATCGACAAGCCGCACTTCCTACCCACCACGCCGCGCGGCATGTGGTATCGGTCCACGGCGCTGATCCGTCTGCGCGAACGCTACGACGAACCGCAGATCACGCCCGCGCATCGTTTGGATCGCGACACCGCCGGCGTGGTCGTGTTCGTACGCGATCCATTGGCGCGAGGCCGATACCAAATGCTGTTCCAGGAGCATCGCACCACCAAAACATATGAATGTGTGGCGCCGGCGAGGCCGATCACGCGACCGCGGTTCGGCACGATCGAACGGTTGGATGCGCCGCGCGTATTCCCGCTACGTCGTCGTTCCCGCATCGTCAAGGATCGGGGGATTCTGCAGGCGTACGAGGAGCCGGGACTGGTCAACGCGGAGACTGTGATCGAGTTGGGCGTGGATGGCGGTTGCCTGGGTGATCGATTTGAAGACAATCGGTCCGGGAATGGCCGGTCTGCGAATAGTCGGTCTGTGGATGATCGATCCGGAGCCTGCCATACGGGTGGTCGTTTGGAGCATGACCGGTTTGCGGTCGATCGTGCAAACGACTGGCCCATGGGTGACCGGTCTTTGGTGACGGCGTGCCCGATGCGCGCGTATACGCTGCGGCCGCGTACCGGCAAGACGCATCAGCTGCGCGTGCACATGAATTCGCTGGGGCTGCCGATCAAGGGCGACCCGATGTATCCGACGATCATCGATCGCGCCTACGACGATTTCTCGAATCCGTTGCAATTGGTGGCCCGCACACTTGAGTTCACCGACCCGTATACGGGGGAGAATCGTCGATTCGTCTCGCAGGCGCCGTTGGACGTGTGAGGGGTGTTGCTCTAAATCCCTCCCTCAGTCCGGCTGCGCCGGCCAGCTCCCTCCCTGGGAGGGAGCACGAAGGGGAGCGGGTGTCGGTGTTCTCCCTCCTTGGGAGGGAGAAGTCGTGACGGACGTCGCGACAGAGGGAGGGTTTGGATTCCTTTTTGGTTCTGGGTCCCTCCCTCAGTCCGGCTGCGCCGGGCAGCTCCCTCCCCGGGAGGGAGCACAAAGGGATAGGGGCGAGCTACCGCAGCGTGGCGACGGAGTCGCGTTCGATCAGGGTGCCGGGGACCAGCTGATGCGTGATCTCGCTGCGACGCCCCTCGATCACCTCCAGCGTCTGCTCGAACGCCATGCGCCCCACCTTGGAGAAATGCAGTCGCACCGTGGTGAGATTCAGCCTCGGCACTACGCCGCCGAGCGAATCGTCCACCCCGATCACGCTGACGTCCTCCGGCACGCGCTTGCCGGCCGTCCTCACGCCCAGCATCACGCCGTTGGCCATGTTGTCGTTGGCCGCATACACGGCGGTGCATCCGGGAGTGGCCGCCAGCTGCAGCCCGGCGTCGTACCCGCTTTCCGCCTGCCAGTCGCCGCGAATCACGCGCGGGGGAGTGAGACCGTGCGCCTCAAGCGTTTCACGCCAGCCGCGTTCACGCTCGCCGTTGGCGACGGAGTCCTCCGGGCCGGACACATAATGCACGTTGCGGTGCCCGTGTTCGAGGAAGTAGTCCACGATCGTCCGTGAGCAGCCGTACTGGTCGGAATCGATGGTGGAGCAGGTGGTGGAATCCGCGGTGGTGATCAGGGTGACGCTGATCGTGGGCGGCGGCGTGAACGTGTCGAAGTCCAGCGGCTTGTGTTCCAGAATCACGATGATCGCATCGACGGGCATATCCTTCATCTTGCGCACGGTCTCGGCGAGCGTGGGCTTGTCGGCCCAGTTCATCATACCGATCGTGACGGCGTATCCGTGCTCGGACGCCGCATTGGTGATCCCCTCGAGCGCACGCAGATTGCCGGTCGATCCCAGATCGAACATGATCACGCCCACGGCGTTGAACCGACCGCGTTTGAGCGCCCGTGCGGCGAAGTTCGGACGGTATCCGAGCTCCTTCATGGCGGCGAGCACCTTGTCACGCGTATCCGGTTTCACGGCGTCGCTGCTGTTCGACACGCGTGACACGGTCTGCGCCGAGACGCCGGCCAGTCGTGCCACATCCGTCATGGAGACGATTCGTGTGGTGGATCTCCTCGTGCCGCTCATGGTGAACTCCTCCGATGGTCGATCGCAATGATTGCGTTCACATCGTTCATCGTATACCGATCGCCAGGAGGGAGCGTGGCGTCGGTCATCGTCGTCGATACGTTGACGATGTCGTCTGTCGGCTGTAATGGGTGTGTGACCGTCACGAGCGTGACGGGCGTATTGGGTATGGCGGCTGCCGCGGATGTGACGGCCGTAACGGGAAATCTCCGCGGAATCAAACGTTTGACTTGTCGAAAATCGTTGAAAATGCAATAATGGTTACGCAAACATCCATTGAAGAGTGGAGGCGTAATGACGCGCACAACATCATCGGCGCGCAGAGCATTCCGGTGGCCGCAGCCGCTCGCCGGAAACAAGCCGCGAATCTGGTACGGCGGCGACTACAACCCCGACCAGTGGCCGGAAGACGTCTGGGACGACGACATCCGTCTGATGAAACAGGCCCATGTCAACTTCGTGTCCCTCGGCATCTTCTCCTGGGCCAACATCGAGCCTGAGGAAGGCGTATGGAACTTCGACTGGCTCGACCGCATCATCGACAAGCTCGGCAAGGCGGGCATCGCCGTCGATCTGGCGTCCGCCACCGCATCCCCGCCGCCGTGGCTCACCTCCGCCCACCCCGAAGTGCTGTGGAAGGACTACCGCGGCGACACCTGCTGGCCCGGCGCCCGACAGCACTGGCGTCCCACCTCGCCGATCTTCCGCGACTACGCGCTCAAGCTGTGCCGCGCCATGGCCGAACACTACAAGGACAATCCGTACGTGGTGGCCTGGCATGTGGGCAACGAATACGGATGCCACAACCGGTTCGACTACTCCGACGACGCCATGCGCGCCTTCCAGGAGTGGTGCCGCGAGCGCTACGGCACGATCGACGCCGTGAACGACGCGTGGGGCACCGACTTCTGGTCGCAGCGCATGACCGACTTCAGTCAGATCATCCCGCCGCGGTTCATCGGTGACGGCAACTTCATGAACCCCGGCAAGCTGCTCGACTTCAAGCGCTTCTCGTCCGACGCGCTCAAGGCGTTTTACGAGGCCGAGCGTGACGCGCTCGCCGAGATCACGCCCGACATGCCGTTGACCACGAACTTCATGGTCAGCGCGTCGAACAGCGTGATGGACTACGACGACTGGGGCGACGCGGTGGACTTCGTGTCCAACGACCACTATTTCACGCCCGGCGAGGCGCATCTCGACGAGATGGCGTACGCGGCGTCGCTCACCGACGGCATCGCGCGCAAGAACCCGTGGTGGCTCATGGAGAACTCCACGTCCGCGGTGAACTGGCGTCCGATCAACTATCGCAAGGAGCCGGGCCAGACCGTGCGCGACGCCATGGTGCATGTGGCCATGGGCGCCGACGCCGTGGGATTCTTCCAGTGGCGTCAGTCGCGTGCCGGCGCGGAGAAGTTCCATTCGTCGATGGTGCCGTTGGCCGGCGAGGATTCGCAAGTGTACCGCGACGTGTGCGCGCTGGGCCGTGATCTCGACAAACTGGCAGACGCCGGACTGCTCGGTTCCCGCGTGGCGCAGGCCAAGGTGGCCGTGGTGTTCGACTACGAGTCGCAGTGGGCCACCGAACACACCGCGACGCCGACCCAGCAGGTGCGGCACTGGACGGAACCGCTCGACTGGTTCCGCGCGCTGCTCGACGTTGGCGTGACCTCCGACGTGGTGCCCGTCCGCGGCGATTGGGATCGGTACGACGTGGTGGTGCTGCCGAGCGTGTACCTGCTCAGCGAGGCCGATTCCGAGCGTCTGCGCGCGTTCGTGAACGGCGGCGGCAGGGCGATCGTGACGTATGCGACCGGCATTTCCGACGAGCGTGACCACATCTGGCTCGGCGGATTCCCCGGATCGATCCGCGACGTCGTGGGCGTGCGCGTGGAGGAGTTCGCCCCGCTGGGCGACGATTTCCCCGGAACGCCGAACGAGGTGCGGCTGTCGAACGGCACCGTGGCGCACGACTGGGTCGACGTGATCACCTCGGTAGGGGACGACGCCCGCGTGCTGGCCTCCTATGAGGACGATCCGTGGACCGGTCTGGACGGTGCGCCCGCGATCGTGGCCAATGAATTCGGCAAGGGGCGGACCGCGTACGTCGGATGCCGACTCGGTCGTGACGGATTGGCGAAGTCGCTGCCGGCGGTGCTGGACGCGCTTGGCGTGGCTGGTGCGGATGGTAATGGTTTCGGTTCGGATGGTAATGATTTCGGTTCGGGCAATGGCTCCGTTGTGAATGACGGTGATGCCAAGGTGCTCCGCGTCGTTCGCGAAGGCGCCGACGACAGGCGATTCACGTTCCTGTTCAACCGCACCCGGGCCAAGGCCGGCGTGCCGCTGGACGGTGAACTGGTGATCGCCTCGAAGGCGACGGTCGTCGGCGATGGCGATTCGGCCGAGATCGAGCCCAACGGATTCGTGGTGGTGCGCTCGCTGCCCACGGACTGACTCTCTGGACTGACTCTCTGGACCGGCGTAAGTCACATCGTGCCCGTCAACGAGATCTGCGATATGCGGACGGCGTTGACGGGCATTGTCATATGTGCGCGTGTGCGTGTGCGTGCGCGTGCGCGGGGCATGGGCGGTATGCGCGTATGTGATCGTTATGTCGTGCGAAACTTGTGGAATCAAAAGGTAGTACTATTCGCGGGAATGGTATACTTCTAATCGCGGGGAAAACCGTGCTCATGGGCGGACCATGGACCAGCCATGGAATCGTGGAATCGCGATCGCGGAAATCGCGAAAATCGTGGGAATCACGCCGCCCGATGTTCTATCGAAAGGCAATGATGAGCGAAGCACAAGCCAATATCGGTGTTGTCGGTCTTGCAGCGATGGGAGCGAGCCTGGCTCGTAACCTGGCGCACAAGGGCAACACGGTAGCCGTATACAACCGTCATTACTCGCGTACCGAAACCCTGATCAACGAACATGGCGACGAGGGCAAGTTCGTTCCCGCCAAGACGCTTGAGGAGTTCGTCGCATCCCTCACCAAGCCGCGCGCAGCCATCATCATGGTCAAGGCCGGCGAGCCCACCGACGACATGATCAACCAGCTGGCCGACCTCATGGAGCCCGGCGACATCATCGTGGACTGCGGCAACGCCTACTACAAGGACACCATGCGCCGTGAGAAGGCCATCCGCGCTCGCGGCCTGCACTTCGTCGGCTGCGGCGTGTCCGGCGGCGAGGAAGGCGCGCTCAAGGGACCGTCCATGATGCCCGGCGGCACCGCGGAATCCTGGAAGACCCTCAAGCCGATCCTCGAGAGCATCTCCGCCAAGGCCGAAGGCGAGCCGTGCGTGACCCACATCGGCTCCGACGGCGCCGGCCACTTCGTCAAGATGGTGCACAACGGCATCGAGTACTCCGACATGCAGCTGATCGCCGAAAGCTACGACCTCATGCGTCGCGGCCTAGGCATGGAGCCCGCCGAGATCGGCGACCTGTTCGAGGAGTGGAACAAGACCGAGCTCAACTCCTACCTGATCGAGATCACCGCCGAGGTGCTCCACCACGTGGACAAGAAGACCGGCAAGCCGTTCATCGACGTGGTGCTCGACCACGCCGGCATGAAGGGCACCGGCACCTGGACCGTGCAGACCGCCCTCTCGCTGGGCGTGCCGGTGACGGGCATCGCCGAGGCCGTGTTCGCCCGTGGCCTGTCCTCGCAGACCGAGCTGCGCGCCGAGGCCGCCAAGCAGGGTCTTGAGGGTCCGTCCGAAGTGGTGCCGATGCCGCTCGAGGAGCGTCAGGCGTTCATCAACGACATCCGCGAGGCGCTGTACGCGTCCAAGATCGTGGCCTACGCGCAGGGCTTCAACGAGATCTCCGAGGCCGCCAAGGAGTACGGCTGGGACATCGATCTGGCTGCCGTGGCCCGCATCTGGCGTGGCGGCTGCATCATCCGCGCCCAGTTCCTCAACCGCATCTCCGAGGCGTTCGAGTCCGGCGAGGCCAACGTGTCGCTGCTGTTCGCCCCGTACTTCAAGGATGCGGTGGAGACCGTGCAGCGCTCCTGGCGCCGTGTGATCTCCCGCGCCATCAGCTTCGGCATCCCGATGCCGGTGTTCTCCAGCTCCCTGGCCTACTACGACGGTCTGCGCTCCAAGCGTCTGCCCGCCGCCCTGATCCAGGGTCAGCGCGATCTGTTCGGCGCCCACACCTACCAGCGTGTGGATGAGCCCGGCGTGTTCCACACCCTGTGGACCGAGCCGGGTCAGGAGGAGATCAAGCAGGCCTGATCTGCTGATCTATTGATACTGCTGATCTATTGATCTATGGATCGGCCCGGTCAGTCGAGGACAGTTCGGCTGACCGGGCCGATTTATTTATTGGCTGGCTGATCTGCTATTGGGCCGTAGGAGCTTTTGTGGTGCTTATAACTGGGGTTTAGGCTCGCGCCAGTAGATGCATCAAGGTGCTATTTCCCTGGTGAGAATTAATGGCGCCTCGACGCGCTTACTGCTGCAAGTCCAAACTCAGGGCATAAACACCACGTTTAGTTCCTATAACACGATTTGTTGATCTGTTGGCCGGCTGATCTGCTGAACTGTTGATCTGCTGAACTGTTGATCTGCTGGTCTGTTGTCCGGTCAATGACGGTTCGGTTGACCAACTGATCTATTGGTGACGGGTCTGTGAATCCGCCAATCCACAGACCTGTCGATTGATTGGTCCATCGATTAACTGACAAATAGGTGACGGTCCCGTGGATCGTCCCCCCCCCCTCAAAAAAATTCGGTGCGGAGGGGTTCTTCCTTGAATCCCTGTCACGCCAACGAAACACGGCCTCCCGATTCTGGGAGGCCGTTCGTATTTATGGCCGATGGTTTCGACCGGTCTGATGAACCTTGATCGACCAGTCTGACCGATCTGAATGGTCTGGGTATTGATCTGGGTATTTCCGCATCATTAAACATCGGTTCTGGGCATTTCCGTATCACGAGGACCCGTTTTTGTGACTCTCATGATACGGAAATACCCAGAACCGAGTAAATGTACCGGTTTGACCCAGAATTATCGTCCGGTTGGACCCAGATCACTGTCCGGTTCGACCCAGATTCCAGTTCGCAAAGACCGGTACCGTCCCGAACGGTCAGACCCCGACTACTCCGCAGAGCCGTTGCGCAGAATCGAAGCGGCGGCATCGTCCACAAGCCACAGGGATTCCTTGGCACCGCCCGCGAACGAGCTCGGCACCTGCGGATTGTTGATGCTGCCCAGCGCCTTCGCCACGGCATCGGCCTTGCGCTCGCCCGACGCGATCATCCATACGCGACGGCACTTGCGGATGAACGGCGACGTGAGACTGATGCGCACCGGCGGCAGCTTGGGGGAGTCGCTCAGACCGATCACGCGGGTCTTCTTGTCATGGCTCTTCAGCGCCGGATGGTTCGGGAACAGCGATGCGAAATGACCGTCCGGGCCCACGCCGAACAGTGCGATGTCAAACGCCTGCTTCTTGCCCAGCTCGTTGACGATCTCCTTCTCATAGGCGTGAGCGGCCTTGGCTGCGACATCGTAGTTGTCCTTGTCGGACGCGGCGGCGATCTCTTCGGGGGAGCGGGTGTCGGCCGGCATCTCGTGCACGTGCGATTCGGGCATCACGCCGTTGTCCACCAGCTTGCCGAACCACGCCTCGCGAGCCTGCACGGCGTTGCGGTCAGGATCGTCGGCGGGAACGAAACGCTCGTCGCCCCACCACAGATGCACGCGACTCCAGTCCACGGCCTCGCTCAGCGGGCTCGCCGCCACGGCGCGCAGCACGGCATTGCCGTCGGTGCCGCCGGTGAGCGCCACATCCACGCGCTGATGACGGGCGAGACGATCGGAGATCTTGATGAGCAGACGTGCGGCTACGGCCTCGTGCAGCACATCGGCGTTCGGGTATTGAATAACACGACGTTCGACCATGATTCCTATTCCTCTGTCCTACGTTTCCGCGGCGGATTCGCTTGGTTCCGCGCGGTTTTCCAATCGCTACGATTTTAGTACGGAGCGGTTACGAGACGAGATGGCATTGCATGGTCCATTCCAACTCATTATGGTTCCAGCGCATGGAGTCCGCGGGAACCGGGACGTTCAGAAATCTGGTGACAAGTCTTTCCGCGCTTTCAAGGTCGTATGACTGGACAATTGTGCCGCTGGCCGTCTTCCTGAATTGAGGATTCCTCCAAGTCGTGGGAATTTGAAAGGTGATGGGGAACGGAATTCGGCGTCTTCCGCATTCGCGGCGCAGTGCATCCATGAGCAAATCTGCGTTGCAATCCTGAGTGCTGGCGATGATGGCCAGATCCACGAGGTCTTTGATTCTCGTTGATTCCCGGCCGTTGATCCGCTCGACTATAGCGCACGCCTTGTCTGCGATCTGATTGACGATGGGATACAGGCGGTATTGATAGGACTTCAGTTCTTTGGATAATGCCGGTCGATTGCGGGGAGTCATAATCTCGATATTCTGCAAGACGCCCTGATGTGTGACGAGATCAACATGGAGATTATCGAGGACCTTCGTTCCGAGACTCATGCGGAAGGTTACTCGATATCCATTCAGATACGGCTGGTTGTCTCCTTGGGCGATTGGTTTGACCGAATCAAATGTGAAGGTGAAGAAATCATGCAGATCCACTGCGGCAAGCCGTTTCAGATCATCCAAAGACTGCTCCAGATCGTAGCCGTTTCTGAATAGATCGGCGTCGAGCGTACGCCGGGTTGAAGGAATGCGTGCGAGCATGGCGCTGCCGCCTTTGAGCACCCATTCACTGTGTTGGCCTTCGCTGAACACGAGACATAGGAAACGGTCATAATGCATTTGCCGGATGATATCAGTGACATTACGTTCCGGATGCTGCTGATGCTCGCGCTTTGCTGCCGCCTTGATCGCCTGTTCGACAGCCAGTCCGTTCGCGTAGTTTTCATTTGTCATCGTCGTGATTCCTTTGTTGCGTTGGACTATCAGAATCATGTCGGCCAATCAGCGGGGGAAACAGAAAAGACCGAGACATAGTAGGGCGGATTGCTTCCAGTATTTCCTGGATTCCCCGGGAAATGGTTTTGTTCTGCGCTTTGCCGATGTCTTCGATCATCGGATGCACGGAGTCAAGATTCAGAGAAAGGATGTCGGATGATAGAGCCTTTTGCAGTTCTTGGAATTGCGCGGAAAGGGTTCTTGACATCTGTTCTTGAACTATTTGAATGCTTTGCTGAATGGGATCGTCCACGGGAGCGGTAAGAGCGGATAACAGTCCCCTGCCGTCTCCGGAGGCGAATCCGTTGCGCTTCGCATATGGAGCTAGCAGCTTTTCCAGATAAGAACGATTGATATTGTCATATGCCTCAATGGTGCAGCTCGAAAACAGGCTCGACACCAGAGAGAGATCGGTATTATCGGCGACGAGATCTGCGACGGTTTGTTCAAAGGTCGTTACCGGTAGTCCTTCACGTATGGTCAGCGATTCGGGATCATATTTTTTCGATCTTATGCTGATTCCCGTTCGCTGTGTTTGCTTTCGTGTGGGGGTACTGAAGCAATATGGTTCCGGGACGAAATCCCCAATGTCTAGTAGCCATGCGGCGGTATGCGAGCTTACTACGGCATCCGGTGGTGAGTTATGCAGACGCTCTTCCGCGGTTTGCTCGGGATATAGGGAGAGCCATGCGGCATGTAGCGACTCGAATCGCTCGGAGGGAACTGAGGTGTTGCGATATACGCCTTTGAGTAGTCTTTCCAGTTTTCCTTCGGTCTCTAGCCTATGCATGCTTGATCGGGCAATTCCCAGGTGCTGCGCCTGTGCAGTAGTCACCAGTCCCCACTGGGTCTCCATCAGTGGTGTAAGTCGCTGAAGAATGGACTGCCTATTCATGCTTGGATTGTATACCTAATTGTATACAATCCAAGTTCTGTGATTGATGAGTAAGAAAAATTCACTGATCGGTCGAAGAGGACTTTCGGGATGAAAGGTCCGGGGCGTAAGAAATTCGCACTTCCGCTCCTCTCAGTCGGCTTTGCCGACAGCTCCCTTCGGAGAGGGGATCCGAGAACCGGTTTGTCGTTTTCCGGGGAGGGGGACGACGATTTGTGAGGATTTCCTTGGCTGGTTTTGCCGACGGCTTCCTTTGAAGAGGAAGCCTAGGAGTGGGCTGTCATTCCCCGGGATGAGGATAACGGTTTCCCGGGGAATGGGGAGCTGGGGTGGGGTCAGGCGATCTGGCCGTGCTTTTCGTAGTTGGTCACGCGGGTGGCGTGGTTCTTCTCATCCACGAACACCACCTTGGGCTTGTGGGTCTTGACCTCTTCGGCGTCCATCTGGCAGTAGCACATGATGATGGCCGTGTCACCGGGATCGAAGAAGTGGGCGGCGGCGCCGTTCAGGCAGATCACACCGCTGCCGGGTTCACCGGCGATGGTGTAGGTTTCCAGACGCTGACCGTTGTTCACGTTCACCACGGCCACCTTCTCGTATTCGAGAATGCCGGCGGCGTCAAGCAGATCGGAGTCGATGGTGATCGAACCGACGTAGTCGAGACGGGCCTCGGTGACGGTGACGCGATGGATCTTGCCTTTCAGCATGTTGAGCTGCATGAGTGTGTTCCTTAGGTTGAAGTTGTGGGATTTTTAGGGGGTACTTCCCTCAGCGAGGGGAGCCGGAGGGATTGGGCCCTTTGCCTTCCCCTTGAGGGGAAGGTGTCCGGCGAACGCCGGACGGATGAGGTGACCGGCCGTCAGGCCGCGACCAAACAGGATCGGCCCACGGCCGATGCGCTATTCCGTCGGCTTACGCCGAACCACCTCATCCGTCACGCTGCGCGCGACACCTTCCCCTCAAGGGGAAGGCAAGGGAGAGGATGGGAACTCAGTGGAGTTCGGGGTAGAAGAAGTTGTCGATCAGGCGGGTCTTGCCGATGCGCACGGCGATGGCCACGAGCACGGGCTGGTCGAGCGTGGCGACCGGGTGCACGTTCTCCAGATCCACCACCTCAACATACTCCGGGTCGGCGAGCGGCTCGGTGGCCAGCACCTCGCGCACCTTCGCCTTGATCGCGTCGGCGCTCTTCTCACCCGACTCGGCCAGCGCACGACCGGCCTCCAGCGCCTTGTGCAGAATCGGCGCGGCGGCGCGCTCCTCCGGGTTCAGATACGTGTTGCGAGAGCTCTTGGCCAGACCGTCGGCCTCGCGGATGATCGGGCAGCCGATGATCTCGATGTCGAAGTTGAGATCGCGCACCATGCGCTTGATGACCAGCAGCTGCTGTGCATCCTTCTGACCGAAGTAGGCGCGGTTCGGCGTCACGATGTTGAACAGCTTGGCGACCACCGTGCACACGCCGCCGAAGTGCACCGGACGGCTCTTGCCGCACAGCTCCTCGGTGATCGTGGCCATGGTGATGGCGGTGGTGCGGTTCGGGTAGTACATCTCCTCGGGGGAGGGGTTGAACAGCAGGTTCGCGCCGGCGCCGGACACGAGCTTGGAATCGCGGTCCAGATCGCGCGGGTAGGCTTCCAGATCCTCGTTCGGTCCGAACTGCACGGGGTTGACGAAGTCGGAGACGACCACGCGGTCGTTGTCGGCCACGGCGCGCTCGATCAGGCTCTTGTGGCCCTCGTGCAGGAAGCCCATGGTGGGCACCAGGCCGACGGTCAGGCCCTGGGCCTTCCATGCCTTGACCTGCTCGCGCACCTCGGCGATGGTGTGTACGACGGCGAATCCGTTTTCGTTTTCAGTGGTCATGATGTTGTCCTTTGTGATTGTCTGTTTGATTGATTGGATGAATGACGTGTGAAAGAGCCTCTCTCTTTCTTTCCTTCCCCTTGAGGGGAAGGTG
>NZ_QXGJ01000025.1 GCF_003952005.1 Bifidobacterium callimiconis
GAATCCGCACAGAACTCGAAGATTGCCCCGGTCGGCCCCCGTTTGGCGGCGCGGCGGGAGCCTTCGAGCCCTACTTCATGCGGCGGCCGGCGCACCAGACGGCGTCGACCTGCCAGTCCGTGGGGTCGAGCAGCAGGATATCGGCGGCATATCCGGTTGCGAGCAGGCCGATCGGGGCGCCGGTCACCGGATTCGGGCGGTCGAAGCCGAACGCCCTGGCCGGAGTGAGCGTGGCCGCCTCCACGGCCGCCGCCGGGTCGATGCCGAGGTCGAGCACTGCGCGGCTGACCGCACGCTCCAGCACGAGCGTGGATCCGGCGATCGCACCGTTCGACACGAGCCGGGCGTGACCGTGCTCCACGTTCACGTCGAGCGCTCCGAGCAGGTAATGCCCATCGGGGCAGTCGGTGGCGGCCATCGCATCGGTGACGAACGCGGTACGGTGGGGCGCAAATCCGAACGAAAGCGCGACCATCGGGTCCTGCACATGGAAGCCATCGTTGATCAGCTCGATTGTGACGCGCGGATCCTCCACGGCGGCGGGGATGGGGCCAGGCTTGCGGTGATGCAGACCGTTCATCGCGTTGAACATGTGGGTCATAATCGTAGCGCCCGCGTCGAACGCGCGCTTGGCGGTCTGGTAGTCGGCCGAGCAGTGGCCCACGGCCGGCCGGACCCCGGCCTCCACGAACTGGCGAATCGCGCTGATGCCGTGCGGCAGCTCCGGGGCGATGGTGATCTGGCGCAGGCACCCGTCGGCGGCTTCGAGGAGCTGATCCACGAGTTCGGGCACCGGGTCACGCAGGCATTCCGGGTCGTGGGCCCCCTTGCGCTCGAGTGCGAGGAACGGACCTTCGAGGTGCGTGCCGAGGATGTCGGGCCGGTCGGGCATGAGCGCGCGAACCGTGCGCAGGTTCTCACAGATCGTGTCGATCGGGTTGGTGATGAGGCTGAGCACCTGGCGCGTGGTGCCGTGCATCATGTGTCCGGCGCGGGCCGCGGCGATGCCGTCCGGGCCGTCGTCGAACGATGCACCCCAGGCGCCGTGCGCGTGGATGTCCACGTAGCCGGGGGTCATGATTGCGCCATGCGCGTCGATGATGGGAAGGCTGCCGGGGTCGGATGTCGGGCCGCCCGCCGCCGCGGATGCCCCCGCCTCCACCGCTGCCACCGCCTTGGCGAACGCACCCGCCATGTCCTCGGTGCCACCGACCTCCACGTCGATCTCCGCACCCTCGGCCGCGATCACGCCATTGCGTACCACCAGCCAGTAGTGGTCCTGCACACCGCGCGCATCAACCTTGCGCGCGTTGCGGATCGCGAACGATCCGGCCGGCTGCGCAAACGCGTCATTGATGCGTTCGACCGCCTGCGTTCTGGTTGAGTCCATGGTTTCGATAGTCTCAGATTCCATAGCTTTCTGTGCCACCTTGCCTATGCCTGTGTCTGTTATATGTGTGCCTGTGCTCCGACAGATTCACGGCTACCCTGCCGAAATTTGTCTGATGTCTGACATTATACGCGAGGCGCAGCCTCCCTACATACAGGAACCCGATTCCCGCTTTTCAACGAGACGAGCCCCGCGAGTCAGATATTCGTCAGATTCCTTGCCAAGCCGGCTTATGCGCATAAGCCCAGCGGTAGTAATCCTTGTTACGCAGCCGAGATGCAGCGGCCTCGTCCACGATCACGGTGGCGTGCGGATGCAGCTGCAATGCAGACGCCGGGCACAGCGAGCTGACTCCGCCCTCCACAGTCTCCGCCACAGCTTCGGCCTTGCCATCACCAAAGGCCATAAGCACCAAGTGACGGGCCTTCATGATCGTGCCGATGCCCTGCGTGATGCAATGCGTCGGCACTTTGTTGACGTCACCGTCAAAGAAACGAGCATTGTCGATGCGCGTCTGCTCGGTAAGCGTCTTGATACGGGTACCGGAGGCAAGGGAACTGCCCGGCTCATTGAACCCGATATGACCATCCGTACCAATGCCCAGGATCTGCAGATCCACTCCACCGGCAGCCTCAATGGCCGCATCGTACTCACGACCCGCCTCACGAATCGTATCGAGGTTGCCGTTCGGCACGTGGACCAGAGACGGAGTTAGCCCAAGTGGTTCCACGACAGTCCGAGTGATCACGCTACGATACGACTCAGGATGATTCGGATCAAGACCGGCGTACTCGTCGAGTGCGAATCCCCGCACACCGGAAACGTCAATATTCTCGTCGTGCACGATCTGGGCAAGATGACGATAACCGGCCAACGGACTCGAGCCGGTCGCCAGGCCCAACACGCAGTCAGGCTTGGACTTGATGAGATCGGCGACGCATCGCGCATAGATCTCGCCGGCCTCGTCCTCGTTTTTTACGATAATGACTTCCGCCATGGTTCCTTCTTTCTTGGTTGTTGTCGAATTTTTACGGAACGGATCAATGTTTTTTTGATTTCACATAGGGCATCGGCGTCGCGCTATCACCACGACAGCCCGGCCCCAATAGCGCCGATAGGCTGATCAAGAGGAGCAAGCGCAATTCTGTCGCTCAACTGCAAGGATGCGATGAATGCACTACCCTGCTCACGGCGACGAAGTTCCTTGCGTATCTCCGCCAGCAACGGATCCCCGGTCTTCGCAGTGCCACCGCCTATCACAATGACCCGGGGATCGACGGTCATGACAAGAACATCAATGGCATCGGCAATCGCACCGATCACCGTATGCAACACGGTTTTGGCGGATTCGCATTCAGGATGAGACGAGTCATTGGCTTTGGCGAGAATGTCCGGCATAGGAGGATTGGCCTGGGGCCACTGACGCATGATCGCCCCGCCACCAGCTGCGGTTTCCAGGCATCCCGACTGTCCACAAGGGCACACCCATCGATGCCGCTCGATTGGAATATGGCCGATTTCTCCGACCACGCCGCTTGAACCATGATCAAGGCGTCCGCCACGAAGGATTCCCGCCGCCAAGCCTGTGCCAAGGTTAAGGAAGACCACAGCTTCGTCGTCACCGATGACCAAGGAATGGTCCAACAGCGCATAGGCACCGAGAGCCGCCGCATTCACGTCGTTTTCCACATGCACCGGCAAGCCAACCGCCTCGCCGATTTCGCGGGAGAGTTCCAGCCGAGCAACATCAAGATTGGCGATATTCTCCACCGTGCCGGCAACGCTATCCACGCGACCGGGAGTTCCAATGCCGACACCCTCGATGGGGCCGAGCGCCTTTTCTGCAGCCTCACGCACCATTGCGCTCACTACAGTGACAATATCTTCAATCACCTCGCGCTCACCGCGTCGGGCCGGAACACGAACATTCGCGATCACGCGCACCCCGTCATGCGCGTCGCCCCCACGCCCACATTCGATGAGCGCTCCTTCGATCTTGGTACCGCCTACATCTACGCCAATACGCAGCGAAGCGGCATTGACCGCACCGTCAATTGCTGGGTTCGCCTGGGTCATGATGTAATTGTTCTCCTTCCGAGGTGGAACGCACGACGCCCTCCACCAGACTGCGGTTGTGAATGCTGTCGATCAGTTGACGAATTACGGCAACGGCCTGCCCACGCAACACCAAATCGTCACCCTGCTGGCAACGATGCAGAGAAGGCATATCGCGGTAGTCCGCAGAGATTCTCGCCTCAAGTTCCTCTCGCATGGAACCGATGAACGCCTCGCCCACGATCTCGGGCGGACCGAATACCGAAACGTCACTCAGATCCAGCAAGCTCACTGTCATGGCGAGCGCTCGACCGAGCCGCTGACCCGCCTCGGCAAGAATCGATGTGCGATCCTCGGGCTCGGAGTCAATCCGTTCACGTAGATGCGGCACCGACAGCAGCGCTTCGAGGCATCCTCGCTTACCGCATACGCAACGAGGCCCTTTGGGATCCACGACCACATGTCCGATTTCACCAGCCGCGTAGCCGCGTCCGTTCACAATCTCGCCGTTCACGCAGACCGCAGCGCCCACGCCCTGACCGATCTTGATGAACATGGAGTCCGCAGAGCAGTCGCCAAAATAGCATTCGCCCAGCAAGGCCATGTTGGTGTCATTGCAGACAACCGTTGGTATATGGAAGCGTGTCTCAGCGCGTTTCTTGAGAGGCACATTCGTCCACCCTAGGTTGACGGAGCGGATTACGACACCATCGGGATCCACCACGCCAGGCACCGCCATACCCATGCCCAGCACAGGACGGTCAGTCATGGACAGCAGTTTCTCGCAAAGCTCGCCTACAACCTCAAGTTGCACATCGCCCGCGTTTTCGCAGGGAATCTCGACACGGCCGACAATCCGCCCGCAAAGATCAACCAGAGCACCCCGAATGACGAACGTCTGGGTAAGATCCACCGAGACGATACGCCAACCGTCCGGGTCAACGGCCAGCATCACGGAGCGCTTACCACGGCCCGTACGACTGTCCATGCCGGTTTCGCGCAGCAGATGGTTATCCACCATTTCGCCCACCACCTCGCTGATCGCCATGCGGGACAATCCCACTCGGCGGCCCAACTCGGCTCGGGACATCTGGTCAACGGGGAACAGCAGCTGGAATACGGCGCGGATGTTGCGTGCTCGAACGTCGGACGGATCAGACTTCAACGTTGTTCTGGACATGGTCTCTCCTTGATTGTCGGACCATTCCATTTTCCGTTGAGGCACACCCAAATCCGTCACCGACATCGCACCAATGGGCCGTAAATGGCCATGCGACGACGATGAACGAGAATCAAGTGCGTACTCGTCACACATCATCAGCCTTTCCATCGAGATTCCGTCAAACAGCGGCGTCCGACTTCTTATTTATGTCAACTGTGTTTACTTTATAGCACATAAAATTCAAACACGCCATTCACCGCCCTCTCAATTTAAGCTTAGATAGCTTACCTTCCCCAATATTTCAACGTTTTTCGCTATATCATATTTATGTAAATAAACATGACAATATGATCATAACGGACGTTCTGCCATATACTGACCCCATGAACGATTGCTTTATCTCGCGCGATTTCATCAACGACGAATCCACCGCAACCATCACCGACTACGGCGCACACGTGCTGGAATGGACCCCTGCGGGTCAGCCCGGCGTGCTGTGGCACCCCAAGGCCGTGTACTTCTCCAAGGGAACCGCCATCCGCGGTGGTATCCCCGTCATCTTCCCCTGGTTCAACTCCGGATTCGCCGACGGCCACGTCGCCGCCAAGAAGCCCAAGCACGGCTTCGGCCGCATCTCGTTCTGGCATTACGACGAGCCCGCCAGCACCGACTCGTTCGCGCGTTACACGCTCGATTCCGCCGACGCCGATCCCGACTGGCTCGCCACGCTCAGCGGCTCCGCCGAGCGCCCGGCCGCATTCCACGCCGTGTACGAGGTTCGCTGCGGCGCGGAATTCCAAGCTTCGCTGACCATCACGAACGACGGCGACGAACCGTTCACCTATGAGTCGGCGCTGCACACGTACCTCAACATCGGCGATATCGAGCATGTGCAGGTGGCCGGTCTGGAGGGCGCAAAGTTCCTCGACACCACGCTCGACAACGACCCCGAATGCACACAGCCCGACGAGCCGATCACGTTCGACGGCAGCATGGTCGACCGAATCTACTTCGCCGGCGGTGAGAGCGGCCACGACACGGTTCACGTGATCGACGAACAGCTCGGCCGCACGATTGTGGTCGATAAGAGCGGGTCGAAGAACACCGTGGTCTGGAACCCTGGCGAGGCGGCCGGCAACGGGATCGGAGACATGGCGGCTGGCGAGTGGCGCGGATTCGTCTGCGTGGAGGCGGCCAACTGCCGCACCAACGCCACCACGCTCGCACCCGGCGAATCCGCCACGCTGAGCCAGACGCTCCGGGGGGAGTAGCACCGCCCAAGACGTCGGATCGGTCAAGGCATCCCGGATAGAAGCACAACGAAGAACCCCGACGGACCGAGATCCGAACATACCGAAATGGGTATATCCGCATCACGAAGGCGACCATAGCGCCCCGGCCATGATGCGCATATACCCATTTTTCTGCATATGCATACCCTCTTCAGAGGGCATCACACTCTCACAAAAACGCAACATATATTACATAAACAGCATGTATAAGCCACACCCCCTAAGCCAAGGCGTCACATAACAGCAACAATCGCTTATTTTCCTTGAAATACAAGCTGCCCTACCGTATGGCGTATTGACATTCTTCAAATGTCACCTTCCTTTACATTTTCGTGTATACTGGGTGCAACGTTGGAACCGGGAAGGTCCGACGCACAGCTCAAAGGAGAGATCACATGACAGCACAGGCAGCAATACCAGACAAGGTGCGTAGCGCGGAACGCTACGCGACCACGCTGGCTCTTATCGTTACACTCGGCCCCCTGTTCTATGGCTTTGAAGGCATGGTGCTCAATGGCGCCATCAGCGCCGTCGGCACCGAGTTTCAGCTCGGCTCGTTCGCCAAGGGCGTCGCAGGCGCGGCAGGCATCATCGGCGGTCTGATCGGCTCCGTTGTCGCCGGACGACTGTCCGACCATATCGGCCGCAAGACCGTCCTCATGTGTGCGGGACCGCTGCTGCTGTTCGAGGCCATCTTTGGAGCCTTCTCCCCATGGCTGGGCGGCTATTTCTTCCTGCTGTTCTGCCGCGTGGTCGGAGGCATGGGATTCGGTGCGGCAACCACCGTCGCACCAGGATACGTTGCGGAAATCTCCCCCGCCCGTATTCGCGGCAGGCTGATCTCGTTCCGACAGCTTGCCATCATTCTCGGTTTGCTGTTTGCGGCCATCGTGAATCTGGTAGTCACCAACATCGCCGGTTCCTCCACTGCTGAAATGGCATTCGGTCTCAAGGCATGGCAGTTCATGTTCCTGTTCCTGCTTATTCCGGCTGTCTTCTACATCGTGCTCACCGCGCTCATCCCCGAATCCCCGCGTTATCTGGTTGCCAAGGGTCGTAATGACGAAGCCGCCAAGGTCCTCGCCAAGGTCACCGGTCGCGATGACGTTCCCGCACAGGTCGCAGCCATCCACGCCTCGCTGGGCGAAGAGGGCACCGAACGAATGAGCATGTTCGCAGTGCTGAAGTCCCAGTGGAAGGGTCTCGTATTCGTCGGCATGGCGCTCGCCGCATTCCAGCAGCTCACCGGCACCAACGGCATCTTCTTCTACTCCAACACGTTGTTTGAATCCGTAGGCATCCCCGAATCGGCGGCATTCCAGCAGACCCTGATCCTCAGTGTGTTTAAGATCATCGGCGTGACCACCGGCATTCTGCTCGTGGACAAGGTCGGCCGCAAGCGCATGCTGATCTACGGCGGAACGCTGATCTTCATTTCGCTCGCCGTGGTCGCCACCGTGTTCACCATCGCCCCGAAGGGCCCCAACGGACCGGACATCAGCGGCAGCCCGATCCTTGGCTTCGCGGCCGTCGCCGCACTGTGCTGCTTCCTGCTCGGCTTCACCTCATCGTGGGGCCCGATCTTCTCCGTGATGATGGGCGAAATGTTCCCGAACCAGATCCGCGGCAGCGCAATGTCGCTCGCATCCGGCGCCGACTTCTTCGTCAACCTCGTCGTGGTGCTCATGTTCCCGTACCTGGTCGCCTGGTCGCCGGCATTCACCTACTGGATGTACTGCTTCTTCGGCGTGATGGCCGTGATCTTCGCCAAGAAGTTCCTGCACGAGACCAGCGGCAAGTCGCTGGAAGACATGGGCTGATCGGAGCGATCAACCAGTAAGGCACGCCCCCAATCACCTCATCAGTGTGTGTTCCCTCCGCGTAGGGACACACACTGAGATCTCACTCAGAACGATACGTAGACAGATCACCTGCATTACAAGCAAGGAGCATCACATGACAGAACCCACAACCACCGGCCAGCGGATCATCCCCTCCAACGTGCGCAACGTCATCACGTTCATGACCGACCAGCACCGCATCGACACCCTCGGATGCCTTGGCAACGAACATGCCCGCACGCCCAACATCGACAGCATCGCCGCCGATGGATGCCGTTTCACCAAGGGATTCACCCCCTCCGCCATCTGTACACCCGCACGCGCGTCCATGCTCACCGGCCAGCTGCCGTTCAAGCATCAGACGCTCGCCAACCCCGAATGGAACATCGCCTACTCCACGGCCATCCCCGAAACCGATTGGACGTATACACAGGAACTGCACGACCACGGCTACAACGTGGGCATGGTAGGCAAGTACCATTGCGGCACCAACCTGCCCGACAAGTTCGGCATGGATGACGACACGTTCTGGGGAGCGGAAAACCCGGTCGCCAACGAAGAATATGTAGCTTGGCTGGAGGAAAACAATCTGCCTCCGGTCAAGGCTCATGACATCTGGCGAGGAAAGCTTCCCGGCAACCGCGATGGCCATATCATCGCCGCCCGTCTTGACCAGCCCGAGGAGGCAACATTCGAGCGTTTCATCGCCGACCGATCCATCGCCCGCCTGCGTCAGTACGCCAAGGACTACAAGGAAAACGGCAAGCCGTTCAGCCTTGACGTCCACTTCTTCGGACCGCACCTGCCATACTTCCTGCCCGATGAATGGTTCGACCTGATCGACCCGAACGATGTGACGCTGCCGCAAAGCTTCGGCGACTCTCTGATCGGCAAGCCGCCGGTGCAGCAGAACTATGCAACCTATTGGTCGACGTCGTCGTTCGACAACGATCAGTGGCGCAAGCTCATCGCCGTGTACTGGGGCTACGTGGCCATGATCGATTTCGAGATCGGACGAATCCTCGACGCGGCACGTGAACTTGGGCTCATGAACGACACCGCCATGTTCTTCTGCGCCGACCACGGCGAATTCACCGGCGCCCATCGACTCAACGACAAGGGACCGGCTATGTACGACGACATCTACCGCATCCCGTTCATCGCACGAATCCCAGGCGTCACGCACGGTAACGTATGCGACGAATACGTGTCGCTGATCGACATTCCCGCCACGATCATGGACATCGCCGGACTCGACCCGAAGCTGGTTGAAGACGGCCGACCGGTCACCGCGCTCGCCCACGGCGACACCGTGCCCGACTGGCGCAAGAACATTGTCTGCGAATTCCATGGCTTGCACTTCCCCATCCAGCAACGCATGATTCGCACCGATGAATTCAAGCTGGTCATCAATCACGAATCCATGGACGAACTGTACGATCTGCGTTGCGACCCATACGAGCTGAACAACGTGTACACCGTACCGGCCTATGACAAGATCCGCCGAGAGCTGGCCGCCGAACTGTACCGTCAGCTCCGCGAGCGCGGCGACAGTTCATTCGCCAAATGGATGGCGGCGATGACCGACTTCGATATTCCGCTGGAGAACACCGCTCGTTCCGATTGGGACTCCGTGGCGAAGTAATCCTTCAACGCCATCACACGAGGGCATGAGACCCGCCACTCCCATGTTTTCCCACGCCTGCTCTTCCGTTTCCTTCCTTGCGGAAGAGCAGGCCCCTTCCATATTCCAGCCAACTTCCAAACCGTGAACGGAGCAGCAATGGCAACGGCAACACTTTCCCCGGCCAAAGACGCCATCAAGCGTCAGACGACACAGGCTCGCCACACACCCCTCAATCGTCGCCAGCTGCCCTTCTCCGTAGTGGCCAAGCCAACCGGCGCCGCATGCAATCTCGATTGCCAGTATTGTTTCTTCCTTTCCAAGGAACTGCTGTACAACGCACAACGGCAGCAAATGAGCGACGAAACCCTGGAACGATATGTAGCCGAATATCTGGCGGCTAGCCCCGACGGGGAAGTTACCATGCTCTGGCAGGGCGGCGAGCCCACTCTGCGAGGGCTGCCGTTCTACCGACGCCTGATCGAACTCTGCGAACAATACCGCCGTCCCAAGCAGCATGTCGTGCATGCCATGCAGACCAATGGCACACTCATCGATGACGAATGGGCCGAATTCCTGCATGAGCATGACGTACTGGTGGGAGTATCGATCGACGGCCCCGCAGAGTATCACGATGCCTACCGTCTCAACCGCGCCGGCCGCGGCACGCACTCCATGGTGATCCGTGGATGGAACATTCTGCAAAAAGCAGGTGTGCGTTGCAATATCCTGTGCACCGTACATCATGCCAATGAAGAGCATCCACTGGAGGTGTACCGCTACTTCCGGGACGAACTCGGAGCAGACTACCTGCAATTCATACCGATCGTCGAACGTGTGGATCCCGACCAGCTGGACCGTGTCGAACATGGTGGATGGCGGGCCACCGGAACAAAACGAACCGCAGATGTCGGCAGTTCGGGAACTTGCCACAAAGTAGGACTTCTTTACCGACAGCACGGCGATGCCGTGACTTCACGATCCACCAAACCGGAAGCATACGGAGACTTTCTCAACACGATCTTCGACGAATGGATCACGCATGACGTGGGGCGCGTATTCGTGCAGGACTTCGATGCGGCACTGGGCGCATTGTTCGGACAGT
>NZ_QXGJ01000026.1 GCF_003952005.1 Bifidobacterium callimiconis
GTGTGGTGGTGGTTTGAGAACTCAAGAGCGTGTTTTGTACTACTAAGTTTTGATTGCCAGTCCGGCCATGGCTCCTGTTTTTGGAGTGCCTCGAGAGGGGCTGTGATTGTGGTCGGGTTTTTTGGAAGGATTGTGCGAGCATTGATCGGCTGCCGGTTGGTGGCTGGTTGGTGTTTTGTCTGTCTTTTTCTTTTCTTTTTTTCGAGTCATGTTTTTTGGCTCTTCATGAAGGTTTTTTGTGGAGGGTTTGATTCTGGCTCAGGACGAACGCTGGCGGCGTGCTTAACACATGCAAGTCGAACGGGATCCTGTCAGCTTGCTGGCGGGTGAGAGTGGCGAACGGGTGAGTAATGCGTGACCAACCTGCCCCGTACTCCGGAATAGCTCCTGGAAACGGGTGGTAATGCCGGATGTTCCGCGCTCCTGCATGGGGGTGTGGGAAAGGGTTTTACTGGTATGGGATGGGGTCGCGTCCTATCAGCTTGATGGTGGGGTAATGGCCTACCATGGCTTCGACGGGTAGCCGGCCTGAGAGGGCGACCGGCCACATTGGGACTGAGATACGGCCCAGACTCCTACGGGAGGCAGCAGTGGGGAATATTGCACAATGGGCGAAAGCCTGATGCAGCGACGCCGCGTGCGGGATGACGGCCTTCGGGTTGTAAACCGCTTTTGATTGGGAGCAAGCGTGAGTGAGTGTACCTTTCGAATAAGCGCCGGCTAACTACGTGCCAGCAGCCGCGGTAATACGTAGGGCGCAAGCGTTGTCCGGAATTATTGGGCGTAAAGGGCTCGTAGGCGGCTCGTCGCGTCCGGTGTGAAAGTCCATCGCTTAACGGTGGATCTGCGCCGGGTACGGGCGGGCTGGAGTGCGGTAGGGGAGACTGGAATTCCCGGTGTAACGGTGGAATGTGTAGATATCGGGAGGAACACCAATGGCGAAGGCAGGTCTCTGGGCCGTTACTGACGCTGAGGAGCGAAAGCGTGGGGAGCGAACAGGATTAGATACCCTGGTAGTCCACGCCGTAAACGGTGGACGCTGGATGTGGGGCCCATTCCACGGGTTCCGTGTCGGAGCTAACGCGTTAAGCGTCCCGCCTGGGGAGTACGGCCGCAAGGCTAAAACTCAAAGAAATTGACGGGGGCCCGCACAAGCGGCGGAGCATGCGGATTAATTCGATGCAACGCGAAGAACCTTACCTGGGCTTGACATGTTCCCGACCGCCGCAGAGATGTGGCTTCCCTTCGGGGCGGGTTCACAGGTGGTGCATGGTCGTCGTCAGCTCGTGTCGTGAGATGTTGGGTTAAGTCCCGCAACGAGCGCAACCCTCGCCCCGTGTTGCCAGCGGATTATGCCGGGAACTCACGGGGGACCGCCGGGGTTAACTCGGAGGAAGGTGGGGATGACGTCAGATCATCATGCCCCTTACGTCCAGGGCTTCACGCATGCTACAATGGCCGGTACAGCGGGATGCGATGGTGTGAGCCGGAGCGGATCCCTGAAAACCGGTCTCAGTTCGGATCGGAGCCTGCAACTCGGCTCCGTGAAGGTGGAGTCGCTAGTAATCGCGGATCAGCAACGCCGCGGTGAATGCGTTCCCGGGCCTTGTACACACCGCCCGTCAAGTCATGAAAGTGGGCAGCACCCGAAGCCGGTGGCCTAACCCGCAAGGGATGGAGCCGTCTAAGGTGAGGCTCGTGATTGGGACTAAGTCGTAACAAGGTAGCCGTACCGGAAGGTGCGGCTGGATCACCTCCTTTCTACGGAGATTCTTGTGAAAATCGATCACTGGTTCTGGTGGTCGTCCGTGCCCCGCGCCCGTGGGATGTTCCCGTGGGTAGGCAAGATGGGGCGTGCTGGTGTGGTTACGGTCATTGCTTAGGTGTATGGGACGCGCTGTTGGGTTCCCGGACCGCGACCCCAGGGGTTTTCCCTGGTGGGTGGTTTCGGGTCCTCGGCCGGTCGGGTCGGCATTCCGTGTGGGGTGTTGTCCTGCTGGTTGTGGGGTGGTTGTTTGAGAACTGGATAGTGGACGCGAGCAGGTCATGTCGCCTTCGGGTGGTGTGGCTTGCTGTGATTTTTCGTCGGGCCATGTGGTTTTTCATGTGGCTCGGTCGATCGTTTTGTGATCATTTGTGTGATGATGTGTTGTCCGGATGTTCGCTGGGTTCTTCGGGCGCATGCAATGCGTTGTGTGTTGCGTGTTGTCTTGAAGGGCGTATGGTGGATGCCTTGGCACACGGGACCGATGAAGGACGTGGGGGGCCGCGATAGGCCTCGGGGAGCCGCCGACCAGGCTTTGATCCGAGGGTGTCCGAATGGGGGAACCCGGCAGTCGTTGTGGGCTGTCACCGCATTCGTGCGGGGGGTACGCAGGGAAGTGAAACATCTCAGTACCTGCAGGAAAGGATATTCCGTGAGTAGTGGCGAGCGAAAGCGGATGATGGCTAAACCGTGTTCGTGTGATACCCGTCGGGGGTTGCGTTCGCGGTGTCGTGGGAAGCGTTGTCCGGGTGCCGACGAGCCCGGCGGCGGTGATAAAGTCAGGAGTCAGGCGAACGGGATTGAATTCCCGGCCGTAGAGGGTGATGGCCCCGTAGCCGGCAGCTCCTGGCCCGTCGATATGTTCTCCCAAGTAGCGCGGGACTCGTGGAATCCCGCGTGAATCCGTCCAGACCGTTGGATAAGCCTGAATATTCCCGTGTGACCGATAGCGTACGAGTACCGTGAGGGAAAGGTGAAAAGTACCCCGGGAGGGGAGTGAAATAGTATCTGAAACCATGCGCTTACAAACCGTCGGAGCCTTGAGGGGTGACGGCGTGCCTATCGAAAAATGAGTCTGCGAGTCAGTGGTGCGTGGCGAGCGTAAGCCGTGTGGCGTACGCGTAGCGAAGGCGAGTCTTAAAAGGCGTTTGAGTCGCGTGCCCTGGACCCGAAGCGGGATGATCTAGCCCTGAGCAGGTTGAAGCGCGGGTAAGACCGCGTGGAGGACCGGACCCACCTAGGTTGAAAACTGGGGGGATGACTTGGGGTTAGGGGTGAAAGGCCAATCAAATTCCGTGATAGCTGGTTCTCTCCGAAATGCATTTAGGTGCAGCGTCGGTTGATTGCTTCCAGGGGGTAGAGCTACTGGATGCTTGCGGGCCCGTATAGGGTACCAACAGCAGCCAAACTCCGAATACCTGTGAAGTGTATTCCGGCAGTGACCCGGCGGGGGATAAGCTTCGTCGTGGAGAGGGAGACAGCCCAGATCGTCGTCTAAGGTCCCGAAGCGCGTGCTAAGTGGGAAAGGATGTGGGGTCGCATAGACAGCCAGGAGGTTGGCTCAGAAGCAGCCATCCTTGAAAGAGTGCGTAACAGCTCACTGGTCTAGTGGTCCTGCGCCGACAATGTAGCGGGGCTCAAGCACGCCACCGAAGACGCGGCAGTGACTTCGTGTCACTGGGTAGGAGAGCGTCCTGTATGGGGTGAAGCCGCGGCGTAAGCCTGTGGTGGACCGTATGGGAGTGAGAATGCAGACATGAGTAGCGAGACGGGGGTGACAATCCCCCGCGCCGGATGACCAAGGGTTCCAGGGCCACGTTCATCGTCCCTGGGTGAGTCGGGTCCTAAGGCGAGGCCGACAGGCGTAGTCGAATGGATGAACGGGTTGATATTCCCGTACCGGCGGCGGACCGACAGGTCCGAGGCGGCGAGTACTAACCTCGTCTTCCCTCTGATGCCTCCTTCGGGTGGCGGATGGGGGTCGGCGTTGGGACCGTAGCCGTAGTAGGAGAGCGCAGGAGTGACGCAGGAGGGTAGCCGGCCGCGGAGGTGGTTTTCCGTGGTCAAGCGTGTGGCCAGCATCCCAGGCAAATCCGGGGTGCGTGTATGGTGAGGCGTGATGATGGGGGTCTTCTGACCCGAATCCGGTGATCCCATGCTGCCGAGAAAAGCTTCGGCGTGAGGGCCGTTGCCGCCCGTACCCGAAACCGACACTGGTGGTCAGGCAGAGAATGCCAAGGCGATCGAGCGAATCCTGGTCAAGGAACTCGGCAAATTGCTCCCGTTCCTTCGGTTTAAGGGAGACCCCCGGTGGTGATCCTCCTTGCGAGGGGAGCCGTTGGGGGTGGCACAGGCCAGGGGGTAGCGACTGTTTACCAAAAACACAGGTGCATGCGAAGGCGCAAGCCGCTGTATATGCACTGACGCCTGCCCGGTGCCGGAAGGTTAAGAGGATCCGTCAGCTTCGGCGAAGCGGTGAATTCAAGCCCCGGTAAACGGCGGTGGTAACTATAACCATCCTAAGGTAGCGAAATTCCTTGTCGGGTAAGTTCCGACCTGCACGAATGGCGTAACGACTTCCCCACTGTCTCGACCAGGAGCTCGGCGAAATTGCAGTACGAGTAAAGATGCTCGTTAAGCGCAGAAGGACGAAAAGACCCCGGGACCTTTACTATACCTTGGTATTGTCGTTAGGTGTGGACTGTGTAGCATAGGCGGGAGGCTTCGAAGCATGGGCGCCAGCCCGTGTGGAGCCGTCGTTGAAATACCGCTCTGTCTTCATCTGGCGTCTAACCTCGACCAGTCATCCTGGTCAGGGACAGTGCCTGGCGGGTAGTTTAACTGGGGCGGTTGCCTCCCAAAGAGTAACGGAGGCGCTCAAAGGTCCGCTCAGCCCGGTTGGCAATCGGGTGTCGAGTGCAATCGCACAAGCGGGCTTGACTGTGAGACCGACGGGTCGAGCAGGGACGAAAGTCGGAGATAGTGATCCGGTGCCGGCGCACGGGCGCGGCATCGCTCAACGGATAAAAGGTACCCCGGGGATAACAGGCTGATCATTCCCAAGAGTCCATATCGACGGGATGGTTTGGCACCTCGATGTCGGCTCGTCGCATCCTGGGGCTGGAGCAGGTCCCAAGGGTTCGGCTGTTCGCCGATTAAAGCGGCACGCGAGCTGGGTTCAGAACGTCGTGAGACAGTTTGGTCTCTATCCTCTGCGCTCGTTGGAATGTTGAGGAGCCCTGCCCATAGTACGAGAGGACCTGGGTGGACGAACCTCTGGTATGCCAGTTATCCTGCCAAGGGTACGGCTGGTTGGCTACGTTCGGATGGGATAACCGCTGAAAGCATCTAAGCGGGAAGCCCTCTCCAAGATAAGCATTCCGTCACGCGTTAGCGTGTGTAGTCCCCATGGAGAACACGTGGTTGATAGGCCGGACGTGGAAGCCCCGCGAGGGGTGGAGCTGACCGGTACTAACGGACGAACGACAACACAATCCGATCCCTTTTCGGATCGGGTTCCCGGAAGGATCCCATGCGATTCATCCCGGACAGCACGGAGCACATCGTTCACACTGCGATCGACACGAAGACACGACGCGTCCGCTAGCCGGTTCCCAAACCGCCACCAGCCACCCCGCACGCGGGGTGATGATTTCAAGGTTTTGCGGCGGTCATGGCCCAGGGGAGACGCCCGGTCCCATTCCGAACCCGGAAGCTAAGACCTGGCACGGCGATGGTACTGCACCCGACAGGGTGTGGGAGAGTAGCACACCACCGCA
>NZ_QXGJ01000027.1 GCF_003952005.1 Bifidobacterium callimiconis
TTAGACAGACAGAAGCAGAGCAGCGCGAGAAAGATGACGATCGCGCCGATGTCGCCGACCGTGTTTTTCATCCCGGCGTAGAAGGCCGGCCTGAGCAGATCGTAGACCGCCTCCAACAGCATCCACTGGGGTATGGGGTTTGCGGGGGAGGACTGGGTTGTTGGGTTGCGGGGCTGCGGGGCTGAGCGATGCTCGAGTACGTTCGGTTGTCGATCCATGACGGACCGTATTCGAGCGACGTCGTTCGGATACGATCCGTAACACGATGAAACCCAAACGTATCCGAAACGTGTCCCTCGGATACGTTTGGTTAGGGATGCGCGATGGAACGTACCCGAAGAGAGGCATACGAGTACGTTTCGCAACGATTGCGAAACGGAACGTATCGGCCGAGCTCCCAGCTGGAGACGGGGCCTGAATCTGGGTCCTGTTTCCTGCTCCGATACGTTCCGCTATCTATCTTGTTTACTTGAGCTCTGTTTGCTCGAGCCCCTGTTTGTCCGGGCTTCGCCTCGCTCGGCCCCCGTTTGCCCGGACCCTACTTGCCCGAAACACCGCGCTTGGCTTCCGGGTCCCCGGACCCGTCGCGCCCGCCGAGCATCTTCAACCGGTACTCCTGCCAGATATCGCTGAGCTTCTGCCCATTCGACTGCCGACGCCACACGCTCAGCCCTGCGCCGGACGAGGTGCCACTTGCCGCGCGGGCCGCCGCCGTGGGCGTGGAATGCTTCGACCCATCCTCCAATTGCAGCTTGCCGTCACGCGTCACCGTGGCGATCCACTCCTGGCCGAGTCGCGGACGCTTCCAGATCAGTGTCTCGCCCGGCACCAGCAGTCCTGCGCCGATCACCTGCGCGATCGTGATGCGCTTCGATCCGCTTGCCGCCCTGCCGCCGCCACGCGCCAGATGGTCTTCGCTGAGCGTGGTCAGATCCACCTTGTCCGCATCGAATCGGATCCGCCAGTATTCGGCGATCAGATGCACGATTTCCTCCTGCCGTCGCTCCAACACGTCCGGCGTGAGTTCGCGCACCGATGCGAGCGCCGCGGTCAGCGGATACTTCAGCGATTTGTGCTGCGCCAGAATCCGTTCCGCGCGTGGCGTATAGCTGTCGAGCTTGGCGATCAGCTGCTCGTTCGTGGACGTGAGCACCAGATTGCCGATGCGGTCCACCCAATGGTCGCGCGTGGCTTCCGGCCACACTGCGAACGACGAATTCGGTCCGATCCGCTCCGGCAGGATCCGTACCACGTTGATGTTGCGCGGCCGTATGATCCGCGCGCCGGCCCGCTGATCGTTGGCGCGCAGCAGCAAGAGCTTCTTGAGCGTGCCCGTGGCCTGCAGTTCGCCGCGCAGTCGGGCGAGCGCGATCTTGCGTTCCTCGTCGCCGATCGCAAAACCGGTGGATTTGTCGAGATCCTTGCCCTTCTTGAGATCCTTGAGGATCTGCACTATGCGAGTGCGTCGCATGGCCGACGATTGTCGCGCGAGATTGTCCACGCCGGTCACGCGTTCGAGCGCGGTCAGCAGTTTCACCAGTTTGCGCCGACGCTTCTCCGTCATGGCGCCGGCAGCGGCTCCATTGTCGTCGCCGGCGTTTTCCGCAAGCCCGCCCACGTTCGTCAGCGCCCATATGGCCACGGGCCGCCACTCACTGGTGGGGAAGTCGTTCAACGCCACCAGCCAGTCCGTCACTTCGGCCGGAAGATCGAACGCGTGCGGTCGGTTCACCATCAGCCATGCCTTGGAATACGGCACGAGCACGGTGTTGATGAATTCGGCGGCCGTGCTCTTCCTCAGATAGTCGTCGAACACCCTGATCCGGAATCCGTCGACCGGTCCGCGCGCGCCCGACTTGGGAGACGTGACCAGCAGCAGATCGTTGAAGAACGCCTCCACGTCGTCGCTCAGCGGGTCGATCGCATCGTCCCAGCGTTTGCCGTAGATGTCGCGATCGGGCAGCGGGATCGACGATATCGCCTTGGCCTTGAACACGTCGGACGCGGTGAGCGGCAGTCCGCGCATGTTCATCACGTCGAAAATGCGGTGCGCGCCCGCCAGATCGTCGGTGACCACGATGATCAGGAACACGTTGCTCACCAGGTACGTGGCCAGCGCGCGTCGCTCGTCGTCGGTCAGCGCGTTCAGCGCGTCGTACGCGGCTTTGGTGTTCTGCACGATGTTGCGCTGCGCGTTCGACTCCATGTCGCCGTCGCGCAGATCGAACAGCGATTCGAGATTGCCTTCCTGCACGTAGTCGCGGAAGAACGCGGCGTCGCGCTCGCGCAGCGCCAGACGCGGTTCGGCGTTGCGTCCGAACAGTCGGTTGCCTTCCTCGAGGATCAGCGAGTTGAGGTTGGCGACCAGTTCCGGATCCTTTTCGAGGTCGCGCAGGATCGCGATGATGATGGTGAGCGAGGTGAGCCGCTGCTGCCCGTCGATCACCTGATATGTGCGGCCGGTGGAGTCCGTGCCGCCCACGAGGATCAGTGAGCCGAGGAAGTACGGGTGGTCGGGGTCGCGTGCCGCATCCTCGAGATCCTCCACCAGCTGCAGCATGTTGCTCACCTGCCACGAGTAGGCGCGCTGGAACGCGGGGATGATGAACTGATAGTCGGTGGAGAACACTTTGCCCAGTGGTTCTTCGTTTGCGCTGATACCCATCCCGGCTCCCTTCGTTGGTTGGTTTTGACTATAGCCGCGCGCGCCGATCGATCGTGCCCGTTGCGATGACCGACGGTGGGGGAGTGCGGCGCATTCATTCGGTGCGGGGCTGTCGTGCGTCGGCTCACCTTAGTGTGATCACACTAAGAGGGGAGGGCGTGTCTGCTGCGGGTTCGTCGTGGCTCCGTTACGAACCCGCAGCAAGGGGATGCCGAAACTGCGGGTTTGCCGTGCTGCTGTGACAAATCCGCAGTGGGGGAGACGACCATACTGCGGGTTTGTCGTCGTGTCGTTGCAAACCCGCAGTATGGGTGGTTCCTCGCTGCGGGTCCGTCATACGGTGGCAACGAATCCGCAGTGTGCGACGGTAACGGAAAGGTTGATGATGATCAGGCGGTGGGGGACGCGACGAAAGTATCGGCCTCGGGGTATCATCGCTAAGTTTGCACAGGCCGGAGGAACCGGCTTGGATTGTGTTGATCCGCAATGTGACCCATCCGAATATGAATGCCTATGAATAATCGGAATATCGTTGCGGATTCATACCGATTGATTGTCTGCTGATGATGTTTTTGAAAGGCTGCCGTGCCGAAGCACACTACTGATTTTGACGATACCGTCGTGTCCGATGCCGTTGAATCCGATTCCGTGAATGATATGACCGATATGAACGAGTCCGCCGCCGACGCCGTGATCAACGACGTCGACGATGCCGTTGACGAGAGTGCTGCCGCCGCTGACGAGGCCGAACCGGTCTCCTTCGCCGAGCTCGGCGTGCCGAAGCCGCTCGTGCGCGTGCTGGCCGCCGAAGGCAAGACCGAGGCGTTCCCCATCCAGGCCGATACGCTGCCTGATTCGCTGGCCGGCCGCGATCTGCTTGGCCGTGGCAAGACCGGTTCGGGCAAGACGCTCGCCTTCTCCATTCCGCTGGTGGCCCGACTGGCCAAGCACGCCAGGGGCAAGGGCGGCAACCGTCGTCATGAGAAGCGCGCCAACGGCAACGTGCCGCATCCGCTGGGTCTGGTGCTGGCTCCCACGCGTGAGCTCGTCAACCAGATCGACGAGGTGATCCAGCCGCTCGCCGCCATGATGGGCATGAGCACCGTGACGATCTACGGCGGTGTGAAGCAGGGCCGTCAGGTCGAGGGGCTCAACCGCGGCGCCGAGATCGTGGTCGCCTGCCCGGGTCGACTGGAGGATCTGCTTGGACAGGGCCTGCTGTCGCTGGAGTCCGTGGAGATCACCGTGCTCGACGAGGCCGACGAGATGGCCGACATGGGCTTCCTGCCGTCCGTGACCCGACTGCTCGAGAAGGTCGATCCCAGTGGCCAGCGCATGCTGTTCTCCGCCACGCTCGACCACGGCGTTGACGGTCTGGTCAAGCGGTTCATGCACAACGCCAAAGTGCACGAGGTGGACGACGCCGACGCTCAGGTCGACACCATGACCCACCACCTGTTCGTCGTCTCGCAGGGCAACAAGGCCACTCTGGTGAACAAGCTCGCCGGCGGCAAGGGCAAGCGCATCCTGTTCACGCGCACCAAGTTCCAGGCGCAGAAGCTGGCCGCCAAGCTCGTCAAGTCTGGCATCCCTGCCGTGGACCTGCAGGGCAATCTCAACCAGAACCAGCGTGATCGTCATCTCGCCGCCTTCACGAGCGGCGACGTGAACGTGCTCGTGGCCACCGACGTGGCGGCCCGTGGCATCGACGTGAGCGATGTGACGCTAGTGGTGCAGGTGGATCCGCCGATGGACCCGAAGTCGTTCCTGCACCGTTCCGGCCGTACCGCGCGCGCCGGCGAGTCCGGCGATGTGGTGACGCTGGTGCTGCCGAGCCAGGAGCGTGGCGTGCGCGCCACGATGCGTCGTGCCGGCATCCAGGTGAAGTCCACGTGGGTCAAGCCCGAGGATCCGGCCGTCAAGGAGCTCGTGGGCGAATACGCGCCGCTGGTGTTCGACTGGAAGCTCAAGGCTCCGGCCAAGCCGAAGACCGGCGCCAAGCACTCGCATCACGGTGGTCGTCGCGGTGCCGCCGAGCGTGGCGAGTCCAGGCGTGGCGCCGAGAACCGTGGCGGCGGCAAGCGCGGCGCCGTGGCACGGAACTCCGAGGAGCGCGGCCGCGGTCGTCGTGGCGCGGACGCCCGGTACGCCGACCAGCATGCCGCCGAGCGCAAGGCCAAGCGTCACGGCAAGAACGGCGCCATGGGCGGCGGCTCCTACGGTTCCGGATCCGGTTCTCACGGCTCCCACAGCGGCGGCTCGCACTCGCACGGCGGACATACCACGTCCCGCGCCGCGCAGGGCTTCCGCAAGTCGCGCAAGAAGGCCGCTCCCTTCCGCGTCTCCCGCGGCCGCTGACGCATTTCGCGGGGCTCCCCTCAGTCAGACTGTCGTCTGTCGGCTCCCCTCTCTGAGGGGAGCTGTCTGCGTAGCAGACTGAGGGGAGCCGACGCATGATTCCCGAAAAGCTCATTGACGGAGCCCGAAGCCTCACTGGAAACGTTGCTTCGTACGGGGTATCCCCTCCCCCTGTCACGACTGGCGTCGTGACATCTCCCTCCCTCGGAGGGAGAACACTGGTTTTTGAGCCGGGCTAGTTAGGGTCCCATGGCCTTCGTGCTCCCTCCGGGGGAGGGAGCTGGCCGACCAAAGGTCGGTCTGAGGGAGGGAAACACGTCCCTCTTCGCCTCACATCTCCCTCGCGCCCCCTCCATCAATCTCCACAAAGTCCCCTACCCACTCACCC
>NZ_QXGJ01000028.1 GCF_003952005.1 Bifidobacterium callimiconis
CGAGCCGACAGGCGAGCGGATATAACGCGACCGTAAGGTCGTCCGTTCTTGCAGGACGAGCTGTCCGCCGCATGGCGGACTGAGGGGAGAGATTCGTCCTGATCGCCCTCGGTTTCCATGACTGAAAGAGGTCCTGATCGTTTCAATATGAAACGATCAGGACCTCTTCCTGTCTCACGCTTTTATCCAATGTTTCACGTGAAACATATCAGTCTGGCATCTCCGAATCATCCGTCGCTTACCACAATCCGATGTGAAAAACCAGTCTGGTGTATACGGCATCGATCCCGTATGCTTCGGGCCCGTGAATGACGAACGTAATCTGACCAACGCAACCGATGCGACCAAAACGGGCGATATCAAAACCGCCAACGCCGTGGCCGCTCCCGTCATCGCGGAGTCACAGCTGCCGCAGTCCGACCGCGAAGCCGAACATATGCAGGGCCACTGGGTGCTGGCCAAACTCGGCAAGCGCGTACTGCGTCCCGGAGGAGAACGGCTCACCAGGCGCATGCTCGAGCACACGCCGATCGCCGGCAAGCGCGTGGTGGAGTTCGCGCCCGGACTTGGTCGCACCACGCGACTGATTCTGAACGCAGGTCCCGCGGGATATACCGGCGTCGACCGTGACGAACAGGTCGTGAACATCATCGGTCCTCTCGCGGCATCCGTCGGCGGCGCATGCGTCAGGGCCGACGCCTCCCAAACAGGTCTTGCGGACGAATCGACGGACGTGGTGATCGGCGAAGCCATGCTCACCATGCAATCCGAACGCGGCAAGCGCGCGATCATCGGCGAGGCTCATCGCATCCTGAAACCGGGCGGACTGTACGCGATCCACGAAATGGGCCTCGCGCCGGACGATCTGAATGACTCCGTCAAGGACTCGATCCGCAAGGACCTCGCCAAGGCCATCAAGGTCAACGCACGTCCGCTGACCGCAGCCGAATGGCGGGAACTGCTCGAATCGGAGGGATTCGAGGTGCTGTGGACCGGAACCGAGCCGATGGCGCTGCTGAAGATGCGTCGCAATCTGGCCGATGAGGGCGTGCCTGGCGTGCTGCGCATCGTGCGCAACGTGCTGACGCATCCGGACCTGCGCGCGCGGGTGATGCAGATGCGTCGCGTGTTCAACACCTACGGGGACGCGCTCACCGGCATCGCGTTCGTTGTGCGGCGGCGTGATTGACGCTGTCGTTCCCGCCCGGACGCCGATATGCGATTAAGCTGATACGTGCAGCTCCGGCATCGCGGCCGGCGGCGAATGATGGCCAACGAATTCCATCGAATTCAATGAATGCGACAGCGGCGAATGCGCATGCCGCGCAATGAAAAACGAAATACGGACGATAAAGTAAGGAGTCCCGATATGACCAACGAAACGACGACCAGTGCAACGACCAACGCAACGACCGCCACGCCCGGCGGGCAGCCGATGGTGATGGAGTTCATCGACGATCTCGGACCCATGGTCGAGGTGCAGCCCGAGGCCACGGTCTCACGCACCATGATGCAGGTGGAGGGCGCCAACGTGGTGCTTTTCTCCTTCGACAAGGGACAGGAGCTGAGCGAGCACACCGCCGCCATGCCCGTGCTCGTGCAGTGCCTCGAAGGTCATCTCAAGGTCACCGGTGGCGGCAAAACCGTGGATCTGGTGCCGGGCGGCATCCTGCACTTCCCGACCCGTCTGCCCCACGCGGTCTATGCCGAGGAGGCCTCCAAGATGATGCTGATCATGATGCGGCGGTAGTCGTCGAGTGCGGGGCGGGGCGGCCGTGGCGTACTCGGTCGGCGATTTCGATATATTCATGCAAGCGCTATCACTCAAGTGATTGCTGAGATTTGATCGTTCTGACACGCCAATTATCGAACCGGTTTGATAAACGTGTTCGCTGGGAGTACACTGAATTTCGACCACACACATGCGTCAGACTGGAACGAAGGAGTTTCCCATGGCCAAAGCAGCCAAGTCCGCAACCGATTCCGTGTACAACGACCGTCTCGCCCGCCACTCCGCCGAACTCGACTGGCTGTTCATGGAGCTGTACAACGACCGTGCGGCCCTCGATGATCTCAAGGCCGCCATGGCCGACGCCTACGCCGCCCGCCCCGCCGACCTCAAGGAGCTCGACGCCAAGCGCGAGGCCGACCCCGACTGGTACAAGCGCGGCGACATGTTCGGTATGACCATGTACACCGACCTGTTCGCCGGCGACCTCAAGAAGCTCGCCGATCGCGTGCCCTACCTCGAGGAGCAGAAGCTCACCTACCTGCACCTCATGCCGCTGCTGCAGATGCCGCACCCGCAGAACGACGGCGGCTACGCCGTGGAGGACTTCGACAACGTCGATCCGACGCTCGGCACCAACGAGGACCTCGCCGCGCTCACCGCCAAGCTGCGCAAGGCCGGCATCAGCCTCTGTCTCGACTTCGTGATGAACCACACCGCGTCGAGTCACCGCTGGGCCAAGGCCGCGCAGGCCGGCGACCCCGAGTACCAGGACTACTACTTCTGCTACGACGACCGCACCATCCCCGACCAGTACGACGCCGTGGTCCCGCAGGTATTCCCCGGCACCGCGCCCGGCAACTTCAGCTGGAACGAGCAGATGGGCAAGTGGGTCATGACCCAGTTCTACCCGTTCCAGTGGGACCTCAACTACCGCAACCCCAAGGTGCTCATCGCCATGCTCTCCAGCGCGCTGCACCTCGCCAACCTCGGCGTTGAGGTGCTGCGCATCGACGCCGTGCCGTACATCTGGAAGGTGCTCGGCACCAACTGCCGCAACCTGCCCGAGGTGCACACCATCGTGCGCATGCTGCGCATCGCGCTCGAATGCGTCTGCCCGGCCGTGGTGCTCAAGGGCGAGGTCGTCATGGCCCCCAAGGAGCTCGCCGCCTACTTCGGCACCCCCGAGGCGCCCGAGTGCCACATGCTGTACAACGTGTCGATCATGGTGAACCTGTGGAGCGCGCTCGCCAGCCAGGACGTGCGCCTGCTCAAGACACAGATCGACAAGCTCAACGCCCTGCCCGAGAACTGCTGGTTCGTCAACTACCTGCGTTGCCACGACGACATCGGCTGGGGTCTCGACGAGGACGTGGAGAAGGAGATCGGCATCGATCCGCTCAAGCACAAGGAATTCCTCTACCACTTCTACGAGGGATGCGTGCCCGGCAGCTGGTCCATGGGCGAGCTGTACAACTACGATCCGGCCACCAGCGACGCCCGCAGCTGCGGCACCACCGCCAGCCTGTGCGGCGTGGAGAAGGCGATCATCACGCACGACAAGCCGGCGCTCGAGATCGCCGTGGACCGCGACCTGCTCATGCATCGCGCCATGTCGTTCCTGCGTGGCTTCCCGATGCTCAACTGCGGCGACGAGATCGGCCAGCTCAACGGCTGGGACTACAAGGAGGACCCGGACCGCGTGGAGGACAGCCGCAACCTGCACCGCAGCAAGTTCGACTGGGAGAAGGCCGCGCTGCGCGAGGAGCCCGGCACCCTGCAGAACCAGCTGTGGGAAGGCATGGAGGGGCTGCGCGAGATGCGCGACGACCCGTGCTTCGCGCCCGACGCCTGGGTGTCCACGTGGGACACGCACAACGACGCCGTGCTCGCCGTGGTGCGCAAGTCCGGTGCTGACACGCTCGTCGGCCTGTTCAACTTCTCCCGCGCGACGCAGAACGTGTGGCTTGATGGCGCTGACGGCCTGATGCCGCGCAACGGCGCCGAGCTCGCCCCGTACGAGGCGCGCCTGGTCCGCTTCCACCACTGAGCGATTGGCTGAAAGCCTGATGTAAGGTCCCCGAACCTCGAGGGAGGTTCGGGGACCTTTTGCGTGGGGTTCTGAGGCGCGGTATGGGGCTCATATTCTGGCTCCCCTCCCGCGGAAGGGCCGAGCGGGGCGTCTTGCAATAGTGGACGGCCGTGTTGGCCGCGCTTTTCTTTGATCACCTCATCCGTCAGCCTTTGGCTGCCACCTTCCCCTCGAGGGGAAGG
>NZ_QXGJ01000029.1 GCF_003952005.1 Bifidobacterium callimiconis
CCCGTCCGCGTCCGAGCCGGTCTCGGCGCCGGCCGGCCGGCAGAAGCCATCCTCGACCGGCCGGCGGCCGTCATGGCCGCGGAACATGGCGGCGTAGTCCGGCACCCCGAACGACCGGACACGGCCGGCGTCACCGGGTCCGCCGCCCGTACCATCCGCACGCCGTCCCGTCATGGGCCTCTCCCGTCTCCTAGAACTCGAACAGGGGCACGTCCTCGGCCTCGCCCACGCCGCCGTCCAGGGGCCCGTGAGAGGCCCGGTTGCGCTCGTCGAACAGGCAGTACCGGCACTCCTGGGCTGGAGTCGTTCCGTCGAAGTGCGCGCGGGCGGCCGTCACGTCGAACAGGTCCGTCGTGGTCCATACCCGGCCAGCGCCGGCCACGCCCGTCCAATGGCCCTCCTCGGCCGAGCGGCGCCGCTCGGCCGTCTTCTCCTCGCGCCGCACCTGCGAGACCGGGGCCACGCTCGTCTCGGACGGGTAGAGCGTCACGTACTCGCGACCGCAGGTGATGCGCGCCTGCGGGTAGGCGGTCTTCACCTCGGCCACGGCCTCCTTGAAGTTCTGGCGGAACTTCTTCATTTCCTTGGAGTCGCTGCCGAACTGGTCGTAGAGCTGCCGCCAGGTGATGCTCACCCGCTCGTGCATCCGGTAGTAGCGCTTGGTCAGCCACCAGTAGACGTCAAGCGACATGGGGCTTTTGAACCGGGCGGCGATCTTCAGATCGATCGGCACGGGATGGTCCTCGAGCATCTGCACGTAGCCCTTGGAGAGGGTCACCCAGTTCTCGAAAGTTCCCGGTTCGTGCAGTGGCTTGTCCCGCAGCCAGTCGATGTTGTAGGTCTCCGCGACGGTGAAGTTCGCGCCCTTGGACTTCGTCTTCGTGCTGTAGCTGATGATGTACGCGCACTTGAACAGGCTCTCGAGCTGCGGCTTGATCGTCCGCAAACTCTTGCCGCCGACATTGACATTCAGCAGCTCGAGGAAGTCGCGGAACGACTTGCCGATGCTCAGCGTCATGGTCTCGGGGTTCCAGCACTCGTTCCTGGTCTTGATCATCGTGCAGGCCCACAGCTCGAACAGGCGCGGGTACTTGCCGTAGGGCAGGCAGTCCGCGCCGCAGATGAACCGCACCTCGAGGTCGCCGTTTCGCTTGACGATCTCGCGGGCCTTCGGTCTGCGGTAGGGCAGTGAGACCTGGGCCGCGATCTTCGACACGAAGGCGTGCGACATCAGAGGTTCGTCGTCTGGGACGATCAATTGCTTAGAATCAGTCATGCGATCACTCCGTCTTAGTGGTTGCCGTTCCCCCGGCTGTTGGCGCAGTGCGGGGGTTTCCTTTATTTCCAACGTTTTTAAGCGTGGACTTTAGGTACTTTACCACGAAGGTACCTAAAGTCCACGGATCTAGGTACCTAAAGTCCACGCCTTTTCTGTGGACTTTAGGTACCGGAGAGGGACTTTGGGTACCTTTTGAGGGACTTTGGGTACCTTTTGAGGGACTTTGGGTACCGACATGGCCTCTCAGCCCTTGTGGCAGTAGGGCTGAGCGAGGGTCCCCTATAGACAGATATACAGATACTAGAAAATTCGAAAAAATCAGAAAATGTGGATAACTCCGATAATCGTTGGAATTCCAACGATTATCGGGAATTTTCTGATCACGCGATCTGAGCGTGAAAGAGAAGTTTTGAGCATTGAATGTGAACAAATTGTGAACGCCTGTTCCGGCATGCATCCGTCTTCCCGTCCTTTCGGTCCTTGATGGTTTGGAGAGGCCGGTATCGACCATCCGGACGCCCACGGTATCGGAGGGAACGGCGGTCGAGTTTGGATATGCGGGGAAGCCGGTGGCTATGGGGTGAAAACGCCCTCTGGCGGGCCCGTAGAGGCGGGATGCACGGCCTGGGCACCTCTTCTGCACCTTTGGCGTGACGGAGGCTCTGTACGGCCGTATCGACGCCTGGATGGCGGTCGGTCTCATAACCCCGGAGAGCCGCTGGATAGGGGCAAGGCGTTCATTGCGTCGTAGGACGCCGTCCTTCGGGATCGAACGCAAGTGCAAAGCCGATCAGGGCACCGCGTCCGTGCTGTCCTGGACTGCGCCCATACCCGCGTAGATCTCCAGATGCATGACCCTAACGCGCCATGTGCGAGAGCGGCGGTTACGGAGGCTGCGCGCATAGAGGGACGACGACCATGTTCACGACCAGAAGGAGGTCACCGTGCTTGACCCGCTTACCGATCTGATGAAGGCTCTCGTCGAGGTGCTGCTCGTGCTCGCCAGGCGCATGCCGGAGGATCGGATCTTCCCTGCGTTCGCCGTCCTGACCGTCGCGTTCACCCTGATCGCGTTCGACCTGATCACCGCGTTCACAGGCCGTCTCCACGCCCGCAGACGAAAGACGGACAACGACTCAGACACGACAGCCACGCCACAGGACAGTCATCACGACAACAGCCAAGACCAGGAGGGCGCATCACACGAACACAGCGAAAATCATGATCCCGTCATCCACGCGCCTCACCCTGTGCCTTCCAAACCCGGTGCAACGAAATAGATGAACACTTGATCGCATCGACGCGACCAAGACCGGACGATGGAAGGAACAAGCGTGAACGACCACATGCACGGAATTGAAAACGGGAAAGCGAAAAAACGAAGGCTCGTTTCAGGAGTAGCAAGCATAGCAAGTGTATATACACTTGCTGCTTGCCCGCCGCCGGCGGGACAAGTCGGGAGACCCGAACCCCATAGTCGGCGAAGCCTCCGAACAGCGAAAACGCCGTCCCAAACAACGCGGAGCAATGCATGAGCTGGGCCGAGGGACGACGCCGGAAGATCCTCAAGTGCGTCGCGTTCACGCCCGAGGAATGGGCCGATGTGCGGGAGACGTACGAGCTGTGGGCGCGCAGTCGCGGGGCCGGCGCGTCGTTCGGCAGGTTCGCCCGCGAGATCATGACCGATGGCTCCGTGCGCGTCGTGGAGACTACCTGGGACCCGGAAATGGTCCTGCGGCTGCTGCGTCCGATCGGCGTGAACGTCAACCAGATCGCCCGCCGAGTCAACGCCGAGGACACGGTGTCCATGGCGGACGTGGCCGAGCTGCGCGCCGAAATGAACGATCTGATCGACGTGGTCGGCCGTATGTGCAGCGAGTACCGGGCCACCGTGCGGCGAGCATAATACGTTTGTGATGCGCCCGTATCACGGGTATGATCGTGGTGTAATACAAGCGTGATACGGGAGTGATGCGTGAGGATCCATGTGCTTGACCGGGTGCACGAGCGGCATCCCGAGCTGTGCGAGGAGGACGTGGTGACCGCGCTGCGCAGCGTCATGGTCGATGCGCGGCGCGATGACGGCGCCTGGATGGTGGTCGGCCTCGACGGGCACGGCCGCAACGTCGAGATGCTGTATCGCGTGCACGGCGAGGACGTGGTGGTCTACCACGCGTTCACCCCGCCCACCAGGAAGTTCATGAGGCAGATCGACCAGCTAAGGAGCGGACGATGAGCGTGAGCAGGCGAGACGAGGAGCTGCTGGCCCTGGTCGGCATGACCCCGGAGCAGGCCGAGCGGGACGCCAGGGAGGCCGAGGACGAGACGATCCCGGACCCGCTGGACGGGCGCGTCCACTACGGGCTGCACCTCGGTCCGGCCGACGAGCGGATGGTGACCGTGAGCCTGAGGATCCCCAAGAGCGACCTCGACCGCATCACCGCCCAGGCCCGCCGCTACCACCTCAGCCGCAGCGAGTACATGCGCCGCAGGCTCGCCAGCGCATAGGAGGGCCCGTCATGGCGATGCACTGCGAGCACATGCCCGCCTACACGCTGCGCTGCGACTCCTGCGGCACGTACAGCCAGGAATGGCGCCTGAGCGAGCGGGACGCCATCGAGGCCGCCCGCGCG